>NZ_CAJSLV010000103.1 GCF_907177275.1 Actinacidiphila cocklensis
GGCCAGGGCCGCCCGGCCGATGGCGCGGGCGGCGACGCGGCGGTCGCCGACGGCCGCGGCGGCGGACTCGTCGGCCCAGCGCTCCAGCGCGTACGACAGCGGGCCGCGCAGCAGCCGCAGCGCCGGGTGGGCGGCGCAGGCCAGGGCGAGGGCGGTGAGGAAGAGGTGGTGGCGGCCGGTGAGGTGGGCGCGCTCGTGGGCGAGCAGCACCTCGCGTTCCGCCGGGTCGAGCGCCTTGAGCATGCCGGTGGTGACGACGATGCGCCCGGGCCGCCCGGGAAGGGCGTACGCGTCGGGGCCGTCCTCGTCCAGGACGGTGAGGTCGCCGCCTGCCGTGCCCGACGCGGCGGCGGCGCGGCGGGCGCGGGCGGCCAGGACGACGTGCTGCCGGGAGGTGTGCACGAGCGCTGCGCCGACCGCGGCGAGCAGCACCGCGGCGACGCAGGCGGCCGGCACGGTGACCTGGTCGCCGACGACCGGCAGGACGAGGTGGCCGAGCGCGGCCACCGGCGGCAGCCGCAGCGCGCCGGCCCCGGCCAGCAGTGCCAGCGCTGCCGTGCTGCACGCGGCCAGCGCGACGGCGGACCCGGCGAGCGCCCAGGCCGCGGCCCGCGGCGCCAGCGCCTCGGCCAGCCGCCTGGCGGCGGGCGCGGCGAGCAGCGGCAGCAGCAACGGCACCCACACGGCATAGTTCACGCCTGACCACCGCCCGTCAGCCCGCGGCAGGCGCCAGGGTCCGCGGCGAGCGGCCGGCGCGTCGTCGGAGCGTGGTCCA
The DNA here is from genome assembly GCF_907177275.1 of Actinacidiphila cocklensis. Classification (GTDB taxonomy): domain Bacteria; phylum Actinomycetota; class Actinomycetes; order Streptomycetales; family Streptomycetaceae; genus Actinacidiphila; species Actinacidiphila cocklensis. The sequence continues at coordinate 776 of NZ_CAJSLV010000103.1, forward strand.
CGCGCCACCGCAGCCCGGAGCATGCCGGCCGCGTGGCGAGCGGCAGGGACGCCGTCACGGCACAGTTCACGCCCCTGCACCCCCTCCGTGCCCGTCGGTGCCGTCGGCGCCGTCAGCGCCGTCAGCGCCGTCTGCGCCGTCAGCGCCGTCAGCGCCGTCTGCGCCGTCAGCGCCGTCAGCGCCGTCGGTGCCGTCTGCGTCCTGGGCCAGCAGCTCGCGCAGCAGGCGTTCGTCGTCCGGGTCCAGCTCGGAGACGAAGCGGGCCAGGACGGTGCCGCGCAGGCCCTCCGCCGACTTGTCCAGCTCGGTGCGCATGCGGCGGGCGGCGAGGCCCGGGGGGTCCTGGGCCGGGAGGTAGGCGTAGCCGCGGCCCGCCCTGGTGCGGCTGACGGAGCCCTTGTCGTGGAGGCGGGCGAGGATCGTGGTGACGGTGGTGCGTGCGAGGTCGGCGCCGAGCGCGGCGACCAGTTCCCGCTGGACGTCGGCGGGGCTGAGCGCCCGGCCGTTCGCCGCCCAGAGCGCAGCGAGCACGCTTGCTTCCAGCTCGCCCGAAGGGCGGCGGGCTGACGCACTGGCGTCCGGCATGGAATCGCTCCTTCCCGCTCGTTCGTCTACAGTTCTGTAGACCGACTACTCGACTGTAGTCGGAAGGGGTGCCGCACCGCGCCCCCCGGACCCATTATGGGAGGGCTCCACCGCCATGCCCCTGCCCGTGCTGAACCAGGCCGTGAACGTACTCGACGCGACCTCCCTGCTGTCGTCCTTCGGAGCCGTCGGCATCGCCGTCGTCATGTTCGCCGAAACCGGTCTGCTCATCGGCTTTTTCCTGCCCGGTGACTCGCTGCTCTTCACCGCAGGACTGCTGAGCGTGTCCGGTGCGTCCGATGTGGTGCATCTCTCGCTGTGGCAGGTGCTCGTCGCCGCGCTGGCGGGGGCGCTGCTCGGCGCGCAGACCGGTTACGCCATCGGGAGGCGCGGCGGCCCCGCCCTGCTGGCCAGAACGCGGAACCGCAAGATCCACCAGGGCACGCAGCGGGCCGGCGAGCTGCTGGAGCGGTACGGCCACGCCAAGGCCGTCGTCCTGGCCCGCTTCGTCCCGGTGGTGCGCACCGTGCTGAACCCGCTGGCCGGCGCGCTCGGCGTGTCCGCCAGGACCTTCACGCTCTGGCAGGTCGCCGGCGGCACCCTCTGGAGCGTCGGCCTCGTCCTGGGCGGTTACGGGCTCGGCTCGTCGATCCCGCACGTCGACACCTACCTGCTGCCGATCGTGGCGCTCATCGTCGTCGTGTCCCTGGCGCCGCTGGCCGTGGAGGTCGTCCGCAGCCGCCGCGCCCCCGCCGACACCGCCGACTCGTCCGTGGAGGGACTGTGACCTCGCAGTTCGACGCGGGCCTCTACCGCTGGGTCACCGACGTCGCCCACCGCACCCCGCAGCCCGTCGACGACGTCGTCCGCTTCTTCAGCGACTACGGGCTCGGCGTCTTCGCCGTCATGATGCTCGTCGTGTGGTGGCGGGCCAGGTCGGGGGACGCCGCACGGATGGCGGCGGCGCTGTGCGTGCCGCTCGTCGTCGTCGCCGTCTTCCTCGTCAACGACCTGGTGAAGTCGGCCTTCGCCGAGCAGCGGCCCTGCCAGACGCTCCACACGGTGACCGTGGAGACGTGCCCCGCGCTGGGCGACTACGCCTTCCCGAGCAACCACTCCGCCATCGCCGCGGCGGCGGCCGTCGCCCTGCTGCTGGCCTCCCGGCGGATCGGCCTCTACGCGCTGCCGGTCGCGCTGCTCATGGGCGCCTCGCGGGTGTGGATCGGGGTGCACTACCCGCACGACGTGCTGGCAGCACTCGTCCTGGGCTCCCTGGTGGCCTGGCCGCTGGCCCTCGCCTCGCGGCGGGCCGCACCGGTGGTGGTGCGGCTGCGCGAGACGAAGCTGCGGGCGCTGGTCAGCAGCGGCGCGACAGCGTAGGAGCGCGCAGTTCCCCGCGCCCCTGACGGCTTGCCCTCTGCGTATGAGGGTGACCGTTTTCCAGGAGACGCCGGTGCCCCCGGGGCAAGCTCCGGGGGCGGAACTGCGCGACCAGCCCCCACCGGGGGAAGACGCACCGCACACGGCAAGGGGCGGCCCGTCAGGCGAGCTTGCCGCGCAGAGACGCGAGCCGTCGGAGGGCGGCGCCCGCGCCGGAGGCGAGGGTGTGGGCCTCGGCCCGGTAGTGGTCGGTGATGAGCGCGTCGACGTCCGCGGGCGTCAGGGTCGGGTGGAGGCGCCCGGCGAGCCGGGCCATGTCCCGGTAGGAGCCCTGGAGCTGGAAGGGCTCCCCGCCTTCCACAGCGGCAGCGATGTACGCCGCGTTGACCGCGAGCAGCACCCGCCGCACGTGCAGCGCCTGCCGCAGTACGGCGAGGATCGACGCCAGCTCGTCGGCCTCGTAGGGGTACGTGAGCGCGTCCGCGCGGGCCGTCGGGTCGTCGGCGGCGAGCCGCAGCAGCAGTTCGAGGTCGGTGCGTTCGCGGCCGGCGAGCGGGGCGAGCACCGGGTTGGCGGTGAGCGCGTTCTCGACGTAGCTGAGCGCGAAGACCTCCTCCCGGCCGGTCAGGACGTCGCCGAGGTTCCAGACGTCGGCGCGGTTGGCGAGCATGTCGGGGACCCGGAAGAGCCGGCCGGACTCTGTGTAGGGGTTGCCCGACATGCAGACGGCGAAGCGCTTGCCGCGCAGCTCGTGCGTACCGCCCGCGCCCTCGATGCGGCGCTGGGCGTCGCACAGCGGGATGAACTTCTGCAGCAGTTCCGGCGAGGTGTGCTGGATGTCGTCCAGGTGGAGCAGGACGTTGGAGCCGAGCGCGAGCGCGAAGTTCAGCTTCTCGACCTCGCGCCGGGCGGTGGCGTCGGGCGCGCGGTCCGGGTCCAGCGAGGTCGTGCCGGTGCCCAGCGCAGGACCCGAGACGGTGACCAGGGCCAGGCCGAGGCGGGCGGCGACGTACTCGACCAGCGTCGACTTGCCGTATCCGGGCGGCGACAGCAGCATCAGCAGGCCGCCCGCGGTGCCGAACTGCTTGGCGAGGCTGTCGCCGACCAGCGGCAGGTAGACCTCGTCGAGCAGCCGGTTGCGGACGAAGCCGGTGAGCGGGCGCGGGCGGTACGCGGCGAGCCCGAGCCGGTCGCGTTCCGCGGCGACGACGGCGGTGCGGTGGCGCTGGTACGCGCGGTACGCGGGCACGTCGTCCGCGCCGAACCGCCGTACCCGGGTCAGCAGTTCGTCCAGGCGCAGGGTCAACCGGCCGTGCACGACCCGCGGGTGCGAGCCGAGCAGGCCCTCCACCGTGACCTCGGCGGTGCCGTCGGCCTCGTAGCGCACGGCGTCCGCACCGCAGACCAGCGCGGCGGCCGTCTCCAGGTGGTCGCCGTGCGCCCCGGCGAAGGCCGCGAGCCACCCGAGGGCCAGCTGCCAGCGCGCCCGCAGGTCGCCGCCCAGCGCGTCGAGATCGCCGACGACCTCCTTGTACGGCACCGCGTCGATCCCGCCGAGCGCCTCGGCGAACCGCCGCCCGACGTCCACGGCGGCCTCCCCGGCCACGAACCCGGCCTGCTCGACGGCGAGTTCCGCGACCAGGTACTCGCCGACCAGGGCGCCGTCCACCTCGCCCTCGATTCCCGCGCCCCGCAGGAACCCGGCGGCGGCACCGCCGAGTTCTGCCCCGAGCGCGTCCAGGGCGCCGTCGGTGGCGGCCGCGCCGAAGGCCGCCGCCCGGGTCAGCGAGCGCGCCCGGGTCGTCCAGGCGGCCCGGGCCTGAGCGGTGGTGCCGTGCACCCAGAACAGCTGTGCGGCCGCCCGCACTTCCGGCGGGTACCGCAGCAGCCCGGCCCCTGCCGCGATCCCGGCGAGCGCCCCGAGCAGCAGCACGGCGTCGTGGTCGTGCACCCCGCGCTGGTACCCCTCGTCCACCCGCGCCTCGACCGCGCCCCGCACGAGCGCCTCGGTGTCGCCGAGTGACCCGGAGACGGCGTCCCCGCCGGGGCGCGGCCCGACCGCACCCGCGGCAGCCAGGTCCCCGCCGGACGCCGATCCGCCGGGTTGCGGACCTGCCGCCCCCGCGGCCGCGTTCCTGCCGTCACCGCCCGACGCCGGCGCGCCCGCGCGCGGACCCCGGGCACCCGCACCCGCGGTTCCGCCCCGTGCGGACAGCGCGTCCAGCAGGAGGCCGGCCGCCAGGTACTCCGCGCGGTACAGATCCGGGGTCTCGGAGACCAGCGGGCGGTCCCAGAAGCGGCGGGTGGCCGCGAAGGCCGGGTCGCCCACCGGCGCCAGGTAGTCCGTGCCGGTGATCGTGAAGGCGAGGGCGTCGCCGTGCGGGACGAGGGCCAGGTCGAAGGGGTGGGCGTTGACGGGGAAGCGGTGGCGGCCGAGCCGGATGGTGGCGCCGTCGTCCTCGTAGAGGTCGGCGCGGTCGCGCAGGGTGCGGGCGGTGTCCTGGCGGGCGGCCGCCAGCGCGGCGGTCAGTTCGGCCGCGCGGGACGGGTCGCCCAGGGCACGCAGCTCCGCCGCGATCCTGCGGTGCTCGGCCGGCATCGGGTCGGCGGCGAAGTAGGTGTTGACGTCGTCGGGCGAGGACAGCGCGGCGGCCCGGCGGCGGATGCCGTCGAGGATGCGGTCGGCGGAGGCGGCCAACCGGGAAGCCCGCTGGGCGCGTTCGTCGGCCAGGGACTGCCGGCGGGCGCTGAGGGTCTGCTGGATCTCGTCCCGCCGCCCGGCGAGCGCGGCGAGGCGCTCGGGGTCGGTCGCGAAGCGGGTGGTGAGGTTCTCGACCTGGACCAGCAGCCGGCCCAGCTGCAGGTCGCACGCCTCCGGGGTGTCCGCCGCGGCCAGCGCGCCGCTGACGCTCTGCGCCAGCAGGGCGCTCTCCGCGGCGAACTCGGCCGCGGACTCGGCGCCGAGCAGCGAGCGGCGGCACGCGTCGAGGACGGCCCGCGCCTGGTTGACCGCGCCGAGGACGTCCGCGGCGGCGGCGAGGATGCGGGTGCGTACGGTCGCGTCGGTGATCTCCAGGGTCGCGGCCGTCTCGGTGACGGTGGCGAGGCCGCCCGCCAGCTCGTCCAGGTCGGCCCCGACCGCGTCCCCGTCGGCCGCGGTGCCCAACGAGGCCGCTGAGGCGGCGAGTTCGGCCGCCCGCTCGCGGAAGCCGTCGAAGGCGTGCTCGTCGGCGAAGCAGTCGGCGGCCCTGCCGGCCGCGTCGGCCAGCTCGCCCGCCAGGGAGGCCGCGAGGGAGTCGAGCCGGCCGAGGTCGGCGTACCGCGTCTCGCGCAGGGTCGCCAGCCGGCCCTGCGCCTGCCGCAGTTCGGTCAGCCGGGTGACCCACTCGGCCGCGCTCGCGGCGGCCTCGCCGCGCACCCGGCGCACCAGGGCGGCGGCCCGGGCCGCGGCCTCGTCCACGGCCTGCGCGGCGCGGGCGGTGGCCTCGCGCACCCGGGCGTACTCGGCCAGCACCTCCCGTGCGGTGTCGCGGACCGCGGCGAGCGGGGCGTCGAGGCCGAAGCAGCCGTCGTCGGCCAGCCAGTGGTGCCGGTCGAGCACCCGGTCGCAGGAGGCGGCGAGCGCCTCGTAGACGGCGGCGCCCGGCGCGGTCTCCAGGGCGGCGCGGGCCACCGACAGCGCGTCGGAGACGGCCCGTACGAGGTCGGCGTTGCCGATCCTGGCCAGCGGCCCCTCGCCCGCGGGCTGCGCGGCGGCCCAGGTGTCGGAGACGAAGGGCGTCTCCCAGCGCTGGAGGGTGTGCACCCGGGCGGGCTCGTCGCCGTCGGCCGGGCGCAGGGTGAGCAGCGTGCCGTCGTCGTAGAGTGCGGCGCCCTGCACCGTCAGCGGGGCGGCGACCTCCTTGCGGATCAGGTTGTACGGCAGCAGCAGCCTGCGGCCCTCGGCGTGGAAGACGTAGAGCACGTCCTCGCCGTTCGCGGACCGCACCAGGCGCTCGAAGTCCAGCCGCACACCGGCGGTTTCGAGGTCGAAGGTGCGGGTGCCGCCGGTGGCCAGGGCGTAGCCGCCGGGGAAGACGACGCCCTGCTCGTCGGGCAGGCGCAGGCAGGCCTGGCCGATCGCGTCGAGCCGTTCGACCTGCTCGGTACGGGTGTTGACGGCGAAGTAGCGGTCGGCGTCCTCGCGGTAGGGGCGCACCCGGAGCAGCAGCAGCGGCTCCACGGCGGCGTGTTCGACCTCGGCGTCGGCGAGGGACTGCAGCGCGTCCTCGACCGGTTCCTCGTGCACGGTGTCGCCGACGGTGATCGTCAGGGTGCCGCCGGTGGGGTCGACGGTGACGCCGCCGAGGGCCAGGTGCGGGCGGCGCCCCGGCACGTGGGCCTCGCGCCCCGCGGGCGTCCAGGCCACCGCGTAGGCGCCGCCGTCGGCCTCCGCGGTGTCCCGGGCGGTGCCCTGGTAGGCGTAGGAGCCGTCGGTGCCGATGCGCCAGCCGAGCGCCTTGACGTCGGCGGGCGAGGGGCCGGTGCGGAAGACGGCGAGCAGCCGGCCCTCCAGGGCGCGCAGCCGCAGCAGCCGGGTCTGCCGGTAGTAGCGGTACAACTCCCTGAAGTCCCGTACGAACTGAGGGTCGTCGAGCAGGCCGGACACCGCGTCGTCGGCGTCCCGCAGCCGCAGGACGTCGGCGACGTCCTCGACCTGCGCGGGGTTCGCGCCGAACAGCAGCCGCCCGGCGACGGGGGCGACGTCCGCTGGCAGCGACGCCCGCACCGTGCCGAGCGTCTCGCTGCCCGCGAGCCGCAACCCGCCCCCGCCGAACACCTCCTGCCGGGCGCCGTTCAGCGCCTGCGCGCGCCCGGCCAGGTCCCGGGCCGCCCCGGCCAGCCGCTCCCGCAGCAGGTCGTACGCGTCGACGTCGAGCCCGTCCCCCTGATGCCCGCCGCCACCGGCGTCCCCGCCGGATTGCCCGGCCCCGCCCCGCCCGCCGTCGCCGCTCATGTCGTACCGCCCGCTCACTTCTTCGCGACGCCGTTGGCCGGGGTGCCGGCCGGCAAGGGCTTCTGGTCCTGGAGCTGGCCGAGCAGCGCGGCCAGCACGCTCGCCGCGTTGCCGTTGCCTGTGGCCCCGCCGTTGCCCGCCGCCAGGGCGCTGAGCACCTTCGTGGCGTCCTCGGTGAAGCGGCCCGAACCGTCCAGCCAGTCGGCGCCCAGTGCCTTGACGGTCTCCGAGCTGCCGACGAAGGAGTCGACGCTGCGGCCCGCCGCGACCGCGCCGAGCAGCCGGTCGAAGAAGACGGTGTCGCCGCCGACGATCTGGATGTCGGCCTTCTCCAGGCCGGTGGCCAGCACGGTCGCCTGCGCCTCGGCGATCTGCCGCTGCGTGTCCAGGCCCGCGAGCCGTACGTCCCTCTCCGCCGCCAGCCGCAGCCGGTACTCCTCGTGGCCGCGCGAGGCGTCGTCCAGTGCCGCCATCGCGGCGGCCTTCTCGGTCAGGCCCGCGGCCTCCGCCTTGAGCCGCCCGCCGATCAGCGCGGACTCCGCCGCCGCCTGGGCGGTGGTGCCCTCGGCCTCGGCGAGCGCCTTGGCCCGCACGCCGTCCGCCTCGGCCGTCAGCCGCGCCGCGGTCGCCTGCGCCTCGGCCACGCCCACCTTGCTGATCGCGGCTGCGCTGCGCTCCTGCACCTCGACCTCCGCGAGCCCGGCCGCCGCGGCCTCGGCCCGCATGCCCTCGGCCATCCGGATCTTCGCGGCGGCGTCCAGCTCGGACGCGGCCTTGCGCGCCTCGGCCATGGTCAGCGCCTCGCGCGCCCTGTGCTGCGCGGCCTGCTCCGCGGCCTCGGCCGCCTTGATGTCCTTGACCAGCTGCTCCTGCGCCTGCGCCTCCGCGGTGATGACCAGCGCCTGCCGCTCCCGCTCGGCCTCCTGCACCAGCCGCAGCGCCTTGATCGACTCCTCCTGCTCGGCGACCGTGCGGTCCACCGCGATGCGCTCGCGGACGACGTCGGCGACCTCCCGGCGCTCGCCCTCGACCTCCTTCTCCTTGGAGATCCTGGCCAGCTCCGTCTCCCGCTCCCGCGCGATGACTTCGAGCACCCGGTCCTTCTCGATGCGCTCGTTCTCGACCGCGATGACCCGCTCGCGGTTCTTCTGCGCGACCGCGATCTCCCTGGCCTGGTTCTCGCGCTGCACGCCGAGTTGCTCCTCGGTGCGCAGGAACGCGCCCTGGGCGCCGAGGCGTTCCTCCTCCTGGACCCTGGCGGTGACCGCCTCCTCCTTGGCCCGCAGCGTCTCGACCTCGCGGCGCTGCTTGATCTCGGCCTCGGCCTGCCGGCGTTCGAGTTCGAGGATGGTCTCCCGGGCGTCGACGTTCTGCCGGGTGATCTCCTTCTGCTCGGTGCGCTGGAACTCGTTGGTGCGGACGTGCTCGATCGCGGTCAGCTCGGTGATCTTCCTGATGCCCTGCGCGTCGAGGATGTTGGCCGGGTCCAGCTGGGTGAGCGGGGTCTGCTCCAGGAAGTCGATCGCACAGTCCTCCAGGTGGTAGCCGTTGAGGTCGGTGCCGATGACCTGGATGATCTGGTCGCGGAAGTGCTCGCGGTGGGTGTAGAGGTCGACGAAGTCCAGCTGCTTGCCCACGGTCTTGAGCGCCTCGGAGAACTTCGCGCTGAACAGCGCCTGCAGCGTCTCCTGGTGGCTGGCCCGCTCGGTTCCGATCGCCTGCGCGACCTTCACCACGTCCTCCTTGGTCTTGTTGACCCGGACGAAGAAGGTGAGGTGGATGTCCGCGCGGATGTTGTCCTGGCAGATCAGGCCCTCGCGGCCGGTCCGCTGGATCTCGATGGTCTTCACCGAGATGTCCATCAGCTCGGCGTTGTGCAGCACCGGCAGGACGACGGCCCCGGTGAAGGTGACGTCCACCTGCCGGGTGCGGGAGATGATCAGCGCCTGGCCCTGCTCGACCTTGCGGAAGAGCCGGCTGACGGTGAAGAGCACTCCGAGTGCGATGAGCGCGAGAACGGCGACGAGAACACCGATCCCGATGGCAGTGGCATCCATGGCGGATCCTCAGGTGGTGGTGAAGGTGTCGAGAGTGTCGAACGGCGCGACCCAGAAGAACTCGCCGTCCGGGTCGTAGGCGTAGAGCAGCGCGCTGCTGCCGGAGGTGAAGGCGTCCGCGCCGGTCTGCCGCACCTGCACCACGGCGGTGGAGCCGTCGGGTGCGGCGACCTCGGCCTGCCCGAAGCGGGCGGTCACGGCGCCGGTGCGGATCACGCAGACCCGCCCGACGAAGTCCTCCCGGGAGGGCGGCCGGACGTCGGGGAACAGGCGGCGCAGCGGGCGCACCAGCAGCCAGGTGCCGGACCAGGCGCCGGCCAGTGCGGCGGCGGCAACCGCGAGCCCGAGCAGGACGCGGACCGGCCGGCCGGGGACGTCCGCGCCGTGCAGGGCCGCGGAGCCGGCGAGCGTCAGGAACCAGGACAGCGCGACGAGCAGTGACAGGACGACGGTGACGGGCACCCCGCCGAGTCCAGCGGCGGCCAGCGCACCGGCTCCGCCGCCGTGGCGGTCCGCGCCGCCGGCCAGCCGGTCATGGCGCCCCCCGTTGACGCCATGACCGCTGTTCCCCCCTGCTCCCCCGTGTCCCCCGTGTCCACCCGTGGCGCCGTGGTGCCAGGGCCCGTGCGCGTCGGCTCCGCCGACCAGCACGATGGCCCAGAAGGCGACCACGGCCACCAGTCCCCCGGTGAACACCACGGTCGGAAAGCCGAGGACGACGTCGGTGAACTGCCCCATTCCCCGTTCGCCTCCCCCTGCCGGCTCTTCGACCGCCGCAGCGATCGTGGCAGCACGGGGGCGGGCCGGGCATTGCCGCTTTCCGGCAGACTTCCCGCGCCGATCGCGTCCGGGTCGTACGGGAACCGAAACGCCACCGGCCGCCGTCCGCGTGCTGACGCGGACGGCGGCCGGTGGACGGGGCCGTGCTGTGCGGCCGCTCCAGCGGGGCGGCCGGGCGGATCAGGCCTGGGCCAGGCCCGCCTCGATCTCCAGCGCGATCTTGATCTTGTCGCTGACCGCGGCACCGGCGGCACCGCCGGTGACGCCGAAGTCGCCGCGGCTGATCTCGGTGGCGGCGGAGAAGCCGGCCACCGCGTTGCCGTCGAAGCCCTTGCCGAAGCCGTTCAGCTCCAGCTGGAGGGTGACGGGCTTGGTCACGCCGTGCAGCGTCAGCTGGCCGTCGACCTCGAACAGCTCGGAGGTCTGCGGGCGGATGCCGGTCGAGGTGAAGGTCATCTCGGGGAAGCTCTCGACGTCCAGGAAGTCCGCGCTGCGCACGTGGCCGTCCCGGGTCTCGTTGTTGGTGCTCACCGACGCGGTCTTGATCACCGCGTTGACGGAGGACTCCACCGGGTCCTCGGCCGTCACGATGGTGCCCTCGAAGGCCGCGAAGTGACCGCGGACCTTGGAAACGCCGAGGTGACGGACGTAGAAGGACACGTCGGAGTGCACGGTGTCGATCGTCCACGTACCGGCGACATAGCCGTCGATCACTGCGGTCTGCGAGCTCATGGCGGATACTCCTTGGACGGAACCATCAGATGATGGTGGTGATTGAAAGCTCAGCCACCATATCCCGCTGGTGTTGAGAGTTCAACCACCGTTATGATGAACATATGGACGATGTGCGCTGGCTGAGCGCGGAGGAACAGGAGATCTGGCGGGCGTACCTGTCCGCGAGCGTCGCCTTCTCCGCGCACATAGACCGGCAGATGCGGCAGGACTCGGGCATGCCCATGGCGTACTACGAGATCCTGGTCCGCCTCTCGGAGGCGCCGCGCCGGCGTCTCCGCATGAGTGAACTCGCCGACGTCTCACTCTCTTCCCGCAGCCGGCTCTCCCACGCGGTCGCCGCGCTCGAACGCAACGGGTGGGTCGAGCGGCGCCCCGCCGACGGGGACCGCCGCGGGTGGGTCTGCGCCCTGACCGAGGACGGTTACGCGGCCCTCGCCGCGGCCGCGCCCGGCCACGTCACGACCGTGCGCGAGCACATCTTCGACGTCCTCACCCCCGAGCAGCTCGCGACCCTGCGGGACATCGGCCTGGCCATCAGCGCAGGCCTGAGCCAGGAGTGCGCCGCGGCCCGCGCGGAGGACGAGCAGGCCGACCCCTACGCCGGCTGAGCCTCAGGCCGAAGGGGCCGACGGCGGCCAGTTCAGCAGGCGGGCGCCCAGGGCAGCGGTCTCCAGGGTGTAGCGCTGGAGCGGGTCGTCCGGGTCGAAGCCGGTGAGCGCGGCGATGCGCTCCAGGCGGTACGACAGGGCGCGCACGCTCAGGTCGAGCCGGCGCGCGGCCTCCGCGTTGACATAGCCCGCGGCGGCGTACGCGGAGATCGTGTCCAGCAGCGGCGCCGCACCGCCCCGCGCCGCCTCCAGCGGCCCCAGCACCGACTGCACCAGATCCGTCATCGCGGCCCGGTCCCGCATCAGCACCGGGAAGACCAGCAGGTCGGCCGCGCTCAGGACCCGCCCGTCCAGGGCGAGCCGCTCGGCCAGGTCGAGCGCGCTGAGCGCCTCCTCGTAGGAGCGCACCACGCCCACCGCCCCGCTGTGCGCGCGGCTGACCGCGACCCGGGCGCCGTCGGCCGCGGAGACCAGCTTCACGAACGCGTCCAGCACCGGCCGCTGCCCGGTGGGCGCGACGCACACCAGCCGCCCGTCCTTCGGCGCGATCAGCGCGTCGTGGTCGCCGAATCGGCCGGCGAGCTCCCGCTCCACCCGCCGCAGCAGCGGGTGCGCTTCGTCGTACGGATGCCCCGGCGGCGGGGTGCCGACCGCGACGACGTGGCGCTCGGCGAGCCGCAGCCCGAAGCCCTCGGCCAGCTCGGCGATCCGGCCCGGGTCGCTGCGGCCGTAGAGCAGGTCGTCGACGAACGCGCGGCGGGCCGCCTCCGCCCGCCGTACCGCGTGCCGCTGGGCGCGCGCGTGGCCCTCGGCGAGCGCGCCGATCCCCGCTTCGAGCGCGCCGAGCACCGCACCGCCGACCCTGCGCAGCTCGGCGGCGTCACGGGCGCCCGCCACCCCCGGCAGCGCGGCCCAGGCGCGGCGGGCCGCGGCGAGGTGCCCCGCGGTCAGCTCACGCAGGCCTATACCGGCGTCGGCGGCCTGCTCGCCCAGCGCCCTGCGGCTCTCCCGCTCCGCCCGGGTCAGCGTCCGGCAGCTGCGGGAGATCTCGGCGAGCGTCTCGGGGAATCCGGCCAGGAACTCCGCCGGCACCGCACCCGCACCCCCGCCCGTACCCGCCGGCGCACCGGAACCCGCACTCGTACCCGCACCGGCTCCCGCCGTCATCACGTCCCCACCCCTGCCCGCCCGGCTTCCGCAACCCGGACGCCGAGAACCTACCAACACTGCCGGAACCCGGAAAAGGCGGCCTCCGGCGGCCCGCACCCGCGCACCACGCCACGAAGCCCCGGACGGGTGCCGTCCGGGGCTCGGCCGCAGCCGGGCACGGGGCCGCGGTGCGAGGTGGTGCAGGGTGCTGCGGGTGCGCTACTTCGCCGTGGTGGTGGCCTGCTGCGTCGGGGCGGCCTCGTTCGCGGTCACCACGTCACTGGGAGTGATGGCCTCCGGCGCCGGGGTCGGCGTGGACGCCGGCGCGGTGCTGGCCGCGGTCCCCGGGTCGTCGGTCTTCATCGCCTTGGCCTCGGACTTCAGGATGCGCATCGACTTGCCCAGACCGCGGGCGGCCTCGGGGAGCTTCTTCGAACCGAACAGCACGATGACGACGATCGCCACCACGATCAGGTGCCACGGCTCCAGCCCGTTTCGCAACATGGGATCCTCGCTTCATTCAGGGGGACTGCTTCGTACGTCTTGCGCCTCGACTTCGCATTGTCACCCGAAAGCCGCCGCAGACGGCACCCGGGTACTCAAAGCATGCGCAAAAAGCGCGTGAACGGGAAGACCCCCCAGCTCTGGCACCTTCCGTCGCGATGTGTCAGCCGTTGGCCGCGCCGGACTTCGACGTGTCCGTCTCCGCCTTCGAGTCGGCCGCCGACGAACCGGGCTTGCCGAACGTGCCGGACTTCGAGAGCCCGGCCAGCACCGGCTTCCAGCTGTCGCTGGTGACCATCGCCGTCATCTCGGCGATGTCCAGCGGCGGGTTCGGCCGCGTGATGGGGGCGTCCTTCTCCTGGCTCGAATTCCACTGGCTCAGCTGGACCTGGGCGCCGCTCGCTGTGACGAACGTCGCTGTCCAGTCCTTGGTCTCGGCGCGGTGGTCCGGGTACTCGAAGCCCTTGAAGATCTGCAGGGTGCCGCCGTGCACATGGGTGATGGAGCACCAGGTGCCCGGGTTCTGGGCGGGCGGCGGGCAGCCCTCGATGTCTTGGCCGTCGGGCTGCAGGCCGACCTCGACCAGGGCGGGGCCCGGGCCGTCGTCGAAGACGGCCTGCGCGGCCGCGAACGGGAATCCGACGTCCTTCGGGCCGCGGCCCTCCAGGTCCTTGACCTTGCCGGGCGGCAGCAGCCCGGCGAAGATCGCGGCGACCTTCTTGCCGGTCACCTGCGGTGCGGCCGGCTTCGCGGGGGCGGCGGTCTTCGGCTTCGACGGCTGCTCGGGCGCGGCGGCCACGCCGCTGCCGTTGCTGCCGTTGCTGCCGTTGTGCGCGAGCCCGCCGGCCATCACCCCGCCGACGGCGACCGCGGCGAAGGCTGCCGCTCCCGCCACGACGGTGGCGGTACGCCGGCGGCGCATCCGGCGGCCTCTGAGGTGGCCCGCGTCCACCAGGTCGCGGGGGTCGTCGGGCCGGAAGGTGTCGGCGGTCCGGCGCATGGCGTCGCCGAGGTCGTCTTCGAATTCCACGGGCATGGGTGTCCTCACGGGGGTGTTGAGGGGTGGGCGTGTCGGTGTTCCGGTGTGTCAGTGCGCGATGAGGTCGGCCAGCTCGCCGCCGAGTTCTTCGCGCAGCCGGCCCAGGGCGCGTACGCAGCGGGTGCGTATCGCGCCGGGGGTCGCGTCCATGGCCGCGGCCGTCTCCTCGATGCTGCGGTCCTCCCAGTACCGCAGGACGAGGACGGCCCGGTCCTTCGGGGCGAGGCGGGCGAGCGCTTCGAGCAGGGTGATACGGAGAGTTGTGTCGCTGCCCGCGCCCGCCGGACGGTCGGGCGGCTCGGCGATCGGGCGCTCGGTGCTGCTGCGCCGCCGCTGGTGCGTCAGGAACGCCCGGACCAGGACGGTCTGCGCGTACGCGGCGGGGTTCCCGAGCTTGGACGTACGGCTCCACACCAGGTACATCCGCCCCAGGGTCTCCTGGACCAGGTCCTCCGCCAGGTGCGTGTCGCCGCTGGCGAGCAGGCACGCAGAGCGGTACAGCGGACCCGTTCGTACCCGGGCGAACTCCAGGTAGGCCTGAGTCTGCACTTTTCGCACGCCTGCGGCTCCCTTCGCGTCGGCCTTCACCCTGAAGACGCGATGGCCCCGCACTTGCGTTACACAGGAAATCGCACCGCGGAAAACGGCAGGCCGCAGGGGCCGCCGCCAGGCCCTCCCGGACCGGCGGCGGGCACTCCCGGGCATGGGCCGGGACTTCCCGGACCGGCGGCGGGCCGTCTGCGCGGCCGTCAGGCCCTCTGCGCGGGCGTCAGTCCCGGGTCTCGCCGGCTCCGCGGGTTCAGACGCGCCGGGTGATCCGCTCCAGCAGCGGGAGGGCGGCCGCGAGCGTGGCCTGTTCCTCGGGCGTCAGCTCCTCGGTGATGGCCCGCGTCAGCCGCCTGCTCTTCTCCCGCCGGGCGCCGCGCAGGCCCTCCCGCCCTGCCGCCGACAGGGACATGACGATGCGCCGGCCGTCCGCGGGATCCGACTCCCTGACGACCAGGCCGCGTTCGTGCAGGACGGCGAGGATCGCGGCCATCGACTGCGGCCGCACGCCCTCGCCCGCCGCCAGCTCCGAGCCCGTCGCGGGGCCCTCGCGGTCCAGCCGGACCAGGGCGGAGGTCTGCGAGAGGGTCAGCTCGCCGTCGGGCCGGAACTGGCGCAGCCGCCGGACCAGCGGGCCGAGGGCCGCGCGCAGGTCCGCCGCGATACGGGCCGGGCTGCCGTCGGCGGGCGGTGCCGCCGGCTCAACCGCCTCCGCCGGGTCCGCCGCCTCCGCCCGAGGCGGGTCTTCCGGGGCGGGGTCCTTGCTGCTGGCCGTCATAATCTTCAGCATAAACTGATCAGTTCAGCCTTATGGTATAGCTGGCGGCATGACTGACTACCCGGACACCTCCCCCGGCTCGCTCTTCGCGACCACCCTCGCCGTCGCCGGGCACGACGGCGACCAGATCGAGGCGTACCTCGCCCGCCCGGCGGGCGAGCGCAGCCGCGGCGGCGTCGTGGTCATCCACCACATGCCCGGCTACGACCGGGAGACCAAGGAGATGGTCCGGCACTTCGCGGAACTGGGTTACGACGCGATCTGCCCGAACCTCTACAGCCGCGAGGCGCCCGGCGCCGACCCCGCCGACGCCAGCGCGGTGGCCCGCTCCCGCGGCGGCGTGCCGGACGACCGGCTGGTCGGCGACGTCGCCGGCGCCGCCGCGTACCTGCGCTCGCTGCCCGCCGCGAACGGCCGCGTCGGCGTCATCGGCCACTGCTCGGGCGGCCGCCAGTCCGTGCTCAGCGCCTGCCGCCTCGACCTGGACGCCGCCGTCGACTGCTACGGCGCCTTCGTCGTCGGCGAGGTGCCGGCGGGGATGGACCTGCGGATCACCAACCTGATCCCCGACCTGCCGAACCTGTCCGCCCCGCTGCTCGGCCTCTTCGGCGCCGAGGACCAGCACCCCAGCCCCGAGCAGGTCGCGGAGCTGGGCCGCATCCTCACCGAGCACGCCAAGGACTTCGAGTTCCACAGCTACGAGGGCGCCGGGCACGGCTTCTTCGCCGTCAACCGCCCCGCGTACAACGTGGCAGCGGCCAACGACGGGTGGGAGCGGATCGCGGCCTTCTTCGGCAAGCACCTGTCGACGGCAACGGCGACGGCGACATCAACATCGGCGGAGGGCTGAGACATGTGCACGTACGCGACCTTCAAGGACACGGTCGACGGCAGCGCCAAGGGTCCCGGCGGTTCGTGGTTCCACGTCACCGACGTGACCGTCTACTTCGACCATCCCGTGCACGCGATGGCCGAGCACACGCTGAACATCGACTTCGCCGACCCGGGCAGGGGGCCGGCGGCCCGCGTGGCCGTGGAGCTCACCGCGGAGTCCGCGGAGCGGCTGGTCGCGGCCATCCAGGCCGCACTTGCGGCTGTGCCGGTGGAGATGCGCGTCTGACGCGGACGGAGAACGCGGTGCGGACGGCAGGTCTGCCGTCCGCACCGTGGGTGCATCCGCTGGCTGTACGACTCGCTGCGCGTCAGCGCGCGCGCCGCTTGCCTCCCATGAATCCCAGGCCCATCGTGGCCAACCCGAGCGCACAGGCGACGCCGCCGATGATCGCGTTGTTCACGATCGTGTGGGTTGTCGCCGCGTCGGGTCCGGCGATCGCCCAAGGTGCCACGATCGTCCACACGCCGATCGCGACCGCGCACCAGCCGAGGCCGACGGTCCGCTCCAGCACCGAGCCGAAGCCCATGGCGAGCACGGCCAGCGCGATACCGGTGATCAGGTTGCTGACCCGCAGGCCCGAGAAGTTGGTGAAGCCCACCACCCAGGGCGAGATCGCCAGGTAGAGACCGGTCAGCAGGCAGAGGCCCTCGATCAGCCCCGAGATCGGCTTCGCAGACGCCTCCGCGTAACGGCCGCGCAGGGCCATCAAGTCGGGATGGCTCTCGATCTGCGACGTCGAGTGAGTCGAATCGGTGGCCATTCCAGCCACCTCCTTCGCAGTGTGCTTTGTCGTTTATACCGACGGATGTCCTCCGGGTCTCCGCCCCGGATCTGCCGCATCCTTACTCAGCGTAAGTCCGTAGGCAGCCCTCTGGCCACTTACGCGGGCTTTAACTTTGCGGTTTTCTGCCCCGATATGTTCCCAATCCAAGACGCAACCCGGAGGTTGCGCGTCGTCGAGGTCAAGTGCAACCATGAGGTTGCACTTGGTCCGGGGTGAAGGGAAGCACATGTCCGAGACACACATGACAAGGCGCGAGCGGCTGACCCTGCTCGTACTGCTGGGAGCCGGCTTCACGCTGTCCGTCGACTTCTCGATCCTCAACGTCGCCCTCCCCGAGGTCGGCGCCGGCGTCGGCCTCGGTCTGACCGGCCTGCCGTGGATCGCTTCCGCGTACGCCCTGCCGGCCGCCGGCTTCACGCTGCTCTTCGGCCGCCTGGCCGACCTGTTCGGGCGGCGGCGCCTGTTCCTGGCCGGCATGGTCCTGCTGGTCGTCGCCTCCCTGCTGGGCGGCTTCGCGTCCGGTGCCGGCACCCTGCTGACGGCCAGGGCACTGCAGGGCTTCGCCACCGCCATGGCGACACCCGCGGCACTGTCCCTGCTGACCAGCACGTTCCCCGAAGGCCCGCTGCGCACCCGCGCCCTCGGGCTGAACGGCGCGCTGCTGTCCGCGGGCTTCACCGTGGGTGCGATGGTCGGCGGCAGCCTGATCGACCTGCTCAGCTGGCGCGCGGCCTTCTTCCTCAACGTGCCCGTCGCCGTCGTCGTCATCGCGCTCACACCGTCGCTGATCGCCGAGAGCAGCCTGCCGGAGCGGGTGCGTACGGACCTGCCGGGCGCGGTGACCGTGACCGGCGGCCTGCTGGCCGTGGTCTACGCCGTCATCGAGAAGAACGCGCTGGTGGGCGCCGCCGGCGCCGTACTGCTGGCCGCGTTCTGGGTCATCGAGCGGCGCTCGCCCGCCCCGCTGGCACCCGTACGCATCCTCGGGCGGCCCACGGTCAAGTGGGGCAACTACGCGGGCCTGGTGATCTTCACCATGGAGACGTCCATGATCTTCCTGATGACGCTCTACCTCCAGCGCACCCTGGGCTTCTCCCCCCTGGTCACCGGCCTGGTCTTCGGCATCCCCGGGCTCGCCTCGATGGCGGCGGGAGTGCTCGCCGGGCGCTTCATCGGGCGCTTCGGCTACCGCAGGGTGCTGGTCACCGGCCTGGCCGTGCAGGGTGTGTCGAACCTGCCGCTGGTCTTCGTCGGCTCCGGGCGGGAAGGGCTCGCGCTGCTGGTGCCCGTGCTGTTCGTGTCCTTCTTCGGGCACGTCACCGCGATCGTGGGCTACACGGTCACGGCGACCTCCGAACTGCCGGACGGGGAGCAGGGCCTCGCGACGGGCCTGACGCTGATGACGCAGAACGTCGCCATCACTGTCGGCATCCCGCTGCTCAGCTCGATCGCCGCGACGCGGAGCACCGAACTGGCGGGCATCCACCTGGCGTTGGGCGTCGACATGGCGGTGGTGCTGGTCAGCGCGGCACTCGTGTGGTTCGGGCTGCGGCCGCGCGGCGGACCGGGCACGGCGGTGGCAGCGGCGGAGGTGGTGGTGAACGAGGCGCCGGTGCGCACGGCGGGCTGAGGTCGAGCACCGGCGCGCGGTCGCCGGGCCCGGCGCCGGGCTGCGGCGCCGCTAGCCGCGGGCCGCCCGCAGGGCGAGGGCCGCCAGGGCCTCCGGGGCGCCGGGCTGGTTGCGGACGCCGGGGAAGGCGTTGACGTCGACGATCAGCGGGCGGCCGCCGCCCGTGTCGATCACGTCGACGCCGTAGACGTCCAGGCCGAAGACCTCGCCGACCCGGCGGACGAGGGCGGGCCAGCCGGGCGGGAGCTCGGCGAGCGGGACGGGGCCGCCGCCCGGGGCGGCGGGGGCCAGCTCCGAGCGGCGCAGGGCCGCGAAGACCTGCGGGCCGATGGCCCACAGCTTGTGGTCCCAGCCGGGGTTGGCGACGAAGTCCTGCACGACGAAGGGCTCGTACGCCGCCGAGTCCGCGAACTCCCCGATCTCCGCTTCCCCTTCGAGCCGAACGACCACGTCGCCCTTCCTGCTGTGCCGGCTCTTGACGACCACAGGTCCCGGCGGCTGCGACCCGGCCAGCCCGCGGGCGAGGTCACCGCCGGAGGCGTACGTGCGGGTCGGCGCGAAGGGCAGGCCCGCACGCAGCGCGTCCTGGGCCATCGCCGTACGGTCCTGGCACCGCCCGGTCGCGGCGGCGGAGTTGACGACCGGCACCCCGCCCGCCTCCATCGCGCGGGCCAGCGCGAGCGCCCGAGGGGTGCGGGCCTTGAGGAGGTAGACGTCGGCCGGGTCGGCCGGGGCCTGCGCGGTGGCCGGGTCGAGCACCTCGACCCGGTGCCCTGCGCCCGGGGCGGTGAGCAGGGCGCCCGCCGCGGCCAGCAGCGGATGGCCGGGGTCCGGCGTGATGAGGCCGATCCTCACAGCGTGTCGCCGGCCGCGACCGGCACCGGGGTGGTGACGGCCGCGGTGGGCCTGCCCCCCGCGGCCAGTGCCAGGACGGCGTTGGCGACGCGCGAGGCGGCGTCGGGCACCTGCCGGAAGCTGGGGAAGTCGTTGACGTCCACGACGACGGGGCCGTCGGGGCCGAGCAGCACGTCGAGGCCGTAGAGGTCGAGCCCGTAGACCGCGCCGACCTGCGCGGCGAGTGCGGCGACCTCCCGCGACAGCGGCACCCGGCGTTCGCGGTGCGGCCGGTCGGGGTGCAGCGGCGAGCGGCGCTCGGTGGCGTAGAAGTCGTCGCCGACGCAGTAGACCTTGATGTCGACGCCCGCGTTGGGCACGTACGGCTGCGCGATGAGCAGGCCCTCGCCGCGCAGTTCGGGAAGGAGGGCGGCCAGCCGGTCGGGCGCGGCCAGCAGGTGCACCGCCCGCCCGGAACTCCCGTCGGCGGGCTTGACGACCAGCGGGTAGTCCGACTCGGGTATCTCGGCGAGCAGCTCTGGCTTGGCGGCGGCGTACGTCGTCGGCATGGGCAGGCCGCGGCTGCGCCCGATCGCCGCGGCGAGCGCCTTGTCGCGGACGCCGCGGATCGAGCGGGCGTCGTTGACGGTGGTCATCCCGGCCGAGGCGGCGGCTTCGAGCAGGGTGAGCCCCGGCCCGCCGGACACCGTCTTGAGCACCCACGCGTCATGGCTGCCCGCGCTGACGACCTCGGTCATCCGGTGCAGCGATCCCCCCGGTCGCAGCACGTCCACCTGGTGGCCCCAGGCGTGGAGTCGGCGGATCACCTCGACCGGCATCCCGTCGTGGCGGTAGTTCTCCTCCACAAGGAAGCAGAGCTTCATGCGACCTTCCCCCCAACCCCCCCTGACCGTTCGCCGGCCTCGACCGGCGAAGCGTGAAGGTCACAGGATGCCACGCGTGTCAGGGACTTCCGACGCTGGTCCCAAGTGCGATCGGAGCGGGGCTGTTTGCCGCCGGAACCCGGCCCTCGGCGCACCGCGGGGCGGCACGTCGGAGGGGGAGCTTCCGGCCCGCGGCACCCTCAACCCGCCTGCCCCAGCGGGTCTATCTGCTCGGGCGTCGCGTCGTCCGCGGTGGTGGACCGGCTGAGCTCGCCCCACCGCTCGTCCTCCGCGAGCAGCGCCCGGCCGGCGGCGGTGGCGTACGCGTACGCGTCGGGGCCGACCAGCAGCCGCAGCGGCGGTTCGTCGAGGGCGACGACGTCGAGCAGCAGCCGGGCAACCTTCGCCGGGTCGCTGGCCGCGGTCAACTCGGGGTTGTGCCGCGCGGCCATCACGCCGACCGTCTCGGCGTACTCCGGGCGGACCGGGTCGATCCGCATCGAGGAGCCGGCCCAGTCGGTGCGCATGCCGCCGGGCTCCAGCACGGTCACCTTGATGCCCAGCGGGCCGACCTCGGCGGCCAGCACCGAGGAGAAGCCGCCGACGGCCCACTTCGCGGACTGGTACGCCGACAGACCCGGAATGGCCAGCCGCCCGCCGACCGAGGACACCTGCACGATGTGCCCGGAGCGCTGCTCGCGCATCACCGGCAGGGCGGCCCGGGTGAGCCGGACGACACCGAAGAGGTTGGTGTCGACCTGGGTGCGGAAGTCGTCGAAGTCGACGTCCTCGACCGCGCCGACGTTGGCGTATCCGGCGTTGTTGACCAGCACGTCGAGCCGCCCGAAGCGGTCGACGGCGGTGCGGACCGCGGCGCGGGCGGCCTGCTCGTCGGTCACGTCGAGCGGGACGACGGCGAGCCGGTCGCCGTACTTGGCGGCGAGGTCGTCCAGCGCCTTGGGGCTGCGGACGCCGGCGACGACCTGGTGACCGGCGTCGAGGACGGCGCGGACTATCTCCCGGCCGAGGCCGCGGGAGGCGCCGCTGACCAGGAAGACGGAGGGGGTGGCAGGGGTGGGCATGGCCGGCTCCTTCGAGCGGGGGGGCTACTGACTAACCGGTTGATTAGCAGCTGTCTCCAGGAAACTCCTCGATCGGGCAGATGTCAACTGTCCGGTTAGTTGATACGCTGGGTGTCATGAAAAGGGACGTCGCCGCCGCCAAGGCCATCGGCCGGGACGCGGACGCCACCAGGCGCCGCCTGCTGGACGCGGCCACCCGCGAGTTCGCCGCGTACGGCATCGCCGGCAGCCGGGTCGACCGCATCGCGGCCGACGCCCGCAGCAACAAGGCGCAGATCTACCACTACTACGGCAGCAAGGACGGCCTCTTCGACGCCGTCTTCGACGCGATGTGCCACGAGACGCTCGACGTGGTCCCCATCGACGCCGCCGACCTCCCCGAGTACGCCGGCCGCCTCCACGACTCCTACGTGGAACGGCCCTGGGTGCAGCGCCTCGCCACCTGGTACCGCCTGGAGCGGGCCGGCAGCGGCGGCCTGCTGCCGATCGTCCTCGACAGCAACGCGGCGAAGGTGCGGGCGATCACCGAGGCGCAGGAGGCGGGCAGGCTGCCCACCCGCTTCTCCGCGGCCGAACTGCTGGGCCTGGTGCTGCACCTCTCCGGCTTCTGGAGCAGCAACGTGCCGGAGTACGACGCGGTGGTCTCCGACGGTGCCGCGGGCTCCGCGGCACACCGCCGCGAGGTCGTCGTGGCGGCGGTGGCGGCGCTGATCGCCGCCTGACGGCGGCGGTACGCCGTCCCGGCGGGAGTACGGCTTCTCCGCCACGGTGGCGGCCGTGCCCGCGCTGCGCACGCGCGACGCGTGACGCTGCCGGGGTGCCCGGCAGCAGGTTCACCAGTCGTCGGCGGCCGTCTCTCCGTCCGTATCCGACGCTGCGGCGGCCGCTTCCCGCTGCCACTTGGCGAGCCCGTTCCGGGTCGCCACGGTCCCATGGTGTTCAGGACCGTTGACCGCCTCGCGGTCGGCAAGCACCTCGGTGAAGGCGGCGACCGCGCCGGAGAGGTCGCCGGCTTCGCCGCGGTACCAGGCCAGGTTGTGCCGGGCGACGAATGTCTTGGCGTCGTCAGGACCGATCGCTCAGCCCTGGGAGGCGTCCGGCGGCGTAGGGCGGTCCTGGCTCTCCTCGGCGCGGGCGGCCTCGGGGCGGCCGACGTGCACGTCCCCGCGCACGACGGCGGCCGCGACGGAGCCGTCCTGCGCCCGTACGGTGAGGTTGCCGCCGACGGCGACGCCGCCGCGGTCGGCGCTCACCCCCGCCTGCGGGAGGGACAGCCGGGCCAGCAGCGCGCGCAGGTCGGCGGCGGCACGCCCGCGTTCGGCGGCGTCGTCGAGGTCGTCGAGCAGGTCCTGGATGCGGGTCTGCCAGATCGCGCGGTAGGCCGCCCGTACGGACTCGGCCCGATCGGCTTCCACCGACGCCAGTTCCGCGCCGGTCTGGTCGAGCCGTTCCAGTACCGACGTCTCGCGGCGTGGGTTCCCGCGCCCGAACCAGCGTGCCAGGCTGTCGCGCAGGCCGGTCCAGGCGTCCGTACCGGCTGCCGTGGTGACAGCCGCTCCCCCCGAGGCCGCGAGTGCGGCGAGTGCTTCGTCCAGCATGGACACCCCTGTACACACCTGTACGCAAAAGCCGTTGGGAAGACGGTATCCCGTGCCGCGGGGCGCTGTCCCGGTCATGGGACGGTGCCCGCCGCGAATCGCGGGAACGCGCGGCGAGGGCCGGGAGGGCGCCCTGTCCCGCCGGGGAGGGGTCCGGTGGGACAGGGCGGGGAAGGCCCCGGAGAGGGGCGGGGTTCAGGACGTCTGCGGAGCCGTCCACTTCTGGGCGTTGGTGCCGTTGCAGTCCCAGAGCTGGAGTTGGGTGCCGTCGGTGGTGGAGGACGACGGGTCGTCCACGCAGCGGCCGGAGACCGGGTTGCGGTAGCCGCCGTTGTAGGCCGTCCACTTCTGGGCGTTGGTCCCGTTGCAGTCCCAGATCTGGAGCTTGGTGCCGTTGGCGGTGCCGGCCGAGGTGGCGTCGAGGCACTTGCCGAGCACCCGCAGGGTGCCGTCACCGGGTACGTTCCACACCTGGGCGTTGGTCCCGTTGCAGGACCACAGCTGGACGGCGGCGCCGTTCGTGGTGGAACTGGCGTTGTCGTCCAGGCACTTGCCGCTGATGCCGGAGTGGATGACGCCGCTGGTCAGCGCGACGGGGGCGTGGATCCAGCCGGCGGCGTCCGCGGCCTGGACCGCGGAGTTGAAGGCGGTGGCCATCTTGACGTAGCCGCCGTCGTTGGGGTGGAGGGCGTCCGCGAGGTCGGCGGCGGTCAGCGCGCCCATGTCGACGTAGCCGACGTGCCTGCCCGCCGCCTGTTCGGCCTGGACGATGCCGGGGACGGCCTGGTTGAACGCGGGCCGGTTGGGCTCCTCGGTGGAGTTGGTGGAGATGATCAGCGACGCGAGGAGCACGGTCGCGTCGGGGGCGTCGGCGGTGATCTGGTCGACGAGCGCGTGCAGCCGGTCGGTGGCGGTGGGCACCTGGTAGTTCTGGTTGAGGTCGTTGGTGCCGATCTCCAGGGTGATGACGTTGGGCCGGTAGCGGGCCAGCACGGAGTCGGCGATGCCGGCTATCTGGTCGATGCGCCAGCCGGAGTGGCCCTCGTTGTCGGGGTCGGACATGACGCCGTCGCGCCCGCTGCCGACGAAGTCCAGCGTGTGGCCCTCGCCCGCGAGGTCGTTCCACAGTGCGGAGCGGTAGCTGTCGCCGGTGCTGCTGCCGACGCCCCAGGTGATCGAGTCGCCCAGCGGCATCAGCCGCAGCGGGGCGGGAGCGGCGGCGGCCGCGGGTGTGGCCGCGGGTGTGGCCGCGGGTGTGGCCGCGGGTGTGGCCGCGTCGGCGGTGGTGCCGCCCACGGCGGTCAGTGCGGCCGCCGCGGTCAGTGCGGCGGCGAGTGCTGCGGTGAGTCGCCTCATCGTCCGGTCCCCCAGATCTGGTTGGTGCCACCGGTGCAGGTCCAGATGTCCAGCGGCGTGCTGTCGGCCGTGCCGTGCGCGTCGGCGTCCAGGCACTTGCCCGAGGCGACACCGACGACCGTGCCGTCGGACCTGACGTTCCACTGCTGGCCCGCGCTTCCGTTGCAGTCGTAGATCTCCACGCCGGTGCCGTCGGCCGTGCCGCCGCCGATCGGCTGCAGGCACTTGGTGTCGAAGACGGTCAGCCGGCCGTTGGGAGTGGAGGTCCAGGCCTGGTTGCCCGCGCCGTTGCAGTCCCACAGGGCGGGCTGGGTGCCGTTGGCCTGGTTGGCGGCCGGTACGTCGACGCAGCGGCCGGACTCCTGGCCGCGCAGCGGGGTGGTGACGCTGCCGCGGTCCCACTTCTGGTTGGCCCCGCCGTTGCAGGTCCACAGCTCCAGCGGGCTGCCGTTGGTGGTGCCGTTCGCCGTGGCGTCCAGGCACTTGCCGGAGCCGACGCCGACGACCGAGCCGTCGGCCTGGATGTTCCACTGCTGTCCCGCCGTGCCGTTGCAGTCGTATATCTGCACGGCGGTGCCGTCGGCGGTGGCGCCGCCTGCCGCGTCGAGGCACTTGCTGCCGTAGATCATCAGCTGCTTGGACGGGGTCGCGGTCCAGGTCTGGTTGCCGCCGCCGTTGCAGCCCCACAGGGCGACCGCGGTGTTGTTCGCCTGGCTGGAGGCGGGCACGTCGGCGCACAGGCCGGACTGCCGGCCCTTGAGCACGCCGCTGACGTTGCCCGCGGGGTTCGCGGTGACGGACAGGTTGTCGAACTGGTCGGTCTGGTAGCCGACGACGCCGAAGCCGATCTGGCCGCTGCCGTAGGAGTTGTCGTTGACGGTGCCGAGGGTGCCGCCGTCGAGGGTGGCGGTGATCCGGTCGCCGGAGAAGCCCAGCGTGAGGGTGTGCCAGGTGTTCAGGGCCAGTCCGGCGTGGGTGCCGGAGGCCAGCGTGGTCAGCGTGCCCGAGCTGGTGTTCTTCGCGATCGACCAGGCACCGGTGTTGCTCAGCCTCAGCTGGTACGCCGCCTGGTGGCCCTGCGGGCGGTTCTGGGTGTTGGCTCGGCCGAGCAGGGTGACGGTGCCGGCCTGCTGGAGGTCGACGTCGGTGCTGACCGTGTAGTCGGACCAGGTGGGGTCGCCGGCCAGGGTGAAGGCGTCGGAGTCGTCCTGCCACTCGATCGGCTTGACCGGTGCGACCTGCTGGACGCAAGTCCCGGAGCGTCCGGCGGCGCACGGCCTGGCCTCGAAGGAGCCTTGCATGTCGGACAGGTACCTGGCTTCGGTGTTGGTGGCCGTGCCGTCGTAGCTGTCGGAGTACGGCAGCGCCAGCGCGTGGTCGGCGGGCGCGGTCGCGGTGCCCTTGCCCTGCCCGGTGGTCGTGGTGACGGTGTAGACGTAACCGGGCTGCAGCGTCAGGGAGTAGCTGCCGCCGGACGGCGTGATGTCCTGGGTGTGGACGAAGTCGGTGGCCGCGCTGGGCGAGTTGACCCGGGTGGCCCAGACGTGGACGGCGCCGGTGGACAGGCCGCCCTGGACGTGCACGGTCGCGGTCTGTGCCGCGGTCGCGGTGGTGGTCTCCAGGACGGTCGAGTAGTCCGTGCCGTTGGGGGACTTGAGCGTCACGTAGCTGCCGTTGGTCTCGGCGCCGCCGAGGTAGCCGGACGCGGAGTCGACGAACTTCCAGCCGGGCTGCGCGAACTGCGTGACCTGCGCGGTGGCCCAGGTGTTCTCGCCGATGCTGTAGTGCCCCGACCAGGGGGAGGCGGCGGTGGCCAGGCCGACCGTGGCGTAGGGCAGGTTGGGGTAGATCGCCGCGACCAGCGGCCAGTTGAGGTACGCCGTCATGCGGGCGTCCACGTAGCCGCGGACGATGGAGCGGATCAGCGGCGGTGCGCCCTGGTCCATGTCGATCGAGCCGTTCTCGCTGGCCCACAGCGGTTTGCCGTTGTTCTTCGCGGTGGTGCTGGACGAGCAGGTGTTCGCGTTGCCGCCGTCGCCGCCCTGGCAGGGGTAGTGGGCGCCGATGACCGAGACGGCGTTGTTGAAGGCGGAGTTGGCGGCCATGTCGTCGGCGACGCCCCACCCGCTGTCGTCACCGACGATCTGCACGCTGCCGTATCCGGCGGAGTTCAGGGCCGAGCGCAGCTGGATGTACCAGTTGATGTCGTGGCCGCGCTCGTTCCAGCCGCCGAGGTAGTCGACGGTCAGGTTGTGCTGCTTGGCGCAGCCCAGCCACGAGATGAGGTAGTTGATGGTGTCGGTGGACCAGAAGCCGCCGCTGATCCAGCCGGGCGCCGCCCAGGCGAGCCCGTACAGCTTGATGTTCGGGTTGCGGGCCTTGGCCTGCTCCATCAGCCAGAACTCGTATCCGGCGTTGCAGTTGATCTGCCCGCGGACGTGCTCGATCGAGGGTTCCGAGCCGTCCGTGGAGTTGGCGTCGCCGCCGATCTCGGCCTTGAGCAGTTGCAGGCTCGCTCCGTAGCCGGGTTTGAAGAGGTAGTCCAGGATCTGCGCCTGCTGGGTGGCCGGATAGTCGGTCAGCAGGCGGGAGTTGCCGCCGCCGCCGCTGATGGCGCCGATGCCGTCGAAGGTCCTGCCGCCCTGCGTGCCGTCCACGGTGATCGAGGTGGTGGTGGCGGCCTGCGCGGAGGTGAGGGGGACGGCCGCGAGCAGTGCGGCCAGCAGACCCAGGACCCACAAGGGCGTGAGTCTCCAGTGTCGGGACATGGTGGGGGGACCCTTTCGGAGGAAGGAGGTGTCAGCCGGCCGCGTTGAGCAGGTCGAGCACGCTCTGCTGGCAGCCGTAGTCGCTGCTGCCGCTGCCGCCGGCCCAGTGCGGGCCGTACTGGTCGAGGGCGTTGCGGTCGTGCGCGTAGGCCGAGTCGGCCCAGGTGGTCAGCACCCCGCTGTAAGGGTGGTCGGACAGCTGGGAGTTGAGCTTGCCCAGGCCGCGGACGTACGCGCCCTTGAAGGTGGGGCCGTCGCCGGTGCAGGAGTCGCCCTCGCCGGGTTCGCGCAGCACCCCGCCGGAGGCGAGCCGTACGGTGGAGGCGTCGGCGAGGCCGCGGGCGGTGGTCAGCAGCCCGGCGTCACCGGTGGCCCGGTACAGCTCGGTGAGCCCGCCGAGCACCACGCCCTGGTTGTACGTCCAGGTGGTCTGGCCGTTGTTGGCGCAGGACGACGTCAGGCCGTCGTTGACCATGTGGTCGCCGTTGATCATCCCGCTGGCCTTGAACCAGTTCCACTCGGCCTGCGCCCGGGCGAGGTAGGTGGTGTCGCCGCCGATGCGGTTGTGCAGGGCCGCGGTCAGCTGCAGGAACAGCTCGTTGGTGATGGCGTTCTTGTACGTGCTCGCCTGGCTCCACCAGACCCCGCCGCCGCAGGTGCCGTTCCAGTACGCGTACATGTGGTCGGCGTCGGCGCGGGCGGTCGCCAGGTAGCGGCTGTCACCGGTCAGGTCGTACGCGTCGATCCAGGCCAGGCCCCACCAACCGGTGTCGTCCAGGTAGTCGTTGGTGAAGTTGCCCTGCTGGGCGCCGAGGTTCTTGTCGTAGGTCTCGGCGATGGCGTAGCGGTAACTGCCCATGCCCGTCACGCGGACGTTGTCGATGATCGCGGTGAGCGCGTTGGCGCCGGTCCACCAGCCGTTGCCGCCGAAGAGCTTGGTGGAGCGGTCGAAGGACATCATCAGGGCGGTGGCCGCGGCGGTGCGGCGGTTGCCGGCGTTCCAGGTGGTGCGCGCCCACGCCGTACAGGCGATGTCGGCCCGGTCGCCGGCCTTGCCGCAGGCCCGCAGGGCGCCGACGCCCTCGGCGCCCCAGTCGTCCACGTTGTACATCTGTGTGCGCCAGCCGCGCTGGCCCGCGGGGGTCGTGGTGTCGCCGAGCCTGCTCCCCGACGACCAGGTCCTGCCGCCGTCGAAGGACCGGTCGATCCACACCTCGTCGCCGGGGTTGCCGTTGTCGATCGACGCCCAGCCCATCGCGTCGGCGTCGTCGAAGTGCAGGGTGATGGTGCGGGAGAAGACGCCGGCGGTGACGGGGGCGCGGTCCCCACCGCTCAGGCCCGGGTCGCGGGCGTCGCAGTACGCGTTGCAGATGCTGGTTGCTGCGGCGGCCTGGGGGATGCCGCTGGTGGCGCCGAGCAGTGCGGTGGCGGCTAGCGCCGCGGCCAGCAGGAAACGTAAGGAGCGCATGGCTGCCCTTCCTGGGTGAGAATGTTGAGGCTTCACCGTTTCTCCGGTGGACAACGTTGTCATCCGTGGGGGTGTGCGCGGAAAACAACAGATTTCCCCAGAAGGGAACTGCGTGCGGCCTCGCTTGTCAATGCACCTGACAAGTTGCGCTCCCCCGTCCCGCGGGGCGCGGGTCGCCACCGGCCCGGATGGGGGCTGTTCGGCCCGCCCCGGACCACCGACTGGCGAGCGAAGGGAGATGGGGGCGCCCCCAGGCGAAGCCGTTCCTCGGCCTGTGCCGAGAACTCGCCGCACAGCAGCAACGTTCGCCCTGCATTTCGGGAAAGCGTGAACGTGGCATCTTGTGCCTGCGACCCTCCGGCGTCCGGATCGGGCGGCGTACCGTAGAGCCACCATCCTTCACCGGGGGTAGACGTGGGCGGATTCGAGTCCGGAATGGGCGACCGTATCGCGGAGCTTCGGCTGCGTCGCGGCCTCTCCCAAGAGGGGCTGGCTGACAAGGCAGGCCTGTCGGTCGACGTCGTACGGAAACTGGAACAGGGTCGGCGGACCTCAGCGAGGCTGACCACGGTCAACGCTCTGGCCAGGGCGTTGGACACCGAGCCGTCCTTTCTCGTCGGCCAGCCCTCGACGTTCGAGGGTTCTCACGCGGTGGAGTCCGACCTGCCCTCGGTGCTCGCGTTGCGCCAGGCGGTGTCGCCGTTGACGGACCTCATGGGGGGCGAAGCGGACCCGGAGGAACCACCGTCCATCGCTGACCTGCAAGCGTCGCTTGCCTCGACCGAGGTCATCCGGCGTGAAGGGCGTATGGGCGAAATCGGCTCGCTGCTCCCCCAGTTGATCCGTGACGCCCGTGCCGCTGTGCATGCCTACACCGGTGTTGACGCTGCCGCCGCCCAATCGGTACTGGCGGTGGCGTATCAGGTGGCGGCCACGACACTGACGGCGCTGGGCAAGGAGGACGCGGCCTTTACGGCGATGGAACGTTCGTGGGCTGCTATCAGGTGCTGCGACGACCCGGACCTTGAGACGCTGGCTGCGTCTACGCTCTCGTGGGTCTTCACCAAGCAGGGGCGGCTTGAGGATGCCGAGCGCGTTGCGCTCATCCGCGCTGAGCAGATTGAGCCGGGCTTCCGCTCCTCGCCCAGGGACCTGGCGCTGTGGGGGGTACTGCTGTTACGTGCCGCCACTGCCGGCGTACGCCAGGAACGTCAGGTGAGTGATCTCCTGAATATGGCGACCGGCGCAGCGGCCGGCATCGGCGAGGATGTGATGGTGTACGCAACGCCTTTCGGCCCGACCAATGCCGGGGTGGCCAAGGTCAACTTCCTTGTTGAATTGGAACGCAGTGACGAGGCGATCCGCGCTGCCCGTACTGTGCCGGGCCTCGATTCGCTGCCGCCGACATGGCGGGCACGCTTCCACGTCGACCGAGCGCTGGCCTACTCCGATCTCGACAACGACGCGGCAGCGACCCGGGCTCTGTTGTCCGCTGAACACGACGCTCCCGAGTGGATGAGCTACCACTCGACGTCGCGGCGCCTGGTGGAGGATCTGCGTGGCCGTGCTCGCCGCCGAGATGCCCCGGTACTCGCGCTGGCTGACCGTCTCGGTCTCAACAGGTAGGACGCTGCGTCCTACCTGATCGCAAAGGTAGGGCGGTTCGTCACTGTGGCGCTGGAGAGGGCGCTCCTAGCGTGAGCTGCGGTAGACCCCGCGACCGTGCTGTCGGTCCCGGGGTGTGGCTCAGCGCTGGAATGGAGCTTCAAGCATGCGCGCTTTTACGGGACTTCGGTTCGGGGAGTTAGGGATCGCTTTCCGCCTGGCCCGCTCTCATGCTGGGGCGGTGGCCTGATGGGAATGCGCCTGTTGCCGTGGGCGGGTGAGGGTGGTCAGCCCTGTTACCTGAGCACCGAACGTGGGGACTCATTCATGTCGCGCCTGGCCGACGACTTCGAATCCGACCACCACCCGGGCACGGCCGGGAACCTGCCCGACCACGCCGGGGCGAGCGCGAAGGCGGGAAAGCAAGCCGAGGCTACGGGCGTTCCCATCCCGGATCGTCATCACGCTCCGAGCGGCATGCCGTCAACTGTGGTGTACCGATGGTGCCGTGACCCGTGCATCGTGATCAGGGTGCGGCGGCTGCTGGTGTGGCATCTGGCCGCGTGGGGCCTGAAGGGGCTGGCTGACGTGGCCGAACTGGTGGTCTCCGAGCTGGTCACCAACGCTGTTCAGCACGCCCACGGGCCGGAAGACACTCTGGTCGAGACGCGGTTCGAGCGCCTGCGGGACGGTGGTCTGCGCATCGAAGTGCACGACGCGAACGAGGACAAGCCGGAGCTTCGTCGGCCGTCTGCGGACGCCGAGTCGGGGCGTGGCCTGGAGCTGGTGGACGCGCTCACCGGCGGGCGCTGGGGGGTGAGCGGCCGCGAAGGAGTCGGGAAAGTCATGTGGGCCGAATGCGCGGCCGACGACGGTAGTGGGGAGGCGGCCGCCGAGGTGCGAGCCGGGCGTGAGCGGGATCGTCCCCGCAGACTGCGCCAGGAGCCCGAGGCCGTGACCTGGGCGCGCGAGAAGAGCGGCCTGACCAGGCGGCGGCTTGCCGAACTGGTCGGCATCTCGGAGCAGTTGATGGGGGAGGTCGAGTCCGGCCGGCGCAGCGCCACCCCCGCCGACCTGGCGACGATCGCCCAGGCGCTGAACTGCCCGATCGTCGTGCTGGAACGCAGACGCCCAGGCAGTACTGGCACCCGCAGCCAGGCAACGCCCTGACCCGCCTGCACCCTCAAGTACCCGGTGGCACGTGGGCCGGCCGTCGACGTCACGTGCCGAGGGTGACCGGGCCGAGGCCGGACGGCAGGTGGTGCGCAGCCGCGGCCACAGCTTCGTGGGGTGTGGCGAACCGGCCGAGGTCCTGGTCGGCGGCCATGGTGGTGCCCACCGCATATGTGCCGTCGCTCCGGGCGCTCAGACAGGGTCCGACCACGGTCAGGCCCGGCTGGGTAGTGAGGGAGAAGCGCAGCGTCCAGTGGCTTGTGAACGGATAGAGGGCGCGTAGCGTCGGCTCGGCGTGAGCTGCCTCGATCAGAGCCTGGTAGGTCTCCTGCCAGGTGTAATCCATATCGGCTGCCTCCTGGCGCATGGCCTGCCACTCGGATGCCGTCAAGCGCGCAGGGTCGAGGTGGGGTATCTCGAACCGCCCCGTCAGGTGCACGAAGGACGCGGCCAAGGCGATGTCATCGAGGTCCGCCCCGTCGTGCCACGCCTTGGCGACCCGGGCGACTGCCGCCAGATCGTCCGTTCTGCCGTCGACGAGAGCCAAGTTCTCAAACGGTCCTGTGCCGCGAATCGACCACCTCCGCCCGTGCACCCACGCGCGGACCTCAAGGGGCTGACGGTGAGGCAGGCCGCTGGCGACCGTCGCGTGGAGCAGCGGATCGGAACCCGAGGATATGGCGGGGGCGGTCCCAGGGCAGCCTTCCGCCGCAGCCCTGAGCGCGGCGGCCAGGCTCCCGGCGGCTGCGACGTCGGGGTACAGGACAGCGTGGTCAGGCGGCGTGGGCATGCCCCGATTGTGCCCGACACCCGGCCACTCACCTGTCCCGCGCATCGCCCCCTGCCCGGTCCACGCCCGCCGATGCGATCCCGCCGTACGGACCCCGCGCGCCGGGCGGAAACGGACCTGCCCCCCTGCGCTCCAGCAGGTTCGTCGCTCCGGAGACCTCCCAGCGACCACATGCCCCACCCGCCGGTGGCGGCCTGGGCGCGCCGTTCCCCGCGCCGCCGAAGAGCGCCGCCTTCCGCAGAGGCACCCTCAAGCCGCCACGCCCCGCGGAAGCGCACCCCCCGCCCCGGGGGACGCGGAGGTCGCAGGCGCGAGGGGCGCATGGGTCAGTCCCGCAGCGGCCCCGTGCTGGCCCGCACCACGAGTTCCGTGGCCAGCTCCAGGCGGCGCATGCCGCCCGGGAGCACCGTGTCGACGCCCTGGAGGACGATGCGGGCGGCCATGGCCGCCATCTGGCTGAGGGGCTGGCGGACGGTGGTCAGCGGGGGTGAGGACCAGGACGAGGTGGGCAGGTCGTCGAAGCCGACGATGCTCACGTCCCGGCCGACCTGGAGGCCCGCGTGCCGCAGGGCCTCGTACGCGCCGAGCGCCTGCAGGTCGCTGCACGCGAAGACCGCGGTGGGCGGGTCGGGCAGCGCGAGCAGCTCGCTCATGCCGGTGAGCCCGGTGCCGTGGTGGAAGTCGCCGGGCCGCATCAGGCGGGGGTCGACGGGGATGCCGGCGCCCTCCAGGGCTGCGCGGTAGCCGTCGAGGCGGGCGCGGGCGCTGAGGACGTCCTCGGGGCCGGCCAGCAGGCCGATCCTGCGGTGGCCGAGCTCCAGCAGGTGCTGGGTGGCGGTGAGCCCGCCGTGCCAGTTGGTGGCGCCGACCGACGGGATCGAGGGGTCGGGGTTGCCCACCGGGTCGACCACGACCAGCGGGGCGTTGAGGGCCTGGACCTGCCGCCGCTGCGCCTGGGCCAGTTCGGTGACCGCCAGGATGACCCCGTCGCTGCCGCGCTGCGCGAGGTTGTCCAGCCAGCGCAGCGTGTCCGCGGGCCTGCGGTGGACGGCGGTGACGACCACGCCGGTCCTGTGCTGCGCGGCGTACTCCTCGACGCCCCTGACGAGCTCCACCGACCAGGGGCTGTCGAGTTCGTTGATGACCAGGTCGATCAGGCCGACGGTGTGCGTGGGGCGGCTCCGCCGGCGCAGGTAGTTGTGGCTCTCCAGCAGCGCCTCGACCTTCTCGCGCGTGCTGTCGGAGACCTGGCTGTGGCCGTTGAGCACCTTGGAGACGGTGGCCACCGACACCCCGGCCTCCTGGGCGATGGCCGCGATGGTCACCCGCGCGGCGGGCGCCTCGGCGGCGGGCCGCGGCGAGGTGGCGGGCCCGGCCTGCGGCGCCTGGTCAGGCACGTTGGTGCGGCCGGTGTCGACCACGGTCACCTCACTGCACTCGTCGGACGCGGTCAGCGTAGAGGACGCCGCAATGATTTCCCCGCACCCGGGTCGCACACGGGTACGACCGCCGGCCACCGGCGGAGCGGCCGCCTCCGAATTCGCCGAAACTTTCGGGACCTTTCACGCGTTCCCGGCTTACCGTCTCACCACTCGGGACGTTCAACACCCGTTCAATGAGGCCGTGTCCAGTGTGGCCGCACTGTTACCGAACCGACCGTTGACGAAACGTCATCGCAACCCTACGTTCCTTCAAGCGTAAATTATCGTAACTTTCAACGGATTGAGCCGTGCTCCCCGGCTCCCGGAGGAGCGTGTGCCAACGATGAAACGTTTCGCAACCCTGCGGTCAGCCGCCACGGTGGCCGCGGTCACCGCACTCGCGCTGACCGCGACGGCCTGCGGCAGCAGCAGCTCAGGAGCGCCCGGGTCCGGCAAGGTGACCCTGTGGACGCTGCAGAACGACGGGGTCAACCCGCTGCAGAAGGTGTCGATCGCCTCCTACAACACCGCGCACAAGGCGTCGGTCACGATGAAGACCTTCGTCAACGACCCGTACAAGCAGAAGCTGCAGTCCGGGCTCAGCGGCGCCGACGCACCGGACGTCTTCCTCAACTGGGGCGGCGGCAACCTCGCCGGATACGTCAAGGCCGGCGACGTGGCGGACCTCAGCGGCCGGCTGGACGACAGCTTCAAGAAGGAGTTCCTGCCCAGCGTGCTGGACGGCGGCACCATCGGCGGCAAGGTGTACGGCGTCCCGATGGAGGGCGTGCAACCCGTCGCGCTCTTCTACAACAAGACCGTCTTCGCCCAGGCCGGCATCAAGGAACCACCCGCCACCTGGGCTCAGTTGCTCACCGACGTCGACAAGCTCAAGGCCAAGCACATCACCCCGATCGCGCTGGCCGGGTCGCAGTCCTGGACCGAGCTGATGTGGATGGAGTACCTGCTCGACCGGGTCGGCGGGCCGGAGGTCTTCAAGGCGATCGAGGAGGGCAAGCCAGGGGCCTGGGAGGACCCGGCCGTGACCACCGCGCTGAGCATGATCCGCGACCTGGTCGACCGGGGCGCCTTCGGCAAGAAGTACAGCACGGTCGGCCAGGACTCCGGCGGCACCTACACGCTGCTGTCCAGCGGAAAGGCGGGCATGCACCTGATGGGCTCCTGGGCGTACGCCGACATGCTGACCACCGCTCCCTCCTTCGTCAAGGGCGGCCATATGGGCTGGGCGCCCTTCCCGACCGTCCCGCACGGCAAGGGCGACCCGAAGGACGTGGTCGGCAACCCCTGCAACTACTTCTCCGTGACGGAGAAGTCGGACAACAAGTCGGGGGCCGTCGACTTCATCGAGAACACGGTGGCGCAGCCGTCGTACATCGCGGATCTGCTGTCCATCGGCCACGTGCCGGCCATCGCCGGCATCAAGGGGCAGCTGATGGGCGGCATCAACCCGGACTACACCGTGTTCATCTACGGCTTGGTCGAGGACGCACCGACCTTCACCCAGTCATGGGACCAGGCGCTGCCGCCTGCGACGTCGGCGACGATGCTCACGGACCTGCAGAAGGTCTTCAACAAGCTGATGACGCCGAAGCAGTTCGTCCAGGCCATGGCGTCGTAGGACCCTGCGGGCAGCCACACCGGCAGCAATCCGGTCGGCAAGCCGATACCGATCATCCGGCTCACCCCGCAGGGCAACCCCCGGGTGCTGACGGTGAAATGGCCGGACCAGGCCCCGCCGGTGGGCTGACCGGTAGGGTACGGGCGACGGATCGGCCCGGGGCCGGAGGGGGAGCGACGGTGCACGCGAGCACGCGTATATCTGCTGGTGACGGGCCGGTGGCAGGGTCCGCGGTGACGTCCGTGGTGGTGCACTCCTCGGGTGCGGTCTGCACCCGGTCGGCCCGCCTGGACCTGCCGGGTCCACCGCCCGGCGGCGGTACCGCGACCGTACGCGTCACGGGGCTGCCGCCGACCCTCCACGAGGACTCGCTGCGCGGCCGGGTGGTGTCAGGACCGAGCGGGCTGCGGGTCACCGACATCCGCGTCGAGTACGGCGCGACGCTGCGGCGCGGCGACGAACTGCCGCGGCTGCGGCTGGACCTGGAGGACGCGGAGGACCGGGAGTCGCGGCTGCGGGACCGCAGGGACCGGCTGGCCGCCGAGGTCGCGCAGGTCGCCGCGCTGCGGGCCGAGCCGCCGCTCCCCCGCCGCGGCGACCCGCCCCGCTGGGCGCCGGTCGAGTCGATCCTCGCCCTCGCCGGCTTCGTCGACTCGCGCCTGGCGGTCCTGCACCGCCGGCTGCGCGCGGTCGAGGAGGAGCTGGAGCAGGCCGACCACGCCTCCGACGTCCTGCGCCACCGCCTGGCCGAGGCCTCGAACGCCACCTCCACGAGCCGCGCGGCCCCGTCCGCGACGGCCCTGGTGACCTTCGCCCACCCGGAGCAGGAGAGCGACGCCCCCGCCCAACCCGAGGCTGTCGAGCTGGAGTTGGAGTACCACGTACCGGGGGCCACCTGGGCGCCTGTGTACCAGCTGCGGCTCGACGGGCGCAGCGGGGCCGGGACCCTGGTGCTGCGGGCCTGCGTGGCCCAGCGGGCGGGGGAGGACTGGAGCGGGGTGCGGCTCGGGCTGTCCACCGCGGACCTGCTGCGCCGGGCCGACCTGCCCGAGCTGCGGTCGCTGCGGATCGGGCGGCGGCAGGAGGAGCCCGCGCACCTCAGCTGGCGCGAGCCCCCGGCCGGGCTCGACGACCTCTTCGCCGGTTACGACGCCGCCGCCGCCGTCGCACCGGTGACCCGCGGTCTTCCCGTACCGCCGCCGCCCATGGCGGTCTCCGCGCCCCCGCCGATGCCCGCCGGCGGCTACGGAGCCGCCGCGGACCTGGCCGCACCCGCACCCGCCCGCGCCCCGGTGGCCCGCTCCCGCAGCGCGGCAGTACCGCACGCGGCCTTCGCGCCCGCCGCCCCCGGCGGCCCGGCCCTGGAGAGCGACGGGTTCGGCGCCGCGCCGGACCTGCAGCCGCCCGCCGCCCCCGCGGCGCCCGGCGCCGACCTGCTGGACTACGCCCGGCTGACCCTCGCGGGCCCGGACGCGCCCGAAGGCCGCGGCACGCTGCGGCCCGCGTCCCGGGCCGCGCACCCGGTCGCCGCGGAGTACCAGCGGCGGGCGGCCGCGGTGGGCCGCCTCGCGCGGCCCGCGCACGCCGTGGACGTACGGCGGTCCGCCGGGTCCTTCGACTACCGCTTCGACACCGCCGCCCCGGTGGACGTCGCCGCGGACGGCCGCTGGCACACCGTCCCGGTGAGCGAGGTGCAGGTGAGCACCGAGTTCGAGTACGTGTGCGTGCCCGCCGTCGACCCCGCGGTCTTCGGCACCGTCCTGGTCACCAACACCTCGGGGCACGCGCTGCTCGCGGGCCCCGTGGACGTCATGGTCGACGGCGACTTCGTGCTCACCGCCCCGCTGCCCACCCTCGCCCCCGGGCAGCGGCAGGCGGTCGGCGTGGGCGTCGCGGAGAGCGTGCGGGTCGCGCGGCGCGCGCACATGCGCGAGTCGACGGCCGGCCTTCGCGGCGGTACGACGGTGCTGGACCACACCGTGGAGATCGACGTCGCCAACCGGCTGCCCTACCCGGTCGTCGTCCAGGTGCGCGAGCGCGTACCGGTGTCCGCGGACAAGGACGTACGCATCGAGGAGCACAAGGCGAGCCCGCCGTGGACCGCGGCGGAGCGGCCGGTCGACGGGCAGGAGGACGACTACGTGCGCGGGGTGCGCAGTTGGCGCGTACCGCTGGAGCCGGGCAGCACCGCGACCCTCAACGGGGGCTACGCGATTCGGCTGCCTGCGGGCAAGGCCGTCGTCGGCGGCAACAGGAGGAACTGACCGTGGACGACGCCATGACCGCGGCGGAGGCGGACGCCCCCGACGCGCTTCCCGAGCTGACCGCGCTGCCCATCACCGCGGTCACCTGCATGGAGGACCGCGCCCAGGTCGAGCGCGCCGGCAGCGTCCGCCTCACCGCGGGCGTGACCCGGCTGCGGGTCGGCCCGGTCTCCCCGCTGACGGCGGACCGCTCGCTGCGTGCCGACGCCGCCGCGGGCAGCGGCGCCCGGGTGGTCGACGCGCGCGTCGTGCGCACGTACACCCCCGCCCCGCCGGGGGAGCCGGATCGGGACGCCTCCGGGCTGCGCCGCGAAGTGCACGAGCTGGAGCAGGAGTCGGCGGACGCCGAACTGCTGCGGCAGCGGCTGGAGAGCGCGCTGGAGGTCATCGGGCAGGCCAGGACCGACCTGCACCGCGACATCGTGCAGGGCGCGGGCGGCGGCGACGCCGACCCCGAGCGGTGGGCCGACCGGCTCGACCGGGTCGAGCAGGAGGCGGAGCCGCGGATCGGCGAACTCCACAAGCTGCGGCGCCGGTTGCACGACCTGGGCGAGGAACTGCTGGAGGCCGAGCAGGCGCTGGCGGCGGTGGAGACCGAGCCGCGGCAACTCACCGCGTATCTGGACCTGGTGGTCGAGGCCGAGCGGGACGCCGAGACGGAGCTGCGGGTGACCGCGCTCGTGCCGTGCGCGCTGTGGCGGCCCGCCTACCGGGCGACGCTGGCGGACGACCGGAGTTCGGTGCGGGTGGAGACCGACGCCTTCGTGTGGCAGGAGACCGGCGAGGACTGGGACGGCGTCCGGCTGACGCTGTCCACCGCCCGCCCGACGCTGGCCGCGAGCCCGCCGGTGCTGGCCGAGGACGTCCTGACGCTGCGGGAGCGCTCGACGGAGGAGCGGCGCACGGTCGAGGTGAACCTGCGCGAGGAGGAGATCCGCACGGTCGGCAGCGCGTCCCCCGCGGTGCCCGCCGCCCTGCCCGGGCTGCACGACGGCGGCGACGTCCGCGTGCTGGCCGCGCCGCACCCGGTCAGCGTGCCCTCCGACCACCGCCCGCACCGGGTGCACGTGACGTCCTTCACGGCCCCCTGCACGGTCGAGAACAGCTGCGCCCCCGAGCTGTCGCCGCTGGTGGTGGCCACGGCACGGCTCACCAACACCTCGGGCCACGTCCTGCTGGCGGGGCCGGTCGACCTGGTGCGCGGCAGCGGCTTCGTCGGCCGCGGCACGCTCGACTTCGCGGGCGCGGGCGAGGAGTTCGAGGTCGCGTTCGGCAGCGAGGACACCTTCCGGGTGGTCCGGCACACCGAGGACAGCCGCGACACCACGGGCCTGGCCGCGATCAACCAGCGGACCGTACTGACCCGCAGGGTCCGGCTGTTCGTCTCCCGGCTGGACGCGCAACCGGGCGCGCCCGAGCGGGAGATCACCGTACGCGAGCGCATCCCGGTCTCCGAGGTCTCCGCCGTCGAGGTCGAACTGCGCACCGCCGACTGCCGGCCGCAGCCCGACTCGCTCGACGCCGAGGGCATCGCCCGTTTCGCCCTGCGCCTCGCGCCGGGCGAACACCGGGAGATCGACCTCGTCTACGACATCACCGCGGCCGGATCCGTGACGGGCCTGTAGGGCGGCGGTGCCGGCACCGGGACCGCTTCCCACCAGCGCCCCCGGGCGGGTACGCCCCCGTCGGCCGCACCCGCGCCGCGGGCGCGCGCGTCACTCCCGCGCGTCCCCTTCGGCGGCCTCCGCGGCTTCCGCCGCTTCCGCCAGGCGCTTGATGCCGGCCAGCCGGCGGTCCCAGTCGGCGGCCAGGGCCACCATCCAGCGGGCGGTCGCGTCGAGCGCCGCGGGGCGCACCTCGTAGCGCACCTCGCGCCCGACCCGGCGGCCGCCGACCAGCCCGGCGGCGTCCAGCACCGCGAGGTGCTTGACCACCGCCTGGCGCGTGACGGGCAGCGCCTCGGCCAGCGTCGTGGCCGACACCTCGCCCTGCGCGGCCAGCAGGTCGAGCAGGCGGCGCCGCGTCGGGTCGGCGAGCGCCGCGAGCACGCCGTCGACGGCCCCGGCCCCGCTTCCCGCAGCTGCCTCGTCGGTCACACGGCCTGCGCTTCCGCGCGCGCCTTGAGGTCGTCGACGACCTGCGCCCATCCCCCGGTGTTGTCCCGGTGGGCGCCGGCGCGCAGCTCTTCGGAGCCACTCAGCGCCGCGAACCCGCTCTCGACCACCCGCAGCCGCGTCCTGCGGTCGCCCTCCGCGGTGAGGGTGAACTCCACCAGCGTGCTGTTGCCCGCGACCGGCTCCTGCCCGCTGAACGCGCTGGCCCAGCGGTACGCCAGATACCTCGGCGGGTCGACCTTCTCGACCCGGACCGGGAACTCGCCGTACTCCGCGTGCTTGGCCACCACCAGCTCGCCCTCCCTGGCCACCGTCCCCGACACGCTCCCCGCGTCGGCGGCCCAGAAACCGGGCTCGGCCACCAGCGACCATACCTTTTCCACCGACGCCTCGATCAGCGTCTCGCGCTCGATGCGGTCCTCAGCCATGGCACGCTCCTTCGTCCGTAACGCCACGATCAGTGCAACTCCAGGGTTGCACACCACCTGCCGAGGTGCAACCACCGGGTTGCGCGACCGTCCTCCGGACGCTCATTGCCAGCGGCGGGGGCGTCGATTACCGTCTGCCGTGTGCATCAAGGGACGAGGCTGGTCTGCCGCCTCCACGTCGACCTTCTCCGGTCGTCCAGCGCACTGTGTCCGTAGGGCCGTCGGCTCCGTAGTACGTACCGGCCGGCGGCCGCTCGCCGCTCAGCGACGACGTCGCTGACGCCTTCCGACACCTCGTTCAGGGCGGCGATCCGCCCTGCTCTGCTGCGCAACGGAGTCCTGGCATGAGCCGAGAGTTTCTCTGGTACATCCCCAACACCGTCGAGCCCGGCCACCGCGGCGACGACACCACCACCGGGTGGGGCACGCTCGACTTCTCCACCGAACTGGCCCGCGCCGCCGAGGACCACGGCTGGGGCGGCGCGCTGCTCGGGACCGGCTGGGGGCGGCCCGACACCTTCACCGTGGCCACCGCGCTGGCCGCCCGCACCACCACCTTCAAGCCGCTGGTCGCGATACGCCCCGGCTACTGGCAGCCCGCGCACTTCGCGAGCGCCGCGACCACCCTGGACCAGCTCAGCCAGGGGCGGCTGCTGATCAACATCGTCAGCGGCCTGGACGACGCGGCGGCCTACGGCGACGGGGAGGCCGACCCGGCCCGCCGCTACGACCGCACACGCGAGTTCCTGCAGCTCGTACGGCGGTTGTGGACCGAGGAGAACGTCACCTTCCGCGGCGAGTTCTTCCGCGTCGACGGCTCGACGGTCAACCCGCGGCCGTACGGTACCGAGCAGGGCCGCACCCCGCGGCTCTACTTCGGCGGCGCCTCCGCGGCGGCCGAGCGGGTCTCGGCCGCCGAGGCCGACGTGCAGCTCTTCTGGGGCGAGCCGCTGGACGGGGTGGCCGAACGGATCGACCGGCTGCGGGAGTTGAGCGCGTCGCTGGGGCGGGAGCACGCCCCGCTGGAGTTCGGCCTGCGGATCACCACGCTGGTCCGCGACACCACCGAGCAGGCCTGGCACGACGCCGAGGCGAAGGTCGCCTCGATGGCGGACCGCGCCGCCGACTCGACCATCACCCGCAACTGGCGCCGGGCGGTGGGCCAGCAGCGGCTGCACGACCTGGCCGAGCGCGGCGAGGTGCTCGACTCCTGCCTCTACACCACGCCCGGCAAGTTCGGCGGCGGCGGTGCGGGCACCACCTGGCTGGTCGGCTCGCCCGACGACGTGGCCGACGCGCTGCGCGCCTACGGCAAGCTCGGCATCACGCACTTCGTGCTGTCCGACACCCCGTACCGGCCCGAAGTCGCCAGGATCGGCGACCAGTTGCTGAGCAGGCTGCGGGAGCGGGACCCGGCCTGACGGGTCCCGGCTCCCGGGTGGGCACCTGCCGGCTACCGCCAGTCGTAGCGGTAGGCCCGGTAGGTGTTCACCCCGGCGGGGAACTGCGCGTTGAAGAGCAGCTCGCCCTTGCTGCCGAACTCCGAGACGTAGGGCAGCGATCCCCAGCCGACGACGAGGTGGCCGTCGCGCAGCGGCTGCGCGTTGCCCTGCGAGGACGCGCTGAGCAGGTCGGGCTGGTCGGCGGCGGAGACCAGCGTGGCGGTGTGCGTACGGGAGTCCAGCCGCACGGTGACCACCCGGCTGTAGGGCAGTTCCGCGACCGCGCCGGTGCCGGTGTTGGCGACGCCCGCGGACTCGTTGTCGAAGAAGGTGTACAGGCCGCCGCCGAGCGGCTGCGGGTCGTGCTGCCAGGCGAAGATCCGGTCCTTGCTGTTCAGCACCTGGCCGGGCGCGGCCTTCAGCGCGAACGAGCTCGCCTTGCCGCCGAGCTGCCACAGGACCCGCCCTGTGCGGTGCGAGATCTCGTACGCAGTCCAGGTGTTGCGCGCGTCGACCAGCAGGTTCCCGCCGGCGTCGAGCTTGACGGCGTTGACGTGGAACCAGTCCCACGGGGTGTCCGCCGACGCCGGCAGCGGCTGCTCGCTCTGCGCGTACGGCACGTGGTCGGCGCTGTTCCACTGGAAGAGCACCTTGCCGGTGCGGATGTCGACCTCCTGGACGACCCCGTCGATCACCTTCTGGTCGGCGGGACCGCCGAGAGAGCGCAGGTCGGCGGTCCTGACCGCGTAGGCGAGGATCAGGGCGGTGTTGCGCGGGGTGATGAGGAACTCGTGGCCGTCGGCGGAGTAGCCGTTGCCCGCGCGGACCTCGGCGATCTTGTCGTAGTGGTCGTCGTAGACGACGTCGACGCCCTGGGCCGCCCCGCCCAGCCCGGTGCCCTGCCACCAGGTCAGCACCGGCTTGCCGCGGTAGGTCTGCCTGCGGAAGTCGGCGGCCGACTGCCCCGCGGGCAGCGCGTGCGACCACACGGTCCGCCTGCCGTCCTGGCTGAGGATCTCCACCCCGCCCGCGTACTTGCCCGCCACCGCGTTGGGCGACACGAACAGGTCGCCGTGGCTGGTGCCCGGCCTGTCCGTCAGCACGGTCACCGGCGCCAGCGGGAGGCTGCCGGCCGTGGTGGCCGCGGCCGCGCCGGTGGCGGGGAGGAGGGCGGCGAGCGCGGCGGTGGACGCCGCGGCGACGGCGTATCGGGACAGGGTGTGCTTGCGCATGGGTGGTCCTTCGGGAGGCAGGCAGCCGGAAGCCGGGCCTGGGCAGGGGTGGTTGTCCCGCACGGCGGGCGCGCGGGCATGACGGCGTGACTCGGCGCCGCGTCGGCGCGAGGGGCAGACCGGGGTGAGGTCAGCGGTTCAGGACGGGGCAAGCCGCTGGGGCCGCGTCATACGCGGCGGGACTCCCTTACGGGAGCGGGGAGATGTGCTCAGCAGGAGCAACAGGCGGCAGAACAGACCCGCATGAGGTCGATGTGACCACGGGTCGTCAGGGTACGCAGGAGCTGCCGCATGCCGAGGAAGCTAGCCGGACGCTGCGGCCGGCGTCAACGCACGTCCGCATCCTGGCCGTTCGGCCGGGACGTGCGGCGAAACGCCCCGCACCAGGGCGAATGCCGGAACGGCCGCCCCGCATGCGCGGCGGGGCGGCCGTTCCTCCGGTGCGCGATCAGGCCGCGCCGCCGTTGACGTACAGAGTCTGGCCGTTGGTCCAGCGGCCGGCCGGGCCGGCCAGGAAGGCGACGGCGTCGGCGATGTCCGCCGGGGTGCCGAGGCGCTGCATCGGGTTGAGGCCCGCGATGTGGTCGACGACCTCCTGGGGCTTGCCCTCCAGGAAGAGCGGGGTGGCGGTCGGCCCCGGTGCGACCGCGTTGACGGTGATGTCGCGGCCGCGCAGCTCGCGGGCCAGGATCAGCGTCATCGCCTCGACGGCGCCCTTGGACGCGGCGTACGCGGCGTAGCCGGGCTGCTGGAGCCGGGTCACGGACGTGGAGAAGTTGACCAGCGCACCGCCGGCGCGCAGCCGCCGCGCGGCCAGCTGCGAGACGACGAAGGTGCCGCGGATGTTGACCCGGTGCATGCGGTCCAGGTCGGCGAGGTCCAGCTCGGCGACCGGGGCGAGCAGCATGATGCCCGCGGTGTTGACGACGACGTCGACTCCGCCGAACTCCTGCTCGGCGCGGTCGAAGGCGGCGGCCATCTCCGTCTCGTCGGCCACGTCGGCCCGCATCGCGACCGCCCGGCCGCCGCTCGCGGTGATGCCCGCGACCGCCTCGTCCGCGCGGTCCCGCCCGCCGCTGTAGAGCAGGACGACCGCGTCGCCGTCGGCGGCCAGCCGCTCGGCCACCGCACGGCCGATGCCGCCGGACGCCCCGGTGACCAGCGCGACCCGCGTTGCCGGTGCGTCCTGGCCGTTCACCGCGGCCGTCGGGGTGCTTGTCATGGCGGTGCCTCCTCGCGAAGCTCTATGTGGACGATCCGTCCACATAGAAAATGTAGACTGGTCGTCCATATAATGCAAACGCCCGAGGCCCCCACCAGGAAGGAGGACCCGATGCCCGCAGAACCCGCCCCCGCGCGCCCCGGCCGCGGC
The DNA here is from genome assembly GCF_907177275.1 of Actinacidiphila cocklensis. Lineage (GTDB taxonomy): Bacteria > Actinomycetota > Actinomycetes > Streptomycetales > Streptomycetaceae > Actinacidiphila > Actinacidiphila cocklensis. The sequence continues at coordinate 44,712 of NZ_CAJSLV010000103.1, forward strand.
CGCCGCCCGGCCGCCGAGGTCCGCGCGGCCGTCCTCGCCGCGGCCGGCACGATGCTGCTGGAGAACGGCCTGCGCGACATCACCTTCGAGAAGGTCGCGGCCCGCGCGGGCGCCAGCAAGATGACCCTCTACAAGTGGTGGCCCTCCCCCGGGGCGCTGGCCCTCGACGCCTACTTCGCCGCGACCGAGCAGACCCTGGCCTTCCACGACACCGGCGACCTCGCCGCCGACCTCGCCCGCCAGTTGCACTCCTTCGTGACCTTCCTCACGTCCCGCGAGCACGGCCCGGTCATCGCGGAGCTCGTCGGCGCCGCCCAGTCCGACCCCGACCTCGCCACCGCCCTCGCCGAGCGCTACACGCTCCCCCGCCGCGCGCTGGCGGTGGCCCGGCTGCGCACCGCCCTCGACGCGGGCCAACTCCGGCCGGGGACCGACCTGGAGAGCGTGGTCGACCAGCTCTGGGGGGCCTGCTACCACCGCCTGCTGATGCCAGGGCTGCCGCTCGACACGGACTTCACCGACACCCTGGTCCGCAATCTGCTGTCCGGCATCCGCCCGTAGCGACGGCTCCGTCACCACCGCGACCAACCCCGTCACCACCTTGACTGGTGACGAAAGCGGTGACATTCTCGTTGCTGCAGGGCGCGGAAGCGCGCAGCACGGCAAGAGTGGAGGACGGCAATGGAGAGCATCAGCCTCAGCACCAAGGACAGCGCCGCGGCGGCACGGCACGCGCGGTTCGGCAGCCTGCCCGAGCGCATCCGTTTCGAGGACATGGTCCAGGAGCAGCGAGCGGCCTCGGTGACGGGTGACGAGTACAACCCGGAGCGCTCCTTCATCTCCTACTCCTGCCTGGCCCTCGACCTCGGCCTCTGAGTCCCACCCGGGCGCCGGAGAAGCGGAGTTGCTTCCGCTCCGCCGGCGCCTGCCGCTATGCTCGCGGTGATGACGACTTCATCTCCCAGCAGATTGGGGGACCCGTCCGCGCAAGGTGAGTGCTGATGCCCACCGAGATCGCGAACGAGGATCCCCGGCTTTCCCTGTGGCTGCGCGTGCGCACGTTCGCCGTGCCGGCCCCCATGATCGAGACCGCGACCGCCCGCCGGCAGGCCGGCGACTGGGCGGGGGCCTGTGCCGCCGCCGGTTTCGACGTCGATGTCACTCCACGTACCGTCGCGCGTACCCATGGCCGGGAGCTGGCCGGGCGCGTACGGACCGACCTGCGGCGACTCGCTCCCGACCTGCTGCGCTGGCACATGCCGAGAGTCGGCCCCGACGGGGTGCTGCGCCCCGGGCTCACCCTCGCGCTGGCCAGGTACGACACCGCCGAAGGCCCGGTCCACCTGGTCGCCAGGACACCGCCCGCGTGGGCGGACGCCGGCCAGCGGATCAGCCTCGCGCTGTGGGACGGCACCGGGACCGGCTCCGGCCGCCACCCGCACCGCCGCCCCGACCGGCGCTTCCGGCTCGACCTCCACCGCCACCTGTGGGACGCCTCCCGGTCCGCTGACCTGCGGATACGTTCAGGCTCCGGCCTTACGCCCAGCGACGCCCACGATCCGGTGCCACCCGATCTCCCCTGCGCGGTGGACCGCTGGGCGCCCGAGGCCGCCCTCGTCCTGCGGGCCGAGGGCCGTACCGGCGGCCCCGTCGCCGTACGCCTCGGCGGCCGCGGCCGGCTGGTCGTGCACGTCGACCCGGACGCGGACGGGCCGCCCGCACACAGCGGTCAGGACCCCGGCGGACATCCGCGGGGCGGACCCCGGATCACCCCCTGGCCCGGCCGCGGCGGCGGCGCAGGGCTGCCGGTGCTGCCCGACGCGGCGACCTGGACGCTGCCCGACCTGGAGCTGCTGCGGGCCGGGCTCATCGAGCCCGGGCAGCTGCACCCGCTGGTCGCCGCGGCCCTTGTCGCCGGGTATCCGGCGGCCGGCTGGTCGCCGGCGCGGGACCCGGCGGGGCAGCCGCTCCTGGTGGACTGCCGGGGCGCTCGGCACCGGATCGGCCTGGTCGACGGTGTGCTGGCCGCGCTGGACCACGATCCCGACGAGCTGCGCAGGGAAGAGCTGCTGGCCGCGCTGAGCGGTACGCCGCTGCCCTGCCTGCGGGCGATCGACGCCACCCACCGGCAGCCCGACTGCCTGCCCGAGGTGCGCGGCCGCCTGGACCACGGCGACACCGCCGCCGCGGTGGCCCTGGTCGAGGGGCTGCTCGGCCCCGAGGCGGTGCTGCGCGGCGGTGACCTGCGCGACGAGCTGGCGGCCGCGGCGCAGGGCCGGGTCACGCACGGCCTCTACCGGGCCGGCCTGTGGGACCCCTGGCCCGGCCCCAAGGCAGGACCCGTCCACCGCGCCGGCCGGGAAGAGCGCCGCCGCCTCGTCGACTTCCGCAGCCGTCCCCGGCTGGCCCACCTCCGCTGATCCTCCGCTGAGCCTCCGCTGAGCCCGCCCTCCGCCCGGCCCTGCGCGCGGCCGCGCGGTTGCGCGCGCCCCTGAAGAGCACCGCCGTCCGCCCATGCGCCCGCGGTCCGCGCAGGACCGCCCTCGAACCCCAAGGTGAACCCCTGTGACGATGACGACCACCCCTCCCGCCTCCCAGCTCGACATCGCCGGCGACCTGCTCGCCCTTCTCGCCGACACGACCACGGAACCGCGTCCCGACGTCCAGCTCGAAGCGCTCACCCTGTCCGTTGCCGCCGACCTGCCGGTGCTGCTGTGGGGAGAGCCGGGGATCGGGAAGACCGCGGCCCTCACGCAGCTCGCCGCGGCCCTCGACCTCCCGCTCACCACGGTCATCGCCAGCGTCCACGAGCCGTCCGACTTCTCCGGGCTGCCGGTCGTCGGCGACGACCCCGCCGTGCAGGGCGTGCCGATGGCCCCGCCGGACTGGGCGGTCCGGCTGGTACGGGCGGGCCGCGGCCTGCTCTTCCTCGACGAGCTGTCCACAGCACCGCCCGCCGTCCAGGCGGCGTTGCTCCGGCTGGTCCTCGAACGCCGGATCGGCGCCCTGCAACTCCCGCCGGGGGTAAGGATCGTGGCGGCGGCCAACCCGCGGTCGTCGGCCGCGGACGGCTGGGAGCTGAGCCCGCCGCTGGCCAACCGCTTCGTCCACCTGCAGTGGACGCACGACCACGACGTCGTCGTCCGCGGCCTCGGCGGTACGTGGCCGCGGGCGGCCCTGCCGCAGCTCGGTTCCGGCGGCCTCGCGGACGCCGTGGCCCTCGCCCGCCGCGCGGTGTGCGGGTTCCTGACCGCGCGGCCGGGCCTCGTCCACCAGCTGCCGACCAACGAGGCCCGCAGGGGCGGCGCCTGGCCGTCGCCGCGGAGCTGGGACATGACGCTGCGCCTCGTCGCGTTCGCCACCGCGGCCGGCTCCTCCCGGGAGGTGCTGTCGCTGCTGGTACGCGGCACGGTCGGGGACGGCCCCGGGCTCGAACTGCTCGCCTGGCTCGACCGGATGGACCTGCCCGACCCCGAAGTGCTGCTCGCCGACCCGGCGGGCGCGGAGCTGCCCGAGCGCGGCGACCTGCGGCAGGCGGTGCTCGACGGCGTGGTGGCCGCGGTCCGCGAACGACCCGAGCGGTCCCGCTGGGACGCCGCATGGGCGCTGCTGGTACGGGCGTTGGAGACCGGCGCCCCCGACCTGGTGGTCGTCCCCGCGACCACGCTGGCCTCGCTGCGCCGCGACGACTGGGACGTACCTGCGGCCGTCGAACGCCTCGCCGGAGTGGTGACGATGTCCCGCCGCGCCGACCGCGCCGCATCCCGTGTCGCCGACCGGAAGGCCGCCCGATGAGCGCGCCCGACCGCCGGCCGGCGGCCGGACCCGCGCCGCTCCCCCTGGACCTCGACAAGCTCTTCACCGCCCGGCTGCAGGCCGCCCGCGCCAGGCCGTATCTGGCAACGGCACTGTTCGCACTGCATGTTGTGGAGTCCAGGGCGGTCCCGACGATGGCCGTCGACCGGCACTGGCGGTGCTACGTGTCACCCGGGTTCGTGCAGGTCACACCGGTCGAGGAGCTGGCCGGGGTCTGGGTGCACGAGGTGTCGCACCTGCTGCGCGACCACCACGGGCGCGGCGAGCGGCTGGCCCGCAGGCAGGGGCTCTCCGGCCCTGCCGAGCAGCTGCGCAGGAACATCGCGGCGGACTGCGAGATCAACGACGACGCCTTCGGCGACGGCCTGGCGACACCCCAAGGCGTGGTCACACCGGCCCTGTTGGGCCTGCGCGACGGCGAGCTGATGGAGGACTACCTGCGGCAGTTCCGGCTCGGCCCGCACACCGCGCAGCTGGCGTGGCTGGACTGCGGCAGCGGTGCCGACGGCGTCGAACGGCCCTGGGACCTCGGTCCCGACGGTGCGCACGGGCTGAGCCCGCAGGAGCGGGACGGGGTCCGCTTCCGGGTCGCCCGCGGCATCAACTCCGCCCCCGGCGACACCCCCGACAGCTGGCGGCGGTGGGCGGAGGAGGTCGTCCACCCGCCGCAGCCCTGGCGGGAGTTGCTGGGGGCGGCGATCCGCTCGGCGGTCTCGGGCGGCGGCGCGGGCGACGACTACTCCTACGGCAGGCCGTCGCGCCGCTCGACCGCCGTGCCGGGCGCTGTCCTGCCGAGCCTGCGCCGCAGCCCGCCCCGGGTGTGCGTGGTCATCGACACCTCGGGGTCGGTCAGCGACGAGGAGTTGGGCACCGCCCTGCTCGAAGTCGCCGCCATCTCCCGTGCGGTGGGCGGCCGCAGCGACCAGGTGAGCGTCCTGTCGTGCGACGCGGCGGCCGGGCAGGTGCACCGGCTGTGCCGCGCCGAGGGCATCCCGCTGGTCGGCGGCGGCGGCACCGACCTGCGCGCGGGCTTCGCCCGCGCCCTGGGGACCCGGCCCGACGTCGTCGTGGTCCTGACCGACGGTTACACGCCCTGGCCCGCCACCCGCCCGCCGTGCAGGACCGTGGTCGGCCTCTTCCGCCGCGACCCCGCGAGCCGCTACAGCCCCCGCGCCCTGCGCAACGCGCCACCCGGCTGGGCCAGGGTCGTCACCGTCGGCTGACCGGGACCGGTCCGCCGCGGCCGAATTCCGGCGGCCCTGATAACCGGCCGATAAGTTACCGGCGCGAATGCCGGAACCCCGAAACATTTCGGTCCCGAAGAATTTCCAGACCAGTGGTGACCTCGGCGTTTACCTCGGTATTCATATTCTGTAGATTCGGTGGCGGGCCGGCGCCATGACGGCCGGTGGGCGACTGAGGCGGGAATTTCCGTGAGCATGGACGTATCGACTGACGTACACGCGGCATGGCTGCCGCCCGAGGCCTTCCGTGCGCTCGGGTCGCACCGGGTGCTGGTGCAGGGCGACGGGCCGCAGGGCGTGACGGTGTACGAGGAGGTGGCGCAGGCCTGTGCCGCGTACGGCGGCCGGGTGGGGCGCGCGCCGGGCGACGAGGCGGGGCCTTACGACCTGGTGTTCGCGCTGACCGGCGCCGAGCCCGCGCTGCCCGAGGCGGCCGCGGTCCTGGCCGGCGGCGGAGTGGGGGCGCTCGGCGACGAGGGTTTCCTGACCGCCCGGCGCGACGGTGTCACCGTGGTGCTCGCCGACGCCCCGGCCGGGCTGCTGTACGGGCTCTTCCACGTGGTCAGGCTCGGCGAGGCGGCCTTCGGGGGCGGCGACGCCCCGGCCGAGGCGCACCGCCCGGCGATGCGCACCCGGATGCTGGACCACTGGGACAACCTCGACGTCCACCCGGTGATGGGCCATGTCGAGCGCGGCTACTCGGGCGGGTCGATCTTCTGGCGGGACGGCGGGCCGCGCGGCGACCTGCCGCGGGTGCGGGCGTACGCGCGGCTGCTGGCGGCGACCGGCGTCAACGCGGTGTCGGTGAACAACGTCAACGTGCACACCGCGGAGACCCGGCTGCTGACCGAGCGGCTCGGCGACGTCGCGGACCTCGCGGACGTCTTCCGCCCCTACGGCATCCGGCTGCACCTGTCGGTCAACTTCGCCTCGCCCGTGGTGCTCGGCGGGCTGCCGACCGCGGACCCGCTCGACGGCGACGTCCGGGCGTGGTGGGGCAAGGCCGCGGCGCGGGTGTACGAGGCGATCCCGGACTTCGGCGGCTTCGTGGTGAAAGCCGACTCCGAGGGCCAGCCGGGTCCCTTCACCTACGGGCGCAGCCACGCCGACGGCGCCAACATGCTCGCCGAGGCGCTCGCGCCATTCGGCGGCGAGGTCCACTGGCGGGCGTTCGTCTACAACCACACGCAGGACTGGCGGGACCGCTCGACCGACCGCGCCCGCGCCGCGTACGACCATTTCGCCCCGCTGGACGGCGCATTCCACCCGAACGTCGTCCTCCAGGTCAAGCACGGCCCGATGGACTTCCAGACCCGCGAGCCGGTCTCCCCGGTGATCGCGGCGATGCCGGCCACCCGGCTCGCGGTGGAATTGCAGGTCACGCAGGAATACACCGGGCAGCAGCGGCACGTCTGCTACCTCGGCCCGATGTGGAGCGAGGTCCTCGGATTCCGGCCGTGGGGTGCCGACAGCGAAGGCCGTACGGTCGCGGCGCTGGCCGCGGACCCCGCGGCGGGCGGCGGCCTGGTCGCCGTGTCCAACGTCGGCGACGACCCGTACTGGACCGGGCACCCGCTCGCGCAGGCCAACCTGTACGCGTTCGGGCGGCTCGCCTGGGCGCCGCACTCGGACCCGGCCGCGCTGCTCGACGAGTGGATCGACCTGACCTTCGTGCCGCTGCTGTCCCGCGACCCGGTACCGCTGCGCCGTGCGCTGCACGCGATGATGGACGGCTCGTGGCACACCTACGAGCGCTACACCGCGCCGCTCGGCGTCGGCTTCATGGTCCGCCCCGGGCACCACTACGGCCCCGACGTGGACGGCTACGAGTACACCCCGTGGGGCACCTACCACTACGCCGACCGGGACGGCATCGGCGTGGACCGCACCCGGGCGACGGGCACCGGCTACACCGGCCAGTACCCGCAGCCCTGGTCGGCGGTCTACGAGTCGGCCGAGCGGTGCCCCGACGAGCTGCTGCTGTTCTTCCACCACGTGCCGTACGGGCATGTGCTGCAGTCGGGCAGCACGGTGATCCAGCACATCTACGACACGCACTTCGCCGGCGCCGAGGAGGCGGCCGGACAGCGGTCTTCGTGGCAGGAGTTGGCGGGCAGCGGGCTGGTCGACGCGGCCCTGCACGCCCGGGTGCTGGAGCGCCTCGACGAGCAGGTGCGGTGCGCGCAGGAGTGGCGCGACCAGGTCAACGCCTACTTCCTGCGCAAGTCCGGGGTCCGGGACGCCCGCGGCCGGCACATCCCGTAGGTGAACGGCGAACGCCGCCGCCCCGGACGGAGGGGCGGCGGCGCTCTGGGCCGGGGCGCGGGTTCAGTCGTTCTCGCGCAGCACCCTCACCCCGTAGGGGTCCAGGCCGAACGGGCGGCCCGGGTCGATACGTTCACCGGTGAGCAGGTCGAGCCCGCCGGCGCCCGCGGGCACCTCGACGGGCTCGGCCGCGTGGTTGAGCAGGAACAGCAGCCGCGTCCCGTCGGGCGCGACCCTCGCGGCGGTCTCCAGGCCCGGCAGTTCCGGGTAGCGGCCGGTGATGCCGTGGGTGTCGAGCACCTGCCGGACGACCCGGCCGACCCCGGCCTGGTCCAAGCCCGCGGCGACGTACCAGCCGTGCCCGGCGCCGAAGGAGTTCCTGGTGACGGCGGGCGAACCGGCGTAGAAGTCGGCCTGGTAGGTGCCGACGACCTCGGCGCCCTGCGGGATGACCAGTTCGAACAGCAGCCGCGCCTCGACCTCCGGTGAACCGTCCGCGAAGCGCACCGGGTTGGCGAACTCCGGGCCGCGGGCGTCCCATTCGTCGATCCTGATGCCCATGAGCGGGCCGAGCGGCCCGGGGACGTCCATCAGGAAGGCGTTGTCCGACTCGTCGACCCGGCCCGAAAGGTAACTCGTCAGCACCGATCCGCCGCGCCTGGCCACCGCTTCGAGCCGCTCGGCCAGGTCGTCCTTGATCATGTGCAGCGCGGGCGCGACGACCACGTCGTAGCCGGACAGGTCCGCGGTCACCGGGACGACGTCGACGTCGACGCCGGCCTCCCACAGCGCGCGGTAGTAGCTGAGCACCACCTGCTGGTAGCGGACCAGCCGCGAGGGGCCGTCGGACAGTTCCAGCGTCCACCAGCTGTCCCAGTCGAAGAGCAGCGCGGTCCGCGCCGGGGTGCGGGCGCCCAGTGCCACGCTGCCGAGGCGTTCCAGCTCCTCGCCCAGCGCGGCCACCTCGCGGAAGACCCGGGTGTCGTCGCGGCCCGCGTGGTTGATGACCGCGCCGAAGAGCTTCTCGCTCGCCCCCTTCGAGGCGCGCATCTGGAAGAACAGCACCGCGTCGGCGCCGTGCGCGACCGCCTGCCAGCTCCACAGCCGCATCACCCCGGGCCGCTTGACCGGGTTGACGTCGCGGCACGCGGTGGTGCTGGGCGCCTGCTCCATCAGCCAGAACGGCTGCCCGTCCTTCAGGCCGCGCATCAGGTCGTGGCTCAGGCCCATCCAGGCCGGCGACTGATCCTCCGGCGGGTAGTTGTCCCAGGACGCGAAGTCCAGGTGCGGCGCCCACCGGTGGTAGTCCAGCGGGCGGTACATGCCCATGAAGTTGGTGGTGACCGGGGTGTCCGCGCTGAAGCGGCGGATCGCCGCCTTCTCGTCGCGGAAGTTGGCGAGCATCGCGTCGGACATGAACCGCAGGTAGTCCAGGGTGATGCCCTGGAAGGCGGTGTGGTCGGGGCCGCGCCAGTGCTCGGTGAGCGCGGAGGGCGCCTCGATCTCGTCCCAGTCGTAGAAGGTGTGCGACCAGAACATGGTGTTCCAGGCGGTGTTGAGCGCGTCCAGGGTCGTGTACTTCTCGCGCAGCCAGCCGCGGAAGGCGGCGGTGCAGTTCTCGCAGTAGCAGGCGCCCCCGTACTCGTTGCCGACGTGCCAGGCGATGACGGCGGAGCGGTCGGCGTAGCGTTCCGCGATGCGCCCGGCGACCTCGGCGGACAGCCGGCGGAAGACCGGTGAGCTGGGGCAGGAGTTGTGCCGCTGCCCGTAGCGGTGCCTGCGGCCCTCGAAGTCGGTGCGGGTGACCTCGGGGTGGGCGCGGGCAAGCCACGCGGGGTGCGCGCCGGTGCCGGTGGCCAGGCAGATCCGCCGGCCGTGCGCCTCGGCCTCGGCGACGATCCGGTCCAGGACGGTGAAGTCGTAGACGTCCTCTGCGGGTTGGGTCTGAGCCCAGGTGAAGACGCCGAGGGTGACGGTGTCGATGCGTGCGGCGTCGAAGAGCCGGTAGTCCTCCTTCCACACCTCCTGCGGCCACTGCTCCGGGTTGTAGTCCCCGCCGTAGGGCGTGCTGGGAGTGGCGGGCAGGCTCATGCGGTGAATTCCTCGCGGATCTCGGTGATCATCGGACGGCTGTTGAGCAGGGTTCCCGCGGCGACGACCGACGCCAGCAGGAGCGGCAGCACCTGGGCGCCCGCGGCGGTGACCGCGACGGCGGCGGCGAGCACGCACAGGTTGCCGACCGTGGCCCGGAAGGACTTCACCAGGAAGTACGCGGCGAGCCGGGCGGTGTCGACGGCCTTGAAGGTGAACAGCGAGGTGATCACCAGCGCGTTGGTCACCCACAGCGCCGAGACCACCGCGACGACCAGCAGCAGCCCCATCCACCAGCCGGGTACGCCGGCCGCGTCGCGGTGGGTCAGGACGGTGCAGATCAGCGCCATCGCGGCCAGCCACGGCGCCCAGACCGTGAACACCCCGGGGACGGCGGCCCGGTAGCCGCGCCGGTAGGCCCGCGCCGGGTGCAGCTCGGTCAGGTCGCGGCTGCGGTGGTGCCAGGCGTAGAGGGCGGCGGACCAGGCGGGTCCCGCGGGCAGGGCGCAGAGCGCGGCCAGCGGCACGTTGCTTGCGTCCCGGTCCAGCAGCCCGAGCAGCACCAGGCCGGGCGCGGCCCCGAGCACGAGCAGCACTTCGAGCACGAGCAGGCTGTAGACCAGGGCGGCGGCGCGGGCCAGCGGGCCTTCGCCGAACTCCTTGCGGGTCGCGGATGCGGTGCTCACCGGGTGCCTCCTGCGCCGCTGTGCGGCGGCTGCGGTGTCAGGCCGAGCAGCCGGCCCTCGTTCCACCACGGCGGCGTCTCGTCCTGGACGGGGGTCAGCTCCAGCAGCGTGACCTCGTGCCGGCCCAGCACCAGGTCGCAGTCGACCCGGCCGCCGCCCACCGGCAGGGAGCGGTGGCTGCGGGCGGGTTCCGCGGCCTCCCGCAGCGCGTCGAGCCGCCGCCGGTCGGGCGAGGCGGGCCGGCCCATCTCGCACCAGGCGGCGTAGGCGTTGCCCGCGTCCTCGGACACCGAGGAGCGCTGGACGTAGACGGTGGAGCCGTCGGGACCCCCGACCGGGACCGACAGCCGCACCGTGTGCCCGTCGGCCGGCTCGCCGCCGGTGACGTCGACCGGCGCCCAGGCCAGGACGCTGATCCGGCCGTCGTCGTGCCGGGTGACCAGGTGGTCCTCGCCGCGGGAGAGCACCGCGTCACCCATGCGGGCCATGAACGCGTACAGGTGGTAGGTGGGCTTCTTGATCTGCCGGTGGGTCAGCAGGCCGAACCCGCCGTGGAAGAGGGCGGTGGGGATGCCGACCTCCTCGAACATGTCGCTGAAGGTCCAGTAGGAGAAGGAGTCGACCAGGTCGCCGCCGGCCGCCAGCACCGGCGCCAGGTAGGCGGCGTGCAGCGCGGTGTCGTGGATCGGGTTGTCGGGTCGGTAGGAGGAGTTGAACTCGGTGATATGCACCGGCAGTTCGGCCAGCGCGGTGCCGGCCAGCTGCTCGCCGGGCGCCGCGAACTGCTCCAGCAGCCCGGAGGCGGGGACCAGGGTCTGGTGGGTACCGAAGGGCACCTCCTGGGCCGGGCCCGAGGTGTAGGCGTGCCTGCTGACGAAGTCGATCGGCGCCGAGCGCTCCGTGACGAAGTCGGCGAAGCGGGTGATCCACTCAGGCTGGTAGCCGGGCGCCAGCGACGGCCCGCCCACCTGGAGTCCGGCGTCCACGTCCTTGACGGCCGCGGCGGTGACCTCGTAGAGCCGGTGGTAGGCGTCCTGGTCGGCGCCGGCCCAGAAGTCCTTCAGGTTGGGCTCGTTCCACACCTCGATCGGCCAGCCGCGGACCTCCTCCAGGCCGTAGCGGTCGACCAGGTGCCGCACGGTGGCGCTCACCAGGTCGGCCCACTCCCGCCAGTCCCGCGGCGGGGTGACGTTGCCCTGCCACCAGAAGACGGTCTGGTCGCCGGAGGCCAGCGTGGAGGGCATGAAGCCCAGCTCGACGAACGGCCTGATGCCCAGGTCGAGATAGGCGTCGACGACCTGGTCGACGTAGGTGAAGGAGTGCCGCACCCGCCGGACGCCCTGGTGCTCGTACGGCCGGTGGATGCCGATGCCGTCGCTCAGCAGGCCGTGGCCCCTGATGTGCCGGAAGCCGATGTCCTGCTGGACGAGCGCCAGGGAGTCCTGGTAGTCGCGCCGCAGCGCGAGGTCGAACCGGCCGGTACCGACGCAGAAGCGCCATGCGTCCGTCAGCCGTCCTGTGGGCTGGTCGGGAACGTGAATCCGCATGTGGGTGATCCTTCGATGACGTCGTCGGTGCCGGACGGTCCTGCTGAGCCGGGTCGGTCAGCTCTTGTCGCCGCCGGTCTTGGCCTTCTTGAAGCGGTCGTAGGCGCCGTTGAGCAGGGACAGGTACTGGTCCCCGTTCTTGCCCTTCAGCTCGCCCTTGAACGCGTCCCACTCGCTCAGCGGGCGGTCGCCGAGGATGAACTTCAGCGTCTGCTGCTGGACGTAGTCCTTCAGCGGCGCCTCGTACAGCGAGAACTGCTCCTGCTCGTCTGCGTTGAGCGGGTGCGGCGGCGGCACGGGCAGCGTCTTGCGGGCGGTCATCACCTTCTGGAAGTCCTTCTCCTCCTGGGAGAAGGTCGACTCCAGCAGCTGGGTGCTGCCGCCGTAGGCGAAGTTGCCGTTGGAGAAGCCGAAGTCCACGTTCAGCTTCTTGGTCGCGGTCGGGTTGAGCCCGACGTAGTCGACGTCGTTGGTCAGGTGGAAGTTGCCCGACGCGTCACGGGTGTACGTCACACCCTCGACGCCCCACTTGGCGAAGATCTGGCCGTCGTCGGAGTAGAACAGCCAGTCCACGAACTGCATCATGGCGACGAAGTCCGCCGAGTTGCGGGCCTTCTTGGAGATCATCAGGCCGTTCTCCAGCCGCAGGCCGACCTTCACCTCGCCCGCCGGGCCGGTCGGGACCGGGATCTTGACGACCTTCGCGCTCGGCACCGACTTGGCCAGGCCCGGACGGTAGGTGTTGACCAGCTCCTGCGCGTTGGTGCTGATCACGAAGGACTTGCCGGAGGTGAACTTGGCGTTCGCCTGGTCGTCGGTCTGGGTGAAGCTCTCCGGGTCGAGCAGCTTCTCGGCCACCAGCTTCTGGGCGTAGGCGATCATCGCCTTGTACTGGTCCATCGCGCCGGTGAGCACGAACTTGTCCGACGCGCTGTCGTACGCGGCGTTGGCGTAGCCCCAGCCGCCGCCGTAACCGGCGCCGAAGGCCTGGCCGAAGGTCTGCAGCATCGCGCCGCCCGGGGTGGGCTGGCTCCAGCGGTCGGTCATCGGGTACGAGTCGGGATGCGCGGCCTTCATCGCCTTCAGGACGCTGTAGAGCTCGTCGAGGGTCTTGGGGATCTGCAGGCCCAGCTCGTCGAGGACGTCGGTGCGGATCGCGAAGGAGTAGTCGATCCACACGTCCTCGTGCAGGCCCGGGAGGACGTAGTACTTGCCGTCGTCCTGCAGGACGGTGTCCAGGTCGCCCTGGAGGTTCCACTTGGCGAGCTTGTCCTTGAAGTTCGGCATCAGGTCGACGTAGTCGCTGACCGCCAGGATCGCGCCGGAGGACACGAACGCCGCCTCCTGGCCCGGGTAGGTCTTGGGGAGCAGCAGCGGGGCGTCGCCGCCGCCGATGATGACGCTGCGCTTGTTCTCGTAGTCGCTGAGCGGCACCACGGTCGGCTTGAGGGTGACGTTGGTGCGCTTGGCCAGCTCGGTCCAGAACAGCCAGTTGGCCTTCTCGGGATAACCGGGGTTGTCGTTGAGCAGGGTGGTGAAGGCCACCGGCTTGCTCGCCTTGAACTGCTCGTTGACGCCGAACTTGTCCATGGCGTCGGTTCTGTTCTTCGACAGGTCCGCGCCCTTGTCGTCGTCGGAGCCGCCGTCGCTGCTGCAGCCGGCGAGCCCGAGCGAGGCCGCGCCCAGCGTGGCGCCGAGCGACACGAGCATCGAGCGCCGCGAGATGTTGTTCATGTCAGACTCCATTCCCGCCGTTGCGGGAGTTCGAGGTGGGTGGTGGGTGCCACGGGTGGTGCGGGGAGCCGGCGGATGTGCGCCGCGGGACGTCAGCCCTTGACCGCGCCGAGCGTGACCCCCGAGACGAAGTACCTCTGGACGAAGGGGTAGACGACCAGGATCGGAAGCGTGGTCAGGACGATCGTCACGGCCTGGATGTTGGCGCCGACCGCGGTCGCGTCGGCCTCCGAGAAGCCGACGGAGGTCGCGTTGGTCGACCCGTAGATGAGGTTGCGCAGGTAGACCGTGACGGGCATCAGGTCGGAGTGGTCCATGTAGAGGAACGCGGCGAACCACGAGTTCCAGAAGGAGACCGCGTAGAAGAGGACCATCGTGGCCAGCACCGCCTTGGACAGCGGGAGCACCACCCGCCACAGCGTGCCGTAGGTGTTCAGGCCGTCGATGGCGGCCTGCTCCTCCAGCTCGACCGGCAGGCCCTCGAAGAACGCCTTCATCACCAGCAGGTTGAAGACGCTGATCGCGTTGGGCAGCGCGATCGCCCACACGCTGTTCTTCAGGCCGAGCGAGGTGACCAGGACGTAGTTCGGGATCAGGCCGCCGGAGAAGAACATGGTGAAGACCGCGACACCGACCAGCACACCGCGGCCGCGCAGGTCCTTCTTGGACAGCACGTAGGCGTAGACGGTGGTCAGGAGCATCGCGACGACCGTGGCGACCACGGTGTAGACCACCGTGTTGCGGTAGTTGACCCAGAACATCGAGTTGGTCATCACGGCCTTGTAGGTCGTGATGTTGAACCCGCGGGGCAGCAGGTTGACCTTGCCCGACCGGATGTAGCCGTCGCCGCTGAAGGAGCGGGCCAGGATGTTGATCATCGGGTAGAGCGTGACCACGATGACGGCGGTCAGGATGAGGGCGTTGACCACTTGGAAGATGCGGTAGCCGCGCGTGGTGCGGATGCCCGCCGGCTGCGTCGGCTTGTCCTCGATGGCGGTGGTATCCAGGGTCACCACAGGCTCGTCCCCACTGTGCGACGGGAGATCCGGTTGGCGGAGACGATCAGCACCAGCCCGATCAGGGACTCGAACAGCCCGATCGCGGCCGCGTAGCTGAAGTTGTTGGAGACCACGCCCATCCGGTACAGGTACGTGGAGACGACGTCGGCCGTCGGGTAGGTCAGCGGGTTGTACAGGAGCAGGATCTTCTCGAAGCCGACCGCCATGAACGTGCCGATGTTGAGGATCAGCAGCGTGACCATCGTCGGCCGGATGCCCGGCAGCGTGACGTGCCAGGTCTGCTTCCAGCGGTTGGCGCCGTCGATCCGCGCGGCCTCGTAGAGGTTGTCGTCGATCGAGGTGAGCGCGGCCAGGTAGAGGATCGTCCCCCAGCCCACGGTCTGCCACAGCTCGGAGGAGACGTAGATCGACCGGAACCAGCCGGGCTGCTGGATGAAGAGGACCGGCGAGTGCCCGAAGTGGTGCAGCGCCTGGTTCACCGGTCCGTCCGCGGACAGGAACTGCATCACCACGCCGGCCACGATCACCGTGGACAGGAAGTGCGGCAGGTACGAGATCGACTGGACCAGCTTCTTGAACTTCCGGCTGCGGACCTCGTTGAGCAGCAGCGCCAGGACGATCGGCATCGGGAAGCAGAAGACCAGCGTCAGCAGGCCGATCACCAGGGTGTTGGTGAAGACGTGCCAGAACGTCGGGTCGTGCCAGAACAGCCTGAAGTACCGCATGCCGACCCACTGGTCGCCGAACATGCTGCCGCCGGGGTGGAAGCGGCGGAAGGCGATGACGTTCCCGGCCATCGGCAGGTAGCGGAACACCGCGAAGAAGGTCAGCGGCAGCACCGCCAGCGAGTACAGCTGCCAGTCGCGGCGCAGCGACTGGCGCCATGTCCTGCGGCCCTGGTTGCCGCGCTTGCGGCCTCTGGGACGGGTCCGGGCGGATGTCCGCCCGCCCGCGCCGGCCGCTTCGGACGGCAGGTCCACCGTCCTGGTCGTGCTCATCGTGGGCCTCCGTGCGGTGGATGGGCGACGCGCGCCCACCGACGCTGGCGCTGGTGAGGCCGGGTGGGCCCTCCAGGGAGGCGGCGCGAGAAATAGCGGGCGGAGTCGAAACTTTCGAAACTCGTGCTTAATGTGTCGGGCAGCCTAAGGACGTGGCAGAACGGGTGTCAATAGGCGGGACGGCGGGTTTTCGGCCTGGCCGAAGCGTTCCTGGTGGCGTATATTCACCGCCTGGCCACCCATTGGGGTCACGCAATTTCACCCCAGAAGCCGAAAGTTTCGACATCCCAGCAGACCCAGCAGCGTAGGGCTCCCCCTTTGACCAGTTCCGTTTCAGCAGGCGGGCCGCGCGCCGCGACGATCGCCACCATCGCCACCGAGGTCGGCGTGTCGGTGGCGACCGTCTCCAAGGTCCTCAACGGACGTGCCGACGTCGCCCCGGAGACCAGGGCGCGGGTCGAGGCGAGCCTGGAGCGGCACCGCTACCGCCGCAGGACCCGCCGCCCGGCCGAGGCCACCAGCCAGATCCACCTGGTCTTCCACGAGTTCGACTCCGCGTGGGCGATGGCGATCATCCGCGGTGTGGAGGAGGCGGCCGCCGCCGCCGGGGTCGAGCTGGTGCTCACCCAGATGGGCGGCAGGCACCGGCCCTCCGACACCTGGCTCGACCTGATCGTCGGCCGCCAGCCGCTCGGCGTCCTGCTGGTGCAGTGCGGGCTGACGTCCGCTCAGCAGGAGAAACTCCGCAGGCAGCGGGTGCCCTTCGTGGCTGTCGACACCGACAGCGCGACCCCCGCCTCGGTCCCCACCGTCGGCTCCAACAACTGGAACGGCGGCCTGATCGCCGCCCGCCACCTGCTGGAGCTGGGCCACCGCAGGATCGCCGTCATATCCGGCCCCGAGGAACTGCTGTGCAGCCGCGCCCGGGTGGCCGGATTCAGCTCCGCACACGACGAGGCGGGCCTGGCGATGGACCCCGGCCTCGTCCGGCACGGCACCTTCTACCTCAACGCCGGCTACGAGTACGGCATGGAGCTGCTGCGGCTCCCCGAACCGCCGACCGCGATCTTCGCCGGGTCCGACGCGCAGGCCATAGGTGTGCTGCGGGCGGCCCGGCACCTCGGGCTCGACCTGCCGGGCGACCTGTCGGTGGTCGGCTACGACAACCTGCCGGTGGCCGAGTGGATGGAGCCCCCGCTGACCACCGTCCACCAGCCGCTGCACGACATGGCGGGCACCGCGACCCGGATGCTGCTCGACCTCGCAGCCGGCGTCGAGGTGCCGACCAGCAGGATCGACCTGGGCACCGAGCTGGTCGTCCGGGCGAGCACCGCGCCGCCCCGATCCGCGCGCTGAGCTGCGCCCGACCCTGACCCGACGGCTGGATCTCTGGAGGATTCGTGGCCCTGTTCGACCTTCCGCTCGCCGAGTTGCAGCGGTACGCCCCCGAGGTGCCGGAGCCCGACGACTTCGACGCGTTCTGGGACGGCACGCTCAAGCAGGCGGACGCAGGCCCGGTGCTGCTCGACGCCACACCGGTGGACGCCGGGCTGAGCCTGGTCGACACCTGGGACGTGGCCTTCGCCGGCTACGAAGGGCAGCCGGTACGCGGCTGGTTCACCCGCCCGCGCGGCGCCACGGCGGACCTTCCCGCGGTCGTCGAGTACCTCGGCTACGGGCGCGGGCGCGGCCTGCCGCACGAGCGGCTGACCTGGGCCGCGGCCGGCTACGCGCACCTGCTGATGGACAGCCGCGGCCAGGGCGACCTGTACGGCAACGGCGGCGACACCCCCGATCTGGGCGGCGGCGCCCTGGGCGGTCCTGGGGTGGCGACCCGCGGCATACGCTCGCCGCACGACTACTACTACCGGCGGCTGATCACCGACGCGGTGCGCGCGGTCGCCGCGGCCCGCGCCCTGCCGGGCGTCGACCCCGCGCGGGTCGCCGCGGTGGGCAACAGCCAGGGCGGCGGCCTGGCCCTCGCGGTCGCGGGCCTCGTCCCGGACCTGGCGGCGCTGATGATCTCCGCGCCCTTCCTGTGCCACATCCAGCGCGCCATCGACATGACCGACGCGGACCCGTACGGCGAGATCGTCCGCTACCTCGCGGTGAACCGCGAGGCCGAGGCGGAGGTCCGCAGGACCCTGTCCTACGTCGACGGCGTCCTCTTCGCCCGCCGCGCCACGGCCCCCGTCCACGTGGGCGTCGGCCTGCGCGACACGATCTGCCCGCCGAGCACGGTCTTCGCCGCCTGCAACCACTACGGTTCCGCGGACCGCACCGTCCACGTCTACCCGTTCAACCACCACGAGGGCGGCGAGGCGCTGCACACCCGCCGCCAACTTGACTGGCTGGGTGAGAAGTTGCGCTAGTCCTTCGGACTGGTGAAGCAGGCGCGGAGGAAGGCGGCCGCCTGGCGGGTGGCGGTGGTCGCCGCGTCGACGGTGCCGGCCATGGCGAAGAAGCCGTGCGCCATGCCCGGGTAGCGGGTCAGCTCCACCGGGACGCCGGCCGCCGCGAGGCGGCGGGCGTAGGCCTCGCCCTGGTCGCGGAGCGGGTCGTACTCCGCGGTGATGACCAGCGCCGGGGGCAGGCCGCCGAGGTCGGCGGCACGCAGCGGGGACGCCAGCGGGTCGGCGGCGTCGGCCGGGTCGGCGAGGTAGTGGCGGGCGTACCAGGCCACCGAGCGGTGGTTGAACAGCCACGGGTCGGTGTTGGCGCGCATCGAGGCGTCGTCGGCCGACTGGTCGGTGTTCGGGTACACCAGGAGCTGGCCGGCGAGCCGCACGTCGCCCGCGGCCCTGGCCAGCAGCGTCATCGCGGCCGCCAGGTTGCCGCCCGCGCTGTCGCCGCCGACCGCGAGGCGGGCCGGGTCTGCGCCGATCTCGCCGGCGTGCGCGGCGACCCAGCGCAGGGCGGCGTGGCAGTCGTGCACCGCGGCGGGGAACGGGTGCTCGGGCGCGAGCCGGTAGCCGACGCTGACCACCAGGCACCCGGCCTCCGCGGCCAGGGACCGGCACAGCGCGTCGGCGGTGTCGATGCTGCCCAGCGTCCATCCGCCGCCGAAGCAGTAGAGCAGCGCGGGGAGTTGCGGGTCGGCGCTCGGCCGGTAGACCCGCGCCGCCAGCACCCCGCCGGGGCCGGGGATCTTGCGGTCGTGGACCTCGTGCAGCGCACGCGGACTCCCCGCGTCGGCCTGGATCGCGGCCAGGTCGGCGGCCCGCGCCTGCTCGATCGAGAGCTCGTAGAGCGGCGGCTCCCCGGCTCGGGCACGCCGGTCGCGCATGGCCTGGATCTGCGGGTCGAGCGGCATGGTCGTCAACCTCCGGGTGGTGGGGGCGATGGTGCGGGTCCGGCCGGAAACGCGGCTGCGGCTGCGGCAGGGTACGTGGTTGGCGCGGCATGGCGGGTGGCGGTCCAGCGGATGCCGCGACGGCGGGCTCGGCCGTGGCTCAACCGGCGCCCTGGCCGGGCGAGTCACGGCTGCCCCGCGCGCGGCGGACGGCGGGTGCGCGGGGTCACGGTGGCGGGGAGGCCCGTCAGTGGGCGGGCCTTGCGCGGGTGCGGGTGTCACGGGGGCGGCGCCGGTGACGCCCAGCGGCGGGGGGTCACGCGGTAGTCCGCCAGGCCGGACAGGGCGACGGCCGCACGGTAGCCGGGTGGGGCCGGGACGTCCGTGATGCGGTAGCCGGCCGGCCAGGCGTCCCCGGCAGGGGTGTTCCCAGGCGGTGCGACGGGTGGGGTCACCGGGACGCGGAGGCCCTGGGTCAGGCGGCCGCCGTGGGCCTTGACCAGCGCCTCCTTGCGGGACCACAGGCGGGCGAAACGGGCCGCCCTGGCCACGGGGTCGGCAGCCGCCCGGACGAACTCGGCCTCCTCCGCCGGGAAGTAGCGGCGGGCCATCGCGACCGTGTCCAGGCCGGGCACGATCCGCTGGACGTCGACGCCCACCCGGCGGCCCGCGGTGACCGCGACCATCGCGACGTCGCCGGAGTGCGAGAGGTTGACCTGTACGCAGGAACCGGGGTCCGCCACCTCCGGCTTTCCGTGCGGGCCGCGCACGAAGCGGATCTCGGCGGCAGCCGCCCCGGTCCGCCCGGCCACGATGTGGCGGACGGCCCCGTGGGCGACGACGAACCGCCGCCGGTCGTCGGCCGAGCGGTACGCCGCCGCCCGCTGCCGCTCCCCCGCGTCCAGGACGCCGAGCAGGTGAGCGAGGACCCGGTCCGACCGCTCGTCGGGCACCAGCCACACCTGCACCTCGTCCGCGCTCACCGCGGCTCCGCCCGGTCCCTGACCAGCTCGGCCAGCCGGCGTACGCCCTCACCGACCCGCTCGGGCGGCAGCGCGCTGCACGACAGCCGGATCGACCGGCGGCCGCCGCCGGACCCGGGCGCGTAGAAGAAGCTCATCGGTGTCCACAGCACCCCGTACTCGCGCCCCGAGGTCTCCAGCATCGCCTCGTCCACGGTCAGCGGCACGTCGAGGACGGCGAAGAAGCCGCCCGCGGGGGTGTTCCAGCGGACCCGGGCGTCGTCGCCGAAGGACGTCTCCAACGCGGCCAGCAGCGCCCGCAGGTTGCCCCGGTAGAAGGCGGTCTTCGCCTTGCCCGCGGCCCGTACGCTGCACCCGGCCTCCACCAGGAAGCCGCCGACGACCGCCTGCGCCACCGGCGAGGTGTTCACCGTCAAGAGGCTCTTGACCGCGGACAGTTCGTCGGCCAGCAGGGTGCGGCGGCCGGCCGCGTCGACGACCGTCTGGTCGGCGACCAGGAAGCCCACCCGGGCGCCGGGAAAGCAGGACTTCGCGAACGAGCCGAGGTAGAGCACCCGTTGCCCGGTGTCCAGCGCCTTGAGCGTGGGCCGGGGTTCGTCGCCGAGGCCGAACAGCCCGTAGGGGTCGTCCTCCAGGATCAGCAGGTCCTGCTCGGCGGCCACGTCGAGCAGCCGGCGCCGTGCGGCCACCGGCATCGAGGCCCCCGACGGGTTGGCGAAGTTCGGCACCAGGTAGAGGGCGCGCGGCCGCCGCCCGGAGGCCCTGACCGCGGCCGCCACGGCGGGCACCGTGTCCGGGTCGAGCCCGTCCGCCGACTCCGGCACCGGGACGACCTCGACGCCGAGCAGCCGGGCGGCCCCGGTGAGCCCGACGTAGCAGGGCTCGACGGCCAGCACCACGTCCCCGGGCCGCGCGCACAGGCCGCGCAGCGCGATGACCATGGCCTCCTGGCAGCCGCTGGTGACCATCACCGCCTGCTCGGGCACCTCGATGCCCTCGTCGACCAGGAGCATCCGCGCGATGAGCGCGCCCAGGTAGCCGTTGGTCCTGCCGTACTGCAGGAGCCGGCGCTGCCGCTGCTCGTCGTCGAGGCCGAGCGCTTCGAGGTGGGCGAGGTAGCCGCGCAGGTAGCGTTCCAGGTCGTCGGTGCTGTGGAAGCCGTCGTAGGGGCGCCCGGCCGCGAGCGAGATCGCGTCGGGGAAGCGCGCGGCGACCTCGTTGAGGAAGTTCATCGACGCCGACTCCGGGTCGGACACCGAGGCGTGCAGGTCGTCCCGCCGCAGCTGGACCGTCATCGTCTCTCCGCTCGTAACAGCACCGCCGACCGGTCGAGGGACCCCAGGTCGGGGCGTCCGGCCAGTGCCATGGTGTGGGCCAACTCCTCGGTGGCCAGATCGAGTACGCCCGCGACACCGGCGGCGCCGTCCGCCGCCAGGCCCCACAGGGCGGGGCGGCCGAGCAGGACCGCGCGGGCGCCGAGCGCGAGGGCCGCGAACGCGTCGGTGCCGCCGCGCACCCCGCCGTCGAGCAGCACGGGGACCGCGCCGCCGACCGCGTCCACCACCTCGGCCAGCGCGTCCAAGGTGGCGGGTGTGCGGTCGAGTTGGCGGCCGCCGTGGTTGGACACGACGATCGCGTCGGCGCCGTGGCGCACCGCGAGCGCGGCGTCCTGGGCGGTGAGGATGCCCTTCAGCACCAGCGGGAGGTCGCTGCGCTCCCGCAGCCAGGCCAGGTCCGACCAGGTCACCGACGGGTCGACGGCCTCGGCCGCGTGATCCGCGAGCGCCGAGCGCCCGGTGCCCGGCAGGTGGGCCGCGGTCATCACCGCGGGGTCGAGGTTGGCGGCGCGGATGCCGGGGCCGATCGCGAAGCCGTTGCGCGCGTCGCGGTGGCGGCGGCCCAACCGGGGTGCGTCCACGGTCAGGACGATCGCGCGGTAGCCGACGGCCGCGGCCCGGCCGACGAGTTCGGCCAGCAGGTCGCGGCGGCGCAGCCAGTAGAGCTGGAGCCACAGGGGCGCGGCCGCCGCGGCGGCGATGTCCTCCAGGGTGTGGCTGGCGTAGATGCTGACCACGAAGAGCGCCCCGGCCGCCCCTGCGCCCCGGGCGGTGGCCACCTCGCCCTCGGGATGGACCAGTTGGTGGTAGGCGGTGGGCGCGATGCCCAGCGGGGTGCGCAGCCGCGCCCCGAGCAGTTCCGTGCCGGTGTCGCAGTGGGACACGTCCACCAGCACCCGCGGCCGCAGCGTCACCCGGCTGAAGGCCCGCCGGTTGTCCCCGACGGTCCGCTCGCTCTCGGCGCCGCCCTGGACGAAGTCCCACACCCGCCCGTCGAGCCGCCCCCGGGCGGCGGTCTCGTAGTCGCCGAGGACGGCGGGACGCGGCACCGGGGACGTCGCCGGCGCCGCCTGCGCCTCCCGGGCCGTCACGGGCGCCGGCCCGCGGTCGCGGCGTGGCGCACCGCGGCGGCCACGTCGAAGGCGGCGAGGGACACGGTGCCCCGGTCCGTGGCCTGGTCGGCGAGCACCAGGCGGTGCGGGCCGGGCGGCGGGGCGGCGAGTTCGGCCGCCAGCTCCCACCAGACGCCGGTGGTGGGACGCCCGGCGTCAGCGGTACGCACGCGGTGCGCGCCAGGGGGCGGTGGGAGCGCCGGGCCGACGATCGCGGTCACCGGCACGTGCGCGCCGCCGGCGCCGGCGAGCGCCTCCGCACCGGGGCGGCCCGGGGCCGCTGAGGTGGTCAACGCCCCGATGGTGGCGGTGCGTTCACCCGGAGCGGGTGGGCCGAGCAGGAGGGCCACACCGTGCGAGCCGGTCGGCAGCGCGACCGGGACGCCGGGGTCGTAGGGCAGCGCGTCCTGCTCGACGACCAGCAGCAGCGCGCGCAACAGGCCCGCACCGGCGGCGTACGCCTGGATCAGCCGCAGCGCGGTGAAGGCCGCCGCCGGCCCCTGGTCGCTGACGGCCAGGGCCATCGGGGTGCCCGGGCAGAGGTGGCTGAGCCAGGTGGTCGTGGCGCGGCCGGGGGTGATGTCGGGTACGGAGTAGGCCAGGACCAGCAGGTCCACGGACTCCCCCGGCGGGACGGCCTGCGCGATCAGCGCCTCGGCCATCTCGCCGTACGACTGCCCGCCGCGCGCCAACGCGGCCTCGTCCAGGGCGAGTCCGTATGGCTGGAGCAGGTCGGCGAGGTAGACCCGCAACCGCTCGGTGTGGGCGGGGTCGGCGGCCAGGGCCGAGGGTCCTGGGAAGGCCAGCCGTGCGGTCCTGCGCACTCCCCAGCCCGCGGGGAGTGCGGCGGCGGCGCCGTGTGGCACGAAGGTCCGCATCATCACGCTTCCGTGAGCAGGTTTCCCGCGACGTACTCGGCGAGCGAGCCGACCGTGCCGAAGTCGTCGCGGCCCAGCTCCTCGACGCTGATCTCCAGTTCGAGGCGCTCCTCCAGTTCGAGGACGAGTTCCAGGCCGGTGGTCGAGCTCAGCCCGAGCGCGTCCATCAGCGCGGTGTCGGCCGTGACCCCGGTGACCTCGCGCTTGAGTACCTGCGGGAGGAGGTCGCGGATGCTGTCGACCAGGCGGTCGCGCAGCGCCGGGTCGACGGCGCTCGCGGCGGTGTCCTGCTCCGTCATCGGTGGTCCCTTTCGGTGGGTGGGGGGTGGGGGTCGACGTCCGTTCAGTGCACGAAGGCCATGGCGGAGAAGGTCGCGCCGCGGCCGGCGCCCGCGGCCGCCATCACGTACGGCTCGCCCTGCCGCAGCAGTCCGCGGTCCTGCGCGGTGCGGTAGTTGACGAAGCTGTCGGCGCAGAAGACGTGGCCGGTGGTGGCCACGTTGTCGAGCACGACCCGCTCGCGCGGGTAGCCCAGAGTGCGGCAGACCTGGTGCCAGGCGACGCGGTTGACGTTGTGCGGCAGGATCACTCCGACGTCCTCCATCGCCAGGCCCGCGCGGGCGACCGCGGCCGTGATCGCCGAGGCCAGCTCGTCGGCGTACACCCGCTGGAACTCCAGGGCCGTTTCGGGGTCGTCGGTGTCGAAGTCGCCGCGCAGCTCGGTGGCGTAGGCGAGCAGCCGGTCGCGCTCGCCCTGCGCGGCGACCAGGCAGGCCGCGGCGCCCTCGCCGAAGAAGGAGGTGTCGGGGACGAGCCGGGCCTCGGCGGTGAAGGCCTTCTCGCCGGTCAGGACCAGGGCGAGGCCTTCGGGGTCGCCGTCCGCCGCGAGCAGCCGGCCCGCCGCGTCGAGCGCCAGCAGGCCGGAGGCGCAGGCGTGGTGGCCGACGGCGAAGACGGCCGCGTGCCCGAGCCCGAACTCCTCGCACACCTGCCGTACCGGGTCGTGCGGGTAGGGCACGACGGTGGGGAAGGTCCGCGCGTGCAGCACGTACCGCACCAGGTGCTCCCGCCCGCGCAGCGCGTCCAGCCTTTCCAGCGCCGCGCGCAGCAGGTCACGCAGCTCGCCGTCCGGATCGCGGGCGACCTCGCCCAGCCGGTGGTACCGCCGGAAGATCTTCACCTGCATCCCGCTCAGCCCGAGCCGCCCGGCGGGCTCCTCGATCGCCACCCGCCCGGGCGGCACCCACGCGGCGACCCCGACCAGCGCGGTCACCTCGCCGCATCCGCACGAACGCCCTCCGCGGGCACCCCGCCCGGACCGCCCGCGTCCCCGCCGACCGCCGCATCCAGGGCCACGTTGACCGCGCCGACCGCGCCGACCACCGCCGCGGCAGCCGCAACCGGGCTTCCGGCCGCCCCCGGACCGCCCTGCGCCGGAGCGGCGGAAGCCGCCTCGATCGCCGCCGCCTCCATCGCGCGGGCGAACGACTCGGTCGCCGCCGGGGAGATGTAGTGCGTGTCGGCGCGGATCTCGAAGAACAGGCCGTCGGGGGCGTCGTCGACGTGGACGAAGAAGCGTTCGGTCTGGATGTCCTCGCGGGCGATCCAGGTGAAGCCGGTCTCCGCCCGGAGCGCGCGCAGGTCCTGCGCGGCCGGGCGCGGGGCGTCCGGCGAAGGGCGGTAGGTGCTGCGGTCGTTGAGGTAGGTGCCGATGGTGACGTCCTCGCCGCGCTCCCGCGAGACCCGTTCGATCAGCTCGACCAGGTGCTCGGGGTTGAAGTAGGCGTGCTTGTACGCGGACATGCTGCTGCGCCTGGCCAGCCCGATCGCCTCCTCGGCCGTGGCACCCGCCACGTCGAGCACGCTGACGCCCGCCTGCGCGAGCATGCACACCACCTCCGAGAGCCCTGGCCTGAAGCGGTTGTTGACGACCGGCCTGACCACCACCGGGTTGATGCCGGTGGCCCGGTGCAGCGCCGTCGCGTACAGCCCCAGCAGCACGGCGGGCATGTCGGCGCCGGTGCGCGCGAGGATCGCCGGCAGGGACGCCGTCAGCGCCGGCGAGCGGAACACGGCGCCCCAGTGGCGCGGGCTGCGCGGGTCGGTGGGGCCGGGCAGCTGCCGCCCCGGCACGGCCCGCAGCACGCCCTCCCAGTGGCGCAGCGCCCGCGCGTTCTGCCGCTGCCCCGCGGGTGAGCCCTGCCAGCGGGCCTGGTCGAGCTGCTGCATGCCGTTGACCGGGGCGCTCTCCCGCGCCCTGACCTCGCGGAGCATGACCGCGCCGCCCATGCCGTCGGTGACCAGGTGGTGCATGACGGTCACCAGGTGGGTGGGCCGGCCGTGCTGCCGTACCGTGCCCATCCGGACCGGCCAGCTCCCGGCGAAGTCGAACTCCCGCTCCCGGTACTGCTGTTCCACCGCGGCGGCGACCGCGTCGGGGTCCGCGTCCGGCTCCGCGTCGTAGACGTCGAGCGCGATCCGGCCCCGGGCGAAGAGCTGCTGGGTGGGCCGCCCTGCCGCGTCGAAGACCAGCCGGGTGCGCATGGAGTGGAACCGGCACATCAGGTAGCGCAGTTCGGCGACCACGTCGGCCATGGTCGTCCCCGGTTCCAGCGGCGCCCGGCCGCCGATCGGCAGGGCGCTGCGCTGCCGGACCATCGCCTGCCAGATCTCCCACATGCCCCAGGACATCTCGTCCACGCCCTCGCCCTCGCCGGCGAAGTCGACGAGGACCCGGTCCGCGAGCACCGGCGCGGCCACCGGCGCCGCTCCCACGTCACCCATCTCAGACCCCTGCCGTCTGGGCGCGATGCCGCTGGCGCATCAGGAACTTGCGGACCTTGCCGGTCGGCCCGGTGATCAGGTCGGCCTCGGAGATGACGACGACCTGGCGCAGGGTCGCCGCCGCGGCGGCCGTCAGCGCGTCACGGATCGCCGGCGCGCGGTCGGCGGCCGGGTCGGCCCCGGCGTGCAGGGCGAGCAGGACGTCGGTGACGACGCGCCCGCCGACGTCCGTCGACACCACCGTGCAGTCGTGCACGTCGGGGCAGCGGGCGAGGATGCGCTCCTCCGTCATGGCCGTGTAGAGCCATTCGCCGCCGAGGTCCACCGCGTCCACCGCCCGGTCGACGTGGAAGTAGTAGCCCTCCTCGTCGCGGTACAACAGGTCGCCGGTGAGGTAGTAGCCGCCCAGCCGGTTGCGGTAGGTGGCCGCCGAGTCGTTCCAGTAGCCGGGGGCCAGCGTCGGTGCCTTCAGGCCCAGTTGGCCGACCTCGCCGACCGGCACCTCCTCGCCGGTGGCGGTGTCGAGCAGCGCCACGTCGGCGAAGCCGTGCGGCACGCCGACGCAGCGCCCGTAGCGCTCGGTCGCCGCGGTGTGGGTGATGTGGAAGGCGGAGTGGCCCATCTCGGTGGAGCCGAGGCCGTCGACGAAGCTGGAGCCCGGGGTGCGGCGCACGCCCTCGCGGGTGACCGTCTCGCGCGAACCGACCGCGACCAGGCGGCGGATGTGCGGCTCGTGGGCGCAGTCACCGGTGTTGAACCACAGCGACACCGAGTCCAGGTCGTGCGCGGACAGGTCCTCCCGGGCCAACTGGGTCCAGGTGGCGGCGAATCCGAGCACTCCGCTGGGCTTCCAGCGCTCGATGGCCCGCACCACCGCGGGGCCGTCGTTCTGCGTGGACAGCAGCAGCAGGTCGCTGCGCAGGCACAGCGCCATGTTCAGCGCCGAGATGCCGGCCGCGTGCGCGGCGGGCAGCGCGCTGAGTATCCGCTCCGCGCCGCGGGCGCGGGGCGCGGAGAGCCGGAAGAGCCGGGTGGCGGCGAAGAGGCTGGCGCTGGAGTGCACCACCGCCGCGGGCATCCGGGTGGTGCCGGAGGAGTGGGTGATCGCGATCGGGTCGTCGGGGTGGTGGCGGTACGGCGCCGGCGCCGTTGACGGGTCCCCGGTGCCGACGTCCGCCGCGTCCGCGTACAGCGCGAGGCCCAGGTCCTGGCCGGCCAGCCGGGCGCGGTGCTCGGGGTCGGCCACCAGGGCGACCCCGCGCAGCCTGCGGATGTACTCGGCGGCGATGTCGCCGGGCAGGTACGGGTTCATCAGCGCGGGGATCGCGCCGAGCCAGGCCAGCGCCTGGAAGTTCAGCAGGCAGTCCGCCGCGCTCGACACGTAGATCGCGACCGGGTCGCGCGGGCCGATGCCGTTCGCCTGCCACCAGGCCGCCCTGGCCGCGACGCGCTCGCGCAGCTGCCCGAGGGTCAGCTGCTGCCAGGCCGGGTACCCGTCGACCGGGGTGTCGAAGGCGGCGCCCGGCCCTTCGGGGTCGGCCCCGTGCTCGAACAGCTTGGGCAGGACGTTGCCCGCGCCGAGCTGCGGGTCGGCGGCCAGCCTGGCCCGGATGTTGGTGCCGGTCACAGCGTTCCTCCTTCGTGTAGCCCTGCCCTCGTGCGGGGTGCGGGGCCGGCCGTCCGGCTCATCCCGCACCCACCGACTTCTCGACCGCCGCCCGCAGTTGGGACCTGGTGGGCTGGCAGGCCAGGTCCAGCTCGCGGGCGAAGGGGAGCACCGCGCCGTCCGGCCGGGTCACCCGGCGCGGCGGCGCGACCAGCCGCATCTCCTCGGCCGCCGTGGCGACGATCTCCGCGCCGATGCCGCAGGACCGGTTGGAGTCGTCCACCACGACCAGCCGTCCCGTGCGCTCCAGCGACGCGGCCAGCCCGGCCCAGTCGAAGGGGTGCAGCGAGCGGGGGTCGAAGACCTCGACGGACACCGTCCCCGCCAGCTCGTCCGCGACCGCCAGCGCGTCGTGCACGAGGTGCCCCACCGCCACGACGGTGACGTCGGTGCCCGCCCGGTGGATGCGGGCGGAGCCGAGCGGTACGGGGGCGAGCCCGGCGAGGTCGACGTCCTCGCGCACGCCCAGCGCGCCGGACGGCGCGAACACGACCACCGGGTCGTCGTCCCTGATGGCCGTCACCAGCAGCCCGTACGCGTCCGTGGCGGTCGCCGGGACCACCGTCTTGACCCCGACGTGCGCGAACAGGCTGTACGGGTGGTCGGAGTGCTGGCCCGCCCAGCTGTCCCGGGAGCCCGAGCCGGGCAGCAGGTACGTCACCGGCACCCGCGTCTGGCCCCCGGTCATCAGGGAGAACTTGTGAGCCTGGTTGGCGATCTGCTCGAAGGCCAGGAAGAGCAGCGCCGGGATCTGGAACTCGATCAGCGGGCGCATCCCGGCCATCGCCGCACCGGTCGCGAAGCTGGTGAAGGCCTGCTCGGAGATGGGCGTGTCCAGCACCCTGTCCCTGCCGAAGCGGCGCAGCAGCCCCGCGGTGGCGTAGGTGACGGCCACCCCGATGTCCTCGCCGAGGACGCACACGGCCGGGTCGCGTTCCATCTCGTCGCCGATCGCGCGGTTGAGCGCCTTGAGGTAGGAGAGCCTGGGCATCACAGCGCCCCCGCCCTGGGCCGCAGCCCGGTGGCGTACAGGTGGTCGAGGGCGGTGGCCGGGTCGGGGTGCGGGCCTGCGAGGGCGAAGCGCACCGCCTCGTCGAGCAGTTCGGCGGTCTCGGCGTCGATCGTGGCGCGGGTGGCCGCGGGGATGCGGGCGCCCTGGATCTCCAGCGGGTCGCGGGCGGTGCCCGCGGCCACCTCCTCGTCGGTGCGGTAGCGGGGGCGTGCGGTGTGCTCCCAGGTGTGGTGGGCGTCGAAGCGGTAGGTGACGCACTCCAGCAGCGTGGGTCCGCCGCCCGACCTGGCGCGCTCGACGGCCCCCGTGGTGGCGTCGAGCACCGCCTGCGGGTCCATGCCGTCCACGACGGCCGCCGGGATGCCGAAGGCCGCCGCGCGGCCGACGACCGTGCCGGCCATGGTGTCCGCGGGGCGCATGGACGTGGCGAAGCCGTTGTTCTCGCAGACCAGCACGACCGGGACCCGCCACAGCGCGGCCAGGTTGAAGCTCTCCAGCACCACCCCCTGGCTGACCGCGCCGTCGCCGAAGTACGCCAGCGCGACCCGGTCGGCGCCGGCCTGCCGCATCGCCCAGGCCGCGCCCGCCGCGATCGGTACGGCGGCGCCCACGATCGCGTCGGCCCCCAGCACCCCCGCGGCGAAGTCGGCGGCGTGCATCGAGCCGCCGCGGCCCTGGTTGAGCCCGGTGCTGCGGCCGGCCAGCTCGGCCATCATGCGGGCCGGGTCCGCGCCCTTGGCCAGTACGTGGCCGTGCCCGCGGTGGGTGCTGGTGATCACGTCGTCCGGGCGGAGCGCGGCGCAGGTCCCCGCGGCGACCGCCTCCTGCCCGGTGCAGGGGTGGATGCCGCCGCGGATCACCCCGTCGCGCACCAGCTCGACCGCGCGCTGCTCGAAGCCCCTGATCAGGGCGACGGTCCGGTAGAGCCCCGACGGTTCCGCCGCCGCCGTCACGGCCGGTCCGCGCGCCACAGCACCGGGCAGTAGGCGGGGTCGGCGTAGTCGGGGCGGCCGTCGGGCAGTCGCCGCACCAGGACGTCGTGGTTGTACGCGGCCGGGCTGCCGTCGCTGAGCGCGAACCTGCGGTACTCGTTCCCGCCGTCCTGCAGATGGAAGGAGATCGCGCGGCGCGGCCGCCCGCTGCGGTTGGCGCCGCTGCCGTGGTAGGTCAGGCAGTGGTGGAAGCTCATGTGGCCCTTGGGGATGACCAGCGGCACCTTGCGGATCTCGGCGCCGTTGTAGGCGGCGTTCTCGGCGAGCACCCGCTCCAGGTCGTCGTTGTCGCGGTCGGCGAAGTGCCTGGTCATCGAGTCCTCGCGGCCGGTCTCCTTCCACTGGTGGCTGCCGTCGACGACGGTGAGGGTGCCCATCTCCTCATCGCAGTCGTGGAAGGGGATGAACGCGGTCAGCATCCGCTCGGAGGTGGACGTCGACCAGTAGTGCTTGTCGAAGTGCCAGGGCACGATGTTGCTGGGCTCGCCCTCGACGGGCGGCTTGAGGATCAGCGTCGACTGGAAGACCCGGATCTCCGCGGCCTGCGCCAGGCGTGCGGCGACCGCGCCGATCAGCGGCTTGCGCAGGATGCGGGCGATCGGGTCGCTCTCGACGTGCACGTAGTCGTTGTGCCGCTGGACGGGTCCGTCCGAGGGCTGCCAGGCCGCCAGCCGCGGCGGGCGGACCGGCAGCGTGCGGCTGCGCTCGCCGGCGTAGTAGCCCTCGCTTGCGGCGAGGAGTTCGTCGACCTCCGCGTCGGCCAGCAGCTTCTTGGTCAGGAACCAGCCGTGCCGGGCGTAGAAGGCGACGTCGTCGTCGTCCGGCAGCAGGGCGGCTTCCTCGTCGGTGAGCGCGAAGCGCGGGTCGCCGCCCGCCGGCGCGTCGCCGGTCATCACAGGCCCGCCTGCGTGGTCTCGCGTACGGCGGCCAGCTCGCGTTCCTTGGCCTCGTACAGGGCGGGGATGTTGCTGGTGCCGAAGGTGCGGGCGCCGTGCCGCTCGATCAGCTCCCAGAAGAACGTCCGCCGCACGTGCAGGGACTTGGCGAAGATCTGGTACATCTGCCCCCAGTGGTCGCGGTCGACGAGGATGCCGCGCGGCCGCAGCCGCTCCACCGGGAGGTCGACGGCCCCGAGCCGGCCGTCGAGCGAGCTGTAGTAGCTGCCGGGGGTGGGCGCGAAGCCGACGCCCCGCCCGCCGAGCGCGTCGACCGCGGCGACGATGTCCTGGCTGCCCAGCGCGAGGTGCTGGACGCCGGGGCCTGCGTGCCAGGCGAGGAAGTCGTCGATCTGGCCCGGCGAGCGGCTCAGGTCCGGCTGGATCAGCGTCAGCGTGACGCCGCCGCCGGGGCTCTGCACCACCTGCGAGAACATCCCCTGGCCGCCGACCTCGATGTACTCCTCGAAGATCAGGTCGAAGCCGAAGGCCTGCTGGTAGAAGCGGGTGGTGGCGTCCAGGGTGCCGGGCTCCAGGCAGACCGCGGCGTGGTCGATGGTCCGCAGCAGGTCGGGGTCCTCCGGCGGCGGCCCGTCCAGCATCTCGATCGCGCCGGGCAGGAAGTCCCCGTCGGCGCCGTGCCGTTCGACCAGCCGGTGCGACACGTCGCCGAAGCCGGAGACGGTGGCGGTCAGCACGGACGCGTCCTTGCCCTCGTGAGTCCGCGGCGCGTCGATCGCGGTCGCGCCGCCCGCCACGGCCGCGGCGAACGCGGACCTGGCGTCACTGGTGCCGAACGCGACGACCGCGACGCCGTCGCCGTGCCGGGAGACGTAGTCGACGGCCGGGTGGTCGGGCCGCAGCCCCGAGGTGAGCAGCACCCGGCAGTCCCCCTGGCCCAGCAGCAGGCTGCGCTGGCCCGGCATGCCGGTCTCGGGACCGCCCTGCCCGCACAGGCGGAAGCCGAACGCGGAGCACAGGACGAACGCCGCCTGGCGCGCGTCACCCACGTAGAACTCGACATGATCGATGCCGAGGTAGTCCATTTCCGCTCCTTCTCTCGGGGTCGTCAGACCGTGCGGGTCAGCCGGGTGCCCGGCATGCCGTAGACGAGGCTGACGTTGTGGCCGCCGAAGCCGAACGAGTTCGACATCACGTGGCCGATACGCGGGGCCGGGCGCGGGCTCTTGCGGACGTGGTCGAGGTCGCAGGCCGGGTCCGGGTCGTCCAGGTTGTGGGTCGGCGGCAGCAGGCCGCGGCGCAGCGCCAGGACGGCGACCGCGGACTCGACCACGCCGGAGGCGCCGAGCATGTGCCCGGTCACCGCTTTGGTGCCGCTCACCGGCGGGGCGTCGGCGCCGAAGACCCGGCGGATCGCCAGGGCCTCCGCGCGGTCGCCGATCTTGGTGCTGGTGCCGTGCGCGTTGACGTAGCCGACGTCGGCGGGCTCCAGGCCCGCGTCGGCCAGGGCCAGCCGCATGCACGCGGCGGCGCCCTCGCCCTCGGGGTGCGGGGTGGTCGGGTGGTGGGCGTCGTTGGTGGCGCCCCAGCCCTGGACGCCCGCGTAGCCGGCCGCGCCGCGCGCGTCCGCGTGCTCGGCGCGCTCCAGGACCAGGACGCCGGCGCCCTCGCCGAGCACCAGGCCGTTGCGGCGGCGGTCGAAGGGGCGGCTGGCGCCGGTCGGGTCGTCGGCCCAACCGCGGGCCAGGGCACGGGCGTTGTTGAAGGTGTCGGCCAGCGTCGGGAAGAGCGGCGCCTCGCTGCACCCGGCCACCACGACGTCCGCCTCGCCCGCGCGCAGCAGCCGCAGGCCCTCCCCGATCGACTGCGCCCCGGCCGCGCAGGCGGTGGCGATCGACGAGCTGTAGCCGCGGATGCCGTGCCGGATGGCGATACGGGCCGCGCCCATGTTCGGCAGCATGCCCGGCAGCAGGTACGGGCTGACGCCCAGCCGGCCGCGCTGCGTCCTGGTGACGACCTGCGCCTCCAGCGTGGCCAGGCCGCCGGTCCCGGACAGGATCACCCCGATCCGGTACGGGTCGACGTCCCGGCCCACCTCGATGCCCGCGTCGGCCAGCGCGTCGGCGGCCGCCCGCAGGGCCATCACGATGTAGCGGTCCACGACGCGGGTCTCGGGTCCCGACAGGACGGACTCCGGGTCGATCGGCGGCCCGAAGGCGGCCACGTCCAGGCTCCCCTCCAGCAGGCTCCCGGCCGGCGGCCGCCCGAGTCCCGACCGCCCCTCGCTCATCGCCGCCACGACCTCGGCGGCACTGGTGCCCACCGGGGTCACCATGCCCATCCCGGTCACGACGACGTCCGCGCCACGTGTCACAGCCGTTCCCCTTCGCTCGTGGGTGCCCCCGCGCCGACCAGCACGGCCTCGGCCCGATCCCCTGCACCGCCCTGCTCGACCCGCACGACCAGGACCTCGTCGGCGTCCCCGTCCTCGATCAGCACCCCGGCCACCTCGATCCCCCCGCCCGCGACACACACGACCGGCCCTTCCAGCCCCCACCGCGCGGCCACATGCCCGGCCACGGCATTCGGCACCGCCTGAAAGAACATCAACGGCCCCGGCCGCCCCCCGCCGTCGACGACTTCTGCGACATGCACGGCCCCGGCCAGGTCCCCGAGCGCACTGACGATGACGACTCCCGTCCTCCCCCCGCGGCCAACCCCTCGCGCCGCAGGCGCGGGCGCCGCACCGTGCGCGGCAGCGGTTGACGCGCTGGGCGCGGGCGCCACGGATGTGGCGGGCGCGGGCGCCGCGCGAACCGCGGGTACATCGCCGGCAGGCGCAGCCGCAGGATCCGCGGCCGAAGGCCGACCAGCCGCGGACGCCGCAGGCGCAGCCGCCGCGCGAACCGCGCGAACATCACCGGCACCACCAGCGGCAGGCACGTCAGCCGCCGCAGGCGCAAGCACCGCGCCGACCGCGCGCACCTCACCGGCGCCGGCGCCGGCAGGCGCAGCCGCCGGATCCGCGGCCGCAGGCCGACCAGAAGCAGCCGCCGCAGGCACGGCAGCTGCCGCAGCCGAAGGCCGACCAGCCGCAGACGCGGACGCGGCAGGCACGGCAGCCGCCGCAGGTGCTAGCGACGCGCGAACCGCGGGTACATGGCCGGCACCACCGGCCGCATGCACAGCCGCAGGATCCGCGGCCGAAGGCCGATCAGAAGCAGCCGCAGCCGCCGCGCGGGACAAGCAGCGGTTCGCCGTCGCCGCCGTCAGGGGGCTGAAGGTGGAGATCACGAAGCCCGGGATCGGAGGGGGGACGCGGTCGGTGGGGGATTCGGGCCAGGCTGATGAGGCGAGGACGCGCAGGCCTGCGGATTCGGCGCGCAGCGCGAGGCTGCCGGGGGGCGCGAGGGTCATGGCGTGCCCACCAGGAGTGCGGTGTTGGCCCCGCCGAAAGCCGTGGTCAGGCTGAGGGCGTACGCCGAGGTGGTGCGCGCCGCGCGGTCGAGGACCAGGCCGAGGCGGCAGTCCGGGTCGGGGCCGAGGTAGCCGGAGTTGACCGGGAGCCGGCCGGCGCGCAACGCCGCCATGCAGACGATGAGTTCGAGCAGCGCGCCGGCCTCCAGGGCCTGGCCGTGCACGGACTTCGTGGAGCTGACGGGTAAGGCCTCGGCGTCCTCGCCGAACACGCGGTGCAGCGCCGCGGATTCCGCCGCGTCGCCGGCCGGCGAGCCGGACCCGTGGGCGTTGACGTAGCCGATGTCCTCGGGCCGCAGGTTCGCGCGGGCCAGCGCGTCGTCCATCGCGCGGGCCAGGCCGGCGCCGTCGGGCCGCGGCCTGCACACGTGGTGGGCGTCGCCGGCCCGCCCCCACCCGGACAGCCGGGCCAGCGGCGTGGCCCGCCGCCGCCGGGCGGCGGCGGCCGACTCGACCACCACCGCCACCACGGCGTCGCCCAGCAGAAGCCCGCCGCGCCCGGCACTGAAGGGGCGTACCCGACCGTCGCGGGCGAGTGCCCCGCCCGCGTCGAAGACGGCGAACTGGTCGGCCTCGACCAGATATCCGGCCGCCACCACGATCCGCTCCGCCCGCCCCCGGGCGACCAGCGCGGCCGCGTCGGCCACTGCGGTGCTCGACGCCACGCAGGCCGAGGTGTACGCGCGCGCCGCGCCGGACAGCCCGGCGCGGCGGGCGACGGCGCCGGCGAACGTGTCGGCACCGTGGCCGGCGCGCTCGTCCCCGGGCACCCGCGGCAGCGCGGGATCGCCGTGCACCGCCAGGTGCAGCGGGCAGCCGCCGCGCTGCGCGGCGCTCAGGCCCGCCTCGTCGCAGGCGTGGTCGATGATCCGGGCCAACTCGTCGGCCAGCACCGGGTTTCCGGGGCGCGCGGCGGCATGGACGGTCCGCCGCCCGGTGACGCCGAAGCGCTCCACGGGCGCGAAGCCGGGCCTGCCGTCGAGGGCGGCGCCGAGCACAGGACCGACCCCGTCCCCGAAGGCGCTGAGCACCTCGGCCCCGGTGACGACGACATCCTCAGGGCCTCGCCGTACCCCGGCCATCGCGCTCACCCCCTCCCCCGCCCGCCGACGGCCCTCACACCGACCGCCCGCCCCCGGCGCCGCCGGGCTCCAACGCACCCGGCCCGGAGCGGAGTTCGGCCAGCACCTGGAGCGCGGTGGACACCGTCGTCATCCGGGACATCGCCTCGTCGTCCACGCTGTCGCCGTAGCGCTGCTCGATCTGGTGGACCAGCCACGCCAGTTCCATCGAGTCGATGCCCTCGGGCACCTCCTCGGGCGGCCGGTCGCCGAAAGCGGCGAGGATCGCCACGATCTCCTCCCGACCGGGACCGGGACCGGAGCCGGAGCCGGGACCGGAGCCGCCGGGACCAGGACCTGCACCTGGACCGGGCGCGGCGGGCGCCGAACCGCCCGCAGGCACGTCGCTCACTGGCCCGCGCCCGCAGCGGGCATCGCCGCGATCCGCGCGGCCAGCGCCGCCCCGAACTCGCCGACGGTCATCGTGCCGAGGAGCTCCGCCTCGTCCTCCTCGAACATCACGCCGAAGCGCTCCTCGACCCTGATCCCCAGTTCCGCCAGCGAGAGCGACTCCAGGTCGACGCCGGCGGGGCCGAGCGGGGTGTCGTCGTCGACACCGGCGACGCTGTAGTTCATCTCGGTCAGCGAGGTGAGCACAAACGCTCGGATCTCCTCAGTGGACATCGCGCGGATTCCCTTCCCTGGTGGCCTGTTGCCGGTCGGACGGACGGTGCGGATCGCGGGCGGCGGCCCGCAGGGCGGACTGGTCGCGCAGCAGCTTCCCGGTGGCGGTGCGCGGCAGCCGGTCGACGAAGTGCAGCAGCCGGGGCCGCTTGTAGGCGGCGAGCCGTTCGGCGAGCCCCGCCTCGACGGCGGGGCCGGTGCCGGCCTCGCGCAGGACCGCGTACGCCTCGATCGACGTGCCGAAGACGACGACCGCGTCGGCGACCTGCGGCAGCGCGGCGAGCGTGTGCTCGACCTCGGTGAGGTCGACCTTGAGCCCGCCCACCGAGACCTGCGAGTCGAGCCGGCCCAGCACCCGGACCCGGCCGGTGTCGGGGTCGACGGTGCCGCCGTCCCTGGTGTGCAGCCAGCCGCCGGACCAGCGCGACGCGTCACGGGTGCCGAGGTAGGGCGACTGCTCGGTGGCGACCAGCAGCTCGCCGCGGGACTCCCTGACGGTGATGCCGGGCGCCGGGGTCACCTCCGGGCGGTGCTCGCCGAAGAGGTCGGTGGCGATGACGCCGACCTCGGTCATCCCGTACATGCTGCCGAGCCGGATGCCGTAGCGGTCCACGAAGGCGTCGTGCACCTGCGCCCTGACCAGTTCACCGCCGGTGGTCATGCCGGTGAGCTGGGGCAGCGGGGGCGGGTTGGCGACCCAGCTGAGCAGTTCGATGTGGAAGGGCACGCCGAGCAGCGTGGTCGGCTGCGGCCCGGCGGCCACCGTGGCGAGGATCCCCTCGCCGGTCATCCGCGCGGGGAAGGCGAGTTGCACCCCGGCGTGCAGGCTGTGCAGCAGGCCGCCGACCAGGCCCAGGACGTGCACCATGGACGCCATCGACACGATGCGCTCGCCGGCCCGCGGCACCCCGTCCATCCGCGCGTACCTGCCGATCTCGGCGATCAGGTCGGCCGCGGTGCGCCCGATGATCTTCGAGGGTCCCGTGGAGCCCGAGCTGAGCTGGACCAGGGCGTGCGGGGTCCGGGCCGGGCTGCCGGGGCGGGCGCGGGCGGTGTCGCGCTGGGCGTAGAAGCCGCGGGCGGGACCGCCGCCGACCGGTTCCGCCGACACGACGACCTGGCTCTCCAGCCGGCCCAGCGCCCGTTCGGTCTCGAACGGGGTGAGCCGGTGGTCGAGTAACGCGACCTGCGCCCCGATCCGCCAGCCCGCCAGCAGGTTGGAGACCAGCGCGGGCGAGGGGGCCAGGCACAGCGCGGCCGTGCCGCCGGCGCGCAGGCCCGCCGCGATGAGCGCGGCCTGCCGCTCCGCGACCAGGCGGCGCAGCCCGTCCCTGCTGACCGGTGCGTCGAAGACGAGGCAGACATCGGCGCCGGGGCCGGCGAGCAACACGTCGTCCACCCATGAGGAGTCGGGCGGCGAGGGCGCCGGGCCGCTCTTCTGCTGGTTTGTCGATGCAGCCTTCATGAAGGGCCAGAACCTCTTTCCCGACGCGACCAAAAGAGCGACCGAATTCTCACGCCGAACTTTCAACTCTGAATTCATCGCTGTCAAGACCCCGCCTGACGGGCACAACTTCCCAATAATCTCTGGCGTATCAATGAGTCACACAGGGCACAAATTCCCCGCATTGACGAGGGCAACACCCTTCGCTAGCATGGCGCCAATTGGCCAACTGCCGTGATCCGGCAGAGAGTTGCCAGCCCAGCA
The DNA here is from genome assembly GCF_907177275.1 of Actinacidiphila cocklensis. Taxonomy (GTDB): domain Bacteria; phylum Actinomycetota; class Actinomycetes; order Streptomycetales; family Streptomycetaceae; genus Actinacidiphila; species Actinacidiphila cocklensis. Next base: position 81,994 of record NZ_CAJSLV010000103.1, read on the forward strand.
CGCCTGTACCACTCGTAGGTGATCTCCTAGCCACCCCTCACGGCTAGGCGGTCCTTTTTCCCTCGCGTACACCCCCCACGGCCTGCTCTTCGCGCCCTCCTGCGCGCTTCCCACGTACCGCTCGGCGTACCTGCTCACGCACACGCTCATGCACGCGTTCACGCACACGTTCACGTATCACGTACTTGTTCACGCACTCCGTCATGCACTCACCCCCGACCTCCGGGGGTGCAACATTTACCCTTCGCATGCCCTTGTGGACGAGACCAATTCACGGATCTCACCGGTCCGAGCCGACAGCTCTATTCGTGCTGCCTTCGTATTCCGCATTCCTGCCAGCATTCGAGGATTGGCCATCAGTGGAACCTGGGACCGGCGCCGGCCTGAACACGGCCGTGGAGCGCTACTACGACATCACTCTTGATCTGTACGAGGACCTGTGGGGTGAACACGTCCACCACGGTTTCTGGGACCCGGGAGAGGTGCCCGGTGTCACTGGCGCCGACCGCCACGCGGCCACCGACCGGCTGGTCCGCGAGCTGGTCGACTTCGCCCGCGTCCCCGCGGGTTCGAGGGTCTTGGACGTCGGCTGCGGCATCGGCGGCCCCGCACTGCATCTGGCAGGGGCGATGGGCTGCACCGTCGAGGGCGTCACGCTCAGCGCCCGGCAGGCGGCGAGGGCCAACGAGAAGGCGCAGGCCGCCGGGGTCGCCGGCCGCGCCCGCTTCCACCAGCTGGACGCCCTGTCCACCGGGTTCCCCGACGCGTCCTTCGACGTGGTCTGGGCGCTGGAGAGCCTGATGCACCTCCCCGACCGGCCGGCCTTCTTCGCCGAGGCGATGCGCCTGCTGCGGCCCGGCGGCACCCTGGCGGTCGCCACCTGGTCGGTGCGCGAGGGCGAGCTGGACGACGCCGAGCAGGACCTCGTACGGCAGATACTCCAGCACCAGGTGATGCCCGACTTCTCCTCCCTGGAGGAGCACGAGCGGCAGGCCGCCGCGGCCGGCTTCGCCGACGTCGCCTCGGTGGACTGGAGTTCGGCCGTCGCCAACTCCTGGGACCCGTCCTTCGCGCAGATCAGGCGGTTCGAGCAGGGCAGGACCGTGATGCGGCAACTGGCCCGCGAGCGCGGGGTGGACGTGCTGGGCTTCTTCCACGCGGGGCCGCTGATGAAGAAGGGCTTCGACACCGGCGTCGTCACCTACGGGGCGGTCCGCGCCACCAGGCCCGAGCCCGGCGACGCGGCGGCGGCCGCGCTGATCCGCCCGGTCGCCGACCTGCTGCGGGGCATCGTCGGCGAGGACGGCGCCTGGCTCGACTCCGTCGTCCCCGGCACCAGGATCGACGGCGACCTGCTGGTCGAGAGCCACGAACTGGCCGCGTGGAGCCTGGCGTTGCGCGACCGCTACGGTGACGGCGTCGACCTGGCGGCGTACGTCTCGGGCCTGGAGATCGACGAGATCGTCGAGCTGACCGTCGCCGACGTGGCCGGCTACGTCGCCGCCCACCGCAGCGACGACGCGGGCGGCTCCCGCGACAGCGGGCCGGCGCCCGCCGACGGCCGCTGATGGGCCGCTACCTGTTCGTCTCGCTGCCGCTGACCGGCCACGTGCACCCGATGGCCGCGGTGTCCGCGGCGCTGGTCGCGCGCGGGCACGAGGTGCTGTGGGCCGGCTCCGAGTCCTTCCTGCGGCCGGTGCTCGGCCCGGACGCCGCGATCGCCCCGATCCCGCTGCGCGCGCACCGCGGCCAGGCCGACCGGGGCATGGCGGCGGCCAGGTCGCGCTGGGAGGGCTACGTCGTCCCGCACGCGAAGGCCACCCTGCCCGGCATCGAGCGGGCGGTGGCCGCCTTCCGGCCCGACGTCCTCGCGGTGGACCAGCACGCCGTGGCCGGCGCGATCGCCGCGCACCGCGCCGGGCTGCCCTGGGCGAGCCTGGCGCCGACCACGATGGAGCTGACCCGGCCCTACCGGGCGCTGCCGAAGGTCGAGGCGTGGATACAGCGGCAGATGGCGGCGGCCTGGACCGCGGCCGGTATGGCCGGTGCGCCGCCGCACGACCTGCGCTTCTCCCCGCACCTGCTGATCGCCTTCACCGGCAGCGCCCTGAACGGCCCGCTGGACTGGCCGGACAACGCCGTCCTGGTCGGCCCCGCGCTGGCCCGGCGCGCGCCCGACACCGCCTTCCCGTGGGACTGGCTGGACCCGGGGCGCCGCCATGTCCTGGTCACCGTGGGCACGTTGTCGATGGACCTGGCGCAGGACTTCCACGCCCGGGTGGTCGAGGCGCTGCGCCCGCTGGGCCGCGACGTCCAGGCGATCGTGGTGGCACCGGACGGTACGGTCCCCGACGCGCCGCAGGGCGACGTCCTGGTCCGCTCCCGGGCTCCGGTGCTCGACCTGATGCCCCGTCTGGACGCGGTCGTCAGCCACGGCGGCCTGAACACCGTGTGCGAGGCGCTCGCCCACGGGGTGCCGCTGGTCGTCGCACCGATCAAGGGCGACCAGCCCATCAACGCCGCCCGGGTCGCCGCGACCGGCGCCGGGCGCCGGGTCAGGTTCGCCGGCGTCCGTCCCGAGCAGCTGCGCGCGGACCTGCTGGCCGTACTCGACGACCCCGCCTACCGCGCCGCCGCACGGCGCGTACGCGACTCCTTCGCCGCCGCGGGCGGCGCGGCGGCCGCGGCCCGGCACCTCGAAGGAATGCTCGAAGCAGGCTCGACGGATGGGGAGCGCATACCGGCATGAAGACACTCCGTGACACCTGGCTGGTCTTCCGGCGGCACGTGCTGCTGCTGACCAGGTCGCCGCTGTCGATCCTGCTGGGCGTGGCCCAGCCGGTGGTCTACATGGCGCTGTTCGCGCCGCTGCTGAAGCCCGCGCTGTCCTCCATGGGCGCCGACTCGATGACCGACGCCTACCGCATCTACGTACCCGGCATGCTCGTCGCCCTGGCGCTCGGCGGCGGGCTCTACGTCGGTTTCGGCCTGCTCGGCGAGCTGGCCTCCGGGGTCATCGAGCGGGCCAGGGTGACCCCGGTCAGCCGGGCGGCGCTGCTGCTCGGGCGGGCGCTGCGGGACGTGGTCGTCCTCGTCGTCCAGGCGGTGATCATCGTCGTCCTGGCCATGCCGCTCGGCCTGTTCGTGCACGTGACGGACCTGCTGCTGGCGTACGCGCTGCTGGCGCTGATCACCCTGAGCAGCTCGGCGATCAGCTACGGGATCGCGCTGAAGGTCAGCGACCCCAACGCGCTCGGCCAGGTGGTCAACAACATCGCCCAGCCGCTGATGCTGCTGTCGGGGACGCTGCTGCCGCTGGCACTCGCCCCGCTGTGGCTGCGCCGGATCTCGGACTGGAACCCCTTCAGCCGGGCGGTCGTCGGCATGCGCGCACTGTTCGCCGGGCACGCGGGCGACGCCTCGGTCTGGCAGAGCCTGGCGCTGATGGCCGGTGTCGCGCTGCTGGCACTCGCGTGGTCGGCCCGGCTGTTCGCCCGCTCGGTGCGCTGACCGCGCCCGATCCCGACACGACAAGGAGGCCTCGATGATCGAGACCAGGGGACTGCGGAAGTCCTTCCGCACCGGGCGCCGCCGCAAGGCCACGACCGTGGAGGCGGTGGCGGGCCTGGACCTGACGGTGGGCGAGGGCGAGATCTTCGGCTTCCTCGGCCCGAACGGCGCCGGGAAGACGACGACGCTGCGGATGCTCGCCACCCTGCTGCCGCCCGACGGTGGCGAGGCGGTCGTCGCCGGCGCCGACCTGCGCACCGCCCAGGCGGCGGTGCGCCGCAGCATCGGCTACGTCGCCCAGGGCGGCGGCACCTGGGACGACGTGACGGCCCGCGAGGAACTGGTCCTGCAGGCCAGGATGTACGGCATCGGCAGGGCCGAGGCGCACAGCAGGGCCGAGGCGGCGCTGGACGCCTTCGACCTGACCGCGTACGCCGACCGCCACTGCCGTACGTACTCCGGCGGGCAGCGGCGGCGGGTGGACATCGCGCTGGGGGTGATCCACCGGCCGAAGGTGCTCTTCCTCGACGAGCCGACCTCGGGCCTGGACCCGCAGAGCCGCGCGCACATGTGGGACGAGATCCGCCGGCTGCGCACCGGCGGCATGACCGTCTTCCTGACGACGCACTACCTGGACGAGGCGGACGCCCTGTGCGACCGGATCGCCATCATCGACGGCGGCGGGATCGTGGCCGACGGCACCCCGGCCGAGCTGAAGCGCGGGATCGACGGCGAGGTGGTCACCGTGGAGGTCGCCGAGCACGCGGCGAAGGCGGCCGAGGTGCTGGCCCAGCAGGACTGCGTACGGTCCGCCGAGCTGCGCGACGAGGGGGACCTGCGGCTGTCGGTGGACGCGGGCGAGACCGCGATGCCCCGGATCATGCGGGCGCTGGCCGACGTCGGCGTCGAGCTGACCACCATCGAGCTGCACCGCCCGACGCTGGACGACGTGTTCCTGGCCAGGACCGGCCGCTCGCTGCGGGAGTCCTGACCATGGCACGCGGTGCGACGACGAAGGAGACGGATATGGGCGGGGTCCTGCCGGTGCGCCGCGCGGTCGTCACGGGCGGCGCCGGTTTCGTGGGGTCGCACCTGTGCGACCGGCTGCGGGAGGAGGGCACCGAGGTCGTCTGCGTCGACAACCTGCTCACCGGCAGCACCGGCAACCTCCGTGCGCGCGACGGCGATCCGGGGTTCACCCTGGAGGTCCGCGACGTGTGCGAGCCCTTCGACGTGGCAGGCCCGGTCGACCTGGTGCTGCACCTGGCCTCGCCCGCCTCGCCGCACGACTACGCCCGGCACCCGCTGGAGACCCTCAGGGCCGGCGCGCAGGGGACCGCGAACGCCCTGGACCTCGCCCACCGCAAGGGCGCCCGCTTCCTGCTCGCCTCCACCTCCGAGGTGTACGGCGACCCGCTGGTCCACCCGCAGACCGAGCTGTACTGGGGCAACGTCAACCCGGTGGGCCCGCGCAGCCAGTACGACGAGGCCAAGCGCTACGCCGAGGCGCTGACCACCGCCTACCGCGGCGCCCGGGGCGTGGACACCGTCATCGTGCGGCTGTTCAACACCTACGGCCCGCGGATGCGGCCCGAGGACGGCAGGGCGGTGCCGACCTTCGTCACCCAGGCGCTCGCCGGTGAGCCGCTGACCGTCGCGGGGGACGGGTCGCAGACCAGGTCGCTGTGCTACGTCGACGACACCGTCGGCGGCATCCTGGCCGCGGCCGCCGCGACGCACCCGGGTCCTGTCAACCTGGGCAACCCGGTGGAACTGACCATCCTCGACCTGGCCCGCCGCATCCGCGAGCTGTGCGGTTCCGCGTCGGAGATCGCCTTCGTGGAGCGGCCGGTCGACGATCCGGGGCTGCGCAGGCCGGACATCGCGCTGGCCCGGGCCGAACTGGGCTGGCAGCCCGCGGTCGACTTCGACAAGGGCCTGGCGATGACCATCGACTGGTTCTCCCGGCTCGGCTGAGCCGGTGGTCCCTGCGGTCTCAGTCCCTGCGGTCTCACTGCTCGTGCGGCCAGTACCCGGCGCCCTCCAGGGTGCCGCTGGCACTGCCGGTCCAGGTGCGGGCCGCGGCCTGGCCGATCCTGCGGTGCAGGTGCGCCCGGCGCAGCCGCCCGGTGGCCCCGTAGAGCACCTCGGCGGTCACCGCGTGGGTGAAGCGGAACCAGCCGAGTCGCTGCTGGTCCTCGGTGATCAGGCCGGCCGCGACGGCGGCGTCCAGCGCTTCGAGTGCCGCCTCGATCCCGACCCCGGCGGCGTCGGCGACGACATCGATATCGAAGTGCCGCCCCGCGACCGCGGCCACCGACAGCACCCCCGCGGCCTGCTGCGGCAGTTGGGCCACCCGCCGCAGCACCACCTCGCGCACCGGTACCGGCACCGGCACGGTGTGGGGCTGTTCGAGGCGCTGCTCGCTGGTGAGCTGCTTGATCAGTTCGCGCAGGTAGAACGGGTGGCCCTCGGTGCGGTCCCACAGGCCCTCCGCGGTGTGGCTGCCGACCTCCCGGTGCAGCATCGCGCCCGCCAGCCGCTGCGTCTCCTGCACGTCCAGGCCGCACAACGCGATCCTGGTGGTCCCCGCGCGGGCCAGCGCGGCCGAGGTCTCGGTCAGGGCGGACTCGCCCGACCGGTGGCCGACCGCCACCAGCAGCCGGCCGCCCTGCACCGACTCGGCGAGGTGGGCCAGCAGCCGCAGCGAGCTGGGGTCGGCGCGGTGCAGGTGGTCGAGCACCACGACCAGCGGTGTGCCCTGCGAGGCGCCCGTCAGGTAGTCCACGATCGCGTCGAACCGGCGCAGCGTGGCGGCGTCCGCGTCGGTGCCGTCCGGGACCCGGCGGACGTCCTCGCGGTCGAGCAGTTCGGCCACAGGACCCGGTACGGGCCACTGCGGGCAGCACGCGGCCAGCGTGCGCAGCACCTGCTGCCAGGGCCACAGCGGCGGCGCCGCGACGTGCTCGGGGCAGGCGCCCCACAGCACCGGTACGCCCGCGGACGCGGCGAAGCGCCGCAGCAGGCCGGTCTTGCCGATGCCGGGCTCGCCCGACACGGTCACCACCTGCCCGCGCCCGGCGGCCGCGGCGGGCAGCGCATCGGCCAGTTGCCGCAAGGAGGCCTCACGGCCGACGAAGACGTCGGGGTCCGCGGCCCGCACGGCCGGCGTGCCGGAGCCGCCGGCCCTCGGGGCCGGCACGCCGGGCGCGGCCGGCACGCTCCTGACCACCGGCGGGGCCGGCGGCTGCCAGTCCAGGGCCGGCGCCTGGTTGAGTATCTCGCTCTCCAGGTGCTGGAGCGCGGGCCTGGGGTCGATGCCCAGCTCCCTGGCCAGCCGCTGCTGGTTGGTGCGCAGCACCGCGAGCGCGTCGGCCTGCCGGCCGGCCCGGTAGAGGGCCAGGCTCAGCAGTTCGCAGCCGTACTCGCGCAACGGGTGGGCCTGCGTGAAGGCTTCGAGTTCCGCCACCGCCACCTCGTGGGCGCCGGCGGCCAGCAGGGCGGCGCAGCGCCCCTCGACCAGCGAAAGCCGCAGCTCCTCCAGCCGCTCGACCTCGGGCACCACGTGGGTGGCGTTGGCCACCTCCGCGTAGGCCTGCCCCCGCCACAGCGCGAGCCCGGCCTCGAACTCGCCGAGCGCCTGCCGCCGGTCGCCGCGGCCCCACGCGTGCCAGCCCGCGGTGGCGCGCTCGCAGAACCGGTGGACGTCGACCCGGACGGCGCGGCTGTCCAGCAGGTAGCCCTGGCCGTGGGTGCGCAGCACGGTGGCCGGTGTCCTGCGCGCCCTGGACGGCTCCAGTACCCGGCGCAGGTTGGCGACGTAGGCGTGCAGCGAGGTGCGCGCGGAGGGCGGCGGCCGCCCCTCCCACAGCTCCTCCAGCATCACGTCGACCGTCACGGGGTGGCCGACCCGGCTCACCAGCAGGGCAAGCAGCGCGCGCTGCTTGGGGGTGCCCAGATCGACCATCCGGCCGTCGACCACGGCCTCCACGGGTCCGAGCGCGCGGAATTCCACCATGCCGTTCGGAGTGCCCTGGTTCTCCGCCGGCTGTGCCTCGGTCCACCGGATATAGCCCGGTCCCGTGGCCGGCCCGGATAAGGGGTTCCGCGCGAATGCCGCCACTCCGGGGCCGCCACCGGAGCCGCTGTCCTGCCCGACCATGAACATGGCCGCACCTTCCCCGTAAATCACACAGACAGCCAGGAACCTCTACTGATTAACAGTCGGATACGAGCGTGGCCATCGGGTGACTGCATGTCAAGGCCCCCCATTCGGTGCGCCTTTCGCCACGGTTTCGGCCGATTCCTCGGTTTGCCTGCCGTGGCGGTGGCGTTGCCGCCCGCCAGTCCATCGCCAAGCCGACGCCAACCCGATCGACAGTGGCGCGCAAGCCGGGTGGCCGATGCTGGGACGCCTCGGTGCTCGTTGAGCGTGTCCTGTCGCGCCGCCGAGCCGGCGACGACCCGAATTCCATCGCATTTCCTGGAAAGGGAGCTGGTCCCGATGATGGGCTTCATGGTCGACCGTGCGATAGCCAAGCACGGTCTTCAGCTCGGCAGCATGCCGGAAATGGCCGCGGCCAAGAACAGCTCGACGCGGCTCAGCCTCGACCACGACCTCGACGTGCTCCCGGGAGCCGGGCGGCGCCTGACGGCGGGCCGGCTCGCCGAGCACGTGGACGACCTCGCGGGGCGGCTGGCGGCGGCGGGCGTCCGCTCCGGCGACACCATCGCCATCTACAAGTCCCCCAACTTCGACGTCTGGATGCTGGCCTCGGCCGCCGCCCGCGTCGGCGCGGTCCCGGTGATGCTGCAGCCCGCTCTTGACGGTGCGACCGTCGGCATCCTGCTCGGCCGCCTGCACCGGCCGCACCTGCTCACCGACCTGCCCAAGCTGCACGTCCTGGCCGACGTTCCGGTCAAGGAGCTGGCCAAGACGGTGATCATCTCGCACGGCGAGTGGCCGGGCGCGGTCGCACTCACCGACCTGGCCGGCTCCCCGCGGGTCGAGCCGGTCTTCCGCGGCCTGGACGAGCCGGCGATGATCACCCACACCTCGGGCACCACGGGGGTCCCGAAGCTCGTCGTGCACACCCCGCGGACCATGGGCGTACGGCTGCGCCCGCAGTGGTGGCTGCTGTCGCTGATGTGGCGGCGCGACACCGTCGCGATCAACCTGCCCTTCGTGCACTCGCGGATGTACGCGGCGATGTCGCTGGTGCTGATGAAGGCGATGCCGGTGCTGCTGATGAACAACCCGAAGCCCGACGACGTGGCGGGCCTGCTGGCCGCGCACAAGCCGACCTTCATCGAGGCGCTGCCCAACGCGTTCATGGACTGGGAGCCGCTCGCCGAGGACCCGCGCAAGCCGTTCGCCTCGGTCAAGTACTTCAGCAGCACCTTCGACGCGATCCACCCCAGGACCATCACCCGGCTGATCGCGTCCTCCAAGCGCCGGGTGCCGCTGTTCTTCCAGATCTACGGGCAGAGCGAGGTCGGCCCCGCCGTCGGGCGGCCCTACTTCAGCAAGTCCGTGCACCGCACCGACGGCCGCTGCGTCGGCTACCCGATGCCGGGCTGCGCGCAGGTCCGGGTGGTCAGCCGCGACGGCAAGCGCCCGTCGAAGGCCACCCCCGGTGCCATCGAGGTCCGCTGGGACGGCATCGCGCACAGCTACTTCGGTGAGCCCGAGCGCTACGAGGCCAACAAGCACGACGGCTGGTGGCGTACCGGCGACGTCGGCTACCGCACCAGGCGCGGCTGCCTGCACATGCTCGACCGCGAGGTGGACATGGTCCCGGAGACCAGCAGCACCCTGGAGATCGAGGACCTGATGATCAGCCGGCTGGACGAGCTGACCGAACTGGTCGTCGTCATCGGCCCGAACGCCGAGCCGATCCCGGTGATCTGCACCGACGGCGACCGGCCGCTGGACCCGGAGCGCTGGCGCACCGCCGCCGCCGACTTCCCGCAGCTGGCCGACCCGGTGCAGCTCCCGCAGGCGGAACTGCCCAGGACGGCCACCATGAAGGTCCGCCGGATCGAGCTGTCGCAGCTGCTGCAGAGCCGGCTGGAGAAGCGGGTCTGAGCCGTGCGGCGCCGCCCACCCGGCGGCGCCGCCACCGACGGCGATCTCGTCACCGAAGGCGGTCTCGTCACCGCGACAGGGAGGGCAAGCGCATGAAGGGCCTCATCGTTCCGCCGGGCCAGGGCAAAAGGCTGCTGACCAAGGCTCAGGACGTCACGTTCAAGGTCACCGGGGCGGACGGCGGTTTCGCCTCGACCTTCGAGGTGGTGGTGCCGCCGGGCTTCAACGTCGGCGCCCATGTCCACGAGCACTCCACGGAGTTCTTCTACGTCCTCGAAGGCGAGCTGGACGTCTTCGCGTTCGAGCCGGTGGAGCGCACGCCGGACGACTGGGCGGACTGGAAGTCCCCCGACGGCGAGCAGATCCTGCGGGCCGGCCCCGGCAGCTGCATGTTCGTGCCCACCGGCACCCCGCACGCGTTCACCAACGCCACCGAGAACCCGGTGCGGATGCTCTTCCAGGCGTCCCCGCCGCCGGACCACGAGCGCTACTTCGAGGAGATCTGCGAGATCTTCTCCGCGGGCACGACGGTGGACTCCGGCGCGGTGCAGCGGCTGCGCGACCGCTACGACGTCCACCAGATCACCCCGCTGCGCTTCGAGCCGCCGGCCCCCCAGTGAACGGAGTCACGCTGTGAGCGGCGGACCCATCGAAGTGTGCCTCGTCGGCGCAGGCCCGCGCGGGCTGTCCCTGCTGGAGCGGATCTGCGCCCAGGAACGTGTGGACCCCCGCAAGCGCCCCCTCACCGTCCACGTCGTCGACCCCGACCCGCCGGGTGCGGGCCGGGTGTGGCGGCCGACGCAGTCCCGGCACCTGCTGATGAACACCGTCGCCTCCCAGGTGACGGTCTTCACCGACGCCAGCGTCCACATCGAGGGGCCGCTGGAGGAGGGGCCGAGCCTCTACCAGTGGGCGAAGGCCCTGGAACACATCGCCGCCGCGTCCGGTGCGACGTCACCCGACGACGCGGCGCTGTCCGAGGCGCGGGCGCTCGGCCCCGACACCTACCCCACCCGGGCGCTCTACGGCCAGTACCTGACCTGGGCCTTCCGGCACGTCGCCGCCAACGCGCCCGCGCACGTGGCGGTACGCGTGCACCCGGCGCGGGCGATCGGCCTGGTCGACGGCGACGCCGAACTCGGCGGCTCGGGGCCGCAGACCGTGCTGCTCGACGACGGCACCCTGCTGACCGGCCTGTCCGCGGTGATGCTCGCCCAGGGGCACGTACCGGTCCTGCCCACCGGCGACGAGGCCGAGCTGGCCGGTTTCGCCGCGGGCGCCTCGCTGACCTACATCCCGCCGGCCAACCCCGCGGACGTGGACCTGTCGTCCGTCGCGCCCGGCGAGCACGTGCTGATCCGCGGTCTGGGCCTGAACTTCTTCGACTACATGGCGCTGTTCACCCACGGCAGGGGCGGCGCCTTCGAACGCGTCGACGGGCAGCTGGTCTACCACCCCTCGGGCCGCGAACCGCGCCTGTTCGCCGGCTCCCGGCGGGGCGTGCCCTACCAGGCCCGCGGCGAGAACGAGAAGGGCGCGCACGGCCGTTACGCCCCCCGGCTGCTGACCGCCGAATACGTCGCCGCGCTGCGCACACCCTCCACCGCCAGCGAGCCGATACGCTTCGGCACCGGCCTGTGGTCGCTGATCGCGATGGAGGTGCAGAGCGTCTACTACGAGACGCTGCTCGCCGCCCGCGACACCCCCGACGGCGCCGCCGACTTCTCCGCCCGCTACCTCGGCGCCCCGTCCGGCGACGCCGAGCAGCAACTGCTGGACGAGGCGGGCATCGACCCGGCGGAGCGCTGGGACTGGGAGCGGGTCGCCCGCCCCTACGACCCCGGCGACCTGCGCGACCTGGCCGCCTTCCGCGCCTGGCTGCGCGGCTACCTCGACGAGGACGTGCGCAAGGCCCACGAGGGCAACGTCAGCGGCCCGTTCAAGGCGGCCCTGGACATCCTGCGCGACCTGCGCAACGAGGTGCGGCTCGCCGTCGACCACGGCGGCCTGGACGCCGCGTCGCACCGCGACGAGCTGGACGGCTGGTACACCCCGCTCAACGCGTACCTGTCGATCGGCCCGCCGGCGTCCCGTATCGAGGAGATGGCCGCGCTGATCGACGCGGGGGTGCTGGAGGTGACGGGACCCGGCATGCGGGTCGACACCGACCCGGACGGGCGGGCCTTCGTGTGCACCTCGGACGTGATCCCCGACGTGCTGGTGCGGGCCACCGTGCTGGTCGAGGGCCGGCTGCCGGACATCGACCTGCGGCGCACCGCCGACCCGCTGATGGGCCAGCTGCTGCGCACGGGCCAGTGCCGCCCCTACCGGGTGCCGGGCTCGGACGGCCGGGACTACGAGACCGGCGGGCTCGCGGTGTCCGAGCGGCCCTACCGGCTGCTGGACGCCCGCGGCGGGGAGCACCCGCGGCGGTTCGCGTACGGGGTGCCCACCGAGGCCGTGCACTGGGTGACCGCGGCGGGCATCAGGCCGGGCGTCGGCTCGGTCACCCTGGAGGACTCCGACGCCATCGCCGCCGCCGCCCTCGCGCTGCCCGCGCCCCAACTGCCGCCGGTACGGCTGCCCGAGCAGGTCGTCCTGACCGGTTACGGCACCACCGCGTGAGCGCCGAGCCGTACGCCGACACCGGGCTGCTCTCGCCGGTCCGGGTGGGCACCCCGGTGGAGGCGGCGGTCGGCGACACCGCGTGGCTGCAGGCGATGCTCGACGCGGAGGCCGCGCTGGTACGCGCCCAGGTCCGCTGCGGCACCGTCCCCGCGCACGCGGCCGCCGCCATCACCGCCGCGGCCCGCGCCGAGCACCTCGACGTACGCCGGCTCGCCGTGGCCGCACGGGAGACGGCGAACCCGGTCGTCGGCCTGGTCGCGGCGCTGACGCAGGTGGTGGCCGCGCAGTCGCCGACCGCGGCGGAGTACGTGCACCGCGGCTCCACCAGCCAGGACATCCTCGACACCGGCGCGATGCTGGTGGCCGCCCGCGCGCTGCGGCTGATCGGCGCGGACCTGCGGGCGGTGGCCGACTCCCTGGCCGGCATGGCCGCCGCGCACCGGGACACGGTGATGGCCGGCCGCACGCTGGCCCTGCACGCCGTACCCACCACCTTCGGCCTCAAGGCCGCCGGCTGGCGGCAGTTGGTGCTGGAGGCGGCCGAGCGGCTGGAGCGGGTCGCCGAGCGCGGGCTGCCGGTCTCCCTCGGCGGGGCGGCCGGCACCCTGGCCGGCTACCAGCAGTACGCCGGGGACGACGCGGCGCCGGACGCGGTCATCGACCTGGTGGCCGCGTTCGCCGACGAGACCGGCCTCGCGGTGCCCGTCCTGCCCTGGCACACCCTGCGCACCCCGATGGCCGACCTGGCCGCGGTGCTCGCGCACACCGCGGGCGCCCTCGGCAAGATCGCCGTCGACGTCCTGGTGCTGAGCCGTACCGAGATCGGCGAGGTCGCCGAGCCCTCGGGGGCCGGCCGCGGTGTGTCCTCCGCGATGCCGCAGAAGCGCAACCCGGTGCTCGCCACGCTGATCCGCTCCGCCGCCGTGCAGGTCCCCGCGCTGGCCTCGGTCCTGACGCAGTGCCTGCCGGCGGAGGACGAGCGGGCGGCGGGCCTGTGGCAGGCCGAGTGGCTGCCGCTGCGCGAGTGCCTGCGGCTGGCCGGCGGCGCGGCGCACACCGCCGTCGAGCTGGCGGCGGGCCTGACCGTGCACCCCGAGCGGATGCGCGCCAACCTCGCCGCGACCGGCGGGCGGATCGCCGCCGAGCGCGTCTCGGCGGTGCTGGCCCCCCGGTTGGGCAAGGCCGCCGCCAAGGAGCTGCTGGCCGACGCCTCGCTGCGGGCGGCCCGCGAGGCACGGCCGCTGGCCGACGTCCTGGCGGAACTGCCGCAGCTGGACGGGGTGCTCAGCGCCGAGGAGCTGGCCGCGCTGCTCGACCCGGCCGCCTACACCGGGGCCGCGGGGCCGCTGGTGGACCGGGCGCTGAAGCAGTGAGGGAGGGGACCGCCCACGGTCCCCTCCCCCCTGGCCCTGCGGTGTCAGTCCTGCTTGGTCGCCACGATGTCCAGCTCGATCGCGGTCGTGTCGTTGATGAAGGCCGAGCCCTTGGTGACGCCGACCTCCTTGTTGCTGATCTGCGTCGTCGCCGAGAACCTGGCCACGGGCTTGCCGTCGGCGCCGGTCTCGAAGGCCTTCGCCGACAGCCGCAGCGTCACCTGCTTGGTGACCGCGAGCGCGGTGAGGTCGCCGTCGACCAGGAAGTCGTCACCGTCGACCCGTACGCCGGTCGAGGCGAACGTGACGGTCGGGTACTGCCCGGTGTTCAGATATCCGGCGTGCTGGATGTCCGTGTCGCGCCTCTTGTGCTTGGTGTTCACCGAGGTGGTCGAGATGACGGCGTTCACCGTGGAATCCAGCGGATTCTCCGCTAATACGACGGAACCCTCGAAGGCGTCGAAGGTTCCGCGGGTCTTCATGAAGCCGAGCATGCGTACCTGGAAGGCGACCTCGGAACGGCTGGCGTCGATCACCCACGTGCCGACTTCGTAACCGGGAATGCTGACCTGCGTGGACATGGCGTTGAGTGCTCCTCGCGGTGAAATCGAACCGGAACAGCTGGTGATGGTGATACCAGAGTGGTCACCCCGCCATGCGCAGGTTATCCCGCACGACGGGTTCGCACGCTGCGTCACCAATCATGACACGAGCGTTTTCGCGACCTCACTCGGCGTCAGCTCCGATGCACCGTCCGACGCCACCGACCCGGACCCCGTCGACCCTGACCTCCCTGCGCGCAATAACAAGAGTTTTGTTAAAGTGGGGGCTATGACCACCACCCCCGATCCCGCACCCGGCGAAGGTCCCGTCCGCCCGGTCTCGGTCTCGCTGCACGAAGGGACCATCGCCGCTCTCAGGGCACGCACCGGCAGGCGCGGGATGTCCGCGTACGTCGAGTCCCTCATCCAGCGCCAACTGGAGCGGGACCGGCTGCGGGAGCTGATCGAGGACGCGGAGGCCGAACACGGGCCGGTCGACCAGGCCGCGGTCGAGGCCAAGCGGGCGCTGCTGCGCGGCGACGCGGCCGGCTCGGTCGACGCCGCATGAGCGGCACCCTCGTCCTGGACTGCGAAGGCCTGTCGGGACTCGTGCACCGCAGGCCCGAGATCACCGAGTGGCTCGCCGCGGCCGAGGTGGAGGACGTTCGTGTCGTCACCAGCTCAGTCACCCTCGTCGAAGCCCGCGACCCCAGGACGCACCAGGCCCGGTTCGACTACGCCGTCTCGCGCGTCGTCATCGTCCCGCCCACCGAGGCCATCGCCCGCCACGCGAGCAAACTGCTCGCCGCAGCCGGTCTGCACGGACACAAGTATGCGCTCGACGCCCTCGTCGCAGCCACCGCGCTCGCCTCGCCGGCTCCGGTGACCGTCCTGACTTCGGACCCCGAGGATCTCCTGGTGCTGTGCGGCCCCGGCGTCCGGGTGGTGAAGGTCTGAGACGCGCCACCGCCACCCGGCTCAGGGGAGGGTGGCGGCGATGTGGGCCAGGTGGGCCGTGAGGATGTCGTCGAAGGCGGGGGTGCGGTCGACGCCCAGGGGGCGGATGTCGCGGGCGTAGTGGGACAGGGCGGGGAAGTGTTCGGGGTCCGCGCCCAGGACCGAGACGCGGAAGAGCTCCATGCCCTGGTCGTACTCGTCGGGGGCGAGCGAGTCGACGCCGCCGTCGGCGGCGATGAGGGCGGTGAGCAGGACGGCGAGGCGGTGGTAGTGGACCGGGACCTGCGCGTCGGGCAGGCCCGACGCGCGCAGCGCCTGCAGGAGTTCCTCCATGACCAGCCGGGAGCCGGTGCCGCCTGAGGCGTAGCGGCCCCAGAGCGCGGCGAGTTGGGGCTGCTGCCCGAAGGCCCCGCGCACCCGCAGGGCCAGGGCGCGGACGCGCTGCTGCCAGTCGCCCTCGGGGCGGTGGCCCTCCATGGCGGCCACCAGGATGCGGTCGGCGACCGCGCGCAGCAGGTCGGTCTTGTTGCGGAAGTGCCGGTAGAGGCTGGAGGAGTCCGTCCCGAGCGCCGCGGCGAGCTTGCGCAGGCTGAACGACTCGGCGTCGCCCGTACGCAGCAGCTCCGCCGCCTTGTCCAGGATCTCGTCGGTCGACCAACGCCTTCTGCCGGCCATCTCGCCCCTCTCGTCCCGGCCCAGCCTAACCCATGCACTTGGCGTTGCACGCGGTGCGTGCAACACTGAGTGCACCTGGGCTCCCGGCCCGGGGAAGGGAGCAGGAGCCATGAGCGAGCCCACGGCGACGACGCGGCCGGCCGAACCCGACTGGTCGGCGATGACGGACGGCGACCTGGCCGTCTACCGCGAAGCGGAGAACCGCTTCCGGGCCTCCCCCGCGGCCCGGGCGGTCACCGGCGAGCCGGACCCCGGCGCCGGGATCGGCTGGGAGTCGATAGCCCTGCCCGGCCGCGAGCTGCCGGTCCGGGTGTACCGGCCGGCGCCGGAGCAGGGCGGCGGCACGCGGCCCGCCGCCCTGCCGCTGGTCGTCCACGTCCACGGCGGTGGCTTCGTCGGCACGGCGGTGCAGTGCGACTGGGTGACCAGCCACGTCGCCGCGCAGCTGCCCGCGGTCGTCGTCTCGGTCGAACACCGCCTGCTCGCCGCGGACACCTCGCTCGCGGACGCCGCCGGCGACGGCTGGGACGCGCTCGGGCACGTGCTGCGGAACGCGGCGCGGTGGGGCGTCGACCCGGAGCGGGTGGCGGTCTTCGGGGAGAGCTGCGGCGCCCTGATCTGCGCGCTGACCGCGCTGCGGGCCAGGGACGCCGGCCTGCGGCTGCGGGCGCAGGTGCTGGTCAACCCGGCCGTCGACGTGAGCGGCACGGCGT
Organism: Actinacidiphila cocklensis; assembly: GCF_907177275.1. Classification (GTDB taxonomy): domain Bacteria; phylum Actinomycetota; class Actinomycetes; order Streptomycetales; family Streptomycetaceae; genus Actinacidiphila; species Actinacidiphila cocklensis. The sequence goes on from NZ_CAJSLV010000103.1 coordinate 98,480, forward strand.
ACGACCACGCGTCGATGACGGAGTACGCCCGCACCCCGACCCTGACCGTGGAGGTCCTGCGCCTGTTCCAGCGGCTCGCCGTCCCGCGGGGGACCGACCCGCGCGCGCTGTCGCCGCTGCACGCCGGCGACCTGGGCGGGCTGCCCCCGGCACTGGTCGTGGTGCCGACCGCCGACCCGCTGGCCGACCACGGCCGGCGCTACGCCGAACGCCTGCGGGCCGCGGGCACCCCCGCGCGGCTCACCGAATACCCGGGCGCGGGCCACGCGTTCCTCAGCCTGCCGGGGCTGGTGCCGCAGGCCGGCCCTGCCCGGGAGGAGATCACCGGCTTCCTGCGCGCCGCCCTGGCCGCGTGAAGCCGGACGAGGGGGCCGGCCGCCCGGAGGTCAGGGCGTCGCGGCCCCCGCTCGCGGGAGCCGCCGACGACCCGGCCGCCGTCACCGCGGCCCTGAACGTCGCGACCCCGCTCCCGGTGGGGCTGCTCCCCCGGCACGCCCGGCAGGCGCACGGCCACGGCTGATCGGCTCTGGTGCGGCCGCGGACCCGCTTGTATAGTCGAACTCGGTTACTCGAACTCGACTATCCACGGGGGGAGTTCTGATGCCGCCACGCGCGTTGCGGACGCCGCTGACGCTTGCGGTGCTCAGCCTGCTGCGAGAACGCCCCCGGCATCCCTACGAGATCCAGGCGCTGGTCCGCGAGCGGCACATCGACCAGGTCGTGAAGATGCGCGGCGGTTCGCTCTACGACGCGATCGACCGGCTGGCCGACGCCGGGCTGATCACCACGGTCAGCTCGGAGCGGGCCGGCGCCCGCCCGGAGCGCACGGTCTACGCGATCACCGCGGAAGGCACCGCGGTGGCGGACGCGCTGGTCCGGGACTACCTGCGCACCCCCGCACAGGACTTCCCGGTGTTCGCCACCGGTCTCGCGCACATCCTCACCCTCGACGCGGCGACCGCGGCAGACCTGCTGCGCGAGCGCCGGGAGGCGATCCGGGCCACCCACGACCGGACCGCCCGCCAACTCGCCGCCGACACCGCGGGCCTGCCGCGCGTGGTGACGCTGGAAGTGGAGTACGCACAGGCGCTGCGCGTCGCCGAACTGGCCTGGCTGGACCGGGTCGTCCGCGACATCGACGCGGGCGCGCTGCCCTGGCTGGACGTGGCCGACGCGCCGCCGTCCGGCGCCCCGTAGCCGCGCACGGACAATCGGAGGAATCACATGGGAACGGTCGTGCTGGCGGTCGACGTGGTTCGCGACGGCACCGGGGGCCTCGGGGTGTCCTGGGAACTGTCCGGCGCCGGTCCTGTGGAGCTGTCGGTCGGGCCGACGCCCGAGTCCGTAGGCCGCGGCGGGCCGGTCGCCCGGGTCGACGGTGCGACGCGGACGTCGCTGGCCGGCCTCGGTCCCGGCCGGCACTACGTGTCCGTCGCGCCGGTCGGCGGCGGCGGTGCGCTGCTCGCCGCGGAACGCGTCATGCCGCTGGAGGGCGCGAGCAACTTCCGCGACCTGGGCGGCTATCGGGTCCGAGGCGGCGGCCGCACCCGGTGGGGCATGGTCTTCCGCGCGGACGCGCCCGACCGGCTCACCGCCGCCGACCTCGCCGCGATCGGCCAGCTCGGCCTGCGCGTCGCCTACGACCTGCGCACCGACGACGAGCGCAGCACGGCGCCCTCCGCGCTGCCGGCCGCCGTACGCAGCGAGCTGCTCGCCATCGGCGGCGACGCCGCGCGCACCAGCCCGCTCGGCGAGCTGTTCCGCAGCGGCCGGGCCGGCGCCGTCCCCGACGACTTCCTGCAGCGGGTCTACCTCGACATGGCCGAGCAGGACGCGCCCGCCCTCGGCCGGGTCCTGACCGGGCTCGCCGCGCCGGACGGCGTGCCCGCGGTGATCCACTGCACGGCGGGCAAGGACCGCACCGGTCTCGCGGCCGCGCTGCTGCTGTCGGTCCTCGGCGCGGACGACGCGACCGTACTGGACGACTACGCGCTCAGCCGGATCTACTTCAGCGAGCGCCGGATGGCCCGGCTGCTGCCCAGGCTCGCGGAGCTGGGCCTGGACCAGGAGCGCTACCACGCGGTCTTCGGCGCACCCCGGCACGCGATGGCGACCACGCTGGACACCCTGCGCGAGCGGTACGGATCGCTGGAGGCTTACCTGACCGGGCCCGGCGGGGTGACGCCCGGGACGCTCGCGGCGCTGCGGGCGCGGCTGGTGGCGCCGGCCGCGGACGCATGACAGGAGGGGGCGCGGCGGTTTCGCCGCGCCCCCTCGTGCCGTCCGGTGCGGGCCGGTCAGACGCGGGCCGCCCAGTCGATCCGGTAGTCCAGGACCCAGTCCAGCGAGTTGTCGGGCAGGGCGTCGTTCAGCTTGGCCGCCGACGCGCGGGCGCCGAGCGCGACGATGCCCTCGACCCGTTCCCTGCGCAGCTGCTCGTAGCGGGCCGGGGCCTGCGCCCTGGGCAGGTCGCGCAGGCACTTCGCCAGCACCACCGCGTCCTCCAGTGCCATCGACGACCCCTGGCCGGACGTCGGCGTGGTGGCGTGGGCCGCGTCGCCCAGGATGACCATGTCGCCCCGCCACCAGGTCGGAACGGTCGGCAGGTCGTGGGTGGGCAGGGCGTACAGGTCGGTGTACGTCCCGCGGATCAGGTCCGCCACGTAGGGCGGGGCCTCGGCGAAGGTGTCCAGCAGCCGTTCGGTGAGGACGGTGCGGTCCATCTCCGCCAGTTCCGCCCGGGTCGGCTCCGCGCCCCACGGCAGGTTGGCGAACCACCACACCTCGCCCCGGCCCGAGGCGGCGTAGCCGAAGAAGCCCTTGCGGCCGCGGACGAACTGCAGTTGCGCCGGCTCGCCGGGGGCGTCGACGCCTGAGGTGAAGCCGCCGAGGTTCAGCAGCGGGACGTAGCGCGTGTCCGGTGCGGCCGGGTCGATGACGGACCGGGTCCTGGAGTGGATGCCGTCGCAGCCGACGAGCAGGTCGCCCTCCAGGGCCGTCCCGTCGGAGAACCGGGCGACCACCCCGCCGCCGGGGGCGGTGTCGGCGGCGACCAGCCTGCGGTCGTGCGCGATCCGGGCGCCGCGCGCCACCGCGGCCTCCCGCAGCACCCGGTACAGCCCGACCCGGCGTATCGGCGCGAAGCCGGAAGGGCCGACGGCGCCGGTGAGGGACTCGCGCAGCACGGCCTCCTTCAGGTCCAGCGCCTCCAGCGCGGCAAGGCCGTTCGGGGCGACCATGACCCACAGGCCGACGTCCTTGTCCTCGGCGGGGCGGGCCTCGCAGATGGTGACCTCGACGCCGATCGCGCGCAGCGCGACGGCGGTGGCGGGTCCTGCCACCCCGCCGCCGATGACCAGGGCGTGCATCACTGGCTCCTCTCTGTTCCGGCCGCGGCTGCGGTCACCGCTCCGGTCGCGGTTGCGGCAAGCGCTCCGGTCGCGGTTCCCTTCGCGCGGGCGTGGACGATCCGGCCGCCGAACAGGTCCTGCAGCGAGCCGTCGAGCGCGTAGCGCGCCACGCACTCCCGCCAGCCGGCGTCGGCGACGTCGAAGAACCCGGCGTCGGCGAGTTCCGCGGCGATCTCGTCCGGGGTGAAGAACGACTGCCACGGCTCGCCCGTCCGGGCCATCGCCTCGACCATCGCGGCCCGCGCGGGCCTGCGGTGCGGCGGCAGGGCGGCGGCCGGCTGGTTGTAGTCGAAGACGATCTCCGCGGGCGCGGGCAGCCCGCCGATGAAGTGCACGGTGTCCAGCAGCGCGTCCGTGGTCAGATAGGGGACCACGCCCAGCATCAGGAAGAACGCCGGTGCGTGCCGGTCGAATCCGGCGGCGTCGAGGGCCTCGTCCGCGTTCCGCTCGGCGAAGTCGACCGGGCAGAACGCGACCGTGTCGGGCACCTCGATGCCGCTCGCGGCCAGCCGTTCGCGCTTCCACGCCTGGGTGGCCGGAAGGTCGACCTCGAAGACCCGCAGCGCCGGATCGCGGTTGCGGTAGGCGAAGGTGTCCAGGCCCGCGCCGAGGATGACCACCTGCCGGGTGTGCGCGGACGCGCGCAGCGCGTCCTCCGCCACCCGGTGGCGCAGCGCCATGAACAGCCGCACCTCGGCGGGCATTCCGGGCGTGCCCGGCGGCGTGGGGGGCTCGCCGAGGCCGTCGACGATGCGCTCCGCCAACGGGTCCGCGAACACCGGGGGCGAGTCCGCCCGCTGGTGCACGGCGCGGGCGCGCGCCGAACTCAACGCCGTACGGCTGGGCCGGCCGGTCTGCGTCACCGCTCGCCTCCTGTCGTGGTCAGCCGCAACCGCCGGGCGCAGCTGATGAGTTCCGCCCGGCGGCTGACGCCGAGCTTGACCTTGATCGACGCTCGCTGCGCCTCGATGGTGCGGACCGACAGGCCGAGCTCGTCGGCGATCTGGTCGTGGGTCAGACCGTCGGCGATCAGCCCGAGAACCTCGCGCTCCCTCCTGCTCAGGGTGCCGTCGGGATCGGCGTGCAGGTCCAGCAGGGCCGCGCCGAGCGCCGGATCGAGGTAGCGGCCGCCCGCGGCGAGCGCGTCGACCGCGGCGACGAGCTCCTCGGCGGCCGCGTCCTTGGCCAGGAACCCGTGCGCGCCCGCGGCGAGCGACTCCCGAGCGGATTCCAGGTCGTTGTGCATGGTCAGGATGAGCACCCGGGTGGCCGGCGACACCGCCCGCACCGTGGGCAGGACGCCGAGGCTGGGGGTGCCGAGGAAGCTCAGGTCGAGCAGCAGCACGGTGGGCCGGTGCCGGTCCACCTGCTCGACGGTGCCGGCCAGGTCCGCCGCCTCGCCGGCGACCCGGTAGCGGTCGTCGGGCAGCAGGGTGCGGATGCCGCAGCGCACCACCGGGTGGTCGTCGCAGATCAGGATGGTCGGCCGGAGCGCGGCAGCGGGCGCCGTCATCGCGTGACCGCCCCCTGCGGCGCCGGGTCCCTGGGCAGCGACAGCGTCACGAACGTGCCCGTGCGGCGGGACTGGACGGCCAGGTAGCCGCCCGCGTCCCTCGCCTGCGCGTGCATGGCGGCCATCCCGAAGTGGCCGCCGGCCGCGGGCGGTTCGAAGCCGCCGCCGTCGTCGCAGACCACGCAGACCAGCCGGTCCCGCCCGCCGGCCACGGCCACCCAGGCGTGCCTGGCCCCGCTGTGCTTGGCGGTGTTGTGCAGGGCCTCGCGCAGGATCCGGTACGCGACCAGGTCGTTGCCCGCCCACCGACCGCGTGGCGTAGTGCGGTTCTCGACCCGGATGCGGATACCGGTGACGGACTGGAGCTGTTCCGCGGTGGCGGCCAGCGCGCTGGGCAGGTCGGGTTGCGGCGGGCCGGCCGGGGCCGTACCGCCGATCAGCCGGCGCAGGTCCGCGATCTCCCGGTCGAGCAGCGCCTTCAGGTCCACGGCCAGCTCGCGGGGCAGCGGCCCGGGCTGGGTGAGCGCCCGGCCCAGCTGGATGCGGGCGACGGCCAGGGACTGCAGCACACCGTCGTGCAGGTGCTGGGCCAGCGGGGGCAGCTCGCCGCTCATCGCACCCCCGGGAAGCGTGCGGAGAACAGGCAGACCGCACCGGTCCTGGCCGTCTCGACGTCGGTGAACCGGGCGCGCAGCTGCTCGTCGAGGTCCTCCAGCCGGTCGTCGAGGTTGCTGAACACCTCGCTGCGGTTGAGCTTGGCCAGCAGCTTGCCCGAACGCCCGGTGTGGTGCGGGCCGTTGCCCAGGACGGTGCTGCCGAAAACCCGCGCGCCCGGCCGCAGGAACGGCACCACGTGGTCGAACACCACGGACTTCTGCGCCATCGACCCGGGCAGGCAGTGCAGCAGGAAGTTCATGCCGACCGAGTCGAACCGCGCGGTGCCCAGCGGGAACGGTTTGAACGCGTCGCCGACCCGGGTCTCGGGGTGGTAGCGCCTGATGCGGTGCGCCGCGGTGGCCAGCACCACCTCGTTGAGGTCGAGCAGGGTGATCGAAGGGGATTCCACCGGAAATCTGCTTTTGTCCAGAAACCAGCCGGTGCCGGGTCCGATATCCAGATGTGCCGCGCCGACCTGCCGGTCGTAATGCGCGAGCATTCGCCCGCGCGGGCAGCGCCACATGAACCGGCTCATCATGCCGAGCACGAACATGTCATAGGTGGCGAGCATCGGCCGCCGATAGGACTCGGCGGCGGCCTGGATGCGCGCCTCTGTCGGATTCGGGAGTTCGGTCTGCGCCTGGTTCGATTCCATGTCCTTCGTCCCCGTCAGTCGCGGGTCGCGATGATGAACTGGCCGCCGGGCAGCCGGTCGTCCGGCCGCCCGTACCGCGGTCCCAGGTCGCCGCGCTCGGTGACGCCGATGCTCCAGCCCTGGCCGGCCACCCAGTCACGGCCGCCCGGGCCGAGGCCGCCGCGGACCATCGCGCTGATCCGGTTGGCTCCGGGCGTGGTCAGCGCCGTGGCGGCGGCCCTGGGGTCGGGACCGGCCTTGTCGGAGTGCTCGAAGACCAGCCGGCTGCCCGGCGCGGACAGCGCGCCGACGTCGGTGATCACCTGCCGCGCCTGCTCGGCGGTCAGGTAGGGCAGCACGCCCTCGGCGACCCACGCGGTGGGCCTGCCGGGGTCGAAGGCGGTGCCGCCCAGCCGCGCGGCGAAGTCTTCGCGCAGGTCGGCGTGGACGGCGGTGCGCGAGCGGGCGGTCGGCTGCGCCCCCGCGTCGGCCAGCACCTGGTCCTTGAAGGCGAACACCGACGGCGTGTCCACCTCGTACACGTCCGCGGCCGGCAGCGCCAGCCGGAAGGCGCGCGCGTCCAGGCCGGCGCCGAGCAGCACCACCTGCGTGCAGCCGGCCGCCGCCGCGTCGCGCACGAAGTCGTCGATGAACCGGGTGCGCACCACCCCGCGGGAGTAGAACAGGTCGACCCAGGCGACCAGCGACGGCCACTCGTCGGCGTCGAGGACCGCCTTGGCCGCGTCGACGAACGGCTGGGCGTAGGGGTCGTGGAACATCCGGTCCGCGCGGCCGGACTCCATGGCCCTGGCCATCGCCACGGCGACCGCGGTGACGCCGGCGCCCGCCGGTGCGGTTGTCGGTGCTGCTGACGCGTCCATTCCCGTCTCCTCAAATCGGGGAAATCAATTGGGGTCAGTGAATCACCGAGTTCGAAATGGCGTCAATAATTCGAGGGGTCGGCAATGCTCATTCGCGAGGATGGTGCCGCCTCATTCTCTGGTATGAGCCGATTTAGTTCGCTGGGCTGAAGATAATCTGGACCATTATTGCGTAGCCTTGGTCGCCGGGATCGTCGCCTAAATGTGAAGGGGAATCACTGTGCCGACATTCACAATTAACGACCTGATGGAGATCCTGGTCGTAAAAGCCGGACTGCCTCGTTCCGCGATAACCGCCGACCCGTCCGCCACTCTGAGCGACGTCGACCTGGACTCGCTCGCGCAGCTGCAGGTCAAGGCGGAGATCGAGGAGCGCTACGGGGTCGAGCTCGACGACGAGCACCCGAACGCGACCTTCGGTGAGCTGGTGACGCTGGTCAACGAGGGACTGAGCGAGCACGCGCGATGAGCGCGCGACGCGTCGTGGTCACCGGGATCGGTGTGGTCGCGCCCGGTGGCGCCACGAGGAAGGCATTCTGGCAGCAGATCACCGACGGGCGTACCGCCACCCGCCGCATCTCGCTGTTCGACCCGGCGCAGTTCCGCTCCCAACTGGCCGCGGAGGTCGATTTCGACCCGCTCGCCGCGGGGCTGACCCGGCAGGAGGTGTTCCGCAACGACCGCTCCGTGCAGTTCGCGCTGGTCGCCGCCGACGAGGCGATGGCAGACTCGGGCCTGGTGCTGGACGGCGGATTCGACCAGGACCGGATGGCGGTGTGCCTGGGCAGCGCGGTCGGCGCGAGCACCCGCCTGGAGGACGAGTACGTGGTGGCCAGCGACGGCGGCCGGAACTGGCTGGTCGACCCGGAGTTCGCGTCCGGGTTCCTCCACCAGGCGTGGGTGCCCAGCACCATGGCCGCCGAGGTGGCCTACCGGTTCGGCGCGCACGGCCCGGCCTCCGTGGTGTCCACCGGCTGCACCTCGGGCATCGACGCGATCGGGCAGGCGTACCAGCTGATCCAGGACGACATGGCCGACATCATGATCGCCGGCGCGAGCGACGCGCCCATCACGCCCATCTCGATCGCCTGCTTCGACGCGATCGGCGCCACCAGCACCCGCAACGACGACCCGGAACACGCCTCCCGGCCGTTCGACGCGACCCGCGACGGATTCGTGATGGGAGAGGGCTCGGCCGTGCTCATCCTGGAGGAGTACCAGCACGCCCGGCGGCGGGACGCGCACATCTACGCCGAGGTCGCCGGCTACGCCAACCGCTGCAACGCCTTCCACATGACAGGACTGCGCCCGGACGGCGTCGAGATGGCCGCCGCGATCGGCAGCGCGCTGGACCAGGCCCGGCGCGACCCCACCGCGCTGGACTACGTCAACGCGCACGGCTCGGGCACCAAGCAGAACGACCGGCACGAGACCGCCGCCCTCAAGCGCAGCCTCGGTGCGCACGCGTACCGGGTGCCCGTCAGCTCGATCAAGTCCATGGTCGGGCACTCCCTCGGCGCGATCGGCTCCATCGAGGTGGCCGCGACCGCACTGGCCATCGAGCACAACGTCGTGCCGCCCACCGCCAACTACGCCCACCCCGACCCGCTCTGCGACCTGGACTACGTCCCCAACACCGCACGCGACCACCGGGTGGACCTCGCGCTGTCCGTCGGCAGCGGGTTCGGCGGGTTCCAGTCGGCCATCGTGCTGGCCGGTGTGCACTGATGCCCGCCGTGATCACCGGCCTCGGCGTCGTCGCGCCGACGGGCATCGGCGCGGCCGAGCACTGGCGCGCGACCCTGGCGGGCGAGTTGGCGGTGCGGCCGATCGACACCTTCGACACCAGCCGCTACGCCACCACGCTGGCCGGCCAGGTGCCCGGCTTCGACGTCGGCGAGCACGTACCGGACCGGCTGGCCGTCCAGACCGACCGGTGGACCTGGCTGGCGTTCGCCGCCACCGGCATGGCGCTCGCCGACGCCGGTTACGACCCGTCCGCCCACGACCCGTACGCCACGTCGGTGATCCTCGGCTCCGGCTCCGGCGGCAACGAGTTCGGCCAGCGGGAGATCCAGGCGCTGTGGAGCCGGGGCCGCAAGGCCGTCGGGGCGTACCAGTCCATCGCCTGGTTCTACGCCGCGAGCACCGGCCAACTGGCCATCCACCACGGGGCGAAGGGGCCCTGCGGGGTGCTGGTCTCCGACGCGGCGTCCGGCATCGACAGCCTCGGCTGGGCCGACCGGGCCATCCGCCGCGGCACCGGCGCCGTACTGGCCGGCGGCACCGAGGCGCCGATCGCGCCGTACGCGCTGACCGCCCAGATGGCGGGCGGGCAGCTGTCCACCGCGACCGACCCGAGGGCCGGCTACAAGCCGTTCGACCGGTCGGCCAACGGCCATCTGCCCGGCGAGGGCGGCGCGGTGCTGCTGGTGGAGGACGAGGACGCGGCGCGCGCGAGGTCCGGGCCGGCCGGCTACGGCGTGATCGCCGGCTACGCGTCCACCCAGGACGCGCACCACTACCGGGACACCGCCCAGGACGGGCGGCAGTACGCCCGGGCGATGGAACTGGCCCTGCAGCGGGCCGGGGTGCGCCCGGACGAGGTGGATCTGGTGGTCGCCGACGGCGCCGGCCGCCCGGACGCCGACGCCGCGGAGGCCAGGGCGCTGTGTGCGGTGTTCGGCCCGCACGCGGTCCCGGTCACCGCGCCGCAGGGCCTGGTCGGCCGGCTGCTGTCCGGCGGTTCCGCGCTCAACGTGGCCACCGCGCTGCTCGCGATGCGGGCCGGCGTCATCCCGCCGGTGGGCAACCTGGACGACCCCGATCCGGCGTACGGCCTCGACCTCGTACGCGAACCGCGCGAACGCGCGCTCGGCACCGTACTGGTCACCGCGCGCGGCCAGGGCGGTTTCAACAGCGCGCTGGTGCTGCGCGCCCCGGGGAGGCCGGCGGCCGGCCGTTAACGAGTGACCCCGCATGTGACCGGGGGCGGGACCGTGAAACGACGGTGGCCGCGCGGGCTTCTTCGAGTGCGTCCAAGAAGTATGCCCGCGCGGCCTCTTGTCTCATCCCGCCCGCTGCGGCCTATACACCCCGTTCGCGACGAAAATCGGCAGCACGACCGCCACCGGTTACACAAGTGCGCCGCGGGGGGAGCCAACTGCGGGTGGCGGCGTCGCCGGCCACGCAAATCCACAGATGGTTTATCACTCTGCGGGGGTCTCGATGGACATTGTACGCGGTTTAGATGATTTGTTGCCGGTCGCAGTCTGTGGTGGTCCAGGGGTCTACCGGGCGGGCATGATGACGGTACTGCGCGGTATCCCGGGGATCGACGTGGTGGTCGAATTCGACACCGAGAGTTACAGTCCCAGGCTGCTTCGGGACCATCGCCCGCGCGTGCTGCTGATGGACCTGGACAGCTTCGACATAGGGGATCTGCTGTCCAGACAGCTCGTCGGCCGGAGCGCGGAGCAGGCGGTGAAGGTCCTGGCCCTGTCGGCCAACCTGACCCCGGGCACCGCGATCAAGGTGCTCCTCGGCGGCGCCCAGGGGTTCCTGCACAAGGACACGCCCGTGCAGGGGCTCGTCGACGCGATCAGGGCGGTCGACCGGGGCGGTGTGGCCCTGGACCCGCTGGTGGCGGGCGAACTCGTCACCGCGCTGCGCTACAGCGGCCCCTCCGAGGCCCCGTCGGGACCCGGCGACGGGGTCAAACTCACCCCGCGCCAGCGGCAGATCCTCGGCCTGATCGGCCACGGGCTGACCAACGTGGAGATCGCCGACCAGCTGCAGCTGGGCAGGCCCACCGTCAAGACGCACATCTCCTCGCTGCTGCGCGCGCTCGACCTGCGCGACAGGACCCAGCTGGCCGTCTACGCCTGTATGCACGGTTTCCGTGCGCACGCGGCGATGCCCCTGGGCTGAGAGGCGTCCACTGCCGGCGTCCCGGCCGCGCGAAGGTGCGCGGCCGGGACGCCGGCCTGCGCTTTCGCGGGCTTCCCGCAGCCGGTTGCGGATTTCCCGCAGTTTATTCGCGGCAGATCGCCGATGCGGACCGCAACGGCCGTCGGAGATGCTTTCCCCATGAGTAATTCAGAGGTGAGCCGAATCCACGCCGAGGAAATCGAGCCCTATCGGGCGCGCGGCGGGCAGTTGCGTATGGTGCTCCACCCCGGTTCCGTGGGAAGCCGTTCCGGCTATATGGGGACGGCGGTTCTCCAGCCCGGCGAGCACGTGGTGGAGCATTTCCATCCGTATTCCGAGGAGTTCCTGTTCGTCATCAACGGCGACCTGGTGCTCGAGGTCGAGGGGGACACCTGGGAACTGGGCGCGGGCGACGGCATCTACGTGCCGATCGGCAAGCGGCACCGGCTGCGCAACGTGGGCACGACCGAGTCGCTGACGGTCTACCACGTCGGCCCGCTGGCACCGGACCCCTCGCTGGCGCACGTGGACACCGAGGTGCTCGGCGAGCAGGAGGCCGAGGAGGCCGACGACGCGGCCGGCACCGTCCGCGTCCTGTTCATGATGACGGTGGCCGAGGAGAAGTGGGAGGACTTCCTGGCCGCCTACGAGAAGGTCCGCTTCAGCGTCGCGGCGACCCGCGGGCACATCCGCGACGAGATCTGCCAGTCCCCGGACAACCCGGAGAACTGGATGATCGCCAGCGAGTGGACGTCGATGGCCGACTTCGTCACCTGGAAGGACGCCGACGACCACAAGGACCTCGTCCGGCCGATGCGGGAGTGCTACTCGGCGCCGGCCTTCCACAGCTTCACCGTGGTCGCCGAGACGAAGGCGACCTGGTCATGAGCACGATTGCCGCCGAGGAGCGGCTGATGACCTACATCAACGTCTTCCACTGCAAGCCGGAGAACCAGCAGGCGCTGTCCGCGGCGATCCGCAAGGAGACCGACGACATCGTCCGGCACATGCCCGGCTTCGTGTCGGCCAACGTGCACTGCAGCGTCGACGGCAGCCGGGTGACGAACTACGCCCAGTGGAGCGAGCTGGCGGCCTTCCAGGAGCACATCCGCAGCGAGGCCGGCCGCGCGCTGATCCTCGAACTCCACAAGTACGCCGACGACGTGGACGTGCACGTGTACCAGGTCGACTGGATCGTGTCAGGCGAAGGGAAATGACCATGAAGACCGCACGGGAACTCTGGGACGCCGTCTACGCGGCGGTCGAGGCGGAGAACCACTTCGCCTTCTACGAGCTGTGCGACGCGGAGATGGACATCCGCACCGCGAGCCAGCAGAAGACCGGCCCCAAGGCGCTCGCCGGGATGTTCACCCAGCAGCGCGGCCTGTACGTCGAGCTGGAGCACGAGGTCGAGGGGCTCATCGAGTCCGCGGACGGCTCCGCGCTGTCGGCCGAGCTCATCCTGTCCGGCGTGCCCAAGGGCTCCGGCGAGCGGCTGGTCTGGAACGTCGTGGAGACGATACGGGCCGACGCCGGCCGCATCGTGTCCTGGCACGCCATGCTCGACCGCACCGGCCTGGTCCAGAAGATCCGCGCCCTGCAGGGGTGAGCGCCATGCCGGTCGCGATACCCCTGCGCCAGGAGGTCGAGGTCGCCGACGGCGTGGTCGCCGTGGTCAACGGCGACGGCAGCGCGGGCCTGTCCAACAGCGTGCTGCTGCTCGGCGGGCCTGCCACGGTGATCGACACCATGCTGCTGCCGGAGATGGCCGGCAGCATCGTGGCGGCACTCGACCGCAGGCGCCGCCGCGCGGAACTCGTCGTCAACACCCACATCCACACCGACCACATCGGCGGCAACGCCCTGTTCGGCGACGTGCCGATCCTCGCCCATCCGCGGACGGCGGCCGGGATGCGCAAGATGATCGGCGAACCGGGACTGCCCACGCTGCTCGCCAAGGTGATGCCCGCCTTCGCCGAGCGGCTGGCGGACTGGGACAGCGTGGCCGCGCAGCCCCTGCCGCCCGCGGGCATCGAGAGCGCGCTGCCCGAGGGCGCGCGGGTCGTCGAGTTCACCGACGCCCACTCCGCCGCCGACCTCGTGGTGTGGCTGCCCGCGCAGCAGGTCCTGGTCACCGGCGACCTGTGCTTCTCCGGGGTGACACCGCTCGCGGTGCACGGCCGGGTCGGCCGCTGGCGCACCGCGCTCGACCAGCTGATCGCGCTGCGCCCCGAGGTGGTGCTGCCCGGGCACGGCCGGCCGGCCGGGATCGGGGCGCTGCACGACCTGGCGGACTACTTCGACCGGGTGCTCGCCGCCGCCCGGCTGGCACACACCGAGCAGCTGACCGCCGAGGCGGTGTGGGCGCGGTTCGACCCGGGCCCCGCAGCGGGCTGGCTCGAACCGGAACGGACTCTCGTCAACATCCAGGTCGCCCTTTCCGAGGAGACCGGACAACCCTTCCAAGGAGAACATCGTGTCCAAGAACATCCTGCTCGCCCGTCGCATTCTGGATGAGGGATTCTCCCAGGGCAACGCCGACGTCCTCGACGAGGTGATGAGCGAGGACTTCGTCAACCACAACGCCCCGCCCGGAATGGACACCAGCCGCGAGGGCGTCAAGTCGGTGATCCTCATCGAGCGGCAGGGATTCCCCGACCTGAAGGTCAACATCATCCGCGAGTTCGAGGACGGCGACTTCGTCATCCAGCACGTCGAACTGACCGGCACCCACAAGGGCGTCGTCTTCGGCGCCGAGCCGACCGGCCGCACCATCAGCTGGAACGAGATCCACATCGCACGGATCCGCGACGGCCGCGTCAGCGACCACTGGGCCTGCAACGACCTGCACGTCCTGATGATCCAGCTCGGCAAGATGGCGCCGCCGGACACCTCCGCCTTCCGCAGGGCGCCCGCCGCTTCCTGACCGGCACCCCGCGTCGATTGTTCGGGATTCGGGATTCGGGATTTCGTCGAGGAGATGCATCATGACTGACGGGTTCGCAATCATCGGCATATCCGCCCGGCTGCCACGGGCGAACGGGCCGGCCGCATTATGGCGGCTGCTGCGTTCGGGCACCGACGCGGTCACCGAGCCTCCCCCGGGCCGGACGACCGCACGCCGTGGTGCGTTCCTCGACGACATCACCGGATTCGACGCGGGCTTCTTCGGCCTCTTCCCGCGGGAGGCCGCCGCCATGGACCCGCACCAGCGGCTGGTCCTGGAGCTGGGCTGGGAGGCGCTGGAGCACGCCCGGCTGACCGCGGACCGGCTGGCCGGCACGCAGACCGGGGTGTTCGTGTCCGCGCCGGGCGAAGTCGCCCCGGCGTCCGCGCCCGACCCCTACACCTTCACCGGGCGGCAACGCGGCATGGCCGCCAACCGGTTGTCCTACGCGCTCGGCCTGAACGGCCCGAGCCTGACCGTGGACACCGGGCAGTCCTCGTCGCTGGTCGCGGTGCACCTGGCGGTGCAGTCGCTGCGCGCCGGGGAGTGCGACCTGGCCCTGGCGGGCGGCGCCAGCCTGATGGTGGCCGCCGACTCCGGGAGCGGCCTGGCCGAGCTGGGCGTGCTCTCCCCCGACGGCCGGTGCCACGTCTTCGACAGCCGCGCCAACGGCTTCGTCCGCGGCGAGGGCGGCGGCCTGGTCGTCCTGAAGCGGCTGGCCGACGCCGTGGCCGACGGCGACCGGATCGCCGCGGTCGTCCTCGGCAGCGCGGTCAACAACGACGGCCACTCGCAAGGGTTGACGGTGCCCAGCGCGGCCGCGCAGCAGGCGCTGCTCACCCGGGCGTACCGGCAGGCCGGGGTCGACCCCGGCACCGTCACGTACGTCGAACTGCACGGCACCGGCACCGCCGTGGGCGACCCGGTCGAGGCGGCCGGGCTCGGCGCCGCGCTGGGCACCGCCGCGACCCGGACGGCACCGCTGCTGGTCGGGTCCGTCAAGACCAACATCGGGCACCTGGAGGCCGCGGCCGGGATCGCAGGCCTGCTCAAGGCCGTACTGAGCCTGCAGAACCGGCGGATACCCGCCAGCCTGCACTTCGCGGAGCCCAACCCGGCCATCCCGCTGGCGGAGTTGAACCTCGCGGTGGCCACACAGCTCCTCCCGTGGCCCGAAGGCCCGGCCGTGGCCGGCGTCAGCTCCTTCGGCCTCGGCGGCACGAACTGCCACGTGGTGCTGGCCGAGGCCCCGCCGACCCCCGTTCAGGACGCGCCCTCGGGCCTGCCCGCGGTGCCGTGGGTGCTGTCGGCGAAGACCGCGGACGCCCTGCGCGGGCAGGCCCGGCGGCTGCTGGAGCAGACCACGGGACTCGACCCGGTCGACGTCGGCTACTCGCTGGCGACGACCCGCACGCTCTTCCCGGTCCGCGCGGTGGTGTTCGGCCGCGACCGGGCCGAACTGGAGTACGGTCTGAGGGCCTTGGCTGACGGGACAGGCCCCGCGGTGGCCGGTACGGCCGCAGAGCCGCTCCTGGCCATGGCCGCCGGCTTCACGGCGGGCGCCGAGGCGGACTGGGCCGCGATCTTCGCCGGCTCCGGCGCGCGCCACGTGGACCTGCCCACCTACGCGTTCGACCGGCCCGCCCCCGACGCGGCCCGCCCGGCCGAGGCAGCGCCCGCGGCCGGCGACCTGCTCGGGGTCGTACGCGCCGAGGCCGCCGCCCAGCTGGGCCACCACGACGCCGACGCCGTACCGCGCGACCGCAGTTTCAAGGACCTCGGCTTCGGCTCGCTCAGCGCCGTCGAACTCGCCGACCGGCTGTCCGCCGCACTCGGCCGGGACGTCGAGCCGACCGCGGTCTTCGACTACCCGACGCCGTCCGCGCTCGCCGCGCACCTGGCGGCGGAGCCCCCGGCAGCCCTGCGGCGACCCCCGCCGCCGGCAGCGGCCGACCGGCCCGCGGACGACGACCCGGTCGCGATCGTGGGCATCGGCTGCCGGTACCCCGGCGGCATCGCCTCCGCCGCCGACCTGTGGGACGTCGCGGCGGGCGGACGTGACGTGATCTCCGGCTTCCCCACCGACCGCGGGTGGGACCTGGACGGCCTCTACGACTCCGACCCGGACCGCCCGGGCACGACGTACGTCCGCGAGGGCGGCTTCCTCTCCGACGTCGCGGGCTTCGACGCCGCCTTCTTCGGGATCAGCCCCAGCGAGGCCCTCGCGATGGACCCGCAGCAGCGGCTGCTGCTCGAAGTCACCTGGGAGGCCCTGGAGAACGCCGGCATCGACCCGCACTCCCTGGCCGGCAGCAGGACCGGCGCCTTCGTCGGCATGTACGGCTGGGACGCCGCCGAGTCCGTCGAGGGCTACCGGATCACCGGCGGCCTGTCCGGCGTCGCCTCGGGCCGGCTGGCGTACACGCTGGGCCTCGAAGGACCCGCGGTGACCCTGGACACGGCGTGCTCCTCGTCGCTCGTCGCGATGCACCTGGCCGTACGGTCGCTGCGCTCCGGCGAGTCGGACCTCGTGCTGGCCGGCGGCGCCACCGTCATGGCCACCCCCCGGGTCTTCCTCGAATTCGCCCGGCAGCGCGGCCTGTCGCCGGACGCCCGCTGCAAGTCCTTCGCGGCGTCCGCGGACGGCACGGCCTGGGCCGAGGGCGTCGGCGTCGTCGTCCTGGAACGCCTGTCGGACGCCCGCCGCCACGGGCACGAGGTACTGGCGCTGGTCCGCGGCAGCGCCGTCAACCAGGACGGCGCCTCCAACGGGCTGACAGCCCCGAACGGCCCCTCCCAGCAACGGGTGATCCGCGCGGCACTGGCCGACGCGGGCCTGTCCACCGCGGACGTCGACGTCGTCGAGGCGCACGGCACGGGGACGCCGCTGGGCGACCCCATCGAGGCGCAGGCGATCCTGGCCACGTACGGGCAGGGCCGGCCGCGCGGCCGCGAACTCCTGCTCGGCTCGCTCAAGTCGAACATCGGGCACACGCAGGCGGCCGCGGGCCTGGCCGGCGTGATCAAGACGGTGGCGGCCATGCGGCACGGCGTCGTGCCCGCGACCCTGCACGTCGACGCGCCCAGCCCGCACGTCCCGTGGTCGTCCGGCGCGGTGCGGCTGGCCACCACCGCCCAGGACTGGCCGGACACCGGGCGGCCGCGCCGGGCCGGGGTCTCCTCGTTCGGCATCTCCGGCACCAACGCCCACGTCGTCCTCGAACAGCCGCCCGCGCAGCCGGAACCCGCCGCCGCGGCACCGAACTGGCCGGTGCTGCCGTGGGTCCTCTCGGCGAGGACCGAGGACGCCCTGCGCGGCCAGGCCGAGCGGCTGCTCGCGCACGCCGCCGGGCACGACCCGGCGGACATCGCCGTCTCGCTGGCGACCACCCGCGCGCGCTTCGCGCACCGCGCGGTGGTGGTCGGCACGGACGCCGCGGGCCTGACCGCCGGGCTGTCCGCGGTCGCCGCGGGACGGCCCGCCCCGAACGTGGCCTACGGCCGGGCCGGCGACGAACCGGGCAGGACCGTGTTCGTCTTCCCCGGCCACGGCATCCAGTGGCTGGGAATGGCCGCGGAACTGCTCGACTCCGCCCCGGTGTTCGCCGCGCGGATGGCCGACTGCGCGCGGATCATCGACCCGCTGGTGGACTGGTCGCTGCTGGACACGGTCCGCGAGAGCGCGGACGACTCCTGGCTGGCGCGCGTCGACATCGTGCAGCCGGCGCTGTTCGCGGTGCTGGTGTCGCTGGCCGAGCTGTGGCGCTCGCTCGGCGTGACGCCCGACGCCGTCGTGGGCACCTCGCAGGGCGAGATCGCGGCCGCCTGCGTCGCCGGCGCGCTGTCGCTGGACGACGCGTGCCGGCTCATCGTGGCCCGCGCGCGGCTCATCGCCGACCGGCTGCCCGGCGCGATCGCGTCGGTCGGCGCCCCGGAGGAGGCGGTGGCCGCCCGGCTGCTCCCCGGCCTGTCGGTCGCCGGCGTCAACGGCCCGTCAGGGACGACGGTGGCCGGGCCCGAGGACACGCTGGACGCGTTCCTCGCCGACCTGCGCGCGACCGGGGTTCCGGCCAGGATCGTGACGCCGTTCGCGTCGCACTCGCCGCTCGTCGACCCGCTGGAGGAGCCCTTCGCCGAACTGGCCGCGTTCGTCCGCCCGTCCGCCGCCACCGTGCCGGTCTACTCGACGGTGACCGGGGCGGCCGTTGCGGGCGAGGACCTGACGGCCGCGTACTGGTACCGCAACTGCCGGGAGCCGGTGGCCTTCCAGCGTTCCGTCGAGGCCCTGCTCGCCGACGGGTTCACGCACTTCGTCGAGTGCGCACCGCATCCGGCACTCGGCCTGCACATCGAGCAGACCGCGGAGCGGGAGGGCCGCGCGGTCACCGTCGTCGGCTCGCTGCGGCGCGGCGAGGGCGGCCCCGCGCGGCTGCTGGCCTCCGCGGCCGAGCGGTACGTGCGCGGGGGCGAGGTGGCGTGGGAGTCGGTGCTCGGCGGTGCCCGGCGGGTGCCGCTGCCCACGTACGCCTTCGACCGCACGCGGTACTGGCTGGAGCCCGAGCCGCGCACGGACGTCACCGCGCTCGGCCTGACCGTCGCGGACCACCCGCTGGTCGGCGCGGTCGCCGAACTGCCCGACACGGACGCGGTCCTGCTGCCCGGACGGCTGTCGCTCGCCACGCACGGCTGGCTGGCCGACCACGCGGTCGCGGGCGCGACGCTGCTGCCGGCCACCGCCTTCGTCGATCTGGCCCTGCGCGCGGGCACCGCTTCCGGCCGCGGGTTCCTGCGCGAACTGGTCCTGCAGACCCCGCTCGTGCTGCCGGAGGAGGGCGGCGTGGCCCTCCGCGTGGTCGCGGACGACGGCGAGGTCGCGATCCATTCCCGTGCCGCGGACGGCGGATGGGTGACGCACGCGCGCGGTGAACTGGCCGCCGAGGAGCCGTCGGCTCCGCCGCCCCCGGCCGAGTGGCCGCCCGCGGCGGCGGACGCGGTCGACCTGGCGGTCGCCTACCGGCAGTTGGCGGAACGCGGTTACGGATACGGTCCGGCCTTCCGCGGCCTGCGCGCGGTGTGGCGCCGCGACGACGAGGTGTTCGCCGAGGTCGCGCTCCCCGCCGGGGCCGACCGGGCCGGCTTCGGCCTGCACCCGGCGCTGCTCGACGCCGCGTTGCACGCGGCGCTGGTCACCGTCGCCGCGGACGGCCTTGCGCTGCCCTTCTCCTGGTCCGGCGTCCGGCTGCACGCGACCGGCGCGACCGCCCTGCGGGTGGTGATCACCCCGAGCGGCCCCGACGCGATCTCGCTGGCCGCCTACGACGAGTCCGCCCTGCCCGTGTGCACGGTCGGCTCGATCCTGCTGCGCCGCCTGTCACCCGAGCAGCAGACCGCCCTGACCCGCGCCGCCCACCCCACCGCCCCCCGCCTGCTCGAACTGACCTGGACCCCGCTGCCCCACCCCAGGCCGACCCCGATGACGGTCGCCGGCTGGACCGAGCTCGACGGCACGGCTCCGGTCCCGGACGTCGTGGTCTTCGACGCGGACTTCGCCCCGGGCGCCGTTTCGGGCGCCGTTTCGGGCGCCGTTTCGGGCGCCGTTTCGGACGCCGTTTCGGGCGCGAACGGCCCGAACCCGGCCGACCCACAGCTCACCTCGGACGCCGTCAACTCCCCCGCGTCCGCACCGGACATGCTCGCCGCCACCCACGACGCCACCCACCGGGTGCTCCGCGTGCTCCAGGACTGGCTGGCCGACGAGCGCACGGCGGGCAGCGTCCTGCTGGTCGCCACCCGCGGTGCGGTGCAGCCGGCCGGTGCGGGTGCACCCGACCCGGCGGCCGCGGCGGTGTGGGGTCTGGTGCGCACCGCGCAGGCCGAAGCACCCGGCCGGTTCGTCCTGGTGGACACCGACACCGGCACCGGCACCCCGCCCGCCGCGGGCCTCGACGCGGCCGCCGTCGTCGCCGGCGGCGAACCGCAGGTGATGATCCGGGCGGGCGTGCTGCACGCGGCCCGGCTGGCCCCGGTGCAGGACTCCCCCGCCGGCGGCTTCGACACGGCCGGCCCCACCCTGATCACCGGCGGCACCGGCGGGCTCGGCTCCGCTCTGGCCCGGCACCTGGTGACGCGGCACGGCGTACGGCGCCTCGTCCTCGCCTCGCGGCAGGGACCCGACGCCCCGGGCGCCGCGGAACTGACCGCCGAACTTGCGGAGTTGGGCGCGGACGCCCAGGTCGTACGGTGCGACGTCACCGACCGCGCCGCGCTCGCCAGCTTGGTGACGCCGGAGCTGACCACCGTGATCCACGCGGCCGGAGTGCTCGACGACGGCGTGCTCGACGCGCTGACCCCCGACCGGATGGACGCCGTGCTGCGGCCCAAGGCGGACGCCGCCTGGCATCTGCACGAGCTGACCGAGCGGACGGGCGCCGCGCTCGTGCTGTTCTCCTCGGTGCTCGGCGTGAGCGGCGGCCCGGGGCAGGCCAACTACACCGCCGCCAACGCCTTCCTGGACGCGCTGGCCGCGTACCGGCAAGGCCGCGGGCTGCCCGCGCTGTCCATCGGCTGGGGGCTGTGGGACCGCGGCACCGGCATGGCCGAGCGGCTGCGCGACGCGGACATCGCCCGGCTCAGGCGGCGCGGCATGGCCGAACTCCCGGTCGACGCGGGCCTTGAGCTGTTCGACGCGGCCCTCGCGCAGCACCGGCCGCACGTGGTCGCGATGGTCTCCGACCGCGCGGCGCTCCAGCTCGCCGCCGCCACCGGCGAACTGCCCTCGGTGCTGCAGGACCTGGCCCCGCGCCCGGCGCAGGCCGCGCCCGCGGAAAGGTCCGCCCCCGCGGACCTGCTGGCGCTGACCCGTACCGAGGCCGCGGCCCTGCTGGGCCAGAGCGGCGGCGAACAGATCGACCCGGATCGCAACTTCAGGGAACTCGGCTTCGACTCGCTGCTGTCCGTCGAGCTGCGCAACCGCCTCAGGACCGCCACCGGATTGGCGCTGCCCGCGGGCGTCATCTTCGACTACCCCACGCCCGCCGCACTGGCCGGCTACCTGCGCGACCGGGCGTCCGGGCGCACGCAAGCCGCGGAATCACGCCCCGCGGAAGCGGCGGACGACAGCGACCCGATCGTCGTGGTCGGCATGAGCTGCCGCTTCCCCGGCGGCATCGCCTCGCCCGCCGACCTGTGGGACGCCGTGGCCGGCCGCAGGGACGCGATCGGCGCCTTCCCCACCGACCGCGGTTGGCAGGAGACCGGGCTGCCCATGCAGCAGGGAGGTTTCCTCGCCGACGCGGGCGCGTTCGACGCCGGCTTCTTCGGCATCAACCCGCACGAGGCGGCCGCGATGGACCCGCAGCAGCGGCTGCTGCTCGAAGTCAGCTGGGAGGCCGTCGAACGCGCCGGCATCGCACCGGAGTCGCTGGCCGGCAGCAGGACCGGCGTGTTCGCCGGGATCATGGCCCAGGAGTACGGTGCGGGCGCCGACGACGCCGCTGCCGGGGTCGAGGGCTACCGGCTCATCGGCAGCCAGGGCAGCGTCGCGTCCGGCCGGGTCGCGTACGCGCTCGGCCTGGAGGGTCCCGCGGTCACCGTGGACACCGCCTGCTCCTCGTCGCTGGTCGCGGTGCACCTGGCCGCCCGGTCGCTGCGGTCCGACGAGTGCGACCTGGCGCTGGTGGGCGCCGCCACGGTGATCGCCACGCCCAGGGTGTTCGTGGAGTTCGCCAAGCAGGGCGGTCTCGGCTCCGACGGGCGGTGCAAGTCGTTCGGCGCGGGCGCCGACGGCACCGGCTGGAGCGAGGGCGCGGGCGTCATGGTGCTGGAGCGGCTGTCGCGGGCCAGGGAGCGCGGCCACCGGGTGCTCGCGGTGGTGCGCGGCAGCGCGATCAACCAGGACGGCGCCTCCAACGGCCTGACCGCCCCCAACGGCCCCTCCCAGCAACGGGTGATCCGCGCGGCACTGGCCGACGCGGGGCTGTCCACCGCCGACGTCGACGTGCTGGAGGCGCACGGCACCGGCACGGTACTGGGCGACCCCATCGAGGCGGAGGCGGTGCTGGCGACCTACGGCCAGGGCCGGCCCGCCGACCGGCCGCTGCTGCTCGGCTCGGTCAAGTCCAACCTGGGCCACACGCAGGCCGCGGCGGGCATGGCCGGGATGATCAAGATGATCGGCGCGCTCGACCGGGGCGTGGTCCCGCCGACGCTGCACGCCGACCCGCCGACGTCCGCGGTGGACTGGTCGGGCGGGGCCGTCCGGTTGGCCACCGAGGCGGCGGAGTGGCCGCGGACCGGGCGCCCGCGCCGCGCGGGGGTCTCCGCGTTCGGCATCTCCGGCACCAACGCCCACGTCATCCTCGAACAGCCGCCCGCGCAGCCGGAGTCCGTCCCGGCGGCACGGAACTGGCCGGTGCTGCCGTGGGTCCTCTCGGCGAAGTCCGCCGACGCCCTGCGCGGCCAGGCGGCCCGCCTGCTGGCCCACGTGCGGGCGGACGAGTCCCTCGACCCCGCGGCCGTCGCCACCGCGCTTGCGGCGACCCGGTCCCGCTTCCCGCACCGGGCGGTCGTCACCGGCGCGGACCGCGCCGAGCTGCTCGACCGGCTGGCCGAGGCCGTCCAGGCCGGGCCGGCCGAACCGGCCGCGGGGCCGGTCGTGTTCCTCTTCCCCGGCCACGGCAGCCAGTACGCGGCCATGGGGGCGACGCTGTACGCCGAGTTCCCGGTGTTCGCCGGCGCACTCGACGAGGTGCTCGCCGCACTCGACGCGAACCTCGAACGGCCGCTCGGAGAGCTGCTGTTCGCCGCGAAGGGGACGCCCGAGGCCGCCGTGCTGCTGGACCAGACGGAGTTCACCCAGCCCGCGCTGTTCGCCGTCGAGGTCGCGCTGTTCCGGCTCGTCGAGTCCTTCGGGCTGCGTCCTGACTACCTGCTCGGCCACTCCTTCGGCGAGCTGGCCGCGGCGCACGTGGCCGGGGTCCTGTCGCTGGCGGACGCCGCGCGGCTGATCACCGCGCGCGGCCGCGCCATGGGCGCCCTGCCGCCCGGCGTCATGGTGCAGATCCTGGCGAGCGCCGAGGAGATCGAGCCCACCCTGGAGCCCGGCGTGTCGATCGCCGCCCTGAACGCACCCGACGCCACGGTGGTCTCCGGGACGCCGGACGCGGTCGAGCGGGTCGTCGAACGCTGGCGGGAACGCGGCCGGCGGTCGATCAAGCTGCGCAACCGGCACGCCTTCCACTCCGCGGAACTGGACGGCAGGCTCGACGAGTTCGCCGCCGTGGCCCGGGAGGTCACCTACCACCCGCCGACGATTCCGATCATGTCCAACGTCAGCGGCGGGCCGGCCGCGGAAGGGGACCTGCGCTCGGCCGAGTACTGGCTGCGGCACGCGCGGGGGACCGTGCGGTTCGTGCCCTGCGTGGACGCCCTCGCGGAGCTGGGCGCGCGGACCTTCGTGGAGATCGGCCCCGGGCGGGCGCTGACCACGCTGGCCGCGCAGACCATCCCCGCGAAGGTCGTCGCGCTGTCGCTGCTGCGCCGGGACCTGCCGGAGCTGGCCAGCCTGCTGCCCACGCTCGGCGAGCTGTCCGCACGCGGCCTGCCGGTGGACTGGCGGGCGGTGTTCGGTGAAACGCCCGGCCCGCTCGCGGAGTTGCCCACCTACGCCTTCGACCGGCGGCGCTACTGGCTGCTGCCGGAACCGCCGGCCGCCGCGACCGGCATGGGGTTCACCGCCGCCGACCACCCGGTCCTGACAGCCCGCTTGGAGCTGCCGGACAGCGGCACGGTGATCCTGTCCGGTGCGGTGTCCAGGAACTCGCCCGGCTGGCTGGCCGACCACGCGGTGGCCGGCTCGGTGATCGCCCCCGGCACGCTCTTCGCGGAGCTGGCGCTGCGCGCCGCCGCCGACGCCGGGGCGGACACCGTACGCGAACTGGTCCTCCAGGCACCGCTGGTGCTGCCCGAGCAGGGCCGCCGGTTCGTCCAGGCGGTCGCCCACCCCACCGGCGAGGTGGTGGTCTCCGCCCGCGCCGACGAGCCGGGGGCGCCCTGGGTGGTGCACGCCAGGGGCGCGGTGGCCGCCGCCTACCGCGCGGCCCCCCGCGAGGAGGGCGCGTGGCCGCCGGCCGGCGCCGTCCCCGTCGACTTGGACGGGGCCTACGACCGGCTGGCGCACCAGGGCTTCGGGTACGGCCCGGCCTTCCGCGGCCTGCGCGCGGTGTGGCGCGACGGCGAGGACGTACTCGCCGAGATCGCCGCCGACGTCGATCCGGGCCGCTACGGCCTGCATCCGGCCCTGCTGGACGCGGCGTTGCAGGCGTGGCTGGTGGGCACCGGGCGCGGCGGCACGGACGTCCCCTTCGCCTGGGAGGACGTGGCGCTGCACCGCGCCGGCGCGGACGCCCTGCGGGTCCGGCTGTCCCCCGCGGGTCCCGACGGCGTCTCCGTCACGGCGTACGACCGGGCGGGCAGGGCGGTGCTGACCGCCGGCTCGGTGCGGCTGCGCCCGATGTCGGAGTCGGGCGGCCGGCTGCGGGAACTGGCCTGGGCTCCGCTGGACGCGGTACCCGCGGCCGCCCCCGTACCGGACCCCGAGGTCGCGGTGCTCGACGACCTGCCCACCGGTCCTGACGTGGTCTCCGCGCTGCACGCGGCGACCCGGACGGTGCTGGGCGCGCTCACCGCACCGGCGGCGAAGCGGCTGGTCGTCGTGACGCGCGGCGCGGTCGGGCTGCCGGGGGAGGACGTAAGGGACCTGGCGGGCGCCGCGGTGTGGGGCCTGGTGCGCTCCGCGCAGGCCGAACAGCCGGGCCGCTTCGTGCTGGTGGACACCGACGGCGACGTGGACCTGCCCGCCGTCCTGGCGGCGGGGCAGCCGGAACTGGTGGTCAGGTCGGGCGTGCCGCACGCCTCCCGGCTGGCCCCGCTGCCGCAAGGCCCGGCAGGCGCGGTCCCGTTCGGTCCTGACGGCACGGTGCTGATCACCGGCGGCACCGGCGGGCTCGGCGCGCTGTTCGCCCGGCACCTGGTGGTGGCGCACGGGGTCAGGCGGCTGCTGCTGGCGAG
This sequence comes from Actinacidiphila cocklensis, assembly GCF_907177275.1. Classification (GTDB taxonomy): domain Bacteria; phylum Actinomycetota; class Actinomycetes; order Streptomycetales; family Streptomycetaceae; genus Actinacidiphila; species Actinacidiphila cocklensis. The sequence continues at coordinate 123,519 of NZ_CAJSLV010000103.1, forward strand.
CAGGCGCGGTCCTGCCGCACCGGGTGCCGCCGAGCTGCGCGCCGACCTGACCGAGCTGGGCGCCGTGGTCGACGTCGTGGCGTGCGACGTCACCGACCGGGCCGCGGTCGCCCGCCTGGTCACACCCCGGCTGACCGCGGTGGTGCACGCGGCGGGCGTCCTCGACGACGGCGTGCTGGAGTCGCTGACACCGCAGCGGCTGGCCGCGGTGCTCGCGGCCAAGGCGGACGCGGCCTGGTACCTGCACGAGGCGACGCGCGGGCTCGACCTGAGCGCGTTCGTCCTCTTCTCGTCGGTGGCCGGCACCATCGGCACCGCGGGGCAGGCCAACTACGCGGCGGCGAACGCCTTCCTGGACGGGCTGGCCGCGCACCGCAGGGCCGCGGGCCTGCCCGCGGTGTCCATCGCCTGGGGGCCGTGGGCGGGTCGGTACGGGATGACCGGGCACCTGCGCGAGCCGGACCTGGCGCGGCTGCGCGACCAGGGGCTCGCGGCGATCTCCGAGTCCGACGGCCTGGCGATGTTCGACGCGGCCCTGACGGCGCCGCGCGCCCAGGTGGCCGCGGTGACGCCGAGCACGGCCGCCGCCCCGGACCGGCAGGACGACGCGGTCATGCTGCGGCACGAACTGGCCGGCCTCGCACCGGAGGAGCAACGGCAGCGCGTCCTGGACCTGTTGAGCCGCAAGCTCGGCAAGGTGCTCGGCCACGGCGAGGGGCAGCCGCTCGACGCCGACCGCAACTTCCGGGAGCTGGGCGTCGACTCGCTCACCGCGATCGAACTCCGCAACGCCCTCGCGCCGCTGACCGACGCGCCGCTGCCGGCCACCGCGGTCTTCGACTACCCGACCCCCGCGGCACTGACCGACCACATTCACCGCATCCTCGTCGCGCCGGTACCCGACGCGCGGCCGACCCGCCAGGAGTTGATCGAGACGATGGACACCGAGGAACTGATCGCGGCCGCGATGGGCGAGGGGGGACCGCGATGACCGGGAAGACACCGGCGGCCCGCGTCCCCGCCGCACGCACGCTGGGCGCGGGCGCCCACTACCGGCGCCCCGCACCGTCCCGCTGGTACCGGGCCTTCCTGATGGCGATGTGGCAGATGCTCGTCTCGCTGGGCGCCGCGTTCGCGCCGCCGCCGGTGTGGCCGGACGACGACCCGTACGACTCGGGGTGGAGTGACCTGTGGTGAGCCAGGACACCGAAGCCCGGCTGGTGGCGGCGCTGCGCGAGTCCCTCAGGGAGATCGAGCGGCTGCGCGGGAGCGGCCGCGGCGGCGACGACCCGGTCGCGGTCGTGGGCATCGGCTGCCGGTACCCCGGCGGCATCGCCTCGGCGGCCGACCTGTGGGACGTGGTCGCCGAGGGCCGCGACGTGATCTCCGGCTTCCCCGCCGACCGCGGCTGGGACCTCGACGGCCTCTACGACCCCGACCCGGACCGCCCGGGCACGACGTACGTCCGCGACGGCGGGTTCCTCGACGGTGCCGCGGACTTCGACGCGGGATTCTTCGGGATCAGCCCGGGCGAGGCCGTGGCGATGGACCCGCAGCAGCGGCTGGTGCTCGAAGTCGCCTGGGAGGCGCTGGAGGACGCCGGCATCGACCCGCACTCGCTGGCCGGCAGCGCGACCGGGGTCTTCGTCGGCCACATGGCGCAGGAGTACGGGCGCGACATCGACGAAGCCGGCACCGAGGGCTACCGGTTGACGGGCACCGCGGGCAGCCTGGTCTCCGGCCGGGTGGCGTACACGCTGGGCCTCGAAGGTCCCGCGGTGACCCTGGACACGGCGTGCTCCTCGTCGCTGGTCGCCGTGCACCTGGCCGTACGGTCGCTGCGCTCCGGCGAGTCGGACCTGGTGCTGGCCGGCGGCGCGACCGTCATGGCCACCCCCCGGGGCTTCGTGGACATGGCCCGGCAGCACGGCCTGTCGCCCGACGGGCGGTGCAGGTCGTTCGCGGCCTCGGCGGACGGCACCGGATGGGCCGAGGGCGTCGGCGTGCTGGTGCTGGAGCGGCTCTCCGACGCGCGCCGCCACGGGCACGGGGTACTGGCGCTGGTCCGCGGCAGCGCCGTCAACCAGGACGGCGCCTCCAACGGGCTGACCGCCCCCAACGGCCCTTCCCAGCAACGGGTGATCCGCGCGGCGCTGGCCGACGCGGGCCTGTCCACCGCCGACGTCGACGTCGTCGAGGCGCACGGCACCGGCACGGTGCTCGGCGACCCCATCGAGGCGCAGGCGATCCTGGCCACGTACGGGCAGGACCGGCCCGCGGACCTGCCGCTCGCCCTGGGGTCGCTGAAGTCGAACCTGGGGCACACCCAGGCCGCCGCGGGTGTCGCGGGGATCATCAAGATGGTGGCCGCACTGCGCCACGGCGTGGTGCCCGCGACGCTGCACGTGGACGAGCCGAGCACGCATGTCGACTGGTCCGCTGGACGCGTGGAGCTGGCGACCGGGCGGCACGGCTGGCCGCAGACCGGGCGGCCGCGCCGGGCGGGCGTCTCCTCCTTCGGCATCTCGGGGACCAACGCGCACGTCATCGTCGAGCAGGCACCGGTGGCGCCCGCCGAGCCCCGGCGGCCGCTGCCCGCGGTGCCGTGGGTGCTCTCGGCGAAGACCCCGGGGGCGCTGGCCGCGCAGGCCGGCCGGCTGCTGGCGTCGCCGGAGGCGGCCGGCGCCGACCCCGCCGACGTCGGCTACGCCCTGGCGTCCCGGGCGCGGTTCGCCCACCGGGCCGTCGTGCTCGGCGCGGACCGCGACGAACTGCTGAAGGGCTTGCGGGCGTTCGTCGCCGAGCCGCTGCCGGGCACCGTCGTCGGGCGCGGCGAACTGCGGGACCGGGCCGACCGGTTCGTGGCCGGCGGCGCCGTCGACTGGGCGGCCGTGTTCGCCGGGACGGGCGCGCGGCGGGTCGGCCTGCCCACGTATCCCTTTGCCCGGCAGCGCTTCTGGTCGGTACCGGCCACGGCCGCGGGCACGCCCGCCGGCACCGCTCCCGCCGTTCCCGCGGGCGACGCCCTGGCCACCGTGCGCGCCGCCGTCGGCGACATCCTCGGCGAGTACGGGCCGCTCGGCCTCGACGACGACATCGTCTCGCACGGCCTGAACTCGCTGTCCGCCGTGGAGCTGCGCGGCCGGCTGCAGGCGCTGACCGACGTGCGGATCAGCCTGACCGACATCTTCGACAACCCGACCATCCGCTCGCTGGCCGCGTTCCTGGACCGGCCCTGACAGTCCCGGAGGCTCCGATGACCACCGACCCCGTTGCCGCTCTCGCCTTCGACCAGCTGGTGCCGCCCGAGACGGTGAACCGGCGCTCGCCCCGCGAGGTGTTCGTCACCGACCACGCCCGGCTGGGCGCCGACGAGTACGCGATCGCCGTGCGGATCGCACCCGACCACCCGCTGTGGTCCGACCAGCGGGCGCCCTGGCACGACCCGCTGGCGCTGACCGAGGCGTTCCGGCAGGCGTTCGTCGTCGTGCGGAACGGCTACCTCGACGTGCCGCGCGGTACGCCGTCGGCCGTGCAGCAGATCACCCTGAACGTGCCGGGGACGGACGTCTTCCGCGCCGACGGGGCGACACCGCTGCAGGGCGTCGTGAAGGTCCGCGTCACCCAGACCGACGACTCGTTCGACATCGCGGGCGACTTCGTCGTCGGCTCGGTGCCCGCCATGTCGCTGTCGTTCAGCAGCCTCCTCTTCGACCGCGACTACTACCGCGAGATCCGCGAGTACCAGCGGTCCCGGCGGGCCGCGGACCTCGCCGCCGCCCCCGACGCCAAGCCGGTGGACCCCGGGTCGGTCGGGCGCAACGACCCCGCCAACGTGGTGATCGGTCCCGCCGTGCGGCCCGACCGCTACCCGCTGCTGGTCGACCGGACGCACCCGTCGTTCTTCGACCGGGACTACGACCACATCCCGGCGTCGCTGCTCATCGAGGCGATGCGGCAGTCCGCGCTGCTCAGCGCCGCCGAGGCGGGCCTGCGCACGGGCGAGGCGGCGCTGACCCGGGCCGAGCTGGACTTCGGCATCTTCGTGGAGATCGACGTGCCCGCGGAGTGCGCGGTCTCCGTGGCCGGCGGCCCGGGGTCGATGGCCGCGACGCTCGGCATCGACCAGGGCGGCGTCCGCGTCGCGAGCGGAACCCTGGAACTGACCGGACTGAACCCGTGACGACGAGGTGGTGTGTGTGATGGACGTCCGACGCGAAGTCGCCCTGGTCTTCCCCGGGCAGGGCGCGCAGCACCCGAGGATGGGCGCCGACCTGTACGGCGTCGAGCCGGCCTTCACCGCGGTGATGGACGAGTTCTTCGCCGCGGCCGGCGCCGACGGGCCGCCGCTGCGCGACGACTGGCTCGCGCCGGAGCCGGGGCCGGACTTCGACGACTGCGGGCGCGCGCAGCCGCTGCTGTTCGCCGTCGGCGCGGCACTGGCGTTCGCGGTGATCGCGCGGGGCCTGCGGCCCACCGTCCTGGTCGGGCACAGCGTCGGCGAGCTGGCCGCGGCCGCCGTCGCGGGGGTCTTCAGCATCACCGACGGCGGCCGGGTGATGGCGGCCAGGACCACCGCGATGGCGGCGACGGAACCGGGCGGGATGCTCGCGGTGGCCGCGGGCGTCGACCGTATCCGCGAGGTGCTCGGCGACCTGGCGGGCCACGGCATAGCGGTCGCGGCGATCAACAGCCCCTATCAGACGGTGCTTTCCGGCGCAACGGCCGAACTGGACGCCGCGCAGCGGACGCTGGCGGCCAAGGTGGTCGCCTGCCGCCCGGTGAAGGCCCGGCAGGCCTTCCACAGCCCGCTGTGCACCGAGGCGGCGAAGCACTTCTGCGAAATGCTCGGGAACATCCGGCTGCGCCCGCCCGCCATCACCATCCGCTCCACCTCCACCGCCCGCGACGTGACCGACGCGGAGTCGGTCACCCCGGAGTTCTGGTCGGCGCAACTGACCAGACCCGTGCTGTTCTGGCCCGCGATGGACGGCCTGCTCGGGTCGGGCAGCCGCATCTTCCTCGAAGCAGGCCCGAAGGGCAGCTGCGCGTCCGTGCTCCACCTGCACCCCACCGTCCAGTCCCGTACGCACCTGGTGCTCCCGCTGCTCCCCGCGGCCTCGCGCGGGCAGGCCCGCCAGGTCTTCGACGAGTCCGTCTCCACCGCCCTGTCCCTGTCCGCCTGACCGCCGCCGCCGACGGCTCGCCCCCGCCGGCGGCGCGGGCGCCGGGCCGGGCGCGATCCTCTACGGTGATCAAAGCACCGCCGCCACACCGCCGGCGGTACCGCTATCGGCACCCTGGTCCGACCGGCTACGTCGCATTTATCCTGCACGGTACGGAATCAATAAGAATTCGGGCCTGATCACCCGAAAAGCAGAAATTCCCACCCGGGCACGGTTGTACGCAGCCTGCGGTCGCCGTAGCCGGAACACCCACTTAGTCCACACCGGGCCACACCCCCCTTGACTTCACTACGACGCGGCTTGCATGCTCCTGTGCAGGGTCACCATGCGCCCTTCACGATGAATATTGCACGCACGGGTCGTATATTTATTCACGGGGAATCTGCGCCGCCTGCACCCGCGCGCGGAATTGGTGCCGATGTTCCCGTTCTAGCGGGGAGCAGGCTGTGCAGAAAAAGATCACCGAGATCTTCAACGACAAGTGCCTCAGACCCGGTTCCCGATTACGGAACAGCACACGGGACGCACAGCTGCCCGATGTGTACGCGAAATCCTTCGGGTATCTGCTGCTCGACCGCCCGCTGTTCGCATCAGAACCTGAGATCAACGCCTTCGCCACCGACTTGGGCGCGCTCCTGGCACTCCTGGCCTCCCTGCCCGACCGGCTCTTCGACGGAGATGTGCGCGCCTACTGCGACGCCCTCGGAATGGACAGCCGGCCGGCCTCCCTCATGTGCCGCGGGTCCGACGTGCCGCCGCCGCGCAACGCGCGGGCGGACGCCCACCACGACGGCGAGGCCTTCATGCTGGAACTCGACGTCGGCAGCCGGCTCGGCGGCACCGACACCGCCCAGGCCAACCGCGACCTGCTGGCCCTCGGCCGGATCACCCTCAGGGGCACCGGGATCGACGTCCTGCTGCGGTACTTCGTCGCCTCGGAGATCGTCGACGACCCGCAGGCCCTGGCGGACTTCGACACCGTGCTGCGCGCCGACGAGGCCGGCCGCACCGTGCTCCACCCCCCGCTGCGAGGCGCCGTCCTCGCCGGCAAGGGCATCCTCGCGATGCTCCACGACCCCCTGGTGCAGGCGACCTTCACGCCCGCGGAACAGGCCGTGGTCGACCGCGTCATGCCGTGGACCGCCCTGCTGGGCCAGGCCCGGCACTCCCCCGCCGCACTCGCCGCGCTGCTGGACCGATGTCGGGACCGGCGCGAGGAGCTGGTGGCCGAACCCGGCGTCGGGCGCGGCGGGGTCGGCACCGTCATCGGGCACCAGGTCACCGACGCGGTGCGGCGGCAGGCGCTGCCCGACGCCGCCGCCGGGGACCACGTCGTCCAGGAACGCGTGCGGCCCGCCACCGAAGCGGTGGTGGACGCCGACACCGGCGCGGTCCACGAGTGGGTCGCGAACCGGGACGTGTTCGTCGACGCGGAAGGCTACGCGGGTAGTTACGTCCGGGCGCTGAAGCCGGGCGACGGCGCGGTGGTCGCCTGCTCCAACCCCGGCACCCGCGGTACCTGCGTCTTCGCCGCTCCCTGAACCCGGCGGGGCGGGCGCTCCTTCGAGCCTGCTCCCGTCCCCCGCGCGCCGCGGCCCTGCACCGCCGCTCGCGCCCCCTTGCCTGCGTGCGGCACGACCCGCCGCGCGCCATCCGAGCGGACCTGCCCGGTTCCGCCTTCCGTACCTGCGCATGCCACCCGCGACCGACGTGCCTGCGACGCCCTGACCGCGGCGCGCCGGTGCGCCCCACCCATGGCCGCTGTCAGGAAAGGGGTTCTCCCGTGCAAAGCCATCCGCCCGACCGTGACGGACGCCCGCATACCCACGACGCCAATCCGAGGTGACGCGATGAGGGACTACTCCGAGCAGATACTCAACGGCGAGGGCAAGGACGACTACGCCCGCTACATGCGCACCGACACCCTGCTCTCGCTGCAGCGCCGCCCCGAGGAGGTCGTCCACCGCGACGAGCTGCTCTTCCAGGTCGTTCACCAGTCGACCGAGCTGTGGCTGAAGCTGGCCTGCTCGGAACTGGCCCAGGCGAGCGAGCACCTGGCCAGGGGCGAGGAGGACCCGGCGATCGAGCTGCTGACCCGGGCCTGCCTGGGGGTCGAACTGATCACCGGACAGCTGGACATGCTGCGGCACCTGTCGCCCTGGGACTTCCAGACCATGCGCACCATCCTCGGCCACGGTTCGGGCGCGGACTCGCCGGGCTGGCGCGGGGTGCAGCGGCACAGCCGCCGGCTGGGAGCGGCCTTCCAGGCGTACGTCGACGAACGCGGCCTGGACGTCGCTGAGTTGTACCGATCCGGCCAGTACACCGCGCCGTACCGGCTGGCCGAGGCGGTGATCGCCTGGGACGAGCAGGTCTCCCTGTGGCGGGTGCGGCACTACAAGGTCCTCACCCGGGTCATCGGCAACGGCGTGATCGGCACCCAGGGCACCCAGGTGGAGGTCCTCAGCAAGCTCATCGAGCACAAGTTCTTCCCCGAACTGTGGCGGGTGCGCACCGAGTTGACCCAGACCGGCCCGATGGGCGACTACCACCTCGCGGAGCCGTCCTCATGACCGCGGGACCGGCCGCGGTCGCGGCCCCCGACGCCGCCGCCTTCCGGCGGCGCTTCCCCGCGCTGGAGAGCCGCGTCCACCTGGCGAGCTGCAGCCTCGGCGCCCGGTCGCTCGACCTGGACGCGGCGATGGACCGGATGCTGGACGACATGGCACGCGGCAGCGCCCCGTGGGGCCTGTTCGAGGAGCAGGTGGCCCGCGCCCGCCAGGGCTTCGCGGACCTGATCGGGGCGCGCGTCGAGCAGGTCGCGGTCGTCCCCAACGCCTCCGTCGGCGCCTACCAGGTGGCGTCCACGCTGGAGTGGGCGCCGCGGAGCAGGATCGTGACCACCGCCCTGGAGTTCCCCTCGATCGCGCACGTGTGGCTGGCCCAGCGCCCGCGCGGCGCCGAGGTCGTCCACGCGCCGGGCGCCGAGGACTACGCCCGGCTGGTCGACGAGCGGACCCGGCTGGTCTCGGTGCCCCTCACCGGCTACCAGGACGCGGCCCGGCTGCCGGTCACCGAGGTGGCCCGGCTGGCGCACGACGCCGGCGCCCAGGTGTTCGTGGACGCCTACCAGGCGGTGGGCACGGAACCCGTCGACGTCACCGCCCTGGACTGCGACTACCTGGTGGCCGGGACGATGAAGTACCTGCTGGGCCTGCCGGGGCTCGCCTTCCTCTACGCGCGGCGACCCGCGCCCACCGACCGGCTCCCGCGGCTCACCGGGTGGTTCGGCCGGGTCGACCCCTTCGCCTTCGACCCGACGACCCTGGACTTCCCTGCGGGCGCCGGGCGCTTCGAGACCGGCACCCCGGCAATCCCCGCCGCGTACGCGGGCGTTGCCGGCCTCGGTCTGGTCGGCGGCCTCGACCTGGCGGTTGTTCGCGCGCACATCCTGGACCTGACGGACCTGGCGGTCGACCGGCTGACGGCGCAGGGCGAGCGGGTGCGTGCGCTGCCGCGCGAGCGGCGCGGCGCCCACGTCGGGCTGCTCGACGCCGACCCCGGCGGCCTGGCGCACCGCCTCGCCGAGCGCGGCATCGCGGTCAGCGCCCGCGGCGAGGTGGCCCGCCTGTCCTTCCACTACTACAGCAGCGCCTCGGACGTCGCCGCGCTCTGCGCCGCGCTCGACGACCTCCGCCGCGGCCGCAGGCCGGGTCCCCCGGCCGCTGTCCCCTCCCACCATCCGACCGGCCTCCCGGCCGGCTCACCGAAGGGCTGATCTCGTGCTGCGAGCCGAGCTGGGGTCCTGGTTCCAGGACCCCGACCCCGAGAAGTTCCCCTACGACGCCGTCGTCCGCCAGTACCAGCGGGTCGGCAAGCACTTCGTACCGCAGGAGTTACTTGCGGCTCTGTCCGAGGTACGCGACCGGTTACCGTCCCTGAACGGCCCCTGGTCGCACGTCCAGACGCTCGCCTCCTTCCTGAGCACCGCCCTGGACAAGCCCGACGGCCGCTACGACTACGCGTCGTACCTGGCGCTCGGGCTGCTCGACCTGCCCGCGGTGACCGACCCGGTGGAGCAGGCGCCCTTCGCCCGCTCCCGCTGCGACCGGCTCACCTCCCAGCTGGTCTGCGACGCCTTCGCCTTCGAACTGGCCGTCGCCGACGGGCGATCCGACCTGCTGCCGAAGATGCGCCCGGCCCACGACCAGGTCGAGAAGCGCTTCAAGCACGGGCTCCGGGCGATTCGGCCCGCCCTCGCCCGGATGTCGCTGGCGGCAGGGCTGACCGCCGACAACCCCGCCGAACTCGCCCGGCAGGCCTGCTTCCTGGTGCGCTCCGACATGTCGCTTGCCGAACGGCGCGCGCTGTCGGTCTGCGTGCTGCCAGTGGACACCGCCCACGACGAGTACCTCTTCCTGCGCGTGCTCCAGACCTTCGAGACGACGTTCGCGCTGCTCGCCGTGCACCTGCGCGGTGCGATGGCGGCGATGGCCGGCCGCCAGGTGGAGCGGGCCGAGCACTTCCTGGCCGGCGCGCGGACCGCGCTGTCGGAGTCGGCGCCGCTCTTCTCGATGCTGGCCACGATGCAGGTCGAGTCCTTCCGGATGTTCCGCGAGTTCACCGACGGGGCCAGCGCCATCCAGTCGCGCAACTACAAGCTCGTCGAGTCGCTGTGCCGCCGCCCCGACCCCGAACGGGTCGACTCGGCCGCCTACACGTGGGTGCCCGAGGTGCGCGAGCGCGTGCTGGCCGGGCAGGCCACCCTCGACGACGCCTACCGCGAGGCCGCCGGGTCCGGCGACCTGTCCGAGGCCGACCGCGAGCGGCTCGCCGCCGCCATGGAGGGCTTCGCCCGTGCGCTGATGCGATGGCGGAACACCCACTACCGGCTCGCCGTCCGGATGCTCGGCGAGGCGCCGGGCACCGGCTACACCGAGGGCACGCCCTACCTGGCGTCGGTGCGGTCCATTCCGGTCTTCGAGAGCGTCGGCGCGGGCGGGGGCGGCGTCGACGAACCGCAGGCGGAGGCCCTGGCGGCCGACGAGCAGGCGGCGAGGACCCGATGACCGCACTCGACGCGCCCGTCGGCATCATCGGCGCAGGCCCGGTCGGCCTGGTGACCGCCCTGCGGCTGGCCTCGTTCGGGATCCCCAGCGTGCTGCTGGAGTCCTCGGGCGAATTGGTGAAGCAGGGCTCCAAGGCGTGCCTGATCCAGGGCGACGTGCTGGAGATCCTGGACAAGTTCGGCTGCGCGGCCACCGTCGCCGAGGAGGGCGTCACCTGGACCGTCGCCAGGACGTACGTGCGCAACCGGGTCATCCGCTCCGCCGAGTACCCGCGCGGAACCGGCTTCGGCCCCTTCGTCAACATCTCCCAGCACCGCATCGAGCAGGTGCTGGCCGCCGCCGCGGAGGAGCACCCCGACTGCGACCTTCGCTGGGGCCACGAGGTGGTCGACGTGGCGCAGGACGGCGACGCGGTCACCGTCACGGCCAGGACCCCGGAGGGCGAGCGCACCCTGCGCTTCTCGCACCTGGTCGCCTGCGACGGGGTGCGCAGCAGGACCCGCGAGCTGCTGGACGTCGCGTGGACCGGCTACACCCACAAGGACCGCTTCCTGATCACCGACATCAAGGCGAAGCTGCCCCTCGCCAAGGAGCGGCACTTCCACTACGACCCGTCCTTCAACCCCGGGCGCCAGCTGGTGATGCACCCGCAGCCGGACGACATCTGGCGGATCGACTGGCAGCTGCCGCCGGACGCCGACATCGACGCCGAGCGGGCCGACGGCCGCTTCCACCAGCGGGTCAGGGACGTCATCGGCGACATCCCGTACGAGATCGACTGGGTCAGCACCTACCGCTTCCACCAGCGGGTGGTCGCCCGGCTGCGGGTCGGCCGGGTGCTCTTCGCGGGGGACGCGGCGCACGCCCTGCCGCCGTACGGCTCGCGCGGCATGAACAGCGGCATCCAGGACGCCGACAACCTCGCCTGGAAGCTCGCCCTGGTCCACCAGGGCCGGGCGGACGAGGAGCTCCTGGAGACCTACCACACCGAGCGATACGCGGCCGCGAAGGAGAACCTGGCCGTCACCGAGGCGACCATCCGCTTCATGGTGCCGCCCAACCGCGCCCGCCGCTGGGCGCGTTCGGCGCTGCTGACGCTCTCGCGCTCGCTCGGCGCGGCCCGCGACCGGGTCAACAGCGGCCGGATGGCCGAGCCGTACGTCTACACCGCGTCCCCGCTGGTGCAGCCGGCCGGCGGGGACCGGCTGCTCGGCGCCTTCGCGCCGGACGGCCCGGTCGACGCCGGCGGGGGGCCGACCCGGCTGCGGCAACTGCTCGGGGCCGGCTTCGTCGCCCTGGCCGCCGCCTCCGACGGCGCCCGCGCCGCCGCCGTCCTCGGCCCGCTGGCCGAGCGGGCGCGCACCGCGCCCTGGCCGGTCCCGGTCCGGCTGGTGGCCCTGCTGCCGCAGGGCGCGCCCGCCGACGGGCTGCCCGAAGGCACCACCGCCGTCCGTACCGGCCGGGCGGAACTGCTCACCACCTACGGCGCCGAGCGCGGCGGGTGGTGGCTGGTGCGACCCGACGGCCACCTCGCGGCCCGCGGGGACGGCGCCGAGCACTTCGCGACCGCACTGCACACCGGCATCGGCACCCCCGCCATGTCCCTTGTGGAAGGAAACCGTCCATGACCGACACACCACCGCCCTACGCCTGGCTCGACGGCCGCGTCGTGCCCTGGGACCAGTGCGTCCTGCACGCGCGCAGCCAGGGCGCCTTCTGGGGCGCCAACGTCTTCGAGGGAATCCGGGTCTACGCCGGCGGCCCCGGCGACGACCGGCTGCACGCCTTCCGGGTCGCCGACCACCTCGCCCGGCTGCGGCAGTCGATGAAGGCCCTGCACATGGAGATCGAGCACACCGACGCCGAACTGGCCCAGGCGTGCAACGACCTCGTGCTCGCCAACGGCTACGGCACCGACGTGCACGTGTGCGTGGTCGCCTACTTCGGCATGGGCCCGCACTTCGACCCGCTGGCCCACACCACCGAGACCGGCGTGCACATCACCTCCACCCCGGTGGGCCGCTCCGCCGCCCACGAGCAGGGCGTCGCGGCGTCCGTCTCCTCCTGGCGCCGGATCAGCAGCGACGCGATGCCCACCAGGATCAAGGCGGGCGCGAACTACCACAACAGCCGCCTGGCGCAGCACGAGGCGGTCCGCAACGGCTTCGACACCACCTTGCTGCTCAACGGGCGCGGCACCGTCTCCGAGGCGCCCGGCTCCTGCGTGGTGATGGTCCGCGAGGACCGGCTCGTCACGCCGCCCGGCACCAGCGGCGTCCTGGAGGGCATCACCGTGGCCACCGTCAAGGAGCTGGCCGCCGAGCACCTCGGCCTGCCGCTGGAGCGCCGCGAGATCGACCGCGCCGAACTCCACGCCTGCGACGAGCTGTTCCTGTGCGGCACCATGTCCGAGCTGCTGCCGATCACCAGCGTCGACCGCCTCCCGGTCGGCGACGGCAAGCGCGGCCCGGTCACCGCCGCCCTCCAGGGCCACTACGACGACGCGGTACGCGCCCGTGCCGGCCGCCCGCAGTGGTGCACGCCGGTCCTGCCCGCACGGGAGGTCGTCGCATGAGCGTGCTCGCCGACCTGACGGCCGCGCTGCGCGACGGCACCGTCGAGGTGGTCGACCTGACCGCGCCGCTGTCCGAGGACACCCCGATCATCGACCTGCCGCCGGAGCGCGGCCAGCCGTGGCCGTTCTCCCGCGAGGTGATCAGCGACTACGACGAGGCCGGGCCGACCGTCTACTGGAACAACATCCGGCTGTCCGAGCACACCGGCACCCACTTCGACGCGCCCGCGCACTGGCTCTCCGGCAAGGGGCTGCCGGACGTCTCGCAGGTGCCGCCCGGCCGGCTGGTGGGCCCTGCCGCCGTCATCGACATGACCGAGCAGGTCGCCGGCGACCCCGACTTCCTGCTCAGGCGCGAGCACGTCGAGGCGTGGACCGATGCCCACGGCCCGCTGCCCGCCGACGGCTGGCTGCTCTACCGCACCGGCTGGGACGCGCGCCGCGAGGACGCCGTGCGCTTCATCAACGGCCGGCACACCCCCGGCGTCGCGCCCGAGTGCGCGAAGTGGCTCGCCGAGGAGACGCCGCTGCTCGGCCTCGGCGTCGAGACCGTCGGCACCGACGCGGGCCTGGCCGGCGACTTCACCGACCAGCCGTTCCCCTGCCACTGGTACCTGCACGGCGCGGGGAAGTACGGGCTGACCCAGCTGCGCAACCTCGCGCTGCTGCCGCCGACCGGAGCGCTGCTGGTGGCAGGCCCGCTGCCGATAGTCCGCGGTTCCGGCAGCCCCACCCGGGTGCTGGCACTCGTCGAGCGCGCCTGACGTGGCGCACCCCGGAAAGGAGCACACCGTGGACGACACCGGATACCAGCGGGGCGACGCCCTGCTGCGCAGGCACCAGGAGGACGGCGCGCGCCCCGCCGAGTTCTCGCTGCTCGGCAGGGAATGGGATCTGCTGGAGGGCGTGTTCAGCCCGACCTACACGCCGGTCACCGAGCTGTTCTCGACCTGGCTGCCCTACCCCGAAGGCGGCAGCTTCCTGGAGATGGGCTCGGGGGCGGGCGTCACCGCGGTCGTCGCGGCGCAGTCCGGCTGCGCCGCGGTCACGGCGGTGGACATCAGCGCCGCCGCGGTGGACAACACCCGGCGCAACGTCGAGCGCCACGGCGTCGGCGACCGGGTCCGGGTCCTGCACAGCGACCTGTTCTCCGCCCTGGATCCCGCGGACCGCTTCGACCTGGTCTTCTGGAACTCCAACTTCGCCGAGCCGCCCGCGGACTTCGTCAACGAGACCGACCTGCACCACGCGTTCTTCGACCCGAGCTACGACGCGCACCGCCGGTACGTGGACGAGGCGCGCGGCCACCTGACCGCGGACGGCCGCCTGATGCTGGGCTTCAGCAGCATCGGCAACACCGCGAAGCTGGCCGCGATCACCGAGCGGGCCGGTCTGGAGACGGTGACGGTCCGCTCGCAGACGCGCCGTCTCGACGAGCACACCGAGATCGAGTTCCAGCTGCTCGAACTGCGGCAGGACCTGCGCCCGCAGCGGGGGCCGGCCGCGGGCGGCTGACCCGCGGTCCCCGGAAGCGATCAGCACACACCCGTCCTTCCCCGAAACGCCGCAAGGAGTCCCTCCCGTGTCACTGCCCCGCCTGCACGTCCTGACCGCCAGCACCCGCCCCGGGCGGGTAGGTCCTGCCGTGGCCGAGTGGCTGCTCCCGCTGGCGGCCGGGTCCGGCCTGTTCGACGTCCACCCCGTCGACCTCGCCGACTTCCGTCTGCCGCTGTTGGACGAACCGCACCACCCCTCCGAGCGCGACTACACCCAGGAGCACACCCGGCGGTGGAGCGAGTCGGTGGCGGCGGCCGACGCCTTCGTGTTCGTGATGCCGGAGTACAACTACGGCATCAGCGCGGCGCTGAAGAACGCGATCGACTACCTGTACTACGAGTGGCAGTACAAGCCGGTCGCGTTCGTCAGCTACGGCAACACCTCGGCGGGCCTGCGGGCGGCGCAGATGGCCAAGCAGGTCGTCACCACGCTGAGGATGTTCCCGCTCACCGAGGCGGTGTCCATCCACTTCGTGGGCCGATCCATGGTCGACGGCCGCTTCGAGGGCACCGAGGCGCACGCCCAGTCCGCCAAGGGCATGTTCGCCGAGCTGGAGCGGGTGGCGCTCGCCCTGCGGCCGCTGCGCGAGACGGCCGGCTGAGCCCCGGCGGGTCCGCGGGCAGCACCGTCACCACCGCGAACCGAGCGAGCAGTTGGCAGCGGCCCTACCTGACCCGCTGGGCGGTCGCCGACCTCGGCGACGAGCCGGCGGTGACGGCGGCACTCGCCGAACTGGCCGGGACTGGTTCGGGAGCCGGGGTGTTCACCTGGGTGGAGACCGCCCTCGAAGTGACCGCGCGGTGCTGCTGTGGGTCGCCGGCTACGTGGTCGTCGCCGCGCTCGCCTACGCCCCGGGGGGCTTCCGGCTGGGCGGACTGCTCGGCTACGACGTCCTCTTCGGCCTCGGCGGGTGCGCCTGCTCGTGACAACGCGTCACGTCCGCACCCTGGGTCACACAAGTAACGTGTGTCACAGTGAACTCCCGTGGGGGTGCCACGGATTGCCGCCCGGGTGCTTGCGGGCGGCGGGCGTCCATCCCCCAGAAATCCCCCCACGGAGGACAACCATGACCACAACTGGAAACGGCCGCGCGGCGTCGGCGCTCGCGGTCTCGGCCGCGGTGGCCGCCGCCGCGGCACTGACCGGCGGGCCGCCCGCCACCGCGGCCACGACCACCGCGCCCCACGTCCGGGCCATAGCGGCGCCCGTGGCGAAGACCGTCACCCTGGTCACCGGCCAGCGCGTGCGCGTCGACATGGAAGGGCAGCGGGTCACCGCGTACCGCGTGCTGCCAGGACAGGACACGGGCGGCGCGCTGCTCTCCTTCGGCGTCGGGGACGGCGACAGGTACACCCTGCCGGCCGACGCCATGCCCGAGATCGGCGGCCGGCTCGACCTGTCGCTGTTCGACGTCACCGCCCTGGCCCGGCAGACCGCCGGCGACGGCCGCATCCCGGTGACCCTGGACTTCGCGGCGGGCGCCACCCCCACGGCCCCGCCCGGAGTCCGCCTCACCTCCGTCGACGGCTCGACCGCCACCGGGTACCTGACCCCCGCCTCCGCCGCCGCGTTCGCCGGGGCCGTACGCGGGCGGACCCTGCCGGAGGCCCTCGGCTCGGTGCGGCTCAGCGGCGCACCGGGCGCGGCCGCCCACCCCGACTTCCCCCTGCACACGCTGCAGATCAACGCCACCGGGCTCGCCGGCGCCCCGGCCGACACCCCGATGGGCAGCATCGTGCTCAACACGGACGACGTCAGCCGCTTCGGCACGGCCGTCCCCGTGGACGGCGGCGAGGGCAACGTCCAGGTCCCCGCGGGCCATTACGCGATCTACACCGTCTTCCTCGACCACGACGCGAAGGGCAGCGCGGTCGCCTACCGCGAGGTCGCGCAGAACGCCACGGTCGCCGACGGCGCCGGCACGACCACCGTGGCCGCCGACGAGAGCGCCGCCGACAAGCGCGTCACCGTCACCACACCCCGGCCCGCCACCGCGGACCTGCTCAAACTCACCTGGTTCCGCAAGGGTCCGACCGGCATCGTCTCCTTCGACAGCGTCCAGATCGGCGACCCGTCGACCGAGGCCGTCTACGTCAACTCGCAGCCCGCGGCGCCCGGCGGTTCGCGCTACGTCGTCCAGTGGGGCGGCTCGGCGCCGGACGGCGGGGCGTACCGCTACGACCTGGCGTTCGGCTCCGACGACGTCCCCGCGGACGAGTCCTTCGCCGCGCGCGCCGACCGGCTGGCCACGGTCGAGCAGCACTTCTCCGCCGACCCGGCCGGCGGCGACTTCCCCGGCGCCTTCTACGTCCTGCCGGTGAGCGACTGGACCCGGGCCGTGGAGGCGGCCGGCCAGGCCGTCCTCGCGCCCCCGGTCGACCCGGGCCGCACCTCCATACCTGGCAACCGCACCGAGTACCTGGGCACCGCCGACGGCGGCAGCTGGCTGTTCAGCGAACTGACCCCGCAGCTCGGCACTTTCGAGTCCGACATCACGTCCCTCGCCGCCGGCACCACCCGCCGGATCGACTGGGGCCACGGCCCGCTGGCCCCGGCCCTGGGCGCCCACCGCGACCAGCAGCTGCGGGACTGCACCGCCTGCGCGGGCGACGGGCTGTTCAGCCTGTACCTCCCGACCGGCGACAGCGAGCCGGACCACATCGGCAGTACCGCCACGGGCACCCACTTCACGCTGTACCAGAACGGTGCGAAGGTCGTCGACGAGGCGGACGTCGTCGGCGCCCAGGTCCCGGCCGCTGCCGGCCCCACCACCTACCGCGCCGTCTACGACACCGACCTCACCGCCACCGGCGCGACCCAGTCGACGCGGACGCACACCGACCTCACCTTCCGCGACACCGGCCGGGCCGATCCGGACCTCGCCCTGCCCGCGGACGTGCCGTGCCCGGAGACCGGCTGCCGGATCATGCCCGCCCTCACCCTCGCCTACCGCCTCGACTCCGACCAGTCCAACACCAGCGCCCTGGCCGACCAGACCATGGACCTCACCGTGGGCCACCTCTCCTACGACGGCCACGGCTCGCTCGCCGCGATCACCTCGGCCGCGGTGTCGGTCTCCTTCGACGGCGGCGCGACCTGGCAGGCGGCCACCCTCACCGGCACCGGTGGCGGTACCTACCACGCCAGTTGGAGGAACACCGGAACCACCGCCCCCGTCCTCAAGGTCACCGCGACGGACGCGGCCGGCGGCTCCCTGGCCCAGACGGTCACCGACGCGTACACCCTCGCTGCGGGAGGCCTGCGATGACGGCACGCCCCAAGTCCCCGCGCCGGTACGTGAACGCGCTGGCCGCCGCGGCAGCCGCCGCGGCCCTGGCGCTGGTCCCCACCGGGTCCTCCGCCGCGACCGGCCCCCATGTCCGCGAGGTGTGCGGGTCCGCGAAGCCGGGCTTCGCGCGGTGCCTGGCGCAGGTCCGTACCGACGTGCACGGCGGCCGCGGAGTACGCGGCCCGCACGCGCGCACCGCGTCGCTCGCCGCCCTGCCGCCCGGCTACGGGCCGGCCGAGCTGCGGGCCGCGTACCACCTGCCCGCGGACGGCGGGGCGGGCCAGACCATCGCGGTCGTCGAGGCGGGCGACGCCCCGCGGGCCGAGGCCGATCTGGCCGTCTACCGCACGACGTTCGGGCTGCCGCCCTGCACCACGGCCAACGGCTGCTTCCGCAAGGCCGACCAGCGCGGGGACGCCGCCCCGCTCCCGCCCGACCTGGGCTGGTCGGTGGAGGCCGCCCTCGACCTGGACGCGGCCTCGGCGCTGTGCCCCGCGTGCCACCTGCTGCTGGTGGAGGCCGACCAGGCGGCCGGCGCGACCCTGGCCGCGTCCGTCGACACGGCCGCCGCGCTCGGCGCCACCGAGATCTCCAACAGCTACGCCGCCGCCGAGAGCAACCAGAACGCGGCCTTCGCCGCGGACTACGCGCATCCCGGCGTGGCCGTCATCGCGTCGTCAGGGGACGCCGGTTACGGCATCCCCAGCGTCCCCGCCGCCTACCGGAGCGTGATCACGGCCGGCGGCACCACGCTCACCCCCGCTCCCGGCACCGCCCGCGGCTGGTCGGAGAGCGCGTGGCAGGGGGCGGGCAGCGGCTGCTCGGCCTGGGTGGACAAGCCCGCATGGCAGCACGACGCCAACTGCCCGGGCCGGATGACCGCCGACGTCTCCATGGACGCCGACCCCGACACGGGCCTCGCGGTGTACAACACCGACGAGACCGGCGACCCGGGCGGCGGCTGGTCGGTGGTGGGCGGCACCAGCGCCTCGTCACCGATGCTCGCCGCGGTCATCGCGCTGGCCGGCCACCCGGCCCGCTTCGGCGACGCCTCCCGCCTCTACACCGCGACGGCAGGCCTGACCGACGTGACCAGCGGCAGCAACGCGGCCGGCACGGACTGCGGCGGCGACTACCAGTGCACGGCAGGACCCGGCTACGACGGCCCGACCGGCAACGGCACCCCGGACGGCCTGACCGCCTTCTGACACCCCCCGCGTAGCGCACAGCCGAAGCCCGGGCCGGAACCCTCCCGGCCCGGGCTTCAAGGCCGCGGCCGCCGCCTGCGGATGCCGCAGCGCCCCGTCGAAGAACCGCGCCTCCCCCAGCCACCCGGCCGGGGTCACGGCACCGGACGTCGCCAGCCGCAGCCCCGCGTCGGAGGAGTACGTCGATGCACCGGGGTAGGCATAGGTGTGGGTCGGGCTCGCCATGCCGCAGAACCTATCCGCACCCTCCGACAAGTCCCCGCCGGCTACTCGATGTCGACGTAGGCCTGGTGGTGCGGGTCCTCGGCGCAGACGAAGACCATCAGCGCGTCGCGCGCGCCGCTGAAGCCGGTGGGGTCGTGGAACGCCTGGCCGTCCGCGCGCCCGACGGTGACGTGCTGCTCCTCCGCCGGGGTCCAGCTGTCGGCCCCGCGCTCGCCGTTGGGCACGGTCAGCAGCAGGCTCGACGCACCGCCGCAGTCGGGGCAACCGAGCGGCCGGGGACCGTGCGGCCAGTACGGCCAGCCGCCGGCCTTGAGACCTGTCGCGGTGCTCAGGTCGTTGCGGTAGTCGTAGCCCCGCGGCTCCTCGCCGCCGGACGGGTCGGCCTCGTCCTCCTCCCACTCCAGGACATCTGACCGGAGCGGCTCGGGGAGGTCCTCGACGTCGGGGTACTCGGTGACCTGCTCGGGGTGCAGCACGCACGGCTGCAGGAGGTAGCCGCTCTCGGAGCCGGGAGCGGGAGCGGGAGCGGTGCCGGCCGTGGCGAGCCCGGCGGCGGCACGCCACAGCAGGTGCACGGCCGGCCCGTTGTAGTGGGGCTTCTGCCCGGGTGCCTCCTGGTGCTGGAAGGGGCACCAGAGCAGTTGCAGCAGGTCCGTGCCCGAAGGGAACGCGATCGGGGGCGCGTCGGCGGCGAAGAGCTGCAGGACGGGCAGCAGCGGAACGGGCTCCGGCGGCACCGCCGGCTCCCAGGTGCGGACCGTCGGGGGTTCTGCCGAGTCCGCGCCGGCCGCTTCCTTACGGCGGGCCTCGAACCTGGCGGCGAGGGACGAGGCCCCCGACCGGGCCGCCGCGGCCGCAAGCCGCTCGCCCGCACGGCGCCGCAGCTCCTGTTCCTCATCGGTCATCGGCCGCCGGACCTCGACAAGGTGCGGCAGCCGGCACGTGGGCCACTCCTCGTCCGCAGGCCACACCATCGGCCCGGCTACGGAGCTCTGCTGCGCGTGCGGGGTACCGCGCCGCGGATGCAGGCGGACCGCGGTCCGGGCCAGATCGGCGATCTCGGGGAACAGCACGGTGACTTCGGCCGGCCGCGGTGGCGTGGTGAACATCTGCCAACGATCGCAGGGCGCGCCCGCAGCCTGCCCGCCGGGTCGGGCCGGGGACCGGCTCCACTCGCCCCGGCCCGCACCGCCGATCGCCGATCGCGCCCGGATCAGAAGGGCTCGGCGACGACCCAGTGCTCGACGACGCGGCCCTCGACGACGCGGACCATGTCCATGCCGGCGACCTCGAACCGCTGCCCGGTCGGGGGGCGGCCGAAGAAGTCCCCGGTGTGCGTGCCGCTGATCCGGTACTGGTTGGCGACCCACTCGCCGTTCTCGACGCTCCGCAGCGCGGTGACGGCGAAGTCGGGAACCCCGGCGACGATGCCCTCCCATTTGCGGCGCCATTGCTCGCGGTCGGACTCGACGCCCTGGTCGAGGGATCGCGGCGCGATGTACTGCACGGCCGCGTCGAAGTCGCCTGCGGCACGCAGGTCGTTGATCGCGCGCACGACCTGGGCGGGGCTCGAAGACGTCATGGGTGGTCCCGACTCTCGATAAACGGGGAGACTCCCCGGCACGGTGTGCGTGCCACAATACGGGGAGACTCCCCGGATGAACAAGGAGGGCGGCATGGCAGGCCGGCCGACCCGCCAGGACGCCCAGCGCAACCGGTCGCGGCTGCTCGACACCGCCGCCGAGGTCTTCCAGGCCGCCGGCGCCGACGCGCCCCTCGACCTGATCGCCGAGCGGGCCGGCGTCGCCAACGCGACGCTGTACCGGCACTTCCCGACCCGGCGCCTGCTGGTCAGCGCGGTCTACGCCCGGATCATCGACACCCTCTGCGCGGAGGCCGCCACCCGGGTCGAGGACGGCGGGGCCGGCGCCCTGTTCGACTGGTTCGGCGTCGTCGTGGCCCACATGCAGGCCAGCCGGGGCCTGCGCGAGACACTCGTCGCCGCCTACGCCCTGGCCCCCGAGGGATCGGCCGCCGAGGTCGAAGAATGGCACGAGCGCATCCGTGCGACCGCCCTCCCCCTCTTCACCCGCGCCCAGCAGGAGGGCCTGGTCGCCCCGGCCCTCCACTGGCCCGAAGTCCTGGCCCTGGTCACCGCGGTGGCCGGCGCGGCCGGCGACGACACCCGGGCGGCCCGCACCATGCTCGCCATCGTCACCGCCGGCCTGCGCGCCACGCCCTGAAGGTCACCGCCGGCCTGCGCGCCAACGCCCTGAAGAGCAGCGGACCGGGATCAGCGGTGCAGGTGGCGGCGGGCGGCGGCGGTGCGGCGGGAGGGGGCGGGCCTGCGGTGGCGGCGGGGGCGGGGGCGGCGGGCGTGCTCCGGCGCGCGTTCCTGCGGCGGCTCGGTGGGGGCGGACCTCGACGGCGCGTCGGCGTCCCCGGCGGCGCCCTCGACGGTGGAGGACGCCGTACCCGTCACTTCCTGCGCGGCGTCGCCCGCCGCCGAAGCCGCGTCGCCCGCCGCAGAACCGACGCCCCTGACGGCCTCGTCGGCGCCTTCGCCCACGTCCCTGACTGCTTCGCCCGCGCCTCGGCCGAGTTCGCCGGCCGCGCGCCCGGCACCCTGACCGAGCGATTCCGCGGCCTCGCCCACGGGCCGGGCGACCGACTCGAGGATCTGGGGGTTGCGGTCGATGGTGCGCAGGACGTTCTCGATGATCGCGACGACGTTGTCGAGGTTGACCTTCAGCAGGGCCTTGGCCTGCACCCCCTCGATGTCGAGATCGACCTTCCCCAGGACGGCGTCCACACCCACTTCGAGCGTGAGCAGGTCCTGCACCTCCGCGCGGAGCGCCACTCTGGCCCGGAGGTCCTCGACGTCCAGACCGATCCGGTCGACGTGGAGTTCCTCGACGTCGAGCAGCACGTCCGGCTCGCCGGCAGGCTTCCTCGCCTCCGGCGCGGTCTCCGGGTCAGCCATCAGCCCGCCCCCTCCTCGTCGTCCTCGTATTCCTCGTCGGCGTACTCCTCGTCCTCCGCTTCGTCTTCCTCCCGCGCCATGGCCTCCTCGTGGGTCTCCACGACCTCGCCCTCGCGGACCTCGCCGCGCCACCCCTCGACCTCCTCCTCGGAGAAGGTCACGTACCGCTGGAAGTTCTCGAAGTCCAGCCGTGCCCGGCGGCCCTGGGCACCCCAGAGGTTCTCGGCCTTCTCCACGATGCCGCTCGGCTGGTAGACGAGGACCATGAGGATCCTGGTGAGCGTCGGGGTGATCTCGTGGAAGCTGACGGCACCCTGCGTGGTGCCCGTCGACCCCTCGGACGTCCAGACGATGCGGTCGTCGGGAAGCTGCTCCTGAACGGTCGACTTCCAGGTCCGTGTCGACGGGCCGACCTTGACCGTCCACTCGCTGACGGCCTCGTCGCCGCGCCGGGCGTGCTGGGCGGCCTTGGCGAACCCGCTGAAGGTGTCGTACTCGGTCCAGTGGTCGTACGCGGTACGCAGCGGAACCCCGACGTCGATCATCTCGATGATGTTCGTGGCCTTGCCGTCGGCCGACTCGTCGCCGTCGTCGGAATCGCCGTCGCCGCCCGAGACGGCGTTCCTGACCTTCCCGACGACTCCGCTCGTGAGGTTCGCCCCCGTCTCCGCGGCGATGGCCGCGGCCGGCGACTCGCCGTGCAGGACCCGGCTGCCGACCTTCGGGACCGTACCGCTGTCCTCGTCCACGTCCAGCAGCCGGTCCGCCGCCTCACTGAGGCGATGCCCGGCCCTGCGGGCGGTACGCCTGGCGCGGGCGCCGACGTAGCGTCCCAGCTCGTGCCTGAGCTGCGTCAACGGCGGGGTCTGTGTCGTGTCGGAGTTCTGGTCGGTCGCCATGGACGGTCACCTCTCCCGCCGGGTACGCGAGCTGGTTGTCTTGTGGGCTCGGCCACTGGTGGACGACGCTCTCCTGGCCTGGCTCCTCTTCTTCGCCGCGGGGGTCCGCGGGGAGCGCGTGCCCTGCGAACGGGCGGTCGCGGACTTCCGCGCCCCGGCGGTCTTCTGGGCCGGCCGGGCCCGCCGCTTCGGCTCGGCGCGTTCCGGCTCTCCGGCCGGGGCCTCGTCGGCTCCGCCGTCCCCGGTGCCGTCCGCCTCGCCGCTCAGGGCCTCGGTGCGCTGACGCAGAGTCCCGGCCAGCGCCGTCACGCCACGGTTCGCCACGGAGGCGGCGGCCTTGCTCAGGCATCCGCGATTCGCCTCGTCGCCGGCGCGCTCCGCCTGGTCGCCGCCGCGCGCGGCGGGCACTCCCGGCACCTTGCGGACGGCGCCCGTCACGAGCCCGCCCGGCCGCAGGCCCCTGCCCGCCAGGAGCGCCGCGGCGGTGAGGGCCATCTGCCCCCTCCGGGTCCGGCCGAGGAAATATCCCCCCGCGACGGCCGCGGCCATGCCGAGGTTCTTCGGTTCGCCCATCACGCTTCGCCTTCTCACCGTCGGTTGCGCGTGTTCCGTGCAGGGGTCAGGACCGGAGCGCACGTCCGAAGCGGCGGCCTCCCGTCGTCGGCGGCTTTCACGCAGCCGCGACCTGAGGCAACCAACCCGACGAGCCACCCCACCCCTGCCCAGTCTCGTCCACTTCTCCGAAACCGCATCTGGGCCCGCCCGCCGGGGCGGGGCGGGGCGGGGCGGGGTCAGCGGACGACGGTCGCCAGGACCTCGTTGAAGGCCTCCGTGGAACTGGGATGCGTCCAGATGGAGTCGCGCAGAGTGCTCGCGGTCGTACCGCTGCGCATCGCCAGCGCCACGGTGTTCACCAGCTCCTGCGCGTCCACGCTCAGGAGCGCGGCGCCGAGGATCGCGTCGGTCTCGGCGTCGATCACGAACTTCATCAGTCCCCTGGTGTCACCGACGATGCTCGCGCGGGGCATCGCCATGATGTCCGCGATCGCCTTGGCCGCCACCCGCACGGACCGGCCGGCGGCGCGCGCCTCGGTCTCCGTCAGGCCCACCCGGGCCAGCGGCGGCGTCGTGAACAGCGTGTACGGCACGGCCACCCGGTCGGCGGTGGAACGCCGGCCCTCGCCCAGCAGCTGGTCCGCGGCGATCCGGTGGTCGTCGAGGGAGACGTAGGTGAACTGGGGTCCGCCGTTGACGTCGCCGAGGGCGAAGATGTGCGGGCGGCTGGTGCGCAGGTGCTCGTCCACCTCGACGGCGCCGCGTGCGGTGGTACGAACGCCCGCCGCCTCCAGCCGCAGCCCGTCCGTGCGGGGCGCCCGCCCGGTGGCGGCGAGGACCGCGTCCGCGGTGACGGTGGCCGCGGCCCCGTCCTGCTCGTAGTGGACGACGGCCGCGCCGTCCCGGTCCTCGACCCTGGTGACGTGCGCCGAGGTGACGAAGGTGATGCCCTCGTCCTGGAGGATGTCCCGCATCGCACGGGCGACGTCGTCGTCCTCCCGCGGCAGGATGCGCGCGGTGCTCTCCAGGACGGTGACCTCGGTCCCGTAGCGGCGGAGCATCGCCGCGAACTCCAGCCCCTGGTAGCCGGCGCCGAGGACGGTGAGCCGGCCCGGCATCTCGGGCGAGGCGATCAGCTCGGTGCCGGTGACCAGGTGCGCGCTGTCCCGCAGGCCGGGGACGTCCGGGATCACGTTCGTGGCGCCGGTGTTGATCACGATGGTGTCCGCGGTGATCTCCAGCCGGTCGTCGCCGGCGACGACCTCCACCCGGTGGTCGTCGAGAAAGGCGGCGGTACCGGTCACCACGGTCACGGAGTCGAGGGTGTCGAGCATCCGGAAGTTCTTGCCGCGCATCACGGCGGTCAGCGCCGCCGTCGACGCCACGGACTCGGCGTACCACTTGGCGGGGTCCGCGCCGTCCGGGCGCTCGGAGGCCCGGTGGATGAGCGCCTTGGTCGGTACGCAGCCGGTGTTGATGCAGGTCCCGCCGTACATCTGGGCGGACCGCTCCACCATCACGACGCGCTTCCCCGCGCGGCCCATGGTCGCCGCGAGCGTCTTGCCGCCCTTGCCGAAGCCGATCACCAGCAGATCCGCGTGCATTGTGTCCATACAGCCAGCGTCCACCCGACCGGACGACCCTGCAAGGCGAGGAAGAATCAATTACCGTCGAGATAGGCTCACGCTGCCTGAGGAAGAGCGCTCGCACCGGCTTCGGGCGGGGCCTCGTAAGGGGCTTCGGGCAAGGCCTTCGGAGGGGCTTCGGGCGGACGGAGGGAGACCCGTGGACGCGGTCAGCACGCTCATCCGCATGGCGCGCCTGGAGGCCGGCGTGGACGTGCGCTGCCTCCTGGCGGGCGGCCACGTCATGGACAACCCGCCCGGCCCGACGGGCCAGGTGCCCTTCCACGTCCTGCTGGCCGGCCGCTGCGTCGTGCAGGCCGGCGAGCGGATCGTCGACCTGGAAGCGGGCGACGTCCTCGTACTGCCACGGGCCGGGCGGCACCGCGTACGGGTACGGGTGGACACCGGCGCACCGCCGGTGCCCGCCACGCGGCACGAGGGCGCGTCGGTGGCCACCCTGCGCAGCTCGTCGGCTCCGGACGTGGACCTCTTCTGCGGGCACTTCACCTACCGGCCGGGCGCCGGGGAGTTGCTGTTCGCCGGGTTGCCCGACGTCCTCCACGCGTCGTTCGGCACCGGCGCCGGCTCGCCGCTGCGGCTGCTCGGTGAGCTGATGCGCAACGAGGCGGCGCTGGACGGGCCGGGAGCCGGGGCACTGCTGGCCTCCCTGTGCGAGGCGCTGCTGGCGCTCGTCCTGCGCGGCGACGGCCGCACTCCCCCAGCCGCCGCCACCCCCGCGTGGACGGCGGTGGCCGATCCCGGGCTGCGGGCCGTCATCGACGCCGTCGTCCACGAACCGCAGAAGCGGTGGACGCTCGCCGGGCTGGCCGAGGTCGCCGGCGTCTCACGGGCCACCCTGGTCCGGCGCTTCCCCGCGGCCACCGGCACGGGGGTCGCCGACTTCCTCACCAGGACCCGGATGACGGTGGCGGCGGACCTGCTGACCACCACGCAGCGCAGCCTGGAGGACATCGCCGCCAGCGTCGGCTACCGCTCGCCCTCCGCCTTCGGACGGGCCTTCAGGACCGTCACCGGTACGACGCCCGCCAGCTGGCGCCGGGCCGCAGCGCTGACGCGCGGCTGACGAGCGCCACCGGACGCTGCTGGAGCAGCGGCCCCACCAGACGCACCCGTCGCGCCACACATACGTGCTCACCGACCACGGAGGCTCCCTGCGCCCGGTGATCGTCGCCCTCGCGGCCTGTGGCAACCAGCACCTGGCACCGGGACCGGCCGCAGGCCCTGGCATGCGCGCCCGGCACGCCGAACCGGGGCGACACCTGACTCGGACCAGACCCCCCGGCCGGAACGCACGGGTGCGGAAATCTGATTCCGCAAGTGCAGAAATACCGACACGCCACCCGGAGTCTTCTTCGCCTTTGCCGGCAGGGAAATTATGGAACCGCGAGTGACCACCGCGGCGTGCTATGGTATCCATCAGTTGCAGTTGTGGTTCCCAGAAACTTCGAGTGCCCTTGCCGACATGACGGTGGGAGCACTTCTGTATTTCCGGCATTTTTCCGGACGGGGTAATCATCGCGGCGACGCGGATTCCGCACAGTGCAGATTCCGGGTACTGCCCCTGAAGGAGATCTTGATATGGCATCTGGCACCGTGAAGTGGTTCAACGCGGAAAAGGGTTTCGGCTTCATCGAGCAGGACGGTGGCGGCGCTGACGTCTTCGCCCACTACTCGAACATCGCCGCCTCCGGCTTCCGCGAGCTGCAGGAGGGCCAGAAGGTGAACTTCGACGTCACCCAGGGCCAGAAGGGCCCGCAGGCGGAGAACATCGTTCCCGCCTGACGCTGACGCTCAGAGCAGGCCGGGTCCCGCACCTTGGGGTGCGGGCCCCGGCCTGCTGCTTTCTCCGGAAGTCCCAGGCGGTATTCGGGTACGCCGTGAAAGCCAGCTGCCCGTCGGGCATTTTACCTCCGGGCTTTTCGATGGTTTCCCCGCTCCGCGCATTCACCAGCATCGGTTCGTCCTCGTGCTCCCACTCGCGGCCTGGCTCCGCCCGGGATTCCTCGACGTACCGAAATCGAGGAAAGGTTCTCCGTGAACCGCACTTTTCGCACGACTGATCGCTCTTCCCGCAACCGCTCCTCCGGCTCCGGCTCCGGCCGCAGCGGCTACCGCAGCCAGGCGCCGAGCCGCTCCGGCGGCCCGTCCCGCTCCGGCAGCTACGGAGGCCGCCGACCGGCTGCACAGCAGGGGGAATTCGCCCTGCCCGTCACCCTCACGCCCGCCCTGCCCCCGGCGGAGACCTTCGCCGAGCTGGACCTGCCGTCCGCACTGGTGAAGACGCTGGCCACACAGGGGATGGCCGTGCCGTTCCCGATCCAGGCCGCCACGCTCCCCAACTCCCTGGCAGGACGCGACGTGCTGGGCCGCGGCCGCACCGGCTCCGGCAAGACCCTGGCGTTCGGCCTGGCGCTGCTCGCCCGCACCGCCGGACAGCGCGCCGAGCCCGGACAGCCGCTGGCCCTGGTCCTGGTCCCGACGCGGGAACTGGCCCAGCAGGTCACCGACGCCCTCACCCCGTACGCCCGCGACCTGCGGCTGCGGCTGACCACCGTCGTCGGCGGCATGTCCATCGGCCGCCAGGTCAACGCGCTGCGCGGGGGTGCCGAGGTCGTCGTAGCGACTCCGGGACGGCTCAAGGACCTCATCGACCGCGGTACGTGCCGGCTGGACCGGGTCGCCATCACCGTGCTGGACGAAGCGGACCAGATGGCTGATATGGGATTCATGCCGCAGGTCACCGCCCTGCTGGACCAGGTGCGCCCAGGCGGTCAGCGGATGCTGTTCTCGGCCACTCTGGACCGCAACATCGATCTGCTCGTGCGCCGGTATCTGAATGACCCGGTCGTCCACTCCGTCGACCCCTCCATGGGCGCCGTCGCCACGATGGAGCACCACGTTCTGCACGTGCAGACCACGGACAAGCAGGCTCTGACCACCCAGATCGCGGCCCGCGACGGCCGGGTACTGATGTTCCTGGACACCAAGCACGCCGTGGACGCACTCACCGCGCACCTGCTCCGCACCGGCGTGCGGGCGGCGGCGCTGCACGGCGGCAAGTCGCAGCCGCAGCGCACCCGTACCCTCGCGCAGTTCAAGAGCGGTCACGTGACCGTGCTGGTGGCTACCAACGTGGCCGCCCGCGGTATCCACGTCGACGACCTCGACCTGGTCGTCAACGTCGACCCGCCCAGCGACCACAAGGACTACCTGCACCGCGGCGGACGGACCGCCCGGGCCGGTGAATCCGGCCGCGTGGTCACCCTGGTCCTGCCCAGCCAGCGGCGCGAGATGACCCGGCTGATGGCCACCGCCGGAATCACCCCGCAGAGCACACAGACCCACTCCGGGCAAGCTGAACTGACGCGCATCACCGGCGCCCGCACCCCCTCCGGCGTGCCGGTGACCATCACCGAACCGGTCGGGGAACGCACCAGGCGCAGCACGTCGTCGTCCTCGCGTAGCCGGCGCAACCGCCCCTCGCAGGCCGGGCGCTCCGGCCGGCCCACCCTGGCGTCGAAGGGAACCTCACCGCGCCGCTCCGCCCTCGGCACGGCAGCCTGAAGCCCAGCCGGACTGCACCCTTCCAGGCGTACCGGCTCCTGCCCTGTCCCCATCATCTGCGAGGTCCCATGCGCTGCATCATCGCCCGCTTCCCCTTCGACTTGACCAAGAGCGACGTGCAAGCATCGATGAAAGGCATCAAGCCCGAGCTCATTTCGGGTGAGTCCGTGATCATCAGCCGCCGCCAGTACCCCGTCAAGCAGGTCGGAGAAGTCGTCACCAGGCAGGATCGCCGCGATTTCAGCGCCGCCGAGATGACCCGCGCCCTCCTCAGCCTCGGCTTCACGTGCCGCGGCGCCGTTGGGCCGAAGGTTCCGCCCGCCGCCCTCAGCCCGCTCCGGACAGCACAATCGCTGCTGGGCGTCGAAGCGTAAGTCCAGAACCGATGGCCTCACCCAGCCGGCGGCCGGGGCGCACTTCGTGCCCCGGCCGGCCGCGTTGAGGGACGGCGATACGGCCGGCGGCCTCGACTGAGGCACTCGTGTCCGCCCAGCGGCGGGCCGTCTCGGCTACGCAGCGGCGTGGCCAGGCGGCTCTGCCGACAAACGAGCAGGCCGGGGGTGCTGCCGGCGACGTCGACCGGGCGTGCCCGGTTCAGAAAGCGGCCGGCCCCCCGATCCGTCCCGTCCCCCACGGTGCGCCCGACCCTCGCTCCGGCTGCATTGCCCAGTCCATGCCGCGGTGAATCCGCCGTCGAAATTTCTCACCGCACTTCAAGCGCGCAGGAAGGTGCAAAATGCCCACAGGCACAGTGAAGTGGTTCAATTCGGCCAGGGGTTTCGGTTTCATCGAGCAGCCGGGCGCCGGCCCGGACGTCTTTGCGCACTACTCGAACTTCGTCGACCCTGAGCTCTCCGGGCTGATCGAAGGCCGGAGTGTCACTTTCGAGGTCACGCAGACCCCGAAGGGGCTGTGCGCAGAGAACATCGTCTGCCGGTAGTCCGAGCAGCCGGAATCCTCGTCGCACGAAGACGCGTGAGTCGGTGCATCGCCGGCCCCGGACGAGTCGCCGTCCCGTCTCGGCCGGCCTGCGTGCCTGCCGTCCGGCGTACTCACACCACAGGCGCGGCCCGGACGCTTCATGATCCCACTGATGCAGTCCGGGCATCGACCGACTCGGCGAAGGACGCGGGTCCGTAGGCAACCCCGGCCACCACGATGAGGTCGGGATGGCCGACCAGGCCGACGGAGCTTCGCGGAAGGTCCGGTGGGCGCGCGCAGCGGCGACGCCGGTCAGCCGACCGCTGCGCATCGCCCGCCCGACGTCATCCCGTCCGGCAGGGCGCGATTACCTCACCGTCGAACACGCGGAAATCTATGTCGCCTGGAGTAGACATTGGGCGGCAGCATGGGTATGTTTCCTGTCGTAGTCGAGATCGAGCGGTGCCCGGCAGACACGAACTGCCGGGCAGCAGTACACGCAAGTGCAGGTCGGTACGGCTGTGGAGTTCCGAAGCCAGGTGACAGCAGGACGGTGACGGAGCTGACGCCGGACCGGGTGGCCCGCAGTGATCAGGGGCCGCCGCCGGCAGTACCGTAGGCGCAGTTTGCAGTACCAGCAGTGCAGTGATGGATGTTCCTCGGTGAAGGCGTCGGGCTGCGGGCGCGCGCACCGGGAGGTTCGGCAGTGGGGTTCCAAGCCAGAGCAGACGCAGGGTAGGCGACGGGGCTGGCTGTCGAAGAGCGGCGCTTACTCAGGCCGCTGCAGTTCGCATCACCGGTATCACCGGCACGAGAAGCAGTACCGCGTTGCCGGCAGTACGAAGTTCCCGTCTGGTAATCAGTTGTTCAAGAGGGAAGAACGGAGGAGCTGAGCGCCATCAGGATCGCCCGGGCGGAATCACCGAGCCCGGGTACCGCAGGACATCGATAGCGAGGTGGTCTCCGGTCACGCAACCGCGATCCCCGCACTCCCCTTTCCCCCCCGGATGGGCGTGCGGACACAGAAGGCCGGCCCAGCAATAGACCGGCAGATGGTGTTGCATTTCCTTCGGGGCCCTGGTGCAGTACTGCACCAGGGCCCCTCCAGCGCGTGTTCCACAGAGAGGTGAGATGACAGCAGACGATTCGTTCGGCCGTCTCGATGACGACGACTACCCCGCCTACACCATGGGCCGGGCCGCCGAGATACTCGGCACGACCCAGGGCTTCCTTCGCGCCGTCGGCGAGGCCCGCCTCATCACCCCACTCCGCTCCGAGGGCGGCCACCGCCGCTACTCCCGCTACCAGCTGCGCATCGCCGCCCGCGCGCGGGAACTCGTCGACCGCGGCACCTCCATCGAGGCCGCCTGCCGCATCGTCATCCTTGAAGACCAGCTTGAGGAAGCCCAGCGCATCAACGCCGAATACCGCCGCGCCGCCGAATCGGCGAATTCAGCGAACGAGTCCGGCGACGGCTGAGATCTGCCGCTCTCCCAGTGGCGCAGCCCCCGGTAAGACGACCTCCACGACCAGCAGCACGCGCGCTCGGGACGCGTGGGCATGATGTCCGTCGTGTCGGCGCGGTACACAACCACATCTGCGGTGCTCGGACGTGCCGCCTGGTGACGTTCTGCCTGGTCAGAGCGCGTATGACAGGTTGGCCTGTGTCGTCTCGTAGACGACATCCAAAGGCGTCCGGCCGTCGGATGGCCGCGGGAGACTCCGAGTGCCTCTCATCTCGGGGCTGTCGTCCCTCTACAGGAGGCGCCCATGCCCGGTAGAGAAGAACCGGCGAACCTGTACAGGTCAGAGCCTCATTTCGTGCTCAGGCCGGGGCGCCGTCGGGCCACGAGGGCGGCGATGTCGTCGTTGAGCTCGCCGCCGCTGTAGTCGACCAGGTCGCGGTGGAGATGCTCGAGGAGGTGGTGGGGCGCCTCGCCGCTCCACGAGCGGATGCGCTCGGCGAGGGGGTAGAAGGCGCCGGAGGGGTCGCGAGTCTCAGTGACCCCGTCGGTGTACAGCATGAGCTGGTCTCCCGGGTGGAAGGGGGCGAGGTCGACGTGGTACTCGTCGCTCACCAACATGCCCAGGTTGAACGGCGGCGAGGGGGCAGCGGCCTGCAGCTCCCGGACCTCGCCGCGGTGCATCAGCAGCGGGGGCGGGTGGCCGCAGGTGACGGTCCGGACGACCGGTTCGTCGTCCGGGATCTCGGCGAGGAGAGCGGTGATGAAACGTTCAGCGATCTCCGAGCCCGGGACCCCGGGGTACTGGGAGGCGTGGCGGCGCACGCTCGTCTCCAGGCGGCTGGCGAGGTCGGGCAGGTCAGGAGCGTCGTGGGCGGCCTCGCGGAAGGCGCTGAGCAGCGCCGCGGCGGTCTGGACCGCGAGCAGGCCCTTGCCGCGTACGTCGCCGATGAGCAGCCGTACGCCGTGGGGGGTACGGATTGCCTCGTACAGGTCGCCGCCGATCCGGGCTTCCGCCGCGGCGGCCAGGTACAGGCTTTCGAGCGTGACGTGCCCGAGGTGGCGTGGGATCGGATGCAGCACCGCCAGCTGGGCGGTCTCGGCCA
The DNA here is from genome assembly GCF_907177275.1 of Actinacidiphila cocklensis. Taxonomy (GTDB): domain Bacteria; phylum Actinomycetota; class Actinomycetes; order Streptomycetales; family Streptomycetaceae; genus Actinacidiphila; species Actinacidiphila cocklensis. The sequence continues at coordinate 155,765 of NZ_CAJSLV010000103.1, forward strand.
CTGAGCGGACCTGAACCAGCTGATGGGCGCGTCGGTCGAGCAGACGGTTGAGGAAGACGGCGAATGCCGCAATCGCCGCGAGCGTGGCCAGCTCAGAGTAGGCGGTCCCATCCCGCAGCGCGTTGAAGCGCATTATCAGGCCGAAGAAAATGGCGCACGCGCCCACTCCAGTGAGCACGGTCCCCTTCAGGTGCAGCAGCGCGGCGGCAGAAACCACGGCAGTGGCGAGGAAGGCGATCGGCCTGACACTGCTGGGTGTGAAGAGGCCGACCAACAGGCCGACGAACAGCAGCAGCGCAGGCAGCATGGACAGCAGCAACCTGTCTCGCGCAGCAGCGCTGTGTGCGTCTCTGCGTTCCTCAGGAGATTTCGCCACCGCGCCGCTCCCCGAGGTCGTAACGGCCCTGGTTCGAAAGCCAGGCCCCGGTGGGTGTTCCCGCACGTCGAATGCGCCTTCCCCGGGGTGCGACGCGTAGTCGACCCCGGCGCAGACCACCTGGCCCGGTGTGAACGCGGCTGGGGCGATATTCACCGCCGCCCGCGCGACATCCGCCGTGCGTCCGGCCGCCCAGTGGTTCAGCTCGCCGAGCACCCCGGCGCGCAGTACGTCGCCGACGCGGGTCGGGGCCGAGTCGAAGCCGGTGGCGTCGATGGCGTGCCCGTCGACCGGGCCCCGTTTCGGTGAATACGCCGAATCCTCTCTGACCGTTGCTGCTCCAATTCAACAGTTTCACTGTGGGGTTCCTTCCGGCTGGCGTCCGAGGTGGTAGCCCAGGCGCATTTCGTAGTCGCCCGGCTGATTGCGTCCTGCGGCGAGCGCGGCCGGAAGCCTGCGTTTGGACCCTGGCCAGCCGAATGAGTCAAAGTAGAGGTCGGAGGACGACTGCAGATCCTCCGCGGAAGGCAGCGTGTACCGGTTCACCTGCTTTTTGACTGCGGCGATCGACTCCTTGTCAAAGGAGGCGACCCGGCGGGCGAGCGCGTCGACGAACGCGTCGAGTTCGCCGTCGGGGAGCGTGCGGTTGACCCATCCGTACCGCTCGGCCAGCTCACTCGTGTAGTCGTCGCTGGACAGGACCACCTCCAGTGCGCGTGCCCGGCCGAGCAAGAGGGGCAGATGCTCAAGGCCGCCGCCGCCAGGCAGGTTGCCGTTGGCCACTTCAGGCTGGCAGAACAGCGCCCCCTCACTGGCGAAGCGCATGTCCATCGCCTGGATCAGCTCGCTACCCAGACCCCGGACTCGTCCGCGGATCTTCGCGATGGAGACGACGGGCAGGCGTGACAGGCGCGTGGTGGCGTCGATCAGCAGCGGGTATCCGCTTGCGCCAAGTTCCTTGGGGGTCTCGGCGACCCGGGAGGTGTCGTAGTGGTTCAGGAAGTAGTCGGGGTTCGCCGACTCGAACACGGTCACGAGTACCTCCGAAGCAGCCTCCATCTGATCGACCAGCCTCGGAAGCTCCGTGAGCATCTCCGGGGACACCAGGTTGATCGGTGGACTGTCAAACGTGATCCTCCACAGACGTTTGGTCTCGGCGGTCACGGAGAAATGAGTCCATTGCTCCACGGATTCGTCTCCTCGGTCTGAACGTACCTCGCCTGACAAAGCAGGTCGCACGACGGAGGCGAGGTGTATAGGAGGCCCGCCGGTACCGGGCCGGAGTCACGCGGTCCGCTCGGCGGTCACCGCTTCTCGCAGTTCACCAATCCGCGGACCGGGCCAGCCGGCATTACTGGGTGCGAGTGATCAAGCCATCGGCGATCGGCTTCCGGTGCCGCGGTGTGCTTGGCACCCGTGGGCGAGGGTGTGGAGTACGGGCAGGGCGTCATGCCTGCCGTCCGTCAGGCGGTCCCGGACCCACGGGCGCACTATGACTCCGTAAGGGATGCGCATCACCAAACCGGCCTCGGCCAGGCGCCCGAGGCGGGCCGCGAGCACGTTCGTCGGCACCCCGACCGCGACCCGGTCCGACAAACGCTCACCAGAGGACTTCACCTAACCCGCTCTCGGCACACCATCGACAACGACCGAATTACACCTAAGTTACCGGTAGTGACCCTTGACCCGGGGTTGCGTCCTGGGAAGTGGTGTAACGGGTGGGGACCTGATCCGGGGTTTGTCCCGGCGTCCGGGTCGGTGCCCGCATAGAGAGACGGCCGCCGGCTGACCTTCGAAATGCCGATAGCTCGAAGGAGATCAGCACGATGACCGCAAGCAACAGTCTGCCCCTGCACGCCCTGACCGAGGACAATCTCGCTTCGGCGGGTCCCGGCCTGCTGCGCGCGATGGTCAAGACGTTCGCCGACGCGGCGATGTCGGCGGAGGCCGACGCGATGTGCAATGCCGATTGCGGGCAGGTCAGCGACGAGCGCGTCACCAGCGCAACGGATTTCCGCCCGCGCGAGTGGGGCACCCGGGCCGACCGTCGAACTCGCGACCCCCAAGCTGCGGCAGCGAAGCTAGTCCCCGGCCTGGCTGCTGGAACGCCGCCGGGCCGAGCAGGCCCTCATCTTCGTGGTCGCCACCGCCTGCCCCACGGCGTCAGCACCCACGAGTGGAGAAACCCGCGCAGTCCCTCGGCGTCGCCCAGCCGTCGAAGTCCCAGGTCAGCGCGATGGCCAAGCACCTGGACGAGCAAGTCGCCGCGCTCCGCAACCGGCCCCAGGGCGCCAGCCCGTATGCGTTTGTCCGGGCCGACGCCGGCTGGCCGGCGTTCCTGCGCTCGCTTCGTCGCGCCCTCGCCCTACGAAAAGAAGACCGCCCCCCACAGCGGCGTATTGCCGTGACGGTCCGGACGTCAACCGCCGCACCCGCAGCCAGGAGAACCTCAACAGCCAATGGAGCCTGGGCCTGAGCCGCGAAATGCAACGGCCTCCAGCCCGCGTCGTCGACTGCCTCCACGGCGGCGCCTCCGGCCAAGAGCACCTGCAGGCCATTCACGTGCCCATCAGCAGCCGCATAGTGCACCGTCGTCCGCCGCAACCGATCCCGACCCGTCATGCCGACCATCCTCAACCGGCTTGACCAAACGGATAGTGCCCCCGCCGGCCGCCGACCGCGCGATCAGGTCGTGGCTGCTCATACCGAACCGGACCCGCCTCACCCGCAGATCGGCCGCCTCAGCCGGGGTCTTGGCGACCAGCACCTCCCGGTGGCCCTCCACCGTGGCCGTCATCCGCAGGTCCACGCCCCGGCAGCACATCCGCGTACACCGCGCCTGCGCCCAGCAGACGGCTGGCACATCCCTGCAGATCCGCAAGCCCGATCGACCGACGCTCACAGCACCGTGAAGGCGTCGGCTGCACGCTCCTTGCACGCATGGCCACCGGATGCCGCCGGGTAGAACCTTGGGAACTCAGACGAGAGGACCGAGATCGATAAGTTCGCAGGTCAGAGCCATCCACGACGAGAAGTAACCACGTCCGGTCAACCGGGGACCTACGCAATACGATGCGCAGACCAGGACCGCCCGATCAGCCCGAATTCCGAGGTCAAAGAAAACAAGAAACCCCAGGCCAGAGAGCTGACCTGGGGTTCCGGTGGAGCCCGCCTTCGGGATTCGAACCCGAGACCTACGCATTACGAGGGCCGGCGAGATCGTGACGGCAGGTGGCCGACGGTGCCACGAGTTCCTGTTTCGGCTGGTCAGACGCTCGCGGCCTTGATCATCGTGACGGCCGGTCCACGGCAGTGCCGTCCCGTCCGCGCACGCAGCGCTCGCGCAAGCCGAGATCTCCTCGCCGTCATGAAGGCGCCTCAGCGCGCCACGCCGACATCAGATCTGGCCGAGGTCGACCTCCATCGGGAAAGGAGCCGCGACCTTGACGACACCGGTGAAGACGTCCCCGTTCCGGTAAGCCCTGTTCGCAGGATCGAGAACATAGGTGTAGACCAAGGGGACCCCGGTCGCGGCCTGCTCGACCCGCCAGTAGAAGGCGATACCGGCCTTGGCGTACTGGTCGGTCTTCACGATCCGGTCGGTGGTCTCCGACCCCGGCGAGACGACCTCCACGACCAGCAGCACGTGCTCGGGACGGGTGGGCATGATGTCGATCGTGTCGGCGCGGTACACCACCACATCCGGACGACGATTGGTGAGCGGGATGTCCTGAAGCCGGACATCGAAGTCGGTGTCGGCATTCCAATCCGGCCCGCCGGCGGCCTCCAAGGCATTCGCCAAGATCCGGTCCAGCCGATTATGGCGCTTGGAGGCGCTGGGGCTCACGACGACCATCCCGTCCACGATCTCGATCCCCGCACACTGCTCCTCGGACCAGGAGTCGTACTGCTCCGCCGTGATCTGCTCGTGCATCCACGCAGGGGCTGCCGTCTCGGCAGTCATGACGCACCTCCCGAACACCACAGGAGCGGGCCAGAACCCGCCGAGTTCAGCCTACTGTCTCAGTCGCCCAGCACGCTCAGCGCCAGAATGGCCGGCGTCCGCACTTCCACGGCCACCGGCCGTGGCATGCCCCGCGCTGACTGTCGTGCCTACTGGCGCCACGACAGAATCCCGTCGTCGGCCTGCGGAACCACCGGCGGCGCGGTCCGGGCGCGCGAGCCGCGGAGCGTCCGACCGCACGGGTCGCGTGTCCTCAACGGCTTCCGCGACGGTATCGGCGAAAGCCGCTGGCGTCGGCCACCACCCGGACTACCCGCCGGCTTCATTGAAGAAATAGCCGACGCTACCCCTCCCGGGTCCAGGCCGGTCATCGAAGAAGCAGCAGCCGAGAGCGTCACCTGTCGCAGCGAAGGGCAAAAACCCCAGGTCAGAGGACTGAACTGGGGTTCACCGTGGAGCCGCCTTCGGGATTCGAACCCGAGACCTACGCATTAGGAGACCGTGAACGATCATGTTGCCGGGTGGCGCATGATGCCGCCTCGTGACGTTTTCGCTGATCAGAGCAAGTACAACAGGTTGGGCTGTGCCGACCCGTGGCACACCGTCCACATGCGTCTGTCCACCGGCCGTCCACCGGGGCCACGCCCGCCGCATGGTGACGTTCTGCTGCCTCGCCGGCACCACGGAGCGTCGTCCGGCCGCCCATGCCCATGCCGCGTCGGCACCGGACTTTCCCCGAACCCAGGGGCGTCCTCTCCCGCCGAGCTGCGCAAGGCGGGTGGCGGGTTGGGTCGGATCACCGTCATGTGACGCTCGATTACTGCATGACCGCGCGCCTAGCGTCTTCTCACGTCACGGTCTCGACGACAGGGGATTCCCATGGTGTGGCGCGGGCCTCGTTCCGGGACGGTGCGGCCGATGGTCGGCCGCTTCGCCGAACGCGAAGCGATCGGACAACTCCTCGACGCAGCACGGGAGGGACTCAGCGGGGTCCTGGTGCTCGCGGGCGAAGCAGGGATCGGCAAGACGCGGCTGCTGGAACACGCGGCGGCCCAAGCCGCCGGTGCCCGGCTGACGTGGCTGGTCGGCGTCGAAGCCGAGCAGCTCCTGGGTTACGGCGCGCTGCACCGGCTCCTGCGGCCGCACCTCAACCGCATCGACCGGCTTCCCGCCAGGCAACAGGACTCCTTGAACGCCGCGTTCGGCCTGGCCGACACCTCGTACTCGGACCGGTACCTCGTCGGTCTGGCGACGTTGGCGCTGCTGTCGGCCGCGGCGTCGGAGCTGCCGATACTGTGCCTGATCGACGACGTCCACTGGCTCGACCGGGAGTCGGCCGAGACGTTGGCCTTCGTCGCCCGGCGGCTCCACGCCGACTCGCTGGGCTTGATCTTCTCGACCAGGAACGACCTCGGCGACCAGGGACTGTTCGACGCCTTGCCTTCCCTGCGTGTCGGCGGACTGCCCGCCACCGACGCCCGGGAGCTGTTGTCCCTCGCCGTTGACGGGCACCTGGACACGGCGGTCGCGGACCGGATCGTGGCCGGTACCGGGGGCAATCCGCTGGCGCTCATCGAACTGGCGGCGCATCTCGGCGCCGAGCAGCTCGCCGGGGTCGCACCGATGCCCGACCCGCTGCCGGTGAGCAGGCTGCTGGAGGAGTACTTCCGGCAGTCGGTGGCCGCGCTGCCGTCGGACACCCGGATGCTGCTCCTTCTCATGGCCGCGGCGCCGACCGACGACATGGCGGTGGTCTGGCATGCGGCCGGCGTGCTGGGCCTGGCGGCCAAGTCCGCAGCCGCGGCCGTCGAGGCCGGGGTCCTGGACCACGGTGCCGGCCCCGGGTTCCGGCATCCGCTCATCCGATCCTCGGTCTACGCGGCGGCTTCCGGGCACGACCGGCGGCGGATCCATGCCGCCCTTGAGGCGGCCAGCGATCCGGCCCGTGTTCCCGACCGGCGAGCATGGCATCGTGCCCAGGCGACCCTCGGCCCCGACGACGCCGCGGCCGCGGACCTGGACACTGCTTCGAACTGCGCCCGGGCCAGGGGCGGATATTCCGCTCAGGCGTTGTTCCTGTCCAAGGCCGCAGAACTCACCATCGAGCCTGCCAAACGCGCCGAGCGCTACCTCGCCGCAGCCCAAGCCCATCTGACCTCCGGAGACCGCGCCGCGGTGCTCCCCTTGCTCGACCTCGCCGTACCCGCCCTCCAACAGCCCTCCGCCCGCGCCCGTGCGCTCCGGATCCGGGCCTCGGCAGAGCTCTTCAACGCCGGCAACAACGACCGCGTCCCCGCCATGATGCTCGACGCCGTGGCCGAACTCGCCGACGCGGATCCCCGCATGACCTGGGAACTGCTCTACGAGGCCGTGCACGCCGCTGTCGTCGCCCGGGACCCCATGCATCGCACGACTTTGGCGGACGTGGCCAAGGTCGCGGTCGCCACCCCGCACCGCCCGGACGCCCCGGCCTGGAGCCCCGACCAGCTGGTCAAAGGCCTGGCTCTCCGTACGGCCCACGGCTACGAGAGCAGCGTGGCGACGGTCCAGGAAGCCCTGGCGAAGCTGCGCGGCTCAGCCGAACTGCACGACATGGCCAGCCCGTTGAGCATCATCGTGGGCCTTGCAGCGGACGACGTGTGGGACATCGAGGCATGCGTCGAGATCGTCGGCCGCCTCGCGGCCGCGGACCGCAGCCAAGGTGCGCTGTACGGCCTCAGCCTGTCCCTGTCGGTCCTGGCGTACACCGAGATCTGGAACGGGCGGCTGACCGCGGCCGAGGCGCTCTTCGCCGAGGCTCAGGACTACGCCACGGCCATCGGACTGACGACTCAGGGAGATCTCAACAGGGCCTTGCTGTACGCGTGGATGGGCAGGGAAAGCGATGTGCACGCCGCGGTGGCGATGATGGACGTCGTCTCGACGACATGCGGACTGGGTATGCTGCGCCAGCTGGCACTTCACGCTCTCTGCATTCTCGACCTGGGTATGGGGCGCTATGACGAGGCGCTGCGCCACGCGCTGCCCACCTACGAGGAGGACGTGCCGTCGCAGGGCAATCTCGTGCTGCCGCTTCTCGTGGAAGCCGCCGTCCGCGCAGGCGACCGGCACACGGCCGCCCTCGCGCTGAAGCGGCTCGAAGATCGCGCGCAGCTTGCCGGGACGCCGTGGGCGCTGGGTCTCCTGGCCCGATGCCGTGCCCTGGTGGACGACACCGCCCTTGCGGAGAACTGGTATCGGGAGTCGATCGACCTTCTGGCAGCCGTCCCCCTCGCCGCAGAACACGCCCGGTCAAGCCTCTTGTTCGGCGAGTGGCTCCGTCGGCGCAAGCGCCGATCCGAGGCCAGGACCCATCTGCGGGCCGCGTACGAGTCCTTCAGCGCGTGGGGCGCGTCGCTGTTCGCCGAACGAGCCCGGATCGAGCTGCTCGCGACGGGGGAGACAGCGCGCAGACGCGTCCCGGAAACCAGATTCGATCTCACGTCGCAGGAACGGCAGGTGGCCCTGCTGGCCGCTTCGGGACTGACCAACGCAGAGATCGCCTCCCGGCTGTTCATCACGACCTCGACGGTCGAGTTCCACCTGAACAAGGTGTTCCGCAAACTCGGCATCACCTCGCGGAGGCAGATCGCCGCCGCACTCGGTCGGCCGGGATTCGACGACGGCCCCTCACCGCCCGACTGATCCGTCCAGCCCCTGGTGGACAGCGTGCGCTGCCGATCGGATGATCGTTGCGTGAGCACAACCAATGGCTGGCGTCTCGTCGGGCGCGACGACGAGCTGCGATCCCTGTTCGGGTACCTGAACGAGGTCAATTCCGGGGGGCGCGCGATCGGGCTGTTCGGAGAACCCGGGGTGGGCAAGAGCGCTTTGCAGGCAGAGGTCGTGGAGCACGCACGGTCCGCCGGATTCACCGTGCTCACCGCACGGGGCAGTCAGTCCGAGACGCGCCTCCCGTTCGCCGGCCTCCATCAGCTGCTGCGGCCCCTGTTGCCCCGCGTCGACCGACTTCCGGCCGTGCAGCGCGACGCCCTCTTGGCCTGCTTCGCAATGACCGACTCGATCGAGGTGCAGCCGTTCTTCACATCCTTGGCGGTTCTGGAGCTGCTCGTCGACTCGGCGGGAGACACGCCGGTCCTCGTGTGTCTCGACGACGTCCACTGGATGGACCAGCCGTCGATCGACGTATTGGCCTTCGTCAGCCGTCGCATCTCCGGCGAGCGGGTGATCGTGCTGTGCACATCGCGACCCGAGTCGCTGCCGTTCGCTGACGCCCACACGATCGAGTGGGTGGAGCTGGAAGGCATCGACGAAGCCGCATCGGCAGCGTTGCTGGACGCGCGGGCGCCGCAGCTGGTTTCGACCGTTCGCGATCGCGTGCTGCGGGAGGCCCGCGGCAATCCGCTCGCCTTGCTCGAGTTCGCCAGCGCGCTGGAGTCGGGGCGGTACGCGTGGACCGAGTTCGACGAGGACCTGCCCATGACCGCACGCCTGGAACGCACGTTCGCCACGCGTGCTGAGCACCTCGTCCCGGCCGCGCGCGCGGTTCTGACCATTGCCGCGGTCGACGACGGCGACGACCTCAACGATGTCCTCGCGGCCGCGGGGATCCTGTTCGGTTCGCCGGTCGACCTCGTCATGGCGCAGCCGGCCTTCGAGCACGGGCTCTTGACCGTGCTCGGCGAGCGGTACCGAATCGCCCACCCGCTGGTCGGTTCGGCCCTTCGGCAGGGCATGCCGCCGGCCACCCGCCTGCAGGCGCACGCGGCGCTCGCGCGCGTCCTGGCCGATCAACCGGACCGCGCGACGTGGCACCGGGCCTCCTCGGTGTCAGGACGCGACGAGCGCATCGCGGCCGAGTTGGAACGGGCGGCCGCGAACGCCCAGCGCCGTGGCGCGGTCGCCTCGGCGGCCGCGTGGCTCGAGCGAGCGGCTGCGCTGAGTCCGGACCCGCAGTCACAGGCCGCGCGTCTGCTCAGCACAGCGGAACTCAGTTATCAGCTGGGCCGGTTCCGCCAGGTCGAGCAGATCAAGGCGCAGGTCACGGGGATGACGCTCCGGCCCCGGGATCAGTCGAGGCTGGCCGGGCTCCAGGGCGTCTTCCACGACGGCTCCACAGGTGAGCCTGCGGAAGTACGTCACCTCGTCGGCCTGGCGCAGCACGCCATGGGCGCACAGGATGTCGACCTTGCCATGCAGCTGCTGGTCGGCGCGGCCCGGAGGGCGTGGTGGCGCGATCCCGGTGCGCTGGTGCGGCACGAGATCGTCCGGGCCGCCCAGCAGGTGAACCTGCCGGCCCGCGACCCCAGGCTGCTGGCCATTTACGCCCTTTCCCAGTCCGACGAGCACAGACCGGTGGTCATCGAGCAGCTCGCGCTGTGGCCGGCAGACGCCGGCGGCCGGCCGGATCTGGCCGGCATGCTGGGCATCGCCGCGTTTTGCACGGGCGATTTCCGCCATGCCGTCGCCTTCCTGTCCACACCCGTCCAGGAGCTCCGCGCGCAAGGCCGCATGAGTCTGCTTGCCGAGGCGCTGGCGATACGGGCCTGGGCCGAGGTCTACCTGGGGGTATTCGACGCGGCACGCTCGGCCGACGAGGCCATGCGGCTCGCGGACGAGACGGGGCAGTCACTGTGGGCTGCCACCGCACGCATCGCCGTGGCGTTGATCGATGCGGTCCGCGGAGGCCGGGACACGCGTCAGGATCTGCTCTTGGAGGCCGAACACGTGGCGCTGCGGACCCCGAATGCCGCGTCGTCCCTGCTGGCCGGCGTACAACTAACCCGTGGCATCACCGAGTTGTGCGCAAATCAGCACGAGCGGGCGTACGGCGAGCTGCGTCGGGTGTTCGCGCCCACCGACCCCGCGTTCCAGCGGATGCAACAGGTATGGGCACTCAGCTACTTGGCTGACGCCGCCGTCCGCGCCAATCACCGGGCCGAGGCGAGATCCATGTTGACCTCCATCGAACAGATTGCGGGTGCTTGCCCTTCTACGGGTTCGGTCATCGCCCTGGAGTACTCCAGAGCGGTGCTGGCCGACCGCGCCTCGGCCGAGTCGCTCTTCCAGGCAGCCCTGGCCGGCGCGGCCGGCGAGCTGCCCTGGCATCGGGCTCGCATTGAGCTGGCTCACGGCTCGTGGCTGCGCCGGCAACGACGCATCGTCGAGTCCCGTGGACCGCTGCGGGCGGCGAGGGCCACCTTCGACAGCGTAGGTGCTCGCGCGTGGGCGCAGCGAGCCGATCAGGAGCTCCGTGCGACGGGCGAGCGCGGGTGGCAGCCGACGTCAAGCCCGCGCGAGCTGCTTTCGCCGCAGGAAATCCAGATCGCCGAGCTGGCCGCGCAGGGTCTGTCCAACCGCGAGATAGGTCAGCGTCTGTTCCTGTCGCACCGGACGGTCAGCTCGCACCTGTACCGCGTTTTCCCAAAACTCGGCATCGCCTCCCGCAATCAGCTGGCTGCCGCGCTGGCCGACCACGGCGATCAGTCCTCGCCGCGGCCGCCTTCGGTCGGTTGACGCCGCTGCTCTGGCGGGGGTCGTCCCGACCAGGCCCGCAGCACCGCACTCTTCCAACTCGCCACCGAGATCCCCGCCGCGATCCTCGCCTGCACGCTGGGCATCCACACCGACGTCGCCGTCGCCTGGCAACGGCTCTCCGCCGTCGACTGGGCCACCCACGCCGCCGAGATCAGCCAGCGGGCGAGGTCGACGTGACCTTCCAGAAAGGCAACTGAAATGCGCTGGCAGGGAGAAGCCGCTGAGAAGCTGTCTTCATGATGGACAAAGCCGGCGGGGCTCAAGGTCAGACGGTTCGCCCGGGAAAGTACGCGCACGTCGAGCGGGAGCGGCGGTTCTTGCTGGCTGAAGCGCCGGCGCTGTCAGCGGTGACGGTCACCCGGATGATCAACGACCGGTATCTGGTCGGGACGCGCCTGCGTCTGCGACGCGCAGAGCGGTCAGACGGCGGCTGCGAGCTCAAGCTCACCCAGAAGGTGCCGGTCGCTCGGCCGGGAGCAGTTCAGGGACTGATCACGAATACGTACTTGTCGTCGGCCGAGTACGACCTGCTTGCTTCCCTGCCGGCCGCAGTGCTGTCCAAGACGCGTTTCAGCGTGCCCCCCTTGGGCGTTGACGTCTTCGACGGTCCGCTGCAGGGCTTGGTCCTGGCGGAGGCCGAGTTCACCACCGATGAGGAGGCCCAGTCCTTCGTGCCCCCTCCAGAGTGCGTGGCAGAGGTGACCGACGACGCCCGCTTCACCGGAGGCCGCCTTGTCGAGACCTCCCGCCCGGACCTGCTCCGATGGCTGGCTGAGTACAGGCTCCGACCAGCGACTCCCTAGCAGCCGAAGCCTCTGGTGCCAGGCATTCGGGCAGTTCCAATACCTGACGTCACCATGAAGCGTCCTCCCCCAGGTCGGCAAGAGCGCCGCCGAGGCCACCGCCAAACTCGTTCCGCTTCAGCGCAGGGCCGAGGCGGAGCAGGCCCGGAAGGCCGCCAAGGAGGCGAAGGAAGCCCAGGCCAAGGCCGAGGAGAAGGCCAAGCGGAAGAAGCCCAGAACCTGGATCCAAAAGCGCTCCGCTCACGCATCGCTCACTCAAGCCGTTCACCGCCATCCGAGCGGCCGGACGTAGCGTGCCCCGGAAAAGGAAAAGCCCCAGGTCACGGCGAGTGAGTCCTGAGGTCTTCCGGAGCCGCCTTCGGGATTCGAACCCCGGGACCTACGCATTACGAGTACGCGAACGATCATGTCGCATGGCTCCGGCTGCTGCCGCCTGGTGCTGTTCTGCCTGGTCAGAATGCCTGCCTCAGGTTGAGGCGTAGCACCCCGTCCCGCCCCGTCCAAAGGCGTCCGCGCTCCCCTTGCGCTCCCCACACCACCTCCCGATGGGCTGAAGCCCGCACCGCACAGTGTGAGACGGGGGCTCGCTGTCCGAATAAAGGGACGTGGCTGTGATGTTCTGGACCGTCGATCACCCGCCCACAGGCACTCCAATCCTTGAGCACGCCGATGGATTGTGGGGTGTTGACAACGCGCCGAGCTGCAACTGCGGTGCGTTCCGCGCTGCATCACCACGAGCCGCTCGGCGATCTCCCGCAGGCTCGCCGCAGCGTAATATCCCTGGCTTACCCGGTACCGGGCCGCCACGTGCGCAGCGCCTGCCGCCGCCCCGATCGTCTCGTCCGAGTTGTCCGGCAGAGCGCTGAGGCCGTTCAGCCCTACGGCAGCGTGCGGCGCCCGCAGTTGCCAGGCCGACCACGTCGGCGAGTCCTCGGGGGTCGCCGGTCTCCCCGGCGGCTTCTGCTCCGGCCTTCAGCAGGCGGGCGGCCAGTTCCGCAAGAGCCGGCAGGTGCGGGCCACGTGCCGGGCGGCTGGTGTCGCGTACCAGCGGGTGCAGCCGCGCGTCCAGCCCGGCCGCGGAGTGCCAGGTTAACTCGATACTTCCTCCCGTCGCCGGTCATCGCCAGCTGTGGCGGGGATGGCGTTGTCGATGAGGACGGCGGCGATGGCGGCGGCGGCGGGGAAGGCGTCGGCGTTGAGGACCCGGGTGCGGGCCGCGGCGCCGTCGATGAGCAGCGCGAGCTGCTCGCCGAGCTGTTCGGGGTCGGCGGCGCCGGCTTCGCGGGCGGTGTCGGCGAGCCGCCCGGCGACGGCTTTCTTGTAGTCGCGCGCGTACTGGGACGCGGGGTGCTGGGGGTCGTGGAGTTCGACGGCGGCGGCGATGTAGGGGCACAGCGGGGTGGTGGGGGGGATGTCGAAGGCGGCGAGGAGCCGTTCGCGGGGCGTGAGGTCGGTGCGGTCGAACACGCCGGACAGAACGGAAGGGTCGAATTGGCGCAGGTACTCGGCGACGATTTCGTCCTTGCCGGTGAAGTGCTGGTAGGCCGTGCGCTTGGACACCTCGGCGGACGCGCAGAGCTCGTTCATGCCGGTGCGGTTGATGCCCTGCTCGCGGAAAAGCTGCTCGGACGCGCTGAGGATGCGCTCGCGCGCGCCCCGGCCGCGGCGGCGGCCCGTGGGGCCCTTCTCCAACTCCGTCATGGACCCAGCGTACCGCAAGCGGGTAACGACTGGTGTACATAGCTTGCGCCCCGGTCGCGCACCCCATACGGTAAGTACACAAGATGGTGTACATAACACTGTCGTCCCCAGGTGCACCCGGCACCACCGACCCAAGGGAGCGACCATGGGAAAGCTCGACGGCAAGGTAGCGGTCATCACCGGCGGCACCACCGGCATGGCACTGGCCGGCGCGAAGCTGTTCGTCGACGAGGGAGCGCATGTCTTCATCACCGGCCGCCGCCAGGACGCCCTGGACGCGGCCGTGAAGCAGATCGGCCGCAACGTCACCGGCGTCCAGGGCGACGCCGCCGACCTGGACGACCTGGACCGCCTGTACGACACCGTCAAGCGGGAGAAGGGAAGCCTCGACGTGCTGTGGGCCAGCGCCGGCGGCGGCGAGCCCGCCCCGCTCGGCGAGGTCACCGAGGCCCAGTTCGACACCTGGTTCGGGCTCAACGCCCGCGGCACCCTGTTCACCGTCCAGAAGGCCCTCCCGCTCCTCAACGACGGCGGCTCCATCCTCATGACCGGCTCCAACGCCTCCCTCGGAGCCTTCCCCGGCTGGAGCGTCTACGCCGGCAGCAAGGCCGTCCAGCAGGCCTGGGCCCGCGTCTGGCTCAACGAACTCAAGGACCGCCGCATCCGCGTCAACGTCCTGACCCCGGGCCAGGTCGCCACCGCCAAGCAGGAAGAACTCTTCGACGAGGCCACCAGGCGCCAGTTCGAGTCCCTCATCCCCCGCGGCCAGATGGGCCGCCCCGACGAAATCGCCACTGCCGCCCTCTTCCTCGCCTCCGACGACTCCAGCTACGTCAACGGCATGGAACTCGTCGCCGACGGCGGCACCACCGCCATCTGAACCGAGCAACGCACACAACGAGGACAGGACATCCCATGGGCAACATCAGCATCATCGGCACCGGGAACATGGCCCGCACCATCGGCGCGCGGGCGGTAGCGGGCGGCAACACCGTCGAGGTCATCGGCCGCGATCAGTCCAAGGCCGCCGACCTGGCCAAGGCCCTCGGCAGCGGCGCCAAGACCGGAGAATGGGGCACCGCCCCGGCCGGAGACATCGTCATCATGGCCCTGCTGCACAACGCCGTCGTGCCCGTCGTCGCCCACTACGGAGACGCCCTCGCGGGCAAGGTCGTCGTCGACATCAGCAACCCCTTCAACTCCACGTTCGACGGGCTGGCCCACCGCGAGGAGACCTCGATCGCGCAGGAAGTCGCCAAGGCCGCCCCGGCCGGCACCGCCGTAGTGAAGGCGTTCAACACCGTCTTCCGGCACGTCCTGGAGAAGGGCCGGCCCGACGTCTTCCTCGCCGGCGACAATGCGCAGGCCAAGGCAAGCGTCGAGGCGTTCGTCAAGAGCCTCGGGCTACGCCCGCTGGACGTCGGCCCCCTCAAAATGGCCCACTGGCTGGAAGGAGCGGGCGTGGTCACGGTGAGCCTCGCCAACCACGGTGTGGGGAACTTCGACTTCGCCCTCAGCATCACCGAGCTTCCCGTCTGAGCAAACGGTTGACGGATCACCGAAAGGACTCGCCATGAAGCTTGGCTTCACACTTCCCATAATCGGGCCCGCTATCAGCAGCGCAGCTGGCCTGAGCGCGTTCTGCCGCAGGATCGAGGACCTTGGCTACGACACCCTGTGGGTCGGCGATCGCCTGGTCCAGCCGGTCGATATGCATAGCACCTATCCGGGCAGAGAACAGCCGTACCCGCCGCAGATGAAGCGTTACCTCGACCCTGTGCTGCTGTGGACCGTCGCCGCGACGGCGACCAGCCGGGTGCGGCTGAATGCCAGCACGCTCAGCACCTTCTACTACGAGCCGCCGCACCTGGCCCGGATGCTGACCACGCTCGACGTGCTGAGCGACGGCCGTCTCGAGGTCGGCGTGGGCCTCGGGTGGATGAAGGACGAGCACGACATCTCCCGCAGCGCGGACTGGAGCCGGCGCGGGCGGATGCTCGATGACCTGCTGGCGTTCCTGCACGAGTGGTGGACGGCCAACCCGGTGTCCTGGGACAGCGAGTTCTTCTCGCTGCCGCCGGTCCACGCCGACCTGCGCCCGGTGCAGGCAGGTGGGCCGCCCATCTGGATCGGCGGCGCCAGCGAGGCCGCGATGCGCCGGGTCGGCCGCAGCGCCACCGGCTGGCTCGGGATCGATTTTCTGCCGGACGAGGTCGCGGACCAGTTGTGGTCGCTCGCGCGCCAGGCGGCGCAGGAGGCCGGCCGCGATCCCGACGCGCTGAAGAAGGCCATACGTATCAACCTCGAACCGGGCACGTCCGTTGATGCGCTGGCCGACAAGCTCAAACGCTTCGCGGAGTCCGGTGCGGACGAGGCGTTCGTGGACGCCTTCGCACTGTTCTCCGGCCTTGACGAGATGCTTGACTTCGCCGGCGAGGTGATCGCGCGCACCGGTCGGTTGTGACCACCCAAGAGCCGGACGACCAAGGACATCCTCGCCTGCTCGTTCGCCGAGAACGCGGTGCTGAACAGCCCGCTCGGCGATGAGCCGCCCCACCCACGGCCCCCGCACCCACCCGGTGTGGCGGCCGCCCACACCCCACTCCCGGCCCAGCAGCAGCCCGGAGCACTCGCCCGCTCAAGCCGCCAGAACGTCGGGGCGCGCGCCCCAATCGCCTCTACGGGCGTTCTCCCGCGCGGAGGGCGAACTGTTCAATACACACAACGAACCAAGCGCGTAACCCCTGACCAACGCATTGCATACGTAGGTCCACGCAGCCCGATCTGCCCCCTTGGTCGTAGAGGTAGAAGTACACGGTGCCTGCCCCCGCGCTCGACACCGTCTCCATATCCGCCAACCGGCGATCTCGCATCAGTCGGCAGTTCTGAGGACGAAGCCGGGACCGCGCTCCTGGCCTGCGGACCGCCGCCGTGCGCGCCTGATTGCCGCCGACCGTGCGGAGCCGCCCAGGCGCGCCGAGTCGTGGGACGGCGATGCCACACGGCTCGTCTGCGTCGTCGGGCAGGGCACCGATGCGCCCTCCGGGCGGTCGCCGCAGCAACGTCGGCCCGTGCGGGCGTCGATGCGCCCAGGTCTGGCCTTCGCAGAGTCGATGGGTGCTGACGCCGCCCCCCTGTTGGTCGCCGGCGAACGACCTGGTCGCCTACCGCCTCGGCGGGGCGATCCTCAGGAGGACGGTCGCGCCTTCGCGGGAGTCGAGTTGTCCCCTCCGAGTTGAGTTCGCACGTCGCGGGGCACGTGCACGCCGTGCCTGCGCATGTTGGCGATGAACCGCGCGGCGAGCGGGTCGAGTGTGGTTGGGGTGACCGCCACCAGTTGCCTGACCCAGTGTGGTGAGAACGATCGGACCGCGCCCGGGAAACCGGCGCTGATCGCGCTCACCGGGCATACGGCGACCCCTAGGCCGGCGGCCGCGAGTTGCGGGGCTGCGACAGTCACCGATGTCCTCATCACAGGCTCCGGGCGGACTCCGGCCTTGGTGAGGGACCGGTCAAGCCACGTACTGAGGCCGTTGTCCGGAGCGAAGTGGACAAGGCGCACCCCATCAAGGTCCTGTACGCGGACGACGGGCTGTCGGGCGATGGGGTGATCCGTTGGTGCCGCAAGCACAATTTCCTCGTCGGCGACCACGGTGGCCGTGAAGCGGTCGGGCACCGGAGCGGGCATCAGCACCACGTCCGCTTCGTCGGCGTCGATGAAGCCGTGAAGCTCTTCTGCCGACGTGGATTCACGCAATGTGATCGTCACCTTGGGGTGACGGTGGTGCCACTCGCGAACGACCGGGGCGAGTACGGAGACGAGGCTCTGCGCGCAGGCCAACCGCAGCGATCCCCCGGTCGCCTCGCCGGCTGCGCGGGCCGACTGGACCGCGGCGGCAGCCGCCTCGATCGCTCGTCTGGCATCCGCGACGGCGGCGCGCCCAGCGGGAGTGAGCTTGACTCCCCTGGGTTCGCGGCGGAGCAGCACCATTCCTACCTCGCGTTCCAGCGCCGCGAGCTGGTGAGAGACCGCCGGCTGCGACGAATGAAGCAGCCGTGCCGCATGTGTGACCGACCCGGAGTCCGCGACCGCGACAAGGCACTCCAGCGCCCGAAGAGAAGGCATGCGAAAATTTTATCGCAGTCCGTCCAACTATGAATCTTTTCGAGGGAATGGCTCGTGGCTGGAGACCGCTCCACCCCGTGAGTCCTTCTCGCCCGAAGCAGGCGAGGAGGCCGGTCTCGACGGAGGAGAGTTTCATGGCACGAGCATTCGTCACGGGCGGCTCGGGGTTCATCGGCAAGGTACTGGTACGCAGGCTCCTGCAGGAGGGGCACTCGGTGGCTGTTCTGGTCCGCAGTGAGGCATCGGCCGCGAAGGTGTCGGCACTGGGCGCCGAGCCCGTGCGGGGCGAGCTGACCGACCCGACCACGTGGCGCAACGGTGTGACGGGCAGTGATGTGGTGTTCCACCTCGCTGCGGAGACGGACGTCACCGCTGATCGTGAGCGCCACGAGTTTGTGACGGTCCGCGGTACCCAGGCAGCCGTCGATGCGGCCCGCCACGCGCAGGTTCCCCGGTTCGTCCACTGCGGGAGCGAAGCCGCGCTCCTCGCCGGTGACCCGCTCGTGGACGTCGACGAGACCGCGCCGCTGCGACCCGACTCGGAAGCCGCTTACTGTGCGGTGAAGGCCGTGGCCGAGAAGATCGTGCTCAACGCGAACACCGCGGACTTCGCCACGGTGTCGATTCGCCCGAGGTTCGTCTGGGGTCCCGACAGCTTCCTCGTCGAAGGCTTGGCGGCGGCGGCGAAGGCCGGGCAATTCGCCTGGATCGGCGGAGGCCGACACACAACTGACATCACGTTCGTCGAGAACGCCGTCGAGGGACTCATGCTCGGATGGCGGCGCGGCCGACCAGGTCAGGCCTACTTCGTCACCGACCGGCACCGTGTCACCCTTCGCGAGTTCCTGGAGACCCAGTTCGAGATCCATGGCGTCGGTGTCCCGATCCCCGACCTGGACGCCGAGACCGCCGCCCGCGAAGTCCCCGTTCCCGTTCGGTGGTTCCTCGGGCAGCAGTGCACTCTGCGGACGGACAAGGCCGTGGCCGAACTCGGATACGAGCCCGTTGTCTCGCACGCCACCGGCCTGGAGGCCGTCAGGAACTCGGTGGGTGTCAGCCACGCGTGAAGCGCCGTCCACGTTCAACCGGCATACGTCAAGAGTCATCTGGAGATTTCTGTGTTTGAAGCGATAAATTGGCCGGAAGCTCTGGCCCCCAATCGCTCCCCGATCCACTTCACCAACGACCTCGAGATCGAGGCCTCTCCTGAAACGATCTGGTCCCTGCTCGTGGACCCCCGAACCTGGCCCACCTTCTACCCGGGCGTCGAACATGTCCAGCTGCTTGACGGCCATGAATCGCTGCACCTCGGAACTCGATTCGAAACCACCCTGGCCGGCCAGGACGTTTTCGCATCCGTACAGGAATTTCAACCTGTGACGCGTATCGCCTGGGGTGGTTACCCCAGGGCATCGGAAGCATCCAGGGCCTACCACGCTTGGATCATCACACCTACGCCGAGGGGGAGCCACCTCTGGACCGAGGAGACGATGCAGGGCCCGCTCTGGATCGAATTGGCGAAGCAGGATCCTGAAGTCTTCTGGCGCACACACGAGAACCTTCTCGCGGCGCTCGCCAAGGTAGCGGCCGAGGGTGACAATCGCGCCGGCTGACTCGCGGGTACAGCGTGCTGCCGAAGGCGGGAGTCCATACGCAGTACCAGCGGGGGACGGTCTTCCCGCGACATCTCCAGGGGCGCCCCCGCCGCGGACCGCCCACAGCCTCACGTCGAACCACAGCGATCAACTTCTCGAAGCGACCTGAGCTCTGCCGGGTGAACGGGCTGTCCGTCCAAACACCTCAGACAGCAGTTGGCGCATTGAAGCGTTCTCTCCAACCCGTTCGGGCAGGAAAAACAACGGATGTACGACAAGGTGAATTGGCCCCAGCGGTACGACCCGAAAACGTCGGCTCTCTACGCGCTCAACGATATCGACGTGAAGGCGCCGCCTGAAGTGGTGTGGAAGCTGCTCGTCGAGGCCGAGAACTGGTCGAGCTACTTTCCTCCCGAAGATCAGGTCAAGATCCTGGGCGATGAGACGGTACTGGAGCTCGGAACCACGTACAGCCGGGTGACGGTGGGATTTCCCATGACTCTCGACGTGACGGAGTACGAGCCCTTCACCAGGCTCTCGTGGGAGACGACGGTCGACGGCGACGAAACCGGTTCGAGCGCGTACCACGGCTGGGTGATCACGCCCACGAGAAATGGTTGTCACGTGCTGACCGAGGAAACGCAGCAGGGCCCCTTCTTCCTCGAGGAACTCGGCCACAAGCATCCCGGCGCGCTCTACCGCTATCACCAGGACTGGGTCGAACGTCTCGCCCGTGCCGCAGAAGCTGAGGTCGCGAAACCCGCGGCCTGACACGCATACATACGCGGGCGTGAGCGAGGCCCTGACCTCGGGTATTCAAGGAGGGGGCTGCCTGATCGGTGGTCAGGCAAGCGAAAGGTGCCTCTGACCGGCAAGAATGAGGACTGTCGAAGTCCTTCTTCCTGCCACCGTCGGAGGCACTTCCCAGGCCGAGCCGACTTCGTAGCAGGTGCCCGGGGCCTGGTGACAGGAGTCATGCGGTGTGCGCATGGGGGCGGCCTGACGCCCGGGGAGCGGGAGAAGCGGGAACGGCTTCGGCTGGAGGCAGCCGGGTGGTTCGCACGCGGGGACAGGTTCCGCAGCGTGGCCATGGCGCGGGGTGCGGTGCCGGTGCGCACTCGCGAGGCGTCCTCGCTATAGGTGACGTCTCTGACGTGGTGCAGGGCCTCAACCGACCAGTGGTTCTGCACGAGTTGGGCGAGTTGCGTCGGGCGGGCCTGCTCGGGCGACAGGCTGGTGACCGCGTAGACGGTCTTCGTCTGGACCTTGCCGGTCCTGCGGTGGGTGCGGCGGCGCTTGATCTCCATGGCCTGGACGGCCTGCGGGAAGAGCAGGCCGGGCTGGACGGTGCAGACCTTCAGGCGGCGGACCTCTCGGCGGCCGTGCCCGGCCCCAGCGGTGCGGGCCTGCAGCGGGATCTCCCGCCAGGGCAGGCGCCGCAACCACTTACGCAGCTTCTTCTGGTTTCCCTTGACGACCAGGAGGTAGTGGCCGCCGGCAGTGATGACGTGCTAGGCGTGGGGGCGCTGGGTGTGCATCGCATCGGCGGTGACGACGACGCCGCGCAGGTCGAGCCGGTCCAGCAGTGGGGCGAAGGCGGGGATCTCGTTGCTCTTCGCGGCGACTTGACGCTGGGCGATCACGGTCTGGCAGCCGTGCAGCGCGGCGGCGAGCAGGTGGACGGCCATGCCGTCGGTGCGGAATCCACGCACAGTCTTGCCGTCGACGGCCAGGCCGATCAGTGTCTCGCCGGGTTCGTCCACCGGGTCGGCGGCGTACCGGGCGAGCCAGGCGCCCACGGCGTCGTCCAAGGCGTCGCCGTCCAGACGAGCGAGGAGTCGTCCCAGTGTGGAGGCGTTCGGTGTGCTGGAGGCGAGCCCGAGCTGTTCGCGCAGGCTGGAGTCGGTATCGGCGGCGAAGCGGGCGATGGTGGCCAGGGACCTGGCTCCGCCGAGCATGGCGACCAGACACAGCGCGAGCAGGGAGCCCAGGTGGTAGCGACGGCCGCGGAACCGGCGGGGATCGGGTATCCGGCTCAACGTCTCCGCCAGGGAGGTGAACTGCTGCGGTTCCGGATCCGGGCAGGCGGAGTCGATGCCCTGGCAGTGGCGCTGCAGGACACCGCTCAGGAAGGATGGCACGCGAACGCAACCCCTGTTCTGATCAAAGGCTTCGAGAACCTTGATCATCGGCGCAGCGCCCGCGCGAGCGCGTCGACGGTCACACCGACGATCGCCCGGAGTTGCTCCGGGCTCGACCCGGCCCTACCCATCACCGCGAGAGACTGGTTCACGGCCGCTACGTGTACGGCGAAGTCCTCGGCGTTCTCGTCGGACATTCCGCCAGCCTTCAGCGCGGTGCGCAGGCGCGGGCGCTGTAGGCCAAACAACTCTTTGACATGCTCTGCGACACTTGGGCTCAGCGTCGGACTCGCCATGACCGACTGGGCCATCAGGCATCCGTCGGGCACGGCGGGGTCGGCGATGCGCCCCAGGGTGACATCGAAGAACGCACGGACGGCGGCGACGGGGTCCTCGGCCGCGCACGAGAGGGCGGCGTCGAACTTGTCGCCGTAGCGCGTGGCGTAGCGATCCAGGCAGCGAAGGAAGAGCGCGTCCTTGTCGCCGAGCGAGGAGTAGATCGAGCTGCGGTTCAGGCCGGTCGCCCGGGACAGGTCGTTGAGCGAGGTGTCGGCGTAGCCGGAGCGCCAGAACTGGATCATCGCGGCGTCGAGCGCCGTGTCCATGTCGAACTGCTTCTTGCCTGCCATGCAGTCCATCCTCCCATCTTGGACTGATCAGTTCAAGACGTGCTAGCGTCGAATCACGGTCCACCCGCCTTGATGGAGGATTCCCATGACCAACCCCGTCCCCGCCCTGCCTCTGCATGACCTGGCCGGATTCACGCACCGCTGGGTCGACGCCGACGGCGTCCGCCTGCACGCCGTCGAAGGCGGTCGGCCGGACGGGCCGGCCGTCGTCCTGCTCACCGGGTTCCCGCAGACGTGGTGGGCCTGGCGAAAGGTCATGCCTGCTCTCGCCGATCGGTTCCGGGTCATAGCGATCGACCGGCCGGGCCAAGGCAATTCCGAGCATCCGGAGCTCAGCTACGACACGCACACGGTCGCCGAGCACATCCAGGCCGCTGTGAACGCTCTCGGCGTGCGGGACTACTGGCTCGCCGGGCACGACATCGGCGCCTGGGTCGCCTTCTCCCTCGCCCTGAACTACGAGAGCCGACTGCACGGGGTCGCGCTGCTCGACGCCGGAATTCCCGGTATCACCATGCCGGAAGCGATCCCTCTCGACCCGACTCTGGCGTTCAAGACCTGGCACTTCGCGTTCCACGTGGTGCCCGATCTTCCCGAGACGCTGATAGCCGGCCACGAGCGGGAGTACATCAGCTGGTTCCTGAAGACCAAGTCCCTCGCGCCCGACGCTTTCGAGGAAGCAGAGCTCGACCACTACGGCGCGGCCCTCGCCGTCGATGGCGCCTTGCGCGCCGGCCTCGCCTACTACCGCGATGCCGCCGAGTCCGCGCGCAAGAACCACGCGGCGCTCGAGCAACGGCGACTGACCGCGCCCGTCCTCGGAATCTCCAGCAGCCACGGCTCGATCCCGGATATGGCGGCCTCCATCAGCCCGTGGGCCGAGAACGTGACCGGCGTCATCGTGCCCGACGCCGGTCACTACATCCCCGAGGAGCAGCCCGAGGCCGTCGCCGCCGCCCTCACCGACTTCTTCAGCGGCCGTTAAGTGCTCTAGCAGGAGGGCGATCCCCATTGCCGTCGGGGGCCCGTCAGTTACGGGCCCGCCCCGCGCGCCTACGGACGTGCCGTGAACCGCCCGTCGCCCCGCTTGTGCGGACAGCCCCGGGCGGCGAGCTTGGTCATCTTCGCCCGCAAAGGTTCCAGCTTGCCGTGTACCGAGGCGTCCAGCCCAAGCCGCGCGCCGACCGCCCTGACCTGCACCGGGCCGCCCGCCTCCCGCATGATCGCCAGGATCTTGCGGTAGTCGCCGGGCAGCCCGCCCTCGTCGGCCGCGTCGCCGCGGTGCGGGATGAGCAGGACTGCCCGCCCGGCCACCTTCGCCGATGCCGGAGCGACAGCCCGGCGTCGACCCGGGCCTGCTCGGCCAGGCGCTTCAACACTCCGCTCCGCGATCGCCAGTTCGTGCCGCTCGGCCTGCCTCCTGGAGTGGCTTGCCCAACTCCGCGGCGAGAGCGTCCAGTTCACTCCGGTGGGCGGTGATCCGCTGCCGCTCCTGCATCCCCGCGCCTCCGCGTTCTCACGGTGTGCCGACCTGCTGACGGATCGTAGGCGGGGGTCGGTCGTGGGCGCAGCCGAACCCGGCATCCCGCCAGAACCGGACCTGCCCGATGATCTACACCATGGTCATCGGCCGCCGACCGCCACGAGTACCCAACTCGCCATTCACGCCAGACCCGTGACCTGAGACTTCACGATGCACACCACTCAAGGGCGAATCGGGCAAACCGTCCGCAGCGACGCGTACACACGCGATCAGTTTATCTCGCTGGCTGAGAACGCATCAGCCCTGCAGCACAATCCCAGGCGCGGAGGGATTGTTAAGGCTCGTCGATATTGTGGGTGGGTGCTCTCGTTGATTTACTGCAGCGGGGGCCCGACATGCTCGGTATCGTACTTGACCGCAAGCGCCTCGATGCGCGAGTCATTGTCATTGATGACCCCGCCATTTTCCTGAGCGAGTGCGGCGATTTCGTAGAACAGCCCGTCCGGGCCGGCGGGCGCGAACATGACCAGGAACCTCGCCCGCTCGCGTCCGACCACCCGGGGCGCGTGGGCCGTTCCGCGCGGCACCATGACGAGCGTGCCAGGCCTGGCGCTTACCCGCTGGTCGCCGATCTGGAAGTCCATCTGGCCCTGGAGGACATAGAAAAGCTCCTCGCTGCTGTGATGGATATGAAGAGGGGGCCCGAAGCCGGGCTCCGCCGTCCCCTCCATCACGGCGATGGAGCCTGAGCCCTGGTCGGCGGTGACCTTGCCAACCAGGTTGGGGATCAGCAGGCCGTCGCCGGGGATCGGCAGGCCGTCGCCGGCCGGTAGGACGATCGCCCCATTTGGCAGGTAGCTCACGAGGTTCCCTTCTGAACGGAAGCGGACTTTACGTGCACCGCAAACGGACTATTGCCCGCTTGCTTGCGTCTCCGGAGGTGTTTTGGCTGAGCAGTTGACCATTGTCCTTCTTGGTCGGGTCTATCCGCAGCCGCTTCGGGTGGCTGCGGAAAGACTTAATTTCCAGTTCAGTATCAGGGTTCACCTAGTGTCTCGTGATCCCGTTTGAGGACGTTCACACTGGAGAAGGTGCCACGGCGGATGGACTGCCGGGTGATAATGCCGGACCAGGTCTCTATCTGGTTGATCCACGATGACCCGAAGGGAGTGAAATGAAATTGGATGTGGAGTTCTTCTCCGCCGCGAGCGCCACAGATCGCGGCTGGGTGGCCGATGTCGGCGTCTTCAGTGCGGATGGAGAAGGTGCGTATGGTCAGTCGCGGACGGTGAGGCCGATGGAGAAGCTGCTGCTGTGGACGGCCTTGCCGAACATGGCGCGCATCAACAACACGCTCGTTCCTTCGAGCCAACGAGCGCTCTTCAGGTCGCCGACGTCGAGCGGGCGCAGCGCGAGGGTCTCGACGAACAACGACACGCGCGCCTTGGCCTCGGCGTCGTCGCCAGCGATGAACACGTCCAGCGGGCGGGGATCCTCGGGCGTGTAGGCGGCCAGCACGTGGCCGAAGACGGTGTTGAACGCCTTGACGACGTGCGCTCCCGGGGGAGCGCACTTGGCGATCTCCTGCGCAGCGGAACTGCCCTCTGGTGTAACCAGTCCCGTCAGGTCGGGATTGAACGGGTTGGTGATGTCGACGATCACCTTGCCCGACAGGGCGCTTCCGAACTGGCGCAGGACCGGTGCGGCGTGGGCGTAGGGCACGGCGAGGATGACGATGTCGCCGGCCGGAGCCGCGCCGATCGTCCCTGCCGTGGCGCCGCCGATCACCGCGGCCAGAGCGTCGGCCTTGGAAGCGTCGCGGCCGAGGACCTCGACCGCGTTGCCGCCCGCGAGTGCGCGGCTGCCCAGGGCGCGGGCCATGTTCCCCGTCCCGATGATGCTGATCCTGCCCATGGTGTGTGCTCTCCTTCTTCTTCTCGATCTTTCGGTGTTCCTCGCTGGCGCCGGGTCAGGCGCACGGTCGAGGGATGGGCCGCGTTCAGTTCACGCGGTGAAGCGCAGGTCGAGGTTGATGACGGCCGGGCCCTTCATCATGCCGAGAGGGTTCTTGAGCCCGAACTGCGCCGGATCGATCGTGACGGCGCCGCGCAGCACGACCGCATCGGTGCCCTGCTTCTTGAAACTCACCGGGTAACTCAGCCTCCTGCTGGTCCCGCGAACGGTGAGCTTGCCCTCGACGTCGGCGGTACTCGAGCCTGTGGGCGTGATGCGTTCGGCGTCGAAGGTGATCTTCGGGAACGACTCGGCGTCGAGCATTTCCTTGCTGCGCAGGTGGTTGTCGCGCTTCGTGTGCTTCGAGTCGAGCGAGGCGACCTCGATGACGAGGCCGCCCCCGGCGGTGCCGTCCGCATCGACGGTGCCCCTGCCCTGTACCGAGCCGAAGACGCCGTTGACGGCCGTCAGACCCCAGAACGTCCTTCGCTGGAAGCCGACCATGCTGCGTACCGGGTCGAGTGTGTAGTGGCCGGATGTGATCTGGGTGGTGGACATCTGGACTCCGTTCGGTCGGGCGCCACAGTCCGACGCCGCGCTTTGGTGTTTGTCTTCTGATTCCTCGATCGCCGCCACGCTTGACGGCGGGTAAGGGCGAGCGGGTCGAGAGCTCAATCAAGGTCGGGAGGGAGCTGGGTACCGAGGTCCTTGAGGCCGTCCAGGGCGAGGCTGACGCCGACGACGGCGTTGCGCTCGATCGCGGTCAACTCGGCTTCCCACAGGTCGGCGAGGGATCCGCCTCAGGCACGCGAGCGGTCTCCGTCCTTGTGCGGGGTCCCTGTGCCGTCGGCTCGGTTCAGGTGGTGGCGATGCCGGTGCCGACCTTGTCGGCTTCCTCGAGAGCCCTGGTGCGCAGCTCGGCGGCCAGATCGCGCAGGCTTTCCATGCCGGGGGTGGTTGCCGCGAGGGTGAGTTCGCGCTCGATGACGGTCAGGTCGGCCTCCCAGACGTCGGCGAGGATGCGCCTGAGGTAGGGGGTGGAGTGGTCCCAGCCATCGCGCGGGGTGCCCGGGCCGTAGCCGCCGCCGCGCACGGTGACCAGCACTGTCGGCTTGCCCTTCAGGACGGGCGTGGTCGGTCCGGCGGCGGCGATCACCAGGTCGACCCACGTCTTGACGTGCTGGGAGACGCCGAAGTTGTAAAACGGCACGGCCAGGATGACGACATCGGCCGACGCCAGCTCCTCGACGAGGTCCCTGGCGTTCGCGAGCGCCTCACGCTGGGCGGGGGTGCGCTCCGATTCGGGCGTGAAGCCGGCGACGGTGGCGCTCGCCCAGATGTGCGCCGGCAGCGGGTCGGCGCCCAGGTGGCGGCGCACCACCTTCTCGCCGGGATGCGCTGCCGTCCACCTCGCCTCGACTACGTCGGCGATCTCCGCGCTGGCGGAGGCCGCGGGCAGGATGCTGGCATCGAGTCGGAACAGGGTCATGGTTGAACTCCTTGGTCGATCTTGCCTGCGCATGGGGCGACGCAGGTCGCGAAGCGGGCTTGGCGCCTCGCACCATCACAAGCGGACTTTACCCCAAACGGACTTCACCCCGGATAGTATTCCGCTCGGGTAGGGTGTGTGACCGTGAACGCCTTCCGCCTGCCCGTCGGTCCTCCGAGTGCCGAGCGTGCCGACGCCGCCCGCAACCGCGAACACCTGCTGAAGGTCGCCCGCGAGATGATCTCCGAAAGCGGCGTGAGACGGCTCACCATGGACGCACTGGCCGAGCGGGCCCAACTGGGCAAGGGAACTGTCTTCCGGCGTTTCGGCAGCCGAGCCGGGATCTTCGCCGCATTGCTCGACGACGCCGACCGCACGTTCCAGCAGCAGGTGCTCTACGGGCCGCCGCCACTGGGTCCCGGCGCCGACGTGACCGCACGGCTGGTCGCCTACGGCCGCGCGCGCATCGAATTCCTGCTCGAGCATCATGCAATCGAGCGCGCCGCACTTGATCGCAACCAGCAGGTGACCATCGCCGCGGGCGGGATGTCGACCACCCACATCCGGATGCTCCTCGGGCAAGCCCGGCGCGAAGGCCTCCTGCACACCGCCGATATCGACAGCCTGGCAATGCAGCTCGCCGCAGCCCTCGAGGGACCCTTCGTGATGTACCTGGCGCCCGAGGAGAACGCCACCGCAGGTCCGGCACGCCGAGCAGTCGCGCTGGCTGACAGCTGGGAGTCACTTGTCGAACAAGTCTTGAAGGTTCAATGAGCGACTCAGTGAACCTGTAAGGGCTTGCCGAGCGCGGTACCTCGGCGGCGCCGGTCGCGTCCTGAGTTCCTTGACCTGCAAGGTTGTCCAGCAGCTGGCCGCCCACATCGCGGACCTCGCCCAGCTCCTGACGCCTCGCGAAGGAAATGCCGACGGGCTCTCACGCTGGATCGTCCAGGTCCGCGCAGTAGGTCTGCCTCATCTGCACTCCTTCGCCCGCGGCCTGGACCGTGACGCCGTGATCGCCGCGCTCACGCTTCCGTACAGCAACGGCCCATCGAAGGCGTCAATACGAAGACCAAGCGGATCGCGCGCCAGATGCACGGACGGGCGGACTTCACCCTTCTTCGCCACCGCATCCTCCCCGGATAGCGGCACGTTCCGTCACCACCGAAAGAGAGACAGGGCCGTTGACTGGACACACCCCGACTAGGGAATGAGCGCGATCTTGCCGTGGGTGTGGCGCTGCTCCAGGGCGGTGAAGGCGTTGCGGACGCGGTGGAGGGGGTAGGTGGCGGCAATGGGAATCTCGATGCGGCCGCTCGCGGCGTGGGCGGCCATCTCGGTGAGAACCTCGCGGGTGGAGCCGTCTGCACTGCCCGCGTTCCTGGTGCCGTACTGGGCGGCCTTCTCGAAGGCGATGATCGTTTCGATACGCTCGGGCGGGATGCCTAGGTCGACGGCGAGTTGGACGTACTGGGGTCCGAACAGGTCGATGAAGGCGTCGATGCCGTCTGGGGCGGCGGTGGCCAGGTTCGCGGCGAGGTGGTCGCCGTAGGGGATCGGAACGGCACCGTGGGCTGTCAGCCAGGGTGCGCGGCTGGGCGAGGCGATGGCCAGGACACGGACGCCGCGCAGGGCGAGGAGTTGGACGACGATGCTGCCGACCCCGCCGGCGGCGGCGGAGACGGCGACTGCCTCGCCCGGCCTGGGGTCGACCGCGTCGACGGCCGCCCAGGCGGTGCAGGCGGCGACGTAGAGGCTGCCGGCGACGGGCCAGCTGAGCTCCCCGGGCTTGCGGATCAGCTGGGCGGCCGGAACCACGGCGTGCGTGGCATGGCTTGAGCGCTGCCAGGAGTAGCCGAGGACCTCGTCGCCGGGCGCGAATTCAGCGACATCTCTGCCTGTTTCGAGGACCGTGCCGGCTAGGTCACTGCCCTGCCCCGAGGGGAAGGCGGCGGGGAACCGCTCGTGCAGGGCGCCGCTGCGGATGGCGGTCTCGCCCGGGTTGATGCCCGCGGCCCTGACCTCGACCAGGACTTCGTCGGCGGCGGGGCGAGGGACAGGGATGTCGGCGATGTAGAGGACGTCGCGATCCCCGTAGCGGTCGAAGCGGACGGCGCGGGCGTGTCCGGGTGCGGCAGTCATGAGTGTTCCTCCTCGGGTCAGGGGTTGCGCATGGTGTCGGCCCGGTGGGGCGTGGCGGTACGCAGTGCGGTGAGCGCCGTCGCCAGGTGGCCCAGTCGCGCCGCGGTGAGCGGGGCCGCGATGCGCCCGGCGAGTTCCTCGTCGAATATCCGGCCGGCGTCACGGGTCAGCGTGCTGCCGGCTTCCGTGAGCCGGATGATCGACGAGCGGCGGTCGGCAGGGTTGGGCCGGCGTGCGCACAGGCCGGTCTTCTCCAGCCGGTCGACCGCCTGGCTTGCGCCGCCGATCGTGATCGACAGGGCCGCGGCGATCTCGTTGACCCGGCAGTTGTCGGTGCGTTCGACGACGAGCATCACATTGAAGCTGCCCAGTGAGAGGTCTGCCTCGCGGCGGAGCCGGGCGTCGATCTCGTTCCACAGGTCGGTCTCGAAGCGCACCAGGTCGTCGAACACCTGTCGCAGATCCATGTTGCCTCCAGTTGCCATATGCATTAGCTCTGATTAGATTAGCACTAATGCACTCTACCCCGCGGCCCCCTCGCGGCCGTTCCGGAAGGCAACACCCTTGAGCCAGCAGCAGCGCGATACCGTCGCCCAGATCCTGCGCAACGCCCCCGTCGACCTCGGCGGCGAGGTGACCGAGCAGCGGGAGTTGTTCGCCAAGATGGTCGCCGCGAACCCCGTCCCGGACGGAGTCCGCATCGAATCCCTCTCCCTGGACGGCATACCCGCCCTGAGCATCGAACCCCAGGCCACCACGCCGGACAGCACCGTCCTGTACTTCCACGGCGGCTGCTTCGTGGTCGGCTCGGCGCGGGCCTCGGCGGGCCTGGCGGCCAACCTGGCCCGCAAGACCGGAGCCCGGGTCATCTCCGTCGACTACCGCCTCGCCCCCGAGCACCCCTACCCCGCGGCCCTGGACGACGCCCTGACCGCCTACCGCGCGCTCCTCGGCGGTGAACACGGCACCGCGCCCATCGCCGTGGCCGGCGAGTCGGCCGGCGCCAACCTCGCCACCGCGCTCATACTCGCCGCCCGCGGCCTGGGCGACCTGCCCCAGCCCGCCTGCGCGGTCCTCTTCTCCCCCTGGGCCGACCTCACCGTGCCCCACCTCCCCCAGGACGCCGGACTCGACCCCGTGATCAACGCCGGCGCGCTGCGCACCCGCGCGGTCGACTACCTCGCCGGCGCCGATCCCCGCGATGGGCTGCTCAGTCCCGTCCACGCCGATCTGACCGGCCTTCCTCCGATGCTTATCCAGGCGGGCTCGGAGGAGTACCTCCTCGACGACGCGGTCCGGCTCGCCGCCCGCGCTGCCGCAGACCACGTCCCCGTCACCCTCGACGTCACCCCCCGTGTCCTCCACGTCTTCCAGGCGTTCGCCGCGCTTCTCGAGGAAGGCGAGGACGCCCTCACCCGCGCCGCCGCGTTCCTGCACACCCACACCCACTGACCACCGACAAGGACCCGCTCGCATGGACCTCACCGACAGAGTCGTCCTGATCACCGGCGCCTCCTCGGGCATCGGCGCCGCCACCGCCCGCGCCGCCGCCGACGCCGGCGCCCGCGTGGTGCTGGCCGCCCGGCGTACCGAACGGATCAACGCCCTCGCCGGCGACCTGCCCCACGCCCTCCCTGTCACCTGCGACGTGACCGACCCCAGCCAGATCCGTGCCGCGGTCGGGGCAGGAGTGGACCACTTCGGCCGCCTCGACGCCCTGGTCAACAACGCCGGCCAGGGCCTGCACCTGCCTCTGGAGGACGTCGACCCCGACGACTTCCGCGCCGTCCTGGACCTCAACGTGATCGCCCCGCTGGTGGCGATGCAGGCGGTGCTGCCCGTCATGCGCGCGCAAGGAGGAGGCGCCATCGTCAACGTCAGCTCCGCCACCACCCAGATGGTCCTGCCAGGACTCGGTGCCTACGCGGCCGGCAAGGCCGCCCTGAACCAGCTCTCCGCCACCGCGCGCACGGAACTGGCCGCAGACGGCATCAGGGTCTCCACCGTCCTCCCCTTCGTCACCGCCACCGAGTTCCACCAGACCCTGCGCGCCGGAGCCGTCGTCCCCGCCGCCGCCGACTTCCCCGTACACACCGCGGAACAGGTCGCCGCCGCGATCCTCGACCTCATCCGTACCGGACAGGCCGAAACCAGCCTCCTAGCACCCGGCATCGGCAACCCGGAGCGCCCCTGACCGATCGCCCACGGTGCGGGAACGGGCGGGGAGGGGCGACGCCGAATCATGGGCGTCGCACGACGTGCTCCGGTACATTAGGCGTGCTTGATGCGCTGGCGGAGTTCGACCAGCCGGACCAGATTGGCGCCGTCTCCGGGGGAGCCGGCGAGGCCCTTCTCCTTCGCAAGCGCGATCAGGGTGGGGAGGAAGCCGGCACGATCGGTCGTGCTGTGCACGATGTTGGCGATCCGCACGACCGAAGACCACACTCCCTGCTCGGCGAGGCCGATGACGGCGGTTTCCACGACGTTGCGAACCCGCAGGGTGCCTTCGTACTCGTCGCCTGCGGGGAGGGCCGGGTCCCCCTCGGTGGCCGGTCGGCCCAGGTTCCCCGGCAAGCCTATGCTTCCCGCTGCGACCAGCGGCTTTCCGGTTCCCGCCAGTGCCTCGCCGTACGCGAGCATGATCGGGAGCTCCGCGGCGGCCACGGCGTCGATCCCGCCGGAGGGAAGCAGGTCCGGCCTGGGCGCGACGTGGATGACGCCGTCTGAGTCCCCGGCTGCCTCCTTGAGTCCGTCGAGATCACGGAGGTCGGGGACGGCGGGAGGTGACCCTCCGCGCAGCGGGCGGGCAGGGTCCTGAGCGGCGGCGCCTGGGAACCGCGGTCGACGAGGTGCTCACGGAGGTTCCTGTCGTCGTCCGGGTCAGGTCGCGGGGGTGGTGTGCCAGTCGGGATGGCCCGGCATCGGTGGGGTGACAGGGGAGTAGAGCCAGGAGTCGAGGAAGCCGGAGAGATCACGGCCGGCCACCTGGGAGGCGAGGCGGACGAAGTCGGCTGTGGTGGCCGAACTGTCCCGGTGCTTGAGCACCCAGTCGTGTTCGACGCGCTGGAACGCGCGGTCGCCGATCTCTTCGCGCAGCGCGTAGAGGACCAACGATCCCCCGTCGTAGATGTTGGGGCGGAAGAGGCTGAGCCCGACGCCGGGGGTCGGCGCCTTGGGCGCTGCCGGTGGGCCGCCGGCGGCCCGTACCGCGTCCGAGTCCTGGTAGGCGGCCAGCATGCGATGGTCCAGCGTGGGGCCGCCCCGCTGCTCGCCGTAGAGGGTCTCGTACCAGGTGGCGTGGCCCTCGTTGAGCCACACGTCCGCCCAGCGGTTCGGGGAGACGCTGTCGCCGAACCACTGGTGGGACAGTTCGTGGACCATCAGCGACTGGACGTACCATGCGGGCACGTCGGTTCGGGTGAAGAGGTTCTTTTCGAAGATCGGCAGGGTCTGGGTCTCCAGTTCCGCGCCGATGTGGGTGTCGGTGACCAGCAGCCCATAGGTCTCGAAGGGGAAGCTGACGCCGAGTTGTTTCTCCATCCAGCTGATCTGGCCAGGCGTCATCTCCAGCCAGGGTTCGAGCGCCGCGGCCTCCGATACTGGCACGACGTCGCGCATCGGCAGACCGCGCGGTCCCTGCCGGTGCAGGATCGTCGAGTCGCCGAGGGAGATCTGCATGAGGTCGGTGGCCATGGGGTGTTCGCCTCGGTACACCGATGTGGTGGTCGCGCCGTGCCGGGTGTGGGAAATGAGTACACCGTTGGCGGCCGCGGTGACATCGGCGGGCGCGGTGATCCGGTAGGTGAAGTAGGCCTTGTCCGACGGATGATCGTTGCTGGGGATCACCCGGTGCGCGGCATCGGGTTCGTTGAGTAGTTCGAGCCCGTCCGGGTTGGGGATCCAGCCACCCGTCATGCTGTTGCCTGTCGGGTCGTTCGAGTGGCTGATGCTGATCTGCAGATGCTGGCCAGCCCGTACGGGGTGGGCGGGGGTGAGCACCAGGTCCTCGCCGACCGTTGCGAAGGGCACCCGGCGGCCGTTGACCTCCACCCAGTGAACCGTGCCGTGGGTGTAGTCGAGGTTGATGGTGTGCAGCCGGGAGGTCGCCGTCGCGTCGATCCGCGTCACGGTGTCGACGGGGCTGGTGTTGTCCCCGCTGTAGGTGAGGGAGATGTCGTAGGAGCGGACGTCGTAGCCGAAGTTGCCCAGGTCGGGGAAGAGAGGGTCGCCGATTCCGGAGGCCGGGGGAGACCCGGGCAGGCCCGCGGCTATGAGCGCGATGGAAGCGGCTGCGAGCAGCCCAAGTTGCCCACCACGTAATATGTTTCGCATGGTTGCAGTGTGACAGACGTGTCGCCGTGGAGCCTGTCCGCCGGCACGAAGTGCCGGACGGCTCTTTGCGTTGGCCACGAGAGTTCCCACGACGATGTGCGACAGCTGGACGGCCTACCCGGTCTTGTGCGCGGGCAGGTCCTTTGTCTGGACAGTCACTCGTAAAATCGTCGGACCCGGGGGTCCCGGGTATGGCGGTGAGCTTGTCGCCGTCTGATGGCTCAAAGAACTTGGCCGCCCGGAACGCCGCGACGACTCGACCGCTAATGGGGATACGCGACTCGATCGCTGTGTAGGACAAGGTCATGTTCGCCCTGACCAATAGCGCCCTCATGGAACTGCGGCTGGCCAAGAACCTGCTGGACGAGCAACTGAAGAAAAAGAAGGCCGAGTACGCGAACGTCACTCAGTTCCTGCAAGCCTCCGACTTCGACTTCGTCGTCTGCCCGCGCTGCATGCAGCGCCTGGAGAACAGGCCCGTCCCCGCCGACCACTGCGTCGTGTGCCTGCAGCCTGATCCGCGCGACGCCGACGTCGACCCCGACGTCGTGCAGCAGACCCGCAGAGCGCTGGAGGAACAACTTCAGGACGCCAGCGCAGTCCAGGACGCCGACATGCAGGTCCTGCAACGTGCACAAGAGGCCGCCGAGCAGGCCGAATTCCGTGCCACCACCCTGCGCCGCCAGCTCGATGCGCTGACCCGGAACACAGTCGCACCCCGCTTCGAGGCGATCGCGCAGTCCAGCGCCCGAGTAGCCACGCTCAAAGCGACCATCGACGCAGTGGCACAGCTACGCGACTTCTGGACTCGCGCCCGCTCGATCAACCAGACCGTCCGCGACATCGCCGCCGAACGCAAGGAACTCACCGCGGCGTTCAAAGCCCGTACCGCAGACCTCCAGAGCCGACAGACCCTAGTCGCGGAACTCTGCACATCCTTCCGCACGATCCTCGAGGACTTTCAACCGCCATGGGAGGTGGAGTCAGCGGTCGTGGACCCCGACTCGTATCTGCCGGTCGTCACGACACGCAGTTCGAGAAAATCCAGGCGTCCGGCGGCGGCATCAGCGTGCGTCAACCTTGCCTACAGTCTGGCGCTCTTCGAGTTTGGCCTGACCCACCCTGACGTGCTGGTCCCCTCCTTCCTGATCATCGACTCCCCACGAAGGGTGTTCGGCAACAACCCCGAAGGCTAGGAAACCAGCCGCCGAATCTACAACCGCTTCAAAGACCCGGCTCGCACCTATGGTGAGGCCCTGCAATTGATCGTCGCCGACAACGACACAGCGCCCGTTCCCAGCGACACCTTCGGCAAGATCGAACTCGACTACATCAACCCATTGGTCCCCGGCATCGTCCATCCCGGCCCCGGCCACACAGCCCGCATCGAAGAGGAGACTGTCGAAGGCAGCGCATCCTCCTGACCGCACCGTCCTCCATCAGCGCATCTCCAGGTTGTCCAGTGCGGCGCTGCTCCGGGAGTGTCGTGGGCGCATGACCACCGGCCCCGCGTCCCACCGAGTGCTCACCGCAGTTCTGGACGGCCATCACCTGTCTCCAAGTCCGCGGCCCATCCTCCCCAAGCGCCCACGACCGGGAGGACTGAAGCACGGGCGCGGACCCGCACCGGCGAAGGCGCTAAACGGCACCACGCGAGTCAACCCGCCAGAGGTACCGGCAGAGAAGGGCCATAGGGCCGGCGAACCGCGAAGGTCACCGCCGCGGCCGGCGACTACGACGTCCGGGTGGAGCTCGCACACACCGACGCAGCCGCCCGTTCACCAGCGCGATCATCGCTAGGTACCGAGGCAGGCGCGAGATCTGTCGAGACCGGACAGCCCCGACCTCGCCGGACGGTCTCGGCGCGGTGGTCGCCATTGGCCCGTCGACCGAAAAGCAATAACAGAAGCTGACCAGGTGTCACGCACGCCTGTCCACCGGTTGTCCACCGAGGCCCACCACGCCCGCCCGACCTATCCCGCTAGATGAGCGAAAGCCCAGGTCAAAGGCCCGGGTCATCCATACGATCACGGAAATCAAATCTGTGACCTACGCATTGCGATGCGTAGACCACCCGTGTCCGTTCAGTCCGGATTCCAAGGCCAACAGAGACAAGAAACCCCAGGTCAGAGGCCTGACCTGGGGCTCACCGTGGAGCCGCCTTCGGGATTCGAACCCGAGACCTACGCATTACGAGAGCTGCCAAGATCATGTCCGGTGGTGCTGGGCGGTGCCACCGAATCCCGTCTTCCCAGGTCAGAAACTTGCGACCCCGATCGGTGTGATGCCTAGTCCAGCCGTTGCCGCCCCGTCCGCTCACGCACCGCTCACGCACTTGGGACGTTTGACAGCCTGTTGCAGCAGAGCCCGAGCCTCTGGGCTCCCGAGACGAAGAGCGCAGCGCGCATGGCCGCCACCATCGTTTCTCTGTTGTCCTACGCGCCCCCTCGTCAGGGGTTCACCGAACCGCTACGGCGACAGGCCAGCAGCGAAGTCGCCTGGCGGACTCGCATCAGTTTCCGCAGGCCCGATCGCCGCAGGGCAGACATGTCGGGGGCAAGCATGCTCGATGCGCGCCGTCGAGTCGTCCGTACGGAGGAAGAGGACGAATTCGCATCCGCCCATCATTCCGTGCTGCTGCACCAGCACCCGCAGGCTGGAGATCTGGGCCGCGCTCGTCGCCCGCTTGAGGACGATCGGTGTGGGGTGACCGGCGATGGAGAAGGTCCTGACCATAGGGGCCTGTCGCATTCCGAGCTGCCATGTGAGCCAGCTGCTGACGACAACGCCGCTACCGCGAAGGACGTCCTTGTCCACCGTGAGCCGGACGCCAAAGACGTTTCCCGCAGGATCGACGGCCATCCTCGCCGGCCGTGCCGGCTTGCTTTCCTCGATCGGTGTAGCACCTCGCGCGACCAGCTCAATCAAGCCATCCTCCGTGATGCCCACCCTGTCGTCCAACAGGCATTGGTGCAGGCGCCACAGGGTCACCGGGTAGCGCTCACCGACCTTCACGAACAGAGCGTCCTTGGGCAGCGGCCCCAGTTCGGTCAGCACAGCGACGAAGGCCTCCACGGCGTTCGGGTACGGAGTGACGTTCAGGTGAGGCCATTCGGCCAGCGCCCACTTGCCCTCCAGACGGAGCTGCACGAACCTCTCGTCCCGCCTGAGCGCCTCGGCGACGGCGGGCTTCCGCCTGATCCCAGTCGGCTCCAGCAACTCCTCCGCTCGGCAGGGCTCGCCATGCGCCAGGAGGAAAAGGTAGGCCGCGTCCCTTCCGCGGGCGCGACGGCGCAGCCAAGTTCCCCCGAAGCCAGGCACCAGAGGGCTATCCGGATGTCCGAGCAGATCCAGCAAGGGGACCTCGTCCGGTACTCCGGCAGCCGCGAAGGTCACCGCTACGTCCTCCCCACGCAGCGGCGCCTCCTCCACTCCTCGCCGAAGCAGCACTTCCAGGCCGCCAGGTCTGCGGGTCCACCAGCCGCGCAGACGACCAGCCCACGTCAATGGGTGCTCAGCCCCGACAGCTTCGACAAGAGGCCCCACACCCACCTGGTCGCGTACGCCCAACACCGCCGCCACCTCGCACTGGGCCACTGCCGAGCGCTCGGTGAGTGTGGTGAGCCGATCACGCCAGTCACCCACAAAGGCGTCGGCGAAGGCGCAGAGATGCTCCTGCGCCTTCAGAAGCAACTGGCGGACCCGTTCGCGGCTCACCTCATGCTCCTGCCCGATACTTCCGAGGGTCTTCCCGTCGGCACGATCCTCGATCATGCGACGCGACCGGGCAGGAAGCGCACC
This sequence comes from Actinacidiphila cocklensis, assembly GCF_907177275.1. GTDB lineage: Bacteria > Actinomycetota > Actinomycetes > Streptomycetales > Streptomycetaceae > Actinacidiphila > Actinacidiphila cocklensis. The sequence goes on from NZ_CAJSLV010000103.1 coordinate 192,837, forward strand.
GAAAGCAACTTGAAGCCAGTCGTCATCCCTCGTCACGGCGGAGCCCCGTTCAGCCATCGGTGACGTGCGCACTGATCAGACCAAGCCGCTTCGCGATCCGCTCGTTAGTCGCCTTCTGCTCCGGGGTGATCCTCCGAACGAACGAGTCCACCGTGCAGATGACCCACTGCAGGGCGTCGCCGCCAGCCTGTGATGCGATGGCCGCCCACGCGAGATGCTTGAAGTCGCGCATGGGGCCCCAGGCGAAGCGCCGCTCCATCTCCTCGTCGTCCTCGTGGCGAATCGTCACGCAGAGCGGCTTGATATCGAGCGTCTCAAGGTCGACGTTCCAGCCGTGACCAAGGGCCTTGTCGACGAGTGCACTGACCGGAGTGGCCGGCTTGACCACGAGCGGAGCCCACTTGCCCACCCCGTAGGTCGCCCGGATGTACTCCTTCATGGGCCTGTCCTTGAGCCACGGCCGGACGTTCTCCGGCTTCCCGATGAACGGGAGGAGTCGTCCTCCCACCTCGGGGTCGGAGGTCCATGCCTGATAGTGACGGGTGCGCTCGGTGTCCGTGAGATAGGTCCAGTTGAGGTCGGCGGCCCGCATGTAGAGGAGACGCACGACTTCTTCTTCCAGGTCCGAGGGGATCGCGTACTTGGTCATTCGATTCCAGTCGTCAGAGGGAACTGAAGGCGAACCTCGTCCGCCTTGGTCTCAAGGTCCGCCGCGTCCTGGATCCAGTGGTCCATCAGCGATCCGACGGTCTCGTCGCTGAATTGGATACGGGAGGCGTGCGGCATCCGTACGCGCAGGTGCTCGCTCTCTTGGGCCTCCAGCGATCGCCGGAGGTCCAAGGTCGCCGCCACCCTGCGAATGTCGGTCACGAAGTCGAGGACCCGCAGGGCCTCCTTGCCGGGGCTGAGTCGGAGTCCGCGGCCGAGTTGCTGGACGAAGATCCGCCGGCTGTGTGTGACCCGCAGGAAGGCGATGAGGTTCACGTCCGGGACGTCGACGCCCTCGTTGAAGACATCGACACACGTGATCACCGATACCCGGCCGAGCCGGAACTCGTTCAGCAGGATCTGGCGTCGCTGCCGCGGGAGTGCGCTGTGCAGGAAGGACGCGTTGGCCCACGCCGCGTCGGACGAGGCGAACAACCGGGCCATGTGCTCGGCGTGCTCGATGGTCTGGCAGAAGACGATGGCCCTCGGCTCCGTCGTGGTCCGCCACGCCTCACGGAAGTGCTCGATGATCTCCTCGTCGCGCTGCGGCAGGAACAGGGACTTGTTGAGATCCTTGATCGACTGACCGTGCACGCTGGCGTCCCGGACGGCGTTCCAGTCGACGTTGTCGACGTACAGCCGGTAGTCGACGGCGGAGAGGAAGCCGGCGGCCATGCCCTCCGCGATGCCCATCTTGAAGCTCGGGTATCCGAAGCGGGAGGTGATGTCGAACTTGTCACCGCGCCAGGGTGTCGCCGTCACGCCGAACTGCTCAGCATCCCCACACAGATCGAGCAATTCCGCAAACCTGCCGGTCTCGGCCACGTGGTGCGTCTCGTCGATCATGATGAGGTCGGGTCGGTAGCCCACGCGTACGGCACTGAGAACGGATTCGACAGTTCCGACCACGACTCCGTCGAGGCCGCCGGGGCGGCTTTCTCCCGTGAGCAACCGCGTGGGAACGGACTTGGGGATGTGCCGCCACATCGCCTTCTCGAGCTGCGCGACGAGGTCCTTCATGTGTGCGACGACAAGAATCCTGGCGTTCGGATTGGTCTTGAGGTGACGGCTGATGATCTCCCCGCCCACCACGGTCTTGCCGAGACCCGTCGCGAGGACGAGCAGCGCGGTGCCGTCGGCGTCGAGGTCCCGGACCACGGCGTCCGCCGCCTCGGCCTGGTAAGGGCGCAGGGCGTACTTCGCGGGAACGGTCTCGGGCATGCGGTCCCCGATCGACCGCAGGGTCGCGCCGTGCCAGACGGTGATCGGCACGCCGACTCCGTTGAGCGCCACGCGGCGGGCCTCCGCCGCCGCGTTGATGTCGGTGTTGGTCACCAGGATGGCCTTGTCCGCGCGGTAGCGCGTACGCGCGCGCTCAAGGTCGTCGACACCGCTCCGGTCGACCTTCCCTCCGGCCTTCCACTTGCACTGGAAGACCCACTGCTCCCGACCGCGTACCGCCAAGAGATCAGCGCCCTGGTCGCCGGCGCCGTCGATAACACGCACGTCATTGAAGCCGAGGTACCAGAGGGCGCGTTCGACGGCATGCGTGAGACCCGCTGGCCCTCCGCTCAACAGCTCGTCCGCCGAGAGGAAGACGGCGCTCACTTCTCCTCCGCGAGGTCGTCGGCCAGCAGACGAATGCTCAGCCTCGTCCGCAGCAGCTGGTCTGGAAGGCTGGCCCCGGCGTAGGTCGCCTGCGTCGCGATATCGGAGAGGTAGCCGACCGTGCGCGCGAGGCTGAGCCGCCGCGCGGACGCGGAGGCGACACCCTCGTAGACGCCCTGGAAGACGCGGTTGTCCATGAACAGCGACGGGAGCGACTCGACGAGACGGACCAGGAAGAGGGCGGGCACGTGCAGCAGGAACTCACCGCTCGCACCGAGGTCGATCGTGCGGGTGACCTTGCCGTTGGCGATCATGGTGTGCTCGGTGTGGGTGAGTTCATCGGGCGAGAGGAACTGAAACGCCTTCCCCGGTTCGCCGGTGCGGTCCAGCTCGGACGCCATGCGGCGACGGACCTCAGCCAGCAGTTCCTTGGCCTCGGCACTGATCATCTCGGCGTCCAGAGCGCTGGCGGGCAGCGACTCCGCCCGGATCGCCGCGATGAGCTCCGAGTGGCTCCACTCCGAACTCGTCTGCACCCTGAGCAGCACGGCGATCTCCGCGAGCAGCAGATCCGCCGGGGCCGCTCCGAACCTCTGGAAGATCGGATGATCGAGGTCGAGGAACGCCACGAGGGCGTTGCCGCCGCGCTGGTCCAGCAGGACGGGAGTGGGGTGGAGGTTCTCGTCGGTCAGGCCTCCCACCGTGAGCCGACGTGCCTCGACCTCGACGAAGCCGACGCGCGGGTGGCCGAAGGAGCGGCTCAGGGCCGGGTAGGTGGTCGAGTTCTCCGTGTAGCGCGTGACGCGTTCCTGCCGCGTCTCCTTACGCCTTTCCGGGGCCGGCGCGGCGGGAGCGGGCTCGCCGTCCTTCGGGGGCTGCGCCTGGGCTTCGAGCTTCGTCTCGTCCGGACCGGTCGCGGGGGAACTCGGACTGCCGATTTCCGCGCCGCCGAAACCAAGCGCCTCCATCACGGCCGCCTCGTCGGGCTTTCCCGGGGTGGCGGCGGCCGCCTTCGCATTCTTGCCCCTGCTCTTGGTCGCCTCGTGGTCCTCGACCGCCTGCCACCAGCGCTCATCGGTCTGGTAGTCGGGGTTGCCCCGGTGGAACTCATGTCCCCACCGACGGGTGTCATCGTGGATCGGCTTGCGGCCGTCTCCCGGGACCAGGTACCGCAGACCGGCGTCGTTGCGACGGTATCCCTTGAAAAGGAGCGCGAGCGGGCTGGTGTTCTCCTCGTACTCAAGGTTCGCCGCGCGCTGGGGCAGCAGCGGCGCGACCCCCCTCACGATCTCGACCGCCGAGCGCCAGCTGCGGTCGCCGTACTCGAAGGCGTCCTTCTGGTACGTGACCGGGACGTGGTCGAGATGGATCTCCCCGATGATGCGGCCGCCCTGGTGGGCGAGGTCCACCGGATACTCCGGCTCCTCGTTGCCCACCGCTCCGTCAGGGTTGCGCCAGGTGAACAGCTGCTTGTCCCAGCGGAGGATCTTGCGGCCGTTGCGCAGGAAGTCGATTCCGTAATCGTGCTTGTGCATGTACCGCTGGATGCCGAGCCACCCGTGCACCCGGCGCTCACGAACCGTGAGGCGATCGCTCCCGCAGTCCTCGCAGGCGTCGCGATCAGTGAGCTGCCACTGTCCGCAGTCACCGCAGGCGAGACCGTTCTCCAGCTTCTGGTCGATCTCGATGTAGGCGGGGATGCGCTCCTTGTTGTTGTAGAGGACCGAGCGGTCCTCTCCCCAACGGCAGTGCCGGACAGGCTTCACCTGGAAGCCACCAACCCACAGCTCGAACGGACGGTTCAGGAACATCCAGGAGTAGACCTGTCCCAGGATGTTGCGCAGGGCCGAGCCGTTCTTCTGCAGCCACCGAGCACGCGTGGGATGCAGGCGGCTGATGACGATACGCGTGCCGTGCTCGTTGGGATCGGCCTTCGGCTCCGTGATGTCCTCCGCCTCGAAGTCGTCTCCGATGCGGTCGAGGTCGATCTCCACGCCGATCCACTCGGTGTCGCCCTGGCGCGTGGTCAGGACACGCGTGTGCTTGCCGAGCCGCGCCGTCGAGACGTTGAACCCCATGCCGAAGAGGCCGAGCTTGTCGTGCATGTCGTTGCCCGACCAGCCGGCCCGTACGGCCCGCTCCAGCCGGTCGTACGTCATGCCGCGACCGGTGTCGGTGATCACGAGCTGGCCCTGCGCGGAGTCGGGGAGCTCGACGCTGACGCGAAACCCGCCAGCCCAGGGGGTCCCAGACCGATGGATCTCCGTGAAGTCGTCGAAGGCGTTGTCGATCAGCTCCGCGATGCACTGCCACTCGTCGAACTCGATCTCGCCGAGCATGCGCAGCACACGCGCGGAAGGAGTGATCTTCATAGGTGGACGGACCCCCTGTCCTCGTCTCGCGTGGGCACGCCGAAGAAAGCCCTGCCGCGGGCAGCGCTTCGACGCGCGGCTCGGGTAGAGCCGTACGCGTGATGAAGAGAGTAGAGGGCACCACTGACAATCGGCGGTAAGTTCCCTGCAACTCCATCCACTTGGGTGGTCTACGGCGGTTGTGGGTTCCGGTCGCCAACCATCGCAAACGCAACGTCCCCCCGACGATCCGCAGTGTCGGTGGCAGACGCCGACGGTCCTTGGGAGACTCCTTCTGTGATCCGTGAACCCGCCGAGGTATCCGTAGAGCCCGATGGGCGCGTCGAACTACCGTTGGGGCTGTTGGCCGAGGCCGGCGTCAATGTTGGGGACGGCCTGCTCGCGTTCAGCGAGGGCGACGGGCGCATCGTCCTGCGCCGGGCCTCCGACGCCATCAACGATCTTCTGAATCACGGAACATTGTGATCATCCCGTGCCGCAAAGTCGCGAACGGCCGCGGCGACCCGGCCCGCCGCTTGTACGGGATCTTCGTGCTCCCAGATTCTGATGGCGCGCCATCCCGCCTCTGCCAAGAACTGGTCGGTCTGGGCGTCCCTGGCCCGGTTTCCGTCGATCTTGGTGCGCCAGAAGTCACTGTTCGTGCGTGCTGGACGGCAGTGATCGGGGCACCCGTGCCAGAAGCACCCGTCCACGAAGACGGCGACACGGGCGCGGGTGAAGACGAGGTCGGCGGTTCGCTGTACTCCGGGAAGCGGCCGCGCCGATACGCGGTAGCGCAGACCCTCGCGGTGCAGCAGTGAGCGGATTCGGAGTTCCGGTGCCGTGTCGCGGCCTCGGTTCCCGCGCATCGTTGACCGCGTGGCAGGGGACGACGCCCACGACCCTTCCGGGAGAGGACGCTCTCCGACCATTCCCCTGTCCTTCGCGATCTGCCAAGCCTGCTCAAGATTTGCCGCACGCGTCGGGTGCTCCACTTCTCCGACATACAGGGCAGGCGAACGCCCGTTCTCCGACCAGCGGAGATAGGCCCTGATCCGGCGAGTCCTGGGCAACAACTTCAGCGTGATCGAGGCCAGCGCGTAGTCGCCGTTTTCACGCTTGACGTAGCGGCCCTCGCGACCACCTGCGGCACGATCCTGCTCGGCGACGATCGCCTTCCTGGTCCGTCCCTGCCGTCCCCGCCAGGCCCTCTCAGGTGGCGGCTTGTCCTTCCAGCCCACTTGCCGGGGCTTGGCGCCGTCGTTCACGAGCGCCGTTCCGCGTCGTCGAGGGCTTTCGCGACGGCGCTGGTGAACACCTCGCCCAACTTCACGGGAACTGCGTTGCCCAGCTGCCTCATGCGTTCACCCCGCGGGCCCGCCATGCTCCATCCATCGCCGAACGTCATGACCCTGGCAGCCTCGCGCACGGTCATGTACCGGTGCTCGGGGCGCAACTGGCCGGTCTTCTCGTCGCGCACCAGGTTGTCGAGCTGCATGACCGACTCGCCACCGGGCACACCGTGCACCCCAGCCTTGACGGTCTTGGCCGGCCGGTCAAGTTCGTTGGGCGTGTGCCCGTCGTAGATCCTGGCTCCGGGCCACCCGATGTGGTCAGGGAAGCCGCCCTGTTCCGTCGTCTTGTCCAACATGCTGGTGTTGATCTCGGGGAGCCCCATTACCGCGTCTCGAAGGGTGAGCCATGGCTGGAGCTCCTCATCCCCACTCTCGAACGACAGCTGCTCATTCGCGTAGCGCGAGGTCACCAGATCGATGACGCGCCTCGGAATCTTGGCGCCCGCCTGCTTGTGGTGGTCCCAGTAGGAGCCTTCGAGGATCGTCCGCGCGAGGGCCGCATGGGAGTGGGTGCGCGCGACAGCGCGCTTGACCAGCTCCGGATCCACGCCCAGGTCAGCGCGGAACGCCAGGAGGATCACCCGGTTGCGGATCTGCGGCACCCCGTAGTTGGCGGCGTTCACGGCGTGTTGCGTGACCTCGTAGGTCTCCGCCGGATCGGTGTCCTTCGCGTCGAGCCGCTCCCGCAACGCGTGGTCGTGCTGCTGCCATGTGGCACCCTTTCGGCGCTTCACGAACGGCAGGGAGAGCTCGCGCTTGATGTACTCGAAGTAGGGATTGAAGGACGGGCGGAGGAGCCCTCGAACGTTCTCACAGATGACGGCCTTGGGGCGGATCTCACGAACCGCCCGGAACATCTCCGGGAACATGTTCCGCTCGTCCTCGTCACCCTTCGCGACTCCACCGAGGCTGAACGGCTGACATGGTGGCCCGCCGGCCAGAAGGTCCACATCGCGATCCCTGAGGAAGCGCATGTTCAACTCTCGGACGTCGCCGGTCACCAGGGGAGGGTAGTGGGGCCGCTCAACGGCGCCCGCAGCTTCGAAGCCTTCCGCGCGTTGCTCATCGATCTGGTCCAGCCACTTCGCCAGCACATCAGAATCGACGTCCGCGGGAAACGCGTCGAAGCGATTGCCCTCAAGGGTCTCGCACGCCCTCGGCGCGAACTCGTTGAGCAGCAGGTGCCGGAAGCCGGTGTTCGTGCTGGCTTGGACCAGCCCGCCTCCGCCCGCGAAGAGCTCTACCGACGTCCGTTGCATTTTCCACTCCTTGCAGTTCAGTGCAACCAGAAGCATACCGCGGAGTAGTGCCGATTGTGACCCGTGTGCCGGAGAAATTCGTGTGATGTCGTACGCTCCACAGCGGCAGAACCACGAAGGGAGCGACGGGGGTCATGACGGCGACAGCAGGGGGCTCGGAGGAGTCGACATTCCACCGAAGCTTCACCCTCAGCATCACGAAGGCGCTCGGCGATCAGCTCGCGGCGGACCTCGTCAAGCTGGCCAGGGCCCCCTTGAGTGACGTGAGCATCAACCAACTGCTGCAGCGTCCCGGTGTCTACCAGCTCTACCTGCACGACGAATTCGTCTACGTGGGGAAAGCCGAGATGTCCGTGCCAGCGCGACTTCGACAGCACCTCAAGAAGATCTCGGGCAGACGTGGAATCACACCGAACGACATGACCTTCTCCTGTCTCTACGTGGCGGAGGACTTCTCGGCCCTGGCGCCGGAGCAGTTGCTCATCAACCACCACAAGGACCTGGGTGAGATCCCGTGGAACAACAACGGCTTCGGCAATAGGGACCCCGGCCGCCAGCGGGACCACACCGCTCTCAAGCCCACCCACTTCGATGCCCTGTACCCGATCGATCTCGACCGGCCGGTCGAGGGCCTCGTGACAGGCGAGACAAACCTGCTCGATCTGTTGAAGTCAATCAAGACGACACTTCCGTACAACATCCGGTACGCGAAGTCGGGAGACTTGGAGAGCACCAAGCTCGTCATCACGGATGTAGAGCTCTCAACCGACGCTCTCTTCAAGAGCGTGTCGGCTGCGGCTTCTGGCGGTTGGCAGATCACAGCGCTTGGGGGGTACGTCGTCATGTACGAGGACAACCCCACCGAGTACGCGAGCGCATCGCGTTACTACCGGGGCGGAGAGGTAGTCCATGGAGTTCCACGCTTCGCTACCGAAGATGAGGGGACGGGGGATGACGGTTCGTCCACGCCGACGGGAGGCTGAACACGCTTGGCAATCGAATGATTAAGGCGGACAGTGCTAGGCGGTAAATTGGATCCCATTTTCCCTGCCTAGCGAAGTGCGGCCGAGCACCGCCTGACACCATCGGCCAACTTGTACCCCATCACTCATGCATGGCGGCGAGTTACGAGCTCGTACGTGGTTAGCCTTCACCGATCCGGATTGGCACGCCGTGCTCGTTGCGTTCGTAGACGCGGCGGGTGTTCTTGTCGATCTTGTGGGCCACCTCGTCGCTGAGGTCGATGCCGTTCATCTCGGCGAGGGCCACCAAGTAGAGGAAGACGTCGGCCAGTTCCTCGCCGAGGTCGGGCAGGCCCTTGCGCCAGGCGGTGAATGCTTCGCCGATCTCGGCAGTCAGGAGGCCGAACTCCAGTGGCACGTCGGAGGTGTTGAAGCCCTTGGCGGTCTTGTTCTCCCAGGCGAGCTTCTGGGCGGACCGGATGTCCATGGCTCCTCCGACGAGTGGGGCAGCAGGTCGGTCGCAGCCTAGCGAGGTGGAGAACGCACCAGAGGAGAGGGTCTGGCAAGTTCACTCTGTAGAGGGGATGTCCAGCAAGCTGGTGTCGATCGTCAGTACAGACGCGTAGTCCGCCAGGGTCTCGAAGACGCGCCGGTATGCCGTGATCAGAGCCGTGACCTCGTCCAGGCTGATGGCCTCGCCGTCGCGAGCGAGGAGCCGTTGGTGGATGACGGCCGGTGGGGCGGTGAGGTGGACGAGCAGGCCGTCGCGCGCAATGACGGTTTCGGCGAGGTCGATGGCCTGGCTCCATGTGATGCGGGAGCGGCCCCGGTTGAGGGGGCCGTAGACCAGTTCGCTGAGGAAGCAGCGGTCGAACAGGAGGTGTCCCTCCTGGGCCAGGATCGCCCGGTATCGGCTGGCGAGATCGAGGTGGTCGGGGGTTCGCGGGGAGTGCACGACCGTGAAGCCGTGATCGACGGACAGGCTTCGGGCCAGGGTGGTCTTCCCGACGCCGTCGCACCCTTCGAGGACCAGAGTCCGGTGGCCTGTGGCGATCTGTTCGACGCTCATGCCGACAGCCATGCGGTGACGGCCTCTGGGGTGTCGAGCCGGGCCTGCACGGCGTACTGAATCATGAGGTTCCGCCAGTTCGGCTCACGGCCTGTGGCGTGGGTGAGGCCGGTTCGGCAGGCGTAGGCGGCAGTAGGCGTACTGGAAGCGCACGCGGCGCCGATCAACAGAGCCCCACCTGGTGGGGTTTCCGGTCCTGAGACGTCGACAAGGAGTCGTCTCGCGCCTATAGCGGCTGTCAGATCTGCCAGAGCAGCCGAGACGGGTTCAGACGCGGCAAAACGCTGCGGCCCGACAATGCGGTGCCCGGCTGAGACGCACGCCTGGACGAGGTGATCGACGCCCCGACTGCCGTACGGAGAGGGCTCGACGAACACCGTCCCTCCAATCGGTGGTCGGGGTTCGTATCGAGCTATCGCCGGCAGTTCGAGCAGAGCCTCGACGGCGGTATCGAGTGCGGATGCCGCTTGTGCGAGGTTGCGCTCGCGGAAATCGGTGAAGCGTGAGGCCGTACCCGACTCCGACGCAGTGCTCGGCGGGCCGAGGCGGGGCAGTCGGATGACGCGAGTCGCCGCCGCCTCGATCAACGGATCGGGGAATTCGAGCCGCGGACCGTCTCCCGTCAGCGAGTACGTCTGGAAGTCGGTGGTCAGTACGACGACCGGCACGCCGCACGCCCAGGCGTACCCGATCTCCATGCAGACGCCGTCGTCCAGGCTCGGGCCATGCAGGATGGCCACCATCGCGTCGATCCGACGCAGGCGTTCACGGTCCAGCTCGAAGAGACGTCGTCCCTTGACGTCGGCGACCAGTTGTTCCTCGTCGGTGTCGCAGAACGGCAGGAAGACGCGATCCGGGCCGGTCTTGTCGGCCAGGCGTTCGGCGAGGTCGGCGGCCAAGGCGCGGTCGTGCGCGGCGAAGAGTCGGTGAGCGATGTAGTACACCGGGTGCTCCCAACGGATGGGTCAGGGTCGGCGGGGCGCCGGAATCGGCAGGGGCGGTGCTGTGACGTGCTCGGCGGCGGCGAACACCGCCTGGGCGAGTGCCTGTTGCGCTGTGGTGCCTCGGGCACGCTGTGCCCGGTAGGTGCCGGCCAGCGTGTCGCCCGCCCCGGTCACGTCGCAAGCGCTGCGGGTCGGCGGCCGGATTTCGGCGACCACCCGCCCGGACTCAAGGACGCGCGCCGTGCGGGGGCCGTCGGTGATCACGACTTCCCGCAAGCAGGCGACATCGACCAGGCCCCGGAGAGCCTGGTATTCGGCCGCGTTGACGAAGACGGTGGAAGCGTCCGTAAGCCAGGGAAGGGCTTCCCAGATCAGGGGGGCGGCGCTGGGCAGGTAGAAGTCGAGGCTGAAGTCGGCCCGCTGCCTGGTCAGCTCGGCCAGGACCGTGCGGACGCCGAGCGGGCGCCGGCAGCAGACGTGGTAAGTGCCGCCAGCGGAGCGGGCCAGGTGTGCGAGCACGTGGTCCGTGAGTCTCTCGGCGACGCCGTAGTCAGCGGTGACCGCGAGCAGCTCGCCGGCCACGTCGTAGGTGAGGCCGAACGACGGCGTGGGGCCGGCGAGTCGGTATGCCGCCGACCAGTCCAGCGCCGCGAAGTCGGCTGCCTCCGGGAGGTGGGCGAGGTCGTCGCCCAAGACGCAGACCGGCCCGGCGCGGAGTCCGGCCCTGGTGGCGGCCAGCGAGGTCAGCAGTGCCGCGCCGCCGAGGCTGGTGCCTCCCCGGCCGTCGGGGTAGCACGTCGTGTCGCGGGAGACGTTGCCGATCACGGCCAGCGCGGTCACGCTCCACGCTTCCGGTGCGGGCAGTCGACCACCTGAGTACACACGGGTCGGCGGGTGCACAGCCGAGGGGACGGACCATTGAGGTAGAGGCGCTTGAAGTAGATGAGGACCAGGTGGACCCACCAGGTCGGCTCGACGTCGTTCGGGATGGTCGCCGCGTACTCGTGGCGGATCGCGAGCGAACGGAAATCGTCGCGGTACGCGTGGACCGCCGCTTCGAGGATGTGCCGGAACCTCTCGTGGGCGACCGCACCGTTCGGCAGCTCAATGCCGAGAGCGGGTGCGAGTTTGCCGACCATTCCGGAGTCCACCGGGACGATGCCGCTGTGATAGCCGCGGGCATTGAGCAGAGCGCACTGCGCGACCTTGAAGGAGGCACCGCGCACCCGTTCGGCGAAGTCCGCCACGAGGTCATCGACGCCCGCAGCGGGAGATGACGGATCGATCGCGTGCTTGTCCCACAGCGTGCACAGGTCGGCGAGCGAGCGCAGGTAGTCGATCCGGGTCCGGGGCAGTCCGATCGGCCTGACCAGCGCGGCGAGGTCGCCGGCCGACGCGTTCGCCAGCGCGTCGAACCCGCGGGCGTCGGCCGTCAGGATGACGTGCCGGTAGGTCTCCACCATCCGGTAGGACACCCGGGTGGACCAGCCGGCGGCGAGCATGCGCATGCGGGGGTCGGTGATGGACAGCGGCCACCACCGGTTGTCGTCGTGGTTGGCCTCGACCTCGGCGCGGACGTCGGGCAGGGCGGCGGCCCGTTCGACAAGGCGGTGAATGCGCCGGTTGTCGATCAAGCGGGGCCTTGGGCGTTCGAGGGTCACAGGGCTGCTCCGGCAGAAAGGCGGGCTGCCAGCAGCCCGATGGCGAGGTTGGAGGTGATCACGGGTTTGCCCGTTGCCTGCTCCACGTCCCGGACGATCGGCAGGGTGTGCCACCCGGTGCACGACAGAACGACGGCGTCGGCCGCCTGCACTGCCTTCTCCGGCAGAGAGCCGACCAGTGCCCGGACTTCCTCTGTGCCGACCCGCGGATAGCCGTCATCAAGGCCCAGGCTTACGTGGGCCAGGACATCGACGCCAGCCTTGACCAAGGCGTCGCTCTCCGCCGCAGTCACGGGGCTCGGGTACGGCGTGGCTAGGACGACCCGCCCCAGTCGGGCCGAGGTCAGGGTGCCGACCAGGGCGTCGAACGCGGTGACGACGCCGGGCGGCATCCCAGGACCGCCGGTGAATCCCGCCGAGGTGCAGGCGAGGACGACCGCGTCCAGAGGCACGTGCGACAACGAGTCCAGCGCTCCGGCGGCGGCTTCGCGCAGGCCGTTCCAGAAGGTGTCGTCGACCGCCGTGGACCGTGACTCCGGCACGAGACGGGCGTGGTGGAAGACCGTATGCGTCAGGCCCAGGCGCGGGAGTTCGGTCTCGACGGCGACGTTGGCCCAGGGCAGCAGCACCCCGACGCGGACCGTGCGGCTGCTGCCCTCGTCGAGCCTGGCGAGCAGGTCGAGGGTGCCTTCAGGCCGCTGCGGCAAGGCGCTCTCCGTAGATCATCCGTGGGGCGTGGCCCGTGACGGTGAGATCGCCGACGGTTCCCACGGGGGTGGCGGTGTCGCGCTCGATGATCTGGATCGAGTACGAGCCCAGGCGGCGCCACCATGTGCCGTCCTGGCCGACGAAGTAGGAGTGCAGGCCCGGGACGCGCAACCCGGTGGGGTACACGCGCTCCTTCATCGGCTGGTCCCAGCCGAAGTCGATGTCCGCCTTCCACGAGGCGAAGTGCTCGGCGGACGGCAGGGGATCCTGCTGGCCGAGGGCGGCCAGCGGCGTTCCCGGGAAGGCTCTGGCCAGCCGGACATTGGTGCGGTGGCACAGGAGCCCCGCGTCGAGGATCCGGCTGAGGCCCAGAAGGTTGGCGACGTGGGTGCCGTGGGTTTCGCCGGGCAGTCCGTAGATCAGGTTCAGGCCGGGAAGGAGCTTCGGCAGTCCGCCGGGGCCACGGCCTGCGCCAGCCTCGTTGATGTGCTGGACCGCGCGCATCAGGATGTCGGGTGTGCAGGTGAGGTTGTTGCGGTCGACGACGGCCGGATCGAAGGTCTCGATGCCCATCGGAGCGCAGTTTCCCTCGGTGCAGTGCTCGGCCACCAGCTTGGCGATCCGCGCCCCGACCGGTGCGGCCACGGCGAGCGGATCCGCGTTGTCGATGTGGAGCACCTCCAGCTCCGGGCAATGCTCCCGGATGCCGCCGAGCAGTGCCCGGATCGCTTCCTCGTCCCGGTTGCGGTAGGAGAAGAAGCAGGTCTGCTGGCCGAGCCGGAAGTTGCGGATTCCGGCCGCGTAGAGCTGGGTGGCCTCTTCCACAACGTCGTCAACGTCCCGGAAGGCGACGAGCGGCGACTTGGCCGGCTCGTTGCAGAAGTCGCAGAACTTCCGGCGCGTGCAACCGCGGTACAGCTCCAGTTCGGCGATCGGTCGCCACGGCATTTGCGCTACCAGCCCGCTGAAGTCGTCCCGGTCGCCGCGCATCAGGTCGTACGGCGCCGCCTGGCGGCTGCCGAGGGTGACGTCCCTGGACGTGATGGTCGCCGCGTGCACGGCGTCGAACATCCCGGCGTACTGCGCGGAGGCGTCGTTCACGTACGCCGACAGCGGCCCGAGAAGGCAGCGTCGGCCCCGGACGCACGCGAGAGCGCGGGCGATCTCCTCCGGCGAGCCGTTCACGGCGTGCAGGTGTACGGACGGCACCGCGTCACCGGCGACCACGACGACCAGCTCGGCGTCACGCAGGAGCTGGATGGCGTTGTCGCGGTTGGCGGTGACGGAGTACGTCAGGGGATCGCTCTGCGGCGGCTCCACAGCGGGCCTTCCGCCCGCGAGGCACCAGCGGACGTCGTCGATCGTCAGGTAACGCACGTCTGCGTCCGGCCGAGACCGCCGCAGAGCCGACCATGCGCTCCGGACGTACGTCGACAGGTAGGGCGGCACACCGAGGCCGCTCGGCTCGACGGTGAAGCAATCCAAGATCACGACTGGGCTCATCGTTCCCCTCCCTCTGCCGGGGCTGCCTCGGGCCACGGATCCCCCGGAGCGCTGGACCTTCGCCCCCGCGCTTTCAGTCTCGGGCGGAGACAGGCTCCCGACGAGGGGTCGTCGGGGTTGTTCGGTTGCACAGGGGTTGTAAATCAGCTACCCGCCGTACGAAGGCTGGGACGCCGCGTGATCGACAGGGCATCATCAGATCATGGTCAGGAACAGAGGCCCTGCGGACGGGAACACGGCGCTGGGGTCGGCGATCCTCGAAGCCGGTTGCTCGCACGCGGCCTTAGCCCGCAAGGTCAACGAACTCGGCCGCGCACAGGGCGTGGTGTCGCGATACGACAAGGCGTCCGTGACCCGGTGGCTCAGCGGCATGATCCCGCGGGGCCGGGCTCCGGAGTTCATCGCCGCTGGCCTGGCCGGGTTCCTCGGCCGCCCCGTTTCGCAGGTCGATCTCGGCTTTCCCACCGAGCCGCAGCGCCCGGTCGTCGCCAAGGCGCTGACGTATCGTGAAGATGTGGCCGAAACGCTGCACATTCTCGCGGAGCTCGGCTCCACCGACATCTCGCGCCGCAGTCTGCTCGGGACCGTGCCGTTCGTGGCGACGGCCTTGATGGATCCGCAGCGCCAGTGGCTGCTCTGGCTCCTGGAGGAGGACCAGGCGCCGCAACTGGCCGCCGTTGCGGGCGGAGGTCCCGCGCAGCGTGTCCAGGCGATGATCAGCATGTTCGACGAGATGGACAACAGGTTCGGTGGTGGCGGCGTCCGGCCCAGCATCGTGCACTACCTCAGCACGGAGCTGACGCCGCTGCTGCAACGGCGCGGTACGCCGCCCCACCAGCGACGTCTCCTCTTCACGTCCGCGGCCAAACTCGCCGCGATGGCCGGGTGGTGCTCGTACGACTCCGCCGACTACGGCCTGGCACAGCGGTACATGACCCAAGCCCTCCGGCTGTGTGCCGAAGGCGGTGACCGCGTTCTCGGCGGTCAGGTCCTGGCTGGCATGTCTCATCTGGCCACCAGCCTTGGGAATCCGGCCGAAGGGGTCGCGCTTGCCCGCGCCGGGATCGCCACCGCCAAGTCCGCGGGCAGTCCGCTCGGGCTGATGCGCTTGCACGCGATGGCCGCCCGTGGCCATGCCGCGATGGGCGACTCCCAACCGGCGACCCGCTCTTTGGTCGCCGCGACCGCGGCTTTCGACCTGAGCCGTGGGGCCGACGAGGAGTCCCGCTGGGTCGGATATCTGGATCACCACTATCTGGAAGCGGAGGCCGCCCTCGTCCACCGCGATCTTGGCGAGTCCGCGGAGGCGGAGCGCCTGGCAGAAGCCTCCGTGCGGGCCAACGCCAACCGCCGTCGCCGGCAGGCCATCAGCCGCTCCGTACTGGCGACCGCCCTCTTCCAGCAGAACCGTCTGGACGAGGCCATCGGAACGGCGACGCGTGCGCTCGACCAGTTGGGAGACGTCCACAGCGAGCGGTCGGTGCAGGCGCTCCGGGACTTCCGGTCCCGGCTCGCTCCTCGACGGACCGAGGCTCTCGTCCGCGACTTCGAGCGGAAGGCTCGGCCGATTCTCGGCGAGGCGGCCTGAGGTCCGCTGATCAGTACCCGTCGGGTGTGGGGGCGTTCTGCCCCCGGTCAACGGGGATGTTGGCCCCTGTCACCCCCCGGGACTCCGCCGACAGCAGGAAGGCGATCACGTCGGCGACCTCCCGCGGCTCGACCAACTGACGGCCGGGGAACTCGTCACGGAACCGATCGAAGGCGGCCGGGTCCTCCTCCCGTATCCGGTCCCAACGCTTTCCCCGGATGAGCATCGACCCCGGGCTGACGGCGTTCACCCTGATGCCGTCGGCACCTAGCTCCCGCGCCAGGGACGACACCATGTGGATCTGAGCGGCCTTGGCGGATCCGTACTGTGCCTGGGGACCAGGCCGGGAGCCGGAGATCGACGAGACCACCACCACGGACCCGCCGCCAGCTGCCCGCAGGTGGGGAGCCGCCGCCCCGACGAGCCGGGCGGCGTGGCCCGCGTTCATCTCCCAGGTCGCCAACCAGTCCTGATGCGTGGCCTCGCCCAAACCGCGGCCCCGCGCTCCGCCGGCGCTCGCGACTGCACCGTCCAGGCCGCCCAGTTCCTCGGCGGCTTCCGCGACGAAGGTCTCGACAGCTCCTGCTTCGACGACGTCGAGGACACGCGTGACCAGTCGATGCCGGTCGGAGGGTGCGAGAGCGTCACGCAGGACGTCAAGATGGTCGGCCGTCCGCCCGCAGGTCGCGACACAGGCTCCCTCGGAGAGCAGCAGCCGGACCACCTGCTCTCCAAGACCTCGGGAACCACCGGTCACCACCATTCGGCGCCCATCGAAGCGACCGCCCCGCCCGCCCGCTGCGCTGGTCTCCCTAATGGTGGACATCGCTTCCTCCTGGTGCCTTCCTGCATCCCCTCCTGCCTGATTACACCCCCTGTTGCCCCTGCTGCGGGCGATGCCGAGACGGTTCTGTGGATGCCTACCACTTCAAGGACCTACGGCGAGGCTGTCGCCGGTCCGTGTGCCGACGATCCGCCTCGCCTCCGGGCGGGGCGACCCGAATCGAGAACGAGTCGACAGCCAGCAGCCGAACGCTCCCCTCCGACCGGGAGGTACGTCGTGTCCCAGGCATCATCCATGATCAGCACCCTGACGTTGACGGATACGCCCAGTTCGCCCGCCTCGGCTCGACGGCACGTCGCGGACGTGCTGCGGGGCTGGGGGGTGTGCTCCGAGGAGACCGTCGAGACGACCCGCCTCGTGGTGTCCGAGCTGGTCACCAACGCGATCCGTCACACGGGGAAGGCGGCGGACTTGCTTCCGTCAGGCCCGGAGCTTGTCAGCAACGTCGAGCTGGTGCTGGAGGCCACCGACTCGATGGTGCGGATCTCGGTACGGGACCGAGATCCGACCCCACCTCGGTTGAAGGCGGTCGACGTCGAAGCAGCAGGAGGAAGAGGCATCTTCCTCGTGGCAAGCCTGAGCACCCGATGGGGCCACTACCGCTGCCAGCCGGACCTGGGCAAGGTCGTGTGGGCCGAGGTACCGCTCCTCTCTGAGGGCAGCGCCGGAAGTTCACACAGCCTCGCGGCAGCCTTTCCGGCACCCAGCAATCCGCAGCCCGTACCGGGCCGGCTTGCCGAGGTGGACGCAGGACATCGGCCGTGCTTCCGCGCCGCAACGGCCCAAGGAGCGACGGAGCGGGCAGGTTGAAGTGCCTCGCCAGTCGCCTGGCTCAGGCGCGTTTTTCGATCCGCTCGCCGTATCGCAATTCGCGCCAGCTCCGCAGTCCGCCAATCACGCCGGACCGCTCCAGCTGTGACACAGCCGCACACCTTCCACCAGAAAGCGCCTGTTCATGAACACGCGACACGTTGCCCGAACGCCGACGCACCGGCTCGGAGGAGCCCAGAGCAAGGCGCAATCGCACGGGTCCCAGCGGAGCGCGGTGCCGTTCATCGCGCAGTGGAGCGGGGAGCGGGACGGGGACATGCCGGTGGTGCTCCGTCGGGGCCTTCGGGGGATCGGCTATGCGAACGAGCGGTCGTTCGACCGGGACTCGTACGGGATTCTGTGGAGCAGGACTCCTTCCCAGCCCGGTCGTGGTGTGCCCGAGTACGGGAAGGTGCACAGTCTGCGGCAGCGGTTGTGTATGGCGGGGCTGCGGTGCCAGGTCTGCGGCGGGCCGGCCGACCGCACCGCCGAGGGCGTGCTCTGGCTCCTCGACGCCCCGGCCGACGACCTGAGGCCCGGAGCCGAACACACCGCCCACCCGCCGGTCTGCCGCCCCTGCGCCCACCAGGCCGTACGGTCCTGCGTCCACCTACGAGCCCGATACGTGGCTGTGCGGGCCTCCGCCTTCACCTTCTACGGCGTCCAAGGCGCTGTCTACCAGGGGACCCTGTCCGGCCCCCGCGTGTACGACGCCGCGGCCGTTCGCCTGGGCGACCCTCGCCTGTCCTGGACACGGGCCAGCCAACTCCTCATGACGCTGACCGATTTCACCGTGATCGATCTGAGCGACCCGACCACTTGAGCCCACCGGCCTTGCCGCGGCCGCGTAGCCGTTCCGTCCAGTCATCCTTCGACCCTTGGGAGTCGCTGTGGCACCGCGCGCCCGGAGCCGTCCCCGAAGGCTCCATCACGAACCGGAAGCCGTCACCTGGGCGCGAGAGAAAGCCGGTCTGACCAAACGTGCCCTCGCCCAGGCCGTCGGCGTCTCCGAACAGCTCGTCGGTGAGATCGAATCCGGCTGGCGTAACGCCACTCCTGCCAATCTGGCCCGCATCGCCCAGACGCTGAACTGCCCGGTCGTCTTCCTGGAGCGCAAGCGTGACCGCTGATTACTGACCGCTGCCGTCACCTGCTCCGGCGGGAATCCGGAGCGGGCGGCTGTGCCGAGGGCCAGTGCCGCGCCGGTCGCACGGCTTTACGGCAGTCGGCGGGTGACGAACGCGGTGGCCTCGGCGGTGACGCGGTGGTGAAAGTCGGCGATGGCAGCCTGGTACTCCGCGAGACGGGCGAAGTCGTGAATGGAGCGACCGTTGTCAGCGAGAGCCGCACGAACAGCGGCCTGCTGATCGGCGAGGCGCTGGCAGGCGTCCAGGAGGACCGTCGCAACGCGGCGTGCGACTTCGCAAGTGTCACCGGTAGTCGGCGTTGTCATCGACGGCCAGCAGCCGTTCGCCGTCGGTCAGGTCAGCTCCGGTCGCACACCGACGCGAAGGGCGGCGGTCGTCGTGGGGAACGACCGCCGCCGAAGGAAGTTGTGTCAGTCACAGCTCACGATGTCTGCGGCACACGTGCCCTCGTCCGGCTACTCGTCGGTGCTGGCGAAGAGGTAGCCGTCTGGGGCGAGCGCCTCGCGGAGCCGGAGGTATTCGGCACGGTCCTCGTCGCTCAGCAGCGGCGCCACGTCGCTGACAGTGGCACCGGTCGGAAGCTGGCCGAAGTAGGGAAGCAGCAGCTTGGGCAGGGCTTCGACTGCTTCCTGATACTCACGCCGGTAGTCGCCTTCGCGCTTGATCTGGTCAGCGGCGATCGTGAACTCCTCCCGGGTGGCGCTGAAGGCGAGGGCCTGCTCGGCCTTCGTGAACGGCCGGCCGCCGAGGTGGGACCACCGGTTGGTGTCAGGACGGCGGCGGAAGTCCGCGTCGCACAGGAGAGTGACGACGTCGAGGCGGATGTTGGACTGGGGCAAGGAACTCCTCGTGTGTGGTGGTTCAGGAGAGTGAATGTGCAGGGCGCGTGGTGGGCGGCGCAACGGACGCATCGCGTCGGTCGGACGAAGGAGAGGTCGCTTCGCGCGCTGTCAGGCGGGAGACGTCGGGCACTGCTTGGCCCAGGGACCTCCGAGAGGTCCGGTCCCGCCACCCCCGGGGCGGGATTCGGCGAAGGCGCCTTCGCCAGCGGCGAAGAGTGTCTTCGCAGATATCTTGCTCCCGCTCGCGGGGGCCTGCGAGAGCAATGCTCTCGCTATATCTTGCTCCTCTCGATTCGGGCGGTGGGTCGACCATCAGCGACGTGTCCCACCCGTTGCGGGGCTGGTCAGGGCAGGTACGGGTCATCGTCCTGGTACGGGTCGACCCGTCACACCCGGGCCACCCGTCCCACGCTGACCTGCGGCGGGACGGGTGATGCGGGTCGAGGAGAGTCGACCGCCTGTCAGCGGCGCGGACCCGTACCAGGCGAGGGTGGTGGCGGTGGGGGTCTGCCCGAACCCGGCAACTTGGGCCTGGCCTCCGGGAGTGATGTCACCCGGGCCTGAACGTCATTCCCGGCTGCCTCGGCGAGGGCGAGGGGTAGGGGCGGCTCGGCTTCAGGAACGGTAGGGGCGGTGTGTTCAGGCAGGGGGCAGTAGCGGTTCCAGGGGTCGATGAAATCGGCCCTGGCGTAGCCACGGCGCTGGGTGCCATCGGGGAAGCGGCGGTTGGCGGGGTGGATCTCGTAGTCCGCCAGCAGGATCTGGAGTTTGCGGGCGGTCAGTCCGGCCGGGCCTTGTTCATGCCAGGGCGCTTCGGGGTCGGCGTTGAGGGCGTGCAAAAGCGTCTCCGTGGCCAGCAGGGGTGGGTCGCCGTGCCGGGCGAACGCGCCCCGCAGGTCCGCCAGGATCCGGACCTTGGCACCCCGGTCCTGCTCGTTGCCCTTCTCCCGCTCCGTCATCACCCGGCACGCCGTGCGCGCCCGCTGCGGCCACGCACCGCCGGCCAGGTCGGCGACCGCGACCAGTGGCTCCCACGTGTCCGCTGCCCGGTCCCGCACCGGCATCGCAGGGATCAACTCAGATGCCTCTTCCAGCAGGGGGCCCAGCCAGTCCGCGAGCCGGTCCCGCACCGCCTGCAGGAACGGGATGTCGGTGCGGGTGCGGAAGTCGTCCACGTGCTCGGTCTCCAGGCGCTTTCGCATCCGGATGATGACAGCCCGGTCCATGATCGTGTCGGGCAGGTCTCCGATCCCGGCGATCGCCGCCATCGCGAACGTCGGGAACCTCACAGCCTTGTGCTCCGGCCCCATCACCCGGGTCGTGGGGCGGTTGCGCTGGTGACCGGCGTTGAGCAGACCCCGCATCTCCTCGTTCTTCTCCGCCACCTTCACGCTGCCGAAGATCGTGTCGGCCTCGTCCACCAGTAGTGTTGGCGGCTCCTCCGTGATCGACCGGAAGATCGCTGCCGGAGTCGAGTTCACCGTGATGAACGGGGCGTGGACCGTCTCGTGCAACACGTCCAGCAGCCGCGACTTCCCGCACGCCTTCGTCGGCGCCACGATCGCCAGCCGCGGTGCGTGCTGCCATGCCGGTTGCAGATGTGACGCCGCGATCCACAACGTGATCGCGTCAAACGCCTCCGGACTCGGCGCCACCACATACCGGGCCACCGCCGACCGCAGCTCATCCAGCAACCCCGCTCCCTCACCAACAGGGTGGTCCCCGACGGGCCGGTCCGGTCCCCAGGTCTGGTCCGCTGGTCCGCGGCTTGGTCCCCCGGTTCCGTCGGGCCGGTCCGCAGCCGCCTGGTCCGAACCGGCCGGTCCCCCGGCCTCGTCACCTCCGGTCCGCTGACCGGAACCCTCGGTCAGCAGATCGGGCGCCGGACCACCGTGGTCCCCTGCTTCCGGGGTCGTGACCTGCGGGGACCATGGTCGGTCCCCGTCGCGGTCCCCACTTCCCGCTGGTCCGGCCACCGGCCGCTCGCTACCGGTTCGGTCCCCGGTCTGCGGACCTTCGGTCCGGTCGCCCGCGGGACCAATCTCTCTGTGAGCGGACCAGACACCGCTGGTCCGCTGGCCCAGCACCTCAGTGGTCCGCTGCTCCTTGGACCGCTCACCGACCAGACCGTTCGCCTCGGCCAGTGGTCCGCTGGTGACCCGGCCTGGCTCACCCGGTACCGCGACCGGCGGCCAGGGCTGGTGCGGGGATGCGCCTTCGGCGCCTGGAGTCGTACGGGGCATGCATCACTCCTCGAAGGGCGGGTGCGGGCTGGACCGCCCTTCCCGCCAGGGTTGGTTGTTGGGGGCATCGCACGGGGTGAGGGAATGGAGCTCACGCCGCCAGGCCGAGCAGGGCCTGCAGTTCGGCGGTCACCACTCGGTAGGAGTTGCCCAGCCGCAGCAGCCGGCACGGGTACTCGCCCCTCTTCGCCAACTCGTAGCCCTTGCTGCGGCCCAGGCCCAGCGCCCGGTTCGCTGTCTCCAGGTCAACTGCTGCCGGCAGTGCCAGCAGTTCGGCCCGGCTCATTCCCCTCGTTATCGGACGGGCCGTATCGGCCACACCCATGCACTACTCCGCTCGTTTCATGGAGCTCTCGGCGAACACCGTCTGGTGCTCGTTCTCCCAGCTGCAGAAACTATCTTGGCGAAGGTATTGTGTCTCTGTGACACAGATTGATTCCGAAGATGAAGAGGCCGACTACTACGAGGACGAGGAGGAGAACGACGACGTACCGGAGTGGACCGATCAACTGATGACGACCGTCGCAGCCGAAGTCCGACGCCGCAGGAAGGAGCGAGGCATGAGCGCACAGGAACTAGCGGACGCCTGCGCGGCGATCGGTCACCCGATCCCCCGCAACGTGATCGCCAACATGGAGTCCGGGCGCCGCTCCGTACTCCCGCTCGTTGACGTCATCGTGCTCGCGGAGGCACTCGACACCCACCCCGCGCTGCTGATCTACCCGTTGGGACACGTCCGCGAACTGCAACGCCTACCCCTCCAGTACCCCACCTCCCCCTGGGACGCGATGAGTTGGTTCGTCGGGGAATCCGGCGAGGGCCAGGACGCAGCTCTCGTTAACGCCTTCCACGAGTACCGACGCCAAGAAGCCGTCGCCTTCACCGCGTGGAATGCCATGGGCAACTATCGCCACGACGCGGAAATCGCCACCGACCCGAAGATGCGCGCACAAGCCCAGCGCGGCGAGGAACAAGCCATCAAGCGCCTCGAAACAGCAGCCGCCCATCTTCAGACCACGCGCTCGCGCCTCCAACGCATCCTCGGTCCATCGGGGAACTTGCCCCCAGGACTCGAAGCACTCACTGCCGATATCCCCGACGGAAAGGACAGCATTTGAAGGGCTCCACCCACCGCCGCTGCTACTGCCGCGACTCCAAGACGGGCAGGCCGCTGGGCAAGAACTGCCCCAAGCTCACCACTCGGAAGCACGGCTCCTACTCCATACGCCAGGAACTCCCGCCTCGCCCGGACGGTTCCCGCCGCGCCTTCAACCGCGCCGGCTACGAGACGCTCAAGGCCGCCCAAGCGGACCTCGACCACGTACGCGCACTCCTCGGCCTGGCCGAGACGGACGACCCCGAAGGCATCGCCCTGATCGCGGCCATGCTGGCGGAGGTCAGCGAAGAGAAGGCGCCGCTCCCCGACGTCGAAGAGACGCGACGGCGGCTGAAGTCCGGCCAGGATCTCATCGGGCGTATCACCGTAGGCGAATGGCTGGACCAGTGGCTCGCAGCGAAGCGCATACGCAGGTCGGGCATCAGCCGCTATGAGACCGACGTCCGCGTCCACCTCAAGCCGCGCATCGGGCACCACCGGCTCGACCGGCTGCGGGTCAGCCACCTGAGCGACATGTTCACCGCCATCGCCGACGCCAACGCCGAGGTCCTGGAACAGAACGCCCAGCGGAAGGCAGCGGTCGCGGAACTGGCCACCGTTCCGTGGAAGGGCGCTGAACACCGCGCGCGCCGCAAGGCGATGAAGGAAGCGATCGACGCCATGCCGGCGATTCGGCGGGTGACCGGTCCGGCGACGCGGCTCCACGTCAAGGCCACCCTGCGGGCGGCACTCAACGACGCCATCAGCCAGCAGATCATCACCTTCAACCCCGCGGCCCACGTCGAGATCGACCCTGTACGCAAGCCCAAGGCCCTTGTGTGGACGAACGAGCGGGTCGAAAAGTGGCGCAGGGGCGGCGAGAAGCCCTCCCCCGTCATGGTCTGGACGCCCCAGCAGACCGGCGCCTTCCTCGACTCCGTCGCCGAGGACCGGCTGTACGCCATGTGGCACCTCATCGCCTTCCGCGGGCTGCGGCGCGGTGAGGCCTGCGGGCAACCCTGGTCGGAGACCAACCTTGATGCGCACTCCCTCACCGTCTCAGCCCAACTCGTCCAGGACGGCTGGCAGGTCGAGACGTCCGAGCCCAAGACGGACAGCGGCTTCCGCGTCATAGCGCTCGACGACGACACCGTGGAGGTGCTGAAGCGGCACCGCGAGCGGCAGGAGGCCGACCGCGAGGAATGGGCCTCGGCCTGGGTGGACACCGGCCTCGTCTTCACGCAGGAGGACGGCTCTTGGCTGCACCCCGGCAAGGTCACCGACCTGTTCGAACGGCTCGTCGCCGCCTCCGCTCTCCCGCCGATACGGCTGCATGACCTCCGCCACGGCGCCGCCACGCTAATGCTCGCCGCCGGCGTCGATGTGAAGGTCGTCTCCGACACCCTCGGCCATAGCGACACGCGGATCACGCGGGACATCTACCAGAGCGTCCTCCCCCAGGTCGGCAAGAGCGCCGCCGAGGCCACCGCCAAGCTCGTCCCACTTCAGCGCAGGGCCGAGGCGGAGCAGACCCGGAAGGCCACCAAGAAGGCGAAGGAGGCCCAGGCCAAGGCCAAGAAGAAGGCCAGAAGGAAGAAGCCCAGGAGCTAGATCCAAAAGCGCTCCGCTCACGCATCGCTCACGCAAGCCGTTCACCGGGATCCGAGCGGCCGGACGTAGCGTGCCCCGGAAAAGGAAAAACCCCAGGTCACGGCGAGTGAGTCCTGGGGTCTTCCGGGAGCCGCCTTCGGGATTCGAACCCGAGACCTACGCATTACGAGTGCGTTGCTCTGGCCAACTGAGCTAAGGCGGCGTGCTGCGCGCTCGAGGCCAAGGGTGGCAGTCGCAGCGGGGGCAAGTCTACAGGGTTGCGGGGGGTGGTCCTGACCGGGTGGGGATCTTGGAAGGGTGCAGGTCAGGTGCACTTCTTGCCGGACGGGGGGACGGTGCCGGACAGGAGGTAGGCGTTGACGGCGGTGTCGATGCAGGTGGAGCCGCGGGCGTAGGCGGTGTGGCCGTCGCCGTCGTAGGTGAGGAGGTGGCCGGAGGAGAGCTGGGCGGCGAGGGACTTCGCCCAGGCGTAGGGGGTGGCCGGGTCGCGGATGGTGCCGACGACCAGGATCGGGGCGGCGCCCTTGGCCTGGATGCGTTCGGGGTGGCCGGTGGCGGCCAGCGGCCAGTAGCCGCAGATCAGCGAGGACCAGGCCAGCGCGGTGCCGAAGTGGGGAGAGGCGGCGCGGAAGCTGGGCACCGCCTTCTTGACGTCGGCCGGGGAGTGGAAGGCCGCGGGGAGGTCGAGGCAGTTCACGGCGGCGTTGGCGTACATCAGGTTGCTGTACTTACCGGCGTCGTCGCGCTCGTAGTAGCTGTCGGAGAGCTGCAGCAGCGGGGCGCCGTCGCCCTTGTTCGCGCTGATCAGCGCGCCGCGCAGGGCGGGCCAGGCCTCCTGGTCGTACATCGCGGCGATCACGCCGGTGGTGCCGAGCGCCTCGCTGAGGGGGCGCTCGGTGCCGGTGGGGAGCGGGTGCTTGTCCAGGCGGGCGAAGAGGGCGTCGAGGCGGGTGCCGGCGTCCGCGGCGGAGGTGCGGCCGAGGGGGCAGTCGGAGCGTTTGACGCAGTCGCGGGCGAAGGCGTTGAAGGCGATCTCGAAGCCGCCGGCCTGGGCGCGGCTACTTTCCAGGGCGTTCACCGAGGGGTCCATGGCGCCGTCGAGCACCAGCCGGCCGACGCGCTGGGGGAAGAGCCCGGCGTAGGTGGCGCCGAGGAAGGTGCCGTAGGACTTGCCGACGTAGTTGAGCTTGGCGTCGCCGAGCAGCTGGCGCATGACGTCCATGTCGCGGGCCGAGTCGACGGTCGAGACGTGGCCGATGAGGCCCGCGGACATTTTCTTGCAGCCGGCGGCGAAGGTGCGGTCGGCGGCGGCGAGCTTGTCGGTCTCCGCGGTGTCGTCGGGGGTGGAGTCGACGGCCGTGTACGCGTCCATCTGCTTGTCGGTGAGGCACTTGACGGGCTCGCTGCGGGCGACGCCGCGCGGGTCGACGGCGGCCATGTCGTAGCGGGCGGTGACGGCGGCGGGGTAGCCGCTGGCCGCGTACTGCAGGTAGTCGATGGCGGAGCCGCCGGGGCCGCCGGGGTTGACCAGCAGCGAGCCGAGGCGTTTGCCGGGGCCTGCGGCCTTCTTGCGGGCGACGGCGAGCTTGAGGTCGTCGGCGGCGACGGGGTGGGCGTAGTCGAGCGGGACCTTCATGGCCGCGCACTCGAACTCCGGGACGCCGCAGGAGCGCCAGGCGAGCTTCTGCTTGTAGTACGGCTCCAGGTCGGCGGGGGTGGCGGCCGGGAGCGGGGCGAGGGTGGCCGTGGCGGCCGGCGACGCGGTGTCGGACGGGGCGGGGGCCGCGGCCGCGGCCGGCCCGGAGGGGGGTGTGGCGGAGGCGGTGGCGGCGGCCTGGTGGCCGGTGCCGCCGGAACAGGCCGACAGCAGCAGCCCGGTCACCGCGATCACGGTGGCCGGGAAACGGAGCGGGCGCGTGGGGTGCTTGGAGTGCATCGGCTGCTCAGGTCCTCCCGTCGGATGGGTGCGAGCGTAACCGGCTGAGGGCGGGGGCAGCCGGGAACGGTGTCCCCTAATGAGTGATTACGAGCTTTGCGGCGGTTTGCGGGATTGCGGTGCGGTGTGGGGTGGGTAGGCAGTCGATGGGGCCGTGGAGGGGGCGCGGGAGATGAGGGGAGGGAGAGGAGAGCGGGGGGCGAGTGAGGGCGGGGATACGGGTGGCAGGCCGGTCGAACCGGCGTGCGGCGGCAGTGAGGGGATCGGGGATGCGGCCGGCGAGGGGGCCAGGGATGGGGACGGCGACGGTGACTGCGACGGCGGGGTGACGGTCCTGGCGGGGCCGTCGAGCTTCTCCGTCAGGTAGCCGGCGATCAGGGCGAAGAGTTCACGGTGGGCGGCGACGCCGTCGATGACGCGTACCTCGTCGCCGTGCGGGTGCAGGGCGTCGCGCAGCCGCAGGGCGGCGGCGCCGGCGGCGGTCTCACCGGAGGTGGTGGCGAGCAACAAGGAGGGGTGCGGAAGTGGTGAGGGGGCCAGAGGTGGATACAGACCGGAGATCCCGGCGGCGGCCGCGTAGCGGCCCGTGGTGGCAAGTGCTTCGCGTACGGCGCAAGGGGCGTCGGCGCCGACCCCGATGACGCCGGTGGCGGTACGGGTGGTCAGTACGCGGTAACGGCGCTCGGCTTCGGCGACGGCGGCGGCGTCGCGGGCGGAGTCATGGGCGGAGTCATGGGCGCAGCCGGTGGGCAGCACGAGCACGAAGGAGTCGGAGAGCCCGCGCTTGGTGGCGAGGGCGAAGCCGCCGTAGAGGTCAGGGTCCGCGGTGGCGGGGACGTGGGCGACGACGACCGGGAAGCCGATGCCGGCCGCCTTCGGCGAGGTGTACTGCGGCGGGAGCCACACCCGGGTGCCGTCCTGCAGCTGGTCGAGGGTGCCGCCCGCCGGGTGCCCGAGGGTGCGCACCTCGGGCGGCGGCGGGGCGGGCTCCGGCGTACGGGCCGGCGGTGACGGTACGACGACGGGTGCGGGTGCGGCCGTCCCGGTGCCGGTCCCGTCCTGCCCGCCGGCGCCGCCGAGGACAAGCGGTACGGCCAGCGCTGCGGCCAGCAGCGCCGCAGCCCCGGCGGCGCCCGCGCGCAGGGCGGTGCCGGTACGGTCCACGGGCAGCTCGTACGCCCGCCCGGCCCGCTCGGCCCACCAGTGGCGCAGCGCGCGATGCCCGAGCAGCACGGCCGAGGCAGCGGCCAGCACCACCGTTACGGACCGCACGACGTCAGCCACGACAACCCCCTCGGGACGGTTGCGGCCCCGCGGGGGACGACAGCGGGCAGGACCACTGCCTGCACCTTGCAACGGCGACCGCCCCAGCCCCGGCAGCCGTTGCGTTCACACCGCCGCGATCACCCGAACGCCTCATCCCGCCCGCGGGCGGCGCCCATCCGCCGGCCGCGGCGGGTGGGGGGCGCCCCTTCGTCAGGGGGCGCCCAAGCGCAGGCCGCGGTGGCCGTGCGGCGGCCTTGTAGAGGGGGCAACCATCAGGCGCGCGGACGCCGACCCGCACGGAGGGAGGGAGGGAGGCCGCGCGAAGGGAGCGGGCCACCCCGCCGGCGGAGAGCGGGCCGGCGGGCCCGCAGGAGGGGGCCGGCCCAGCCCGTGTGAAGGGAGGTGAAGGGCGGGAGTCAGCCGGCCCGGAGGGCGAGGGTCATCGCCTCGACGGCGAGGAGCGGGGCGACGTTGCGGTCGAGGGCCTCGCGGCAGGCGAGAACCGCCTCGAGCCGCCGCAGGCTGTGCTCGGGCCGGGAGGTGGCGGCGATCTGCCTGATCCCGTCACCGACCTCGGTGTTGGCGATGCGCTCGCCCGTACCGAACTGGACGGTGAGCACATCACGGTAGAAGGAGGCGAGGTCGGTGAGAGCGAGGTCGAGGGAGTCGCGCTGGGTGCGCGTGGAGCGGCGCTTCTGGCGGTCGGCGAGTTCCTTCATGGCGCCCGCGGTGCCGCGCGGCATCCGGCTGCCCGCACCGGCGGACGCGCCGAGCGCGGCCCGCAGCTCCTCCGTCTCCTTGGCGTCGACGCCTTCGGCGACCGCCTTGGCGTCCTCGGCGGCCGCGTCGACGAGTTCCTGGGCCGCGCGCAGGCAGCCGCCGATGTCGGCGACCCGCAGCGGCAGCCGCAGTACCGCCGCCCGGCGCTCCCGCGCCGACTCGTCGGTGGCCAGCCGCCTGGCCCGCCCGATGTGGCCCTGGGTGGCCCGGGCGACGTCGGCCGCGAGCCCCGGGGCGATACCGTCCCGGCGGGTCAGCACGTCGGCGACCGACTCCACGGACGGCGTGCGCAGGCTGAGCAGCCTGCAGCGCGAGCGGATCGTCGGCAGGGCGTCCTCGACCGAGGGCGCGCACAGCAGCCAGACGGTGCGCGGCGCCGGCTCCTCGACGGCCTTGAGCAGGACGTTGGCCGCGCCCTCGGTCAGCCGGTCGGCGTCTTCGAGGACGATCACCTGCCAGCGGCCGCCGGCCGGCGACAGCGCCGCCCGCCGCACCAGGTCGCGGGTGTCCTTGACGCCGATGGACAGCAGGTCGGTGCGGACGAACTCGACGTCGGCGTGCGTACCGACCAGCGTCGTGTGGCAGCCGTCGCAGAAGCCGCACCCGGGTGCGGCGCCCAGCGCGCGGTCCGGGCTGACGCACTGGAGTGCCGCGGCGAAGGCGCGGGCGGCGGTCGAGCGGCCGGAGCCGGGAGGGCCGGTGAAGAGCCAGGCGTGGGTCATACGCGACCCGGCGCCGCCGGACGTCACCAGGGCGTCGGCGTCCGTCGCGGCCGCGGACAGCTCGGCCACCACATGGGGCTGGCCGACCACGTCGTCCCATACGGTCACCGCGTGCTCCCTTCGCCGCCGGCGTCCGTTCGGCACGGCGGTCAGACCCGATCGTATGCCTGCCGCAGCCGGTGGACGCCCTCCCGCAGCTGCTCGGTGCTCACCGCGCTGGTGTAGCTCAGCCGCAGGTGCGGCGCCGGCGGCTCGGCGGGGAAGTAGGGGCGGCCGGGGGTGACGGCGACGCCGGCGTGCAGGGCGGCGGCGGCCAGCGCGGCCTCGTCGGTGCCGTCCGGGAGCCGCAGCCACAGGTGGTAGCCGCCGTACGGGACCCGTAGCCGTACGCCGGGCAGTTCGCGCTGCAGGGCCTCGGCCGTCGCGCCGCGCCGGTCGCGCAGGGCGGCGGGCAGCGCCCGCAGGTGGGTCCGCCAGGCGGGCGAGCCGACGAGTTCGAGGGCGGTCTCCTGCAGCGGGCGGGGCACGAAGAAGCTGTCGACGACCTGCCCGGCCCGCAGCCTGTCCATGGCAGGCCCCCGCGCGGTCAGCGCACCGACCCGCAGGCTGGGTGAGGTGGCCTTGGTCAGCGACCGCACGTGCACCACCACACCGTCGGGGTCGTCGGCGGCCAGCGGTCGCGGCAGGGCGGGGGCGTCGGCGTGGACGAGGCGGCGGGCGAAGTCGTCCTCGACCACGAAGGCCCCCGCCTCCCGGGCGACCCGCAGCACCTCGTGCCGCCGCTCGGCGGACAGGCAGGCACCGGTGGGGTTGTGGAAGAGCGGCTGGCACACGAACGCCCGCGCCCCGGTGGCCCGGAAGGCGTCCGCGAGCAGGTCCGTACGCACTCCGTCGGCGTCGACCGGCACCGGTACGGGCCGCAGCCCCGCCGCCCGGGCGACGGCCAGCGTCCCCGGATACGTGGGCGACTCCACCAGCACCGGCGCCCCGGGGGCGACCAGCGCCCGCAGTACCGTGCTGAGCGCGCTCTGCCCGCCCGCGGTGACCAGGACGTCCGCCCCGCCGAGCGCGGAGCCCGCCCCCGCGATGTCCCGCGCGAACCAGTCCCGCAGTTCGGCGAGCCCCTCGACCGGCGGCCGGTCCCACGTCCCCGGCCGCCGCCCCGCCCTCGCCAGCGCCGCGGCCAGCGCTCGCTCCGGTTGAAGCGAGGGGTGCAGATACCCGCCGACCAGGTCGATCACCCCGGCCGGCGGCACCGCGAGGGTGGCCAGTACGCCGCCGGAGTCGGCGACCCTGGGCCGGCGCGGCCCGGCGCTGAGCGCGACCTCCTGCCACGACAGGTCCCCCTGCGACGGCGCCGCCGCCATCACCTTCGCCCGGAAGACACCGGCACCGGGCCGGGAGACCACCGCGCCCTCGGCGACCAGCGCCGCGATCGCCCGCGACACCGTCACCGGGCTGACCCGGTGCTGCTCCATCAACGCACGGCTGGACGGCAGCCTCCCGCCTTCCGGATAGCGCGCAAGCTCGGCCCGCAGAACGCCGAGCAAATGCGTCACACTGCTACCCTCATTCATGACAGCACAGGATAGCGCTACTGCCGCCCCCCAGATAGCAGCGAACCACGGAACCGCGCTCGCCGCGCTCGGCGTCCTCGGCTTCTCCTTCAGCTTCCCCGCCACCGCCTGGTCCCTCGACGGCTTCGGCCCCTGGACGTCCACCGGGCTGCGCGGCGTCCTCGCGGCACTCCTGGCCCTCGGCTGCCTCGCCGCCCAGCGCGTCCCCGTGCCCGAACGCCGCCACTGGCGCGGCCTGCTCACCGTCGCCGCCGGGTGCGTCATCGGCTTCCCGCTGCTCACCACCCTCGCGCTGCGGGCGTCCTCGACGGCGCACTCCGCCGTCGTCATCGGCCTGCTGCCGCTGGCGACCGCCGTGATGTCGGTGGCGCTCACCGGGGAGCGGCCCTCCCGGCTCTTCTGGTTCGGCGCGGTGGCCGGGGCGGTCGCCGTCATCGCCTTCACGCTCCAGCAGAGCCACGGCGCACCGTCCCTCGCCGACCTCTACCTCTTCGCGGCCCTCCTGATCTGCGCCGCCGGCTACGCCGAAGGGGGCCGGCTCTCCCGGCACATGCCCGGGTGGCAGGTCATCGCCTGGGCCGTCGTGGCGGCCCTCCCCGTCACCGCCGCGACGGCCCTGGCGGCCTGGCCCGCCGAGCCTTCCCACCCCACCGGCCGAGCGGTGACCGGCCTCCTCTACATCGCCGGGATCTCGCAGTTCGGCGGCTTCGTCCTCTGGTACCGCGGGATGGCCCTCATCGGCGTCGCCCGCGCCAGCCAACTCCAGCTGGCCCAGCCCCTCCTGACACTGGTCTGGTCCGCCCTCCTGCTGAGCGAGCACGTCCCGCCGGCGGCGCCGCTCACGGCGGTGGCGGTGCTCCTGTGCATCGCGGCAACCCAACGCGCCCGCGCCTAGCCCCTCAGCCACCGCGAAACGGCAGGCCGCCGACGGCGGGGAGGGGACGATCCGGGGGTGTCCCTGCAGGCGTGCGCACCACTCCCGCTGGGACGTTCGGGAAGGGCCGAGGCGCGCAGGCCGAGGAGATACCCCCGGAGCGGGACCCATCCACAGGCGGCACCCGCACCCGACCGCCCACCCGCGCGGGTGGGGGGCGGGAAACCCTCACAGCGAAAGCCGCTGCACCCCGCCCGCAACCGCCCGCCGCGCAGGCGACTCCGTACCGGTCCAGCACGACCCCCGCCGCGCCAGCAACCTCCGCAGCCACAGCTCGACGGCGACCAGCTCGCCCAGCCCGTCGAGCGGCGCCGCAGGCGCGGTCGCCGCGGAGCGCAGGGCGTCCCGTACGACCCGCGCGTCCACCAGGCCCGCGTCCGCGAGCAGCGGCGCCTCGAACAGCTCGACCAGCGGGTCGACCGCCGACCGCACGCCGACCCGGGCGGCGGCCGCCGCGGCGGAGGAGTGCGAGGCGGCGCCCCAGCCGGCCGGCAGCGAGCGCACCCCGGCGCTGGCGAGCACGTCCCGCAGGATGTCGGCGCGCGCCCCGGGCCGTACGCGCAGGGCGCCAGGCAGGGCGCGGGCGGCGCGGACGACGGCGTTGTCGAGGTACGGAGCGTGCAGCCGCTGGCTGGGGACGGCGGCGGCCTGCTCCAGGACGCGGAAGTCGGCGGCGTGCCGGGCGAGCACGGCCCGCGCCCGCCGCTCGCCGGGGCGCTCGATCGGCCACGGCCGCCGCGCGGCGTCCTGCAGCCGGACCGACACCTCGGCCAGCGCCTCCCCGGTGAGCCACCGGGCGGCGGGTCCCGGCCGGACCCAGGCCATCGCGGCGAGCGACGCGCCGATCGGACCGTCGGAACCGGAGCCGCCCAGGGAGCCCGAGCCACCCGCACCCCCGCCGGAGGCGTACCGCAGCAGCAGGGCCGCCGCGTCCTCCACACCCTGTTGATAAGGGGTACGGGCCAGCCGCCGCGCGGCCCGGTAGACGGTGATCGGCACGGTCAAGGGCACGAGCATCGAAGGCCCGGCCGCGGCGGAGCCGCCCGCGCGGGTCAACGCGGCGACGGGCCGTACGAGATGGCGCCGGCGCCGGTCCATGAGCAGGTCGGCGAGCCGGGCGGGATGCGCGTCGAGGACCTGCCGGGCGCCGAAGCCGATCAGGTGGTCGGCGCCGCCCGCGGCGAGCCTGCGCCGGTGGCGTTCCGCGACGATCAGCGAGGGGCCGGGCTCGTCGGTGAGCGGTACGGCCGGGCCGCCGGTCAGGTCGGCGTAGGGCAGGGCCTCTTCGCCGCCCGGTACGACGACGTGCCGCAGCCGCGGGTCGGCGGCCAGTTCCCCGGCGCGGGCCAACTCGCCGTCCCGCAGCGGGAGTCCCCCGGCGGTGAGGTCGTTGAAGGTGACGGCGAGCAGGCGTTCGCCGGCCAGCGAGCCGGGGGCGCCCGGGATGGTGCCGGGCATGCCGGGCAGGCCGGCGGCGAGCAGTGCCAGCGTGGCGGAGGCGCTGCCGCCGGACAGGTCGGCGCCGATCCCTGGCGCGGGTACGAGGCCGCCGAAGTCCTCGCCGTCGGCGGCGAATCCGGTGCCGTCCGGTACGAACCGGGGCTGCGCGAGCCGCGCCCGCACCGACTCCACCAGCGCGTCCCGTATGGCCGCGATGGCCGCGTCGGCGTCGGCGGAGGTGGCGGGCTGGTGGCCGACGGCGAGCGAGGCGGTCGGCTCGTAGCCGGTGATCTCGGGGGTGCCCTCGCGCAGGGTCAGAGCGTGGCCCGGCGGGACGCGCCGCACTCCGAGGTACGGCGTCCCGTCGCCGAGCGCCTCCGGCGCGTCGGGGCAGGCGAGCAGCGCGGCGAGGTGGGTGACGTCGAGCCCGGCCTCGACGAGGTCGGCGAGCGGCAGGGCGGCGGTGGCGTAGGCGGTGCCGCGCGAGAAGCGGGTGTGGAAGACCGGCCGGGCACCCGCGAGGTCGCCCAGCACGGTGATGCGGCGGCCCAGTTGGAGGACGGCGGTGTAGCTGCCCGGCCAGGCGGTGACGTGGCGCAGAGCGCCGCCGCGGGCGGCGACCAGGCCGAGCCGCAGCTCGGCGTCGCTGGCCGCGCATCGCCCGAGCACCGCGAGCCGCGCGATCCCCTGCGTCCCGCCGCCGTAGGCACCGCCGTTGGCCCGCGAGCCGTGCCCGCCGCCGTACGAACCCCCGTTGCCGCCCCCGGAGGAGTCGCCGTAGGAGGACGAGCCGTACGAGGAAGATCCGTAGGACGACCGGCCGTACGACGAGGAGCCGTACGTGCCGCCCGCGTGCGCCGAGTCCGCGTGGACCACCCGGACCTCGTCAGGGCGCCAGTCGCCCACCGCCCACAGCGGATCGGGATCGCCCCACAGCAGTTGGGCGCCGACCGGCAGCAGGGTCCGGGCACCGTCGCCGGGCACGGGAACCGCGGTGGCACTGCTCCACCCCACCAACCACCGCATCGTCGCCTCCACAGGCTGTGGACAGCCGATGCGCAGGCTCCGACCCACCGCTTCCTCGCGCGCGCCTCGCCCCGCCGTGCCACCACGTCTGACGTCCGAAAGACCATGCTGCCACGTGGACGCGCGCAAGGAGGCGCATGAGTGCTCCCTGGTGCGCCGGTTCGTGCGCCCGACGCCTGCCGGCCAGAGCGAGGCGGACGCCGATCGGTACAAATTTGCGCGAACGCGCAACGGATCAGCGACGGAAAAACGCCGGCCGGCACCCGCCGGAGGTGCGTATTCGGGGCGTTGCGGACAGCGACGACACCCGGAAGTCGCCGCCCGGCCGAAACGTCGGGTTCGCGCCAAAGTTTTGCCGCGGCAGCGGCACATGCCGGGGGTGATATGCCGGGTAACCGAGGCCGTTTCCTGCGATCGTTTTCCGCCGCCGATCTTCGTCCGGGACGCCGCCGATCACGCTCGCACAGATCGCCGACACGCCCGCGTCGCGACCCGGAGCAACCGCGGACAGCCCGCGCGACTACCGCGCGTGGCCGCCGCGGGGCACGCTCAGTACCGCCAACCGCCGTGCGCGGCGGGCGGATCGAGGCCGCAGCACCCGGGAAGGTGGGTGGCCCGCGCACGACACACGGCCCGGGAAGCGACTCAACGCCCCCCGGGCCGGTCCGCCACCCGCGGGGATTGTGGCAGCGGAACTCGCTGGCCCGCCGCACCCCGCCATAGCCGCCTGACGGAAGCACGGGCCGACCCACGACTCACCATGCAACCGCCCGCAGCCGATTCGGCACAGAGCGCACAGGCGGGCGCACGGCCACATATACCGGGAGCACGCGCCGCCTGTCGCGAACAGCCCTCCGCCGCAGCCGAGTCGGGCACCGCCGGCGGCGAATCACCGGATGCGCACCAGATGGTCGCCCGGAGCACTTTCCACGCCACGGACGCGTTCGGGTAAGGGGCTGGATTCGCGCCATCCGACACCAGACCCTTAACGGTCGGGAGGCGGCGAACTACGCTGGGTGCATCCGGTTCGCACCCGTACGTGCGGCTCGGACATCCGGCACAGGAACCGCGCTCGCCGCCAACAGGCCCCCGCGGTGGCTGAATCGGACTCAAGGGGAGGGACACCCCCACGACAGACCAGGCCCGCCGGCCTGCCCCAGCGGCATCACGAGGTGAACCGCAGTGAACAGAGAACACCGCGGGCCGAACGAGAAACTCGGCACCCTTCTCGGTCTGGCCGGCATCAGCAACGCCGGACTCGCCCGCCGGGTCAACGACCTGGGCGCGCAACGCGGTCTGACGCTGCGTTATGACAAGACGTCGGTCGCCCGATGGGTCGCCAAGGGCATGGTGCCGCAGGGCGCCGCGCCGCACCTGATCGCGGCCGCGATCGGCAGCAAGCTCGGCCGCCCGGTGCCGCTGCACGAGATAGGGCTCGCCGACGCCGATCCGGCGCCGGAGGTGGGCCTCGCCTTCCCGCGCGACGTCGGCGAGGCGGTGAAATCGGCCACCGATCTGTGGCGGCTGGACCTCGCGGGCCGCCGCGGACCCGGAGGCGCCGGAATCTGGCAGAGTTTGGCCGGATCCTTCGCAGTGAGCGCTTACGTGACCCCCGCGTCGCGCTGGCTGATCACTCCGGCGGACGCCACGGTCGCCAGGGACGCACCCGCGCCCGGCATGGCGCACGTCGGGCACACCGATGTCTCCAAGCTCCGCGAGGCCGCGGAGGACGCCCGCCGCTGGGACTCCAAGTACGGCGGCGGCGACTGGCGTTCCGGCATGGTGCCGGAGTGCCTGCGGGTCGAGGCGGCGCCGCTGCTGCTCGGCTCGTACAGCGACGACGTCGGCCGCGCGCTCTTCGGCGCCACGGCCGAACTGACCCGGCTGGCCGGGTGGATGGCCTTCGACACCGGCCAGCAGGAGGCCGCACAGCGCTACTACATCCAGGCGCTGCGGCTGGCCCGCGCCGCCGCGGACGTGCCGCTCGGCGGGTACGTCCTCGCGTCGATGTCGCTGCAGGCCACCTACCGCAACTTCGCCGACGAGGGCGTCGACCTCGCACAGGCCGCCCTGGAGCGCAACCGGGGCCTGGCGACCGCCCGCACGATGAGCTTCTTCCACCTCGTCGAGGCCCGCGCCCACGCCAAGGCCGGCGAGGCGGCGGCCTGCGGGGCCTCGCTCGCCGCGGCCGAGGCGCTGCTGGAACGGGCCAGGGAGGGCGACACGGACCCGAGCTGGCTCGGCTTCTACTCCTACGACCGGCTCGCCGCCGACGCCGCCGAGTGCTACCGCGACCTGCGCATACCGCGGCAGGTGCAACGATTCACCGAACAGGCGTTGGCACGGCCGACGGAGGAGTTCGTGCGGTCGCACGGGCTGCGGCTGGTCGTGTCGGCCGTCGCCGAGCTGGAGTCGGGCAATCTCGACGCCGCGTGCGCCGCGGGCGTGAAGGCCGTCGAGGTCGCCGGCCGCATCTCCTCGGCCCGCACCACGGAGTACGTCCGCGATCTGCTGCACAGGCTGGAGCCGTACGCGCACGAGCCGCGCGTGCTCGACCTCCGCGAACGGGCTCGCCCTCTCCTGGCCTCCCCCGCATAAGGGTGCGCCCTTCCCCCGCGTAAGGGTGCGCTCTTCCCCCGGCCACGGGGGTGTGCGGCTCCCCTTGCGCAGGGGCGCTTTCCCGCGGGCCGCGGCGGCTCGGGCGGTGCCCCGCAGCGGGTGCTTTCAGGGGCGCCTGGGGTCCCCCCACGCGCCCCTGAAAGGGGCCGGCGGTCCGTCGCAGCACGACGGCAAGTGGGTTGCTCTATGGCGCCGCCGTACGCAGACTCACCCCCGCCGGAGGCGCACCGCGTAAGTTGATCACGAGCACCCGGGAGGAGGTCCGCCATGCCCGCGGCCAGGACCGAGCACACCGTGAACGACCGAACCGTGTACGACGTCGTCATCGTCGGCGCCGGAATCGTCGGGCTCTCGACCGCCTACGCCCTGGTGCGGGCGGCGCCCGCGTTACGTGTCGCGGTGGTCGAGAAGGAGGCGGGACCCGGACGGCATCAGACCGGGCGGAACAGCGGGGTGATCCACAGCGGTATCTACTACCGCCCGGGCTCGCTCAAGGCCCGCTACGCGCTGGCCGGTTGCGCCGAGACGCCGGAGTTCTGCGCCGACCACAACATCCCGTACGAGGTCACCGGCAAGCTCATCGTGGCCACCGAGCAGGCGGAACTGCCCCGGCTGCACGCGCTCGTCCAGCGCGGGCGGGAACACGGCATCCCGGTCAAGGAGTTGGGGCCGATCCAGATCGCCGAGCACGAGCCCGCGGTCGCCGGGCTCGCGGCGATCCACGTCGGCTCCACCGGCATCTGCGACTTCCGCGCGGTCGCCGCCGCCCTGGCCGGACTCGCGGCGGACGCGGGCTGCTCGATCCGCTACGGCGTGCGGGTCACCGCGATCGGGCGGGCCGCGGACGGCACGGTCACCGTCACCGCGGAAGGCGGCACCGCCCGGCCCGCCCTGCGCGCCAAGGTGCTGGTCAATTGCGCGGGTCTGCACAGCGACCGCATCGCACGGCTCGCGGGCGACGACCCCGGGCTGCGTATCGTGCCCTTCCGCGGCGAGTTCTACGAGCTGGTGCCGGGCCGCCGCGGGCTGGTGCGCGGCCTGGTCTACCCCGTCCCCGACCCCGACTTCCCCTTCCTCGGCGTCCACCTCACCCGCGACGTCCACGGCGGTGTCCACCTCGGCCCGAACGCGGTGCCCGCGCTGGCCAGGGAGGGGTACGGCCGCTGGACCGTGCGCCCGCGCGACCTGGCGGGCACCGCCGCGTACCCCGGGACCTGGCGGATCGCCCGCAGGCACTGGCGGCAGGAGGCAGGCGAGGTGCTGCGGTCGGTGTCGAAGCGGGCCTTCACCGCGAACGCCAGGCGCCTGCTGCCGGCGCTGCGGCCCGCGGACCTGCGCCCGGCCCCCGCGGGCGTCCGCGCCCAGGCCGTGCTGCCCGACGGCACCCTCGTGGACGACTTCCGCTTCGCCGGCTCGCCCCCGTTCGTGCACGTGCTGAACGCGCCCTCCCCCGCCGCGACCGCCGCCCTGCCGATCGGCCGCGAGGTGGCCGGGCGGGTGCTGGCGGCGCTGTGACCTGCGGCGGGCCACCGGCGTCCGCCGGCAGGACCAGCCCCGTAGGACCGGAGCCTTCCCGTAGAATCGGACGCACTGTGTCCATCTCACCCCTCACCCCCACCGCCCACGCCCCCGCCGTGCCCGGCGCCCGCTTCCCCGACGGGCCGGCCGCCGACCCGGCCGGTTCGCGCGGCGAGCACCGCATCCGCTCCTTCCACGCCCGGCGCGGCCGTGTCACGCAGGCGCAGGCGGCCGCGATCGACCGGCACTGGGAGACGTGGGGCGTCGAGCTGGACGGCAGCCCGCTGGATCTGGCCGCGCTCTACGGTTCCGCGCGGATGCCGGTCGTGCTGGAGATCGGCTTCGGGATGGGCGACGCGACCGCCGCGATGGCCGCCGCCGACCCGGCGACCGGCATCCTGGCCGTCGACGTCCACACCCCGGGCCAGGGCAACCTGCTGGCGCTCGCGGACCGCGCGGGCCTGACCAACGTACGGGTGGCCAACGGCGACGCCATCGTGCTGCTGCGCGACATGCTGCCGCCCGCGTCGCTGTCCGGGCTGCGGGTGTACTTCCCCGATCCCTGGCCCAAGGCCAAGCACCACAAGCGCCGGCTGATCCAGCCGTCCTTCCTGGCCCTGGTCGCACCGCTGCTGCGGCCCGGCGCCGTCGTGCACTGCGCGACGGACTGGGAGCCGTACGCCGAGCAGATGCTCGACGTGCTGAGCGCCACCCCGGAGCTGGCCAACGCCCACCCGGCGGCGGGTTTCGCGCCGCGGCCCGATTTCCGGCCGATGACGAAGTTCGAGCGCCAAGGCCTCGCCAAGGGGCACGTGGTAAGGGACCTGCTCTTCACCCGGGTCTGAGGGGGCACGCGCGCACCCGCGCACGCCCCCGGCGTGGGCGGCAGCACACGTATCCACCTCCCCCATACCCTCGCGGAGCAGGGCAGTCGCCCCGTACTGTCGACAGGTGGCCACGTACTCGTACTCGTCCTCACCCGAGCCCGGCTCCCCGCCCGAGGGTCGCCGGTCCGACGAGCAGATGTACGTACCGGTGGCCCCCGCCTCCTGGCACTACGCCCCGCGGCGGCCGTTCTGGGAGAGCCGGGCGGTGCGCACCGGTGCGCTGTTCACCGCGCTCGCGGTGTGCGGAGTCGTCATCCTGGCACTGGTGCGCAAGCACATAGGCACCGAGCCGTTCCTGGTCGGGCTCGCGCTCGCGGTGCTGCCGGTGCCGCTGCTCGTGTGGGCCTTCCTGTGGCTGGACCGGGTCGCCCCCAGCCCCTGGCAGAATGTCGTGTTCGCCTTCTCCTGGGGGGCGTGCGCCGCCACCCTCGTCGCGCTCTTCGCCAACGAGTACGGCGCCAAGCTGCTGGCCACGACGCTGTCCGCGAGCCAGACCCAGTCCGACCGGTGGGGTGCGACCTTCGTGGCGCCGCTGGTCGAGGAGACCGCCAAGGGCACCGCGATCCTGCTGCTCTTCCTCTACCGCCGCCGGCACATCGAGTCGCTGCTCGACGGCATCGTGCTCAGCGGCCTGGTCGCCACCGGCTTCGCCTTCACCGAGAACATCCTCTACCTCGGGTCGGCCTTCGGCGAGGACAAGGCGGTGGGCGCCGGCGTCCTGGACTCCACCACCGCGGCGACGTTCTTCGTCCGGGTGCTGATGACGCCGTTCGCGCACCCGCTGTTCACCTCGATGACCGGGCTGGGCTTCGCCATCGCGGCCACCACCCGCCCGGGGCGCCCCTGGCGGTGGATCGCGCCGGTCGGCGGCTGGCTGCTCGCGATGGTGCTGCACGGCTCGTGGAACGGCTCCTCGCAGCTGTCCCCCGTCGGCTTCCTCACCGTCTACGTCGCCGTGATGATCCCGGTCTTCGGCCTGGTCGTCTGGCTCGCCTTCTGGGCGCGGGCCGGCGAACTGCGCACCATCCGCACCCACCTGGCCGCCTACGCCGCCGCCGGCTGGCTCCACCCGCGCGAGCCCGTCGCGCTCGGCTCGATGCAGACCAGGGCCGACGCCCGCGACACCGCCCGCCGTTACCACGGCGACGCCGGCGCCCGCGCGGTGCGCGACTACACCGGCTACGCCACCCACCTCGCCTTCCTGCGGTCCGCCGCGACCCGCGGCCTGGCACCGCCGGACTTCGCGGCGCGCGAGTCGGAACTGCTCCACCACCTCTGGCGGGACCGCGCGTTGGCCCAGCCCGCCCTCCTCCAGTCCGCCCCCCTCCCCTGGCCCCCGCCCGTCCCCGGCCCGCGCCCGTACCCCTACTGGTCCCAGTACGCCCCCGCCCCCTACGCTCCCGCGCCGGCCCCCTCGTACGGGCCACCCGGCCCGAAGCACCTCTAGGGTCTGTGCCGCCTGCCGCCTGCGCCGCCCCGGCGCGGGGTTTTCCGTACCGCTCGCCTGGGCGCCCCGCGGGTGTCGGTGACTGCTGCTACATATGAGGCTGGACCTTTGCAGTACAGGGGGGCTTCGATGGCGGACGTCATGCGCAGTGACGGGCTCGGGGAGCCGGTGACCGGGCTCTACGAGGAGTTGATCACCCGGCGGCTGGCCGAGCGGATCCAGCAACTCGACGCCGACGGGCTGCTGGCGATCGACGAGCAGGTGGGGGCGGAGTCCTCGCCGCATGTCCTGGCGCGGCACGTCGGCGCAACGGTCAGGCGCGTGCTGCAGGACCTCGCTCCGGCCGAGCAGGTGGCCGCGGCCAACCAGATCCTCACCTCGATCGGCACTCTGCAGGGTGCCAGGGAGTGGATCAGCATGGTGGTGGAAGGCCCCCGCCAGCTGATGGCCATCGCCGAGCAGAAGGCCCCGGGCGTGTACGAGGTCCACCGCCCGGTGACGCCGCTGTCCGAGACCGCGCTGATCACCAACTCCCCTGAGGACCCCAACCTCGGCTTCGAGTTGCGCGCGGAGCTGGCGACCGCCGACAGCATCGACCTGCTCTGCGCGTTCGTGAAGTGGCACGGCCTGCGGGTACTGGAGCAGCCGCTGAAGGCCGCGCGCGAGCGGGGCGCCAGGATCAGGGTCATCACCACGACGTACATCGGCGCCACCGAACGCCGGGCGCTGGACCGCCTGGTGCGGGACTTCGGCGCCGAGGTGAAGGTCAACTACGAGACGAGGTCGACCCGCCTCCACGCGAAGGCCTGGCTCTTCCGGCGCAGGACGGGGTACGACACGGCGTACGTCGGCAGCTCCAACCTGTCCAGGGCGGCCCTGCTCGACGGCCTGGAGTGGAACGTACGGCTGTCGTCGGTGGCCACCCCCGCGGTGATGCGGAAGTTCGAGGCCACGTTCGACTCGTACTGGAGCGAACCGGCCTTCGAGTCCTACGACCCGGACCACGACGGCGACCGCCTCGCGCAGGCGCTCTCCGCGGCGGGCGGCGGCGCGGCGGGCGGCAGGTCCCGGCTGACCCTCTCCGGCCTCGACGTCCGGCCGTATCCCTACCAGCGGGACATGCTGGAGCGCCTGGACGTCGAGCGCGAGGTACACGACCGGCACCGCAATCTGCTGGTCGCGGCGACCGGCACCGGCAAGACGGTCATGGCCGCCCTCGACTACCGCTCGCTGCGGCACAAGCTCGGCCGGGACCTGCGACTGCTCTTCGTGGCCCACCGCCGGGAGATCCTGGAGCAGTCGCTGCGCACCTACCAGGAGGTGGTCGGGGACGCCGACCTCGGCGAGGCGCTGCACTCCGGTGACATCCCCGCGAGTTGGACGCATGTCTTCGCCAGTGTCCAGTCGCTCAACGCCGAGCGGCTGCAGCGGCTCGACCCCCGGCATTTCGACGTCGTCGTGATCGACGAGTTCCACCACGCCACCGCGAGGACCTACCGCAGGATCATCGAGCACTTCGAGCCGATCGAGCTGCTCGGCCTCACCGCCACCCCCGAGCGGCTGGAAGGCCGCAGTGTCCAGGACGAGTTCTTCGACGGCAGGATCGCCGCCGAGATGCGGCTGTGGGAAGCGCTGGACAACGACCTGCTCAGCCCGTTCCACTACTTCGGCATCACCGACAGCACGGACCTGACCGGGGTCGCCTGGCGGCGCAGCTCCCAGGGATACGACCCGAAGGAGCTGAGCCGGCTCCTCACCGGCGACACCGCCCGTGCCCGGCTGATCCTCCGGGCCGTCAACGACAAGATCGCCGACCCCGGTTCGATGCGCGCGCTCGGCTTCTGCGTCTCCGTCGAGCACGCCCGCTACATGGCCGCGTGTTTCCGGGAGGCGAATGTGGCGGCCGTCGCCCTCTCCGGCGACACACCGAAGGAAGAACGCAGAGCCGCGCTTGCCGGCCTCGCGTCCGGCCGGCTCCAGGTGATCTTCTCCGTCGACCTGCTCAACGAGGGGCTGGACATCCCCGACGTCGACACCCTGCTCCTGCTGCGCCCGACATCCAGCGCCACGGTCTTCCTCCAGCAGCTGGGCCGCGGACTGCGCCGCACCGAGAGCAAGGCGG
This sequence comes from Actinacidiphila cocklensis, assembly GCF_907177275.1. GTDB lineage: Bacteria > Actinomycetota > Actinomycetes > Streptomycetales > Streptomycetaceae > Actinacidiphila > Actinacidiphila cocklensis. The sequence goes on from NZ_CAJSLV010000103.1 coordinate 235,421, forward strand.
TGCTCACCGTCCTGGACTTCATCGGCCGGCACCGCGCCGACTTCCGCTTCGAGGAGATCTTCGGCGCCCTCACCGACCTCCGCAGGAACCGCCTCGCCGACAGCGTGGAACAGGACTTCCCGCAGCTGCCGTCGGGGTGCCAGATCATCCTCGAACGCAAGGCCAAGGAACGCGTCCTCAAGAACATCCGCGACCGGATCGGCGTCAACGCCCCGCAACTCGCCCGGGAGATCGCCCGGTACGCCCGCCCCGCGCTCGCCGACTACCTGAAGGAGAGCGGCCGCGACATCAAGCAGATCTACCGCGGCGGCAACTCCTGGACCGCCCTTCTGCGCCGCGCCGCGCTGCTCCCCGGCGACGCACCGCCCGGCGAGGACAGACTCCTGCGGCGGACCCCCGCCTTCCACCACGTCGACGATCCGGTACGGATCGACGCCTACTCCCGGCTGCTCGCCGACGACGCCCCGGCCTACGACGCCCTCGGACCGCAACTCCAGGCCTACGCCCGGATGCTGGTCTTCTCGCTGTGGCCCGGCGGCGGCTCCTTCACCGGATACGCCGCGGCCCTGCGCTCGTTGGCCGCACAGCGGGCCTTCCGCGACGAGGTGCGGCAGATCCTCGCGTACAACCTCGACCGCACCGAGCACGTCCCCGTCCCGCTGCTCGGCGACCACGCGGGCCTTCCGCTGACCGTGCACGGCTCCTACAACCGCGAGGAGATCCTGACCGCCCTCGGGCAGACCGCGATCGGCGGCTACGCACCGGACACGTTCCAGGAGGGCGCTCGCTGGTGCCCGGACATCGCGACCGACGCGCTGTTCGTCACGCTGGAGAAGGACGCCAGGGACTTCTCCCCGCAGACCCGGTACCGCGACTACGCGATGAGCGAGACGCGGTTCCACTGGGAGAGCCAGGGCCGTACGTCCGACACGTCGAAGACCGGCGTCCGCTACCGCACCCATGCCGATCGCGGCACCCACATCCTGCTGTTCGTCCGCCGTTTCAAACGCACGGACATCGGCGGCCCCCAGCCCTGGATGCTGCTCGGCCCGGCGCAGTTCGTCGAGTCCCGCGGCAGCAGGCCCATGGGCATCGTCTGGGACCTCCGGTTCCGGATGCCGGCCGACGTCTGGACGTACTCCGCGATCGCGGCGGGCTGAGCCGCCGTACCGGTGACTCACCGGACCGGGTGGCGCGATGTCCGCGTTCACCTGGTTTGCGGTGGTTGATTTCCTCGACGGATTCGACCTGGAAAACGCGTGACACCCCTGTAACACTCGGTATCTGACGGGTCGACAGCAAACCCACGGGGGCGCCGACAGTGCAGCCAGATGCGAGAGCCGGGCGGATGCCGGGTGCGGGGTGGTTCTGCAAGGTCCCCGGTGCGGTGTTCGAAGCGGAGGCGGGAGCGGGTCAGAGGGTGCCGGAGGGCACGGCACGGGTGGTCGTCGAGGAGTACCCGCTGCCGCAGCAGCACGAGCAGGTGCTGCGCGAACTGACCGACGCCGTACGCGAGTCGGCCGACGCGCTGCGGCAGGGCGGCGGGTGGACGGGCGGCGCGGGCCTTGAGGCGGTGCTCGCGCTGGACGCCGCGATGGCCCGGCGCGGGGTGCGGGTCCGTGCGGTGTACCCGCGGGCGCTGCTGGCCGTACCGCGGCATGCCGCGCACCTGCGGCAGGTCTCGGACGCCGGGGTGAGCGTGCGGGTCCTCGACCATGTGCCGCACGACCTGCTGGTCTTCGACGGGGAGACGGCCTGCCTGACCTCCGGGCAGGCGTGCGGGGCCGACGAGCCGGCGCCGCCGCTGGTACGGGTGCGCGGTCCGCTGCTGGCCGCGTCCTTCGCCGCGATCTACGAGTCGTACTGGCAGCGCGCCACCCCGCTGTCGCGTACGTCCGCCGGGCCGCACCACGCCCAGCTCTCGGCGCGGGAGCGGGAGGTGATCCGGCTGATGACCAACGGCTACAGCGATGACAGGATCGCCAGGAAGCTGGGCATCACGACACCGGACGTGCAGTCGGTGATGACCGCGCTGATGGAACGGCTGGACGCCGGCAGTCGTTTCGAGGCCGGGTACAAACTCGCCCGCGAGGTCGACCCGCGGGACCTGTGAAGGGGTGTGGCCCCGCACAGGGCCACCGGCCGGAAGGGAACCGTGAGGGCATGCGCGACCGGGAGGCGATGCGGACGCTGCTCGCCAGGGCCAGAGCCCGCGTCGACCCGGGGGAGTTCGGGCTCGCGCCGCGCGCCGACCCGCGGGGGCGCAAGGTCGCCGGGCTCACCCACGAGCACATGACCCGGCTGCTCGGCTGGCCCGAGCACAAGTACGGCTACGTCGAGCGCGGCCGGCTCGCGGCCATCGAGACCGAACTGCTCGAACCCATCGCCCGCATCCTGCACCTGTCGGACCACGAGTGGGAGGCGCTGGTCCTCTACGCGACCGGGACGCCGCCGGCGTACCGCCTCGACCCGCAGCTGGGGCGGGCGGTGCCGAGCCCCTGGGAACGGGTGCTGCGCGGCTCGCGCGAGATGGCGTACGTGAACGACGCCGCCTGGGAACTGGTCGCGTACAACGTGGCCTTCACCGGCATCTTCCGGCGCCGCGAGGTGCCGGGCAACGTGATGCGGTGGATGCTGCTCCACCCGGATGCCCGGGTCACCCTCGGGGACTGGGAGCACAGCTGGCTGCCGCTGCTCGTGCCGCAGCTGCGGGCCGCGGTGGCCGCCAACCCGCACAACAGGACGCTGGCGCAGCTCATGGCGGACGCCGGGCGCGACCCGGTGGTCGGGCGGTGCCTGCAGGCCCCGACGACGGAGTACATCGGGCCGCGGGCGGAGAACGCGCTGCCGCTGGTGCACGCCGAACTGGGGCCTGGCTGGGCCACCTTGTGCGCGGCCGGGCCTTTCGGGGTGCCGGGCGGGCGGCTGATGTTCGTCCTGTTCGACCAGGGCGAGCGGCCGCGGCACGCGCCCGCCCTGTCCGCGCCCGCGAGCGGCCCCGTCGGCCCGGAGCGGCCCGAATCCCCCCGTACGCCCACCGATACGGCGAACCTCCCCGCCGGGCTGGACAATGAGGCACCATGAACACCCCTCTGCCGCACGCGCTGCGGGCGCTGACACCGAACGTCCACGCATGGCTCCCGGACGGCCACGCGACCTGGGGCATGGCCAACTGCGTCGTCGTGACCGGGCGCACCGCGGGGTCCGGCGCCGCGCTGCTGGTCGACACCCCGTACACGGCCGGGATGACCCGGCACCTCCAACAGCTGATCGACGGCCTCGGCGACGGCCCGGCGGGCCGCCCCGAGGTCCGCACGGTCGTCAACACCCACGGCAACGGCGACCATTCGTACGGCAACGGGCTGTTCCCCGACGCCGAGATCATCGCCACCGACGCCAACGGCGAGCACCTGTGCGCCGAGCCCGCACCCGCGGACCTGGCCGGGCTGATCGCCGGCAGCGACCCGGACTCGCCCCTCGGGGCGTACATGCGGCGGCACTTCGGGCGCTACGGCGACTTCGGCGGGGTGAGCACCGTCCACCCGACCCGCACCTTCAGCGGCGAACTCGACCTGGACGTCGACGGGGTGGAGGTGCGGCTGATCGAGGTGGGTCCCGCGCACACCGCGGGCGACCTGATCGTCCACCTGCCGCAGGAGGGCGTGGTCTGCGCGGGCGACGTCGTCTTCAACGAGGACCACCCGGTGCACTGGGCGGGGCCGTTGGAGTCGGTGCACCGCGCGTGCCGGCGCATCCTGGACTGCGACCCGCGGGTCGTGGTGCCGGGGCACGGCCCGGTGATGACGCCCGCGGAGGTGCGCCGCTACGCCGACTACCTGCTCGACCTGCGCGACGCCGTCCACCGCGGCCACGGGGCGGGCCGCCCGCTGCCGGTGCTGGCCGCCGAGCTGATCGCCGACGACCCGTACCCGGCCTGGGGGTTGACCGAGCGGATGGCGATCCTCGCCGCGGTCGAGTACCGGGCGCTGGACGGCGAGACCGGGCGTCCTGACCTGGTGGGCCTGGTGGGCATGGCCGCCGGGTTCGCCCACCGGCGGGAGGGTGCGGCGGCCGGCGGTACGGCCGCCGGGAGCGTGCCGGCCGGCAGCGGCGGCTGAGCGCCGGCCCGACATGCCGACGGCCCCGGCGTCGGGGGGGGTGAACGCCGGGGCCGCCGGCTGCTCAGGGGCGGCGGGCCGTGCGGCCTGCAGGTGGTGCGGGTAGCGCGCTGGTGCGGCCGCTAGGGGCCTTCTGCGGGCCGCCGCGGGGCGGCCCGGGTGTCAGACCGCGACGTCATGACCGTACAGCCACGGCACCGGGTCGACCGGTGCGCCCCCGCCGGGGCGGACTTCGAGGTGCAGGTGCGGCCCGGGCACGTTGCCGGTCGCGCCGACACGGCCGATCGTGTCACCGGTGACGACCTGGCCGGCTGTGGCGACCATCGTCGACAGGTGGCAGTACCACAGCTCGGTGCCGTCATCGAGGCGCAGGACGACCCGGTAGCCGTACGAGCCCGCCCAGCCGGCCGAGGTGACCGTGCCGCTGTGGACGGCGTTCACCGGGGTGCCGGTGGGGGCGGCGAAGTCCTGGCCCGTGTGGGTCGCCCACATGTTGCCCGACTCGCCGAAGGCGGTGGTGAGGGTGTAGGACGCGACCGGTTTGACGTAGGAGGCGGCCAGTCGGGCCAGCCGCTCCGCCTCGGCCTGCGCGGCGGCCTCGGCGGCCGCCTTGGCCTTCGCCTCGGCCGCCGCCTTCGCGGCGGCGGCCTGCTCGCGCACCTTGCGGGCCGCGGCCTCCTTGGCCGCGTGCTCGGCGGCGGCCCTCTCCGCGGCCTCGCGCTCGGCGCGGGCGGTGGCTTCGCGCTGCCGGGTGACCTGGTCGATGATCCGGGTGCGCAGGGCCTCACCGGGGTCGGCGGCGGCGGGGGCCGCGTCGGCGGCGCTGTCCGCCGGGGCCGCGGGCGCGGCCGCCTGGACGACCGCGGAGGGGTCGTACGACGGTGTGCCGACGGCGACGTCGGGCTGCGCGGCCGGGGCCGCGGACGGCGGGAGGGCGTCGGGGAAGCCGGGGGCGTCCGGGAGCGATATCGGGGGCGCCGCGGGGGGCGCCTCGGCGGCGGCGGCCACTCCGCCGGTGCCGACCGCGGCCATCGCCGCGATGCCGAGCACCGCCGAGCCGACCACGCCGCTGCGGGCCGGGAGCCCGGCGCGCTGCCGGGGCAGGCGCAGCTGGCTGCGCGGACCTGCGGCGTCGGAGCCCGGGTCGTACGCGTCGAACGATGCGGCGGCCGGGCCGTCGACGGGGGCGTCGGACGGCAGGGACTCGTCCCGCTCCCCGAAGGGCCACTCCCCGGTCGGTGCTGCTACCGGGGACGGAGCGTAGGCAGGCTGGTTGGACGCCACGGGGGCGCACTCCTTTCCTTCCTTCTCGCCTACCGGGTTAGCTGACGGGTTCGGAGCAGGAAGGTCTCCTACGGGCCTGACGGCTGCCCGATTCACCCCATTGGACCCCTCCCGCGGTAGCGGAAGGGCGGGTCCCCGGTTCCCGCGGACGGGATTCGGCAAGCGCACGGTGCCGCCTGTCGGCGGCGGTGACGACCGCGCTGCGTTATCGAACGTTAATAGAGCCGGAGAGGTTTTCCAAGCCGAATGGGAGAGTTGGGGGCGGGAACCAATCGGGCAGGGTATACCTAGAGAGGACCAATCGGACAGGCGACGTGGCCGGGCAGTGATGTGAGTGTGCGTCAGTTGTTATCGGAGGGGGCGATATGGCTACGGACGGTGAGACGGCGACGGCGGGGCGCAGCGGCGGGTTCGGCTGCGGAATCGACGGCGGAATCGACGGCGGGCGTGGCAGCGGGCGTGGCAGCGGCCGAGGGGGCGGACAGGGCAGCGGGCGGGGCGGCACGAAGGAGCGCGCACGGAAGGGGCCGCGGGGGCCGCACGCGGAGATATCCGCGAGGCCGGCACGGCAGCTCCAGTGGTCTGGACCTGTGCCAATGCGCGAATCGCTTGGCATGCCGTGGGCGCGGGCCGCACGATGGGCGAGCCCGACGTTCTTGTCATGCACCCGTCCCCCCCATGACGCCTCAGGGAGCCCTCGATGGAACGCCCCAACTCTGCTGCGGCAAGCCGCCGTTCGCTGCTGCGCGGCGGCCTCGGCCTCGGCGCCGCCGCCACCACAGGCCTGGCCGCCGGCCTCTGGCCCGCCGGTGCCGCCCAGGCCGCCACCGCACCCGTCGCACCCCAGGCGGCCGCTGTCGACTACCCGTCAGCCGCCTGGGCGCCGGCCAGCACCGCGAACTACACCGCCTCCAACCGGCCGTCCAGCTACCCGGTCGAGCTGGTGGTCATCCACGTCACCCAGGAGACCTTCGCCGACACCATCTCGCTCTTCCAGAACCCGGCCCACGCCGCCGCGTCGCACTACGTCGTCCGGTCCGCCGACGGCGCCATCGACCAGTGCGTCCGCGAGCACGACATCGCCTGGCACGCGGGCAACTGGGACTACAACACCCGCAGCATCGGCATCGAGCACGAGGGCTGGGTGGACCAGCCGGCCTACTTCACCACCGCGCTCTACCACGCCTCGGCGGCGCTGACGGCGGAGATCTGCGACAAGTACGGCATCCCCAAGGACCGCAACCACATCATCGGCCACTCCCAGGTGCCGGGCACCGACCACACGGACCCCGGGCCGAACTGGGACTGGGTGCGCTACATCCGGCTGGTCAACGGGGTCTGAGGCCCGGCGGCCCCGGTTCGTCCAGCGGGAACATGACGCTGAGCCGGGGCAGCCGCCTGGCCGCCTCCTCCTCGTCCCTGGCCGTCCAGCGCCGTCCCGCCGGGTCACGGCGCCCGGACGGCGCGGGGTGGCCGGCCCCCCGCCCCGGGGCCTCGGCGTCACGCGCGGCGGCGCGTACCGCGGTCCGTACGGCGGCGTAGAAGGCGTCGCCGAAGTCGTCGGCCGGACCGGTCGCCAGCTCGTACGCCTCCAGCCCCAGCCGGTCGAGGGCCGGCCAGCCCGGCCGGTCGTCGGCGGACCAGGCGGCCCGGGGGCGGCCGGCCAGCCGGAAGACCTCGGGCGCGTAGGCGAGGACGTCCGGATCGTGCACCGCCGCCTCGAAGACGGCCCGGCCCAGGCCCATCATCCAGTGCTGGAACGACCGGAAACCGTCGTCCGAACACCAGCCCCCGAAGACCCGGTCGGCCGCACCCCACAGATTCCAGGTGAAGGCCTCATCCGTCATCCGCTCCAGGCAGGCCTGAAAGCCCACGATCCCGCCGGCCGGCAGCCGTGCGAGCGCATGGCGCAGCCAGGCATCGCGCTTGTCACCGCCGAATCCGTGCCGCCGGGAGTCCTCTAGGAGGGTCCAGAAGGAGTCGGTGTCCATGGCTGTCGACTATGCCAGGGGCGACCGATCCCTCCAATTCCCCTGCAACAAAAGCCCAGTTGGCGGGCGGCGGCGGCAGGGGCGCCCTGCTCGCACCCGCGGACCCGTCCGCAGCGCGCCACCACCTGCGCCCCACCCCTCCCACCCGCCACAACCTGCCGGGCCGCCGCCGCCCGACCGGTAGTTTGCACCGCCAAACATTGAAAAGAAGCGCATACTTGAGGCAATGCGCGCGGGTCGCGCGCCCCGGCTCGGCATTCCCCTCCACGAGCATTCCCGCTCGGAAAAGAGCCACGGATCGCTCAGCTTTACGTGCCTTTCCGGAAGCATGCGGAGTATTCCTTTCAATGCCCCTTCCCTTTCGCCCGTTCGGGTGACCAGCGGGCATTTCGCTGCCTACCTTGTTCCGCGGCGCGGGCCAGGAGCCCGCGCGTACCGAGACGAAGGTGGGGACATTCATGCTCCGGCTCTTACCCTGTCTTTCCGCGCACCCCCCGGCCCGCAGAGCACGCCGGTCGGCCGCGCGGGCCGCCGTCGCGATATCGGCGGCGCTGCTCGCGACGGCGGCCGGCTCGCTCTCCCCGGCCATGGCTCACGGCGGCGGCGGTGGCGGTGGCACCCCGCCGCCGCCCGCCGGGGTGGGCCTGCAGAAGACGGTGCAGAACGTCACCAGCCCCGGCACCACCCAGGCCCAGCACTCCGACACGCTCAACTGGGTGGTGTCGTACGACACTTCGGCCACCGGCGGGCCGGCCCCCGCGACCATCACCGACCCGGTCAGCGGCGCCCCCGGCGCGCAGGCGTACGTCCCCGGCTCGCTGCGCGTGCCGCCCGGCTGGACGCCCGGGTGGTCCACCGACGGCAGCACCTTCACGGGCACCGACCAGGGCGCCGCGACCACCGCCGTGCAGGCGGTCAACGACGCGGCGATCGGCACCGGCACCAACGTCAGCGGCGACCTGCTGCCGCCGGTCCAGGCCGCCACCCGCTCCACCGGGGGCGACGGCTTCACGCCGATCCTCTACCGGGCGGCCTCCGGTGACGTCGAGGCGTGGAACATCTACCACCACAGCGGCCCGGCCGCCCCCCTGGTGGTCTGCAACGACCTGTCCTCCGGGCAGCCCTGCGCCGGCGGCCCCTGGCCGCGCCCGCTCAACACCACCGCAGGCCCGCTCGGTTCGGGCGGCACCGGCAACGTCTACAGCACGCTGACCCCGCAGTACGTCATGGACCCGGGGCGGCCCGGCGTGGTCTACTACCCGGCCGTCGCGACCGGTTCGGTCGGCGCCGGCTGCCTCGACCTCGCCGCCCGCGCCAACTGCGGCTTCTTCCCGCTCGCCGCCGCCACCGGCTCCCCGAGCAGCGCCAACGGGCTCGCGGGACTCGTCGCCCAGGGCGGCAGGCTCTACGGCGTCGCGAACACCGGCCAGGTGCTGTGCCTGGACATCGTCTCCCAAACCCCGTGCGCGGGGCAGCCGTTCGCCGCGATCGTGCCGCCCAACCACGACCTGCCGGGCAACACCTACTCCCTCTACCAGGGCGCATTGGCGGTCGCCGACGGCCGCATCTACGCCTCCTCCTCGCCGATGGCCTCCGGCTCCACCGCCCCGGGCGCCCCCGCGCTCGGCTGCTTCGACCCGGCCACCGGCCAGACCTGCACGGGCTGGACCACGCCCCACCCGGCGGGACCCAACGCCAACGCGTACACGTACAACGCCTTCGTCGCGTACGACACCGCGGGCCACCCGAGCGGCGTCTGCACCGCCGACAGCACCGGCGGCAGCCCGTCGACCAGTTGCTACGCGCTGGACGGCGGCCCGCTGGCCACCCCTGCGACGGGCCTGGACGCGCTGCCCGCCGGGGTCCTCGTCTTCAACCCGGAGGTCGTCAACGCCGGGGGCGACAACCGCAGCTACTTCGCCGTGTGGGGCGGATCGCTGCCCGGCGACACCGTCTGCTACAGCTGGACGCACGCCCAGCCGTGCGCCGGATTCCCGGCTGTGGCCGGGCACCCCGCGGTCAACTCCGGTGTGACGCGCGACTACGGATACTCCTACGACGCGACCACCCGCTGCCTGATCGGCCTCGGCGACGCGGGCATCCTCTTCTCGATGGACCCCGGCACCGGCGGATCCCCCTGCCTGCACACCGGCGCCTCGGTCACCCTCAAGCCCTCGGACTTCTACTGCGACGGCGGCACCGGACACGCCGCCGCCTACACCGAGGCACGGCTGACCGGCCTCGACCTCGCGCACACCGACCCGGCCGCGACCACCGTCGCGGTCACCGACCCCGACGGCACCGTCGTCGCGACCCCGGCGCTGTCGTCGTCCGGCACCGTCGACCTGTCCGGCATCTCGGCCACCGCCCATCCGTCGATCACCGTCACCGTGCAGTTCAGCCTCACCGACACCAGTGACTTCGCCGACGGCAGACACCCCTCGCTGACCGCGTACTTCCAGGGCGACGACCCGCAGCTGTGCCTGCGCACGGTGGTCACCTCGGACTGCGCGACCAGCCAGGTCGCCGACACCGCGACCGGCAGCGACGCCACCGGCGCCCTCACCTCCAACACCGTCACCGTGCCGGTGCAGCCCGGTGCCGCGTGCCAGCCGCACGTGACGGTCGACAAGGAGATCTGCGCGGGCACTTCCTCGCACACCTGCGGCCCCGGCGGCTCCGGCCCCTGGGTCAAGTCCAGCCCCGTCGGCCTGCTGCAGGTGCTCGGCACGGCCTACTGGCGGATCACCGTCACCAACGCCGGGCCGGTCGACGCCACCGGCGTGACCGTCAACGACCCGACCACACCCTCATGTTCACAGGGCAGCTTCACGCTGGCCGCCGGCACCAGCCGCCAGGTCTACTGCAACTCCTTCCTGCTGGCGCTCCCGGTGAAGAACACGGCGACGGCGAGCTTCACGCCCGCCAACTCCCCGCACGGCACGCACCCGACGACGACGGACCCGTCGTCGGCCGTGGCCTGCTCCCTGCTGTGCATCCTCCTCCCGGCCGAGAAGCACTGACGGCGGCGGCACCCCGCCGCTGAGCACCGCCCGCCCCCCGACGCCTCCCGGGCGCCGGGGGGCGGGCCTTCCGCGCCCCGGGCGCCCGCACTCCCCCGATCGCCAGTACCCTCGTGTTCCTCACGGCACCTCATCTCCCTGCCCCGCGTCCTCGACGCCCTGCCCTCTCGTAGCGGCAGGGGCAACGGACGCCGTGAGCCCCGGCAGGACCGCCCGGCTGCCGGTGGAACCCCAGTACGGAACCGGGCGTCGCGGAGCTGCGGTCGGCGGCTCCGCCACCAGGGGCAGCGCGAGGGACGGAATCAGGTGGACGACGACCACGACGGCACGGGCATACCCGGCGAGACCCAGCAGGACCCCGCGGCGGCACGCAAGCCGGCGAAGAAGCCCGCGAAGCGGGCAGTTCCCAGGACTGCGGCGCCGGCCGCCCCCGCAGGCACGCGCGCGGCCAAGACCGCCGACGCCACACCGGTGGCGTCCCCGGGCACCCCGGCCGGAACGTCAGCCGAAGCAGGCACGACCGCCGGAGCGGCGCGCGACGCAGGCCCGGCTGCCGCCCCGGGCACAACCGCCCCTGCGGGCGAGGCCGCCGCCACCCCGGCCGACGCGGGCTCAACCCCCGCTGCGGGCAAACCCACGAGCCCGGGCACCGCCGCCGCAGGCACGGCGGCCGGCTCGGGCAGGCCTGCCGCCACCGCGGGCACGCCCGCCGGCACCGCTGCCGGCGCGGGCACGACTGCCGCCACGAACGCATCGGCGGGGGCAGCGAAGGGTGCGGCCGCGACTACCGGCGCGGACAAGCCCGCTGGAAAGGGCACCGCCGCCGCCAAGCGCACGGGCACCCGTACGGCCAAGGCGACGGCCACGGGCGCGGGCACGACCCCCGCCCCGGCCAAGCGCGCGGCCACACCCGCCGGCAAGACGGCAGCCACGCCCGCCCGCAAGGGCACGACGGCACAGCCCGCGGCGACCACCGACGCGACCCCCGCATCCGTCACCGACGCGACGCCTGCCGCGGACGCGGGCACCGCGGCGGGCAACGGCAAGCGCACCGGCAAGACCGCAGCCGCAGCCGCCAAGGCAGGCACCGGATCCCCGGCGCCCGCAGCGGGCACGGACGCAGCCGCCGACGGAACCGAGAGCCCCGCACCCGGCGCGGCCAAGCGCAAGGCCGCAACCGCGCCCGCCGCGCCCCGGAAGAAGGCCGCACCCGCCAAGAGGGCCGCGGTCGCGAAGCAAGCCGGCCCGGCGAAGAAGGCCGTCAAGTCCGCGCCCGCCGCAGCAACGGCCGAGGCGCAGGCCCAGGCGCAGGCCCAGGCAGCACCAGGCGAGGCCTGGCGGGTCGACGGGTACGCGGTGGAGGGGGACGCCCGGGTCGACGCCGGTGGGCACGTGGTCGTGCCCGCGCGGCACGAGGCCGGCGGGACGCCCGTCGTGATCACCTACGTCTCGGCGGAAGTTGCCGCCGACGAGGGCTTCCGGGAGGCCTTCCGCGGGGCAGCCGAGGGACTCGGGCGACTCGAATCGCCGTACGTGGCACGGCTGTACGCGTACACCGAGGACGGCCCGCACGCCGCGGTCGTACGGGAACCGGTGGACGGGGTCGCCCTGGACGCCCTGCTCACCGACAGCGGTCTGCCCGCAGGACCCGAGGCGGCGCTCACCGTACTGAAGAGCTCGCTGCTGGGCCTGGCGGCCGTCCACGAGGCCGGCCTCGCCCGCGGCGGCTACCAGCCCGCGAAGGTCCAGGTCACTCCCGAGGGCACGGTGAAGCTCACTGACCTCGGCGTGACGGTGAGCGGCGCGGAGGCCACCGACGTCCAGCTGGCGACGGCCGCCTTCTCCGCCTGCCTGGCGACGGGCACGGAGCCGCACCCGGACGTCCAGGCCCTGATCGCCCGCGGCTTGGCGGGCACAGCCGCAGCCACGGCAGCCGACGCGGACGCGGACACCGCAGCAGCGGACGACGCAGCCGCCGGCACGGTCACCCCTGCTCCCGCTCCCGCTCCTGCCCCTGCCCCTGCCCCTGCCCCTGCCCCTGCCCAACAACTCGCCACCGCAGCGGACTTCGCCGCCGAGGTAGATGCCGTCGCCGTCGCCGTCCACGGCGAGGACTGGGAAGCGCGCGGGCAGGCGGAACTGGCCGCGCTCGTCGTCCCGTTGCTCCAGCCGGCAACAGCAGTGCCGCCGCAAGGCGAACCCGCACCGGTCACCGAACCGTCGCTGCCCTTCACCTTCGTCGCCGACGATCCGTCCGCGGAGGGGCGCCGCTTCGGCCGGCGGGCCAAGGTCCTGCTCCTCGCCGCGGCAGCGGTCGTCGTCGCGGGGGCTCTCACGGTCGCCGCCGTGGCCACCGGCAACAGCAACGACGCCGCGGCCACCGTCACGCCCAGTGCCACGCCCACCGCGTCGGCCACCGTGCCGTCCACCACGGCCCCGGCCGCCGCCCCGGCCCCCACCACGACCGCGCCCTCCCCGACGAGCGCGCCGTCGACGACCCCGGCGGCACCCTCGCCGACGAAGCGGCCCACCACGCCGCCCACGACGGCCCGGGCCACCACCGCGCCCGCCACGCCCCCGCCCGCCACGAAGCCCGCCGCGCCCGCCGGGGCGCACGTGTCGGCCGTGTACGCCCATCTGGGCTGTACCCCCGGTAACCACACGGCCACGGCCGTCGTGCGGGTGGAGTACGACGGCACCGCGGGCGCCACACTGACCCTCACCTGGTGGCGCAACAGCTCGGGCAGTCCCGAGGGGGCGACGACCATGACCCCGCAGACGGTGAAGCTGCCGAAGGGCTCGACGTCGTACGTCTTCACCTCGAACTTCACCTACCAGGACACCCCGAAGCGCCCGTACATCGGCGTCACCGCCACCACCGCCCCGGCGGCCGCCACGGGCGCCAGGACCGAGGTCGTCCGCTGCCGCTGAGCACCCCGCCGCAGTGCCCCCGCCGCCCCCGCCCGAGCGACACGACCCCTGCTCGGGCGGGGGCGGCGGCTTTTCCGCGCGGGCGCAGGTTAGGGCCTGTCGTTGTGCGCTGCACCTGGGAAACGAATATGCGCGAGGGACGGATGTTCTGTCCCTGGGCGGTAACGCGAAGCCCCAGGGGGATGCCGCCGAGGCAGGATCGGCTGCAGGCAGCACAAAGGAGAGAGGGATACCATGGGCACCAGGAAAATCGGCCGTACGGCACCGGCGCTTGTGCTCGTCACCGCGGGTCTGGCACTCGCGGCCTGCGGGCCGTCGGATGCTTCCGGCACCTCGGGCTCCGCGCCCGCCGCGTCCTCCGCCCCCATGACCTCCAGCGACGCCCCGACGCCGACTGAGGCGCCGTCCGTGACAGCCACCTCGACCCCCGCCCCCGCCACCACCGCCACCGCCTCCCCGGCGGCGACCGCGGCCACCGGTTCGACGGTGCCGGGGTGCACCACCAGCCACCTGAAGGTCACCGTGCAGAGCAACGGCAGCGGGGCCGGCAGCAGCTTCTTCACGCTGGCCTTCCAGAACACCGGCAGCAGTCCCTGCACCCTGTTCGGCTATCCGGGCGTGTCCTTCGTGAAGGCCGGCAACGTCCAGCTCGGCAAGGCCGCCGCGCGGACGCCCGCGTCGAAGGCGACCGTCACGCTGATACCCAACGCCCACGCGTTCGCCGACCTGCGGACCGTCAACGGCCAGGGCGGCTTCGACCCCGCCCAGTGCCAGCTCACCACCGTGCCGTCGCTGCGCATCTTCCCGCCGAACCAGAGGGCGTCGGTCAATATCCCCTGGAACCAGAAGGAGTGCGTCGGCTCCACGGTGCAGAACCTGCAGGTGGGTCCGGTGCACAGCAACCGCTGACCCCACCACCCGGGTCGGCGGCCCCGCCGGCCGGAATGAGATGATCCGCTCCATGAGCAGCGGGGACAGCGGGGACGGCGCGCAGCGCCCGGAGGAGCAGTGGGCGCTGCGGCCCGCGGCGGCAGCGGACGTCGAGCCGATAGCGGACCTGCGGGCCGTCGTCATGCGCCCCGACCTGGAGCGGCTCGGGCGCTACGACGAGCACCGCGTACGGCAGCGCTTCCGGGACTCCTTCGACCCGCGGCACACCACCGTCATCACGGTCGGCGGCGAGCTGGCCGGTTCCGTGACGGTCCGCCCCGCGGACGCCCGGCTCTGGCTGGAGCACTTCTACCTCGCCCCGCACGTGCAGGGCCGCGGGCTGGGCTCCGCGGTCCTGCGGTCCGTGCTGGACCGCGCCGACGCGGAGGGTACGGCCGTGGGCCTCAACGTCCTGCAGGGCAGTCCGGCCCGCCGCCTCTACGAGCGGCACGGGTTCGTCGTGGACGCCCAGGACCCGGTCGACGTCTTCATGACCCGCCCCCCGGCCGCCGCCGGCCGATGACATGACGCCCCGCCCCCACGAGGGGAGCGGGGCGCCGCCTGCGTCAAGCCGTCAAGCCGTCAAGCCGTCGAGCCGTCAGCAGGAGAGGTTGCCTCCGGTCGGCACGCCCAGGATGGACGTGAAGCTCGTGTAGGCGTTGACGCGGGACTGCACCTGGGCGGGGTTGCCGCCGTTGCACTCGATGCTGCCGTTGATGCTGCGGATGGTCTCGCCGAAACCGGCGCCGTTGACCATGGCGTTGTGCGGGGTCATCGTGCCGGGTCCCGACTGGGTGTTCCAGTACCACAGGCCGGTCTTCCAGGCGATGGCCGAGTCGGTCTGCACGAGGTTGGGGTTGTCCAGCAGGTCGATGCCCAACGAGTCGCCGGCCGCCTTGTAGTTGAAGTTCCAGCTGAGCTGGATCGGGCCGCGGCCGTAGTACGCCGACTGTCCCGCGGGGCAGCCGTAGGACTGGCTCGTGTCGCAGTAGTGGGAGTAGTTGGCGGTGTTCTGCTCCACGATGTAGACCAGCCCGCCGGTTTCGTGGCTGACGTTGGCGAGGAAGGCGGCGGCCTCCTGCTTCTTCACCGTGTCGCTGCCGGTGTTGGCGAAGCCCGGGTACGCGCTGAGCGCCGCGGTCAGGCCGCTGTAGGTGTAGAAGGAGTTCCGGCTCGGGAACATCTGGTTGAACTGCGCCTCGCTGACCACGAATCCGCCGGTGGGCGGCTGGGTGCTGCCGCCCGTGGTGCCACCGGTGCCCGAGCAGGTGTACGGGCTCCAGTACCAGGTGCTGATCGTCGGGTCGTAGCCCGGGTTGTCGTGGGTGGCGATGTAGTCGAGGCCGTTGGTGTACTGCACGATGTCGCCGGTGACGTACGCGCGGCCCGCGACCCACGCCGGGTAGCTGCAACCGCCCGAGCCGCCGGTCGTACCGCCGGTGCCGCCGGAGCCGCCGGTGCACGTGCCCTGGTCGGCCCAGACGTCGGCGGCGCCGGGCGTCTCGCCCTGCGTCCACCACTTCGCCGACCAGTTGTGGCTGTTGTAGGAGGCGGTCATGCCGCCGGTGTAGACCGAGGACGAGTTCCACGCCGAGGCGCAGGTCGCCGCGGATGCGGGGGACGACATGGGCACGAGGATCACCAGGCCCACGACGGCCGCGACTGCGGCCAGGAACGCGATGAGGCGTTGTCTCGACACGTGACCACTCCTTATGGGGGTTGAGTGGGGTCGAGGCACACTCCAGCGTATTGGTCTGGACCTGTCAAGGTCCAGACCAATGCTCTTCTCGCCCGACGCCCCCGCAGTGCCGACGAGTTGCGCCCCGCCGCACGCCTCCACCTGCGCCTTGCCTGGCCTTTGCCGGAGAAATACAGTACGAGCTTCACTTATGTGGGGGGATTTCCTTACGTGCGTCTGTCTTTCCGTGGCATCTGCGCCACACTCGCCCTGACCGTGGGCCTCGCCGCCGGCTCCGTCCTGCCGGCCGCCTCCTCCGCCGCTGCGTCGACCGACCCGGTCAGCCGCTGCCCCAGCGGACGGCTCTGCCTCTTCGACGGCCTGGACGGGACCGGCTCGATGACGAGCTATTCGGGGAGCATGACATCGCTCGGCAGCTGGGCGAACCGGGCACGCTCCTTCGTCGACAAGGCCCCGTACGTGAATTTCTGCCCGTCGACGGAGCCGGGTCCCGCAGCCACCAACGAGGGGTATTCCGGCGACCCCACGGTCCTCGACTTCCGTAAATGGGACGCTGTTCTGGACCGCAACGTCGAGTCCTTCGTCCTCACCAACAGCGAACGCGAGTGCGAGACGGGAGTGGAGTACCCGTCCTGGCTCGGTGACGACGCGGCGGTCACCCGCCCGCGCAAGCTCTTCGGGGACCTCAACCGCGACGGCCGCACCGACCTCCTCTACCGCTCGCCCGCAGGCCGGCTGTACTTCCTGCGCGGCGACGAGAGCGGCACGCTGATCGGCGGCGGCTGGAACTCGATGACCGCGATCACCCGGCACGGCGACCTCAACAGCGACGGTGGCGAGGACCTGCTGGCCCGTGACACGTCAGGCGTCCTGTGGCTCTACCCGGGCAAGGGAAACGGCCAGTTCGGCGCCCGGACGAAGGTCGGGACCGGCTGGAACAGCATGCGGCGCATCGCGTCCGCCGGAGATCTGACCGGCGACGGCCGGCCGGACCTGCTGGCGGCCGACACCGCCGGAACCCTGTGGCTCTACCCGGGCGACGGCAAGGGCAGGCTGGGCAATCGCAGCAGGGTGGGCGGCGGCTGGAACAGCATGACCGCACTCGTCGGCGCCGGAGCCTTCGACGGTGACAGCCTCAACGACCTGGTCGCCCGCGACACCACCGGCCGGCTCTGGTTCTACCCCGGCAACGGCCACGGCGGGTTCGCCCCTCGCGTGCTCATCGGAACGGGTGGATGGCAGGAATTCACGACCGTCCTCGGGCTGGGCGACGCGAGCGGTGACGGCGTCAACGACCTCTACGCCATCTCGTCCGACGCCATCTCCTTCTACAAGGGTCGCGGCGACGGCCGTATCTACCTCCAGGGTGCGAACGTCGGGTGGGAGAAGGGCGACATGGTCTTCTGACTCCCGCCCGGGCACCCCTCCCGCCCGCCTCAGCTCCGGCTGCGGTGGGCGAGAGGGGTGTCGCGGTGCCGCCGTGAGAAGCGCGGCCCGGGCGGGGTGCGCGGGGTGTGGGCGTCGGGGAGGGTGAGGGCGAACAGGGACGCGGCCAGCGCCATGACGGCGAGGACCAGGTAGACGGTGCGGTACGCGGCGGGCGGGGCGATCTCGCTGGAGGACGGCGTGTTGGTGATCAGCAGGGTGGCGACCAGCGCGGGGGACATGGCCATGGAGAACTGGGCGACCACGCTGCCGATGGTGGTCGCCTGACCCATGTCCTCCTTGGGGATGGTGCTCACCGAGACCACGGTGAGCGGCATGAAGACCGCGCCCATCCCCAGGCCCAGCAGGAACATGTAGATCCGGAAGGACCACACCCCCGTACCCGCGTCCACCGTGGTCATCACGGCCAGCACGGCGGCGACCGCGAACAGCCCGGAGGCGATGATCCGGCGCGCGCCGACCCTGTCGTACAGCCGGGCCACCACCTGGACGGTCAGCAGGACGCCGATCGCCTCGGTGAAGGTGGCGCTGCCGGACTCCAGCGCGGTGCCGCCCCGGGCCTCCTGGAGGAAGAGCGGCGCCGCGTACATGGCGCCCATGAACGGCACGACGCCGATCACGCCGATCACCTTCGTGTCGCGGAAGAGGGCGTCCTTGAACAGGCGCAGGCGCAGGATCGGTGCGGCGGTGCGGAGTTCGAAGACCACGGTCGCCGCCGTCAGCGCGGAGCCGGCGACCAGACTGCCGGCGATCAGCGGGGAGGACCAGCCCTGCCCGGCACCCTCGCAGACGCCGTACATCAGCAGCGACAGCGCCGCCGCGGACATCACGAGGCCGGGGACGTCGAGGCGGCCGGGCTCCCTTTCGCGCGGGTTGTCGAGGAAGAACAGGCCGAACAACAGAGCGGCCACGCCGAAGGGCAGGTTGACGTAGAAGACCCAGCGCCACGACAGGCCGTCGATCAGGACGCCGCCGAGCATGGGCGCGACCGCCGGTGCCATCTGCTGCGGGATGATCATGACGCGGGAGGCCCGCACCCTCTCCGCGGGACTGAAGGTGCGGAAGAGCATGGTGGCGGCGACGGGGGTCAGCAGGCCGCCGGCCAGGCCCTGCAGGCCCCGGCAGACGACGAGTTGGCCGAGGTCGCCGGCCATTCCGCAGAGCGCGGACGCCGCGGTGAACAGGGCCATCGCGGCGAGCAGCACCGGCTTCCCGCCGAAGCGGTCGCCGAGCCAGCCGGACAGCGGGATGCTGATGCCCACACACACCGGGTAGACGACGACCACGCTGTCGCTCCCGGCCGCCGACACGCCGAACTGGCGGGCGATGGAGGGCAGGGCGACGGTGGTGATGGCACCGTCCATCACCACGAGGAAGAACGCGGCGACGAACATGACGGGTACGACCAGGCGCTGGTCCAAGCGGCGGCCGGACATGGTCCTCCTGTGTGCGATAGGCGCCGATATGCTGAGTCTACTCACTATGAGTCGGCACATGAAGATGTTTCCGAGCGACGGTCGACCGCTGACGGCGGCAGGCGAAATGAACGACAGAAGGAGCGTGGCGGAACCCGGTGGTGGAGACGCGGAGCAGCGACGTACTGGTCGACGACCTCTTCAGGACGACGGTGCGGCTGCGCACGTACGTCGACGCCCAACTGCGCGGCCACGGCCTGTCCGTACCGCGGCTGCGGCTGCTCAGAGCGCTGGCGGCCGCCCCCGCGGACGAGCCGCTGCGGATGCGGGACCTGGGCGAGGCGCTCAACGTCGCAGCCCGCACGGTCACCTCGCTGGTGGACGCGCTCGAGCGGGACGGCCTGGTGGAGCGGGTACGCCACCCGACCGACCGCAGGGCCTACCTGCTCGCCCTCACCGACCTCGGCCGCACTACCCACGCCAGGGCCGAGGACATCGACCGGGCCGCCCTGGCGACCGCGACCCGCGCCCTGTCCGCAAAGCAGCGGGCGCTGCTGCTCGACCTGCTCGCGGTGCTGCGCGACTCCGTCCCCGACGCCCCGCCCAGCCCGCCGGAGGGCTGACGCGGCCCTTTCCGCCCGGACGGAAAACCCCCTCCGCCCCGCACGCGGGATGCGCTACGCTCGCGCCGCCGGGGTGCCCGGTGCGCAGGCGACGGATACTTCTTTCTGCAAAAAAGAGGGACCTGGGTTCGAATCCCAGCATGTCTGGCCCAGCCAGGCTGTGGCGCAGCGGCCCAGCGCACTGTCTCCGTAGCCGACTTCGATCTCGGGCACCCCGATCTCCTCCCCCCTTCCGACGCGCCGCTCCGGCCGTCTTGCGCCCTCCATTTGTTCAGCCAACCCGTGCAGCCAAACTGTGCAGCCAACCCGTGCAGCCAAGCTGTGCAGGTAAGCTGTGCAGGTAAGCTGTGCAGGTAAGCTGAACAATTCCGCATGCGGATTCCTGAGGTGAGGACATGGGCGGAGATCGAGGGCCTGCGGTGTCGGCGTCCGCCGTGCGCGCGTCGCAGGAGGTACGGGCGGTCATCGGGCGGCTGCAGCGGCGTATCCGTGCCGCCACGGGGACCGAGGGGATCAGCCTCCCCCAGGCGTCCGTACTGGCCCGGCTCATGGACGGCGACGGGCTGACCACCAGCGACCTCGCCGCCGCCGAGGGCATGCGGCACCAGTCGATGGCGTCGACCGTCGCCGCGCTGGCCGGCCTCGGCCTGGTCGAACGGCGCCGCGACCCCGACGACGGGCGCCGGCTGCTGATCGCGCTCACCGCCGAGGGGCGCCGCCGCGCCGAGGAGGGCCGGCAGGCCCGCGGCGAATGGCTCGCCGGCGAGTTGCAGACGAGGTGCACGGAGCAGGAGCGGCGGACCGTCATCGAGGCCATGGCCGTACTGGAGCGGCTCGCCCGTGACTGACCGGCGGACCGCGGCGCCCGGCGACACCGGGAAGGCGGGCTTCGACCGGCGGCTCGTCCCGCCGATGATGCTCGGCTCGGTCCTGAACCCGGTCAACTCCACGGTCATCGCCGTCGCGCTGGTCCCGATCGGCACGGCGTTCGGAGCGCCCCCGTCGCAGACCGCCTGGCTGGTCTCGGCCCTCTACCTGGCCACCGCGCTCGGGCAGCCGGTCGTGGGCCGGCTGATCGACCTCTTCGGCCCGCGCCGCCTGTTCCTCCTCAGCACCAGCCTGGTCGGCGTCGCGGGAGTCGTCGGCACCCTGGCCCCCGGCCTCGGGGTGCTGATCGCGGCCCGCGTCCTGCTCGGCTTCGGAACGTGCGCCGGCTACCCCGCCGCCATGGCGCTGCTCCGAAGCGAGGCCGAACGCACCGGCAGGGACAGCCCCGCCGGCATCCTGACCGCGCTTGCCGTCGCCAACCAGACCATCGCCGTGGCCGGCCCGCTGCTCGGCGGCCTGCTCATCGGCCTCGGCGGCTGGCGCTCCACCTTCGCGCTCAACATCCCGCTGGCCGCGGCCGCGGTCCTGCTCGGCGCGCTGCGGCTGCCCGCCCGACGGCCGGCCGCCCGCGGCCGGACGGCCGCGCAGATCGACCTGCCCGGCATGGCCCTCTTCGCGGCGATGCTCGTCTCCCTGCTGCTGTTCCTGATGAACCTGCGCGCCGGCGCCTGGTATCTGCCGGTGGTCACCGCCGCGGCCGCGGCCGCCTTCACCGTGCGGGAACTGCGCGCGTCGACGCCCTTCATCGACCTGAGGGTCCTCGGCGGCAACGCCCCGCTGCTCGCCACGTACGGCCGCGCGCTGGTCGCGTACGTCGTCTCGTACGCCTTCCTCTACGGCTTCACCCAGTGGACGGAGGAGAGTTACGGGCTCTCGCCCTTCCACGCGGGGCTGGTGCAGATCCCGATGTTCCTGGTCGGGATAGCCGTGTCCGTCACCGTCGGCCGGCGCGGCGGGGTGCTGGCCAAGCTGCTGCTCGGCGCCGCCGGGCAGATCGCCGCCTGCGTGCTGATGCTGACCCTGACCTCAGCAAGCCCGGTGTGGGCGCTGCTCGTTCTCGCCGTCGTGTTCGGCATACCGCAGGGCGCCAACGGCCTGGCGCTGCAGAACTCCGTCTACTTCCAGGCCGATCCGCGGCGCACCGGCTCGTCCGCGGGCCTGCTGCGGACGTTCGCCTACCTCGGCTCGATGATCGCCTCCTCCGCGACCGCCGCGTCCTTCGGGCAGCACGCCGGCACCGCGGGCATGCACCATCTGGCCTGGATCATGCTCGCCGCCGGCGTCCTCTTCCTCGCGGTCACCGCCTTCGACCGCAGCCTGCGCAAGGCGCCCGCTTCGTAGAGTGCGGGGACAGCGCCGGTGCGAAGGGGTGGGACATGCGTGTGGTGACGTGGAACCTGTGGTGGCGGTTCGGGCCGTGGGAGGAGCGGCGGAAGGCCGTGCTCACAGTGCTGAGGGACCTGCGGCCCGACGTGGTCGGCCTGCAGGAGGTCTGGTCCCGCGGTACGGAGAACCTCGCGCAATGGCTGGCCGACGACCTCGGCATGCACTGGGCCTGGGAGCCGTCCCGCGCCCCCGAACGCTGGCAGCGGCGGCTCGGGGACCCGGGCGTCGACTTCGGCAACGCCGTTCTGAGCCGCTGGCCCATCGCCGACCGCGAGGTGCTGCAACTGCCCGCCCGCGAGGGCGACGACGACGGCCGCCTGGCCCTCTTCACCCGCCTCGAAGCCCCCGGCCACCAGGTGCCGTTCTTCACCACGCACCTCACCTCGTCCGTGGACGCCTCCGCGATACGGTGCGAACAGGTGCGCGCGCTCGCCGAGTTCGTCGCCGGGCACCGCCACGGCACCGACCACCCGCCGGTCATCACCGGGGACTTCAACGCGTGGCCCGAGTCCGACGAGGTACGGCGGTTCGGCGGCTACAAGACCGCGCCCGCCGTCCCGGGCCAGGTCCTGGTGGACGCCTGGGAGTACGCGGACCCCGCCCAGCCCTCGGTGACCTGGGACACCGCCAACCCCTTCGTCGCCGCCACCTTCGAGCCCAGCCTCCGCGTCGACTACATCCACGTCGGCCTGCCCGGCCCCGCGGGCCTCGGCGCCGTCACCGCCGTCCGCCGCGTGGGCGACCACCCGGTCGACGGAGTCTGGCCCTCCGACCACGCGGCGGTCCTCGCGGACCTGAAGGAGCGTCCCTGAAGGGGCTGTTGGCTTCCGCCGTGATCTGAGTACGGCTACTCATACCGTCGGGTGATCAGCTCGCAGTAACGTGGGGCCGGTGTTTCACCGGAGGCCACGGGTGAGCAGGGAGGGGTGGGGGCCGTGTCGTTCGAGACGGAATGGGCCGGGATCAAGCAGGAGGTCGCCGGCGGGCCGGTGTTGACGCTGGCGCATGCGGACGCCGGTGGAGGCGGTGGCGGCACCGCGGATGCCACCGGCGGCGACGCGGGCATGGCGTCGGACATCGCCGCGTGGAAGGCGGCCGCGAAGGGCGTGGGGACGCTGGCCGACAACCTGACGAAGGCCGCGGGCAAGCTGGAGGAGGCCCAGCAGGGCATGGACACCAGCCTGCTGTTCTCCAACAGCAGCTTCGACACGCTGCAGGCCCAGGGCGAGTTGCACCCCACCTGGAGCGGCTACGTCAGCAGCCTGCTGACCAGGTGCGCCGCCCTGAAGGAGCAACTGACCGCCGCGGGCGCGACCCTGTGCATCAGTGACGAGGCCGTCAGGGCCGAGTTCGACAAGCTGGACGACGGCTACAAGGACACGCCGGCCGTCGGCGGTCAGAGCCTGGGGGGCTGACGCGTGGACGTACCGGCTCTGAAGTTCCTCAAGACCGCCCAGTTCGAGGGCCTGGCCGACGGCTACCGCGCGCTGAGCGACATGGCCGACCAGGGCAAGGGCGACATCGAGAACGGCATCAGCGCGAAGATGCGCATCGCCGGTCTGGCGGGCGTCGGCGCGGACGCCGCGCACCGCCAACTCAGCGAGGTCACCGAAAACTTCCACTACATCCAGGTGGAATGCGGCCTGGTCAGCACGTCGTTACGGGCATTCGTCTCCGACATAGGCCCGGCCAAGGCGAAGTTCGACACGGCGATCTCCGACGCGGCGGCATACAGGTTCACGGTGGCGGACGACGGTTCCGTCACCTACCCCGCCGGGGGCGAGGACGACAAGGGCCAGCCCGCCGAGGGCGGCACGGCGACGAGCGTCGCGGACCCCAGCGCCCGCGCGATCTCCCACCAGGCCGCCCACTTCGACCCCAACCCGCACCACGCCGTCGCCCAGGACATCGCCGACCGGATCTCCGACGCGCTGCGCGAGGCCACCTCGGTGGACG
This sequence comes from Actinacidiphila cocklensis, assembly GCF_907177275.1. Classification (GTDB taxonomy): domain Bacteria; phylum Actinomycetota; class Actinomycetes; order Streptomycetales; family Streptomycetaceae; genus Actinacidiphila; species Actinacidiphila cocklensis. Next base: position 259,111 of record NZ_CAJSLV010000103.1, read on the forward strand.
ACAAGTGGGCGCCGCAACTGCGCAAGCTGCTGGCCGACGACGACCTGACGGTCTCCGCGTCGGACTGGGCCGACGCCCAGAAGGACATGGCGGGCGTCGACAAGGACGCGGCCACCTACCTCAGCCACATCAAGCCCCCGCCGAAGAACGGCAGGCCGCAGGACAACGCCGACTGGTGGAAGAGCCTCACCCCTCAGGAGCAGGCCGACTACCTCGCCGCCTACCCCGGCCGCATCGGCGCCCTCGACGGCCTGCCCGCGACCGTCCGCGACGAGGCCAACCGCACGGTCCTGTCGGAGACCCGCGGCAAGTACCAGACGCAGCTCGACTCGATCCCGCCGCCGCCGAAGGAGTGGGCCGACATCGCGGACCCCTCGGGCCGCGGGGTGCACACCCCCGAATGGACGGTGTGGAACGCCGAATACGGCGACCAGTACAACAGATTGGCCCACATACGCGGCCGGTTGAACGGCATGAACGCCATCCAGGACCGCTTCGACGCCACCGGCACCGGCGGCCTGCCCGAGGCGTACCTCCTCGGCTTCGACCCCGAGGGAAAGGGCGACGGCAAGGTCATCCTGGCCAACGGGAACCCGGACACCGCCGACCACACGGCCATTTACGTCCCCGGTACGACGTCGAAGCTCGACAAGATCGGCGGCGACATCAACCGGGGGGTGAACCTGTGGCAGGCGAGCCATCAAACGGATCCGAGCGCCAAGGTCTCCACCATCACCTGGTTCGACTACAACGCCCCCGACAACATTCCGGCCGCCACCCGGGACTCGTACGCGCACGACGGCGCACCCGCACTGCGCGGCTTCCTCGACGGCAACGCCGCAGCCCACAAGGCCGCCACCGGTGGCCACGCGCACACCACGCTCATCGGCCACAGCTACGGCAGCACGCTCATCGGCGACACGGCCAAGTACCAGTATCCCGACCACGACCTCCATTTCTCCGACCCGCTGCCCGTCGACGACGTGATCGCGGTCGGCAGCCCCGGCATGCAGGCCAAGCACCCTGGCGACCTCGGCCTCGACCCCACGCACATGTGGGCGGAGGGCGGCGGCGGCCTCGACCACGTCGTCCGCGACGGCGGGCGCTTCACCGGACTCGGCGGCGGCGGGAACATCCCCACCGACAGGGCTTTCGGCGGCAACGTGATGGAGTCCGACGCCGGCAACCACAGCGCCTACTGGAACATGCACGACCACAAGGCGTCGGTCAGTCTGCAGAACCAGGCCGATGTCATCGTGGGCCGATACGGTGAAACGCACCTCGTCTACGAGTCGCCCTATGGAAAGCCGAAGTAGCAGGGGGAGGGAAATGAGCCACGTGTCCGAGGAGTTCGGGTACGAGCCGCGGGTGCGGCTCGCCGGTGCGGTGAAAGAAGAGGTCGCCGAACTGTCGAGCGCCGTACTCGACATGCTTCACGTCAGGGGCAGAACAACGGAGGGCGGTCCCATGGAAGTTGCATGGGACGGGGGAGACGACCCCGACGCGTACCACAACATCACACACATGTGGTCGCTGTACGGAGTGGACAACTCCGTCCTGGGGCAGGGAATGGCCTCACTCGCCGAGCAACTGCCCGGACGTGGCTGGGTCGTGGTGAAGAACGGTCCCGACTCCAGCCGGAACAGAAACCAGGAGATCCTCGCCACCCACCTCGCGACGCGGGCCCAGCTCGAAGCCAGTTGGAAGAAGGGCCTCGACGGCCACGAGCCGCTGCTCTCCTTCTCCGTCTACTCCCGCTTCTTCGCCCCGGCACCGGAGCCCGGCCGATGAGGCGGCAGGTGCGGTGGGGCGCGGCCCTCGCGGGCGTCCTCGCGCTGGCCGTCGGATGCGGAGGCGGCGGAGGCACACCCGAGCGCGACTCGGGGACCGTCAAGACCGAGGTCGGCGACCAGTCCCGAGCAATTGCCGACATGATGCAGGTCACGGGACAGACGACCGAGGCCGCGCCTCCGCGGGGCACCCCCACCGACATGTCGTGCGACGAGGACAACGAGGACAGCCCCGACCGTGAGATGGTGCAGTCGTGGTCGCTTTACGGAGTGGACAACACCGTTCTGGGCAAGGGCATGTCCGCTCTGGCCGCGAACCTTCCCGAACGCGGATGGAAGGTGGTGCAGAACGGCCCGGACTCCAGCATGAACAGGAACCAGGAGATCCTCGCCACCCACCTGGCGACGAAGACACAGATCGACGTGACCTGGATGAAGGGTCTCGACGGCCACGAGCCGCTGATCCACTTCAACGTCTACTCGCGCTGCTTCCACACCCCGTCGGCCACGTGATGCCGCCGCGCGCGGGAAGTGCAACCGGCCCCCGCCGGTCAGGCGCCGGCATCACAGTGGTGGGCATGCTGAAGGGCGGGGCCCTTGCGGGCGTCCTCGCGCTGGCCGCCGGATGCGGAGGCGGAGGCACACCGGAGCGCGACTCCGGGGCCGTCTCGAACGAGGTGGCCACGCAGTCCAGGGCGATTATGGACATGATGCAGATCACCGGGCAGTTGGTCGGGAGCTCCCCACCGCGGGGAACCCCGACGGACATGTCGTGCGACGACGACAACGACGACAGCCCCGAGCGCGTGATGACGCAGATGTGGACACTGCACGCGAAGGACAACACCCTGCTGGGCAAGGGAATGGCCAACCTGCTCGCAGGCCTCCCCAAGCAGGGCTGGAAGGTCGTGAAGAACGCACCGGACTCCAGCATGAACCGGAACCAGGAGATCCTCGCCACCCACCTGGCGACGAAGACGCAGATCGACGTGACCTGGGAGAAGAACATCCAGTACGGCGACCCGCTGATCCAGTTCGACGTCTTCTCCCGCTGCTTCCGCACCCCGTCGGCCACGTGATGCCGCCGCCGGACGCGGGGCGGTCGGGCGTAGGGATCTCTACAGGGCGCGCCGGTAGCGGACTTCGGGAACGGTGACTCCGTCGTAGTCGTAGACCTCCACCGCGCCGTCGGCGGCGTAACCGGCCCGCTCGTAGAAGCGGCGCGCGCCGGTGTTGTCGTCGAGGACCCAGAGCAGGAGGAGGTCGAAGCCGCGGGTGAGGGCGAGGGCGTGCGCGGAGTCGATGAGGGTGCGGCCGATGCCGGAGCCGGTGAGCCCGGGGCGGACGTACAGGGCGTAGAGCTCGCCCGTCGTCGTAGGGGCGCCGTCCCCGCGGACCGGGCCGACGCACGCCCACCCCACGACCCGGCCCCGGTCGTCGACCGCCACCAGGTCGGTGACGCTCCCGTCCGCCTCCGCGAAGCGCTTCCGCCGCCGCTCGGCGTCCGCCTCGACCGTCATCGCGTCGAGGTAGGACTGCGGGAGGATCCCGGCGTACGCGGTCTGCCACCCGCCCACCCGTATCGCCGCCACATCCCCGATCTCCGCTTCCGCCATCGCCCGCACAGTCACCATCCCGGCACCGTACGGCACCCGCCCGCGGCCGGGCGCGCCCGCGGGGTCAGTTGCCCGCTGCTGCCAGGGCCGCCTCGATGGCGGTCACCGGGGCCGGTTGCGGGGGCTCGTTCATGAAGTCGGCCGCCGACGCGTACGGCAGGCCGTACGCCGGGGTGTCGGGCTGGAAGCGCCGGCCTTCGGCGAGCGGGCCGGCGTCCACGGTGTCGAAGCCGAGCACGTCGAGGAGTTCCCTGGCCTGCGCCTTGGCACCCGCGTCGTCGCCCGCGATGGGCAGCGCGCTGCGGTCGGCGGCACCCGCCGGACGCGGCAGCAGGCCCAGGTGCTTGAAGTAGATGTTGTTGAAGACCTTCACCACGTGGACATCCCCGCCCAGATACCCCTGCAGCAGCCCGCTGTCAGTGGTCTCCTTCTTGTCGAGCTCGGGGATATTTCCGTCCCGCTGCGGGTAGTAGTTGCCGGTGTCCAGTACGGTCTTGCCGGCCAGCGGCTCGCGCGGGACCTGCTGGTAGGCCTTGACCGGGATGGTCACCACCACCCAGTCCCCTGCGGCGGCCGCCTCCGCCGCGGTGGCCGCCCTGGCTCGCGGACCGAGTTCCGCGACGAGGTCGCGGAGGGTTTCCGGCCCTCGGGAGTTGCTGAGCACCACGTCGAGCCCGCTGTCGACTGCCAGCCGAGCGAGAGTGCTGCCGATGTTTCCGCTGCCGATGAGTCCCAAAGTCACCATATAGGCGACAACGACGCCCACAGCTGATCTGTTCCGCGAGACCGCCCGAATGGCGCGGGCCTCCACGGCGGCCGGTCCCGCGTCGCACTGGCGGCGATCACCGGGATGTTCCTCGCCGACCCCGCCGCGGGCTAATTCGATGGCGCACACGAAAAGGCGTGCGCACTCTGGTCCCGTGCCAGAACCCAAGTACCGGATCCGAGCCCACCAGACGGACTCCACGGTCACCGTCTACCAGGCGTACATGCCGGAGATCGGCCTGCCCGCCGCCCGCGAGGGCCGCTTCCCCGCTGCGTGGCAGCGGGACCGGATGACGTGGATCAAGCCGCGCTCATAGTCTTTTTCCATGACGACAGACGACGCGACGCAGCAGGACGAGGCACGGTTACGGCGAGCGGTCCGCGCGAGCCGGGCCGGGGGTAGCCAGCGCGTGAGGAACACTCGCGCGGACTGGTCCGGGGAATCCGCAGCGATCTACTGCCGGATCTCGCACACGAACGACGACGACCAGACCGGCGTGGACCGCCAGGAGAGCATCTGCCGCGAGGTGGCCGGACGACTCGGCCTCACCGTCGCCGAGGACCAGGTGTTCGTGGACAACAACCGGTCTGCGTGGCAACGCAAGCGGCAGCGCCCGGGGTGGGACGCATTGCTCACCGAGGCCCGGCGGGGCCGCATCCGCCACGTGCTCACGTACCACCCCGACCGCCTGATGCGTCAGCCCCGCGACCTCGAAGAGCTGCTGCAGATAGCCGACGACCACGACATCACGTTGCACGGCCAGGCGAACCGCCGCGATCTCGCAGACCCTGACGACCGGTTCTTCCTCCGCATCGAGGTGGCACACGCGTGCCGCTCCAGCGACGACACCTCACGCCGACTCGTCGACTCCATGATCGACCGGGCCAAGGAGGGACGACCGCACACCGGCCGGCGTCGCTACGGCTACGACAAGACCGGGACGCAGATCGTCCCCGAGGAAGCCGCCATCGTCCGCGAGGTCTTCACTCGCTACCTGGACGGGGACAGCCCGTTGCGTATCGCCCAGGACCTCTACGCACGGAATGTGAAGACGGCACAGGGCCGCCACTGGTCCGCACCCCGCGTGCGCGAACTTCTGGGCAACCGCCACGTCACCGGCATCCGCGTCTTCCGGGGCGAGGAGATCGGAGACGGCGAATGGCCGCCGATCATCGATCGCGGCATGTGGCTGGAGGTCAAGGCACGGCGTAGCTACCGGGCAGCGACGTGGACGGCAGACGAGGAGCAACCGCAGCGCTTCTATCTGCTGCGAGGTCTGGTGACGTGCACAGGCTGCGGCAAGCCGATGGGCGGCTCCACGACGAAGTACATCTGCAATCACACCCACCGGCTCGACGTGCCCCGCTGCAACCGCGCCGTCAAGGCGGCTCCTGTGGACGAGTTCGTCACCGAAGCCGCCCTCTACCTGCTGGAGCACCTGGACCTCACCGAAGTGCCCTCGCCGTCCTCGCTGTCAGCGGAGGACCAAGCAGCCATCGACGCCGACAGGCAGGAACTCGACGAACTCAAGGACATGTGGCAGACCCAGGAGTTGACCACCAGGGAGTACCGCGAGATGCGCAAGACGGTCGAGGCGCGGATCCAGGGAGTCCAACAGAAGATGATCGTCCGACCGACCGCAGAGGTCCTGGACGGCCTCACCGGCCCCGACGCCCGCACGAGCTGGAAGGACCTGGAAGACGCCGAGAACTACGAACGCCTGAACGCCGTGCTGCGGTTCTTATTCGCAGCCGTGAAGATCAAGGGTGCGACGAAGAGGGGCCGCCAGTTCGACTACGGCCGGATCGACATAGAGCAGAACCCGATCTGGCTCTGACCGCGTCAGCCACAGTGACGCGCAGTCGTCTGCCGGACCCACTTCTCCGTCGCTGTCCGGCTGGTCTGACGACGTTCACCCTCCTACTCGACCTTTCGCCCAGGATTCCCGCTCCAGGAGCCGGGCGAGGCGTCGTGCCGCCGCTGGGCTGATCTTGGTGCAGAACTTGCCACAGACGCGCTCCAGATGCCTGGCTCGCTCAGTGTCCCGGTGCGCGGTCATGGTGCTTCACGCGCAGCCTCGCGGTTTGCCGCGAGGTCTTCCGCGATAGCAGCGGCAAGGAGTGCGGCGCCAGCAGTGTGCCCGGAGCCCGCGTAGCGCCACCATGCTTCGGTCACGCTGTCAGGCCCGGACGTGTCGGGTTCATCGTCACGCAAGGCGTGTTCGTAGGCGGCGCGCTCCTCGCGGAGAGCGGAGTACGTCGTGGAGTACACGCGCGACTTGGTGAGGATGTGGCCGCGGTACCCGAGGGAGTGGGTCCAGGCGCGCAGCCGGAGCGGCTCCAGTCCGGGAAGGATGCCAAGTCGCCAGCACGTCGACATGAGACTGCGGACGTGGTCCGAGACGGGAGCCGTCGCGATCTCGGCTGCCGACTTCAGCGGGTGGTCGAGGCCGGCCCCGGTGTCGGGCGCGCCTTTGGTGACGTACTTCGCGACATACGCCGCCACCGCGTCATCGTTCAGAGCGTCTGATCCGCCGTCGGAGCGCAGCGGCCTGGCGTCCAGTTGGGTGCCCCAGCGCAGCTCGTACTCTCCGAGCGCCGGGTGATACGGCATGGACAGCCGGACAGCGGCAGCCGCCGTATGTACGACGTCGACCAGAGCAGCAGCATCCGCCCATGCAGGCGGAGGATCGTCAGGCCCACTCGCTCCGTCGAGCCGCATCACCGCGTGAACGTGGACGGCCGCGCGCCGTTGGTACTCGGCGACCTTGGCGTACGAGATGCGCACCGCTCTCCGCAGGGCGGTCCGGCTCTGACCCGTGCGGCGGGCGAGGTGGTGGTGCAGGTTGTCGGTGAACGCCTTCCACAGGCGGCCTGCGTGCGCGTGCCACAGGATGTGACCGATGTAGTCGTAGCAGTCGGGGCAGAGAGGCTGGCCGACGCGAGGGTCGGTGTCTGTGTGGACGAGACCGCAGCCGATCGGCCGCCCGTGTGCACACCAACCGGAGTTGCGGGGGCGGCACGGTTCAGCGCCGGTGGTGCGGTGGACTCGACCGAAGCCCGGCGCCGTCAGTGTGACGAACAGGCGCGGGCGGTGCTGTACGTCCAGGGGAACGTTCTTGCCGCCGATGAGCCCGGCGCGCACCAGGTGGTAGGTGTCGCCTGCGTGGAGGCGGGAGCAGGGTGCGCACACGGTGGCGCGACGATTGCGGCAGCGCACTGACAGCCGCTCGTACGGTTCCGCGGCGGTGTCGTAGTGGTGGAGGACCTCCCCGGTGATGTCGTCGCGGGTGGTGGTGGAGCCGGAGAGGTGGACGGGGTGCGCGCAGCCGCCGGTAGCGGTGATCTGCTGTAGCAACCGCTCGAACTGGGGATGGTTGGCCAGGCGGATGATGTCGCGGTCGGTGTCGCTGAGCTGACGCAGGCGCGCCGCGCGGGCGAGTTCGGCGCGCCTGTCAGCCGTGGTCATCTCAGTGGTGATGGTGGTGGGGACCTTCCCGGGCGGGCCGCCGCAGCGGCTCGGGTGGATGGGGAGAGGCAGAGGTTCATGTGGATCACTCCTTGTGCTGGCGTGCGGGTGGGTCCGTTCAGCGGATGGAACCGGCGCCCCGGCAGATCCGGCAACGGCGGCGCCGTCCCGTCCAGGTCGTACGCGCTCCCTCGCCTTTGCAGGCAGGGCAGCGGACGCGTCTCATGGGCATGCGTCTCCTTGTCGTTGTCAGGTGTGGAGGAATCCTCGGAGCGCCCAGTCGACGGTCGCGGAGATGTTGCCGCTGACGGGCGACGCGGCGAGGTAGTAGCCGAACAGGACCAGGACGACGGCTTCCCAGATCCGTACATCCCGGCCGCGGACCAGAAGTGCGGACACCAGTCCGAAGATCACGACGAGCGGGATCTGCCAGGTGGCCGTCACGAGAGGTCACCGGCTTCTGTGGCGTCGTCCAAGAACGCCAGATGCGGCGTGCGGTCGGCGTACTGCGCCGCCATCCGGGCGACGACGTCGAGGGTGGTGAAGTGCGAACGTGCCCGCACCCATCCGACGGTGTCAGCGGTGGTGACGGCGACGCCCTGTTCGCCGGCGTTGATGGTCTGGGCGACAGCCACAGCGTCTTTGTGGAGGTCGCCGAGGGTCATCTCCGCGGTGCCCGGATCGTTGACGCGGTGGCAGATTCGCCCACCGAGCTGAGCGCGCAGGGCCGTCACGCCGGGGCCGAGGTCGGAGCCGACCCGCTGCCCCGCGATGACCAGATGCACCCCGAGAGCCGCACCGAGCTGGCCCAGCCGCAGGAGGTAGGTGGAACACTGTTCGGCTTCCGCGCGGTCGTCCTTGGAGCCGTTGGTGAGATACAGCTCCGCCATCTCGTCCACCAGGACCACGACCGGCACCGGCCGCTCTTCTGCCGGCAGTTCCCAGATAGAACGCGCGGCAGCCTCCCGGCAGACGGCCATGCGCCGCTGGATCTCCACCACGAGCGCACCGAAGAGGGTCACGGCTTCCCGGCGGGAGGTGGCCAGCGCCGACAGCCGCTTGCGGAACAAACCCAGTTCCATGCCGCCCTTGCAGTCAACGCCCACCAAGGCAACTGGCTGGGGGGCGAGCTGCATCACCAGCCTCGCCAGCAGCGTGGATTTCCCGGAGCGGGTTGCGCCGACGACGAGCCAGTGAGGTTCGCGGCGGAAGTCCACCAGCCAGGCACCGCCGGTCTCCAGCGCGCCGACGACCGCAGACAGCAACGGCGTGCCCTCAGTTCCTCGTGGGAGTTGCGGGTCCTTCAGCGGATCGGTCGCGGTGGCGCTGATCAGGACGATCCCCCGTCGCGGCGAGATCACCCGTACCGCGTGCATCCGCCAGGCGTGCGCTATGGCCTCGGACGCCTCGATGAACGGGAGCGGTGTCTGCCCCGGCAGCAGCCGCACCCTTACAGCCAGGCCGTTGGGAAGCGGCCGGACACCCTTGAGCCGCGGGACCCGCAGCCGCAAGGGCGTGCCCTTGACCGCAAGGCCACCCAAGGCGCGGCGGTTGGACCCGTAGGAAACAGCAAGGTCATTGAGCCGGGCGACCTTCCGCCAGGTGGCGACCACGCGGATCACCGCCGGTACGTACCCGGTGACGTACCAGTACCAGTCGGGGCGCCGGCCCCGTAGTTCGCTCACGACCAGCAGCGCCATGGCCACCAGCGCGAGGCAGATAGCTAAGAGGATGGGGTTCATCAGGCACCACCACCGGACTTACCGGCCGAGGAGGCGGGCGCCACAGGGACGGGAGTGATGGCAGCAGCCCGAAAGCTGATCCCGTGCCGATCGCCCATCGACCAGGCGAACGCTTCCAGCCCGGTCACCCGCACCTCGGTGCCCTCAGAGACACCTCGCGGCTCCCCGGTGACCGCTATCTCGATCACGGACACCCGCCGCCCCTCTTGGCGGACCATCACACCGACCGTGTAGATCGTGTTGCCGTCCTTGTCCTTCTTGACCTCCTGCGTCTCAAAGTTGCTGATCTTCGCCTCGGGCTCAACTGCGCACCGCAGCACGCCCAAGCGCGTGGTGTCCACAGGGATGGACTGCATCCTGCTCGGCCTCCTGGCCATCAAGACGCCAGCATTCAACTGACGTCACTCGTCCTGACGAGTGACAAGTGTGCGACTCTTGACGCCAGCACGCAAGCACTTATGCTGACGAGTGACGTGAGTGAGATGGACGCCACAGCGCGAACAAGGGGAACGGCATGTCAGAGATCCAGCGCCCAGGAGCGCTCTACCGCCAGGTCGCCGCTGCCATCCGCGACGCCATCTCATCCGGCGAGTACCCGCCCGGCGCCCCGCTCCCCTCAGAGACCCAGCTCATCGAGCGCTACCAGGTCTCCCGCCCCACCGTCCGCAATGCAGTTGCCGCCCTCCGCGCCGAAGGGCTCATCGAGGTCATCCACGGCAAGGGCAGCTTCGTCCGAGGGACGCCGACCCCTGTCCTCACCATCGACCGCACAGTGACCCGCAGCAGCGGCGGCGCGTTCATGATCGGCGGTGACACCAACTGGCAAGCGCCGGAGGCGCCGTCCGTCTACCGAACCAAGACGACCGCGGTCACTGGGCCTCCACTCGGCCTTGCCGAAGGCGAGGCGCTGTTCGGCGTCGACCGGCTCCTAGCCGACCCGGCTACGGGCACACGCGTGCTTCACCAGGCGCTCATCCCATTCGCCACCGCTGAGGGGACCAGGCTCGCGGAACACCCGGACACCGAACCCGCAGACATCTACGCCCTGCTGGCCGGGAAGGGCCACTCCCTGTGGTGGTCGGAAACCGTCCGCGCTCGGATGCCGCTCCCGGACGAGCGCACGACCCTGCAACTCCAGGACGCCACCCCGCTCCTGGAGACCCTGCGCGTCACCCACGGCGCCAAAGACCAACCGCTCGTCCTGGAAACCCTGCGCACCAGCGCCGACGCCGCGCAACTCAGCTACCGCGTCACGCGTGAGCAGCCGCACAAGGTCCGCGCGGCCCGCACCTGACATTGGCCGGCGCCGCCGAGGTGTCGAAACCTGTCTCCACTTACTCAAGGCGGCTCGCTACCGCTCGCCGCGCGCTCCCCGGCTCACCGCCGGGGACGCCGCTCCTGTCTCCGCCCCGCTCCGCCCCCGGCTCCGCCGATCGCGCACCAGCAGCTGGCCACATGACCAGCTCCATGCGAGGCCGGTCGTGGCTGGGGCGGCCGGCTCCGCGGCTTTAGGCCAAGGCCGTGAAGTTATGGCTGCGTGGTTGCTTGCACGCGTGCTCTGGTCTGCGGGAACGCCGGACGTAGGAAGCGGAGCCCCGGTAGAACGACTTGTCGACCAAGACCAGTCATTCCAGCTCGGGAGCTCCGCTGTCCGATCAGTGTGTCATCACGCGTGAAATCACGGTGGCCGGGGGCTTGTTCGCCCCCGGTCATCTGGGGGAACTCACCCAGATCGTGCCGTTCGAGATGGTCGATGCCGTTCTCGCCGAGACCGGTGCGGCCCAGCGCA
>NZ_CAJSLV010000104.1 GCF_907177275.1 Actinacidiphila cocklensis
GGCGCGAAGCACCGGCTGGTGTTCATCGACCGGCTGCTGGCCACGCTTGTCCATCTTCGCCTCGGGGTCACCCACGACGTGCTGGCCTGCTGGTTCGGAGTGGACCGCTCCACCATCACCCGGGCCCTCTCACCGCGCCCTGGCCCAGCTCTCTCCATCACAAACCCAAGCCACACCCCCACGCCCCATCGACCTCGCCCACCACCACGTTCACCGCACAGCAGTCCTCGGCGGACTCATCAACGAGTACCAGAACACCATCTAACACCACCACGAACCCGCAGCTCAGCGGCGGAATCCTATTCTTGAGCCCCACAGGGTCGTGACCTCCCGCCGCTTCGCCGCCTACCTGATCGAGGCGTTCCGCACCGCACCGGAGACGGCAGCGCCCCGCTGCCGCCGGCCGTGCGGTGGCCGATGCGGCACCCCGGATCCGGGTCACCGCAGGGCTGAGGCCGGGGTGGGGGCCACGCGGGTGACGACGGCCTTCTCGGGGATCAGCAGGCCGTGGACGACCGGGCCGATCTCGTTCTTCCAGCGCTCGTGCTCATAGACGGCCGCGTACAGGGCCTCACCCCGGGCCTCGCCCTCGAACCGGCGAATCCACACGTACCCGTCCTCGTCCTGGGTGTCGACGAAGGAGGCGGTCACGTCCATGCCCAGCGACGCCTGGAACGGGATGACCACGTCCTCCATGTATCGCACCCACTCCTCGCGGCGTCCGGACCGAGCCTGGTAGCGGCGGATCTCGTAGTACACGCTGTTCTCCGAACTCTCCGCGCGGGTGGTCAGTTGGCGATGGTCAGGACGAGCTTGCCGCGGGTACGGCCGGCCTCGCCGCGGGCGTGGGCCGTGCCGGCCTGCTCCAGCGGGAAGGTCTCCTCCACCTCGACGACGACCTCGCCGGCGTCGACCAGGCCTGCAATCGTGGTCAGCGCCGCGCCGTCCGGCTCGACCAGGAACGGGGTGACCCGCACGCCGGCCGCCTCGGCGGCCTCGGCCAGTTCCGGGGAGACGCCGGCCGGGACGGCCACCAGCAGGCCGCCCGGGCGCAGGACCTTCAGCGAGCGGGTGCTGGTCCGGTCGTGCGCGTCGCCCACCAGGTCGATGACGACGTCGACGTCGGCGGCGGCGTCCTCGAAGCGGGTGGTGGTGTAGTCGATGGTCTCGTCGGCGCCGAGCTCCTTCAGCCAGGGACGGCGGGCGGCGCTGGCGGTGGCGATCACGTGGGCGCCCAGGTGCCGGGCGAACTGGACCGCGAAGTGGCCCACCCCGCCGGCGGCGGCCGTGATCAGGACGCGCTGGCCGGCCTGCACGTGGGCGGTGTCGACCACGGTCTGCCAGGCGGTCAGCGCCGCCAGCGGCACGGCGGCGGCGTGCACGTGGTCAAGGGTGGCCGGCTTGCGGGCCCACTGGCGGGCCGGTGCGGTCACGTACTCGGCGTAGGCGTTCGCGGCGCGCGGGAACCACGGCATGCCGTACACCTCGTCGCCGGGCGCGAGCGTGGTGACGCCGAAGCCGACCTCCTCGACGACACCGGAGACGTCCCAGCCCAGGACCGGCGGGAACGTCTGTAGTCCCGCCATGCCCTGGCCCTCGCGGGTCTTCCAGTCCACCGGGTTGACGCCGGCGGCGTACACCCGCACCAGCACCTCGGTCGGCAGCGGCTCGGGGCGCGCGACCTCCTCGACGGTCAGCACCTCCGCCGCGCCGAACTCCCTGACGGTGACAGCCCGCATGATGTGCTCGCTCATGTCCGTCTCACTATTCCTTTCGCCGGGACCGTGGTGTCCCGGCGGAAGCAAGAGTGGCGTGTGCTCGCGGAGGCGGGTGAGTGGCCGAGGAGCCACCTGTCGTACTATTCCGGCCATGCCGCATCGCATTGCCGTTCTCGCCCTCGACGGAGTCCTGCCGCTGGACCTGGGCATCCCCGCCCGGGTGTTCAACGAGGCCTGTGAACCGGACGGGACCCGCCTGTACTCCGTCAGCACCTGCTCCCTCGGCGGCCGGCCGGTGCGCACGCACGAGGACTACCGGATCGTCGTCGACCACGACGAGTCGCTGCTGGAGACCGCGGACACCGTCGTACTCGCCACCCAGGAGCCCAGCCGGCACCTGCTCGCCACCGGCACGCTCCCCGAGGAACTCGCCGCGGCGCTGCACCGGATAGGACCGCAGACCCGCATCGTCAGCCTGTGCACCTCGGCGTTCCTGCTCGCGGCGGCCGGTCTGCTGGACGGCCGGCGGGCCACCACGCACTGGGCGCTGTGTGACGCACTGGCGCGGCTGTTCCCCGACGTCGAGGTCGATCCGGACGTGCTGTTCGTCGACAACGGACGCATCCTGACGTCCGCCGGCGGAGCGGCCGGCATCGACCTGTGCCTGCACCTGGTCCGTCGGGACCACGGGGCGGCGGTGGCCTCGGCGGCCGCGCGGCGCTGCGTGGTGGCGCCGTGGCGGGAGGGCGGGCAGGCACAGTTCATCGAGCACCCGGTTCCGCAGGAAACCGACTCCTCCACTTCGACGACCCGGCAGTGGGCGCTGGACCGGCTGGCCGACCCGGTCACACTGGAGGACATGGCCCGCCACGCGCACATGAGCGTGCGCACCTTCACCCGGCGGTTCCGCAGTGAGGTGGGCAGCAGCCCGCTGAAGTGGCTGGCACAGCGGCGGCTCGCGCACGCGCGCCTGCTGCTGGAGTCCACCGACCTGACCGTCGCGCGCGTCGCCACTACCTGCGGCTTCGGCGACCCCGTCGCCCTGCGCAAACACTTCCACACGTATATGGGCCTGTCACCACTGGCCTACCGCCGCGCCCACCGCGCACGGGAACCGATGACGGCAGGCTGACAACGCCTACCGCCCATCCGTATCAGCCGCGCGGAAAGGTGGGCCATGCGGTGATGGCGAAGCCGTCGTCGTCTCGCGGGGCCTCGGCGGCCCCGTGCTCCGGCCAGTGGGCCGGGGTGATGAGCCCGCACGGCTCGGCGGCACGGGAGAGAAAGTCGCGGCTGGTCTTGCCCGCGCGAGCCGGAGGTCGTTGCAGAAGCCGCTGTTCAGCCGGGTTCGAGGACTTGTACGGGGCTGTGCAGCACGTGGCCCGGCTCACCAAGAGCCAGTGCCGCCCCTGCCCAGCCGGCACCTGCTGCCCCACCACCGCCGACAGCGCCCGAACCGCGGGTTGGGTGGTGGAGCAGCGCCGTGGGGAGTGCCCGGTCGGACCACGTGAGTTGGGGCCTGCCGTCTGGCGCTGCAGCACCACCAGTTGGTGGCGTAGAGCCAGGATCCGGATCGGACATCCGGGGTGGCTCACCTGGAGGACGAGCGGGTGGGAGGACATCCCGTCGCGGGCACGGGATCAGTCACCGCCCCCCACAAGCCCCGCCCGATAGGCCAGGACCACCGCCTGGACGCGGTCGCGAAGGTCGAGTTTGGTGAGGATGCGCGAGACGTAGGTCTTCACGGTCTCCGGGCTGAGCACCAGCTCGGCGGCGATCTCCGCGTTCGACAGGCCCTCGCTGATGAGGAGGAGCACCTCGTGCTCGCGGGGGGTGAGGACCTTCAGGCGCTCGCGTTCCGGCGACGGCGGCGCGGCGGAGGGGCGTACGCGTTCGGCGAAGCGGCCGATCAGGGTACGGGTGACGGCGGGGGCCAGCAGGGACTCGCCGCGGGCGACCGTGCGTACGGCGTTGACCAGTTCGGGCGGCGGGGCGTCCTTCAGGATGAAGCCGCTGGCGCCGGCGCGGAGTGCCTCGTACACGTACTCGTCGACGTTGAAGGTCGTGACGATGAGGATCTTCGCAGGGCTGGGGGAATCGGGGCCGGCCAGGTGACGGGTGGCCTCGATGCCGTCGAGCAGCGGCATGCGGATGTCCATGACGACGACGTCCGGTTCGAGCTCCTGCGCGCTGCGGACGCCCTCTCGACCGTCCGCGGCCTCCCCGACGACTTCCATGTCGGCCTGGGCCGAGAAGATCGTGACGAATCCGGCCCGGACGAGGGCCTGGTCCTCGCAGACCAGAACCCTGATGGCGGGGGCCGGCACACTCATGCGGCGCCTCCTGCCGGTATGCGCGCGTGCACGCGGAACCCGCCCTCCTGGAGGGGTCCCGCCGCGAACTCTCCGCCCAGCATTTCCACCCGTTCTCGAAGACCCGTCAGGCCGCGGCCCCCGGAGACGTGCGCGCCACCGTGGCGGAGGGCGGGCGAGCCGGCCGCGCCGCCGGTCGTCCCGGCGGTGGTGACCTCGACGTCCGTCCAGGCGGGGGTGTGCGCGAGCCGCACCAGCGTCCGCTCGCCCGCGGCGTATTTCGCCGCATTGGTCAGGGACTCCTGTACGACCCGGTAGGTTGCGAGTCGGACACTCGTGTCCGTGGCCGCCGGCTCTCCGTCCTCGACCAGTTCGATCGGCTGGCCGCCCGCCTGTGCCTGCTCCACCAGGCCGGACACCCGGCCCGGCGTCGGCGTCCGGGACGGCGACTCGCCGGTCGCCTCCAGTACGTTGAGCAGGAACCGGAGTTCGGCCAGGGCGCGGCGGCCGGTGCCGTTGATGGCCTCTAGAGCCTCGTGAACCCGGTCCGGTGACGCCGTGAGGTACTGCGCCGCGCCGGCCTGCACCACCATCGCCGTGACATGGTGGGTCACCACGTCGTGCAACTCCCGTGCCATACGGCTGCGTTCCTCGGCGATGGCGGCCTGTGCGGACAGCCGCCGGCGTTCGGCCTCGTGCGCTCGCCGGCCGCGCACCAGAACGCCCAGCCCCCACATCGCCGCCAGGGCGACGTAGAAGACCACGAAGTCGGTCCAGGTGTTGGGCGAGCCCAGTGCGTGCAGCGTGACGCAGAAGACCACGTGTCCGCCCGTGGCCGCCAACGGCACCACCCGCCGGTGGTGGTGCTGGTGAGCGCCCACCGAGTACAGCGCGATGTAGAGCCCCAGACTGGCGAAGGTCGGCGGGCAGCCGAGGGACTCGTGGACCGCGAACGAGATACCCACCGCCGCGAGGCAGAGGCCGGGCCACCGGGTGCGCACCGCGAGCGGCAGCGCCTGCCCCAGGGCCAGCAGCACGCTCGCGGCGGAGGCACGGTGGGCGGGGAGGTCGCCGAACTGCGCCCCGATCCGCGCCAGCGGCTCCGCGAACGACAGCACCGTGAAGACGACCGCGACCTCGCGGTCCCGGGTGGCCGCGGGGCGTGATCCCCACCATCGGGACAGCACGCGGAGCCGGAGGGGCGCGGTGGACCACGGGCGTACGCGCGCGGAACGGCTGGAGTCCGGCGCCTGCGCCTCCCCTTCCGGCCGCGGATCACGGGCGGGGTCCGCCGGCAGGGGGGACGCGGGGAGTGGTGCCCCGCGGGCTGACTCGTCGTCCATCGTCGTCCACGTTCCGGTAGTTGCAGCAGTCGGTCCGGCTGGGCGTCACGAGAACCAAGCCGTCGTGCGCGGGCCGGAGTTCGGCACGTCACGGTCGGACCCGTCCGGCGTCCACGTCGCACGAATCCGCGAGGCCGGACGGGCCCCGCACGTGACCGTAGCGCCCGCCGGCGGGGACGGTGTCCCCCGGGGGAGAACAGCCGGGTAGCTCCCTCGGGGGACCGGCGGATGCGGCAGATGCCCACCGGGTGGTGACGACCCGCGGCGGTCGCGACCCATAGTTTTTCGTCCTCGGAAGCGAAGAAACGCTCACCGTGAGCAGGCCTTTGAGGAGCCATCCATGTCGTCCAACCAGCAGCACCCGATCCGTGAGAGCGGACGTGGTGTCGACCGGACCGGATCGACCGAGCGGGGCAACGGCCGCACCCCGCGCTGGGCGGCGTCCGCGTGGGCGCGGCTGCCGGTGCTGTTCGTCCTGATGCTGGCCGTGGGCGCGATCACCAACGGGATCAACGATGTCGCCGACGGCACCCCGCTGACCGCCCTGATCGCCGGGGTGTCCACCGGCGGGCTCGCCCTGGCTGCCTACGTCCACATGGTGCGGTACCTGGAGGGGCGCAGGACGCACGAGTTGGCGCCCGAGCGGGCCCGGCGGGAGCTGGGCCGGGGCGTCGGGGCCGGCGGGGCGCTGTTCGCCGTGACGATCGCGCTGGTCGCGATGACCGGCAGCTACCACGTGCACGGCTGGGGCTCGTTCGGGGGCGCGCTGACCACGCTGGGGCTCATGAGCTGCGCGGCGGTCACCGAGGAACTGGCCTTCCGCGGCGCGCTGTTCCGGGTGTTGGAGGAGAAGACAGGAACGTGGGGGGCACTGGTCGTCTCCGGGCTCCTCTTCGGCGGCCTGCACCTGCTCAACAAGGACGCGACCGTCTGGGGCGCGCTGGCCATCGCCGTCGAGGCCGGGCTGATGCTCGGCTCGCTCTACGCCGCCACCCGCTCGCTGTGGCCGGTGATCGGCGTGCACCTGGGGTGGAACATGGCCGAGGAGGGCGTCTTCGGTACCGACGTGTCCGGCTCCGGGAGCCACACCGGCGGTCTGCTGCACGCCTCCACCAGTGGTCCGCAGGCACTGAGCGGCGGCAGCTTCGGCCCCGAGGCCAGCATCTTCGCCATCCTGGTCTGCGCCGTGCCGACCGTGCTGTTCCTGGTGCTCGCCAAGCGCCGCAACCGGCTCCGCACGCGCGCCGAAGTCGCGTGAGGGCCGTGGCGAACACGGTTCACCGGGAACTGACGGACATCCAGGAGGTTGTTGTGCCGATCACCGGAGCGGGGCCGGAGGGCTGCGACCGGGGCCCGTCAGCAGCCGGGGCCCGGCGCGGCCGAGATCTCCCCCTGGGCGAGCCGGGCGGCGCGGCGGATCTCCGCCAGCACGGCGGCGACGGCCGGGACGCCCACCATGTCGGGCCACAGCAGCGCGTACGTCCGGCGCAACGGCCAGTCCAGCAGCGGACGGTAGACCAGGCCGTCGCAGAGATGACTGCGCAGCGCCATCTCGTTCATCAGGCTGATGCCGAGGCCGGTGCCGACCAGCGCCAGCACCGTGTGGGAGTCGTCGACGGTGGCGCTGATGCGCGGCTCGAAACCCAGGTTCGTGCAGGCCGCCTCGAAACGGTCCCGGAAACTCTCCATCACCCAGTCGTGATCGGCGAGTTCGGCCAGTCCGATCTCGGAGCGGCCGGCGAGAGGGTGGTCCTCGCGCATGACCACGCAACGGCGGTCGGTCATCAGCGGCACCCGCATCATCACCTGCTCGCCCTCGGGTACGTCCTCGTTGGCCCAGTTGCAGAGCAGACCGAGGTCGGCCGCGCCGGACCGGATCAGCTCGCGCGCCTGGACCGGCTCGGCCTGGGTGAGGGTGATGTGCACGTCGGGGTGGCGGTCCCGCAGCCGCCCGACGACTTCGGGCAGCAGGGACACGCAGCCGCTCTGGAAGGACACCGTGCGCACCAGGCCGCCGCCCCGCGCGACCTGCGAGGCAATGTCCTGGTCGGCGGCCCGGAGCGCCGAGAAGATGGTCTCGGCGTGCCGCGCCAGGGCCTGCCCGGTCTGCGTCAGCCGCACGCCGCGGCCGGCCCGGGTGACCAGCGGGGCGCCCACCGTCTGTTGCAGCCGCCGCATCTGGTAGCTCACCGCCGGCTGGGTGTAGCCGAGCGACGCGGCGGCGGCCGTGTACGACCCGGTGCGGGCGATCTCCGCCAGCACCTCCAGTTGGCGTATGTCCAACACCCTTGAACCATAAGAGATTTCGATGTTTCGGCGAAAATACCCTCCTTGGACGCGGCAAGGCCTTGTTCGGTGGAATAGCGGCATGGCCACGGACCGTCCCGATGTCCCTTCTGCAGGAGTTCCCGTGAGCACGTCCATGAACCCGGAAACCCGCTCCCCCTCCCCACCCGGCCGACCCCGGCCGCCGCTGGTGCGGATCGCGGGGGTGAACAAGTCCTTCGGCGACAACCAGGTCCTGCACGACGTGGATCTGGACGTCGCAGCCGGCGAAGTGGTCGTGGTCATCGGTCCGTCCAAGTCCGGCAAGTCCACCCTGTGCCGGTGCGTCAACCGGCTGGAGACGATCGACTCGGGAACGATCATCGACGGCGTCCCGCTGCCCGCCGAGGGCCGCGCGCTCGCCCGGCTCCGCGCCGACGCCGGCATGGTCTTCCAGTCCTTCAACCTCTTCGCGCACCTGACCGTGTTGAGCAACGTGACGCTCGCCCCGGTCAGGGTGCGGTGCGCAGGCGGCGAAGCGCGGCATGGAACTCCTCGACCGGGTCGGGCTCGCCGGCAAGGCGGGCGCGTATCCGGGCGAGCTGTCCGGCGGCCAGCAGCAGCGGGTCGCGATCGCGCGGGCGCTGGCCATGGACCCCAAGGTGCTGCTCTGCGACGAGCCCACGTCCGCGCTCGACCCGGAGATGATCCAGGAAGTACTCGACGTGCTGGTCGAGCTCGCGGCCGAGGGCGTCACGCAGGAGCTGACCGGGCAGACCGAGCTGCTGGACCAGCAGTACGCCCAACGGCTGGCCACCTTCGGCGCGGCGGCACTTTGCTACGTCGCGATGACGCTCGTCATCGGCCAGTGCGCGGGCTGGCTGGAGCGCAGGCTGGCGGTGCTGCGATGACGGCGAACGGCGCCACCGGAACCCCCGCGCCGGCCGTTCCGGACGTGGCGGGCACTGCCGGCCGGGAGCCCGGACCGGCCGCGCGCGTCCGTGGCGTCCGAGCCCGGCTGGTCGCCCGCGCGGAGACCGAAGGGTCCCTGTTCGACCCGCCAGGACCACGGGGCCGGGCCGGAATCAGGATCGCCACCGCCGTGTCCCTGCCGGTCCTGGCCCTGCTGGTGGCGGTCGCCGTACGCCAGTTCGCCGCCCACGGCCAGCTGGACGCCGCCAGGTGGCGGCTCTTCGTCCAGGCCCCGGTCCTGCGCTACCTTCTCACCGGTCTGTGGGCCGCCGTCCGCGTCACCCTCGTCAGCGCCGCACTGGCACTGCCGCTGGGTGCCCTCCTGGCGGTCGCCCGGCTGTCCCGAACCCGCTTCCTGCGGTGGCCGGCCGCGGCGTACGTCGAGGTCATGCGGTCCGTGCCGCTGCTCCTGCTGATCTACGCCTTCCTGCTCGGCCTGCCGAGCACAGGTTTCCGGATGGCGCTCTTCTGGCAGCTGGTCTGGCCGATCGCGCTGACCAACGCAGCGGTGTTCGCCGAGATCTTCCGGGCCGGCGTGCGGGCGCTGCCACGCGGCCAGACCGAGGCGGCGTACGCCCTCGGGCTGCGCTACTGGCCGGCCATGCGCACGGTCGTCCTGCCCCAGGCGATCCGCCAGACCGCCCCGTCCCTGGTCGGCCAGCTGGTGCGGCTGCTCAAGGACAGCACCCTCGGATACGTCGTCAGTTTCCTCGAACTGCTCAACTCCGCGAAGGTGTTGGGCGAGTACAACCACACCGTCATCCAGGGCTATCTGGTGTCGCACTGGTCTACGTCCTGCTCAACAACGCCGTGGCCGGAGCCGCCGGACTCCTCGAACGAAGGCTCGGCCGCCCAGGGCGGCGCCGCATCGCAACACGCTGAGCCGAGCGCTTGGCCCACCACCGGTCGGGCCACCTGAACCGCGTCCTGGGGACCGTCCTCGCCTCCTTCCCCATGGAGGAGAGTGCCCCGCCAGGCCGCTTCCCCCGCGACAGAAACGAGTTGAGCGCATGTGCCGGCTACTGGGTGTCGTCGCCCGTGAGCCCCTTCCTCTGAGCGAGCTGCTCGCCGATGATCTCGGCCCCTTCTTCACCATGGCCTGCGAGCACGCCGACGGATGGGGTGTCGCGTCCGTCACCCCGGAACGCACGATCGCGGCCGTCAAGGAGCCGGTGCGCGCCGACGTGAGTCCCCGCCTCCGGCGGGTGGTGCGCGAACTGACCACCGACAGCGCCTTGCTGCACATCCGCATGGCAAGCCCGCAATCCCCGGTCATACCGGGGAACACCCATCCCTTCGGGGACCAGCGGATCGCCTTCGCCCACAACGGCGACTTCACCCCGGTCGACTGCCTCGACTCGATGATCGGCGAGGAGGCGCTGGCCACCGCCGAGGGCGGCACCGACAGCGAACGCTTCTCGCTCGGAATCCGGCTGCGCATGGACTCCGGTATGGAGGCGCAGAAGGCGATCATGTCCACCGTGGCCGACATACGGTCGCTGGCGAGGAGTTCCGCCAGCCTCAACTGCATGCTGCTCACCCCGGACGCGCTCTACGCCTACGCCGCGCACGACCCGCATTCCGACGTCATACACCGCCGCGGCCCCGCCTTCTTCGCTCTCAAATACCGCGTCCGCACGGACGCGGTGGTGGTCGCCTCCACCGGGTGGCCGCAGGATCCGCCGGCCTGGACGACCCTTCCCGAGGGCCACGTCCTGGAAATCCGCCGCGACGGCCTGAGCACTGTGGTGCACGCCGGATGAGGAAGGCGCCGCTGGAAGGTCCCTGCTATTCGCACGTGAGGAGGAACGGCCTTCAGATTCCCGGAAACCGACCCACCGGGAGATCACCGAGAGCCACAGGAGCCCTATGTCGCACATACCACACGTCGCCGTATTCGAGCACCACGATCTCATGCGCCGAGGCCTGGAGAGCCTGCTGTCGAGCAGTCCCCTGTGCCATCTCACCCCCCTCGTCGCGGAACCCGGCGGACCGGATTCGGTGGACCTGCGCGTCGACGCCGTCGTCTACGGGCCGCCGGAGAACCAGGAGCGGGGTCTGACACAGGGCGTACGCCGCCTCGCCACCCATGGCCGGGTCCTGGTCGTCTCGGACTTCGGCGGCAGCGAGTCGGTGACCGACCTGCTGCGTGCGGGCGCGCACGGCTGCGTCAGCAGGCAGGCCGACGACGAGGAGCTGCTGCGCGCCGTCATGACGGTGGCGGGCGCGGGCATCCACGTCGATGCCCGTCTCGCCCCGCGACTGCACGCCGAGTTGCGGCAGCCGCACGGCGCGCCCGCGTCGGCGCTGGCCCGCCGCGAGTCGGAAACCCTGCGCTGGATCGCGGCAGGGCTGACACACGGACAGATAGCCCGGCGGATGAACCTGACCGAGGCCACGGTCAGCACCTACGCCAAACGTATCCGGAGCAAACTCAACGTGGGCAACAAGGCCGATCTGACCCGCAAGGCCATCGAACTGGGGCTGCTTCAGGACGAGCCGCAGGCGGCATGGGCCGACCCGGCCGCCACCGCCTCCACCGGAAAGCCCGCTTTCTAGCCCGGCACTGTGCCGCCGCAGATCCGCCACGAATGTTCGGGCAACTCCCCGATTCCTGACCGGAGGAACTACCGTGAAAACGAACCACACTTTCAGAGTTGAAGGACTGGCCAAGAAGATCGCCGTCACAGCGATAGCCGCCGCCGGCCTGGCCCTCATGATTCCGGCGACTCCCGCCGCCGCGGCCAACTCCGTTGACTGCCACTGGCCCCAGACCATTGACGAGTACGCACGCATCACAACGTCCAACGGCCTGCCGAGGTGCTACGCCAACGCCGGTGCGATCGACGTGAATCTCGGCGACATCGCGGAGTTCCATTCGGGAAACAACAAGGTCACGTTCTTCTACACCATAGACGCGAACGGCTACCAGAACGCCATCACCCTGGAGAAGTGGCAGACCCAAGGCATGTCGTTCGGTCTCACTGCCCGCGTGACCGCGCTGGTGATCTGGTGACGTGGTCGACATAGCGCCCGACCGTGCGGCAGGCCCGTACCGCTCGCGGGCGAGTGGTACGGGCCTGCCGTGTCGAGGGCGCCACCAGGACGAATCACGATGGCGAGAGCCACATCTACTTCTTGGGAGAATTCCTGATGTCTGCTCGGCTGCACAACCTGCGGATCGCGGCGACTGTCGGCATGGTGTTCGCGGCGGGCGCCGCCCTCACGGCCTGCCAGGGGGACACGTCGGGGAAGGGCTCCGACGGGAGCGACGGGACGCCGAAGACCTCGGCGGTGGCGAGCGCCGACGGGGGAACGGCCACGGCCACCGCCACACCCGACGCGGCCACTGCCACCCCGTCGGCGACGTCCGACGACGGCGGCACCACCGCCACCGCGAAGGGCACCACCACCGGCACCGCGGCCACCGCACGCTGCCAGACCTCGAACCTCGGCTTCACCTTCGGCCCCGACAGCGGGGCCCAAGCGGTGGGCAGCCCGGGTGGGATCGAGGTGGTGCTGACCAACAAGGGCAGCGGCACCTGCACCCTGCAGGGCTTCCCGGGGCTCGACATCGTCAGCAACAAGGGCACCCACTGGTCGCTCGTCCGGCAGGCCAGGAGCGCCGCCAAGGTGACGCTCAAGCCCGGCGCCGCCGCCTCCTTCGAGATCACCTACCTGCCCTACGACGCCAACGACTCCGGTGGCTCCGCGGCCTTCCATGCCGCGAGCATCCTGGTGACCCCGCCCGGCGAGACCCACTCCACCACCCTGAAGTGGGACGGCTTCGCCGACGTCATGGACCAGAGCGGGGCCACCCACCCGGGGACCTACGTCGGCCCCGTGGTGGCCGGCAGGTGACGGAGGCCGGGGACCGCTGAGGCGTCCTCGGCCGCACGGCCCGGGAACGGCCGCTCCCGCACGGATCCGACGGCGCGTCCGGACAGCTCACGCGCCGTCGGCGAGGCGCTGGATAGCGGCCGGCCAGGCCTGGAGATCGGCGGGTCACCGGGTTCGGAGCGCAGGACGCGGCGGCGGGTCGAGACGCCGAGCACGAAGGCGTCGATCGCAGCGGCACGGCTGCGGGCGTCGGCGTCGTCCACGCCGGTGTCGCGCAGGTAGTGGCGCAGTGGTTCGAGCGAGCTCGCGTCGAGGAAGGCGGCCAGAGCTTCCGCCGCCTCGGGGCGTTCGCCGGAGGCGCGTTTCAGCACGAGCAGCGGGTCGTCCCCGGGCTCGCCGAACCGGCGCCGGACGATGCTCGCCGCGAGGCGCGAACCCAGCGTGGCCCGGTCCCCGCCGAAGGAGCCGGCGACCGGGATCTCCACCCGGGTCGCCGCTGGGAAGAGGCCGTCCTTTCCGCCGAAGTAGCCGTGATGAGGTCGGGTGACACCCCGGCCGCGTCCGCCACGCCTTTGACCGTGACCGCCGTGTATCCGTGCTGCACGAACTGGCGTTCGCGTGGTCCAGAATCCGCTGACCGGTGGCGGCCGCATCTCGCGCATGAACGACGGGATACGGGAACGGCTCTTCCCCTTCTCCCGCCCCGCTCATCGCCCCGGGCATGTCGGCCCGCCGGATCGCCGGGATCGTGGCAGAGGCCCTGAAGAAGCTCAGCCACGCGCGGTACACGCTGTCCGGCGGTGACGTGGGCGGCACCGTCACCGAGATCCTCGCGGCCGAGTACCCGGACAGGGTGGCCCGCCCTGCACCTCACAAACGTCGCCCGCAGCGTGCGACTCGCCCGCCGGCCTCGCGGCGTGGATCGTCGAGAAACCGGAGGCCTGGTCCGACGAGTCGGCCTCTTCCCGGACGAGCTGCTCACCTGGGTCAACACCTACTGGGTCACCGGCACGATCGACACGTCCTTCACCACCTGCGCCGAACCGGTCGCCCTCCCCTACCGGTTCGACACCCCGACCGTGCTCTCCGTGTTCCCGCGCGCCACCACACCGGAGCCGTGAAGCTACGCCGAGGCGTTCCTGAACGTCTGCGAATACGTCGAGCACCGCGCCGGCGGGCAGTTCGCCGCCTGGGAACAGCCTCGGGCCTACGCCGACGATGTCCGTCGCGCAGTCAAGTGGGGCGGGTGGCGCGGCACTTGCGGCAGGCCGTCGCGTCGTCCGCCACGCCTCAGGCGCCCGGGGCGTCGTCTGCCAGGGCGAGCTGGACCAGGGCCTTCGGCGCCGAGCGGCGGACGAGGACGCCGCGGCCCGGGGGCAGCAGCCGGGCTCGCTGGTCGCCGAGGACGGCGCCCTCGCGCGGATCGCCGGAGAGCACCAGGCCGTCCGTGCCCAGCTCCTGGAGCCGGCCGAGGACGGGTTCGGAGATCTGACGGCGCGCGGTGCCGCCCACCCGGCGGGCGACGACCATGTGGAAGCCCAGCTCGCGGGCCTGCGGCAGGTAGTCCACGAGCGGCGCCAGCGGTGACTGCCGCCCGGACGACACCAGGTCGAAGTCGTCGACGACGACGTACAGTTCGGGCCCCTGCCACCAGCTGCGGTCGCGCAGCTGCGCGACGGTGACGTCGGGCGGCGGCAGCCGCTCGGCGAGCTTGTCCGCGACGGCCTGGGCGAACGAGGCGGCCGTGCCGGCGTCGCCCGCGTAGGCGCCCAGGTACTCCGGCGGGACGAGGCCGAGCAGGCCGCGGCGGAAGTCGAACAGGATGAAGCGGACCTCGAAGGAGGTGTGTCGGGCCATCGTCCCGGTGATCCAGGTGCGCAGGAACTCCGTCTTGCCCGCTCCGGAGTCGCCGAAGACCACGAAGTGCGGGTCGTTGCCGGCGAGGTCGAGGTAGACGGGGTTCAGGTCGTGCTCGGCGATGCCGATGGGCACACCGGACGGTTCCCGTGCGGGCAGGTCGAGTTCGGCGGCGGCCAGCCGCTCCGGCAGCATCCGGACGGCCGGGGCGGCGGCGCCCTCCCAGCCATCGGCGAGCTTGGCCAGCACGTCGGCCTGGGCGTCGGCGAGCCCGTCGATGTCCGCGCGGCCGTCCAGCCGGGGCAGCGCCACCTGGTACTGGATGCCGGGCGGGGCCAGGCCGCGGCCGGGCGGCACGGCGCCGAACGCCCGGGCGATCCGCCGGTCGACCTCCGACTCGCCGGGGTCGTTGAGCCGCAGCTCCAGCCGGCCGTTGACGGCGTCGCGCAGCGCGGTGCGGACGTCGCCCCACCGGTTGGCGGTGAGGACGAGGTGGACGCAGACGCCGAGGCCCCGGTTGGCGATGTCCAGCACCGCCGTCTCGATGTCCTCCAGCTCGTTCCTGGCCGCCGCCCAGTTGTCGATGACGAGGAACACGTCGGCGGTGCGCATCCGCTGCGGCAGGCCGCCGGCGGCGCGCCGGCGCCGGAACTCGGTGGCCGAGTCGATGCCCATCCCGCGGAAGTGCAACTCGCGTTCGGCGATCACCTGGTTGACCTCGGCGAGAATGCGCCGGGCCTGCGCCAGGTCGTGCCGGCCTGCGACTGCGCTGACGTGCGGGGCCTGCTCGAACGGGAGCAGCGAGCCGCCGCCGAAGTCCAGGCACGCGAACTGCGCCTCGTCCGGGGTGTGGGTGAGCATCGCCGACAGCATCAGCGTGCGCAGCAGCGTGCTCTTCCCGGACTGCGGCGCGCCGACCGCCATCAGGTGGCCGGCCTGTACGAAGTCGGCCACCAGCGGCTGCTGGACCTGCTGGGACGGGATGTCCGACACGCCCACGGGGAAGCGCAGCTCGCCGCGCTGCGGCCACCACTCGGCGGTCAGGCCGCGGCCGGGGCGGGCGGTGGCGGGGCCGGTGAGGTCGTCCAGCGGCAGCGCGGGCGGCAGCGGCGGCAGCCACACCTGGTGGGCGGTCTGGCCGACGGCTTGCAGCCGCTCCACGATGACCTGCATCTCGGTGGGCCCGCCGATCACGGGCTGCGGGTGCGCCTGCTCCTCGTACCGCGCGGGCTCGGCGCCGGGGACGGGCGGCACGCGCAGACCGAAGACGGCCGGCGGGGCCGCGGCCGGTCCCTCGGCGGGCCTGTCGGCGGGTCGGTGCGGGCCGGAGACATGGGCGACGCGGAACCGCTCGTACACCGCGTCGCCGACCTTGAGGTACGCCGAGCCGGGGATCGGCGGCAGCTGGTAGGCGTCCGGGGTGCCGATGACGACGCGGGACTCGGCGGCGGAGAAGGTCCGCAGGCACATGCGGTAGGACAGGTTGGCGTCCAGGCCGCGCAGCCGGCCCTCCTCCAGGCGCTGCGTGGCCAGCAGCAGGTGCATGCCCAACGACCGTCCGACGCGGCCGATCTGCACGAACAGCTCGATGAACTCCGGTCGGCTGGTGAGGAGTTCGCCGAACTCGTCGACGATGACCAGCAAGTAGGGCAGCGGCGGCAGCGGGCTGCCGTCCGGCGCCGTGCGGCCGGCGGCGCGGTGCAGCTGGTAGTCGCGGATGTTGTCGATGTTGCCGGCGTCCCGCAGGATCCGCTGGCGCCGCTGCTGCTCGCCCACGAGGGCGTCGCGGACCCGGTCGACCAGCGCCAGGTCGTCCATGAGGTTGGTGATCATGCCCGCGGCGTGCGGGAGTTCGGCCAGTCCGGCGAAGGTGGCGCCGCCCTTGAAGTCGACCAGCACGAAGCTCAGCAGCTCCGGCGAGTGGGTCGCCGCAAGGCCGGTGACGAGGGTGCGCAGCAGTTCGCTCTTGCCGGAGCCGGTGGCACCGACGACCAGGCCGTGCGGGCCCATGCCGCCCTGCGCGGCTTCCTTCAGGTCCAGCATCAGCGGCTGCCCGTTGCCGTCGAACCCGAGCGGCATCCGCAGCACGGCCTCGTCGTCGGGCTCGACCCACAGCGACTCGGGGTCGAAGTCGGCGACATCGCCGATGCCCAGCATCCGCGGCAGCGACGTCACCTGGGCCAGGACCTCCTCGCCCTCCACCGACAGCCGCAGCGGGGCCAGCTCGCGGGCGATCGACTCGCACAGCACGACCTCGGGCCACTCGGCGAGCGCATGGGCGACCTCCGGCCGCTGCGGTCCGCCCCGCGGGTCCGTGCGGACGTCCAGGGTGAGCGCGCCCGCGTCGTCCACGCGCACCCGCACGTCGGCGCGGCTCGGCTCGTCCTGCTCCCGGCCGACGACGCACAGCACCGTGATGCCGCTCTCCGGCCCGGCCGCCGCCAGCAGTTCCGCGGCGATCTGCGAACGGGCCCAGCCGGCACGGGGGTCGTAGCCGTCCAGGACGACGACCAGCCGGCGCCGGGTGTCCACCGCGTCGCGGTCCATGTAGCCGCGGCGCACGGCGGGCTGCTCGACGAACCGGTCCAGCGCGCCCCGCAGATGGCCGGCGACGCCCTCGAACTCCTCGGCGACCAGCGGGACGACGCCGGCCTCCCCGGTGGCCTCCGGTTCGTGGGTGTGCGGCAGCCACTTCGTCCACCCCCACGCGGCCGCGTCGCCGACGACCACCAGGCCCACGTCGTCGGGGGCGTGCAGCACCGCGATCTGGCAGACCACGGCCCGCGCGACACCGCTGGCCACCTCGGTCGGGCCGAGCACGCTGACCACGCCGCCCCGGGACATGTCCACGGTGGCGGGCTGGCTGCCGACAGTCGACATGGACGCGATCAGCCGATCGGCCGCTGCCTTGGCCCGCGGGTCGTACTCCACCGTGGGGTCGTTGCGGGTGGCCATGCGGATCGGGGTGGCCAGCGGTGCGGTGCCGACGCCGACGCACACGCTGAGGAAGTCCGCGTCGGTGACCCGGCGTTCCCACACCCGGCGGCGGCGGGTCGCGATGGCCCAGAGCCGGTAGGGCGACGGGTACGCCCACGCGGCCACCACCCGCTGGCTCTCGGCGACCTGGCGGGCCGTGCGGCGCACCTCCAGCAGGTGGGCGAGGTAGCGGTCGCGGGCGCGCAGCTTGTCCCGGCGGGCGTTGCGGCGCAGCTGCAGGCGGATGCCCAAGGTGGTGCCGATGGAGACGACCACGAAGCAGATGCCGAGCAGGATGAGCAGCTTGCGGCCGCCGGCCATCAGGTAGGCGGCCATGCTGAAGCTGGTCATCAGCGGCATGAGCAGCATCAGCCAGTTGTTGGCGTCCCGGCCGACAGGCTGGGGCGGCGCCGCGAGGAGCACGGGTTCCGTGGGCAGTTGCGGCGGCAGGACCCTGGCGGGCCGGTGGAAGATGATCCGGGACATCAGCGATTCTCGTCCGTCGCGGTGGCCGTGGGGGCGCGGGATCCGGCCCCCGCCGGTCATGGAGCGTTCTTACCGTAGAAGCCGGAGTCCCCCACCGGATAGCCCCCGTTCCTGCGCCCGGGGCGTTCCCGATCGGGGACACCGGTTCAGCTCCGGCGGTCGGGGCCCTTCGCGCCGTTCCCCCCGCCCGGCCGCCCGTTCCCGCCCGGCGCCCCCGGCATACCTGGCATCCCCGGTATGTCCGGCAGCTCCGACGGGAACTGCAGCGGCGGGCGGCGGCTGCCGGGCCGGCGGGAGGGGAACATCGGCTCGACGCTGCCGCCCGGCGCCAGCGACCCGTGCAGCTGGTCGACGATCTCGGCGAGGCCGCCGGTCAGCTCGTTCATCCGCTCGGCACGCTGCGCCGCCATCGTCTCGTTGGCGGCGTTCACCGCCGCCATGACCATCTCGGACAGGGTGCGCGGGTCCTGCGGGTCGATCACCGACGGGTCGATGTCCAGCGCGACCAGGCGTCCCTGGCCGGACACCGTCGCCCGCACCAGGCCGCCGCCGCCGTGGCCGGTGGCCTCCATCGCGCCCAGCGCGGACTGCGCGTCCGTGACGCCGTCCCGTATCCGATCGGCGCCGCGGGCCAGGGCGGCGAAGTGGTCGGCAAGGTTCTCGGACATGGGTCTCTCCTCGGTCGGGTGGCGCTGCGTGCCGCTACGGGGTCCGGCGCCGGGTTCACGGTACGGCGGCGGTTTCACCGGCCTCCGCGGCTGCCTCGGCCACCGCCGCGCGGAGTTCGGCGGTCTCGACGGTCATGCTCACCGTGCCGGTGGGGTTCAGGTACACCACATGGCCCTCGGGCAGCCGGTCCGGGATCTCACCGAGCTCCAGCGTCTCGAAGGACAGCCGGCCGGCCTGCTCCAGGTGGTGGGACGAGGTGAAGACGGGGACGACGGGCGTCACGTCGTCGGGCGCCACCGCAGTCGCCGGACCGCCGCCGGGCGCCCGGAAGACGGCCCGGGTGCGGGCCAGCGCCCGGGGCACCTCCTCGGCCGGGCCCCAGCCGGTCACCGCCGGCTGGACGGCCGCGTCCACCGGGTCCGCGGGCTCCGGCCAGCCCAGCGCTGCGGGCGACGGCGCGTACTCCGGGTTGTCCCGCCACTCGGCGACCTCACCCGCCTCGTCGGACCGCCACCAGCCGAGCCGCGCCCAGTCGGGCGGGTCCCCCTCCCCCGACCAGGCCGGGTCCACCACGGGGAGCCACTTGCCGGGTGCCCGCCGGGCGGCCTCCCGGACGTCGTCGGGTACGTCGGGCATCTCCGGCACCTGGTCGCCGTGCCGGTCCCCGTCCCCGCCCCCGGGCAGCCCGAACCGCCCCTCGGTGCGTACGCCCTCGGTCGTGCTCATCTCCACCGGCCTTTCTCCTGCTGCCGCTCGGGGCCGCAGCGCCGTCATGCGATGCCCGACGGGCACATCTCGATTGCCGCCATCCGGCCCACGGTGACGTGGACCCGGTGGCGCAGCGTGTCGGTCACGGTGCGGGCGAGCACCATCGCCACCGCGATCCGGGCCGGGGCCTCCATGTGGAGCTCCACCCCGGCCTGGGACGGGTCCAGCCCCTCCGCCGCCCACTGCGCCGTGATCTTCGCGGCCACGCGCGCCCCGAGCTCGGCCGCATGCGCCTCACCCACGGCCGGGTCATCCTGTTCGAGCAGAGCCTGCGCCGCATCCAACTCTGCGACGGACAGGCCGCTCTGACCCCCGTCGAGGTCGAAACGGTGCAGGGTGAGGCGAGGCGTGATCGGCAGCATCCGCACCCCCTCGGGCAGGACGGGCGTCGCCGCGACCGGCTCGACGCGCGCCGCGTCGGCGGGAGCGGTTTCCCGAGCCAGCGGCACGGCCGGCTCGACGCGCTCGACCGGCGCGGACGCCGCCACCTCGACGGGCACGGCCTGCCCAGCCGGCTGCTCGGCCCTCTCAGGCGCACGCTCGGACGCCGCCACCTCGACAGGCACGGCCTGCCCAGTCGGCTGCTCGACCGGCACGACGCGCTCGACCGGCGCGGACACCGCCGGCTCGGCCGGCACCGTGTCGGTTGGCGTCCGCTCGGCGCGTGGGCGGTCCACCGGGACCGAGTCGAGGTTCAGGCCGCCCAGGACCGGGCGGGACGCGGGGGCGGGCTCGGGCTCCGCCGTCGTCCGGTGCCGGCCGGTGGTGGCCGGGTCGGACGACACGGCATGGGCCCGGGGCGACGGTTCCGTACGGGGCTGGAGCCGCCCGCGCCGCGGTTCGGCGGGCGGTTGGGGGTACCGGGCGAGCAGTTCGCCGACCAGACGGTCGGCGTCGTCACGCGGCAGCATGCCGATGAGACCATCCGGCACGTCGACGGTGAGCTGGCGGCCGGGCCGGTGGAGCGGCGTCATCACGAGTTTCACCCAGAAGCGGTAGTACCGGTAGTCCCGGGTGCTCTCGCGGTTGCTCTCGTCGGTCTGGGCCTGGCCCGCGGTGTCCTTGCCGCCGCGGACGGAAGCGCGCTCGTACGGCGTCAGGCGGCCCAGGAACGTCTCCTGGCCGGACCCGCCGCCGCCCACCGGGCCGACACCGACGTACCAGCCCCGTTCGTGCTCCGCCTCCGCCTTCTGCTCCGCGTCCTGCTGCCTGTAGTGACGCGCCTTGTGGCGGACCTCGTCCGTGGACGGGGCGAACTCGGCGGCCTTGGAGAGCTCGAAGCCCACCATGACCTCGCGATTGCCGACCTTCACCACATGGCGGTGGCCGAGGAGTTCGAGGATCCTCGGCCGGATCCTCGTGTGGCTGGTGTCGTGCAGGTAGTCCCGCCCGGCCTTGGTGGTGATGTCGATACCCGGCACCTCCCACGGCGTGGCCAGGTCGAGGCGGCCTTCGCGGCCGGCGTCAAACGCTGCGACCTTGACCCACCGCTGCATGGCGGCGGCCGCCGACACGCCCCAGGAGTGGAGAGCCCCGCTCAGTTCCTCGCTGAGGGCGGCGGGCGCCGGTACCGCGTCGCGCCACCGCGGCGACTGCCCGTACCCGCGGACGAAAGCCGGGCCGGGCTTGGCGGTCGTCCCCTCCGGCATGGGCGCGGTGAGGTAACTCGGGACGAGCACCCGCATCCGGCCGGGGACCAGCCGGTCGGCGCCGTCGTCGTACCGCACCCAGGGCCGCAGGGTCTCCAGGAACATGTCGTAGTCGTCGCGGCGGTCGAAGATCCGGGCGACCGCGCCGGCACCGAGGTTCATGAGCCGGCCCGGCGCGGTGACGAGGGAGGCGGACGCGGGCAGTGCCAAGGCGGTGCCCAGCTCGATCTGCAGGGCGACGTTGTGCTGGAATTCCTCGCTGCCGCCCTTGGTGGTGGCGCGGTAGATGAAGACGTCCTTCTGCGCGCCGTCCGTCCCCTGGCTGTGGACGGCGGACCAGCCGCCGGCGACGTCGAGGCCGCCATTGCCGTGGCTGCCGCCGTCGGTGACGTGGGTGCCGCCATGGCCGGCCGCGATGACGCCGAAGTCGAGGACCCGGCGGAACTTCGACCCGTCCTTGCGCTCGCCGGTCGACTCGCCCCGCAGGGTCAGGTCGACCTCGGGGCGGGCCCGGTGGGCGTCGGCCGCGTCGACCCTGGCGAACCTGACGTTGACGATCTGGTCCCAGCTGGCGCCGCCGATGCCCTCGACCTTGATCGCGAACCAGAGGCCGAGGTCGAGCAGGGCGGGGCCGCTCAGCATCAGCGCGCTGGACCGGAAGATCGCACGCAGCGCCCGTGACAGGGGGTCGAGCGCGTCCATCACCGTGCCGTCGGCGGTGGTGCGCCGCGGCAGCTGGCCTTGGTCGAGCAGCCGCTGCCGGATGGCACCGAGTACGTCCACGTCGAGCCGTTCGATGAACATGGCGCTGGTGGGGATCTGCCCGCCGGCGTAGACCCGGAGCGGCGCGGCGTTCACCTCCTCGTCCTGGGCCGTGAGCACGTCCTCGTCCTGGGCCGGGAGCACGTCCTCCACCAGCCGTTCGGGGATGAGGAGGTGCATGCCGCGCTCCGAGTGCACGTACGAGGTGTCGGTCTCGACCTTCTGGCCCTTGTGACGGACCATGACGACAGTGAAGACCGAGCCGGCCCCGAACCGCGCTTTCTTGCCGTTATAGGTGGCACGGCTGTTTTCGACGAAGCCGTCGGAGGATCCGTGGGAGGACACCCACTCGGTCTCGTACTGGCCGTGGGCGAGGAACGCGAACCGGCCGCCGGGTGGGCGGGTGTGCTCGCCGGTGCCGCCGCTGCCGGCGTGACTGTCCGTGGCCTCCACCTCGCCGCCCTGATCGGAGCCGAACCGGGCCTGCGGGCCGAGATCGACGCGCACGCCGAGCCCGATTCCGGTGTGCCTCTCGCGGGTGCGCCGGCGGGCGAGCTGCGCCAACTGCTCGATCTCCGCCTCGGTCGCCTCGCCCGGCAGGCGCTGTGCGTCGTAGGCGGCGAGGTGGAGCATCATGGTGGTCTTCCACCCGTCGTGCTCGGGCAGCTCGACCTCACGACCCAAGCCGTCCGCCAAGTGGTCGGTCCAGACGGTGAGTTCGTCGGGGCCCGTGGCGTTGACGATCTCCCGGGGCATCCTCTCGAAGTCGTCGGCGGATATCGTGTCGAGGCCGTGGATCCGCGCGTAGGCGCGGGCCGCGGCCCTCGCGAGTTCCGGCACGGTCTGGAAGAACGGGTAGAGGCCGGTGGTGGCGTTCCTCAGGTTGAGGGTCCGCCCGGCGGGCAGCTCGGAGAGGACGGCGGTCCGTCCGGTGGCGATGACCTCCTCCATGCTCGGCGGGATCGCGGGCACGTACTGGTCCGGTACGGAGATCTGCGCGACGAGGCTCTTGTCGCGGGAGACGAACCAGGTCTCGGCGCGGCCCTCGCCGCTCAGTGGCCGCAAGGTCAGCTCGTAGACGACGTTGTACACGTGCTCGTGCACGTCGCCGTCGGTCTCGGTGCGGCGGTACCCCTTCGCGACGCTCTCGAGGGAGTCCTTGTGGCCGCGTCCGTACCGGGCGAGAAGCCGGAGGGTGCTCGCCTGCAGCCGCAGGAACGAGCCGAGGCTCACCCGCGCTCCGCCGCCCGCGCCGCCCTTGACCTCCCACTTGCCGCCGCGCCCCGCGACCGCGCCCTCGCCCTTCGCGGCACGGACATTGATCTTCGCCTGGTGGAACCGGTACCCCAGATGCTCCGTGAGGTGGGCTCGCACACCCATCTCGTAGCGGCGGCCCTGATACGTGATCTCTTCCTTGAAGCCACCCATCGCCGTGCCGAACTTGCCCTCCAGGGCGGGCCGTCCGACGTACGTCGCGAGCTTGGTGTCCGTGGAGAAGCGGCCGCGGGCGGGGTCGCGCCGCCCGGTCAGCCCCCTGAACGGGCGGGTCAGCGGGCCGTCCGACGGGGCCGACCACTCCTCCAGGCGGGCCCGGAAGTGGTCCTCGACCCGCTCGGCGCCCGGCAGCGCCACGCTCGCGTGGAAACCGAAGCCCTTGCGGGCGGCCAGCCACAGCGGCTCCTTCGGGTGCGGAGTGTGCAGCGCGTCCAGGCTCGCCGGGCGACGGTGCCGGCGCACCGGAGAGACCTTCGCGGCGGCCAGCAGCGCCCGCACGTGCGGCTGCGCCTCCACCGGCGCCGGCCACAGTTTCAGGGTCCCGCCGCCGCGGGTGACGACCGAGGCCGGGACCTGCCCGGCCAGCGCCCCGAGCACGTACGGCGTGCGGACGCCGCCGAGTACCCGGCGCTCGAAGTCCGCGGCGCCCTTGCCATCGTCCCACAGCACCCCGAGTTCCGCCTCGACCACCGAGTCCACGGTGTCCATCCGACGGTGGCTGCCCAGGATCCAGTCTCTTGTGACCCTCAGCCGGACGCGGTACCGCGCCTGGACCTCCGTGGTGTTGACGACCGCGTGGACGAGCCCCTGCGAGTCGAGCCCCCGACTCCAGTCCTGCCCGAAGGCCGCGGTCACGCCGAGCAGCGGCGCCAGGCCCTTCACCCGGTCCGCCGAACCCAGCACCGGGTCGACCAGGCCGGTCATATTGAAGCCGCCGAAGAGGGAAAGCCCGCTCTCGCCGCCCTCGCCCGAGATCGCCGTGTACCCGGCCCCACGGTCCTCGCGGACGTCCGCATCGGACATGACCTGGAGGAACTGGGCGCTCTCCACCACCATCCGCCTCCGCAGGTGGCCACGGAACGGCTTGAGGCCCTTCAGGCTGCGTCCGACCCGGATCTTGGTGCTCACGTCGCCGCTCGACAGCCACCAGCGCGCACGGTTGAGTACGGACTCCTCGTTGAGACCCGGCTGCGACTGCTCGACGACCTCCAGTGCCTTCTCGGCCCCGAGACCGAGGGTGCGCCGCAGGTAGCGCTGGTCGTCGGCCAGCATCGGGGTGACGTCGATGGCGTGGAGCACCTCCCCGGCCCGCCGGAAGCGCTGGTGGGGCAGGGACCGCACGTTCCGCGGGGCCGGGTCGGCCAGCGCCGGATCGGGCTCGGTGGACCTGGACAGCTGGCTGGGGAACCGCACGGTCAGCCCCCTGTCCACCACGGGGGGCCGTGACGCCTCGGCGGGGTGCTGCTCCTCACCGTCCACGAAGACCTGTACCCGCAGCCCCGCGGTGAAGCTGTTGGTGTCCTTGACGAACAGCTTTCGCCCGCCGATCACGGTGTGGTGGCCGCCGGTCTGCTTCACGCCGCCGGCCGACACCGCGACCTGCGGCACGCCGATGACGGCCGCCGACGCCGCGGCGGACGCCACGTTGATGGCGGTGGAGAGGAGGATGTCGGCCGTGTGGTTCACCGCATGGGACGTGACGTGGTCGGCGGAGGTGGCGTTGAACGACACGTGGTAGCGGCGCACCGGATCGTCCGGGCCCGGAGGCAGGGCGACGGCCGAACCGCCGTCCAGCACCGGGCGCAGCCACACCAGCCGGCCGTCGGCCACCAGCAGCCGGCCGTGGAGGAGTATCTCCTGCCACGCCTCGGCCCCGCGCTCCAGCAGCAGCTCCCGTACGTTGTCGCGCACCGCCCTCCGCACGGCCGCGGAGACGTCCGCGCCGAGCGCGAGCCGGTCCACCACCTCGGCCGCAGCGGTGGCGGCCTGGTCCGCGGTCCACTGCGGAACATCCAGGACCTCGGCCCCACCGAGCATCCCGTGTCGCGCGAACCAGGGGATGCCCCCGGCCGGCTCCTGGTGTCCGGCCGCGGGTTCGTCGTCCGCCGTGGTGGGCGGGGTGAGCACGATCAGGGGCGGCCCGGGCACGGTTCGGGACTCACCCGGCTCCAGCATGCCGGGCCGGGCGGCCTCGGATCGGGACCGCTGCTCCTGCGGGACCGCCTGCGCGTCCTCGTACGCGGCGGCCGGGTCGGCGGTCCGGGCGGCGACCGGGTCGGCCAGCGGCTCCGCGACCCGCTCGGACACCACCACCGCCTCGGCGGGCACCACGCCCGGCTCGGCCGGTGCGCGGCCCACCGGGTCCGCGTCACGGTTCAGGCCACTGAGGGCCGGGCGGGACGCGGGGGCGGGCTCGTGCCCCGACGTCATCCGGTCCCGGTCGGTGGTGGCCGGCTGGGGGGCCGAGGCGAGCGCCGAGGTGGTGACGCGCGCCGGGGCCGGGGCAGACACGGGGGCAGGCGTGGGTGCCGGGGCAGGAGTGGGGCGGGGGCTCCAGCGGATGGGCTGCGGGAGGGTCTGGACCCAGCCGCTCTGCGGGCCCCCGTGCCCGGCCAGGGTCATGACGAGCACGGTCTGGTCGTCGGCCGGGAGGTGGACCAGCCGCAGCGGCTGATCCGCCGCCAGTACGGCCCTGCCGAGGGTGGTGCGGGAGACGAGCCGGTCGGCCAGGTCGTCGAGACTGCCGCTGAGGCCCACGGGCAGCAGATACGACATCTGCGGGTCCATTTTGTGCAGGTGTCGATCCTGGGTGAGGAGTTCGGCGATCTCGGCGGGCGGCACCCGGCGCGTGGCGGGTCCGCCGGCCGGGGAGGCCCAGCTCGGCCAGGGCATGTCGATGTGACCGTCGAGGCCGTCGGCCGCCAGCAGGTACACCTGATCCGGCGCGGTCGCCGGCCGGCCCGGTGTCTTCCAGTGGGACTGCCACGCGCGGAAGCCCGGGGCCGCGCCCGGGGCCGCCAGGCGGAAGGTGTCGGTGACGAGGGTGCCCTGGACGGGGCGTCCGGTCCAGTTGCGTCCGATCACGGCGCCCGTGTCCGACCGCAGCAAGGTCTGCGGCCCCAGTGCGCCGTGGAGTTCCAGATCGTGTGCGGCGAGCGCGGCCGGATGGTAGCTGTCCCGGCCCACCGCCGCCGCCGTCATCGCCGTCCAGAACAGATCGGCGCGCACCTGGTCGGTGTCGGGGTTGGCGCCGGGGGGCAGATGCAGCACCTCCATCGCCAGCGCGCGCCCGTTCGGAACGTTCTCGACGCTCTCCACCGCCTTGACGGCGGCCCACAGCACGTGCGCACGGTCCGCCCTCGTGACCGGCGCGTTCGCGGCCAGGGCCAGCACATCACGGACGGTCTCGTCCGGGTCTCCCCGGCCGATCAGCTCTCGTGCCCGGTCCACGGAGGGCATCGGGGCGAAGCCGTCCAGCGCGGGCAGGCGGGAGCCGCCCGGCAGAGCCGCCGCCGCGATCAGTGTGGCGCGTATCGCGTCCTGCCCGAGCGGGGCGGGGCGGACGCCGGGCGTGTGCGGGATCCCCTGGTGTCCCCGGACGACCCGGTCCACCAGGTCGAGGGTGAGCTCGCCGTAGCCCGCGAGCCCCGGGTGACGGTCCCGCATGATCTCCAGCGTCCCCATGCCGCGCAGCAGTTCGCGGTAGGGATCGGCCGGGTCGTGCCGGTTGTCCTCGATGGAGGGGCCGAACAGCACGCGGAGCGCCCGCACCAGGCGCAGTGTGGTGTCGGTGACCTGCTTGGGCACCGGACCCGGGCCGTCGTACAGGCCCGCGACCCGGGCGAGGTCCGCCAGTTCGGCGTCCGAGGGCCGGGGCCGGACCTCCCGCCATTCACCGGTCTCACCGAGCGGGTCGCTGACGATGCCGTGCCCGTGCGTCCCGTTGGACCGCGTGAAGCCGACATGGACGCGGTCCGATGCGAACACGGTTCGCCCGTTCTCGTCGGCGACCTCCTCGGCGACCGACAGCGTCGACAGCGGGTCCGCCACGAACGGCGCCCGGGCGCCAGGCGCGTCGATCCAATTCGGCAGGCCCGGCGCCGCCGCCCCCCAACAGGACAGCAGGACAAAGGGGACGGCCGGGTCGAGGTCGCGCACGCTGGGCCGCCGCCGCAGGAAACGGCCGAACTGACGTCCCGTCACTTGCCGTGGCGTCGGGTCGTGACGGACGTTGACCATGGTGGCGCCCGGACGGCCGTGAACGTAGACGAAGTACGCCAGGCCGCCCCGCACCGGCATCGGGCGCGGACCGTCGAAGTCGTGCTGGACAGGATCGGCGGGGTACCAGTCCGTCAACTGGGTGGTGACGTCGAAATAGCGTTCCCTCATGGCCAGATCCGCGTCCGAGAACAGAGCGCGGCCCTTCCGGACACCGTTCGGCGCCATGGCGACGCTCACGATGTCGCGGTCGGGCACCCGGACGCCGGCGATGGTCTCCACGACCGCGTTCCCGGCGTCCGGGTTGGGGGTCCCGAGGTCGCCCGGATGGCTGGGAATCCACTGGCCCAACGGGATTCCGCCGGCCCGGTCGCCCGCCACCCCGATCCGGTACAGCACGCCGCCCGCGGGGGCGATCAGCGCCGGCGCACCGCTGTGCGCCCACACGGTTCTGCCGGTTCCGGCGGCGACGGCACGCGGCAGGTCGAGCCCCATGGACCCGGCCCCCGGGGCGACGAGCAGGACCGGGACGTCCTTGCCCAGAGCCGCCAGCCGGTCGTCCATGGCCAGCAGTTCGGTCAGGTCCTCCGCCGTCACCCGGCGGGGCGGCCCGCTCGTCCCGGCCACGGAGATCCCCCGGTCGTCACCACCGGCCGCCACCACCACATACGGCGGCGGGGCAGCGGGGCCGGTGACCCAGGGCGGGGTGACCTGGCGGGTGACGGTGCCAACGGTCTCGTCGTACGTCGCCGTGTCGATGCCGGTGAGCGGGATGCCCATCCAGTTGCGGGTCGGCGAGGCACCGGCGAGGGCCGTGAAGGTCGTCTCCGACAGCAGGCCGTGGCCGCGCAGATGGAAGGCGCCGAGCCTGGCGACACTGCGCGCCTGGCCGACCGCGGCCGCCCGGTCCACCAGCGCGTACAGGGCGTCGCGGTCGGCGGCGGTGACCGTGGCGCCGGCGGGCAGGTGCAGGACGTGGCGGGCCAGGGTGTCCGGGTCGAAGCGGCCCGCCGCGAACCGCGGGTCCTGGCGGCGCAGGGCGTCCAGCCGCGCCGCGGCGGCCGCGCGGGGTGCCTCGACGATCCCGATCACCGCCTGCCGCCGCCGGTCCCGCGGGGAACCGTCACCGCGTCCGTCGCCGAGGTCTCGGCCGGCCGAGCGTTCGTCGAAGTCGAAGTCGGAGGCGGCGATCAGATCCTCGCCCGGCGTGTTCGCCTGGAGGAACTGGAGCGCACGGACGAGTTCGTCGTAGAGCGTGTCCGCCGCCGCCTTCGCCCGCAGACCGCCGACCTCGGACGCGCGCCGCGCGCCCCGGTCGCCGACCGCGAGGAGCGGGCCGTTGCCGTGGCCGACCACGCTGAACCGCGGGAGGGCGATCTTCGCGTAGTTGGCCAGAATGCCGGCTTTCGCCACCTTCCCGGCGAGTTCCCTGATCCGCTCCAGCGCCTCGGCGCCCACGTCGTGCGCTCCCGAGGGGAAGGCGAGCGAGGTCCGCGCGGGCAGCGGCGCAAGCACGGTGGGCGGGGTGCCCTCCGACAGATTCAGAGCCGGAGCCGGGGCCGGGGCCGGGGTCGCGGAGCCGGACGCCACGGGCTGCGGCCCGGCGGACAGCAGTCGCTCGTCCTGGGCGGACGGCAGCGGCCATCCGGCGACGTCACTGCCGTTGTAGTGGTCCACGCCGTTGTAGTGGACCTCGATTCGGTGGGTCGCGTCGTCCGGACCCACACTGGTGATCTCACCGCGCCCGGCGCGGACCACATCGGCGCGCACCCCGAAGGCGCGCGCGAGCAGCGGCAGGAACATCTCGCCGACCGGACTGTCCCAGTTGCCCGCCCAGTTGGTGACCGCCTCGGCCACAGCCACCGACTCACCGCGGTCCAGCGGAGCCGTGCTGCCCACATAGGCGGTGCTGAGCACCGTGCGCAGCTGGTCCGTGGTCAGCTCCGCCACCGGTGGCAGCAGCCCGCGCTGGGCGAGGCGGCCGAACAGCTCCCGCGTGCCCAGGATCTCGGCTTCGGCCTGCACTTCGGCCTGCACTTCGGCGGCGGGTCGCTCGCCTCTCCCGATCAGCTCGGCGGCCCGAGCGTTCCGGTACCGCGTCCTGAGTTCGGACTCCAGCCCCAGGCCCTCGAAGGTGGCGGGCGTGGTCACCCGGTGGTGGGCGAGGTGCGTCAGCAGATCGGCCCGCGCCATCCCGGCGACACGAGCGCCGAAGCCGGGCGTCAGCGCGCCGCGCAACTGCTGGAGGATCTGGGGGGACAGCGCGCCCGCATGCTCGCCGAGATGGCTCGCCGCCTGGCCGCGCATGGCGTCGATCACCACCCGGGAGTGGCCGGTGTCCGGCAGGACACGGGTCTCGGAGTACGCGGCCGCGAGCGCGCCCAGCTCCGCCCGCACCGCGTCCGGATCGCCCAGCCAGGCGTACGCCTGAGGGTGACGCGTATTCAGGCCGGGAAGCCGGTCCCGGATGTACAGGGGATCGCTGGCGGCGAAGGAGTACAGCAGGCAGTCCCCCGTGGCCGGCACCGGCACGCTGCGGCCGATGACACGCGGCGGTTCCGCGATGCGATCGGGGTCCACGACGGGGGTCCCCGGTGCGGTACCGGGAGGCGCCGCGGTCAGAGGGTGGGTCGTGCCGACAGCGGGCGAGGTCACCTCCGCCACGACCGGGGCCACCTCCACGACCGCCGGAACTGCCTCCACCACGACCGGGGCCACCTCCACGACCGCCGGAACTGCCTCCACCACAGCCGGGGTCACCTCCACCACGGCCGGAACTGCCTCCACCACAGCCGGGGTCACCTCCACCACGGCCGGAACTGCCTCCACCGCGGCCGGGGTCACCTCCACCACGGCCGGAGCCGCCTCCACCACAGCCGGAACTGCCTCCACCACAGCCGGGGTCACCTCCACGAGGGGCGGATTCTCGGCGGCGTGAGCTGCGGCGACCGGATCGCCGGTACCCGGGGGACGGGATGCGTTGTCGCCGTCCGCTGTCCTCGCCGACGGCGGTGCCTGCCGGCCCTCGCCGCTCTGGTTCCCCGAATCGACCGGGAGAACAACCGGGGGAACGACCGCGGCCTTGCCCTTGTCCTTGCCCTTGTCGCGGCCGACCTGTTCGACCTCGTCCAGCTCCCCGCGAGCCGCCTGCACGTCCTCGGCCGGCACCGCGGCCGGGTCGGCCTGTGCGCGCCCCACCTCCACGGTGACCGGCACCGCGGCCGGCACCTCCTCCGGAACGGCCAGCGGCTCCGCGACCCGCTCGGACACCCCGCCCGGCTCAGCCGGTGCGCGGCCCACCGGGACCGCGTCGAGGTTCAGGCCGGCCAGGGCCGGGCGGGACGCGGGGGCGGGCTCGGCCTCCGGCCTCACCGGGCGGCCGCTGGTGTCCTCCTGGTGGGTTGCCCGCCTGGAGTCCGGAACGTCGAACGACACGGCACGCGACCGGCGCGACGGTCCCGTGCGGTGAGGGCGGCGGCCGCGCTCCGGTTCCTCCAGGTCCGCGGCCGGCACCTCCTCCACCAGCCCCACGGCGGGCACCTGCTCCTTCGGCCCCTCGGCCGACGCCTCCACCAGGTCCTTGGCCGGCACCTCCTCCGCGATCGCGGCGCGCTCCTCCACGCTGCCGGACACAGCCGGCAACGCCACCGACGCCGGCCCTTCGGCCGACAACCACTCCTCCTGACCCTCCACCCCTACCTGACGACCCGCCGCCTCCGGGAGCACCTCGTCGGTCACACCAGAAGCCGCCACCACCGCCGCAGGCCGCTCCTCAACCCGCGCAGACTCCACCACCACCTGACGACCCGCCGCCTCCGGGAGCACCTCGTCCAGTACTTCCTCGGCGAGCCGCCTCGTCTCCGGTGACACGCCGGTCTGGCCCTGGGTGTCATACGCGTCGTGTGCGTCGTCGGGGGCCATCGGCACGCGTCCGACCCGGGGGCGGGCCGCAACAGGCTGCGGGGTGGGGGTGAGTT
>NZ_CAJSLV010000105.1 GCF_907177275.1 Actinacidiphila cocklensis
GTGCGGGACCTCGCGCTGCCCGGGCCGCGCCCCGGCGGGCGGGCCGCCAGACGGCAGCAGCAGGCGCGCTGGCGCAAGAACCGCCGCAGGGCCGCGGCGGCGACCGCGGTCGCGCTGGCCGGCGGCGGCCTGACGATCGCGGCGTCGTCGACCGGCGGCTCCGATGGCCGGACGGCCGCCGCGACGACCCCCGACGTGCCGGTGGGCGACACGCTGCCCGTCGCGACCTCGCCGGTCACCACGCCCGCGGCGGCGACCCCGCGAACCACCCACGGCACCCCGGCCCCGCCGAACCCGGCGGCGACGACCCCGCCGTCGCATACCCGGTCGGTGCCCGTCGTGCCGCGTACGGCCGCCCCGCAGTCCACCGCGACCCGGCAGCCGCTGACCCAGCCGGTCGCGTCCCAGGCCCCGGTGACGACGCCGCCGCCGGCCGCGGCCCCGGCCCAGACCACGCCGCCCCCGACGGCGACCACGCCCGCCTCGCCGCCCGCGACCACCGCGCCGGCGCAGCCGCCGACCACGTCGGACCCGCAGCCGCCGCGCCAGGTGTGCATCCTGCTGATCTGCCTGTGACCCGCCGCTGACGCCCGGGCGGGGGGGCGTCAGTGGCGTCGCCCCGCCGTACGCGACACGCGGCGGGCCGCCGCGGCCGATGTCTCGTACATGCGTTCGAACGTATGCGAGAATCCGAGGCATGCACCACCACACCTTCCCCGCCGACCTCGTCCAGGCGCAGCGCGACTGGTACGCCACGTATCGCCAACTGGCCGGTGCCGCAGGCACCCAGACCACCGTGCTGCGCCGACGTCTGGTGCGGCTTTCGGTCATGGTCACCGCGCATCCGTACTGGGCGACCGTGCCCAGCAGCGCACCCGCCGCCCGCATGCAGCTCAAGGCGCTGGCCTGGGGCGACGAGGCCGACGGGCACCAATCCGGGCGCGAAGCCGAGGGTCAGGCCGGCGCTACGGCCGGGTGAAGGCCCGCCGGCGGTGCGTCACGGGGCGGTCGGACAGCTCGGCCGCCAACTCCCTCTCCGGCTGGCCGGATCCGGGCGCTGACGCCGGACCGGCGGACGGGCACGCGCTCCGCGGCCCGGGTGACGTTGCGCTCATCGGGGCGGGGCGGGGCGACCGCGACGAAGTACGCGAGCTGCCCGAG
This sequence comes from Actinacidiphila cocklensis, assembly GCF_907177275.1. Lineage (GTDB taxonomy): Bacteria > Actinomycetota > Actinomycetes > Streptomycetales > Streptomycetaceae > Actinacidiphila > Actinacidiphila cocklensis. Next base: position 1,162 of record NZ_CAJSLV010000105.1, read on the forward strand.
GCCCGTGGCCGCGGGGCTACTCAGTGAGGCGGGCGGCGGGGGTCAGGGCCAGACCAGGCAGTAGAGCTGGTGCCCTGACTCCTGGCAGCGGCGGGCGAAGTCCTGCCATTCGTGGAGCATCTGGTAGATGACGAACGCGTCGCGCGGGCCGCGGCGGTCGGGGACGGTCGACCAGATGAAGGCAGCGGCGCCGAGGGACTCCTCGTTGGCGTTGCGCAGCGGCTCCACGACGGAGGCGGGCAGCCGGACGACGGCGTAGTCCGGGTGCAGGACGACCAGTTCGAGCGGCGGGACCTTGGCCGGGGGTATGCCCTCGATGCCGGTGAGGACCATCGCGGCCATCGTCTCCGGCTTGACCTTGGTGTACAGGCCCTGGCCGAGTTCGTCGCCGCCGAGTTCCTCCGGGCGCATCGAGATCGGGACGCGGGCCGCGGTGGCACCGTCGGGCGCACCGAAGTACTTGTAGGTCACCCCCACTCGGCCACCCCTGCTCCTGCCCTCTGCGGTCGATCGGCGTTCGTTCGTTTCGCGCCGGCTGTGATCTCCGCGAGCTCCGCGATCTCCGCGGTGGTCGCGTTGTCCTCGGTGTTGCTGTTGCTCGTGGTGTTCTTGTTCGCGTGGTTCCGGGCTGCTCGGCTCTGCGGTGTGTCGTTGCTGCGAGTTCTGCGAGTCCTGTGTGTTCTGCGGGGTGCGGCGGCGCTTGCCGGTCGGGCGGGCGTCGTCGGGTCCGGGTACGTGTTCTCCCGGTCCCTCGCCCGGACCGCCACCCGTCTGCTGCATTCCACTACCCGACCATCTGCCGCCCCAACCATGCAACCCGATCATCGTGTCAGATGCACGGTTGAGACGTTGTCGCGCAACGCCCGGGGTTTGAGAGCATGTGTCTGTGAGCTATCCGTACGAAGCACCAGTGTCCCAGGAACTGTTCGACCGCGCGGCGGCCGTGACCCCAGGAGGCGTGAACTCTCCGGTGCGGGCCTTCCGTGCCGTGGGCGGTACGCCCCGGTTCATGGTGTCCGGTACCGGTCCGTACCTGACCGACGCCGACGGACGCGAGTACGTGGACCTGGTCTGCTCGTGGGGACCGATGATCCTCGGCCACGCGCGCCCCGAGGTGGTCGCGGCCGTACAGGACGCGGTGACCCGCGGTACGTCCTTCGGTACACCCAGTGAGGGCGAGGTCGCGCTCGCCGAGGAGATGGTGGCCAGGGTCGAACCGCTGGACCAGGTGCGGCTGGTGTCGTCCGGCACCGAGGCGACGATGTCCGCGATCAGGCTGGCCCGCGGCTTCACCGGGCGGGCGAAGGTGGTCAAGTTCGCGGGGTGCTACCACGGTCATGTGGACGCGCTGCTGGCCGCCGCCGGTTCCGGCCTGGCCACCTTCGGGCTGCCCGACACCCCCGGGGTGACCGGTGCGCAGACCGGCGACACGATCGTGCTGCCGTACAACGACCTCGACGCCGTACGGGCCGCGTTCGCCGCGAACCCCGGGCAGATCGCCTGCGTCATCACCGAGGCGTCCCCCGGCAACATGGGCGTCGTGCCGCCGCGCGACGGCTTCAACGCCGGGCTCAGGGACCTGTGCGCGGCCGACGGCGCGCTCTACGTCTCGGACGAGGTCATGACCGGCTTCCGGGTCAGCAAGGCCGGCTGGTACGGGCTCGACGGCGTCCGCCCCGACCTGATGACCTTCGGCAAGGTCATGGGCGGCGGCTTCCCCGCGGCGGCCTTCGGCGGGCGGGCCGACGTCATGGCGCAGCTCGCGCCGGTCGGCCCGGTCTACCAGGCGGGCACGCTGTCCGGTAACCCGGTGGCGACCGCGGCCGGGCTCGCGCAGCTGCGGCTGCTGGACGACGCGGCCTACCGGACGGTGGACGCGGTCTCCAAGGAGATCCAGGGGCTGCTGACGGCGGCGCTCAGCAAGGAGGGGGTCGCGCACCGGCTGCAGACGGCGGGCAATATGTTCTCCGTCTTCTTCACGGACGAGGAGGTCCGTGACTTCGAGGGGGCGAAGCGGCAGGAGGCGTACCGCTTCACCCCGTTCTTCCACTCGATGCTGGCGCAGGGCGTGTATGTGCCCCCGTCCGCGTTCGAGTCCTGGTTCGTGTCGACCGCACACGACGAGCGGGCCGTGGAGCGTATCGCCGCCGCGCTGCCCGCCGCCGCACGTGCCGCAGCGGAGGCCCACGCATGAGTGATTCTGGGGACGAGTTGACCGTGGTGCACCTCGTGCGGCACGGCGAGGTCCACAACCCCGACGGGGTCCTGTACGGCAGGGCGCCCGGCTACCACCTGTCCGAGCTGGGCCGGAAGATGGCCGACCGGGTCGCCGAGCACCTCGCGGAGCGGGACGTCAGGTACGTCGTCGCCTCGCCGCTGGAGCGCGCCCAGGAGACGGCGACGCCCGTCGCCAAGGCCCACGGCCTCGACCTCGCCGCCGACCCGCGGCTCATCGAGGCCGCGAACATCTTCGAGGGCAAGACCTTCGGCATCGGCGACGGCGCGCTGCGCAAGCCGGCCAACTGGAAGTACCTGACCAATCCGTTCCGGCCGAGCTGGGGGGAGCCGTACGTCGACCAGGTCGTGCGCATGACCGCGGCGCTCGGCGCCGCGCGGGACGCGGCGCGGGGGCACGAGGCGGTGTGTGTCAGCCACCAGTTGCCGATCTGGGTGGTGCGCTCCTACGCGGAGCGGCGGCGGCTCTGGCACGATCCGCGCCGCCGGCAGTGCACGCTCGCGAGCGTGACCAGCTTCACGTACCGCGGCGACGAGATCGTCTCCGTCGGCTACTCCGAGCCCGCCATCGACCTCGTCCCCGCCCACCTGCGCGGCGGCGGCGTGAAGCCCCCGAAGGGAACGAAGGCCTTCGGGGCTTGAGCGGCCCCCCGGCCGACCCCGCGCCATGCGGCGTGCCTCTGCTGCCCTTTCCGCAGGCGGTGCCCGTCAGGGGCGCGGGGAACTGCGCGCTCAGCCACCCACCACGCGCGGGTCGTCACCGACCCGAAGGGGCTGTCCGGTCCGTGCCGGACGGCCGGCCGGTGGGGGCTGAGCGCGCCGTTCCCCGCGCCCCTTTGGCCTGCCCTCTTCCGGAAGAGGCGCCCCGCAGGGGATGTCACCCGGGAGGGCGAAAGGGTGCGGGCCACTTGGGGGACATTGAGGTGATTTGAACAAAATAGGATAATACGCGAGGAACGTGTGGACGTCATGGTGGGCGTCCACACCTCCGCCCGCCTCAGCCTGCACGGCATGCACGCCGAGAGACGGGGATCACGCATGAGTGGGATGAGCCGAAGGAGTCTGCTGACGACAACCGCAGGAGCGGCGGCGGGCCTGGCCGTCGCGGGGTGCGGGACGGGGAAGAAGAGCGGCGCGCAGGGCACGGGACAGCCGTCGGGGGTGAGCGGCGCGCACGCCCCGAAGACGGTCACCCTGATCGGCGACGGCTCCACCGCACACACCGGCGACCAGCCCAACCAGCCCGACGTGGACCGGCTGGAGCCCGGCCAGACCCCACCGCAGTTCGTGATCTTCTCCTGGGACGGCGCAGGCGAGGTCGGCAACGGCCTCTTCCCCCGCTTCCGCAAACTCGCCGCCGACCACGGCGTGTCCATGACCTTCTTCCTCAGCGGGCTCTACCTGCTGCCGGAGGGCCGGAAGCTGGAGTACGCCCCGCCCAACAGCCCGCTCGGCGCCTCCGACATCGGCTACCTCGCCGACGACCACCTGCGGATGACGCTCGACAACGTCCGGCAGGCCTGGCAGGAGGGCCACGAGATCGGCACCCACTTCAACGGCCACTTCTGCACCGGCGCCGGCAGCGTCGGCCGCTGGACCCCGGCGGACTGGAAGAGCGAGATCGACCAGGCGAAGGCCTTCGTGACCACCTGGAAGACGCAGACCGGCTGGCACGACGACGAGCCGCTGCCCTTCGACTACGAGGCCGAGCTGATCGGCGGCCGCACCCCGTGCCTGCTCGGCCAGGACCAGTGGCTGCAGACCGCCAGCGCGCTCGGCTTCCGCTACGACGCCAGCTCCCCGGGCGGCAACCAGATCTGGCCGTCGAAGAAGCTGGGCGTGTGGGACCTGCCGCTGCAGCTGATCCCCTTCCCCGGGCACAGCTTCGAGGTGCTGTCCATGGACTACAACATGCTGGCCAACCAGTCGCACGCGGCGACCAGCAGCGACCCGCGCAACTACCCGTACTGGCGCGAGCAGGCCGCGGCGTCGTACATCGCCGGGTTCGAGCGGGCCTACCAGACCAACCGGGCGCCCTTCTACATCGGCAACCACTTCGAGGAGTGGAACGGCGGGATCTACATGGACGCGGTCGAGGACGCGTTCAAGTACATCGCCGCCGCCGGGCACGACGACGTCCGGATGGTGTCCTTCCGGCAGTTCGTGGACTGGCTGGACGCGCAGGACCCGGCGGTGCTCGACCGGCTGCGTACCCTGGAGGTCGGCGAGGCGCCGGCGCAGGGCTGGAAGGACTTCACGAAGCTGCCGGCCCCGGTGCCCGCGGAGACCACGCCGTCCTCGGCCGCCGTCGCCTGACCCCGCCGGGCCGGCCGCCGGACCATCATCTGGTCCTTACTTGGGGCGATTGCCGCTTTTGGTGCCGGTGTCGGGGGTGTGGAAGATCGCCGGAAGGCCCATGCGAAACTTTTCACATGAGTCCTACGCGCGCCCCTCGACGCCGCCCGTTCCGCAGTGCCGTGGCACTGGTCGGAGCCGCCGTCGTGGCGCTGACGCTCGCCGCCTGCTCGGCGTCCTCGACCGGATCGAACTCGGGCAGTTCCAACTTCGTCAGCGGCAGCGGCGACATCACCGTCGTCAAGCCCGCCGACCGCAAGCCCGCGCCCGACCTGTCGGGGAAGACCGTGGCCGGCGGGCAGGACAGCCTGGCGGCGTACAAGGGCAAGGTCGTCGTCGTCAACATCTGGGGCTCGTGGTGCGGCCCCTGCCGTGCCGAGGCCCCCCACCTGGCCACCGTCTCCGCCGCGGACAAGGCCAAGGGCGTGCAGTTCCTGGGTATCAACACCCGGGACCTGACCGTGTCCAACGCGGCCAGCTTCGCCAAGCGCTTCGGCATCACCTACCCCAACCTGTACGACCCGTACGGCAAGCTGATCCTGCGGTTCCCCAAGGGCAGCCTGAACCCGCAGAGCCTGCCCGCCACGCTGGTCATCGACCGGGAGGGCCGGCTCGCGGCCCGCGCGCTCAAGCCGCTCGGCGAGGACGACCTGAACCGGCTGATCGACCCGATCGCCGCGGAGAAGTGACGTGGGCGGTACGGGCACGCTGACCGTCCTGGCGGTCGACCAGAACCAGACGGTGCTCACCGGGGCGCTGCTGGCCGCGATCCCGATCGCGATGTTCGCCGGCCTGATCTCGTTCTTCTCGCCCTGTGTCCTGCCGCTCGTCCCCGGCTACCTGTCCTACGTCACCGGCATGACCGGCACCGACCTGGGCGAGGCCAGGCGCGGCAGGATGCTCGCCGGCGCCTCGCTGTTCGTGCTCGGCTTCAGCGCCGTCTTCGTCTCCGGAGGCGCCCTCTTCGGCAACTTCGGGCAGACCCTCCTGGTCCACCGGGAGGTCCTGACGAAGGTCTTCGGCGCGCTGACCATCGTGCTGGGCCTGGTCTTCATGGGCTTCGTCGGCGGCCTGACCCAGCGCGAGTTCCGCTTCCACACCAAGCCCGCGGTGGGCCTGGCAGGGGCGCCGCTGCTCGGCGTGCTGTTCGGGCTCGGCTGGGCGCCCTGCGTCGGCCCCACGCTGGGCGCGGTCAACGCGCTGGCCTTCAACGACGCCAGCGCCGCCCGCGGGGCGCTGCTGATGGCGTTCTACTGCGCGGGCCTCGGCGTGCCGTTCATCGTGGCGGCCATAGCCTTCCGCCGTACGCTGGGCGCCTTCGCCTGGGTCAAGCGCCACTACGTGTGGGTCATCAGGCTCGGCGGAGGCATGCTCGTGGCGGTCGGCGTCCTGCTGGTCACCGGAGTGTGGGATCACATCACCTACCAGATGCAGATCTGGTCGAGCAGCTTCACCACAGGGGTCTGAACCCATGAGCATCACCGAGAAATCCGAGCGCGAAGACCTCGGCGCGGCAGGGGCGCAGCTCAGCACCGCACCCGCCGACACCTTCGCGGAGGCGCCCGCGCTCGGCGTGCTGGGCTGGCTGCGCTGGATGTGGCGGCAGCTCACCTCGATGCGGGTCGCCCTGATCCTGCTGTTCCTGCTGTCGCTCGCCGCGATCCCCGGCTCGCTGATCCCGCAGCACAGCGACCAGCTCAAGGTCGACGCCTTCAAGATCAAGCACCCCACGGTCAGCCCGCTGTACGAGAGGGTCGGCCTCTTCCACGTCTACAGCTCGCCGTGGTTCGCGGCGATCTACATCCTGCTGTTCATCTCGCTCGCCGGCTGCATCGTGCCGCGCACCTGGCAGTTCGTCGGCCAGCTGCGGTCCCGGCCGCCGGGCGCCCCGCGCAACCTGACCCGGCTGCCGGCGTACAGCACATGGCGTACGGACGCGAGCCCCGAGGAGGTCACGGAGGCGGCCCGCAAGGCGCTGCGCGGCCGCAGGTTCCGCACCAGCGTGACCGACACCTCGGTGGCCGGCGAGAAGGGCTACCTGCGCGAGTTCGGCAACCTGATCTTCCACGTCTCGCTGTTCGGGCTGCTGATCGCCTTCGCGCTGACGTCGCTGGAGAAGGCCGAGGGCGGCAAGCTCGTCGTCGAGGGCGACGGCTTCGTCAACAACCTCACGCAGTACGACGACTTCAGCGGCGGCACCCTCTACGGCGCCGACGACCTCCAGCCCTTCGGCTTCGACCTGGACAGCTTCGACCAGAAGTACGCCACCAGCGGCCCGGAGAAGGGCACCGCGCTGGAGTTCAAGGCCAACATCCACTACTACAGCGGCACCGAGGGCAAGCCGGTCAAGGGCGAGATCTCGGTCAACCACCCGCTCAGCATCGGTGGCGAGAAGGTCTACCTGATCTCGCACGGCTACGCGCCGGTCGTCACCGTCAGGGACGCCAAGGGCAACGTGCTGAAGTCGGTCGTCCCGTTCCTGCCGCAGGACACCGCGCTGACCTCGGTCGGCGTCATCAAGGTGCCCGACGCGCTGGGCAAGGACGGCAAGCCCGACCAGCTGGGCTTCCGAGGCATCTTCACCCCGACCTTCGCCCTGGACAACGTGCGGGGACCGCACTCCTCCTTCCCGACGCTGCAGTACCCGGCGCTGATCCTGAACGCCTTCCACGGCGACCTCGGCATCGACTCCGGCGCCCAGCAGAACGTGTACCAGCTCGACACCACGCACCTGAAGCAGTTCAAGGGCACCGACGGCCAGCCGTTCAGCAAGGCGATGAAGGTCGGCGACACCATGACGCTGCCGAACGGCGCGGGCAGCCTCACCTTCGACGGCGTCAAGACCTGGGCCAGCTTCACCGTCTCCCACCAGTCGGGCAACGAGGCCGCCCTGGTCAGCGGGGTCGGCGCGATCCTGGGCCTGGCGGGCTCGCTGTTCATCCAGCGCCGCAGGATCTGGGTGCGGGCGGTACGGGCCGAGGACGGCGTGACCGTCGTCGAGATGGGCGGCCTGGGCCGCAGCGAGTCGGCCCGGATCGCCGACGAGATCGGCGACGTCGCCCTGCAACTGCTGCCGGACGCCCCGGTCAGACCGGACGGCGAGGCCGACGGGGAAGCCGGCGGCGAGGCCCCGCCACCACAAGCCGGCACCGACGACGACGCCGCCGGGACCGAAGCCGAGCCCGAAGCCGAGACCGAAGCCGAGACCACAGCCGTGAACGACGACGAAGGAGCGCGCGCGTGAACATCGCTGCCGCGGTCAACGAGAACTTCGCGAACTACAGCAACTACCTGATCCGCTCGGCGATGTTCGTCTACGCCCTCGCCTTCCTCGCGCACCTGGCGGAGTGGGTCTTCGGCGGGCGCAGCAAGATCGCCGTGCAGTCCGCGGCGCTGACCGCCGAGGCGCAGGCCGAGCAGGCCGCGGCGGAGGCGGCCCAGCAGAAGGCGGCCCAGCAGGTCACCGTGAAGACCGCGGGGGGCAGCACGGTCACCCTGGAGCGCCCCACGGTCGTCACCCGCGCCTCGGCCAGCGACCGCGGCATCGCGGACGGCCCGGGCGCCGCGGGCGGCAACGAGAAGGGCGACCTCTACGGCCGTATCGCGGTGTCCTTCACCGTGCTGGCCTGGATTCTGCACGCCTCGGGCGTCGCCTTCCGCGCGGCCTCCGTACAGCGCGCCCCCTGGGGCAACATGTACGAGTTCTCCACCACCTTCGGCGCGGTCGCCGTCGGCGCGTACCTGGTGCTGCTCGCGCTGAAGAAGGACGTCCGCTGGATCGGGCTGTTCCTGACCACCTCGGTGCTGCTCGACCTGGGCCTGGCCCTGTCGGTGCTCTACACCAGCAGCGAGCAGCTGGTGCCCGCGCTGCACTCGTACTGGCTGTGGATCCACGTCTCGTGCGCGATCATCTCCGGCGCGATCTTCTACCTGGCCGCGGTCGGCACGCTGCTCTTCCTCTTCCGCGACCACTACGAGGTCGCGGTCACCGCGGGCCGGGCGAGCGAGGGCCGGTGGGGCGACATCATGCGGCGGCTGCCGGCGGCGGCGACCCTGGACAAGTTCGCGTACCGGATGAACGCCCTGGTCTTCCCGCTGTGGACGTTCACCATCATCGCCGGCGCGATCTGGGCGCAGGCGGCATGGGGCCGCTACTGGGGCTGGGACCCCAAGGAGACCTGGGCGTTCATCACCTGGGTCGCCTACGCCTGCTACCTCCACGCCCGTGCCACGGCCGGCTGGAAGGGCCGCAAGGCGGCGTATCTGGCGCTGATCGCCTTCGGGTGCTTCCTGTTCAACTACTACGGCGTGAACATCTTCGTCAGCGGCAAGCACTCCTACGCCGGGGTCTGACGAAGCCATCGCGGCGGGATGCGAGACTGGCGCCATGGCTTACGACGATCTCCGCTCGTTCCTCCGGGCGCTGGAGAAGGAGGGCGACCTGCGGCGGATCACCGCCGAGGTCGACCCGTACCTGGAGGTCGGCGAGATCACCGACCGGGTGAACAAGGCCGGCGGCCCCGCACTGCTCTTCGAGAACGTGCGGGGCTCGGCCGCGCCGCTGGCGATGAACGTCTACGGCACCGACCGCCGGCTGCTGAAGTCGCTCGGCCTGAACGCGTACACCGACATCGGCGAGAAGATCGCCGGGCTGCTCAAGCCCGAACTGCCGCACGGCTTCGTCGGGGTGCGGGAGGCCTTCGGGAAGCTGGCCGGGATGGTCCACGTGCCGCCGAAGAAGGTCAAGTCGGGCGACGCACCCGTGCAGGAGGTCGTCCTCACCGGTGACGACGTCGACCTGGACGCGCTGCCGGCGCTCTTCACCTGGCCGCAGGACGGCGGCTCCTTCTTCAACCTGGGCCTGACCCACACCAAGGACCCGGAGAGCGGCGTACGCAACCTGGGCCTGTACCGCCTCCAGCGGCACGACCGGCGCACCATCGGCATGCACTGGCAGATCCACAAGGACAGCCGCAACCACTACCAGGTCGCCCAGCGGCGCGGCGAACGCCTGCCGGTCGCCATCGCCTTCGGCTGCCCGCCCGCCGTCACCTACGCCGCGACCGCGCCGCTGCCCGGCGACATCGACGAGTACCTGTTCGCCGGCTTCGTGCAGGGCAAGCGGGTCGAGCTGGTCGACTGCAAGACGGTGCCGCTGCAGGTGCCCGCGCAGGCCGAGGTCGTCATCGAGGGCTGGCTGGAGCCGGGCAAGATGCTGCCCGAGGGGCCGTTCGGCGACCACACCGGCTTCTACACCCCGCAGGAGCCCTTCCCCGCGCTGACCATCGACTGCGTGACGATGCGCAAGCGCCCGCTCTTCCAGTCGATCGTGGTGGGCCGGCCGCCGACCGAGGACGGGCCGCTGGGCCGGGCCACCGAGCGCTTCTTCCTGCCGCTGCTGAAGATCATCGTGCCGGACATCGTGGACTACCACCTGCCGGAGGCGGGCGGCTTCCACAACTGCGCGATCGTCTCGATCGACAAGAAGTACCCCAAGCACGCCCAGAAGACGATGCACGCGATCTGGGGCGCCCACATGATGTCGCTGACCAAGCTGATCGTGGTCGTCGACGCCGACTGCGACGTCCACGACCTGCACGAGGTCGCCTGGCGGGCGCTGGGCAACACCGACTACTCCCGCGACCTTTCCGTCGTGGAGGGACCCGTCGACCACCTGGACCACGCCTCGTACCAGCAGTTCTGGGGCGGGAAGGCCGGTATCGACGCGACCCGCAAGCTGCCCGAGGAGGGCTACACGCGGGACGGGGGCTGGCCGGAGATGGTGCTCTCCGACCCGGAGACGGCGGCGAAGGTCGACCGCCGATGGAGGGAGTACGGCCTGTGAGTGCGGAATCCGCCACCCCGGACCTGTTCGGACCGCGGCCCAGGCCCGACGGCCGGGTCAAGGCCTTCCTGCGCCTGGTGATGATCGAGCACTCGGTCTTCGCGCTGCCCTTCGCCTACATCGCCGCCCTCACCGCGATGTTCCGCGACGACGGCTCGGTGCACTGGGGCGAACTGCTGCTGATCACCGTGGCGATGGTGGGCCTGCGCACCTTCGCGATGGCCTGCAACCGGATCATCGACCGGGAGATCGACGCCCGCAACCCGCGCACCGCGACCCGTGAACTGGTCACCGGCGCCCTGTCGGTACGGTCCGCGTGGACGGGCGCGCTGATCGCCGTCGTGGTCTTCCTCGGCGCGGCCGCGCTGCTCAACCCGCTGTGCCTGGCGCTCGCGCCGGTCGCGGTGGTGCCGATGGTGGTCTACCCCTACGGCAAGCGGTTCACGAACTTCCCGCACGCCATCCTGGGGCTCGCGCAGGCGATGGGCCCGATCGGGGCGTGGCTCGCGGTGACCGGGTCGTGGGCCTGGCAGCCGGTGGTGCTGGGCGTCGCGGTCGGCGTGTGGATCGGCGGCTTCGACCTGATCTTCGGCTGCCAGGACGTGGCCGCGGACCGGGCGCACGGCGTGAAGTCGGTGCCGGCCCGCTTCGGCATCCCGGCCGCGCTGTACGGCGCCCGGGTCTGCCACGCGATCACCGCGGCCCTGCTGGTCTGGTACGGGGTGGCGGTCCACGCGGGCGGCTTCTGGTGGACGGGCCTCGCGGTGGTCGCCGGTGCCTTCCTCTACGAGCACTCCATCGTCAGGCCGCACGACCTGAGCCGGCTCAACCGGGCCTTCTTCACGGTCAACGGCGTGATCGGCATCACGCTCTTCGTCTTCGCGCTCCTCGACCTGCTCGCGCGCGGCCTCGGCACCTGAGCGCCGGGCCGCGCGGAGCGCGTGCGGTTCCTCGGGACGGGGGGTTCCCCCGTCCCGAGGGCCTACAGACCGCTCAGGTCGATGTGCAGGTCCTTGAGCTGGTCGGCGGGGGCCTGTGCTGACGCGGAGTCGTCACCGGTGAGCTGGCCGGGCCGCGCCGTGAAGGCGCCCGGGTCGAGCTTGTCGGCCTTCACCTTGAAGTCGCCCAGCTGCGACATCAGCGCGCCCATCAGGTCCTGCGGGTTGAGCTGCTGGGCGCCGGCCGGGGCCTTGACCGGGTCGGCGCCGCCGTCGACGGACAGGCCGAGCGGCAGCTTGCCGTGGATCGTGTCGTCGAACTGCGCCAGGTCGACGCTGACGTGGGTCAGCTTGCCGCCCTTGACGGCGACGTCCAGCGCCACCGTCTTGTTCGGCACGTCGTCCAGGCTCTTCTGCAGGTCGCCCGGCAGCACCTTGGCCATCGAGCCCAGGCTGCTCTTCAGGTCCTGGGCGAGCGACCGGGCCGGCACGCTGACCTTGAGGTGGTCGGCGCCGTCCTGCGACCCGAGGTCGGTGATCTTCGCGTCCTTGGTCAGCGACTTCTGCAGCGGCGCCAGCAGTTCGGCGAAGGTCTTGTGCGCCAGGTCGGTGGGCAGCCCGGTCGGCAGGCCGGACGGCAGCCCGAGGCCGCCGAGCGGGGAGTCGTCGGACCCGTCGTCAGAACCGCTGCCGGACCCGCTGCCGGACGCGCTGTCGCCCGAGGCGTCGTCGCCGAGGGTCTTGGCGAACTCCGCGAAGGCCTTGGGGTCGATGGAGACCCAGCCGCCCTTGGCGAGCGTCTTGATCGAGCCGAAGGACGACGGCAGCTGGTCGACCGAGCCCAGCATGCCGGTGATGTCGGACAGGCCCGCGTCGCCGGTGGTGTCCAGGGCCGCCAGGCCCTTGAGGTCCACCTGCACGTAGGCCTTCTGGTCCACGGAGCGCAGGCCGATCAGCGTCTTGCCCTCGGACTTGCCCGAGGCGCCGCCCGCCACCTCCACGCCGAACGAGATGCCCTTGTCGTCGCCGCTCAGCTCGGCGAGCGCCTTGTCGGCGCTGAACGACGTCGAGACGCGCAGCCCGGCGATCAGGTCGGCGTCGGCGCGCTTGAAGTCGTCCTGGTCCTTGAGGGCGGCGTAGATCTGGTCGGGGGTGCCGTCGAAGGACAGCCCGAGCGTCACGGACTTCTGCTCACCGAGCTGGATGAAGGCGTTGCTGACCTTGCCCTGCGGGGTGCTGGGCTCTTCGTTGCCGCATGCGGCCGCCCCTGCGGTTATCAGCGCGACCACTCCGGCGGCGGCGAGACCCTTGCGCATGGTGTTGATGACGAACTCCTCGGACGTCGCGACCAGATCGCGGACAACGATGTGGGTGTCGGTGTGGGGTTGGCAGAAGCGTAGCTGTGCGGAGGCTGTGGTCTCGCGGGGGTTTCCGGCTGACTTGTGGCGACCTGCGTTGCCGACATACGGCAACGCGCGGGCGGCGCTGGGCGGTCGGGGAGGTGCGGTCAGGGGCGGGCGGTCAAGCGGACACCGCGACCGTGCGCTCCCGGAAGAGGAACGCCGCGGCCAGTCCGCCGATCAGCCCGAACAGATGGGCCTGCCAGGACACCCCGTCGGCGGTCGGCAGCACGCCCCACAGGATGGAGCCGTAGAGCACGCCGACGATCAGGCCCACGATGACGTCCAGCGGCCGCCGGTCGACGAAGCCGCGGCTCAGCAGGTAGCCGAACAGGCCGAATATCAGCCCGGAGGCGCCCAGCGTGGTGGTGTGCGCGGGAGCGATCAGCCAGACCCCGAGGCCGCTGATGACCATGATGGTGAGCGCCACCGCGAGGTAGCGGGTTATGCCCCGCAGCGCCGCGATGAAGCCGAGTACCAGCAGCGGCAGGCTGTTCGAGGCGAGATGGGCGAAGCCGACGTGCAGGAAGGCCGCGGGAACGATGTCCAGCAGCTCGCTGCCCTTGCGCGGGGTGATGCCGAAGGTGTCGAGCCGCTGGTCGCTCAGCGCGTTGACGGCCTCCAGCACCCACAGCAGCGCCAGCCACCCCGCCATGAGCAGCGCCGCCACGGCGACGCGGCTGCCGGCGCGCAGCGGTGCGAGCAGCGTGTCGACCAGGCCCGCCCGCGGCCGTGCGACCCTTCCCACGGTCTGTCCGTATGCCACCGAAACCCCCCTGAGTCCCCAGTGCCCTCCACCGTGGACAACGCCTCCCACCGGCACCCGGTTCCCGCTTCGGCGGCTTCGCCCGGGTCCGGTTACGCTCGTCGGCGTGGACGACAACCCGGACGGCACCCCGCAGGGCCGCGCGCGCGAACCCTGGGTGGTCGGCGTGTCAGGGGCCTCGGGGACGCCGTACGCCGCCGCCGTGCTGCGGGGGCTGCTGCACGCGGGCGAGGACGTCGACCTGGTGGTGAGCAGGGCGGCCCGGCTGACCCTGCTGGACGAGACCGGCGCCGGCTTCCGCGACGCCCACTGGCGCGAGGACCTGGCCGGGCTGCTGGCCCGCGGCGCCGACGGCACCCCCGGCCGCTACCCGCCCGCCGACCTGTCCCGGGTACGCCACTGGCCGGCCGGCGACCTGGCCGCGGGACCGTCCTCCGGGTCGTACCGGGCCAAGGGCATGCTGATCGTGCCGGCCAGCACCGCGTGCGTGGCCGGGGTGGCGCTCGGGCTGTCCAAGGACCTGCTGCAGCGGGCGGCGAGCGTCGCGCTCAAGGAGCGGCGGCCGCTGGTGGTCGCGGTCCGTGAGACCCCGCTCGGCGGCCAGACCCTGCGTCACCTGGTGGCGCTGGACGACGCGGGGGCCGTCGTCCTGCCCGCCTCGCCGGCCTTCTACGCCGGCGCGGTGCACATCCAGGACCTGGTGGACTTCGTCGCCGGCCGGGTGCTCGACGCGGCGGGCGTCCCGCACAAGCTGTACCGCCGCTGGCAGGGCGAGCTGGGGGCCGCGGCGCAGGAGGCCCGTGCGACTCCTGATGCGGGTGAGGTCCTGCCGGGAAGAGCACATGCGCAGGGCACGGACCCGTTCATGCCTTAGATTCGTGTCCAGACAGCGCAGTCGTGGCACGAACGGGAGGGTCCCACTGATGGACGCGGTGGACAGACAGCTCATCCAGGCGTTGCGGGAGAACGGCCGCGCGTCGTACGCGGAACTGGGCCGGCTGGTGGGCCTGTCGGGTCCCAGCGTCACCGACCGCATCAACCGCCTGGAACAGGCCGGAGTGATCACCGGCTACCGCGCCACGGTCGCCCCCGCGGCGCTGGGCCTGGGCGTCACCGCCCTGGTGGGACTGCAGCTGAGCGACGCCGCCGACCACGAGGACGTGGCGGGCCGGCTGCGCGACCTGGACGAGATCGAGGACTGCTGGTTCATCGCCGGCGACGACTCCTACATGCTCAAGGTCAGGGTCGGCGACGTGGACGGGCTCGAACACACCATCCGCCGGCTGTCCGGCACCAAGGGCGTGGCCCGCACCCGTACCACGATCGTGCTGTCCACGAAGTGGGAGAACCGGGTCGGGGCGCTGCCCGAGGAAGCCTGAGCGTAGTGTCGGAACCGGTCGAACCGGCAGCAGCCGGCAGGAGGAGGAGCGCATGGACGCGGGGCTCAAGCGGGAGCTGGAGGAGAAGGTCTACGCCGGCGAGCGGCTGACCCGGGAGGACGGCATCGCCCTCTACGAGTCCGACGACCTCGCGTGGCTGGGCGGACTCGCGCACCACGTGCGCACCCAGAAGAACGGCGACGTCGTCCACTTCAACGTCAACCGGCACCTGAACATGACCAACGTGTGCACCGCCTCGTGCGCCTACTGCTCCTTCCAGCGCAAGCCGGGCGAGAAGGACGCGTACACGATGCGCATCGAGGAGGCCGTCCGGCTGGCCAAGGCGATGGAGGCCGACAGCCTCACCGAGCTGCACATCGTCAACGGGCTGCACCCGACGCTGCCGTGGCGCTACTACCCGCGCTCGCTCAAGGCGCTCAAGGAAGCGCTGCCGCAGGTGTCGCTGAAGGCCTTCACCGCCACCGAGATCCACCACTTCGAGACCATCTCGGGCCTGTCCGCCTCCGAGATCCTCGACGAGCTGATCGAGGCCGGGCTGGAGTCGCTGACCGGTGGCGGCGCGGAGATCTTCGACTGGGAGGTGCGCCAGCACATCGTGGACCACCGCACCCACTGGGAGGACTGGTCCCGCATCCACCGGCTGGCGCACTCCAAGGGCCTCAAGACGCCCTGCACCATGCTCTACGGCCACATCGAGGAGCCCAGGCACCGCGTCGACCACGTGCTGCGGCTGCGCGAACTGCAGGACGAGACCGGCGGCTTCCAGGTCTTCATCCCGCTGCGCTACCAGCACGACTTCGTGGACATGAAGGACGGCAAGGTCCGCAACACCCTGCAGGCCCGCACCACGATGGCGACCGGTGCGGAGGCGCTGAAGACCTTCGCGGTCTCCCGGCTGCTCTTCGACAATGTGCCGCACGTGAAGGTCTTCTGGGTGATGCACGGCCTGTCCACGGCCCAGCTGGCCCTGAACCACGGCGCCGACGACATGGACGGCTCGGTCGTCGAGTACAAGATCACCCACGACGCGGACGACTACGGCACGCCGAACAAGCTCACCAGGGACGACATCCTCGACCTGATCCGCGACGCCGGCTTCCGCCCGGTCGAGCGCAACACGCGCTACGAGACCATCCGCGAATACCCCGGCCCCGACGGGTCGCGGCGGGAGTCGCCGCAGCCGATGCGGGTGTGACCCCGGTCACGGCGGTCCGGCTCCCGTAATAGCTACTCTGGTCTCATGACCCTTACGTGCGAGCTGGACCCGCCGGTCGACGAGGCGTTGCGCGAGGAGATACTCGCGCTGTGGGCCGACGTGTCCAACGCCGGCGGCGCGGTCGGCTTCGTGCCGCCCGTCACGCCGGAGGAGATCAGGCCCGACATGGACGCGTCGCTCGCGGCGGTGGCGGACGGCCGGCGGCGGCTGATCGTCGGCCGCGACCAGGAGGGCCGCGTCGCGGCCACCGCCTTCGTCGCGTACAACACGCACCGGCTGATGGCGCACTGGGTGTGGGTCTACACGGTGATGGTCCACCCGCGGCACCAGGGGCGCGGCCACGGCCGCACCCTCATGGCGGCGGTCGAGCAGGCCGCCCGCAGCTTCCCCGGCATCGAGGCGATCCGCCTCACGTGCCGCGGCGGCACCGGCGCGGACGCCTTCTACTCGGCGTGCGGCTACAAGGAGGTCGGCCGCGTCCCCGCGGCCATCCGCGTCGCCCCCGGCGACGACCGCGACGACGTCGTCATGCTCCGCGCGCTCTGACCCCGCCCCGCGCCGCCCCGGGCGCGGGGCCGCGGCGGCGGCGTGCTTCACTGGGAGCATGCTCCGATACACCGCCCTGCGCTTCGGCCTCATCGTCGCCAGCTTCGGTGTCATCTGGGGCCTGGTCCGCGTACACATCCTGCCGGCCGGGCTCGGTGACTCGAACTACCTGTGGGTCGCACTCCTGGCCCTCATCGTGTCCGCCCCACTGAGCTGGGTCCTGCTGCGCGGGGTGCGCGAGCAGGCCGCGCAGAAGGTGTCGGACAGGGTCGAGCGCACCCGCCTCAACCTGGTCGCGAACGCCCAGCAGGAAGACGCGGCGGACGACGCCGCGCGCGGCGAGGCCGCGAGGGACAGCGCAGCGCGTACGGCCTGATGGCCGCCGCCAACAGCAGGCGGGTGCCGCGGGCGGAACGCGAACGGCAGATGCTCGACGCGGCGGTCGCGGTCTTCGCCCGCCGCGGCTACCGGGCCGCGTCCATGGACGAGATCGCCGAGGCGGCCGGGGTCAGCAAGCCGCTGGTCTACCTCTACCTGAACTCCAAGGACGAGCTGTTCTCCGCCTGCATCCGGCGTGAGGCCGCCGCCCTCACCGCGGCCGTACGGGACGCCGTCGAGGAAGGCGCCACCCCGGAACGCCAGTTGTGGAGCGGCCTGCTCGGCTTCTTCGAGCACGCCGCGGTCCACCCCGACGGGTGGACGCTCCTGTACAGCCAGGCCCGTACGGTCGGCGAGCCGTTCGCGGCGGAGGTCGCCGTCCTGCGGGCGGAGATCGTCGCCTTCGTCGCCGCCCTGATCGCGGCGGCCTGCGGCTCCCGGGACGTCGAGGCCTACGCCCACGCGCTGGTCGGCGCCGCCGAGTCGCTCGCCGGGTGGGCGGCGGCCGCCCCCGCGCCGGCCCCCACCGGCAAGGAGCTGGCCGCCTCCCTGATGACCTTCGCCTGGTCGGGCCTGTCCCGCGCACTGCCCGCGCCCGACCCCGAGGCCGCCGGTGGATCCAGCGCCGCGGAAGGGTGAGAAGCCCTACGGGACGCGTGGCAGATCCGCCGCGCGCGGGGTGCGGCCGAGCCTGGTCAGGATGCGGGCCAGGGTGCCGGCGCCCGGGGGAGCGGGCTGCTCCGGCGCGAAGGCGGTGGAGCCGGCGGGGACCGCGAGGGCGTGCGGGAGCGCTTCCTCCAGCAGGTCGGGCGCCGCGGTGAAGGGGACGCCGAGGGTGGCCGCGACGTCCCAGGCGTGCACGACGTAGTCCAGGAAGTGGAAGCCGACGGCCCGGGCGGCGGGGAAGCTGATCCCGGTGGCGAACTCCGGGAGGGTGAAAGGCTGTTCGGCGTCGCTGACGGCTGCGAAGGCCGCGCCGACGTCCGCGGCGGCGGCCTCGTACGCGGCCATCGGGTCCGCGGCGCCGATGACCGCCCAGGCCGCGGGGTCGCCGCCGGCCCCCCGTGCGGCGGCGGCGAAGCCGCGGTGCTGGGCGGTCATGTGGGCGAGCAGGTCGGTGAGGTCCCACCCGGCGCACGGGGTCGGCCGCCGCAGATCGGCTACGGTCGATGCCCGGACGAGTTCGGCGCTGAGCCGCACCGCCCGTGCGTCGAGGTCCAGGACCCGGTCTAGATCGGTACGCATGTGCTTATCGTGTGCTCATGCACATCATCTGTCAAGGGAGCGCTTTCGGATGCCCGCCACGCCCCGCAGGGACCTCGCCGCCATGATCGTGCCGCTCGGCCGAGCCCTGACCGCGGCGGAGCTGCCGCTGCTGCACGACCACGGTCTGACCATGTGGGCGTACTCGGTGCTGCTGCGGCTCGACGACCGGCCGCTGCGCAGCCAGGCGGCGCTGGCCGAGGCGATCGGCGCCGACAAGACCCGGATCATCGATGTCCTCGCCGACCTGGAGGAGCGCGGCCTCATCAGCCGCACCTCCGATCCGGCCGACCGCCGGGTCCGCCTCCTCGCCCTGACCCCCGAGGGCCACCGCGTACGGACCGCCGCCCAGTCGGCGATCCAGTCCCGCGAGGACCGCCTCCTCGCCCGCCACCTCACCCCCGCCCAACGCACCACCTTCCTCGAAGCCCTGGCCACCCTCTCCACCCTCCCCCCGGACACCCTCACCACCCCCTGACCCGCCCCCTTCCGCCGGGGGGTGCGCTTCCGCGGGCCGCGGTGGCTCGGGGGTGCCCTTTCGGCGGGGCCGAGCCTTCGGGGGCGCGGGGAACTGCGCGCGCGACTGGCCGCCGGCGGGTGGTCCGTCTCCGACAGGAAGAGCCCCTCTGGGCCGGTGGCGACCCGCGCCCCGGTGGCGGTCCGGCCGCGCGGTTCCGCCCCCAGGGTTTCGCCTGGGGGCGCCCCCAGCGCCGCCTGGACCTGGCGGCGGTCCGTCGCCATGTGACGGTCGCTGGTGGCTGTGCGGCCCCTTGCGCAGGGGGGCGCCAGGGGCGCGGGGAACCGCGCGCTCAGCCTCCCCCAGAGCTTCGCCCGGGTGTGCCCCCATCTCGCTTCGCTCGCCGGCGGGTGGTCCGGGGCGGACCGAAGGGCGCCTTCCGGGCGGAAGCGACCGTCGCAGAGGGCACCCTCACCCCCCGATGCCCGCCGCCCTAGGCGACCGTGCCGGTGACGTGGACGTGCGGGCCGGAGCGGAGCTCGAAGCGGGGGCCGGCCGCCGCGTATTCGACGGTCGAGGGCAGCAGGACCGGCCTGCGGAAGTCCGCTGTGATTCCGGCCGCGCCGGGATGCTCGGCGGCGCACCGGGCGACCGTCCACATGCCGTGGACGATGGCCCGCGGAAAGCCGAACGGGCGGGCGGTCAGGGCGTACAGGTGGATGGGGTTGTAGTCGCCGCTCACCCGGGCGTGCCGCCGCCCGAGCCCGGCGGGCAGCGGCCACCGTGCCACGACCGGGAGTTCGGCCGCCGGTTCCGGGGGGCCGCCCGCGTCCTCCCGGGTAGGGGCAGGGACGCGGTGCCTGGCCAGGTACGTGCTGTGGTCCTGCCAGACGAGGTCGCCGGACACCCGCGCCTCGGTCAGCAGCGTGACCTCCGTGCCCCGGCGGTGCGGCCGCAGGCCGGTGGCGCTGACGGCCAGGTCCGGGCGGTCGGCCGCGGTCAGGGGGGCGTGGGCGGTGATGCGGATCGAGGTGTGGACCAGGCCCAGCAGCGGCAGCGGAAAGGCGCGGGCCGCCATCAGGCGGGCGGCGAGCGGGAAACCGAGGATGTGCGGGTAGGTGAGCGGGAGTTCGGGTCCCGGGGCGTAGCCGCACACGCGGGCGTACGCGGCGACCCGCGCCGGGTCGATGCGGACGCCCGTGCCGGTCAGCCGGTCCTGCGGCAGCTCGGCGGCGGGGGAGGGGTGCTTGCCGAGGCCGGTGACCACGCCCCGGCCCAGCGTCAGCACCAGCGGCGCCACCTCAGGCGCCCAGCAGCGACTGGCCGCAGACCCTGACGACCTGCCCGTTGACCCCGCCGGAGGCGGCCGCCGCCAGCCAGGCGACGGTCTCGGCCACGTCGACGGGCTGCCCGCCCTGGGCGAGGGAGTTCATCCGGCGGCCGGCCTCCCGGATGACCAGCGGCACGGCCGCGGTCATCCGCGTCTCGATGAAGCCGGGGGCGACCGCGTTGGCCGTGATGCCGCGCCCGCGGACCTCCGCGTCGGCGGCGAGCGCGCGGACGTACCCGATGATCCCGGCCTTGGAGGCGGCGTAGTTGGTCTGCCCGACGTTGCCGGCGATGCCCGCGATGGAGGCGGTCCCAACGATCCTGGCGTGCTCGTTGAGCGTGCCGGTCTTGAGCAGGTGGCCCGTGGTGCGCAGCACGCTGCCGAGGTTGACGTCGATGACGGTGTCCCAGCGGTCCGCCGGCATGTTGGCGAGCCTGCGGTCGCGGGTGATGCCCGCGTTGTGGACCAGGACGTCCAGGCCGTCGGGCAGTGCGGCGGCGATGCGTTCGCCGGCGTCGGGCGCGGTGATGTCCAGCGGCAGCGCGCTGCCGCCGAGCCGGGCCGCGACGGAGGCGAGCGCGTCCGCGGCCTGCGGGACGTCGAGCAGCACGACCCGCGCGCCGTCGCGGACCAGCGTCTCGGCGACGGCCGCGCCGATACCCCGGGCGGCCCCGGTGACCAGCGCGGTCCTGGTGCCGCCCGCGGGCACCTCGGGAGCGGGGCCGACCTCGACGACCTGCCCGCTGACGTAGGCGGACCGGGGCGAGAGCAGGAAGTCCAGGGTCGAGTCGGCGGCGGCGCCCGGGGCGAGCCGCACGAGCTGGACGGTGCAGCCGCGGCCGATCTCCTTGCCCAGCGAGCGCACGAAGCCCTCAAGTGCCTGCTGGGCGGCGGCATGTGCGAGGTCGCCGTCCAAAGGCGGGGCGCCGAGCACGACGATCCGCCCGCACGGGGTCAGCGAGCGGGCCAGCGGGTGCAGCGCCGCGTGCACGTCCTGCAGGTCCGCCGGGTCCGCGACGCCGGTCGCGTCCAGCACGACGGCCCCGTACGTCCCCGGCACCGGAGTGTCGCCCGCGGCCAGCCGCAGGACGGGTCCCGGCAGGTCCGGGGTGCGCTGCGACCAGCGGCGCAGGGGGGTGGGCTGCGGAAGGCCGAGGCGGCGGGTGACGAAGCGGCCGGGGGCCGTGCCGGTCAGGCGGAGATAGCGGTCGGCCATTGGCCTTCTCCTTACTCTGGAGTAAGTTTACCGGCGGTAAGGCTACTGGTGAGTCACGCAGATCGGAAGTTCGGGAGACCGCATGCAGACCGTCCGCCGGGTCGCCGTCATCGCCGGCAACCGCATCCCCTTCGCGCGCTCAGACGGCCCCTACGCCACCGCGTCCAACCAGGACATGCTCACCGCCGCGCTCGACGGCCTCGCGGCACGCACCGGCCTGGAGGGCGCGCGGGTCGGCGAGTTCGCCGCGGGCGCGGTGCTCAAGCACAGCCGGGACTTCAACCTCGCCCGGGAGACCGTGCTCGGCTCCGTCCTCGACCCGGCCACCCCCGCCTACGACCTCCAGCAGGCGTGCGGCACCGGGCTGCAGTCGGTCTTCGCGGTCGCCGCGAAGATCGCGCTCGGCGTCATCGACTCCGGCATCGCGGGCGGCGCCGACACCACCAGCGACGCGCCCCTCGGCGTCAACGACGAGTTGCGCAGGACGCTGCTGGCCGCCCGGCGGGCGCGGAGCCTCGGCGGCCGCGCCCGGGCGCTGGCCGCGGTGCGGCCGCGGCACCTCAAGCCGGACATCCCGCGCAACGCCGAGCCGCGCACCGGGCTGTCCATGGGCGAGCACGCCGCGCTGACCGCGGAACGCTGGCGGATCGGGCGCCGCGAGCAGGACGAACTGGCCGCGGCCAGCCACCAGAAGCTCGCCGCGGCCTACGAGCGGGGCTTCTTCGACCCGCTCGTCACGCCCTACCGCGGGCTCACCCGCGACCAGAACCTGCGCCCCGACTCGACGGTGGACAGGCTCGCCAGGCTGCGCCCGGTGTACGGAGGACCCGACGGCACGATGACGGCGGGCAACTCCACGCCGCTCACCGACGGGGCCGCCGTCGTGCTGCTCGGCTCCGAGGAGTGGGCCGCGGAGCGCGGCCTCGAACCGCTGGCGTACCTGACCGCGTACGAGACCGCGGCGGTGGACTACACGTCCGGTGCGGAGGGGCTGCTCATGGCGCCCGCGTACGCCGTGCCGCGGATGCTCGCCAGAGCGGGGCTCGGGCTCGGCGACTTCGACTTCTACGAGGTGCACGAGGCCTTCGCCTCGCAGGTGCTGGCCACGCTGGCCGCGTGGGAGGACAAGGCGTACTGCCTCGACCGCCTCGGCCTCGACGCTCCGCTCGGCTCGATCGACCGCTCCCGGCTCAACGTGGCCGGCTCGTCCCTCGCGACGGGGCATCCCTTCGCGGCCACCGGGGCGAGGATCGTGGCGACCCTCGCGCAACTGCTTGCTTCCCGGGAGCGTCCTGGGCGCGGCCTCATCTCCATCTGCGCGGCGGGCGGTCAAGGGGTGACCGCCGTTCTCACTTCCCCGTAGCCCGGGGGTGCGCTTCCGCCGGCCGCGATGGCCTGGGGGTTCCCCTTGCGCAGGGGCTACGCCCCCAGGGACGCGCTCAGCCACCCAGAGGCCGGTGGTCCGGGACGGACCGAACAGCCCCTTCGGGCCGGTGGCGACCCGAAGGTCCGGTGGGGGGCGGGTCGCGCAGTTCCCCGCGCCCCCGGCGGTTGCCCTCCTGCGCAAGGAGACCGCAGACCCACCCCTGCCGAGGGGATGTGCAGCCTCGGCCGCAGGACGAACGAACCCTCGAAGCCTGGTAGGAGCCGCAGACATGGCACGTCAAGGAACGCCGCCCGCGCAGGGCTCGGCGGGGACACCCCAGCTCACCGCCGAAGGCGGAAGAGTGCGGCAGGCGGCCGTACCGCCGTTGGTCGACCCGCCGCAGCGGGGCAGCCTCGCCGACATACCGTTCACGAACGCCGCCGAGGCGCCCTCGGACGTGGTGATGAGCCGCAAGGGGCAGGACGGGCGGTGGCAGGACGTCACCGCGGCCGCCTTCAGGGACGAGGTCGTCGCCGTCGCGAAGGGTCTGATCGCGGCCGGGCTGCGGCCGGGCGACCGGCTCGCGGTGATGGCCAGGACGTCGTACGCCTGGACGCTGCTGGACTTCGCGGGCTGGGCCGCGGGCCTGATCACCGTGCCGATCTACCCGACCTCCTCCGCCTCCCAGTGCGCCTGGATCCTCGCCGACTCCGGCGCGGCCGCGTGCGTCGTGGAGGACGTGGCCCAGGCCCGGATGATCAGTTCGGCCCGCACGGAGCTGCCCGCGCTGCGGGAGCTGTGGCAGATCGACACCGGAGCCGTCGGCCAGCTCGCGGCGGACGGCCGTACGCTGCCCGACGCCCTGGTCACGTCCCGCCGGCAGGCGATGGCCCCGGACACGGTCGCCACCCTGATCTACACCTCGGGCACCACCGGCCGCCCCAAGGGCTGCATCCTCACCCACGGCAACTTCTTCGCCGAGGTCGACAACGCCACCGAGCTGCTGCACCCGGTCTTCAGGTCGGTCAGCACCGAGCCCGCCTCGACCCTGCTCTTCCTGCCGCTCTCGCACGTCTTCGGGCGGATGGTCGCGGTCGGCTGCCTGCGGGCACGGGTCAGGCTCGGGCACGCGCCCAGCATCGCCACCGACGACCTGCTGGCCGACCTCGCCGGCTTCCGGCCGACCTTCCTGCTGGCGATCCCGTACGTCCTGGAGAAGGTCTACAACACCGGCCGCGCCACCGCGGAGAAGATCGGCCGGGCCGCGTCCTTCGACCGCGCGGCCCGTATCGCGCAGGCGTACGGCGCCGCGGCCATCGCCCGGCAGACCGGCACGGGACCCGGCCCGGGACCCGGGCTGCGGCTGGCGCGGGCGCTGTACGACCCGCTGGTCTACCGGCGGATCAGGGCCGCGCTCGGCGGCCGGGTGCGGTACGCGATCTGCGGCGGCTCACCGCTGGGCAGCCGGCTCGCCGCCTTCTACGCCGGCGCCGGGGTGCTGGTCTTCGAGGGCTACGGCCTCACCGAGACCACCGCGGCCGCCACCGTGACGCCGCCGCTGAGCCCGCGGCTGGGCACGGTCGGCTGGCCGCTGCCCGGCACGGCCGTGCGGATCGCCGAGGACGGCGAGGTGCTGCTGCGCGGCGGCCAGGTCTTCGCCGGGTACTGGAACGACGAGGGCGCCTTCCCCGCCGTCGAGGGATGGTTCCCGACCGGGGACATCGGCGAGCTGGACGCGGACGGCTACCTGACGATCACCGGCCGCAAGAAGGAGATCATCATCACCGCGGGCGGCAAGAACGTCGCCCCTGCCCCGCTGGAGGACCGGCTGCGGGCGCACCCGCTGGTCGGCCAGTGCATGGTGGTCGGCGACAACCGCCCCTACGTGACCGCCCTGATCACCCTGGAGCCGGACGGCCTCACGCACTGGCGGCGGATGCGGCACAAGGAGGCGCTGGCCGCGAAGGAGCTGGTCGAGGACGAGGAGCTGCTCGCCGAGCTGCAGAAGGCGGTGGACGACGCGAACGCGTCGGTCTCGCAGGCCGAGTCGATCCGCCGCTTCCGGGTGCTGCCGGTGGACTTCACCGAGGACGGCGGCCACCTGACCCCGTCGATGAAGCTCAGGCGCGCGGCGGTGGCCAGGGACTTCGCGGCGGACATCGAGGAGCTGTACCGCCGCAGGCGCTGAGAACGAGGCAGGGGCCGCCTCACCGAAGTGAGGCGGCCCCTTGGTACTGCAGGTTCTGGGCGCGATGCGCCGTCGGCCGGACTAGTGAGGACTAGTTCGGGGTGACGTTCTCCGCCTGCGGACCCTTCGGGCCCTGCGTGACGTCGAAGGTCACCGGCTGGTTCTCCTCGAGGGAGCGGAAGCCGGAGGCGTTGATCGCGGAGTAGTGGACGAAGACATCCGGGCCGCCGCCGTCCTGGGCGATGAAGCCGAAGCCCTTTTCAGCGTTGAACCACTTCACGGTTCCGGTAGCCATAAAGCCCTCCTTGGGCCCAAAGGGTTGCCCTGCTCCAGAACCTGCAACTGCGAAGTCTGAAAACTACAAAAGCCTGCGGGTTACATGCTCCGCAGGCTCTGTACTGCAAGGGAAACCAAACTGCAACTTGCGAGGAGAGTAGCACGGTGGGTCTCGGCCGGGGAAGGGTCTCAAGATCCGTTTTTGGGGGTCGCCCGGGTGTCGGCGGAGTGTCCCGCGGGGGGCCGTGCACGGGTCCCGCGGACACCAGGAGTAGCGTCCACCAGGTGGACACTTCAGCGCGTACCGAAGGCGACGGCCCGACCCGGCCCAGGGTCGGCCACATCCAGTTCCTCAACTGCGTCCCGCTCTACTGGGGCCTGGCCAGGACCGGCACGCTGCTGGACATCCAGCTCACCAAGGACACCCCGGAGAAGCTCAGCAAGCAGCTCATAGACGGTGACCTGGACATCGGTCCCGTGACCCTCATGGAGTACCTGCGGCACGCCGACGAGCTGGTCGCGCTGCCCGACATCGCGGTGGGCTGCGACGGCCCCGTCATGTCCTGCGTCATCGTCAGCCAGGTGCCGCTCGACCGGCTCGACGGGGAGCGGGTCGCGCTGGGCTCCACCAGCCGCACGTCGGTGCGCCTGGCCGAGCTGCTGCTCACGGAGCGTTACGGGGTGTCGCCCGACTACTACCGCTGCCCGCCCGACCTCGCGCTGATGATGCAGGAGGCGCAGGCCGCCGTCCTCATCGGCGACGCCGCCCTGCGCGCCTCGCTGCACGACGCGCCCCGGCTCGGCCTGGAGGTCCACGACCTCGGGCAGATGTGGAAGGACTGGACGGGCCTGCCCTTCGTCTTCGCGATCTGGGCGGTCCGCCGCGACTACCTGGCCGCGCACCCCGAGGCCGTCCACGACGTGCACCGCGCCTTCCTCGCCTCCCGCGACCTGTCGCTCGACGAGGTCGAGAAGATCGCCGAGCAGGCCGCCCACTGGGAGGCCTTCGACGCCGACCTGCTGCGCCGCTACTTCACCACCCTGGACTTCTCCCTCGGTGCCGAGCAGTTGGCGGGCCTGAACGAGTTCGCCCGCCGCGTGGGCTTCCCGCCCGGGGCCCGGGTCACCCTCCTCCCCCCGGCCTGACCCGGCGGTCGGCGTACGCTGGCCTGGTCCGTCGTCATGCCCCTCGTCACGCTCCTTCCGGAAGGACCTCCCTGGTGAGCGACATCGCAGCCGTCCTCGAACGCGCCGCCGACGGCGGCCGTATCACCCCGGAAGAGGCCCTCGACCTCTACCGCGACGCCCCCCTGCACGCGCTGGGCGCCGCCGCCGACGCCGTACGCCGCCGCCGCTACGCCGGGACCGAGCACATCGCGACGTACATCATCGAGCGGAACATCAACTACACGAACGTGTGCGTCACCGCGTGCAAGTTCTGCGCCTTCTACGCGGCGCCCAAGGACACAGCGAAGGGCTGGAGCCGCGGGCTCGACGACATCCTGCGCCGGTGCGCGGAGACCGTCGAGCTGGGCGGCACCCAGATCATGTTCCAGGGCGGCCACCACCCCGACTACGGCGTCGAGTACTACGAGGAGCACTTCGCCGCGATCAAGCGGGAGTTCCCGCAGCTGGTGATCCACTCGCTGGGCGCGTCCGAGGTCGAGCACATGGCGCGGATCTCCGGGGTGAGCGCGGAGGAGGCCATCCGCCGCATCCACGCCGCGGGCCTGGACTCCTTCGCCGGCGCCGGCGCGGAACTCCTGCCGGAGCGCCCGCGCAAGGCCATCGCCCCGCTCAAGGAGTCGGGCGAGCGCTGGCTGGAGATCATGGAGACCGCGCACCGCCTGGGCGTCGAGTCCACCTCCACGATGCTGATGGGCACCGGCGAGACCAACGCGGAGCGCATCGAGCACCTGCGGATGATCCGCGACGTCCAGGACCGCACGGGCGGCTTCCGGGCGTTCATCCCGTACACGTACCAGCCGGAGAACAACCACCTCAAGGGACAGACGCAGGCCACGCTCTTCGAGTACCTGCGGATGATCGCCATCGCCCGGCTCTTCCTCGACAACGTCGCCCACATCCAGGGCTCCTGGCTCACCACCGGCAAGGAGGTGGGGCAGCTGTCGCTGCACTACGGGGCGGACGACCTCGGCTCGGTGATGCTGGAGGAGAACGTCGTCTCCTCGGCCGGGGCGAAGCACCGCTCCAACCGGATGGAGCTGATCCATCTGATCCGCGCGGCCGGGCGCGTGCCGGCGCAGCGCGCGACGACCTACGAGCACATCGTCGTCCACGACGACCCGGCGAACGACCCCGTGGACGACCACGTCGTCTCCCACCTCTCCAGCACGGCGATCCCTGGCGGGACGGCCCACCCGGAACTCAAGCTCCTCGCCGAGCGCTAGCCCTCCCCGCCCTCCCCGCGCCCCTGGTGGGCACCCCCTTGCGGAAGGGGGGGCGCCCTACGGGGCGTAAGGTCGGGAGGGTGACACGTGCATCTCTGGAGAAGCAGCCGCAGGCAGTCGCCGCGATGTTCGATGACGTCGCTGCCAAGTACGACCTGACCAACGACGTGTTGTCGCTGGGGCAGACCCGGCTGTGGCGGCGGGCCGTCGCACAGGCGCTGGACGTGGCGCCGGGGGAGCGCGTGCTGGACCTGGGCGCGGGGACGGCCACGTCCTCGCTGCCCTTCGCCGCGGCCGGCGCCGCGGTCGTACCGTGCGACTTCTCCCTCGGGATGCTCCGCGAGGGCAAGAAGCGGCACCCGGAACTCCCGCTGACCGCGGGCGACGCGACCCGGCTGCCGTTCGCCGACGGCGTCTTCGACGCCGTCACCATCTCCTTCGCGCTGCGCAACGTCCACGACACCGACGCGGCGGTGCGCGAGATGCTGCGGGTCGTCAGGCCCGGCGGGCGGCTGGTGATCTGCGAGTTCAGCCACCCGACCTTCCGCCCGTTCCGCACCGTCTACACCGAGTACCTGATGCGGGCGCTGCCGCCGGTCGCCAAGTCGGTGAGCAGCAACCCGGACGCGTACGTCTACCTCGCCGAGTCCATCCGCGAGTGGCCCGACCAGCGTGCGCTGGCCGGCCGGCTGCGCGGCGCCGGCTGGTCCGCGGTGGCCTGGCGGAACCTGACCGGCGGGATCGTGGCGCTGCACCGCGCGAAGAAGGCGGACACGGACGGCAGTTGAGCCGTCGCGGGAAGTCGGCATTCCGGGTGCGGGGGAGGGGAACTGCCCCCTAGTCTGCGGTGTCTGTGCTGGGGAGGCCCGATCCCCCCCGACTCCCGGAGTGGCCCATGTCGTACTGCCCCGCGTGCGGGAACCCGGTCTCCGACACCTCCGCCCGCTTCTGCATGAAGTGCGGCCGCGAGCTGCCGGCGCCGCCCCCGCCCGCACCGCCCGCCGCACCGCCCGCACCGCCCGCCGCCCCGCCCGCACCGCC
>NZ_CAJSLV010000106.1 GCF_907177275.1 Actinacidiphila cocklensis
ACTCCGGCGAGTACTTGCTGGGTGGTGCCACGTCGTGCCTCTCGTTTCCTTACACAGGGATCCTATTGGATCCCTGTCCGGAGACCTCGGGGCACCTCAAGAACGGCCGTCTTGCTGTCTCCGGAAGAAGCCAAGATCAGCAGGTCAGGTGGCCCCCCATGGTTAAACGCCAAGCTAAGCCTTTACCCGAGATCTGGGACGGCGCTGGCGTGGGCGGCAAGGACGCGCCAGGTGCCGTCAGCGTGTATCCAGGTGCGGGTGTAGCGAAGGCGTGCCTTGAACGGATGTCCTCCAGCGGTGCCCTCAAGCCCGGCCAGTACGCGGGTGATCCCGGTAGAGTCCACCACGGTCACCTCCAGGTCCTGCTGGTCGAAGACCTCGACGGCCAGGGTCCGGGACCTGTGCGCTCCCAGGTCCTCCTCCTTCGTCATGGTGCTGCCGTCAGGTCCTGTGTAGACGACACGGTCGTCCAGGAGCAGGTCCAATGCCTGCGCATCACCTGATCGAACAGCGGCCTGCAGCCTCTGCTCGGCATCGTGGAGAGCGGCTTCAAGAGCCACCTGTTCCGTCCCCATCTCGATCCTCCCTGCCCTGCCAGCCTGCGGATCTTCAGCCGATTGCGACGGCACACGCCGCGCCGGATCCAGCGGGCACAGCACCGACGGGGTGACGGGGACCGCTGAAACGGCCATCGCCACACCGCTGACCAACCGCACCCCAAACCATAACCACAGCACGAGACCTGCCCCGACCTGATCTCGGTCGGAATCGCTTCCTGGCGCTGCGCCGGCCGGAGATTCGATCTCGCCCATCAACTACTCGCTGATGCCGGTCATGTCAGCGAGTGCCCGCCTGGTCAGGCCGGCCTTCTCCCGTGCCCAGGTGACTGCTTGGGCTCCTGGTGGAGGCTGCTCGGCCGGGTACGGCGGCGGGCGGGCATCTCAGCGCCCCTCCAGGTGATCGGGGTGACGGACAGGGTGGGGCGGCAATCACGGGCGTGCGGTGGTGGTCTCTGCCCGGGTCAGCCCTGGCGGCAGGGCTGACGGCTCGGGCTCCTCGGAGGGCTCCGGCCACGTGACCACGGCGAGCTGCGGCAGACCCAGAAGCGGCGCGAGGCACTCATTGGCCTCGGACTCCCCCGTGGTGGCCCACACCAGCTCACAGCGATTCTCCAAGGCCTGCTCGGCTGCGCACCCAAAGCCGCCGACGGATACGTCGTCGAATCACTCGACGACTGCGAACCTACCGTCCAACAACAAGCATGCACCGCGGTCCCAGACGCCGCGCCCGTCCGCACCCGCCTGCGCGCATTGGGCGACGACCCCCTCGCCCCAGAGGTCCACGATGCCGCACCCGAGCGTCTCGCCCACCTCTCGGTTTCGGACAACGTCCAATAACCCGCAGCGGCGCGACGTTGTGGCTCCGTCAGCCTCCACGCTGCTGTCCTTGGTAATGCCGACGGCGGGCCAACTGATACCGGAAAGTGCGGGACCGTATCAGAACGCTGACGCCGCGATGGAACGACGAGCGCCCGTCCCTTGACACACCCCAAAGGGCAAGGCCGTGAAGTTAGGGGCTGATCGTCGGCGTCAAGATGTTGATGCTGAGGGTTGCTGTGTAGGTGTGTCGGTCGACTTTGAGGCTTTTGTATGCGTATCGGGACAGGGGTCGTTTCACTGCGCGGGGGCTGATGCGGAGGCGGCGGGTGGGCATGAGCTGGTTCAGGACGGCTTGGCCGATCGTTCCGACGAGGTCGATCACGGTGCCGGCGATGATGCGGGCGGCCTGGACGATCTGGTCGCGGGCGCATTGGAGCGCGACGCTGAAGCTGCCCCGGTCCGGGTCGGTTCCGGGGGTGGCCCCGGTGGCGTCGGCGATCGCGATCCGCAGGGCTTGGTAGGCACTGAGCAGGGCGTAGACCTCCTGGGCGATGCCGGCCCAGGTCTTGGAGCGCAGGACGCGTCGGCCGAGCATCGACTTCTTGATCGCGAAGTAGGCGGACTCCACTTCCCATCGCTCGTGGTACAGGCTGACCAGGTCGGATGCTGGGTATCGGTGGTGGTCGAGGAGGTTGGTGGCCAGCCGGTAGAGCCCGGTCTGGCGTCCCTGGCTGGTGGTGATGGTGATCTCGCACTCGATGACGCGGACGGGAGCGCCTGCGAATCGGGAGAGATAGGAGCCGTCCTCGAAGCGGGCCAGGACCGGGGGCTTGCGGGTAGCTGAGACGCGCGCCAGGAAGGCGGCGCCGGTGGCGCCGACGCCGGCAAGGAACGTGTTGCCGGAGAAGCCCCGGTCCAGCAGGACGATCATTCCGGCGTGAAGGGAGCGCATCAGCCGTCTGCCGTAGACGGTCTCACCTCTGGATCGGGGGCCGAAGGCGGCGTCCATGACTGCGCGGGTGCCGCAGGCCACCAGCACGGTCAGGCAGATCTGCGGGTAGCCGGAGGCCGCGTACTGGTTGGTGCCCTTGCCCAGGCGGGCCCGGTGCGGCGGGCTGTCGGGGACGTCGAGGTAGGCGCCGTCGATCGCGACGGTCAGCAGGCCCTTGAAACGGGCGCCGGCGGTACGGATCGCGGTGGCCGGCCCGCGCAGCAGGTCGAACAAGGCCCGCATGGGGCGGACGCCCAAGCGCGTCCGGGCGTGCCACAGCGCCGTGCCGGTGACCGTCGCGACCGGTATCGCCTCCAGTGCGGCGGTGAGCTTGCGCCAGACGGCTAGGTACCCGCAGTCCTCGAACAGGGCCGCGGCCAGCAGCAGGTAGACCACCACCCGGGCGGGGATCTTCCGTAGTCGTTGCTGGACGGCACCAGTCTCGGTGAGGGCCGCATCGACCATCTCGAACGGGACGA
The DNA here is from genome assembly GCF_907177275.1 of Actinacidiphila cocklensis. Taxonomy (GTDB): domain Bacteria; phylum Actinomycetota; class Actinomycetes; order Streptomycetales; family Streptomycetaceae; genus Actinacidiphila; species Actinacidiphila cocklensis. The sequence goes on from NZ_CAJSLV010000106.1 coordinate 2,850, forward strand.
TCTGAGTGAGTTCCCCCAGGTGGCCGGGGGCGAACAAACCCTTGGCTACCGTGACTTCACGCGTGATGACACACTGATCCGACAGCGGAGCCTCCGGTGCTGTGAACGGCTGTCTTGGTCGACTGCCAGTTCTACCGGGGCTCCGCTTCTCACGTCCCAAGCAACCGCAGACCAAAGCACACTCACCAACGCCCCCGCAGCCCTAACTTCACGGCCTTGCCCCAAAGGGCCTTCGCCCTGTTCAACCGCACACCGGCACCCCCGCCGCCCCCGGGATTGGTTGCCTCCCTGACGCCATACCCCGCCACCTCCCGCTTCGCCATGCACACGACAGATTGCTGGTGGCTGTTCGAACCCCCGATCGTTGACCGAGGAGCTACCCCCATGCCCCTTCAACCCGCCCAACGAGGCCGCGTTTACCGGCGCTGCGGATGCCGTAACACCGCCAACCAGCAGTACGGGGCCCGCTGCCCCAAGCTCAACAGCTCGCCCAATCACGGCACCTGGGCCTACGCCGTCGACCTGCCCAACGGCACCGGGCCACGCCAGACCCGGCGCCGCAGCGGCTTGCCCAGCGAGAACGAAGCCATCCAGGCCCTGCACGCCTTCCTCGAAGCCGACCCCGCTGGGGTCTTCGACGACGACGCCCTCACCGTCGCCTCGTACCTCAACGAATGGCTACGCACAAGGAAGAAGCCCTCAAGCCCACCACCTACGCCCGCTACAAGGACTACATCCACAACGACCTCATCCCGGCCTTCGGCCGCCTCAAACTCGCCGACCTGCGCTCCCGCCACATCACCGCCTGGTCCCACCAGTAACTGAACGCCGGCTGCGGACGCACCACCGTGTACCGCTGCGGCGCAACCCTCTCGAGCGCCCTCAACACCGCGGTGCGCACCCGGCGCATAGAGTTCAACCCCGCCCGATACGCCGTCATGAACCGCCCCGCCGCCCACGAACGGCTGTGCTGGACTCCCCGGCAAGCCGCAGCCTTCCTCCACCACAGCGCCAAGACCTACGCCGACCAGTACGCCGACATCTTCGAAGTCCACCTCGGCACCGGCATGCGCCGCGGCGAAGCCCTCGGCCTGCACTGGCCCGACGTCCGCCTCGCCCGCCCAAGACCAAGGCCAGCCGGAACTGGGTCAGCCTCTCCCCCCGCGTCACCGCAGCCCTCCGGCGCCAAGCCGACCGCGCACGAACCACACTCACCCACGAGGCACCCCTCGAAGGCCTCGTCTTCACCCGCCCCGACGGCGGCCCCGGCGCCTGCTGTCGCGTGAGGGCTTCACCTCCACCAGCCACGTCTTCGTCATGGAGTGGGCGGCGATCCTGCGCGACCTGGTCATCGGGTTGCTCATTGCCGGAGCCATCGCCGCCTGGGTAGCGGACTCCTTCTGGGGCACGTTCTTCTTCGACAGCCACCCGCTGGCGTCCAAGCCGTGGGGGCCGATCATCGGCCCGCTGGTCGCGATCGCCTCGTTCGTCTGCTCCATCGGCAACGTGCCGCTCGCGGTGGTGCTGTGGAAGGGCGGCATCAGCTTTGGCGGAGTCGTCGCGTTCATCTTCGCCGACCTCTTGATCCTGCCGATCCTGAACATCTACCGGAAGTACTACGGCGCCAGGATGGCCGTGCTCCTGCTCGGCACCTTCTACCTCGCGAGCGTCATCGCCGGGTACATCGTGGAGTTCACCTTCGGCGGTCTCGGACTGATCCCCGACCAGGCCGACGCGAAGCTCCCCATGGAAGGCGTCACCTGGAACTACACCACCTGGCTCAACATCGCCTTCCTCCTGCTGGCCGCCGCCCTCCTCATCCGGTTCTTCCGCACCGGCGGCACGGCGATGCTCCGCATGATGGGCGGGAACCCCGCCGAGGACGAGGGACATCCCGCAGGCCACAGCCGGGGAACCACGCAGCAGGGACAGGCAGGCCACCATCACTGAACAGAGCACCCCGTTGTCCAACCGCGCGGCGGTGCCACCTGCGGGTCGGTCCCTTCTACGGGCGGTGTGGGCCAGTGGCCCTGCGGCGGCGCAGGCCGCGGGCCAGGGCGAAGAGCGCGACCTTGAGTGCGACCAGTGCCACGGCGACGTCGGTGGCCATTCCCGTCCAGGACGAGTCCGCCACGACGGTGCCGGCCAGCCCGAGGTGCAGGCCGAGCAGGACGGTCACCGCCACGGCGATGAGGACCGTGCGGCGGCGCGCCCATACGGGGCGGTGGTGGGGATCGCCGATCACGCCCGTCGCGGCTCGCGAGGCGGCGGCACCGGGGGATGCGCACTGGTGCCAGGCCACCGTCAGCGGGTCGCGGCGGCTGAACCGTTCGAGGTCCCTGGTCATGACGTCCCTGATCTGCCGCTGGCCCTCGTCGTCGGCTGCGTCGATGCGCAGCACGAGGGTGTCGTCGTCGGCCAGGAGTGTGCACCGGCCCCATGGGGTGAAGGTGACCGTCGCCTGGGTGTCGGACCATTCGGCGGTAACCGTCACGTCGCGGTGGGATGCCGCACCGTGCAGGTGCAGCCGGGATGTGTGGCCGGCGCTGCCCATGGCGGTGGCGTGCTTGCAGAACTGGGTGAGGTAACGGCTCGCCCGCTTCGTGGTGATGCGGGCTTCCATGACCGGCATCGCGCTCGGCTTCCGGGTTCCGTCGGTGGTCATGGGGATCAGATCCTGGTGAGAGTGGCGAGCCAGGCGGGGATGCCCCCTGGGTCGATGCGGCTGTCGAGGGTGGTCTCGGCGGCAGTGTCGAGGTGCCAGCCGTCGGCAAAGCAGGTGGCGATCTCCTGCGGGGTGAGGTGGCGTGCCCTGGGGTCGGATCGGGGGTCGCGGAAGCAGAGCAGGAAGTATCTGCCGCCTGCGGGCACCGCTGCCCGCAGTCCGGCGAGGTAGGCGGTACGGACCTCGGGGTCGTCGATGACGTGGACCAGCAGCCCGCTGTCGAGCACGGTGTCGAAGGTTTCGCCGAGGCTGGCCAGCCGTGTCACGTCCTGCCGGCAGAACCGTGCGGTCAGCTCCCGCTCGTGCGCCTTGCGTTCGGCAGCGGCGATCGCGGCTGCGGCGACGTCCACGCCGGTGGCCTCCAGGCCGAGTCCGGCGCACATCAGAACGTGCTCGCCGGTGCCGCAGCCGACGTCCAGCACACGGCCGGTGATGGCTCCGGCCTCGGCGAGGGCGAGGAAGGCCGGCTGCGGCCGCCCGATGTCCCACCGGGGGCGGCCGGCGTAGACCGCGTCCCAGTCCGGCCGGCCGCCGTGCGGGCCCCGGGGGAGGTCTTGCGGCCGGTGTGCGTGAAGGGGTTGCTCCTGCATGCCGATCCCGTCCGAGCGTGACGTGACGACGCCCGGAACTCGCCGAGCCCCGGGGTGCGTCCTGACCGATCAAGGTTTATCGATACAGGTTGTCTATGTCAATGTCATGGTGTCACTTTCGGGGCGGGATGTATCATCGGGTCGTGCCGAAGCTCTGGAACGAGACGATCGACGCTCATCGTGCCGCGGTGCGCGACGCGGCCCTGGACGCCACCGCGGCCCTGGTCGAGCAGGGCGGGCTCCTCTCGGTGACGATGTCGCGGATCGCCCAGGAGACCGGCATCGGGCGGGCGACGCTGTACAAGTACTTCCCGGACGTCGAGGCGGTCCTGACCGCCTGGCATGAACGCCGGATCACCGCCCACCTCGAACAGCTGATCGCCGCACGGGACCGTGCCGGCACCGCCGGCGAGCGGCTCGCGGCCGTGCTGCACGCGTACGCGCTCATCACCCACGGGCGGCACGGGCATCACGGCACCGACCTCTCCGCGCTTCTCCACCAGGGCGAGCACGTCGCCCGGGCCCACCGGCAGCTCACCGACTTCGTGCGGGACCTGCTGGCCGAGGCCGCCAAGGACGGCGAGGTGCGGGGCGACATCGCCCCGGACGAACTCGCGCACTACTGCCTGCACGCCCTGACGGCGGCGGGCGGCTTGCCGTCGAAGGCCGCCGTCCACCGGCTGGTCACCGTCACCCTGGCCGGGCTGCACCCCCGCGCCGAAACCGAGCAGCCCTGCTCCGCCGCCGACGACACGGTCCAGCCGGGGCACCACCCCGCGCATCGCCGCCCCACAGCCCACTGACCAGCGAGCCCCGGGGGCCAGGTCCTACGCGCCGCCGGTTCAGGGCAGGTGCTCACCTCTCCATGGGCCGCGCCGGCGGTCAGTGCGCGGCGCGCTCCTCCACCCGCCTGCGGCCCTGCGGGTGCCGATAAATCATCCGTCCAGGTCACGGACTTGATCGCCGATCTCCGGCTGTCCTGCCCTCACCTCAAACTCTTCATCTGCACGGGGCATAGACGGCATCATGATCTGTCGTGCTGCTACGCCTGGCTACCTCGCCGCGACCAACGCCTTCGCGTTCCTGCGCCTGCTGACGGTGAGCGACCGCGACAAGGACATCGAGATCCTTGCGCTCCTCGTCCTGCAACGCCAGGTCAACAAACCTGCCTTCACCGACACCGACCGCGCCATCCTCGCCGGCCTGCTCCACCACCTCCCTGTCGACAAGCTGCACCAGCTCCTTCTCCTGGTACGCCCCGACACGGTCCTGCGCTGGCACCGCAACCTGCTCAAACGCCGCCATGCTGCGACCTGCGTACCGAGACGGCGTGGACGCCGTCCCACCGTCCGCTCGATCCGCGCCCTGATCCTGCGCCTCGCCCGCGAGAACTCCTCGTGGGGTATCGGCGCATCCACGGCGAACTCGCGGCCTGGGGATCACGGTCGCCGCCTCCAGAGTGTGGGAGATCCTCAAGGAGCACGGCATCCCACCCGCGCCGGAACGAGCGAGCTAGGCAGTTTCGTTTGGATCACCGCGCTGACCAGAGGAAGATGCCCGCGATGTGGAGTCCGGCCAGGTAGATGGTCGCGGTCTTCTCGTAGCGGGTGGCGATGCCTCGCCACTGTTTCAAGCGGTTGATGCAGCGTTCGACGGTGTTGCGCTGCTTGTATGCCTCGCGGTCGAAGGCCGGTGGCCTGCCGTCCCGGCGACCCGGGCTTCGCAGGCGCCGGCCCCGCAGTGGGACCAGGCCCTGTTGTCCGATCCCGCCCTGACCGGCATGTCCCGGCAACACCTGGACGCCCTGACAGGGACGTTGTCCCCCGACAGTGATACCCCGCGCGGCCGCCCGCCCGGCTTACCATCTGCAAGCCCTTAGGTCCTATTCCGGGGCTCGCGTTGCCCGAGAACGCATGCGGACGTGCGCGGCAGTGCATGGGAGTTCGGCGGTGGCGTGGGCTCCGTAACCTGCGCTACTGGGCGAGGACTCGCGCGGTTGGCGAACCGACGAGGCTGGCTCGCGCGGAGCCGTACATCAGCGGGGGCAGCCCCTGTGTGTGGGGGGGCTGTCCAGCGACTGGCTCTGTACTCGCCCGACTTACCGGCGAGCTCGCCGCGCTTGTGACCCCGGCCCAGGCCAGCAACGACAAGCTCACCCAGCCGATCACCACCGTGCGCACTGCCGACCTGCCCCACTTGCACAGCTTCTGCAACGGCCTCGAACTCGACCGCGCCGCAGTGAGTACCGGCCTCACCCTGCCCCACCGCGGCGGCCGGGCAGGATTCGACCTCCTCCGTCACCTCAGCCTGCTCCAACGAGTGCCACCGACGGTCACCACCGGCTACGGAACAGAGCCGAATTGACACACCCGGCCTCGGGGACTGCCGGGGGAAGGACGTGGAGGAAGTGGGGCACGCAGGCGTGAATCAGCGGTGCCGGGCCGGCGGGTAGCCCCGGCCGACCCGGCACCGCCGGGTTGCCTCACCGGGTCGTGAGTGCCACGGTCACCGGCGGGATGGTGTAGGGCGTGTCGCTGACGAATGCCAGCTGGGCCTGGTACGTGCCGGGGGTGGACGCCGCGGAGACATCCGCGCGCACCTGGACGGTCACGGTCTTGCCCGCCGGGACGGTCACCTGGGTCCGGGACGTCGAGAGCCACCCGACGTCCGAGCCGGTGACGCACGCGTCCTGCCCCGGTAGCGCCTCGGTGTACGGCGTTGCTGCGGAGGAGTCGAGCCCGCCGCCGACGCGCGTGAGACCGCATGCCGCGCCGCCACGGTAGAGGGCGTAGGTCGCGTTGGGCAGCGCCGACCACGCACCCGCGGTGGGGTCGTATTCCTCCGCCTGGTTGGTGATCTGGTAAGCGGCTATACCGCCGACGAGTTGCAGCTTTCCTCCGACGCCTGCGTAGGCCATTCCCCAGGTGGGGCGTGGCAGGTCGGCGATGCGCGTCCACGTGTCGGACCCGGCGACGTACCGGTACGCCGCGTCGGACGCGTCGTTCGTCACCGGCCCGATTCCCCCTGCGCAGACCAGCCCGTCGCCCGAGGCCGCGCAGCCGAGCAGCACGTCGTCCTGCGGGTAGTCGGCCAGCTTCGTCCAGGCGTCCGTGTGGGGGTCGTACCGGTACACGGATGACGCGGCGTCGCAGGTGGCGGTGGAGCAGCCCGCGACGACGTAGAGGCGGCCGCCCAGGACGGCTGCGGCCGCGTCCGTTGCCGGTGCCGGCATGTCCGCCACCCGTGACCAGGAGTCCCTGGCCGGGTCGTAGACGTACGTCGTCGACGTCGGGTTGCCCTGCGGGTCCCAGCCGCCGGTGACGTAGAGCTTTCCGTTGACGAACCCGCCCATGGCGTTCTCGCGGGCTTGCGGCATGGGGGTGATCGCTCGCCACGACCCGGCGGACGAGTCGTACGCGGCTCCGTCGGCCGTGACTCCCGAGTCGTTGAGACCGCTTACCGAGTAGACGGTCCCGTCGTTCTCCGCCACGACGTTGTCCATGATCGGAGTGGGGTAGTCCGGCAGGTCCGACCAGACCGGGTTGACCGAGGCGTCCTTCGGAGGCAGCGGTCCGGCGTCAGGTGCGTGGCCGGGAGCAAGGGGGCCGAAGGGGCGCGGCGACGGAGCCACCCTCGTCTGTTTCAGCCGCGCTCCGGGCGAGGTGTCCTGGTGTCTCCCGCCAGGAGGGGTGAAGCCGCGGTCGTGCGCCACGATAGTCACCGTCGCGGGGCCGGTGCCGGTGTTGCGCAGCGTCAGGGTGCGCGTCCGAGAGGTCGTGGGAGAGCCGCCGCCCGAGTGCACCGAGATCGACGCCGGTCCGGCCGTGAGCTGCCCGGCCCGCAGTGCCCAGTCGTGGTTGACGACCGCATGGGCTCGGGGAGCGGCCGTTGCCGTGGCCGTGGTGTAGTGGCGACCGGCTGCGGTCATCGGCCGGCCGTCGGTTCCGGGCGCGAAGAGCCAGTAGAAGCCGTCGCCGAGTGCCGGGTCGTCGGTCGTGGCCTGGGTGACAGCGGGGGTGCCGCCTTGCTCTGAGACCTCGGCGCCCGTCAGCGGGGCACCGGTGTTGGCATCCGTGACCTGGCCGGCGACGAGGCCGCCTGCGACGGGGTCGCACGAGCGTGAGCCCGCGAAGACGTTGTCGATCTCCCAGTAGTTGTCGTAGACCCCGACGAACCGGAAGCGGACCTTGACGTCCGACGCCCCGGCCGCCTGCGGCACGGGCACCGTGACCTGGCCCTGGACCGTCCTGTCCGGCGCCGTCCAGACCGTCTGCCAGCTGGCGCCGCCGTCGAGGCTGAGATCGACGTAGCCGGCCTGAGTGCCGAACCCGGGGTTGAAGTAGTAGGTGTTGAAGCCGATCTGCGGGTTCCTCTGGTGCGCAAAGCTGAACGTGGGTGTCAGCAGGCTGGTGTCGTGGGGGGCCGGGTCGTACCAGTCGTCGACGATCGCGAACCGGCCGTTCCCGCCGGTCAGGTTGCCCTTCTGGCCGGGGTCGTCGAAGACCCATGTCTTGCCCTCGCCGGCGTCGTCGGTGACCGCCCAGCCGTCCTGCGCGGCCGACCAGCCCTCGAAGTCGGTGCCGACGCCGTCGTAGGTGTAGGTGTAGCCGGCGGCGGTGCAGGTCGAGGTGTCGACGTCGAGCCCGATGTCATGGGTGATCGTGCCGGAACCGGCGCCGAGGTCGATGGTGGCCGTCGTGGTGTGGTAGCCGGGCATGTCGACGGGCGCCGCGCTCAACGTGTACGACGTCCCCACCGGCAGTTGCAGGCTGTACCGCCCGGTGAAGGGGTCGGTGAAGGCGGCGCCGTTCGGGACGCCCTTGACGGTGATCTCGGCGTAGAGCGGCCAGCCCTGCCCCGAGGCGTCGTGGACCCTGCCGGTCACGGTGCGGGTCGGCAGTTTCCTGAGATCGACGGAGCGCCTGACGCTGTCGCCCGCCGTGACGGTCATCCCGTCGAGGGCGCTGGTGTCGTACCCGAAGTCGGATATCACCATCCGGTAGGTGCCGGCCGCGACTGCGACGTCGAAGCGGCCGTGCGCGTCGGTGACACCGTGGAAGGCGTAGCCGGAGGGGTCTGTGAGGGTGATCGTTGCGCCGGGGAGCGCCGCGCGACCCGCGGTGACCGTGCCGGTGACGTCGGCGGACGGGCCGAGCGTGAGCGCGGAGACGCCGTTCGGCGTTCCGACGCCGGTCGGGCCGTCCCAGCCGGGGCCTGCGGTGCACTCGATCCCGCCGCAGAAGCCGTCGGTGCCCTCTGTTACGTCATTGAGTGACGCGCCCTTGCGGTAGACGTAGCTCGCCGGGTAGGTGCCGGGCACCGCCGGGCCGGCGAGTGCGTACATCGCGGCGACGAGCGGCGAGGCCAGGGAGGTGCCACCCCACTGCGCCCAGCCGTCCTGGCCGAGGGTGTTGTAGACGGCGAGGCCGCTGACCGAGTCGGCGTCCGCGGCGACGTCGGCGGTCGCACGGTTGCCCGAGCACCCGGTTGCGACGTCCTGCTGGAAGTCGGGTGCGGGTTCGTACAGCGAGCAGCCGCTGCCCCCGTCCGCCCAGGCGGTCTCGGTCCACCCGCGTGGCGAGGGCGAGTCCCTGGTCAGGGTTGTGCCGCCGACGGCTATGACGTCGGGATCGGTCGCCGGATAGCTCTGCACGTTGCCGTAGTCGCCGGTCGAGGCCGTCACGGCGATGCCCGGGTGGTCGTAGTAGTGGTCGTAGTACGACTCGAAGGGGATCTCCCCGGCCACGCCGTACGAGTTCGAGATGGCCGCGGCGCCCAGACGGGCGGCGGTATCGACCGCCTGCCCGAGGTTCGGTGAGCCGTTGTTGTCCGCCTCCACCAGAAGGATGTGACACCGGGGGCAGGCCGCGGAGACGGCGTCGAGGTCGAGCGCCGTCTCGATCGACCAGTCGGGGTCCTCAGCCGGGTAGTCCGTGCCGCCGCGCTGGTCGACCTTGGTGAAGCAGCCGTTCTCCGTCGTGCACGAGGGAAGGCCGTAGTGGGCGCGGAAGACGGCCAGATCGGACTCCGCGCTGGCGTAGCCGAACGCGTCGACGATGGCGACTGTGCGGCCGTCGCCGCCCGACGGCAGGTTGTACGCCTGCTGGATGTCGGCGGGCCCGAGCGAGGTCGGCAGCGGCTCGTCGTCCTGCTGCACGAGCCGGCCCTGCGCGTCGGCCAGACCGTCGGCGAAGCAGCGCGCGTACGAGGTGTCGTTGCTCTCGTCGCCCGGACCGGTGTTGTGGCCGACGTTGCATCCTGCCGGCACCGCGAACTTCCCGGGCGTGGTCTGTGCCGCCAGGCGGGCGGGCGGCGCTGGTGCCGTGGCAGCCGGGGGCGCGGGCGTTCCGGCTGGGGCACCGTCGGCCGCGTGGGCAATGGTCGGCAGAACCGCCGCGGTCGCGGCTGTGATGGCCATTGCCATCGCCATCGCCATCGCCACTGTCACCGAGCGGAGCGACAGGTGTGTCGCCCGTCTGTTGTGTCGAGTAGGTGAACGCATGTGCCGGGCTCCCGTCTCACTCCCGCTATGTGTCAACTACCTGCCATCTCAAGCGGGTTGGCAGGATCCTGTCAGACGGTAGACTCGGCCGACAATTGTTGCCGGGTGCGGATACCTGTCACCTGTCAGGTTCCTGACGTGCACTGATGAGGGGTGACCATGTGGGAGGCTGTCGGCATCCCCGGCGTCGACGCACTCGCCTACGAGGCCCTGGTGCGGCGAGGCCGGAGCTCGGCCGAGACCCTCGCGGCCGACATCGCCCTGCCGCGGGGCCAGACGATCCGGATTCTGGGGCGGCTGGTCGAGCGCGGGCTGGCCACGCGGCTGCCCGTGAGCCCTGTCCAGTACGTCGCCGTGCCTCCCGATGCCGCAGCCGGCTCGCTCATCGCGGAGCGTCAGCGGGAACTGATGCAGCTGCGGGCACACGCGCAGCAACTCGCGACCGAACAAGCGTCACTCGACAGGGACATGCCCGATCCTGCCTCGCTGATCGAGATTGTCGACGGTGCGGTCAACGTCCAGAACGCCGTCATCCGGCTCCAGCGCACCGCGAAAGACCAGATCCGAGCGTTCGACACGCCGCCCTACCTCGACCACCCGGTGGCCGGCAATCCCGAGCAGTTCAGCCAAGCCGAGCAGCGCGGGCTGGTGTACCGCGTCGTCTACCACCCGTCGGCCCTCGAGGTTCCGGGCCGCCTCGACGACGTCTGGCGGCGAATCCAGCACGGCGAGCGTGCGCGGGTCTCCGGGCACGTACCGATGAAGATGGTGCTCTGCGACGACCAGCTCGCGTTGATCCCGATCTCGCGGCGAGCCGTGGCCGATGCGGCCTACCTCGTGCGGCCGTCGTCCATGCTCGACGCCTTCAGCGAGCTCTTCGAGGCGATCTGGGACCGGGCCGTGGCCTTCAACCGGCTCAACCGGGCCGACGGCGAGACCGACCAACCAGCCACCGCCGACCGGCTCCTGGGCCTGCTCGCGACCGGGGCCACCGACGAGACGATCGCCCGGACGCTCGGGTGGAGCGTGCGGACGGTCCACCGCCACATCCACAAGATGATGCGGGAGATGGGGGCCGAGACCCGTTTCCAAGCGGGAATGGAAGTCGTGCGGCGCGGTTGGGCCTGAGCGGATGTCCGACGCGGCCTGCTCTGCGCCGGACCCTCCGGAATATGCGCCAGGACTTCAGGCGGCCGGAACCCTTCATACGGGTACAGCCGGAAGATCACCCGGCGCGGGACGCCCGTGCGCCCTCGACTACCCCCGCCCGACGAATACGAGCAGGCGTACCTGTGGGGCTCAAAAACACGAATCGTCGCCTGGTTCTGTAGCGCGTCGCTGTGAAGAACCCGGAGCCCAGCTCCCCGAGCAGCGGCTCTTCTTCGACTGGGACCATGTTTCGTGATCATGTCAACGGTGTACGCCGTAACCCGTCGTCTGCTCTCGCTGCCCGCGTTGCTGCTGCGGCGTGACGCCTCCAAGGAGGCGGAGTTGTTGGTGTTGCGGCATGAAAACGCGATTCTGCGGCGGCAGGTCCCGCGCGTGCGCTGCGAACCGGCCGACGTCGCGGTCGACTTCCTGCACGTCGACACCATCAACCTCACACGCATCTACGCCCTGGTCCTACTCGAACACCGCAGCCGACGGGGGCACCTGCTCGGCGTCACCGCCAACCGCACCGGCCTATGGACCACCCCAGGCCGCCCGCAACTTCCTCTTGAAGCACCGGCCTCACCGTGCCCTGGCCCAGCTCTCTCCATCACAAACCCAAGCCACACCCCCACGCCCCATCGACCTCGCCCACCACCACTTTCACCGCCAGTTGCCCTCGATCGAGGCCACGTCAGCTTCGTCTGCGTCCGCAAGGACCGTTCCGTCGAGTACCGCTTGCATCGGCTGTTCTTTCCAGAAGTTCCAGGACAGGTCCGAGCGCCAGGAAATTATCCTCCGGCCGCGAGGCCTACAAACAGCGCAACACCCTCGAACGGTGAACCCGCGTTTTGCGCTGGCGCGACATCGTTATCCGCTACGACAGGACCGCAAGCTGGACGAGTTCGTCCGGCCGACCCGCCTGTGCCCGACATTGCGGCAACGCGCTGTAATGACGGTCGTGCGACACGCGGCCGCGCCCGTGGCCGTGGCCCCGGTAACGCACCGGGGGTTGTGGGCGGGATGTGCCAGGATGGCCAGGTGGCACAGACATTCGGTACGCCGTTCATCGGCCGGGAGAACGACCTCGCCCGGCTCACCGGCGTGCTGGAGCGGGCCTCGGCCGGCGATCCGCGCGCCGTTCTGCTGGCCGGAGATGCCGGCGTCGGCAAGACCCGCACGCTCACGGAGGTGGCCGCGCACGCGGCCGCCACCGGCATGACCGTCCTGACCGGCCACTGCGTGGACCTCGGTGACGTGGGTCTGCCCTATCTCCCGTTCACGGAGATCCTCGGCGCGGCCGCCGACGACGACCGGCTCGCCCCGGCCTTCGCCGCACACCCCGCCGTGGACCGCCTGATCGACACGGCCTCCCGGACCGGCGGCGCACCCGACCCCGGCAACCACCTCCAGCTCTACGAGGGCATCACCGGACTCCTCGCGGATCTCGCAGACCTGACCCCGCTCCTGCTGATCCTCGAAGACCTGCACTGGGCGGACCAGTCCTCCCGCGACCTGCTGCGCTTCCTGCTCAGCCGAGGCGTCCTCCAGCGGCCCTCCCCCGGCGGCCCTCCCCGCCGCCTCGCCGTCTTCGCCTCCTACCGCGCGGACGACCTGCACCGCCGCCACCCCCTGCGACCGTTGCTCGCCGAGCTGATCCGGCTGCCCTCCGTCGAACGGATGGAACTGCGCCCGATGGCCGACGCGGACGTGGCACGGCTCGTGCACGCGCTGCGCACCGGCCCCGTCTCCGACAGCACGGTCCGCCGCATCATCGACCGCGCAGAGGGAAACGCCTTCTACGCCGAGGAGTTGCTCGCCGCACTGCCCGGCCACGACACCCCCGACTCCTTCGCCGTACCCGGGGGCCTCGCCGACGTCTTGCTCATCCGGATCGAGCAACTCTCCGAGACCGCCCAGCAGGTGCTGCGCACGGCGGCCGTCGCGGGGCGCCGCGTTGGGCACGACCTGCTGCGTGACGCCGTACAACTGCCGACCGAGGACCTGGAGTCGGCGCTGCGCGAGGCGGTCGGACACCAACTGCTGCGCCCCGGCGACGACGCGACGTACTCGTTCCGGCACGCCCTCACCCGCGAGGCCGTGTACGCGGACCTGCTGCCGGGCGAGCGAGTCCGGATGCACGGACTGTTCGCCCGGCTCCTCGCACAAGGAGGCCGCTCGGCGGAGAGCGCGGCGGAGCGAGCCCACCACTCGCGCGAGAGCCACGACCTGGCCGACGCGCTGGCCGCCTCCCTCGAGGCCGCCGACCACGCCCAGCGCGTCGGCGCGCCCGCCGCGGAGCTGCGCCACCTGGAAACCGCCCTCGAACTGTGGGCCGCGGTCGACGAGTCCAGCCGCCCCGCGACCGGCGGCACCATCACCCTCGCCCTGCGCGCCTCGGCCGCCGCCGCCCGCGCGGGTGAACCCCATCGCGCGGTCCAGCTCACCCGCTCGGCGCTCGCCCGGGCCGGCGAGGACACCGACTCCGAACTCGCCGCGCGGGTGCGCTACACCCTCGCGGGCAACCTGATGCGCGTCGACAGTCTCGCCGACGCCTTCACCTACAGCAGCGAGGCGCTCGCGCTGATCCCAGCCGAGCCTCCCTCGTACACCTGGGTGTGGGCGGCCGCGACCCACGTCATGGCCGCGCGCTATGTGGGGCGGGAGGAGGAAGCCGAGCAGGTCGCCCGACAGGCGCTGGAGATCGCCGAGCTGCTCCACCTTGCAGATGCTCAGGCCGACTTGCTGATCTCCCTGGTCGGCATGGAGGCGCACAACCGGCGGAGCGCCAAGGGCCGGGACCGGCTGCGCCGCGCCCGTGAACTGGCCCGCACTGCCGGGAACCGCCCGGTAGAGGTACGCGCCCTGTTCAACCTGGCCATCGGCTGCTACGAATCCGGTGATCTGGACGAGGCCCTGACCTGGATCGGCGACGGCCTGGACCGCGCCCGCCACGCAGGTCTCCTGTCCTCGCCCTACGCCCTGGAGCTGCGTTATCTGCAGTCCTTGCTGCTCTACACGCTGGGCCGCTGGGACGAGTGCGCGCAAGCTGCGGCTGTCGGCGCCGAACTCCTCCCGGTCGCGGGCGGTTTCGCGACCGGACCCGCGCTGTACGTCGCCTTGGCCCGCGGGGAGCACGACGCGGCCGTGGCCGGCGCCCGCGCGCTGCTCGACCAGCCCTTCGATTGGATGTCGACGCTGGTCGCGAGTGTCGTACTGACCGACGCGGCGGCCCTGCACGGCGACGCCGAGGAATCCGTCCGGCAGGCGCGTGCGTCGGTCGAGGCGCTCACGGACGCCTCGGACGAGCGGCCCGACGTAGTCGTGCGGCTCGCCGCACTCACGCTGGCGGCGGTCGCCGACGCGGCGGAGGAGTCCCGCCTGTCCGGCGACACGGCGGCGGCGGAACGCTGGGCGGGGACCGCCCGCGAGCTGGTGGAGCTGGCCCGGAGCACGGCCGCCCGGGGCGAGGACGGCACCAGACAGGGCCCCGAGGGACAGGCCTGGCTGTCCCGCGCCGAGGCCGAGGGGGTGCGCGCTGCCACCGGTCCGGACGTCGACGCCTGGGACCGGGCCGTGACGGCGTTCGGCTACGGCGATCCGTACGAGCTGGCCCGCTGCCGCAGGAGGCTGGCGGAGGCGCTCCTCGGTGCCGACCGCCGGGAGGAGGCCGCCGAACAGGCCGGCGCGGCCAGGCACACCGCCGTGCGGCTGGGCGCGGTGCCGCTGCGTGAGGCGGTGGACGCCTTGGTCCGGCGAGGCCGCCTCGCCAGCGCGTCGGCCGTCGGGGACCGCATCGCCGCGCTGACCGCCCGCGAGAGCGATGTCCTGCGGCTGCTCGGCCGGGGGCGCACCAACCGGCAGATCGGCGAGGAACTGTTCATAAGCGGCAAGACGGCGAGTGTCCACGTGTCGAACATCCTCGCCAAGCTCGGCGCCACGAGCCGCACCGAAGCCGTGGCCATCGCCTACCGCGAGCGTCTGATCGAGCCGGAGACGACCGCCTCCGCCTGATGTGTCCGGACGCTGTCCTTGCTGATTACCCCATGCGTTCTGGTCAGAGCCGATGTGCGCGATCACCGGGCTGCCTGTGGGGTGCCAAAACTGGAACGCAGCCCATGATCAGGCACTTTTCGGTTCCGGGCGATCATGGCATGCTCCGGCTCCATGGCGTTGCGCTCGCTGTACCTGATCTTCGTCCGGCCGCTCGGGCTGCTCTTGCTACTGCATCGGTCGGAGGATGCCAAGAACGTTGAGATCCTCGTGCTGCGACACGAGGTCGCCGTGCTCCGTCGACAACTCGGGGTTCAGCCGCGCCCGACATGGCCGGACCGCGCCACACTCGCCGCCCTCGCCCGCCACCTCCCGACCAGGCTGCGCCGCCACCGCCTCGTCACCCCGCGCACCCTCCTCGTCTGGCATCGCCGACTGCTCCGATGGAAGTGGAAGCACAAGCCCTCCCAGACCGGACGTCCGCCCATCTCCGAGAATCTCACCGCCCTCATCCTGCGCTTCGCCCACGAGAATCCGACCTGGGGGTACACCAGAATCCAAGGCGAGCTGCGACGCCTCGGCCACCGCGTCGCAGCCTCCACAGCTCCGGCCTCGACCCAGCTCCCAGACGCAACCGCGGTACTCCGACGTGGCGGGAGTTCCTGCGCGCCCAGGCCTCCGGACTGCTGGCCGCCGACTTCTTCCACGTCGACACCTGACCCTGCGACGGCCCTACGTGTTCTACGTGATGGAGGTCGGCAGCCGCACCGTGCACATCCTCGGCATCACCGCCCACCCCACCGCAGCCTGGACCACACAACTCGCCCGCAACCTGCTGACCGACCTCCGTCAACGCGGAACCGGCCTCCGCTACCTGCTGCGCGACCGCGACAGCAAGTGCACCCAAGCCTTCGACGCCGTCTTCACCGCGGACGGCATCAAGATCCTGAAGACCGCGCCACAGACTCCGCGAATGAACGCTCACGCCGAAAGGGCCATACGCACCGATCCGGTCGCAAGTGGGTCCATCCGCGAGGCCGCCGAGGCCTGCGCTTGCTGCGAGCGTGAGAGGGGCTGGATCTACACGGCGACCTTCTATACGGCCCGCGAGGTCAACGGACGTTTCTGCCCGTGGTGCATCGCTGACGGAAGCGCGGCTGAACGATTCGAAGGCGAGTTTGCCGATTCCGTTGGACTCGATGATGTCGGCGAGGACGTCTTGCACGAGGTCACTCGCCGCACCCCTGGCTTCCAGGCCTGGCAGGATCCCCACTGGCTCGTCCACTGCCAGACCGCAGCCGCCTTCGTGGGTGAGGTCGGGTACGCCGAGCTGGCCGCGCGTCCTGACGCTCTGGCCCAGCTGCGAGCCGACTTGCGCCTCGGCGGCGGGCGGGACGAAGCTCAGCTTGAGCAGTTCCTGACCCACCTGGGTGATTCGGCAACCGCCCTGCTCTTCCGCTGCACGGTCTGCACGACGCATCCCGCTTATGTCGACGCATCGTAGGGGCCGCTACGTTGCCAGTCTGCGGTAGCAGATGAGGGTGCAGGCGATGCTGGTGAAGGCGAGGAAGTGCTCGGCCTTGCGTTCGTACCGCCGGTGCAGGCGTCGGCAGCCGGCGAGCCAAGCCATTTTGCGCTCGACGGTCCAGCGGTGACGGCCGAGTCGCTGGGAGGACTCGATGCCTTTGCGGGCGATGCGGTGGGTGATGCCGCGTAAGGTGAGCCATCTGCGCAGGTGGTTGTAGTCGTAGCCCTTGTCCGCGTGCAGTTTGGCGGGACGCCGGCGACGCGGGCCGCGGCGGGAGCGGATCGGTGGAATGCCGCAGACCAGAGGGATGAGGGCCTGGCTGTCGTGGAGGTTCGCGCCCGAGATCCCGACGGATATGGGCAGGCCGGACCGCTGGTGATCAGGTGGATCTTCGAGCCGTACTTGCCCCGATCGACAGGATTCGGACCTGTCAGGTCCCCGTTACCTTCTTCGTGGCCTCGCAACGAGGCTCCCGGCCTTCGGCCCCGGTATGACTTGAGCCCCCAGTCGAGATGATCGAAAAGGTGGTGTCGCCGGTGCCGGAGGCATTGGCAGGCCGCTGATTAGAGGGCACGAGCGCCCCTGGGGCAGTCTCTTCGTAACGTGGATGCCGGCACGCTGATGCCGCAGGTGAGGCCAGGGGAGAACGCGAACACGGGAGCGAAGGGCATGACGCCCGGGAGGAAGGCGCCGCCGGCTTCGTCGAGGTGGTCCTCGACCTCGTGGATGGAGGCGGAGCAGATCTCGGGAGCGCCGTCGGCATAGGAGACGGTGTCGGGGTTGTAGTGGACATCCCACTGGGGGTTGTAACTGGCCTGGGTCTTGATGATCCTTCCGACGACGTCCTTTCGATCCGCGGTCGCGATGATCTCGCGGGCTTCCCTGATCGTTTCCGACCTGGTGATCTCGATGGTGAAGTTGGAGCCGGCCCTGTCCTGGAGGTCCTGACCTCTTACTTGAACCTCACCGACCGAGTCAACGAGCTGCGCGCCGCACTCGCCCACTTGTCGAGCCCGGACGCGCCCTCAGACGGACCGGAGCTGGGCCTGGTGATTGCCCCGCAACCGGCGTCGAATGGTGCCGAGACGCTGCACGGGTAACGATAGGACAGCCCGGCTACTGAACTTGATTGCGTGATGTCGGGCCCGTGCGGTTCAGCGCTTGGGTCAGGGAGTGCCGCTCTCAGATCCGCTTGGAAGACGGGAGAGAGCGGTAGCCCGCGAGGCGATCGTCGGTCCACGCGGCATGGCGCCTGCGGAGCTCAGCCGCAGTCAGGTCGGTGCGACCGAGATCGTGGTAGTTCGGGAGCCAAGTCTCCACAGACTGGTGCGAGTTGGTGAGGGCGAACAAGTCCCACAGCGCCATAGTGGGCACTGCCTGGCCGGCAGTCTCCTCGTACGCGGCTAGGAATGTCTCAGCTGTGACCGGGCCGTGCAGCAGGGCGAGGTCGAGTCGACACCAGCTCACGTCGAAGCCGCGCGGTGCCAACGATGCCCCTGACCAGTCGACGATGCCGGTGAGTTCGTCCTCCTGCCACAGGACGTTGCCCGACCAGTAGTCGTAATGAGTCAGGACCGGCGCTTCTTCGGCGAGACGATGACCATGGGACGCCAGGATCGTTGAGGCGGGAGCGGCGGCACTGGCGCAGGCGGACGAGACCGTTGCGGCTTCCATTCCGTCGCGCAATCCCGTGAGCTCAGCGAGCGGGACATCGTGGAGACGGGCCAGGGTGCGCCCCAGTTGGACCGCTGCCACGTCGGGGGATGTCGATGTGATGTCCGAGCGGCCGGAGAGACGGGTGATCAAGGTCGCAGGTTCGCTGAAGCGCTCTCCGTCGGGGTCGGCGCCCAGAAGCCGAGGAGCCCAGCCACCCAGTCCGTCAAGCGCCGCCAATACGCGTGCTTCCCGAGCGGCAGCGCGGTCACCAGGCGGAAAGCGACGCAGGACCATCTCCCCTGCCGGGTCCACGGTTTCCAACAGATGAGTGGCGGCGTGAGTGCCGCCGACCAGTCGCTGTACGGTGCGCACGGAGGCATTGGGGCCAGCGATTTCGGCCGCCCAGGTGAGGGCAGCGGCAGGCGGTTGCGACTTGATCACCAAGCCAGTGTGCACGGCCGCCGTCGTGCGGGCCACCGGTTTCTGCTCGCGCTCAGGACGCGATGCGGGCGCGACGGAGTACTACTGAAGCTTGAGTTCGTGATGTCGGTCAGTCGTTGATGGTCAGGCCCCCGCCGGCGAGGCAGCCGTCGGCCAGGTCGGGGTGGTACTGGATCTGCTTGAGCTTGCGTTTGACGGCTCGGGTGATCTGGGAGAGGTCGGCGGCCGCGATGTTGCCGAGCACGCGCTTGACCAGTGACCAGATGCCCTCCTGGGGGTTGAGGTCGGGTGCGTAGGTAGGCAGCTGGAAGACGGTCAGCCAGTCGGCGTTCTTCTCGATGAACTCCCGCATGCCGCGGGTGAGGTGGAGGCGGACGTTGTCCCAGACCAGGACGATCCGGCCGCCCAGCTGGATCCGGGCCCGGACGAGCAGGCGGCAGAAGTCCTTCCATCCGAAGCCCTTCGGCTCGTCCTTGCGGCCCCGGTACTCCCGCAGCCCGTAGATCAGCCGCGACCTGGAGCCGGGCTTGAAGCAGCACATGCCCACCATGGACAGACGGCCGGATCCCCGGCTGCGAACCCTGACCACCGGCGTGCAACCGACCCTGCCCCACGTCCTGGCCCTCGGTGGCGCCATCGACTGCCCGGCCTCGTCCTCGAAGGCGATCCACGCGCCCCGGTCCGCGGCCTCTCTTTTACCCGGGGCCAGACCTCTTCGAAGGGTCTGGAGCAGCGGCGCGACGACGGCCAGCTCCTCCAGGTCCCGGTAGCTCCCCACCGACTGTCCGAGGGCGGTGATGCCGACCTGGCGCAGCTGCAGGCTCCGCAGGCCGACGGCCGTTTCCGCCAGGTGGGGAAGGCGACGGTGCATCTCGTCAGCGTCGTCGAAGTCGAAGTCCTCGCCCATGTCGGACTCCAGCGCCGCATCCAGATCCTGCCCGGCCCGATGGCGCTTCCACGCCGCGTGGAAGGCATCGGCGTCACCCGTCAGACGCTCGAACGCGTAGTTGGCCGCGTAGTTCACGTCCTCGGCGAAGATCACGTAGTCGTCACCCCGGGCCGCGGCCTCGATCACTGCGGGGTGGTCCGCCAGATCGTCCGGGCGAGCGGCTACCAGCTCGTACCAGTCCCGCCCGAGGGCAACCAGGCCAGCCCGAAAGTCCATGAAGCTGTCATCCGAGCAGCCTCCCCCGATGAGATAGGCGGCAGCCCACACGTCCCAGCGGTACACGGCGCCGTGCACCTCGTCGAATCGCTCCTGATAGCCGAGGATCTCCTCCTGCGAGAGCCCCGCCAACTGGTCGACCAACGCCTCGGCGAACGCCTTACCATGCGGACTGCTGCTTTCGGCCCGCGCTACCCCGACCACATTCCAGAACCCGTCGATGTCCATAGCCATCCACCCTTGCAGCAGGTTCCGACATTTGAGGCCTACCGTGTCCCGAATGACCCCCAGTGCACTGCAGCGAGCCCTCACCCTGCCCGGCGACCCCGTACTGCGGCCCCTCCCGCGCCAGGTCGCCGTCCTCCTCGAAGAGTTGCACGCCCCACCCAGGCTTGCGGCCCATCTCCGGGCCGTCCACGACGTCGCCCACCGACTGGCTGACTGGGCCGAACAGCACTACCCTCAGCTGGACTTCAACCGGCACGCTGTCCTCTTCGGCGCCGCCACCCACGACATCGGGAAAGTCCTGCACCCCGAGGAGCTTTCCCGGCCCGGCTCCGAACACGAGGAGGCCGGCCACGACCTGCTGATCGCCCGGGGAGTCACCGAGGAACTCGCCCGTTTCGCCCGCAGCCACGCATCGTGGAACGCCCCCGGCGTCAGCACCGACGACCTGCTGGTGAGCCTGGCCGACAAGGTCTGGAAGGGCAAGCGCGTCACTGATCTCGAACAACTACTGATCGAGCGCCTCTCCGAAACCAGCCACCAGCGACCGTGGGAGGCGTTCGTGGCACTCGATGATGTTCTCGACCAAATCGCGCAGGATGCCGAACGCAGGCTGGCGTTCCAAGCTGAGCACCCAGCCGCTCCGGGCATCGGATGAGCGCCCGAGGCACCCCGTCCCCGAAGACGCCCAGGGCCTGTGCGTCGTCGGTGGCCGCGTAGTAGTCGTAGATGTTTCCCATGGCGTGATCGTCCCAGGCGCCGGTGACAGGTAGCTGCCGGCGTCCGGGCTCAGCGGCCCCAACGGCCCGGGAGAAGCCGATGGGCGCGGCCTGTGGCTGGCCATCGGCGTCTTCACCCCCGCCTCGAACCGCGCAGCGATCACCGCCAAAGTCGCCGACACGCTTCACGCTCAGGGCCTGTCCCCGACCGAACCGCACCCGGGACTGCTGCGCCTGGACCCACTGGATTGGCGAAAGCGCCTGCCTCGGCAACCGATCGCTTGCACGGTCCGCTGTTTCGTCCCCGGCCAGGTCGTGTCCGGCGCCCGGCATTGCATCCCAGTCGCGCCTGCCAGCACGAGGCACGGGCCCGGAGCACCCCGTCGAATCGCAGCTGACCGCCACCCGTGGTGCTGATATTCGGCGGCGCCCGAGGCCAGTGTCCGCGACACTGGGCCGGTGATCGTCATACACCCCGTGCTGGAGACCGGCTCGCTCACCGACTTTGACTTCTGGCCGGTCGCCGAGCAACCGCCGTACCACCTCACCCCACTGAACGGCACGCTGAGTGATGAGCAGGTCGGCACGGCGATCGCCACCATGGCCGGCTACAACTCCAGGCGGGTTGACGACCACCTGACCGACCCGGCCAGCGCCTTCCTGAGCTCACTACTGCACGAGGAGGGGTTCGTCGCCCCTGGCGGGCTCCGCGTCCAGGACACGGTCACCGGCACGACGCTGACGCCCGGTTGCTGCTGCGGACTGGAGGACTGGCGCGGATGGCTGGAGATCGCCGCCGGAGGCGAGCTGTGGCTCGGCCACTCCCCGACACCGTGGGCCGAGCAACTCGGCAACACCGTCCGGCTCCACCCGGAGGGCGAGCGCCCGGGCCCGGTGATCGAGATCGCCCGGACCGAGCTCCCGCGGCTGCTCGCTGGGGTCCAGCAGGACCTCGCCGACTTCCTCCTCCTGGTCGCCGCATGGGCCGAACAGCACGCACCCCAGTCGGCGCGGGCACTGGTCAGCGCGTTCGACCGGTCCCTCGAGATCACCGCGCCACTGCGAAAGCCGAGCTGATGGCCAGCTTCCTGACGCACCGTCAGCTCGTGCTTGATCGCACGCTTCCGGTGCGGCGACGCCACGCGGCACTGCGGACCTGCCTCACCCTGTACGCCCCGTACGGCTTCCGCGCTACATACCACCACCTGACGGTCAGCGCCGCGATACCACGCGACCTCGACGCCGATCCCGAGTCGCTGGAACGCGCGGTGAACGAGCTCCACGAGGCCCGCGTGCTCCGGATGGCCGAGGACGCCCGGTACGCCGAGCGGCGGCGATGCGAGAAGCATGCCGGTCAGCGGGTCCCTCGACGCCCGGGCACATGGTGGCACCGCCACGGGCGGCAGAGCTGCTACCAGCTCGATCCGCTCTGCCATCCAGCCCTGGCTCTGCCCGAGTTCATCCGCCGCCAAATCAGCCTGGCGAACGGCGAAGCACTGCCCGGCTGCGCGGACTGCGGCAGCCGCCGCCCCGCCAACTCTCGTTCGACCGGCCACGGGTTCATCGACCTGTGTCGCAGCTGCGGAGCGGTACAGCGCTCGTGTGCGTGCGGCCGGCCTCACCACCTCCACCCTCTCGAACGGGACCTGTGGCCGCGTCTGTGGCGCAGGGAGCACATGACCCACGACGGCCTGCCCAACCCGCACTGGCCCGGTACCGTCGAGGACCGGATCGCTGGCCTGCAGCTGAGAAGCCTGTCACAGCCGCGGAATGGGAGGCTCGGGTGAGTGAACTCGCGTTCTTCGCCCAGGTGGTGGGCCGGGGCACGGTCCACGGCCTGGACTGCAGCTCCACGCCCGACCAGGTCACTGCCCGGCTCGGCGACTTCGGGGAGAACCTTCGGCACAACCTGATGTGGCGCGACCACGGTCTGGTCGAGTTCACCTGGGAGCGGCCCTCCAGGAACGAACCGTGGCAGGGCTGCCAGTTCACCGTGCAGTGCCACCGACTCGAGCACGGCCTCACGCCCGTGCCCACCTTCGCGGACCTCCGAACAGCCCTGACGACACTGGACTGTGAAGTCGAGGAGATCACGCCCCTCACCAGTGACCTCGACGAGTACTGGCAACCCGAGAGCCGAGTGGCCATCCTCGTCGGCACTCGAGACGGCACCCTGCACCAGATCACTGGCCCGGTTGCCCCCGACTACGCGAACCTGCGCCGAGGGCTCCGCTCGAGTCGGACCGAGCGCGACCAGATCCGCCATCTTCTCGACGCCTCCGACGAGGACCGGCTGCGCTGGATCGGGCGCAACCAACCCCACGGCTGCGAGCGACCGGCCTGGTGGACGGGAAAGCTCGCGGTGATCGACGGGACGGTCTCCGCCACTCCGGACAAGCAGCTCCCCTGTGCCCGTCTGCTGCTCTGGATGATCCAGCAGAGCAACGAACTGGAAGTCTTCGACCACGCCCAACGCGCCGAGCGCATGGCCGCCCTCTCCGCCAACCTGCGCTGGCACCTCGGCCCGGACGAGCTGGCCGACCTCCTGCCCAACGCCGACGACATCGTACGCGCCTGCCTCGCGGCACTACCCGAAGCCGGACAGGTCGACTCACACCGCGTCAGACACCTGCTCAACTCCTGCGCACCACTTCGGGACCAGCTCGACGACGCGCTCCTCTGCCGCGAACTCGACCGACTGCTCACCCTCACCCACCGCACGTGGTGAAGCCGACCGCGCGCACCCTCCACGATCCTCGGGGAGGGCCTGTCACACCCGACTCGAGGTGCTGCCCTCCGCAGCCTGTCGTCGTTCCCGCCTGTGGCAGCTCGCACACGTGATCGTCTCTCGGGCGGTAGCGTGCAGCCCATGACATGGCGGGGACCGACGTACCGGATGGTGGATGGGGAGCGGATCGACGGGGTCTGGTGCCACGTCTGGCGGCGGAGTCGATGGGACAGCAGGTACTTCATCGACGATCTGATCGTCTTCGCGGACGGGGCGATCAGATGCGAGGAACGGACAGACCTGTCCGGTTTGGAGAAGCTACTGGCATCAGACCGAATTGCTGTGACGGAGCCCGGCGCGCCGACTCTTCCTGACGAACCGTCGAAGTGGCTCTCGCGCCGCAGTGAGCCGTTGACCCCGGAGGGCTTCCTCCGCGAGGTTGCCGACAAGATCGAGGAGCTCAACGGACGTCCAACCGCAGGACAGCGCTGCTGGGATGCCATCCAGCACTTCCAACAGGAGCCGAGCGAGCTTAACCGCACACTGCTGCGGGACGCCTATGTGGCCGTTCCACCGCACCGCCGGATCTACGTCCTGGGCGACATGGACCGCCAGGACCGCCCTCTGCGGATCCTGCTCACCGAGATCGGCGTCGCCGTCGACGGAGACGGCCCGACGGTGACAGCGGACATGCACCAGGAGGCCCTCGCCTACTTCGGGCCTTCGCCCGTGAAGGTGGACACGCGGTCATGTGTCACGCGGCGAGCGTGAGCTTAGCTGTGTGGTGTCGTCGTTCGTAGTCGTTGGGGCTGAGGTGGCCGTTGGCCGAGTGGCGGCGGCGGGTGTTGTAGCGGGTCAGCCAGACGAAGACGGTCCTCCTGCAGGTGGCCGGGTCGCCGAAGTCGCGGGCGCCCTGGAGCGTCTCGCGTTTCAGGGAGGCGTGGAAGCTCTCGCAGGCCGCATTGTCCTCGCTGCTGCCGACCGTGCCCATCGACCGTGTGACACCCAAGTCCGAGCACAGGTCGGCGAAAGCCCTGGACCCGTATTGCGCCCCGTGGTCGCCGTGGAAGATCGCCCCGGTCAGGCCGCCGCGGGTCGCGGCGGCCATCCGTAGCGCGTCGGCGACCAAGTCGGTGCGCATGTGGTCGGCGATGGACCAGCCCACGACCTTGCGGCTGAAGCAGTCCAGCACGGTGGCCAGGTAAAGGAACTCCCCGCCGGCCAATGGCAGATAGGTGATGTCGCCCATGTACTTACGTCCCGGTTCCGGGGCGGTGAAGTCCCGCTGGAACAGGTCCGCGACCGTCGTTGCGGTCGGGTCCGGGACGGTAGTGCGGAGCCTCCTGCGCAGGCGGACGCCAGCGATGGCGTGCGTCCGCATGACCCGGGCGACCCGCTTGTGGTTGACCCGCGTTCCGGTCGCGCGCAGTTCCGCGGTCACCCGGGGCGAGCCGTAGGCGCCGCCGGATTCGGTGTGGATGCGGCGGATCTGCTCGGCCAGGGCCTGGTCCTCGCGTCGGCGGACGGCTCGGGCGTCGGCTCCGCTGAGCGGCTTGTAGGAGCTGGACCGGTTGACGTCCAGGACCTGGCACAGCCGCTTCACCTCGTAGGTGTCCCGGTGGTCGTGGACGAACTGGAAGCGGCTCACCAGTTCGTCTCGCCGGCGAAATACTTGGCCGCCTCGCGCAGGATGTCCCGCTCGGTTGCCAGCTTCCGCTCGCTCGCCTCAAGCTCGGCCACCCGGGCCTCCAACTGCCGGATCCGCTCGTCCGGATCGGCGGACGCAGCCGGGTTCCCTGCCCTGGCCTGCGTCGTCCCGCCCCGCCGGGCGTCCACGGGCGCGATGCCGCGGCGTTCGCGGTCCCGCAGCACCCACTCACGCAGCGTCGCCCTGTTGATGCCCAGGTCAGCGGCGATGTCCTTGTACGTCGCCCCGTGCGTGGACTCGTACAAGGCCACGGCATCGGCCTTGAACTCGTCCGAGTAGTCCTTCATCGCCATCGGCGGTGTTCTCGCTTCCTCCGGATCAAGCAGATCCAGTATCAGCATGTCCACCCATCAGGGCGAAGGCCCCAAGGCCTTGACCTGGGCGCATGATTTATCGGCACCTGCAGGGCCGGAGCCCGCTTCGACAAGGGCGTCCTCGTCGAACGCGAGGAGATGACAGCAGCCTGAGCTACGTCCCGATCGAAGGACTTGGCAGCTGCACGTTCACGACCGGCCTCATGCGGACGGTCGGCCTCGTCCCAGCAGCCCGCCCAGTTCGGAAGCCAGAGCGACCGAAGCCTCGATCTCGACCCTGCGGATCGACACGCTCTCCACGAGGAAACCGAACGGCATGCCGAGTTTGCGGCAGAAGGCAATCAAGTCGCGGGCGTTCACCAGACAGTGCTGGTAGGACTCGGCCAGCGTGTCGTCCGCGTGGCGCAGAGAGTTCTCCAGCCAGCGTGGGACATCCACGCCGAGCCACTTGAGGAACGCCAGCGTCTTCACCGATCCGCACACCGAGAGCGTGAACAGGACGGGCTTGGGTTCCAGCTGCCGCTCGCGGCAAGCGTAGTAGTAGTCGGAGACCATGCTCTTGGCCGCGTCGGCGTTGTAGATGACCTGCGAGATGAAGTACGCGCATCCCGCCTGCTGCTTGGCGAGCAGCCGCTGATGCTCCTCGGGGCGTCCAGTGATGGCGACGCCGCCGAGCAGCAGGTCCGGACGGGCGTCCAGGCGCATGGCCTGCGCCTCGGACAAGCTGGTCCGCACCGCCTTGCCCTTCGAGGACGCGCCGACGAAGACGGAGAGCACGCGGTCGGTGTCGGCCATCTGCAGCCAGGTCCGCAGCTCAGCCCCGGTGTACTTGCCGACGCACCGGTAGATGACCGCGGGGCGGTTCCACCCGCCGAGGTACTCCGCGTGATAAACGGCGGGATCGATCGTCGGCAGGTACGGAAACGGCCGCTCCGCCGGATTGCGGTCGCTCTCATCGGCGATGTCGTACAGTGCCAGACCGTCCACATCGAGGAAGTCCAACCGCTCCAAGGTGGCCGCAGTGATCTCCCGGATCCGCTCGGGCGTGGTGCTCAGCCGCGGCGGCGTGATACCGAACAGCAGAACACCACCCTCGGCACCGGCCACCAGCATCCGGTCGGCTGTGCTGTCGTCACGGTCCACCACGACGCGTAACCTAGCAGCTCACATCCACCAGGCAACGGGCAAAGCGCCAGTCTGTGAGACGGAACACGGCTCGTCGTCATCGCATCTGACGATGCGATCGACGCCCGGCCGTGAGGGGCGATCAGATCCACAGGCTTTGACAATTGCTCCGACGGCCGCCACAAGGTGTGGGTGCCGCCGGTCGTGGTTGGGGTCTCCCCCTGAGTGGTGGACACGCTGATACTGGATCTGCTTGATCCGGAGGAAGCGAGAAGACCGCCGATGGCGATGAAGGACTACTCGGACGAG
>NZ_CAJSLV010000107.1 GCF_907177275.1 Actinacidiphila cocklensis
CCCGCGGCTCCCGCGGCTCCCGCGGCTCCCGCGGCTCCCGCGGCTCCCGCGCCCGGGACCGCCCCCGCCTCCGCGTCCCCGCTCGCGCCCGGCGGCGCACCCGGCGGCGCACCCGGCGACGGCGCGGACGCTGGGGTCACCGACACCGACACCGACACCGTGCTGGAGCTGCTGTTCCAGGCGCGGTTGCTGACCGCCGACGGGGATGTCGTCGACCTCGCGCACGAAGCGGTGATCTCGGCCTGGCCGCGGTTTCGCGGGTGGGTCGAGGAGGACCGGGAGCGGCTGCGGCTGCTGCGGCACCTCACGGAGGCCGCGGCGGCGTGGGACGCGCTGGACCGTGATCCGGGGGCGCTCTACCGGGGGAGCCGGCTCGCCGGCGCGCGGGACGCCTTCGGGGCGGGCGGGCGGGACGCGCTCACCGCGATCGAGGCGGACTTCCTCGACGCCGGCACCGCCGCACACGCGCACGAGGTCAGGACGGCCGCGCGGGCCACGCGCCGGCTGCGGGCGCTGACGGTGACGCTGTCCCTGCTGCTCGTGCTGGCCGTCACCGCGGGCACGGTCGCCTGGCGGCAGAGCCGGGCCAGCGACGCGGCCCGGCGGGCGGCGGTCGCCGCCCAGCAGATCACCCTGTCGCGTCAACTGGCCGCCCAGTCCGGCTCGGTGATGAGCACCGACACCGAACTCGGCATGCTGCTGGCCGTGCAGGCCTACCGCGTCAGCCCCACCCCCGAGGCCACCGCGGCCCTCTACCGGGCCGCCGCCGTACCGCTGGTGGCGCGTTTCGCCGGCTCGGAAGTGCCGGTGCGCAAACTGCTCTTCAGCCATGACGGCCGCACCCTTGCGTGGGCATCGGAGGACGGTTCGGTGTTCGACGCCGAGGTCGCCACCAGCCGGCCGAAGCCCGTCCTCGGCGCCGACAGCGCACCTGCGGAACTGGCCTCGCCCCTGTCGGTGGCGCTGGCCTTCAGCAGCGACGACCGCACCCTCGTCAGCGGCTACGCCACCGCCGTGGCCCGTACGACCGACCTGGCGACCGGCAGGACACGTACCGTCCTGCCGGGCTACCCCGGCGCCAGGGCGGGGCAGTACCCGACGTCCGGCGCGGAACTCGCCGCCGACGGGCGCACCCTGGTCACCTACGCCCGCGACACCCGGGACGGAATCGTCGCCTGGAACACGGCGACCGGCCGGTCCCATATGGCCGTCGGGGGCTGGCGCGACCTCGAAGGCCTCAGCCCGGACGGGCACGTCGTGGCCGCCTGGGGCACGCAGGGCATCGGCCTGTGGGACACCGCCACGGCCCAGCGGCTCACGACGCTCACCCGTTCCGCGGGCACCGTCGCCTTCAGCGGGGACGGCCACACCGTGGCCCTCAGCGGCGACTCCGGCGGAGTGGGCGTCTGGCACTGGACCGCGGGGCACAACCCGGCGCCGGTCCTCTCCGCCGCGGACACCGCTGCCGCCGCCGGCGCCTCGGGGACGATCGCGCTGAGCCCGGACGGGCGGCTGCTGGCCGCCGGCTCGACCGACGGGGCGATCCACCTGTGGAACACCGCCACCGGCCGCAGCCAGACGCTGCTCAACGACCTCACCGGCACCGTCACCGCCCTGGCCTTCAGCTCCGACGGCCGTGCGGTGGCCGCCGGTACGGCGGACGGCACGGTCCGCGTGTTCGACACCGCAGGGATGGCCCCGACGACCCTGGAGCCCGTGCACGGGGACGGTCCGCGGGTGACCGATGCGGCCTTCGCCGAGCACGGCCGGCTGCTGGCCACCGGGCAGACCGACGGCACCGTACGGCTGTGGTCGACCGCCACCCGGCGGCCGGCCGCCACCCTCGGTTCGCCGGACGGCAAGCGAGCTGTGGGGCAGGTGTGGTCCACGGCGAGCGGCGCGGGCGTGCTGAGCCTGGCGAGGGACGGCACGCTGGAGCTGTGGGACACCGGCACCCGCAAGCGCCGTGTCCTCGACCGCATGGTCCGCTCGGCGGCGCTCAGCGCGGACGGCCGTACCGTGGCGGCCAACGTCTTCGATGGCTACACCCTGACCGGCGGCTGGGACAGCACGGTCGACGTGTGGGACATGGCGGGCGGAGCGGCCGACCCGGTGAGGTGGGCCACCGCGGGCAATGCCGCGTACCAGCTCATGGTGCTCAGCCCGGACGGGAGCACCATGGCCGTGCTCGGCGACGAGGACGCGGTGAGCCTGCTGTCCACGGCGACCGGCCGGACCCTGCGCAGCTTCCCGATGCCCAGGAGGGCGTCGGGCGGGCCGAGGTACGGCCACCCGCCCTACCCCACGGTGGCCTTCAGCCCGGACGGGCGGCTGGTCGCCGGGGGCGGCAACGACGGGACCACCTGGGTGTGGGACGCCGGCTCGGGACAGCAGAAGGCGGCTCTGACCGCCAGCACCTCACCGGCGACGGCCGTCGCCTTCAGCGCCGACGGCACCACCCTCGCCGTCGCGGCCACCGACGGCACCCTGCGCCTGTGGGACGTGTCCACGGGACAGGTCCGCACCACGCTGAACACGGGTTCCGCGGCCCTGCCCGGTCTGGCGTTCAGCCCCGACGGGAGGACGCTGGTCGCCGTCAGCAAGGAGGGCGCGGTCCTGACCTGGACGGTGGCGCTGCCCCGTCCCGCCGCGGCGGTCACCGCCGTCTGCGGGCTCGTCCACCGGGCGCCGACCGCTCAGGAGACCGCGCGCTACCTGCCGCGGCAGCGCCTTCCCGCGGCGTGCCCGCGCCACTGATCACCCCTGGCGGAGTATCGCCGTGCCGCCGGGCGGGAGGGTCAATCCGGCCGCGGGGAGCGGGCGGGCGGTCAGCAGGTCGTGGCCCTCGGTGCGGACCGCCACCGGGGACGCGGTGTGGTTGAGGAGGAAGAGCCAGCTCGCCGTGCCGTCGGGGGCGTGCCGGCGGACGGCCTCGACGCCGCGGGGGAGCGGGAGTTCGGGGTGCACCTCCGCGCCGGCCGCCACCCGGGCGACCAGGGCGCCGTAGGCGGCGTCGTCGAGGCGGGTGGAGGCGTACCAGGCGGTGCCGGCGCCGTAGCGGTTCCGGGTCAGGGCGGGCTGGTCGGCGAGCATGCCCTCGGTGTACGTGGCGAACGCCTCGGCCGGGGCGGTCAGGCGCAGGGACTCGCTCCACGTCGTGGACGTCGAGCCGTCGGACAGCCGCAGGGACGCGCCCGCGGCGAGGGGCCGGAACTCCTCGACCCGTACGCCGAGGGCCTCGCGCAGCGGCTCCGCGGGGTAACCGCCCAGCCGCGCCTGGTGGTCGGGGTCGACGACGCCCGCGAAGTGCTGGACCAGCAGGGTGCCGCCGGTCTGGACCCAGGCGCGCAGCGACTCGGCGGCGGCGTCGGAGAGCAGGTAGAGGGCGGGGGCGACGAGCAGCCGGTAGCGGGACAGGCCGGGGTCGGCGGGGTGGGCGAAGTCCGCTGTGATCCCGGCGTCCCACAACGCCCGGTGGGCGCGGCGTAGTTCGCCGTGGTAGTCCAGGTCCGCCGACGGCAGGCCCTGGCCGTCCAGCGCCCACCAGCAGTCGGAGTCGTGCAGCACGGCCGCCTGCGCCCGTACGACGGAGCCCGTGACCTCCCCGAGCCGGGCCACCACCGCGCCGGTGTCGGCGACTTCGCGGAAGATCCGGGAGTCGGGTCCGGCGTGCGGGACCATCGCCGAGTGCCACACCTCGGCTCCGGCCTTCGACTGCCGCCACTGGAAGAACAGCGCGCCGTCCGAGCCGTGGGCGATGTGCGCCAGCGAGTGGCGCAGGATGTCGCCCGGCTCCTTCGGCAGCGTGCGGTCCGCGGTGTAGACGGTGTTGGCGCCCTGCTCGACCAGCAGCCACGGCTTGCCGCCGCCGAAGGAGCGGGCGCGGTCGGCGCCGAAGGCGATGTCGGCGGCCGCGTCCAGGCCCGGCCCGCACGGGTAGTGGTCGATGCCGACGACGTCGACCTCGCGGCCGAAGGACCACAGGTCGAGCGTCTGGTAGCCGGGCAGCATCAGGTTGGTGGTGACGGGGCGGTCGGGTGCGGTGTGCGCGCGGATCGCGTCGCGCTGCTCGCGGTAGGCGGCCAGCGCCTCGTCCGACCAGAACCTGCGGTAGTCCAGGGCGAGTCCGGGGTTGCGGTGCCACTGGGTGGCGCGCGGCGGCAGGATCTCGTCCCACGAGCCGTAGCGCTGGCTCCAGAAGGCCGTTCCCCAGGCCTCGTTGACCGCGTCCAGGGTTCCGTGGCGGGCGCGCAGCCAGGTTCTGAAGGCGGCCGCCGCGTGGTCGCACCAGCAGACGGTGGCGTATTCGTTGTGGACGTGCCACATCGCCACGGCCGGGTGCTCGCCGTAGCGCTCGGCGAGCGCGGTCGCGATGCGCAGCGCGGCCTGCCGGTAGGTGGGCGCGGCCAGGCAGTACGTGTCGCGGCTGCCGTGGGTGAGGCGTACGCCCGTGTCGGTGACGGGCATCGCGTCGGGGTGCGCGAGGGTGAACCACGGCGGCGGTGACGCCGTGGGCGTCGCCAGGTCGACGGCGACACCGTTGGCGTGCAGCCGGTCCAGGTGCGCGTCGAGCCACCCGAAGTCGTAGCGTCCCTCCTCGGGTTCGAGCAGCGCCCAGGAGAAGACCCCGACCGTGGCGAGGTTGACGTGCGCCCAGCGCATCAGCAGGTCGTCCTCCTTCCACACGGACTCGTCCCACTGCTCGGGGTTGTAGTCGCCGCCGAAGGCCAGCCGCCCGCCGAGCCGGCCGGTCAGGCCCCCGGTGGGGCCGCCGGTGGGGCCGCCGGTCATGACGCCTCCGCGGCGATCGGCAGCTGCGCACCGTCCCGCAGGAACAGCGGGATGCGCTCCAGGGGCGCCGCCACCAGGGCCGTCGTGCCGCCCTCGTAGGCCTGCCCGGTCCACGCGTCGGTCCAGCGCACGCCCGCCGGCAGGTAGACCTCGCGCTCCCGCGCACCTGCCTCGACCACGGGGGCGACCAGCAGGTCGGGACCGCACAGGAAGGAGTCGGCCGCCGCCCAACTGGCGGCGTCGGCGGGGAAGTCGACGAACAGCGGCCGCATCGGCGGCAGTCCGCGCTCGGCGGCCGCCCGCATCTGCGCCATCAGGTAGGGGCGCAGCCGCTCGCGCAGCAGGAGGTAGCCGCGCAGGATCTCGTACGCCTCCTCGCCGTACGACCACACCTCGTTGTCCAGGCCGGTCATCGCCGGTTCCAGGACCTGCTCGGGTCCGCGGAAGCCGTGCAGCCGGAACAGCGGGCAGAAGGCGCCGTACTGGAACCAGCGCACGAGCAGCTCGCGGTAGGCCGGGTCGCCGGGGTCGCCGCCGTGGAAGCCGCCGATGTCGGTGGTCCACCAGGGGATGCCGGACATCATCACGTTCAGGCCGGCCGCTATCTGGGTGCGCAGCGACGCGAAGGTGGTGGCGATGTCGCCGGACCACAGCGCGGCCCCGTAGCGCTGGGCGCCCGCCCAGGACGAGCGGTTGAGCGAGACGATCTCGGTCTCGCCGGCCGCGCGCAGGCCGTCCCAGACCATCCGGGCGTTCTCCCGCGGGTAGAGGTTGCCGACTTCGAGGCCCGGTCCCGCGTGGTAGCGCAGGTTGGCCGGGTAGCCGGGCTTCAGCTCGGGTTCGCAGGCGTCGAGCCAGAAGACCTTCACGCCGTGCGCCAGGTAGTTGTCGCGCAGCCGGTCCCATACGTACGCGCGCGCCTCGGGGCTCGTCGCGTCGTAGAAGGCGACCTGCGCCGAGTACGCGCCGAGGCCCTTGTCCGGCCAGTCGGCGTGCGCCAGCGGGCCGTACTCGGTGCCGACCAGCAGCCCCTGGTCGCCCATCGGGTGGTAGTTGTCGCTGGCCGGGCTGACCGACGGCCACACCGAGACCATCAACCGCACGCCCATCGCGGTGAGTTCGTCGACCATGGCCTGCGGGTCGGGCCACTCGGCGGGGTCGAAGCGCCAGTCGCCCAGATGCGTCCAGTGGAAGAAGTCGCAGACGATGACGTCGAGCGGCAGCCCCCGGCGGCGGTACTCGCGGGCCACCTCCAGCAGTTCCTCCTGGGTGCGGTAGCGCAGCTTGCACTGCCAGAAGCCGGCCGCCCACTCGGGCAGCACGGGGGCGTGCCCGGTGGCGTCGGCGTAGTGGCGCAGGATGTCGGCCGGCTCGCCCGCGGTGACCCAGTAGTCGATCTGCCGGGCGCTGTCGGCGACCCAGCGGGTGCCGGTCGCGGCCAGCTCGACCCGGCCGATGGCGGGGGAGTTCCACAGCAGCCCGTAGCCGCGGCTGGAGACCAGGAAGGGGATGCTGACCTCGGCGTTGCGCTGCACCAGGTCGATCACTGCGCCCTTCTGGTCGAGCATGCCGTGGGTGTGCTGGCCCAGGCCGAAGAAGCGCTCGTCGTCGTAGGCGCGGAAGCGCTGCTCCAAGCGGTGGTAGCCGTTGCCGGTCGCGGTGTGCAGGCGCGGCCCCGGCCACCAGAAGTGGTGCGGCTCCTCGGCCAGCAGCTCGCTGCCGTCCGCGGTGCGCAGGAACGTCAACCGGCCTGCGGCGCCGGGCAGATCGGGGGTCAGCCGCCCTTCGGTGCCGGCGTCGATCCGTACGGTGAGCGCGCCGTTGACGAGGGTCGCGGAGTGCTCGCCGACGGTCACCACGGGGGCGGCGGGCAGCGTGGGGGTCTCCAGCAGCGCGCCCGGCAGGCCGTCGAGCAGGTCGCCGCTCGCGACGGCGCGGACGCGGACGGCGTCGGGACCCCATGCCTCGACGCGCAGGGTCTCGCCCTTGGCCCGCCACTCCAGGGCGTGGCCGAGATCGCGGAAGAAGGTGGGCATGCGAAGGCTCCCTGTGCTGCTCGGGTGGTGCGGAACGAGGTGTCGGTGAAAAGGGGGAAGGGGAGAAGGGGAGAGGCGGTCAGCGGACCGGCGCGGGGCCGCTGCTCTCGCGCGGGGTGAGCACCGGGGTGAGCAGGCTGACCTCGGCGGTGGGCCGGTCGTCGAGCCGGTTCATCACCAACGCCACCGCCTGGCGGCCGAGTTCGTGGGCCGGGCCGGTCACCGCGGTCAGCCGCGGCGAGTACTGCTCGGCCAGCGGATCCGGGCACAGCGCGACCACCGAGGCGTCTTCGGGAACGACCCGGCCGCTGGTGCGCAGCAGGCTCAGCAGCGGTCCGATCGCGCCCTCGTTCTGCACCACGAAGCCGGTGGTGGCCGGGCGGTCGGCGAGGATGCGGGACAGCGCGCCCGCCGTGCTCTCGTAACTGCCCTCGCACGGCCGGTGCAGCACCCGCAGGCCCCGCTGGGCCGCCCGCTCGCGGAAGCCGCTCAGGGTCCGCTCGGCGTACCCGGCGTGCCGCTGGTAGACGCCGGGCGCGTAGCCGATGAAGGCGATGTCCTGGTGGCCGAGGTCGGCCAGGTGCTCGGCGCACAGCGCGCCCGCCCCGGCGAAGTCGTGGTCCACGCAGGCCAGTCCGCGGGTGTCGGCGGGAAGGCCGATCAGCGCCGCGTGCGTACCGGTCTCGCGCAGGACGGGGATGCGGGCGTCGTCCAGCTCGACGTCCATCAGGATCACCCCGTCGGCCAGACCGCTCGCGGCGACCCGGCGTACGCCCTCGGGACCCTCGTCGTTGGTGATCAGCAGCACGTCGTAGCCGTGGCTGCGTGCCGCCACCGTCACGGAGATGGCGATCTCCATCATGATCGGCACATAGACGTCGGTCCTGAGCGGGACGACCAGCGCGATGATGTGCGACCGCTTCCCGGCCAGGGCGCGGGCGCCGGCGTTGGGGTGGTACCCCAGCTCGCTGATCGCCTTCTCGACGCGCTCCCTTGTCGGGGACGAGATCGAGCGCTTGCCGCTGAGGACGTAGCTCACGGTGCTCGCGGAGACGCCCGCGTGCTTGGCCACCTCAGCCAGTGTCACCATGCTGGTGAACCCTTCGTTTCGTGCTGCCGGTTGTTCGTGGTGTCGCCTGGGGGCCGGTCCCGTCACGCAGCGGGGGATGGGCGCGCGGGACCGGCCCTGTCTGTGGGGTCAGCCCTTGATCGCCCCGGTAAGCATGCCCTTCGCGAAGTGCTTCTGCATGAACGGGAAGACGATGGTGATCGGGAGCAGGGTGAGGACCACGACCGCCATCTGCAGTGACAGCGGGGCGGTCTGCGAGTGGCCGGCGACACCGAAGCCGCTGTTCACCTGCCCTGGCATGTTCATACCCCGGTTCACGTACTCGTAGAGCACCATCTGCAGCGGCCACTTCTGGCTGTCGGCCGACAGGTAGAGCATGGCGTTGAAGAAGGTGTTCCAGTAACCGACCGCGTAGAACAGCGAGATGACGGCGGTCACCGCGCGCGAGGTGGGCAGCACCACCGACCACAGGATGCGCCACTCGCTCGCGCCGTCCATCCGTGCCGCGTCGATGAGTTCGGCCGCGGTGGAGGAGTAGAAGCTGCGCAGGACCAGGATGTTGAAGACGCTCACCGCGCTCGGCAGGATCAGCGCCCAGTACTTGCCGAAGCCGCCGAGCCCGTTGACCACCAGGAAGGTCGGGATCAGGCCGCCGTTGACGAACATCGTGACGACCAGCACGAGCAGCAGGAAGCGGTGGCCGAGCGAGCGCGAGCGCGACAGGCCGTACGCGCACAGCACCGACACCGCCATCGAGATCGCGGTGCCGACGACGGTGATGCCCAGCGTCACCAGCAGCGACCGGCGCACGGTGTCGTCGCTGAGCATCGTGGTGTACGCGTCCGTGGTCAGGCCGTCGGGGACGATGACCAGGCCGCCGGCCCGGTTGATCGCCCCCGGCGTGGAGAAGCTGGTGAGGACGACGCAGTAGAGCGGCAGCAGGATGAGCACCACCACGGCGCCCAGCGTCAGGCCCTTGGCGCCCTCGCCCGCGACGGACGGCGGCTCCTCCCAGGACGGGCGGTTCGGGTGGCGCGGACGGCTGCGCCCGCCTGCGGAAGGTGCGGTGAGGGTGGTCATTTCCGGTACAGTCCGTCCTCGCCGAAGCGGTGGGCCAGCTTGTTGGCACCCCAGATGAGCAGCAGCGAGATCACGCTCTTGAAGATGCCCGCGGCAGCTCCGTAGCTGTAGTTCTGGGTGCCGATGCCGTAGTAGAAGGAGAAGGTGTCGAGCACGTCGGCGGCGTCGTGGCCGACGGCGTAGCGCTGGATCAGCAGCTGCTCGAAGCCGACCGACAGCGCGTTGCCCAGCCGCAGCACCAGCATCAGCACGATGACGCCGCGCATGCCGGGCAGCGTGATGTGCCACATGCGCCGCCAGCGCCCCGCACCGTCGGACGCGGCCGCCTCGTAGAGGTTCTGGTCGATCGCGGACAGCGCCGCGAGGAAGACGATGATCCCCCAGCCGGCGTCCTTCCACACCACCTGCGAGGTGACCAGCAGCGAGAAGGTGTGCGGGTCGGTCATCACGTCCCACGTGCCCATGTCGTGCGACCGCAGGAAGTGGTTGAGCAGTCCCG
Organism: Actinacidiphila cocklensis; assembly: GCF_907177275.1. Taxonomy (GTDB): domain Bacteria; phylum Actinomycetota; class Actinomycetes; order Streptomycetales; family Streptomycetaceae; genus Actinacidiphila; species Actinacidiphila cocklensis. Next base: position 9,476 of record NZ_CAJSLV010000107.1, read on the forward strand.
CGCCGCCGAGCATCTGCTGGAAGAGGGTGACGACCAGCACCCACGAGTAGAAGTGCGGCAGGAAGGTGATGGCCTGGATGATCGAGCGGATGCGGGAGTTGAGCACCGAGTTGAGCAGCAGCGCGAGCAGGATCGGGATCGGGAAGAACAGGATCAGCTGCACCGCGCTGATGTAGAGGGTGTTCTCCATCGCGTGCCAGAACAGCGGGTCGCCGAAGAGCTGGCGGAAGTTGGCGAAGCCCGCCCACTCGCTGTTCCGTATCCCGTCCAGCGGGTCGTAGTACTGGAAGGCGGTGATGGTGCCGACCATCGGCAGGTAGTTGAAGACCAGCAGAAGCGCCACGGCGGGCAGCGTCATCAGGATCAGCGACTTGTCCCTGCGCAGCCGGACGCGCCAGTTGCGCCGGACCTCCGGCTGTACGCTGCCCGCGGCCGTACGGCCGGCACCCCCGTCGCCGGCCGGCTGCCCGCTCTTGTCCCGCTCGTCCTCGCCCTGTTCGGCGACGGTCGACGCCATCGTTCCTCCTCGGTGATGCGTTCCGGCCTGACCTACTGGCCGGTGCCGAGCTTGTCCATGACGGTCGTCTGGTACCACTGGACGAGGGCGTCGCCGCCGCCGCTGCCCTTCCAGGTGCTCAGCGCGTCCTGGAAGGCGGAGACCGGCTTGATGCCGTGGTAGACGTCCTTGATGGTGTCCTCCACGGCCTGCCCGGCGTCGGCGGTGGCGTAGCGCTGCGGCACGGTGATGTTCATGTTCCAGAACACCGGCTTGTAGGCGTACTTGGCCGCCTCGGAGTTCCACGCGCAGCGGTCCCGGGTCAGCTGCGGGTAGTCCGGGTTGGAGATGACGTTGACCGGGGTCGCCAGGAACGGGAAGGTCTGCGCCTGCACGTTGGCCAGTCCGGACTTGGTGGGCGTCGGCCCGTTGGCGCCGTGGCTGTAGTCGACGCCCTCGACGCCGAAGTTGACCAGGGTGTACTCGGCGGTGCCGTAGGGGGCGGCCATGTAGTCGGCGATCCGCAGGCACTCCTCGATCTGCGCGGGCTTGAGCTTCGCGTTGAGGTAGCTGAACTCGCCCGCGGAGGACGACAGGAACAGCCGCGGCGGCTTGGTGCCGTCCGCCGAGAAGGGCTTGAAGGACTCCCTGCGGTAGCTCTTGGTCGCCGCCTGGCCCGCCTGCGCGTCGGCCTCGTTCCAGGCGCCGGTGCCGTCTGCGGTGATCAGCACCTTGCCGGCGTAGAAGCGGGTCTTGGCGTCGTTGTTGTTGCCCGCCAGCGCGTCGGGGTGCACGTAACCGGACTTGGCGACCTTGTAGCACCAGTTGAGCGCCTCGATGAACTCCGGCTGCTCGTACTTGTGCACCAGCTTGCCGCCGGTGACGGTGAACTTCTGCGAGAAGTCGAACATCTCGTGGATGTACGGCCACAGGTCGTCGAAGGCCCACACGTTGCCCTTGGCGTCGGTCAGCTCCTTGCCCAGGTTCAGCAGGTCGTCGCAGGACTTGATGTCGTCGGCGTTGATGCCCTTCGACTCGAAGACGTCACCGCGGTAGAAGTACTGGCCGGGCAGGCCGAAGCCGCTGGAGAAGCTCGGTATGCCGTAGAGCTTGTCCTGCCACATGCCGGCCGTCCACGCGCCGCTGGGGATCGCGGCGAGGTTCGGGTACTTCTTGACCTTGTCCCCGGCCAGGTACGGGGTGAGGTCGGCCAGCTGGGTGCCGCACAGCTCGCCGACCTTGAAGTTGGAGTTCCACCAGCCCGGCAGCTGCACCCAGTCGGGGAGTTTGCGGGCCGCGGTCAGGGTCGTGATGGTGGTGTCGTACGTGACACCGTTGGCCGGCTTCATGGTGAGCGTGGCGCCCAGGGCCTTGTTCACGGCCTGGTAGAAGGGGTTGTTCGCCGCCGGGATGGTGCCCCACAGCGGGGTCAGCGCGGTGTAGCTGCCGCCCGCGCCGGGGATCTCGGAGACGGACTTGGCGGGGTTCGCCGGGTACTTCAGGAAGCCCGGGTCGGTGACCGCGCTGCCGGCGCCGGTCGTCGAGGGGATGTCGGCCTGCACCGCGGTGCTCGCCACGTAGGTCGGCAGCGCGGCCGCCGCGCCCTTCTTGCTGTTCGTACCGCCCTTGCGCCGGGTCGTGCTGTTGCTGCCGCCACCGCCGCACGCGGCGATCAGCGGGGACATGGCTGCGGCGCCGGCGACGGCGACCGCGCCGTTCACAAAGGATCTGCGGTTCAACTCGATGCTCATGATGGGGCGGCCCTTCGCCTGAGAGGTTCCGTGACGAGCGTCGTGCAGGTGGGAGAAGTCCTGGGCGTCGCAGCGGCGGATGCCGTCCGCATCAATCGAAGCGCTTCGACGTTGCGGCGAGACTAGCCACGGCCTATCAGTTCGACAAGTGGTTGCGCAGAAAGAATTCGTCGACGGTGCTGAGCGCTGGATTCTGCCATTCTGCCTGGCCAGCACGGGTGTTGGGGCGTAGCGAGCGGTGTCGGTCCACCGAATGATCAGTCGCGGTGACATGGTTGACACGGCCACGATCCACATGTCAGCGTCGAAGCGTTTCACCACCGGTGCGGACGCCCGCTGTCGGACCGGTCCCGTCAGCGCCCGAACGCCGGCCCAACGCCGCACTCTGCAAGGGGTTTCCCGCTGTGAGTACCGTCTCCGTGCCTGCCGAGCTGCCCGCCGAGCCGCCCGTGGACCAGCTGCCGTTCCGCGATCCCGCGCGCCCGCTGGGCGAGCGCATCGACGACCTGCTGTCCCGGCTCACGCCCGACGAGCGGATCGCGATGCTGCACCAGTACGGTCCCGCGGTCCCGCGGCTGGGCGTCGAGCCCTTCCGCACCGGCACCGAGGCGCTGCACGGCGTCGCCTGGCTCGGCCCCGCCACCACCTTCCCGCAGGCCGTCGGACTCGGCGCGACCTGGGACGACGAGCTGATCGAGGCGGTCGGCACCGCCACGTCGACCGAGGTGCGGGCCTTCCACCACCACAGGACCCCGGCGATCGGCACCGGGCGGCACAGCCTCCAGGCGTGGGCGCCGGTGGTCAACCTGCTGCGGGACCCGCGCTGGGGCCGCAACGAGGAGGGCTACTCCGAGGACGCCCTGCTCTCCGCCCGCCTCGGCGACGCGTTCTGCCGCGGCATGGCCGGCGGCGACCTTGAGCGGCTGCGTACAGCCCCGATCCTGAAGCACTTCCTCGCCTACAACAACGAGGACGACCGCACCACCACGTCGTCGGGCGTGCGCCCGCGGGTGCTGCACGAGTACGACCTCGCGGCCTTCAGGCCGGCCGTCGCCAACGGCTCCGCCACCGGCGTGATGGCGGCGTACAACCTGGTCAACGGCCGACCCTGCCATGTCAGTCCGCTGCTGGAGAGCGAGCTGCGGCGGTGGGCGCGGCCGACCGGGCACGAGCTGTTCGTCGTCAGCGACGCCGAGGCGCCGTCCAACCTGGTCGACCCCGAGCACTACTTCGACGACCACGCCGCCGCGCACGCGGCCGCGCTCAAGGCCGGCATCGACTCCTTCACCGACCACGGCGAGGACACGCAGACGACCTTCGGCCGGTTCACCGAGGCGCTCGACCGCAGGCTGATCAGCGCGGCCGACGTCGACCGGGCGGTGCGGCGGCAGCTCGAAATCCGGTTCCGGCTCGGCGAGTTCGACCCCGGGCAGGGGCCGTACGCCGGCACCGGCTGGGACGTCGTCGACTCGCCCGGGCACCGGGCGCTGTCGCTGCGGGCCGCCACCGAGTCGATCGTGCTGCTGCGGAACGAGGCGGTGGGCGGGGCGGTCTCGGGCGGGGCGGTCTCGGGGGGTGCGGATTCGGGCGGGGCGGTCTCGGGCGGCGCCGGAAACGCTGCCGGGGTGCTGCCGCTTGCCGTCGAAGGGCGGCGGGTCGCGGTCGTCGGGCCGCTCGCCGACAGCCTCTCCGAGGACTGGTACAGCGGCACGATGCCCTACCGGGTGACCGTTGCGGACGGGCTGCGCGCGGCCGTCGGCGCGCGCGGCGGCTCGACCGTCGTGGTCGAGGGCGTCGACCGCATCGCGCTGCGCGCCGCGTCCACCGGGGGACTGCTCACCGCGGCCGGGGCGGACGCCTGCCTCGTCGTGACCGACACGCAACCCGGGGACGACGCCGCCCAGTTCGACCTCTTCGACTGGGACCTGGGCGTCCTGACCCTGCGCAACGCGCGTACCGGCCGCTACGCCGGGCTCGTCGACGCCGACCAGTCGCTCGCCGCCGACCGCGTACAGCCCGCCGGCTGGGACGTGCACGAGACCTTCCGGCTCGAACCGCTCGGCGACGGTACGGAGGCGCTGCGCTCTGTGTACAGCGGGCGCTACGCCGTGGTCGACCCCGGCAGCGGTGCGGTGGCCCTCACCGCCGAACGGGCGGCGGACGCCGAGCACTTCACGCGCACGGTGGTGCGCGACGGCGTCGCCGAGGCCGTCGCGGCCGCCGCGGGCGCCGACGCCGTCGTCCTGGTCGTCGGCAACGACCCGCTGATCAACGGCCGCGAGACGCAGGACCGGGCCGGCATCGCCCTCGCGCCCGCGCAGGACCGGCTGCTGCGGGAGGTCGTCGCCGCGCGGCCCGAGACGGTGCTCGTCGTCATGAGCAGCTACCCCTACGCGGTCGACTGGGCCGACGCGCACGTGCCCGCCGTGCTGTGGACCTCGCACGGCGGCCAGGAGACCGGCCGGGCGCTGGCCGCGGTGCTGCTCGGCGAGGCGGACCCGTCGGGGCGGCTCCCGCAGACCTGGTACCGCGGCGACGACGAGCTGCCCGGGCGGCTCGACTACGACATCATCAAGGCCGGCTGGACCTACCAGTACCACCGGGCCGCGCCGCTCTACGCGTTCGGGCACGGGCTGTCCTACACGCGGTTCACCCTCACCGACCTCGCGCTCGACGCGGCCGGCATCCCGCAGGACGGCTCCGTGACGGCGACCGTCACCGTCACCAACTCCGGTGCGCGGGACGGGGTCGAGACGGTGCAGCTGTACGTCCGGGCGGTGGACGCGGCCGGTTACCAGGCGCCGCGCCTGAAGCTCGCCGGCTACCGGAAGGTGCGGCTCGCCGCGGGCGCGTCGGAGCGGGTCTCCTTCCCGCTGGCGGCGGGCGACGCGCTGGCCCACTGGTCCGTGGCCGAGGGCGACTTCGCCGTCGAGGCCGGCGCGTACGAGGTGCTGGCCGGGCGCTCGTCCGCGGACCTGCCGCTGGCGGCGGCCCTCACGGTGAGCGGCCCCGCGCCCGCGCCGCGCCAGGTCGTCGGGCACCGGGTCCGTGCGGTCGACTTCGACGACTACGAGGGCGTCACGATCGTCGACTTCACGCCGGTCGACGGCGACGCGGTGGCGCCGTCCGGCGCCTCGGGGACGCTCCTCTACCGTGCCGTCCCCCTCGACGGCGCGCGCGCCTTCTCGGCGGAGGTCTCCCGTACGGCGCCCGGCGCGGCGGCCCTGGAAGTCCGGGCCGGCGATGCGCTCGTGGCCACGCTCGCCGTCCCGTCGACGGGCGACCGCTACGCCTGGACCCGGATCACCGCAGACCTCCCGGCCCCCGCGTCCGGCGTCCACGACCTCCACATCACCCTGCGGGGTGAGCTCCGGCTCCACACCTTCACCTTCTCCGGCTGAGCATCCGCCGCACGGGGGTGCGCTTCCGCTGGGCGCGGCGCCGGTGGGGTGCCCCGTGCGCCGGGGTGCGCTTTTCGCCGGGCGTGGGGGTTCGGCGGTTCCCTTTGCGCAGGGGGTGCGCCTTGCGCGGGGCGCGGAGACCGGGGGGCTCCCCTTCGGGAAGGGGGTAACCCCAGGGGCGCGTGGGGGTACCCCCAGGCGTAGCTCTGGGGGAGAACTGCGCGCTCAGCTCCCACCGGGGCGCGGGTCGTCACCGGCCCAAAGGGGCTGTTCGGTCCTCTCCCAGACCTTCGCCTGGGGATGCCCCCATGCGCCCCTGGCGGCGTTCCCCCTGCGCAGGGGGAACCCCACAACCGCCGCGGCCGGCGGAGGGCGCCGCCCTGCGCAAGGGCGGCCGGTTACGGGGTGAGGTGGTAGGGGCGGCCCGGGGGGAGGGTGAGGGTGCGGGGGGTGGGGGTGGAGGGCCAGCGGACGCGGAGGGTGGTGGGGCGCTCCGCGCGCAGGATCGCGGAGCGCAGCGTGGAGGCCGACCACGCGAGGTGCTCGACGGTCACGCCGCCCCGGGCGCGGAGCCCGCGCACCTCGCCCGCGGGCCAGGCCGGCGGGAGTGCGGGCAGGAGGTCGAGGACGTCACCGTGCGACTGGACGAGAAGCTCCGCGATGCCCGCCGTCGCCCCGAAGTTGCCGTCGATCTGGAAGGGCGGGTGCGCGCACAGCAGCGACGGGTAGACGCCGCCGCCGTCCGCGTCGGACTCCACCGGGCGGAGCATCACGCCGAGCAGGCGGTGCGCGGCGGCGCCGTCGCCGAGGCGTGCCCACAGGCCGATCTTCCACGCCGTGGACCACCCCGTGCCCTCGTCGCCGCGCAGCTCCAGGCTGCGCCTGGCCGCCGCCCGCAGCCGCGGACGGGTGAGGGCGGCGCCCGGGAAGAGGCCGACCAGGTGCGAGAGATGGCGGTGGTGCGGCTCGGTCTCGGGCCGCTCGACGTGCCATTCGAGGAGCTCGCCGCGGCTGCCGACGCCGAGCGGCCGCAGCCGCGGCAGCGCGGCGGCGATGTCGGCGAGCAGGGCCGCGTCCGCCGCGGGGCCGGCCTCCGGGGCGGATTCGGCGAGGAAGCCGAAGAGTTCGCGGGCCAGCGTGAGGTCCATAGCCGTGGACAGGTCCACGGACGCGGGGCCGTCCGCCGTCGAGAAACGGTTCTCCGGCGACGTGGCGGGGCCGGTGACGAGATACCCGTCGGCGTCCTCGGTGAGCAGCCCGAGCAGGAACCGCGCGGCACCTGCGGCGACGGGCCAGCCGCGTTCGCGCAGGAAGTCCGCGTCGCGGCCGTAGCGCCAGTGCTCGGCCAGGTGCAGGGAGAGCCAGGCGCCGGCGAGCGGCCAGTGCGACCACATGGGGTCGTCGTTGCCGTCCCCGACAGGCCAAGTGGCCCGCCACAGGTCGGTGTTGTGGTGGCAGGTCCACCCGTCGGTGCCGTAGAGCGCGCGGGCTGCCCCGGTGCCGGCGGCGGCGAGTTCGGCGACGAGGTCCAGCAGCGGCTGGTGGCATTCGGGCAGGGCTGTGCTCTCCGCGGGCCAGTAGTTCATCTGCGTGTTGATGTTGACGGTGTAGTCGCAGTGCCAGGGTGGGGTCACCGAGTCGTTCCACAGGCCCTGGAGGTGGGCCGCCTGGGTGCCGGGGCGGGAGGAGGCGAGCAGCAGGTAGCGTCCGAAGTCGAAGAGCAACGGCGCCAGTTGCTCGTCCCGCGGCCCGTCGTCGGCGGCCGAGTCCCGTAGCCGTACGTCGAGGGGCAGCGCCCCGGGCGGCGGCACGTCGTGCAGGTGCAGCCGTACCCGGTCCATCAGGGCGCGGTGCTCGGCGGTGTGGGCGTCGTACAGGTCGGACCAGGGGAGCGGCCAGGCCGCCGTGATGGTGGCGGCCGCCCGGCGCAAGCACTCCTCGGGGTCGCCCAAGGGCGTACGGTCGCGACCCGCGAAGCCGGTGCGCACGTCGACCAGCAGGGTGCAGGCCGCGACGCCGCGCAGCAGCAACCGGTCGCCGTCCGCGGTGACGTCACCGCCCGCGCAGCGCACGCGCACCAGCGCGGCCGCGCTCATCGCGGGGTCGTCGTGCTCGACGACCGGCCCGCGGTCCGCGTCGTCCCCGACGTGGGAGGGCGCGGTCAGCAGCAGCGCGAGCCCGTCCTCGCCGAAGGGCCGGACCTGGTGGCGCAGTTGGGGCGTACGCCAGAACAGCTCCGCGTCGAGTCCGCCGGGCCGGTCGGTGCGCAGGCCGATCAGCAGCAGGCCGGTCGCGGTGTCCGCGAGGACCTCCTGGAGGACGCCGCCGGTGAACTGCCGGGCCACCCCGTCCCGCAGGTCCAGCTCGCGGACCAGGCCACCGCCGCCGTCCGCCGTCCGCAGGACGAGGTCGCCGACCGGCTGGAAGGCCTCAGCCCCGCGCCCCTGCGCGGCCTTGAGCTTCTCCCCCGCGGCCACGTGCCGCCCGGCCCGCAGGTCGGCCCGTACGTCGTCGAGCAGCCCCGCGGGCACGTCGGGCGGTGCGGCGGACGGCGGCCCGGACCAGAAGGTGTCCTCGTTGAGGGAGAAGCGCTGCTCGGTCGGCGGCCCCCACGCCATCGCGCCGAGGCGGCCGTTGCCGACGGGCATGCCCTCGGCCCAGCGCGGCGCGGGCCGGTCGTACCAGAAGGGGGAGGTAGGCAGCATCGTCAGCACGCACCCGTCTACGCCGGCTCCCCAGCCGCGGGCGACCCTACCGCCCGCGACCGGGGTGCGCACCCGGCGGGGTCGGCTCCCCGGCCGGCCGGCGGCAGCCCGGTGCGTACGGACTCGCCTTTGTGCGGGTCGCGGTGCGGGGAGCCCACCGCCGCCGCGGCTACTCCAGCGTTCCGCTGATCGCGGCCGCGGCCGCGCAGTTCGTCGGGGCCGCTCCCGAACCCGGCGGGGGTGCCGGGCTGCCGGCAGGAGACGGTGATCGTCACCTTCTGGCCCTCGGTGACCAGGATCGCCGAGGCCCAGTGGAAGTCCTGCTCGCGGAAGTTCTCCAGCGCCGGCGCCAGCAGCGTCTTGCCGCCGACCGCGATCGTGACCGTGCCCGAGTCGCCCTGCGGGTTCTCCGGCACCAGGTCGGTCAGCCGCAGCGTCTTGCCCGGCGGCACCGGGTACGCGCCGCTGCTGGTGTCGCCGCCGGCCGCCCCCGCGGTCAACCGGGTGGAGAACAGCCCGGCGTTCGGCCTCCGGACCCCAGGTATGCCCCGCTTGTTCGTCCCCGTGTCACGGAATGCGGAACGCCGGACCCGCCCACCGGGTCCCGGGTCGTACGCCAGTACGCACGATCAGCGCCGGACCGCGCGGTGCAGCGACAGCGCGAGCAGGGCGACCACCGCAGCCGGCGGCAGCCACCAGGCGTTGACGCCCGCCGCCACCAGGGCCGCGGTCGCGCCGAGCGCGAGGACGACGCCGAGCGCGATACGCCAGTCGTCGCCGACCACGAAGTCGTACCAGAAGGCGCCGAAGGCGCGCAGCCGCCGCATCACCCCGCCGCTCCCGTCGTGTTGTCGCGCCGCAGCAGGGCGGCGCAGCCCGCGGCGAGGGCCGCGACGGCCGGGACGATGACCAGCACGGCCACGTCCCCGCCCGGCCAGTCCGCGCCCGTGCCCTCCGTCGACCAGAACAGGCCGAAGGCGGTGAGCATCGTGCCGACGGCGAACTTCATGGTGTTCTCCGGCACCTTGGCCAGCGGTGCGCGCACCGCGACACCGACGCCCGCGACGACCGCCACGGCGGCGGCCGCGCCCAGCACCGCCACCGGCACGTCGTGCTGGTTGGTCCCGAACGTGACCACGATGAAGGCGACTTCGAGGCCTTCGAGGAACACTCCCTTGAAGGACAGCGTGAAGGCGTACCAGTCGCGTACGACCCCGCGCCCGCCGGTGCCCGCGGCCTCGGCGGCGGCGACCTGCCGGGCGTAGCGGGCCTCCTCGTCGTGCAGCTCCTTGTGGCCCGACGCGCGGAGCACCGCCTTGCGCAGCCACTGGAGCCCGAACACCAGCAGCAGCCCGCCGACCACCAACCGCAGCGCGCCCAGCGGGATCAGCCCGATGGCCGGCCCGAGCGCCCCGACGGTGGCCGCGAGCGCGACCAGCGCGGCGCCCGTGCCCTGCAGCGCCGACCCCCAGTGCCGGCTGGTCCCCACGGCCAGCACGATGGTCAGCGCCTCGACGGCCTCCACCGCGCAGGCGACGAACACCGTCGCGAACAGCACCCAGGCACTCACCCGCGCACCGCCCCGTCCCGGCGCCGCTGCCGGCGCCACTGTCTACAGCCCTGTAGCACTTCCGCCCCCGAGTCTGCCACGAGCGGCCGGACCCGGAGGTGTACGCGTACGGACGAGGTGTTTCAGTGCCCCGCGGGCGGGCCTTCCCGCGGGTTCCCGCGGGCCTTCCCGCGGGCCGAGCGGCGGCCCGCGGGCGGCCGTGCAGCGGCCGAAGTGCCGCTTCCCGGCGTCGCCCGCATCCCGCAGGGCAGCGCAACCGCTGCGAGACGGCCCCGGCTATATGTCCGTCACGGCGTATGAAGCGGGGGCCGTGTCGCCGGTCCGCTTCTCGACGAAGAGGGCGTACTGGGCCTGCTGCCACATGATGATGCATTTGGCGGGTGAAGCCGCGTGTGGTGCGATGCTCGCCAGGCTCTGGCCGCCGGACTCCTGGATCGCCTGCGGGGTGGGGGAGTTGGCGCCCGGTGATGACGACGGTGCGGCTTGACTCGCCGCTGGCATATGCGGGAGGCTTACCGCCGTGACGGAGGTGGGCTCCGCCGCTGTCGCCGCGGAGGTGCCGACGGTCATCCCTGCGAGGCAGGCCGAGGCGACCATGGCTATGGCCTGCATGCGAGCGTTGTTCACGTTCATCCGATTTCGGTAGCGTGCAAAGAGAAACAGTGGACAGCAACGCTACTGCCGGGTGAAAGCCGCGCGCAAAAAAGGGCTGGGCTCGCCCATGCCCGCGATACGATGACGCGTGCGTTCTTTCTCCTGATGCGGCGGCCGGCTCAGTCGGTCAGGCCCTGCTTCACTTCCGCCAAGCGGCGCCTGATAGCCGCGGTCTCCCGGTGGTTCCCGGCCTGGGCGGCGTCCAATGTGTCCCGCAGCAGCGCGTAAGCCGTACGCGATGCGCCGCACGCCAGATGGACCTCCGCCAGGAGCATCTGTGCCTCCACGACTTCGTCGAGGTCGCGAATTCTGGTGGCGGTCGCCACGGCGGCGGAGAGGTGCTCCGCGGCGGCGTCGAGCCGCCCCGCTTCGAACTCGACTCTGCCGAGGCCCCGCAGGGCCTCCGCGACCTGGTGTGCCGCGCCGATATCCCGCGCGACCTGCAGGGCTTCGGTGAGGCAGGTGACGGCCTCCGCGCGGTCACCGCGCTTCCCGAGCGCCCCGCCCATGCTGATGAGCGTGTCGGCCTGGCTCTTCCTGTCAGCCAGTGAGGTGAACACCTCAAGCGCGGCGCGGCACAATTCAAGGGACTTTTCGGTGTCTCCCATTTCGGTGAGGACGTCGGCGAGGCTGCTCCGCGCGATTGCCTGTTCGTGCCGATAGCCGGAACTGCCGAGCAGGTTTGTCGCCTCCTCGAAGGCGTCCCGCGCATCGTCGAGCCTTCCGGTCCGCCACAACCAGTCGCCGATGTTCACCAGAGCCCCCGCGGCCCGCCTTTCATCGGCCATTTCCACAAAGCCGGAGCGCGCCTTCTGGAAATGCCCCAGGGCGCGTTCGTTCTCGCCGAGATAGAGCAGAGTCACGCCCAGATTGTTGTGGAGCCTGGACAGGGTCCACACGTCACCTGATTCGGCTTTCAGGGTGTAGGCCCGCTGAAAGTACTCAAGCGCTGCGGTGTGCTCGCCGCGGTGCCACTGGAGGGCGCCGACGGTGCGGAGCGCCTCCGCCTCGGCGGACGTGTCGCCGGTCGCGCGGGCGATGTCCAGCGCGCGCCGGCCGGCGTCGGCCGCGCCTTCGTACTGCCCCGTGGTGGCGAGTGCGTCGGACAGGTCGAGCAGCGCCCCGCACAGGTCCGGTTGCGGGCCGTGCTCTGCCCAGTGGGCGACCGCCCGCTGCAGCACGTCGACGGTGTGCTGCCAGTAGCACTCGGCGTTGAGGAAGCCGGCGACGCCGAAGGCGAGCCGGGCGGCGAGGTCGGGGTGGCCCTGGGCCACCGCGAAGCGTTCGACGGACAGGATGTTCTCGCGCTCGCTCGCCAGCCATGCCGCGGCGGCCTCGGCGTCGGGCCAACTCGCAATACCCGCCGGGTAGTCGGCCGGCGCATCGGGATTGCGCAGCCTGCGCGGATAGGCGACGCGGTCGGCGTGGTCGACGGCCTGGACGTAGAAGGTGATCAAGCGGAGGACGATCTGGTCGCGCAGGTGCTCGTCGTCCTCGGTGCCGACCAGATGGCGGGCGTATTCGTGGAGAAGATCATGGTACGTGCACCGGTCGGGAACCTGCTCGCGCAAAAGGTGGTTGGCCAGGAGGCCTTCGACAATGCGTTCCGCCGCGTCCGGCGGGACGTTCAGGAGGGCGGCGGCAACCGGGACGGTGATGTCCGGTCCCGGGTGGAGGCTGAGCCGGCGGAATGCCTGGCGCTGCACTTTGGTGAGAGTGCGATAACTGAGGGAGAAGATACGGGTGAGGTCCCTGTCGTCCGTGTCGTGGATTTCGTTGAGCCGCCCGGGGCGGGTCAGGCGGTCCTGGAGGGTGGCCAGCGTCCAGACGCCGCGGGCCTGGAACCGGCTGGCGATCAGCTCAAGGGCGAGAGGGAGCCTGCCGAGCAGGTCGACGACCCGGCCGACCGCCGCGACGTCCCGGGTGCGGTCCTCGCCCGCGAAGCGGCGGAAGAGCGCGATCGCGTCCGGGCGTGGCAGCACGTCGAGTTGCACACGACGGGCCGTCGGCAGCCCGGTGATGTGGCGGCGGCTGGTCAAAAGCACCAGCGACGGGGTGTCGTGGGGGAGCAGCGGGCGGACCTGCCGCGCGTCCACGACGTCGTCGAGGACGATGACAGCGCGCCGCCGGGCCAGCATCGAGCGCCATAATTCGGCCAAATCATCCACGTCGACGGGGATGTTGGCGGACGGGGTGCCGAGCGCGCGCAGCAGCGCGGTGAGTGCTTCCGCGGGAGTCAGCGGTTCCTGGAGCGCGGAGTGGGCGCGCAGGTCCAGGTAGAGCTGCGAGTCCGGGTAGCGGTCCGCGAGCCGCGCGGCGGTGTGGACGGCGACGGCGGTCTTGCCGACGCCGCCCATGCCGCTGACGGATTCCAGGGCGACGACCGGGCCGTCCGCCGTGGCGGCGAAGGAGTCGGTGAGGCGGGCCAACTCCTCGTGCCGGCCGATGAGGGGAGGCTGGCCGGGCAGATTCCGCGGGGCGCGGCCCCCGTCGGGCTCCGGGCGCGGGATCCTGGTCGCCCGCGCCGCGGCCCGGGGCATCCCCTTCCGCGGGGCGGTGGGGGCGGCGGCGCGCACCAGGTCCGGCACCGGGATGTGGTCGAGCACGCCGAGGTGGATGCGTTCCAGCGCGGGTCCCGGCAGGGCGCCGTACTCCGTCATCAGCACCCGTCGCGCCTGCTCGTACACCCGCAGCGCCTCGGCGTACCGGCCGCAGCCGTAGTAGGCGAGGGTGAGGTGGCCCAGCAGGGTCTCGTCGTCCGGGTGCTGCGCGGTCAACGCGGCCAATTCGGGGACGAGTTCACGGAAGCGGCCGCGGCGCAGGTCGACGGCGGTGCGGGAGACGGCGGCCGCGAGGCGGCGTTCGGACAGTGTCCGGCGCGCGGTCTCGGCCCACAGCCCCGGGATTCCGCTGAGTGCCTCGCCCTCCCACAACTCCTCGGCCTGCCGGAAGACTTCTGCCGCGCGGTCGTCCTCCGCGGTGGCGGCGGCGTCGTTGACCAGGCGCTGGTAGCGGTGCCAGTCGACGGTCTCGGGGTCGGCTTCGAGGGTGTAGGTGTGGACGCGGCTGGTGATCTGCGGGGCGTGCGGGGTGGTTCCGGCCCGGCGCAGCCGGCCGCGCAGCCGGGAGATGTAGGTGTGGGCGTTCTCCCGCCCGTGCGGGGGCGGATCGCCGTCCCACAGGCGGCCTACCAGGGTGTGCAGGGCGACGGGACGTCCGACGTCCAGGGCGAGGGCGGCCAGGACCGCCCGCTCCTTCAGCGAGCCGAGTTCCAGGCGCTCGCCGCCCACCCGTAAGGACACCGTCCCCAGTAACCGGATTTCCACCAGCGCTCCCCTCCCCGCTGGCCCCGTACCTGATGATGAGCATGACATGGGCATGCGCCCGGTCACCAGGGAGGGGGAACGGCCTGGCCGGATTACAGCCTTCAGGGCGGGGACGTGCGTTTCATGCGCACGAAGATGACTGTGGCATATGCGCGCGGCAGATGATCGAGGTGCGCGGGCTGAACAAGGGGGCGCAGATGGACGGTTCACCGTACGGCGTACATCGCAACAGCATCGCGGGAGACGCGCAGCTGACCGGGGTCACCATCCAGGCCAGGGACGTGCAGGGCGGCGTCCACGTCTACGCCCCGCCCAGGCCGGTGCCCCGGCAACTGCCGCCGGTTCCCGGCCACTTCATCAACCGCGCCGACGATCTCGCCGCCCTGGACCGGCTGCTGGCGCGACACGGCGACCAGAGCACCGCCACGCCGCTGATCGTGGTCAACGGGCCGGCCGGCATCGGCAAGACCACCCTGGTCTCCCGCTGGCTCAGCGGCCGCACCGCCGACTTCCCCGGCGGTCAGCTGTACGCCGACCTGCGCGGCCACACCGAGGAGGGGCCGGCGGCCGCGGGCGAGGTCCTGGGGCGCTTCCTGCGCTCGCTCGGCGCGTCCTCGGTGCCCGCGGACCTGGCCGAGCAGACCGCCGAGTGGCGCTCGCGGTCGGCGGGCACGAAGCTGGCCGTCATCCTCGACAACGCGTTCACCGCCGCGCAGATACGCCCCCTGCTGCCGGTCGGCCCCGGCAGCGTCGCCGTGGTGACCAGCCGCCGCCGGCTGAGCGGACTGGGCCTGGACGGCGCTGACTTCCACCGCCTCCACGGCTTCGACGCCGCCGACGGCGTCGAGTTGCTCGCGCTGGGCATCGGCGCTGACCGGGTGTCCGGCGAACTCGCCGACGCCCGCCGGGTGGTGGACCTGTGCGCCGGCCTGCCCCTGGCGGTGTGCCTGGCGTCGGCGCGGCTCGCGTCCCGGCCGCGGCAGCCCGTCGCCGCGCTCGCCGAGGCACTGGCGCCGGACGCGGACGGGCTGGCGGCACTCGACGTCGAAGGAGAGGTCACCGTGGCCAAGGCCCTGGACGCGTCCTACGCGGTGCTCGACGCCGAGGCGGCCCTCCTCTACCGGCGGCTCGGCCAACTCCCGCTGCTGGCCTCCTTCGACACGCTGGCTGCGGCGGTCGCCTGCGCCCGGACCCCGCGCTGGGCCGCGCACCGCCTCGACGCCCTCGTGGAGGCCAACCTCCTGGAGGTCGCAGGACCCGACACGTACCGCTTCCACGACCTGGTCCGGGTGCACGCCCAGGGCCTGGGCGCGGCCGACAGCGGGGACGGCAGCCCCGAGGTGACCCTGCGGCGCCTGTGCGACTGGCTCCTGCACACCGCGGCCGCCGCCGAACAGCGCCTGACGCCGACCCATGTGGGGCTGCCCCGCGACTACGTCCACCTGCCCGACCTGCCGGTGCCGTTCACCGACGACCCCGGCGCCGTCCAGTGGCTGGACGCCCACCACCTCGACCTCATGGCCGCCATGCGGGAGGCCGCCGTCCGCGGCTGGCACGCCCTTGCCTGGCAACTGGTGGACGCCACCTGGCCGTTCTTCATCCGGCTGCGCCACTACGACCTGTGGATCGAGGCGCACGACATCGGGCTCGCCGCCGCCCGCGGCGACGGGGACCCGCGCGCAGAACGGCGGATGCTCACCTCCGGCGCCAACGGCCTGAACGTCGCCCGCCGCTACGACGAAGCCGCCGCCCGCTACACGGAGGCGCTGCGGGCCGCCCGCGCCGCGGGCGACGCCCGGGGCGAAGGCCAGGCGCTGCTCGGCATCGGCCGCTGCCACCGGGAGGCGGGCAGGCCCGGCGTCGCCGGCCCGTATCTGCGGCGGGCGATCACCGTGTGGGAGGCCTGCGGCTACCCGCGGGGCGCGGCGCTGGCCCGTACCGTGCTGGGCGAGGCGGCCCTCGCGGCCGGCCGGCCCGACCAGGCCGCGGGCTACTTCTCCCAGGCCTGGGAGACGCTCGTGGCGGTGAACGACCCGCACGACGCCGCCCGCGCCCTCGCCTTCCTCGGCCGGGCACGCGTGCTCGGCGGCGACCACGAGGCCGGCGCGGCCCGACTGACGGAGGCGCTCGCCGTCTTCACCGCCTCGGGGGCGACGCACTGGCAGGGCCGAGCGCTGGAAATGCTCGGCGACAGCGCCCGCGAACACGGCGACCACCACAGCGCGGTGGACCTGCTGACGCGGGCGCTGGCCTGCTACGAGCTCACCAGCCCGGCGGACGCCCGCCGCGTACGGGGTCGCGTGGACGAGCTGTCGTCGGAGGCGGAGGCGGAGGCGGAGGCGGAGGCGGAGGCGGGGTCGGGGTCGGAGGCGGAGGCGGAGGCGGGGTCGGGGTCGGACGAAGGGGCGGACTCCGGCGGGGACGGGGAAGGCCTGGCGCGCAACGTGCCGTGACGGCGAGATCCGCGCTCGCAAGGCCGGCCGGTGAACCGCCCGCCACCAGGTAGGCGTGCAGGCAGGACGGGACCAGCGGATGGCACTCTGCGCCTCCGCCCCCGCCCCTGCCCGCACCCCGGCCGACGGTGAGGCCGGCAGGACGGCCGGCGCCCGCGACCCCCCAGCCGGCGCCCGCGACCGCCCAGCCGCCGCCCGCCAGTGCCACGGCGGCCAGGGCGGCGCCCGGATGGTCGGCCAGGAGGCGCTCCAGGAGGCCCCATGCCTCACCCGCCGGCCGGGGCGCGCACGCCGTCACCACGTCCGCGCAGGCCGCCCACCGCCGGTCCGCGCACGTATCGGCGTCCCAGGCGAAGTGCTCGTCGAGGACGTCGCGAGGCGGTGCCGTCCGGCCGGTCGATGCCGTTCGGTCGGTCGATGCCGTTCGGTCGGCCGCGTACGGGGCCGCCGTCAGGGCGAGGCAGCTCCGGCCGCCCCACCGCAAGGTGACGTCCACGCCCGCGGGCATGCCGACGTTCGAGGCCGTGCGCAGCGCGACGGTGACGAAGCCGGTCACGCCGACTCCCGGTCCGTGCCCCACACCAGTTGCTCCCACCCCGGCGGTTCCGGCAGCAGCCGAGTCACCGGCGGGTGCGCGGGACTGCCGAGGCCCATCACCCGGTACATCAGCGCGCGCATCTTCCGTGCGAAGAGCCCCGGTTCGGACGTGATCCTGGCGGCCACGGCCGCGCGCTCGTCCGTCCGCTCGCCGTCCCGCCGCTCGGCCGCGGCGTACTCCAGCTGTTCGAGCAGCGGATGCCCCGGTGACAGGGCCGGTACGGCCAGCGCCAGCGCGGCGGCAGGAGAGGCCGGGTTGACCTCCTGCGCCGGGGGTCCGGTCAGCAGCAGCGCCGCCTCCGTCAACGTCGCGTACATGGTGGAGGATCCGTGGTCGCCGATGACCACGTCGGCGGCGATCAGCATGCTCCGCCAGTCCGCGTCGGGCGGCACCAGCGCGATGCCCGCCTGCCGGCACCGCGCCATCCACGACCGGACCTGCCATGCGCCATGACCTGAATAGACGTTCGGGTGCATGAGTACGGCCACCCGGTGCGAGTCGCGCGGGAGTTCGCCCATCAGCCGTGGCAGCAGCGCCTCGAAGCGGCTGAAGGACGACCACGGCCCCCACGTCGAGGCCGCCACCACCAGAGTCATGCCGTCCGAGAGGCCCAGCGCCCGCCGGAAGGCCGGGCGCAGCGGCAGGCTCGCACTGATCCGGTCGTGCACCGGGTCCCCGACCACCTCCGCGCAGGGCACCGCCTCCGGGCAGTGCCGCCGCAGCTCGCTCAGCTCGTCCCGGTGCGGCAGGACGACGGCCGCGGGCAGCCGCCCCGCGGGCATCAGGTCCACCCGGCGCATCCCCGCCACGCCGGGATCCTTCGTGCCGACCACCAGCTTCAGATGCGCCGCACCGTGCGGCATCGTGATCAGCGGCGCCCGCAACTCCTCGACGCCGAGCCGCCCCGCGGCCAGCGCGAGGTCGAACTCCATCCGTACGGCCTCGTCCCACGGCACCACGGCGCACCCCAGCCGCGCCAGCAGCGCCGGCACCTCGTCACCGAACACGTGCGGCGGCGCGGTGAACACCACCTGCACCCGGAAGTCCCCTTCCAGCAGCGCCAGTACGTCCAGCAGCCGCTGCACGTACGTGACGGTGTGCGCCACCACCAGAACCTTCTTGCACCCGACAACCGTCAGGTACTGGCGCTGCTGCGCGCCCGGCACCTGCCCGATCGTTCGTAAGGCTGACACGACATCCCCCAGGTATCTTCGCTCCGGGCAACCAACCTGGTGCCCGGTGACGAGATGCCCGACGGGGCGGACGGAACCCTCTCCGCGTCCTTGCAGAAACCTTGCACGGGCCTGACACGGCCCGGCCCGCCGCGCGCGGCCCTGGTGGTGCTCAGGGCGGGGGGTGGCGGGGAGGGGTGCTCGTCGAGCAGCTCGACGAGCAGAGCGGTGTGGTGCCCCCAACGGGATTCGAACCCGTGCTACCGCCTTGAAAGGGCGGCGTCCTGGGCCACTAGACGATGAGGGCTAATCGGCCAGCCGTCAGCGCCTCGCGACGCAGTTCGGGGACGTGAGGAGCATAGAGGATGCGCGGGCGCTTATCCAAATAGGAATAGGCCCTGCCACGGGCGCCGCGGGGGTGCGGGCCTGGACAATGGGGGCGTGCTGGAGATGAGCCGCGAGGCGTTCGAGGAGCTGGTCGGGGAAGCCCTCGACCGCATCCCGCCCGAGCTGACCCGCCTGATGGACAATGTGGCCGTCTTCGTCGAGGACGAGCCGCCCGCGGGCGAGCCCGAGCTGCTGGGCCTGTACGAGGGCACGCCGCTGACCGAGCGCGGTGAGTGGTACGCCGGGGTGCTGCCCGACCGGATCACGATCTACCGCGGGCCGACGCTGCGGATGTGCGACAACCGGGAGGACGTCGTCGCCGAGACGGAGGTCACCGTCGTCCACGAGATCGCCCACCACTTCGGCATCGACGACGAGCGGCTGCACGCGCTCGGCTACGGCTGAGCCGCCCGCGGCGTCCGGCGCCGGGAGTGGGCGCCGCCTTCCGCTCGTACGGGCGCGGGCGCGTGTCCTGGCGGGTCGCGTGGCGTTGGACACGGCGAGAGAACGCCCCGCGTCGTACGCCCGCAGCGTGCGCGCGCTCCCGCCACCGAGCCCCCCGAGGTCCGCGCCCGATGCCCTCAGCGCACGCGCACGCAGCCGTACCCGCATCCGCACCCCCCTCCGCCCTGGAAGCGGCGCCCGGCCCGCCCCGGCGGCGTGCGGGGCTGCGCTCCGCCGTGCTCGTCGCGCTGGTGGCGGTCGGCGTCGCGTCCTGCGTGAGCGCGGGCAGTGAAACCGGTCACACCCGGCGGCCCGCCCCCGCCGGCGCCGGCGGGACCGTGACCGCCACGGACCGGGGCGGCCGCGCGGCACCCGGCCCGGGCCGGCCCGGCAGCGGGAAGGACGGGATGTCGCCGCCCCC
>NZ_CAJSLV010000108.1 GCF_907177275.1 Actinacidiphila cocklensis
CCGCCGCCCGCCGTGGCGGACGACGCGCCCCCTGCCGTCAGCGCCGGCCCCGAGCAGCCGCAGCCCGCCGTGGACAGCTGGGCGGAGGCGCTGCGCCGCGCCGCCGAGGCGGCCGGGCACGGCGAGATCGTGCACGTGCGCGCGGACGGCTCGGAGACCCGGCGCAGCTACGCCTCGCTGGTGCCGGAGGCGTCCCGGGTGCTGGGCGGGCTGCGGGCACTCGGGCTGCGCCCGGGCGCCCGGGTGGTCCTCCAGTGCGAGGACACCGAGGACTTCGTCGCCGCCCTGTGGGGCTGCGTCCTCGGCGGCTTCACGGCCGTACCGCTGACCGTGCCGGCGTCGTACGCGACCGCGTCCGCGGCCGTGGCCAAACTGGCGGGCCTGTGGCGGATGCTGGACCGGCCGCTGGTCGTCTGCTCGCCCGCGGGGGCGGCGGGCCTGCGCGAACTGGCCGAGCGGGAGGGCCTGTCGGACATGCGCCTGGCCTCGGTGGAGGAGCTGCGCCAGGGTCCGGCGGACGCCGACTGGCACCCGGCGCGGCCCGACGACCTGCTGCTGATGCTGACGACGTCGGGCAGCACCGGCCTGCCCAAGGCGGTACGGCTGACCCACCGCAACGTCCTGGCCCGCTCCGCCGCCACCGCGGCCGTGAACAACCTGTCGCAGTGGGACGTCTCGCTCAACTGGATCCCGCTCGACCATGTCACCGGCGTGGTGATGTTCCATCTGCGGGACGTCTACCTGGCCTGCCGGCAGATCCACGCGCCGACCGGATGGGTGCTCCAGGACCCGTTGCGCTGGCTGGACCTGGCCGACCGGCACCGGGTGACCGTCACGTGGGCGCCGAACTTCGCCTTCGGCCTCGTCGCCGAGCACGCCGAGGGGACGGCCGACCGCCACTGGGACCTCTCGCCGATGCGGCTGGTGACCAACGCGGGCGAGGTGGTGGTCGCCGCCACCGCCCGCCGGTTCGTACAGCTGCTGCACCCGTTCGGCCTGCCGCAGGACGTGATGCATCCGGGCTGGGGCATGTCGGAGACCTCCTCGGTGGTCACCGACGGCTGCCTGCCGGCCGAACCGGCGGAGGCGGACGGGACGTTCGTCAGCTGCGGCCTGCCCTATCCCGGGTTCGCCCTGCGGATCGTCGACGGCGACGGGCGCGTGCTGCGCGAGGGCGAGGCCGGCGGGCTCCAGGTGCGCGGCGACTCGGTGACGTCCGGCTACCACGACAACTCCGAGGCCAACGCCGAGGCCTTCACCGAGGACGGCTGGTTCGAGACCGGGGACCTGGCGTTCCTGCGCGGGGGCGAGCTGTTCATCACCGGCCGCGCCAAGGACGTCATCATCGTCAACGGCGTCAACCACTACAGCCACGAGATCGAGGCGTGGGTCGAGCAGCTGCCGGTCGCGGTGAAGAGCTTCGTCGCGGCGGTCGCCGTACGCACCGGCCCCGCGGCCGGGACCGACGAGCTGGCGCTGTTCGTCCACCTGGCCCCCGGGACCGACGAGGCGGCGGCGCTGCGCGAGATCCGCGGCACGGTGGCGCGGGAGATCGGGCTGAGCCCCGCCTACGTGCTGCCGGTCGAGGCGGCGGAGATCCCCAAGACGGAGATCGGCAAGATCCAGCGGACCCAGCTGCGGCGGCGGTTCGAGGCCGGCGGGTTCGAGGCGGCGTTGCGGCGTTCGCAGGAGCTGCTGGGCGACACGGCCGACGTGCCCGACTGGTTCCTGCGCCCGGTGTGGCAGCCCGCGCGTCCGCACCACGTGCCGGCCGGGCCGCCCGGGCACACCCTTGTCCTGACCGGCCGCGGCGAGCGGGCGGCCGCGGCCGCCGGGCAGCTGGCGGCGCGGCTGCGCGGCGAGGAGCGGCTGTGCACGCTGGTCGGGTCCGGTCCGCGCTACGAGCGCACCGACGCGGGCACGTACCGGCTGCGGCCGGACGACGAGGGGGACGTGGCACGCCTGCTGGACCGGCTGGCCGAGGACGGCCGCCGCGTCGAGTGCGTGCTGCACCTGGGAGCGCTGGACGGCGGCGACCGGGAGCCGGGCAGCGTCGAGGAGCTGCTGGAAGCCCAACGCGACGGCGCCGACGCCCTGCTGGTGCTGGTCAGGGAACTGGCCCGGCGCCGGGACGACGCGGACGGCCCGCTGCCGCTGGTCCTGGCCACCGCCGGCGGCCAGGCGGTGCTGCCGGCCGACCGGCCCGGCTGCGTGCACGGCGCCGCCGGCGGGCTGCTGTGCACCCTGCGCGAGGAACTGCCCTGGCTCGGCGCCGTCCACCTCGACCTGGACGCCGGCGCCACCGTCGGCGCGGTCGCCGCCGCGCTGCTCGACGAGGCGGCGCTGCCGCCGGTCGAGCCGGCGGTCGCGCACCGCGCCGGGGTCCGGTACGTGCGGCGGCTCGCGGCGCTGCCCGCGGAGGACCTGCCCGAGGTGCCGCAGGCCGCGGAACCGCAGGCACCGGCCACCCCGTCCGGCTTCACCCTGGTCAGCGGCGGACTCGGCGGGGTCGGCGGCGAGTTCGCCGCCCACCTGCTGCAGGTCCCGGGCACCCGGGTCCTGCTGCTGGGCCGCGGCGCCCTCCCCGAGGACCACGCCTGGGACGAGCACCTGGCGGCCGGCGGCCCCACCGCCCGGCGCATCGAGGCGTACCGCAGGCTCCGGGCGCTGGGCGACGTGCGCTACGAGGCGGTCGACGTCACCGACCCGGCGCAGGTGCGGGCCGCGGTGGACAAGGCCTCGGGCGTGTGGGGGCTGCCGCTCGCGCACGTGCACCATCTGGCCGGGGAGCGGCGCGAACTGCCGGTGGCCGAACTGGAGGTGGCGGCCTGGCGGTCGGCGCTGGCGGCCAAGGTGGCCGGCGGCTGGGTGCTGCACCGGCTGGCCGAGGACAGGGACGCCGTCGCCTTCACCGTCTTCTCCTCGGTCAACGGCTTCTTCGGCGGCTCGATGAACGCCGCCTACGCGGCGGGCTGCGCGTTCCTCGACGCGCTCGCGGTGCACCGCTCCCGCCGCGGGCTGCCCGCGCGAAGCCTGGCCTGGAGCCAGTGGAGCGGGCTCGGCATGAGCGAGGGCTACCGGCTCGCCGCGCTCAGCGAGGCCCGCGGCTACCGGGCGCTGGAGACCGCGGCGGCGCTGCGCTCGTACGACCTGGCCGCCTCGGCGGCCGAGCCGCACCTGCTGATCGGCGCGGACCGCACGGCGCCCTGGGTGCGCGCGCATCTGGCGGGGCCGGTGCGCGCGGTGCAGCAGCTGGCCGGGCAGGTCGAACTGGACGCGGGCGCGGACCTCGGCGCGCTGTGCGCGCGGGCCGCCACGGCGGCCGCCGCGCACGGTGCGGACGGCCACTGGGTGCTGCGGGCGGCGGGGCCGACCGGGGAGCAGGAGCCGGCGGCCGGGGCCGCGGACCCGGCGGCGGACACGACCGAGCGGCTTGAGGCGGTGGTCGCCGCCGCATGGGCGGCCGTGCTGGGCCGCGACCAGGTCGGCAGGGACGAGAACTTCTTCGACCTGGGCGGCAGTTCGCTGCTGCTGGTGTCCGCGCAGTCCGCGGTGAACGAGGCGCTGGGCAGCGATCTGACGACGGTCGACCTCTTCGCCCACCCGACGGTGGCGGACCTCGCCGGGCATCTGGCCGCGCGCGGCACCGCCGCGCCCGGTGCGCCGCCGGAGCGCCGGGAGGTCAGGGAGGCCGGGGAGGCCGGGGAAGGCGCCGCGACGGCGCAGGACAGGGCACGGCAGCGGGTGGCGCGGCGGCAGGCCGCCCAGGCCGCCCGCCGTGCCACCGCCGCACGGAGGGACGACGGCAGCGATGGCTGACGAACAGGTGACCGACGACGACGCACTGCCCCTGATCGCCGTGATCGGCATGGCGGCCAGGATGCCGGCCGCGGACAGCGTCGCGGACTTCTGGGACAACCTGGCGGCAGGCCGGGACTGCGTACAGGCGGTCGGCGACGAGGAGTTCCTCGCGGCCGGCGGCCACCCCGACGACCTGGCGGACGGCGACCTGGTGCGCACCGCCGCGGTCGTGGACGGCATCGACCTCTTCGACGCCGCCTTCTTCGGTTACAGCCCCGCCGAGGCCTGCGTGGTGGACCCGCAGCAGCGGCTGCTGCTGGAGACGGCCTACCACGCGGTGGAGGACGCGGGTTACGCGCAGGGCTTCGGCGACCGCCAGGTGGGGGTGTACGCGGGCGCCGGCGACAGCCGCTACTACCCGGCGCACCTCCACCCGCGCTACGCCGGCCGGCCCGGGTCCGTGGACCTTGTGCACGCCGCCACCGCCAACTCGCTGGGCACGGTGGCCACCCGCGTGTCGTACGCGCTGGGGCTGACGGGACCGAGCCTGTCGCTGCAGACCGCCTGCTCCACCGGGCTCGTCGCGGTGCACACGGCCTGCCAGGACCTCATCGACCACGCCTGCGACACCGCCCTGGCCGGGGCGGTGTCGCTCAATCCCGCGGCGCTGCTGGGCTACCGCCACGTTCCCGGCGGCCCGTTCTCGCCCGACGGCCGGTGCCGGGCCTTCGCCGCGGACGCGGCGGGCACCGCGGCGGGCGACGGCGTCGGCGTCGTGGTGCTCAAGCGCCTGGCGGACGCCCTCGCCGACGGCGACCGCGTCCGGGCGCTGGTCAGGGGCTCCGCGGTCAACAACGACGGCCGCCGCAAGGTCGGTTTCACCGCGCCCAGCCCGGCCGGGCAGACCGAGGTCGTCCTCGCCGCGCAGGCCGCGGCCGGCGTCACCGCGGACACCCTCGGCCTGGTCGAGGCGCACGGCACCGCGACCGCGATGGGCGACCCGGTCGAGGTGGCGGCGCTGACCGAGGCGTTCCGGCAGAGCACCGACCGCAGCGGCTACTGCGCTCTGGGGTCGGTGAAGACGAACATCGGGCACCTGGGCGCGGCCGCGGGCATCGCCGGGTTCGTCAAGGCCGTACTGGCGCTGGAGCACCGGCAGTTGCCCCCCAACCTGCACTTCGACCGGCCCAACCCGCTGATCGACTTCCCCGCCACGCCCTTCCGGGTGCCGACCGCCCTGGAGGACTGGCCGCGCGGACCGCACCCGCGCCGCGCGGCGGTCAGCGCCTTCGGCGTGGGCGGCACCAACGCGCACGTCGTCCTGGAGGAGGCCCCCGAGCCGCCGCAGGACCCGCGGCCCGCACCGCAGCCGCACTGGCGGCTGCTGCCGCTGTCCGCCCGCACCCCGGGCGCGCTGCGCGGCCAGGCAGACGCGCTGGCCCGGCACATCGAGCGGCACGACGGGCTGCGGCTCGACGACCTCGCCCACACCCTGCGCACCGGTCGCCCGGCGATGCGGCTGCGCTCCGCGGTCCCGGTGCGTACCGCGCGGGACGCGGTGGCGGCGCTGCGCGGGCCGCTGCCGGAGCCGGTCGAGGTGCCGGAGGGCGACGCGCCCCCCGTGGCCTTCCTCTTTCCCGGTGGCGGCACCCAATACGTCGGCATGGGCGCCGAGTTGTACCAGGAGGGCGGGGTCTACCGCGACGCGGTGGACGACTGCGCCCGCATCCTGCGCCCGGTGATCGGCGGTGATCTGCGCACCGCGCTGTTCGAGCGGGTCGACCCGGGGGACATCGCGGGCTTCCTCGCGCTGGTGGCCACGCAGTACGCGCTGGCCGCGGAGCTGGCCGAGGCCGGGGTGCGTCCTGACGTGCTGATCGGCCACTCGCTGGGCGAGTACTCGGCCGCCTGCCTCGCCGGGGTCCTCCCGCTGGAGGACATGCTGCCGCTGGTGGCGGAACGGCTCCGGCTGATCGCGGCGGCGGGCGGCGCCACCGTCGGAGTGGAGCTGGGCGAGGCGCAGTTGCGGCCGCTGCTGGACAAGGAGGTGTCCCTGGCGGCCGTCAACGGCCCCGCCGCCTGTACCGCCGCCGGTCCCACGGAGGCGGTCGAGGCGCTGGAGAAGCGGCTGGAGCAGGCCGGGGCGACCTTCCACCGGCTGCGGATGCCCAGCGCGGCGCACTCCTGGCTGCTCGACCCGCTGCTCGGCGACCTCGCGGCCCGCCTGCGGTCGGTGACGCTGCGGCCGCCGCGGATCCCCTACGTCACCAACGTCACCGGCACCTGGGTCACCGACGCCCAGGCCACCTCGGTCGAGCACTGGGTCGCGCACACCCGGCAGCCGGTGCGCTTCGCCGACGGGATCGGCACGCTGTGGGCGGACCGCCACCCCGTGCTGGTGGAGATCGGTCCCGCCGACACCCTGCTGAAGCTGGCCCGCGCCCGGCTCGGCGAGCAGGTGGCTCCCGTGGGGGTGACCACCATGCGGCACGCCAGGGCCGCGAGCCCCGACGGGCAGGTACTGGCCACCGCCAAGGGGCGGTTGTGGAGCGCGGGTGTGGGCGAGCTGCCCGGTCCCGCGCACGGCGAGCAGCCCCGCCGGGTGCCACTGCCCGGCTACGCCTTCGACCGGCAGCGGTACTGGATCGACGCGCCGGGCGCCGCCCCCGGGGCGTCCCGGGACGCCGCCGGGACCGCGGCGGCCCCCGGCCGCTCGCCGCGGCCGGCCCTGACGACCGGTCACGTCCCGCCGAGCACCGCGCTGGAGCGGGCCGTCGCCCAGGCGTGGGAGGACGTGCTGGGCATCGACGGCATCGGCGTCGACGACAACTTCTTCGACCTGGGCGGCGACTCGCTGCGCGGGACAATGATGGTGAACCGGCTGCGGGAGACCGGGGTATTGGACGTGCCGGCCGGTGCGGTCCTGTCGGCGCCGACCGTGGCGGGGCTGCTCGCCGCGGCGGGCCGCGGCGGCGGCCGGGACGCCCTGGCGCCGCTGCTGCCGCTGCGGGCCGACGGCGAGAAGCGGCCGCTGTTCTGCGTGCATCCCGGCGCGGGGATCTCCTGGCGGTACAGCGGCCTGCTGCCCCATCTGGGCGCCGCGCAGCCGGTCTTCGGCATCCAGGCCTTCGGCCTCGACGGCCTGCGCCCGGTCGCGGCGGATGCCGCCGCGATGACCGACGCTTACCTGGAGCTGCTGCGCGAGCAGCAGCCGAGCGGCCCCTACCGGCTGCTGGGCTGGTCGTACGGCGGCATCGTCGCGCACGCCATGGCCTGTGCCCTGCGGCGCGGGGGCGAGCGGGTGGAGCTGCTGGCGATGCTGGACGCGCCGCCGGTCGGCGGCCGGGCCTGGACCGCCGAGCAGATCGAGTTCCAGGTGGCGGCGCTGTTGCTGCGGGTGACCGGCCTGCCCTGCACGCCCAGTGAGCCGGTTCCCGGCGTGGCGGCGGTGCTGGACCGGGTGGCGGAGCAGGGCGACGGCGGCACGTCCGCGGTGACCGCCCGGCAGGCCCGGCAGATCGCCGAGGTGATGCGCAACAACCTCAGGATCACGCCGGGCTTCGCGCCCGAGGTCTACGACGGCGACGTGCTCTTCTTCAGCGCCACCGCGGACACCGCCGCGGAACCCGACGCGCCGGCGGACCCCTCGGTGGCCCCCGGCAAGGCCGACGCGTGGCGCCCGTACGTCGCGGGCGCCCTGCACGACCACCCGGTGGCCTGCGGCCACTACGACATGACCGAGCCCGGGCCGATGGCCGAGATCGGCGGTGCGCTCGCCGCCGCACTGGACGCGTGCCCCCCTTCGCACCCCCTGACCCGTCCCGCGTGAAAGGAACCACCGTGCTCAGCCCGTTCGACGACCGCGGCGACGAGCCGTCCCACCTGCTGCTGGCCAACGAGGCGGGCGACCGGTGCGTCTGGCCGGCCTTCGCCGAGGTCCCCGCCGGCTGGCGGACCGTCCTGCCGGCCTCCCCGCACCGCACCTGCCTGGCCGCCCTCCGGCAGCCGGCACCCTCCCCCCACCCCTCGCAAGGAGACGCCCAGTGACCACGACCAGCCAGGTGCCGCTCGCCGAGAAGGACCTCTACGAGCTCGGCGACTCCCCCGAGATGGGCCGCGTCCCGCGCCGCATGTACGCCTCGCTGATCCGGCAGGAGCGCTACGGCCGGCCCGCGGACGCCTTCCGTACCGAGGTGGTCGACGTGCCGCCGGTCGGCCCGGGCCAGGTGCTGGTGAAGGTGATGGCGGCCGGTATCAACTACAACAACGTCTGGGCGGCGCTCGGGCACCCGCTGGACGTCATCGCGGCCCGGCAGGCGCGGGGCGCGGCCGAGGACTTCCACATCGGCGGCTCCGACATGTCGGGCGTCGTGTGGGGCGCCGGGTCGGGGGTGCGCCAGTTCGCGCCGGGCGACGAGGTCGTGGTGTGCGGCTGCACGTGGGACGAGCACGCCGAGGACGTCCGGCTCGGCGCGGACCCGGTGACGTCCGGCAGCCTGCGGGTGTGGGGCTACGAGGAGAACTACGGCTCCTTCGCGCAGTTCGCGGTGGTCGAGGAGTACCAGCTGCACCCCAAGCCGGCCCGGCTGTCGTGGGCGGAGGCGGCCTGCTACCTGGCGACCGCGGGGACCGCGTACCGCCAGCTGTTCGGCTGGCAGCCGCACACGGTGCGGCCCGGGGACCCGGTGCTGGTGTGGGGCGGCGCGGGGGGCCTGGGCAGCATCGCCATCCAGCTGGTCCGGCACGCCGGGGGGATCCCGGTGGCGGTGGTCTCCAGCCCCGAGCGCGGCGAGTTCTGCACCCGGCTGGGCGCCGCCGGCTGGATCGACCGCAGCGAGTTCGACCACTGGGGCCGGATGCCGGACACCGCCGACGGGGAGGCGATGGCCCGGTGGCTCTCCGGGGCGCGGGCCTTCGGCCGCCGCTTCTGGGAGGTGCTGGGCGAGCGGCGGGCGCCGCGGATCGTGCTGGAGCACTCCGGCCAGGACACCCTCCCGACCTCGCTGTACCTGTGCGACAACGCGGGCATGGTGGTCATCTGCGGCGGCACCACCGGCTACAACGGGGACGTGGACCTGCGCTTCCTGTGGATGCGCCAGAAGCGGCTGCAGGGGTCGCACGTGGTGAGCGCCCGGGAGGCGCGGGAGGTCTCGGAGCTGATCGCCCGGGGCGTCATCGACCCCTGCCTGTCGCGGACCTTCGAGTTCGAGGAGATCGGCACGGCGCACCAGCTCATCCACGACAACCAGCACCCGCCGGGCAACATGGCCGTACGGGTCAACGCGCCCCGGTAGCCCGCCGGTCGCCGCGCTGCGGCGGCAGGCCCGGCCGCCTGCCGCCGCCGCGCCCGGTACTCAGGTGGGCAGCAGCCGCTTGACGATCTTCCCGGCCGGGTTGCGCGGCACCTGCTCGATGTACTCGATGTGCCGGGGCCGCTTGTAGGGGGCCAGGTGCGCGGCGAGGTGCTGCTGCAGTGCCGCCCGGTCGGGGTCCCCGCCGGTCACCACGTACGCCTTGGGCACCTGCCCGTAGTCCGGGTCGGGCACGCCCACCACGGCGGCGTCCAGGACCGCCGGGTGCAGCCGGAGCACCCGTTCCACCTCGGAGGGGTAGACGTTCTGCCCGGCCCGCAGGATGACGTCCTTGCTGCGGTCGACGAGGTGGATGCGGCCGCCGGGGTCGATCCGGCCGAGGTCGCCGGTCCTGGTCCATCCGTCGGGGGTGGTGATCGCGGCGGTCGCCGCGGGGTCGTTCCAGTAGCCCTGCATGACGCCGGGTCCGCGGACGACGATCTCGCCGACGGCGCCGGGCGCCGACTCCCGCCCGTCGCCGTCCACGGCCCGCACCGACATGCCGGGCACGACCCGCCCGGCGGGAATGGCCTCGCCCACCTCGCCGGGTGCGGGGTGCTCGTCGGGGCCGAGGGTGACGAACGGGCCGCCGACCTCGGTCATGCCGTAGACCTGGCGGAAGCCGCAGCCCAGCCGCTCGGCGGCTTCCGCGTACACCTCGGGGGGCATGGGGGCGGCGCCGTAGAGGACCTCGCGCAGGGTGGACAGGTCGGCGGTGTGCGACGACCTGGCCTGCAGCATGAAGCGCAGCATCTGCGGCACCAGCCACACGTGGGTGGCCCGGTGGGCCGCCACGGCGGCCAGCGCGCGCTGCGGGGTGAAGCCCGGCAGGAGGACGGCGGTGGCGCCCGCGGCCAGGTAGGTGAGGGTGACCACCATGCTGCCGTGGTAGAGCGGGCAGCAGTTGACGAGCACCGCCTCCTGGTCAGGACGGGCGACGGCCAGCCATCCCAGGGCGATGGAGCGCAAAGACCGCTGGTCCACGGTGACGCCCTTGGCCTGGCCCGTCGTCGCCGAGGTGTGCAGGACGGCGACCGGGTCGGTGTCCGCGACCTCGGGCAGCGCAGCGCCGCCCTCGCCCGCGCCGAGCTGCGCGAAGGCGGGCTCGTCCAGCGCGATCCGCCGCCCGGCGGGCAGGTCGGGGAACCGCCGCAGCACCTCGCTCTCGCCGACGACGACCCGGGGGCGTACCCGTTCGACGACGCCGGCGACCTCGGGCGCGGCCAGGCTGTGGTTGAGCGGGACGAACAGGGCGCCGATCCTGGCCGCCGCGAAGTACGTCTCCAGGACCTCGATGCGGTCCGTGGACAGCACCGCCACCCGGTCGCCGTGGCCGACGCCGAGGGCGGCCAGGCCCCGCGCGAGCCGGTGGACCCGCTCGTGGAACTGCGACCAGGTGACGGAGCGGTACGCGTCCGCCAGCGCCACCTTGTCGGGGAAGCACTGGCGGTTGCGGTCCAGCAGCTGGGCGAGCCACATCAGGCGCCGCCGACCGGGTCGGCCGCGCTCCGCCCTGCGGCGCCGCGCCCGGCGACGAAGGCCTCGTAGTCGGCGATCGTGGCCAGGCCCTCCATGTCCTCCGCGGTGATCTCCACGCCGGTGCGCTGCTCGATGAGCAGCACGAGGCGCACCAGGTCGCCGCTGTCGATGCCGCTGGCGGTGAGGTCGACGTCGTCGCCGACACCGTCGGCGTACTCGGTGATGCCGGTCAGTTCCACCAGCATCGGCCTGATCACGCTCATGGCTGTCCTCTCGTCTGTTTGCCCCCGGTTGTGGAGGAGGGGCGCCGCCCCGCCGGCAATCCGTCGCGCCCGGCCCGATCCCCCGTGCGCCCGACCGCGGGACTGCGGGGATAGTCCGCGGCGGCCGGTGCCTCCTTCTCCTGTGTGAGGCGCCCTGCCCCCTGCGCACGGGTCCGCCTCCGCCGGATCGCCAGGAAAGGAGTGGCCGACGTGACCGGGGCCAAGCAGGCGACACACGACCCGCCGCCGGGCGGGACCACCGGTGCCGAGCGCGACGAGGCGGACCTGCTGACGCGTTTCGAGGCGCTGCTGGCCGCGGGCGAGAGCGTCGAGCCGCACGACTGGGTCCCCGACGGCTACCGCCGGATGCTGGTCCGGCAGATCGCGCAGCACGCGCACTCGGAGATCATCGGCATGCAGCCGGAGGGCGCCTGGCTGACCCGGGCGCCGACGCTGTACCGCAAGGCCGTCCTGCTGGCGAAGGTGCAGGACGAGGCCGGGCACGGCCTCTACCTGTACTCGGCGGCCGAGACGCTGGGCGTGGACCGCGCCGACCTGCTCGACGCGCTGCACCGCGGCCGGCAGCACTCCTCGGCCGCCTTCGACCACCCCGCGCTGACCTGGGCCGACACCGGCGCGATCGCCTGGCTCACGGACGGCGCCGCGGTGGTCAACCAGGCGCCGCTGTGCCGTACGTCGTACGGCCCGTACGCCCGGGCGATGCGGCGGGTGTGCCAGGAGGAGGGCTTCCACGTGCAGCAGGGCTACGACCAGTTGCTGGCGCTGTCGCGGGGGACCCCGGAGCAGAAGCGGATGGCGCAGGACGCGGTGGACCGCTGGTGGCTGCCGGCGGTGGCGCTGATGTTCGGCCCGCCGGACACCGGGGGCGCGGCCGCCGGCGTGGGCGCCGCGACCTCGCGCCAGGCGATGGCGTGGGGCGTCAAGCGGCACACCAACGACGAGTTGCGGCAGCGCTTCGTGGACCTGTGCGTACCGCAGGCGCGCGAGCTCGGGCTGACCCTGCCGGACCCGGCGATCCGCTGGAACCCCGAGCGCGGCCACCACGACTTCGGGCCGGTCGACTGGGCCTGCTACCGGCGGGCGCTGCCCGGCGACAGCCACTGCGCGCGGCGCCGGATCGCGCACCGGGCGGCGGCGCACCGCGAGGGTGCCTGGGTGCGCGAGGCCGCGGAGGCCTACGCCCGCCGCTCGCCCGAGGCGGCAGGGGAGCCCGCCGCGTGAGCGCCGGCCCGGTCTCCTGGGAGGTCTTCCTGTGCCCCCGGCGCGGACTGTCCCACAGCCACGTCGGCTCCGTGCGGGCGGCGGACGTGCGGCTGGCGCAGGCCGCCGCCCGCGACCTCTTCGCGCGGCGCGGCCGTCCGCAGTCGCTGTGGGTGGTGCGCTCGCAGGACGTGCACGCGGTCCTGCCGGACGAGAAGGACCCGTACTTCGCCGCGGCGGACGGCAAACCCTTCCGCCGTCCCGGGCACTTCACGGCGCTGGGGGCCGTCGGTGCCGGGCTGTCCGCCGACGCGGACGCCGACGCGGACGAGGACGCGGACGGGAGCGGGGTCAGCGATGACCACTGAGGCCGCCACGGCCCTGGAGCGGGACTTCGCGCGCTGCGCGCTGCGGCTCGGGGACGACGCGCTGGTGCTGGCCCAGCGGCTGTGCACCTGGATCACCCGGGCGCCGACCCTCGAAGAGGACCTGGCGCTGTCCAACATCGCGCTCGACCTGGTCGGCCACGCCCGTGCGCTGCTCTCGCTGAGCGGCCGGCTGGACGGGACGGGCCGCACCGAGGACGAGCTGGCGCAGCTGCGCGACGGCCGGGAGTTCCGCAACACGCTGCTCGCCGAACTCCCCAACGGCGACTTCGCCGTGACGATCGCCCGCCAGCTGGCGTTCTCGCACTACGCGCGGCTGCACTACGCCGACCTCGCCGGGTGCGCGGAGCCCGAACTCGCCGCGCTCGCCGGGCGCGCGGCCCGCGAGGTCGACTACCACCGCCTGCACGCCGACGGCTGGACGGTCCGGCTGGGCCTGGGCACCGAGGAGAGCCGGCGGCGGATGCAGGACGGCCTGGACCTCGTATGGCCCTACACCGCCGAGCTGTTCGCGGCGGACGAGGCCGTGGCGCGGCTCGACGCGGCGGGAGCCGGCCCCGCCCCCGCCCGGGTGCTCGAACGCTGGCGCCGGGCGACGGCGGAGACCGTGTCCCGCGCGGGCCTGCGGCTGCCCGAGCCCGGCTGGTCGGCGGACGGCGGCCGGGAGGGGCTCCACAGCGAGGAGTTCGGCGCCCTGCTCGCCGAGATGCAGTCCACCTACCGCCAGTACCCCGGGGGTGCGTGGTGAGCGGGCACCCGTTGCCGATGGGCGAGTTGCGGGCCGCCGTCGAGGCGCTGCCGGACCCCGACCTCCCGGTGCTGACGCTGGGCGACCTGGGGATGGTGGGCGCGGTGGCGGCCGGGCCCGACGGCAGGGCGGAGGTGGAGATCACCCCGACGTTCGCGGGCTGCCCCGCGGTGGACGCCATCGAACGGGCGGTCCGTGCGGTGCTCGCCGCCGGGGGCCATCCGCAGGGCCGGGTGCGGCGGACGCTCGTACCGGCGTGGACGACCGAGCGGGTCAGCGAGGCGGGACGGCGCAAGCTCGCCGAGCACGGCATCGCCCTGCGGGGCGGCGCGGGCGGCACGCCCTGCCCGCGGTGCGGGTCCGAGCGGACCCTGCCGCTCAGCCCGTTCGGCCCGACCCGGTGCCAGGCGCTGCTGCGGTGCCCGGCCTGCCAGGAGACCTTCGCCCGGCTGAGAGGGTGTGACGAGGCGTCATGACGCCGACCCCGCGCGCCCTGTCCCCCGCCGGGCGGCCGACCGGCTGGTTCCCGCTGCCGGTCAGCGGCCTGGACCGGCTCGCCGAGGACGCCGTCGCCGTCACCCTGGCGGTGCCGGAGCCGCTCGCCGGCGCCTTCGCCCACCAGGCCGGCCAGCACGTGGTGGTCCGCCACCGGCAGGGCGGCACCGAGATCCGGCGCAGCTACTCCGTGTGCCCGCCGCCCTTCGCCCGCGACCGGCTGCGGCTGGTCGTCCGGCGTGCGAGCCCCGACGGCTTCGGGGCGTACGCGCTGGGCGGCCTCGCGGTGGGCGACCGCCTGGACGTGTCGCCGCCGGCGGGCAGCTTCCGGCTGGAGGCCGCACCCGGCGCGCACCATGTGCTGGTGGCGGGCGGTACGGGTATCGCGCCGCTGCTGGCGATGGCCGCGGCGGCGCTCGGCGACGACCCGGGGTGCCGGGTCTCGCTGCTGTACGCCAGCCGGGACGCGGCCGGCGTGCTGCTGGCCGAGGAGCTGGCCGACCTGAAGGACGCCCACCTGGGCCGGCTCGCCGTGCTGCACGTGCTCTCCCGGGAGCGGCGGGAGGCGGACCTGCTCTCCGGCCGGATCGACCGCGACCGGCTGTGGCGCCTGCTGGCACCGCTGGGCGCGGACGTCGGCGGGACCACCGTGTTCTACCTGTGCGGACCGTGGGGCCTGGTGGAGGTGGCGCGGGAGGCCCTCGCGCAGGCCGGCGCGTCCCCGCGGCAGGTACGGGTCGAGCTGTTCTCGGCCGAGGGGGTGCCCCCGGCGCCCGAACCGCCGCCGCACCGCGGCGGTGTGCGGATCTCGGCGCGGATCGGCGGCCGCACCTCGGCCGCGCAGATGCTGCCGGGCGACCGGGTGCTGCTGGACGCGCTGCTGCGGACCAGGCCTGACACGCCGTACTCCTGCCGGGTGGGGCTGTGCGGCAGCTGCCGCGCCCGGGTGGTGGACGGCGCGGCGGCCATGGGCAGCCAGTTCGCCCTGGACGCGGCGGAGGTCGCGGCCGGCTTCACCCTCGCCTGCCGGGCCCGCGCGACGACCGGCCGGATCGGCCTGGACTTCGACGCCTGAGCACCCCGGCGCGCCCTTGCGGCGCCCGGGCACGACAACCGACCCGACACGAGGAGGACCCATGGCAACGTCCCGACCGGACGGCAGGACGGCGCTGGTGACCGGCGGCAGCCGCGGCATCGGCAAGGCCGTCTCGCTGCGGCTGGCCCGCGAAGGGGTGCTGGTCGCCGTGCACTACGGGCACGACGACGAGGCCGCGCAGGCCACCGTCAAGGAGATCGAGGCGGGCGGCGGGCGCGCCCTGGCCGTCCGGGCGGAACTCGGCGTGCCGGGTGACGCCGACGCCGTCTGGGACGGCTTCGACCGCGGCCTGGTCGCGCTCGGCGCGGAACCCGGCGTGGACATCGTGGTCAACAACGCCGGCATCACCCTGCCGCGGCACCTCGCCGACGTCACCGAGGAGGACTACGACCGGGTGTTCGCCGTCAACACCCGCGCGCCGTTCTTCGTCCTCCAGCGCGCCCTGCCGCGGCTGCGGGACGGCGGGCGCATCGTGAACATCTCCTCGGCGGCCTCCCGCGTCGCCTATCCCCCGCTCGTCGCCTACGCGATGTCCAAGGGCGCCCTCGACACCCTCACCCTGGCGCTCGCCGCGCAGCTGGGTCCGCGGGGCATCACCGTCAACACGGTCGCGCCCGGCTTCACCGACACCGGGATCAACCCGACCCTGGCCGACCCGCAGATCCGCCGCGCGCTCGCGGCCGCCTCGGTCTTCGACCGGCTCGGCACCCCCGCCGACATCGCCGACGCGGTGGCCTTCCTGGCCGGCGGCGACGGCCGCTGGATCACCGGCCACTGGCTCGACGCGACCGGCGGCGTCCGCCTCGGCCACTGACACGGGAGACTTCCGGATGATCGACGACATCCCCGCGGGCACACCCGAGGGCGCTGCCCCCGACGGGCCGTGCCCTTACGACGCCTACGTGCACGCCTCGGTGCTCGGCTCGCTCCAGCAGCCGCTGACCGCCTCACCCGACGAGATGGGCTTCCTGATCACCACTCAGGTGATGGAGCTGTGGTTCGCGCTGCTCGTCCACGAGTGGCGCTCGGCCTGCGAGGCGCTGGCCGCGGACCGGCTGCCGGCGGCCATGGACTGCCTGGAGCGCAGCCGCCGCGCGCATCTGGCGCTCAACGCCTGCTGGACGCCGCTGGCCGCGCTGACCCCGGCCCGCTTCAACGCCTTCAGGGCCGCCTTCGGGCAGGCGTCGGGCGCCCAGTCGGCGCGCTACCGGATGATGGAGTTCCTGCTCGCCCAGAAGTCCCGCGCGTTCGCCGACGCCCACCGCGACGACCCGGTCCTGTACGCGGAACTGCTCGCGGACCTGCGGGCGCCCTCGCTGTGGGACCAGGTCCTGCGCTTCCTGCACCGGCAGGGCCACGAGGTGCCGCCCGCGGTGCTCCGGCGGGACGTCAGCGAGCCGTACGAGCCGAGCGAGGGCGTCGGCGAGGTGTGGCGGCGGATCTACGCAGGCGGACAGCACGACCGGCTGCTGCGGCTGGGCGAGCTGCTGACCGACGTGGCGGAGCTGGTGCAGCGGTGGCGCAGCGACCATCTGCTGGTGGTGCGGCGCGCGATGGGCGACAAACCCGGCACCGGCGGCACCTCGGGAACGGCCTGGCTGGCGCAGCGCGCGGCGCGGCCGGTCTTCCCCGAACTGTGGACGGTACGCGCCGATGTCTAGGACGGTCTCCGCGTTCGCGGTGGAGGAGGAGCGGCGGGTGCTGGGCCTCAAGCCCGTCCTGGCCCCCGAGCACGGCAGGTACGGCGACCACCCGCAGCAGACGTACGACCTGTGGCCGGCCGGGGGCGGGGGTCCTGCTCAGGACGCACCGCTGGTGGTGCTGCTGCACGGCGGGTACTGGCGCTACGACCGGACGCACCTGACGCCGTTCGCCGCGTATCTGGCGCAGCAGGGGCTGACCACGGTGCTGCCGGGCTTTCGCCGTTCGGGCGGCGCGGGCGGATACCCGCAGACCTTCGACGACATCGCGCGGATCGCCGACACCCTGCCGGCCGGGCGCCCCTACGTCCTGGCGGGGCACTGCTCCGGCGGGCACCTGGCGCTGTGGGCCGCCGCGCGAGGGCTGCTGCCGCCCGGCTCCCCCTGGTACACCACCGAACTGCCCACCGCCGTCCTCGCGCTGGCCCCGCTCACCGACCTGCGGGCCACCGTCAGGGACGGCCTGAGCGACGGCGCCGCCCTGCAACTGCTCGGCGGGCCCGAGGCGGCACGCGAGCGGCTGCCCCTGGTGGACCCGGTCACGCTGCTGCGCGCGCACGGCACCACGGGGGTGCCCACGGTGCTGCTGCACGGGGCCGCGGACGAGGAGGTGCCGCTCGGCCAGTTCGCAGACTACGCGGCGGTGCACCGCGACCTGGACGTCGTCGTCCTGCCCGGCACGGGCCACTACACCCTGATCGAGCCGGGTGCGCCGGCCGCCCGTACCGTCGCAGGCCTGCTGCACCGGATGGCCGGGGACTTCCGCACCGAGCCGCAGGTCCGGTAGCCGGCGCGCGGCGGCCGCGCTACAGCGAGGCCATTGATCCGGCGCGGGGCGTCGAGCAGCCGGCTGATGCCGCGGACCAGCGCGGGCGGGCTGTCGCTGTCGCCGGGCGGGACGTCGCCGAGGACCAGCAGCGCGACCGCGGCCACCGAGCCGACCACGGCGGCCAGTGCGCGCAGCACCCGGGGCCGCGGTACGGCCGACCGGTCCTCCAGCTGTGGCAGCGGCCCGCGCACCCCGCCGACCGGGGCGGCCAGCGGGGCGAGCCGGCCGGCGAGCCGGAAGGCGGCGGGCAGCGGGGGGCTGTCGGGGGGCGGGACGCGCGCATCCCCCGGTCCGGCGGGTGCCGGACCGGGGGATGCGGTGGACTGCGGTCAGGAGCCGGAACCCAGCTTGACCCACTTGGCGACGCTGGGGACGCCCTTGTCGTCGAGCAGGAAGAGCATGTAGTAGCCGGGGGGAGCGGCGTTGGCGGACGGCGGGGCCTTCAGGGTGAGCTGGTTGCCCGAGCGGCCGGTGATCTGCACGTCGAGGTGCCGCTGGCTGGTGTCCACCGCGTGCGTCGAGGTGATCGGCGCCAGCAGGACCGCCCGGCTGACCTGGCCCGGGGTGGTCGTGGTGACCCGCATCGAGGAGCCGTAGCCGACCGCGCCGGTGGGTGCCGCGGTGAGCGTGGGACGGGCGCCCTGGTGCAGGTAGGCGGGCTCGTAGATCTCGATGGTGCCGTTCATGCCGGACTTGATGTCCGGGTTGTTGGCGATCTGCTGGAGCTCGTCGCCGGTGACCATGATGCGGCCGTCGGGGAGGATGACGGCGTTGGAGTGGTAGCCGCGCGGCAGGCGCTGGGACGGGCCGAGCGTCCACTTGCCACTGGCGTCGCGCGTCTCGATCTGGCGGTACTTCAGGTCGGCGTTGGGGTTGAGGTCGCCGTTGCCGTAGTTGCGGATGTCGTACGAGCCGTTGACCGTCAGCAGCGTGGAGTCCGGCAGGATCAGCGTGTCGTCCTGGGTGCGGCCGAACGCGCGCGGGGTGTCCTTGTGCCAGGCGCCGCCGGAGAAGCGGTAGGTGTTCGGGTCGTTGCGGTTGCCGCCGAGGATCAGGACCGAGTCGGGGCCCTGGGTGCCGTTGGGCAGCGCGATGGCGGAGCCGTAGTTGCGCAGGCCGCCGTCGGGGCGGTCGGGCAGCTGCGTGCGGACCTCGGTGGCCGGGTCGAAGCGCCACTCCTGGTCGGCGTCGCGGCCGAAGCCGTAGATCTTCCCGTCGTTCAGCGAGAAAAGGTGCGGGTAGTCCATCCGGTAGGGCGCTTCGGACTTCCACTGGCCGGCGGCGAGGCC
This sequence comes from Actinacidiphila cocklensis, assembly GCF_907177275.1. Taxonomy (GTDB): domain Bacteria; phylum Actinomycetota; class Actinomycetes; order Streptomycetales; family Streptomycetaceae; genus Actinacidiphila; species Actinacidiphila cocklensis. Next base: position 18,659 of record NZ_CAJSLV010000108.1, read on the forward strand.
GTCGGGCACCTGCCCCTTGCCGGACGGCACCGGGGTGCCCTTGGCCGGGAACTGCTCGATGACCGGGGTGGGGGTGCCCCAGCCCAGCTCGGACTGGCCGGACATGATGACCTGGCGGCCCTCGGCGTCGGTGACCACGGTCGGGTACCAGCGGCCGACCGAGAGGTCCTGCTGCTGGTGCCAGGTCTCGGTCCACGGGTCGAAGACCAGCGCGAGCTTGGCGCCGGTGCCGCCGTTGCCGCCCAGGTTGCCGCCGAAGACGCCGATCATGCCGTTGGGCAGGTAGGAGTGTCCTGCGCAGAAGAAGGGCGCGGGACGCGGCTCGTTCGTCCCGTCCGGCATGTCGACCACCGGCGGCGGAACGGCCTTGAAGGCCTCGGGTCCCTCGCCCGCGGCCGGGTCCCAGACGTAGGCGCGGCCCGCGTTGCGGCTGCCGATGACGTCGGTGGGCGCCGGCTCCTTCGTCGGGTTGTCCTCGACGCTCTCGAAGGAGAAGAGCAGGACCTTGCCGGTCGGCAGCAGCGCCACATGGGCGGCGAAGTCGGGGCTGGAGAAGTAGTCGGTGAACTTCCCGAACTGCGCCGGGTCGAACTTCGCGTTGTCCCGCGCCTGCGTGTCGGTGAGCATCTTCAGGCGCGCGGTGCGGGTGGTCTGCGGGTAGTCGGTCTGGACGGCGCGCACGGCGCGGTCCCCGGTCCCGGGGTCTGACGCGGCCGAGGCGGTGGTCAGCGGCGCGGTCAGGGCGGCGGTCGTGCCCAGGGCGAGCACGGCGCCCCAGGCCGCCCGCACTCCCGGCCGCCCGGTGCGCGGCCTCGTACGTGATCTGTTGGGTGACATCGGACTCCTCAGCCCGGCCGCACGGGCGGACGGGGGCAGACGGCGTGCGGCATACGCCAGCCGAGACGCCGCGCATATGGTTACGGACAGCCACAGTTCATCACGCTGAGTGGCCGATTCGGGGTGGACACAACATCGGATACCGCACGGTCACTCGATCGTGGTCACTGAGAGTGTCCGACCGTGGTTCCGGTCACGGGCGTGCTGCAATGACCGAAACCGCTTCGGCGGAAGAGCGAGGACAGCTGGAAGGAGCGCGTTCAGTGATCAGCAGGACCCTCAAGGGCGCCGCCGCGGCCGTGGGCACCTCGGTGCTCGTCGTCACGGCGGGCAGCGGAGCAACAGCCGTGGCGCAGACCACGGTTCAGCCGCAGGCGGTGCAAGGCCTCATCAAGGGCGGCGCCGACGGCAGCCAGCGGACGTTGATGTGCCCGCCGGAGGAGAACGTCCTCAGCGGCGGATTCGTCGTCTCGGCCCCCGAGGGCCGCCGCCTCGGCCACGTCCCGGCGGACCTGACGGAGAGCCGCCCCACCGAGGACGCCACCGGGTGGGTCGTCACCGTCCGCAAGGACCTCGCCCCCGACGGGCGGAGCCGCCCCTCGGCCCACGGCGGCCCGGCCGACCTCACGCTCTACGTCGTGTGCACCCAGGGCGAGAACACCCCCGGCGGCTGACGCCCGCAGCGCCGCACCGGCGTGCCTGCCTGAGCGCTCATGCAGGAACGCCCGCCGCGGCTCGTCACTCCGCGTCGTCACCGGGCAGGCCGTCGGTTCCGCCGGCCGGTCGCGCGCCCGCGCGGCGGCCGCGCAGGGCGCGCAGGGCGAACAGGGCGCGCAGGGCGAACAGCCGGGTGCGGGGCGGCGGATGCGCCTGCGCATGGGCATGGGCGTGCTTGGCGCGGAGCGCCCGCGCCTGGACGCGGATGCGTTCCGGATCGAACCCCGGCGGCGGGTCTGCGCCGCCGACGAGGGCGGCGAGCAGCCGCTCCTGCGCCGCCCCGAGGGCGGCCCGCTCAGCGTCCGACACGGTCGCCCCTGGCCACGGCTCCGCGGATGGCGGCGAGTTCGCCCGCGAGGCCCGCGTCGTCCGGGTAGTCGCCGTCCCGTTCGAGCAGCACCCCCGGCAGCCCGGTCCTGGCGGCGAGGTCCGCGAGCAGGTCGAGCACCGGGCCGCCCACCGGATGGGTGTGGGTGTCGTGCCAGACGCCGTCACGCTCGACCCCGCCCGCCACGTGGACGTAGCCGAGCCGCTCCAGCGGGAGTTCGTCGAGCACCCGGTGCGGGTCGGTGCCCAGGTTGATGTGCGCGGTGTGCAGGTTGGCGACGTCGACCAGCAGCAACACCCCGGTCCGCTCAGCGAGTTCGGCAAGAAACTGCCCCTCGGTCAGCTCCTCGTCCGGCCAGGCCAGCAGCGGTGCGATGTTCTCCAGCGCCAGCGGGACCGGCAGCTGGTCCTGGGCGATCCTGATGTTCTCGGTGAGCACGGCAAGGGTGTCCCAGGTCCTGGGCACCGGCAGCAGGTGCCCGGCGTTCCAGGCGCCGGCCCGGGTGAAGGCGATGTGCTCGCTGACCAGGGGTGAGCCCAACGCCTCGGCGCACGCGGCGAGATGGGCGAGCCGCCGGGGCTCGGGGCGTTCGGCGCCGCCGAGCGAGAGCGAGACGCCGTGCGGGATCACCGTGGTGCCGCGGTCGCGGAGCACCCGCAGCGAGGCGAACAGCCGCCGGGGGTCGACGCCTTCGGCGATGGCCTCGACGAAGTCGACGCCGGGCAGCCGCTCGACCGTCAGGTCGATCCGCGGCCGCCAGCCGATGCCGTAGCCGAGAAGGGGCGCGGATGCGGTCATCCGCCGCACCCGCCGCAGCCGCCCCCGCAACCGCCGCCGCCGCCTCCGCAACCGCCCCCGCTGCCAGCGGAGTCCGAGGAGCCCGAGGACCCGGACAGCCCGCCGTAGAGCGCCTGGCGCAGGTCGGGGTCCGCCACACCCGCGGCGCCGAGCACCGCCACGCCCAGGACCGCCGCCGGTACGGGCAGGCCGTCGCCGCCGGCCGGAGCGTAGGCGTCGACGTAGCGGCCGAACAGCCCGGGGTCGGGCGCCCCGCCCTGCCGTGCCCGCTCCAGCAGCCGGTCCCCCGCCAGGGTGCGGTGCGGCGCCTTGGCCGCGGCGACCACCGTGATGACGCCGCTGACCAGCAGCGCCAGGACCAGCAGGCCGACCGGTCGGCCGAGCCGGACTCCGTTGACGAGCCTGGCCACGCCCACGCACAGGACCGCGAGCAGCGGCAGGGCCGCGGTCACCGCCGCCCGGTGGCTGCCCGGGCCGAGCAGCAGGCCGCGGGCCACGGCGGACCGGGCGACCTGGCGGACCGGCTCGCTGTCGGCGCCGCGGGCGCGTGCGGCGGAGATGTCCAGGCCCCGCTCCCGGTCGAAGCAGCCCAGCACCGCCTGCTGCACAGGCTCGTGCGCGGTCGGAGTCCCGCAGGCGGTGATCCTGTGGTCCCGGCCGGCCCGCAGCCGGCCGCTCTCGATGAGCGCCTGCACCGCGGTGTCCACCACCCGTGCGGTGCCGCCGCCGACGACGGCGAGCGTGTAGACGTCGGCAGGTCCCGTGCCTGCCGTCGGGTCGGTGTCCTGCCGCTTGCGGAACCCCGCCCGCAAGGCTGCCGTCGCGATCCCGGCGGCGGCGAAGGCCGCCGCGTACGCCGCCAGGAACTCCGGTCCGCTCATGCCCCATGGCTGACTCATGTTGACCACCCCCGCCGGTTGTGACGCCCCGCCGGGCCGGGCCGGTTCCCCGCCGTTCCGACCGGTTTCGGCCGGCTCCGGGCGGCCCCGCGCAGTCTGCCCTACGTCAGCAAGTCGCCAACCATGCGCAAACTGTTGACAAAACAGATACCGGATTGGAACCTTTGACTCGCAAAAACCGGGCCAACTTCTCCACTTTTATTTGCTGCCGCTTGCAACTTCGTCGCAGCGGCCGCCGGCGTGCCATGCCCGGCGCTGCGCGAGCCACTGCCGCAACGGCTCGGCGCCTTCCCCCCACCCGCTTTCTCGTTCCGGACAGAACAGAGGAGACCATGAAACGCAAGCAGCTCAGACGCCTGCTCACGGGCGTGCTGGCGGCCGGCCTGATCGCCCTCGGCCTGACCCCCGTCGCCGGTTCCGCCGCGGCCGCCGACCGGCCCGACCTGGCGCTGGGCAAGGCCGCCTCGGCGGGCGGATCGGTCGGCGGGTACCCCGCCTCCAACGTCACCGACGGGAACCAGGCCTCGTACTGGGAAGGCCCGGCGAACGTCTTCCCGCAGGCACTCCAGGTCGACCTCGGGCACAGCGTCACCGTCGACCAGGTGGTGCTCAAGCTGCCGGCGTCCTGGGAGGCGAGGTCGCAGACGCTCAGCGTCCAGGGCAGCGCCGACGGGTCCGCCTACAGCACGCTGGCCGCCGCGCAGGCACGGGCGTTCGCGCCGGGCTCCGCCAACACCGTGACCATCGGCGTCACCGCGGCCGCCGTCCGCTACGTGCGGGTGAACATCACCGCCAACACCGGCTGGCCCGCCGCCCAGGTCTCGGAGCTGGAGGTCTACGGCACCGACTCCACGGACCCCGGCGGCGACCCGGGCGACCCCGGTGACGGCGACGGCACCGACCTCGCGCACGGCAAGCCCATCGAGGCGTCCTCCACGACCCAGAACTTCGTCGCCGGCAACGCCGACGACGGCCAGGTCGGCACCTACTGGGAATCCAACGGCTTCCCCGCGGCCCTGACAGCGAAGCTGGGTGCCGACGCCGACCTCACCTCCGTCGTGGTCAAGCTCAACCCCGACCCGGTCTGGGGTGCCAGGACGCAGACCGTCCAGGTCCTCGGCAGGGGCCAGAACGGCGGCAGCTTCAGCTCGCTCGCGGCCGCGGCCACCTACACCTTCGATCCGGCCACCAACCAGAACTCGGTACGGATTCCGGTCACCGGCCGCGCCGCCGACGTCCAGGTCGCCGTCACCGCCAACTCCGGTGCGCCCGGCGCGCAGGTCGCGGAGCTGCAGGTCATCGGGACGCCCGCACCCAACCCCGACCTCACGGTCACCGCGCTGTCCTGGTCGCCGGCCGCCCCGGTCGAGACCGACAGCGTCACGGTGAGCGCGACGGTACGCAACGCCGGGTCCGCGGCCTCCCCGGCCACCACGGTGAACGTCAGCGTGGGCGGCGTGGTCGCGGGCACCGCCTCGGGCGCGCTCGCGGCGGGGGCCGAGACCACGGTGTCGGTCGCCGCCGGCAAGCGGGCGATGGGCAGTTACGCCGTCTCCGCCGCGGTGGACCCGCTGGACACCGTCATCGAGCAGAACAACGCCAACAACAGCCTGACCGCGCCCACCCAGCTGGTGGTCGCCCAGAGCCCGGGTCCCGACCTCCAGGTCCTCGGGATCACCTCCAGCCCGTCGAACCCGGCGGTCGGCGCGGCGGTCTCCTTCACCGTTGCGGTGCACAACCGCGGCACCACCGCCTCCGGCGCCACCACGGTCACCCGGCTGACGGTGGGCGGCACCACGCTCAACACCAACACGCCCTCGGTCGCGGCGGGTGCGACGACGACCGTGAACGTCAGCGGCACCTGGACCGCCACCAGCGGCGGCGCCACCATCGTGGCCACGGCCGACGCGACCGGCGCCGTGACCGAGACCGACGAGGGCAACAACATCTTCTCGCAGTCCATCGTGGTCGGCCGCGGGGCGGCGGTCCCCTTCACCGAGTACGAGGCGGAGAACGGCACCTACCAGGGCACCCTGCTGACCACCGACCAGAAGCGCACCTTCGGGCACACCAACTTCGCCACCGAGTCCTCGGGCCGCGCGTCGGTGCGGCTCAACTCCACCGGTCAGTACGTGCAGTTCACCTCGACCGTGCCGACCAACTCCCTCGTGGTGCGCAACTCGATCCCCGACGCGGCGGCGGGCGGCGGCATCGACGCCACCATCAGCCTCTACGTCAACGGCGGTTTCGCCCGCAAGCTCACCCTCTCCTCGACGCACAGCTGGCTGTACGGCAGCTCCGACGACCCGGAGGGGCTGACGAACCAGCCCGGCGGCGACGCCCGGCGGCTGTTCGACGAGTCGAGCGCGCTGCTGAACACGACCTATCCGGCCGGCACGACCTTCCGGCTGCAGCGCGACGCCACCGACACCGCGTCGTTCTACATCATCGACCTGGTCGACCTGGAGCAGGTGGCACCCCCGACCAGCAAGCCTGCCGAGTGCACCTCGATCACCGACTACGGCGCGGTGCCCGACGACGGGATCGACGACACCGCGGCCATCCAGCGGGCGGTCACCGCCGACCAGAACGGCGCGATCAACTGCGTGTGGATTCCGGCCGGCCAGTGGCGGCAGGAGCAGAAGATCCTCACCGACGACCCGCTCAACCGCGGCCAGTACAACCAGGTGGGCATCAGCAACGTCACGATCCGCGGCGCGGGCATGTGGTACTCCCAGCTGTACACCCTGACCCAGCCGCAGGACGCGGGCGGCATCAACCACCCGCACGAGGGCAACTTCGGATTCGACATCGACGGCAACACGCAGATCTCAGACATCGCCATCTTCGGCTCAGGACGGATCCGCGGCGGTGACGGCAACGCCGAGGGCGGTGTGGGCCTCAACGGCAGGTTCGGCAAGAACACCAAGATCAGCAACGTGTGGATCGAGCACTCCAACGTGGGTGTCTGGGTCGGCCGCGACTACGACAACATCCCCGAGCTGTGGGGTCCCGCGGACGGGCTGCAGTTCAGCGGCATGCGCATCCGCGACACCTACGCCGACGGCATCAACTTCACCAACGGCACCCGGAACTCGACGGTCTTCAACTCCTCCTTCCGCACCACGGGCGACGACTCGCTGGCGGTCTGGGCGAACAAGTACGTCAAGGACCAGTCGGTCGACATCGGGCACGACAACCACTTCGTCAACAACACCATCCAGCTGCCCTGGCGGGCCAACGGCATCGCGATCTACGGCGGCTACGGCAACACCATCGAGAACAACCTGGTGTACGACACCATGAACTACCCGGGCATCATGCTGGCGACCGACCACGACCCGCTGCCCTTCTCCGGGCAGACGCTGATCGCCAACAACGCCCTCTACCGCACGGGCGGCGCGTTCTGGGGCGAGGCGCAGCAGTTCGGCGCCATCACGCTGTTCGCGTCGACCCGGGACATCACCGGGGTCACCATCCGGGACACCGAGATCCACGACTCGACGTACGACGGCATCCAGTTCAAGACCGGCGGCGGGTCCATGCCCGGCGTCGCGATCAGCAACGTGACGATCGACAAGTCGAACAACGGCGCCGGTATCCGTGCCCAGGGCGGCGCCCGGGGCAGCGCGACGCTGACGAACGTGACCATCACCGACTCGGCCGCCGGCAACATCCTGGTCGAGCCGGGATCGCAGTTCGTGGTCAACGGGGGCGCCGGCTCCTGACGGCACCGGGCGACCGCCCGCGGGCGGTCGCCCGACTCCACCCGGCGGCCCCGGACTTCGGTCCGGGGCCGCCTTTCGCCGCCCCGGGAGGGTGACGCTTCGTACGCATGTACTTGTGGGGGTACGGGAGCCGACACGCCTATAGTGACATATGCCCGGTTCGGTGTGCGACGAGGGAGGCCGCGCATGGCCAGTGTGTTTCAAGAGCGCAAGTTCCAGGGGATGTTCGACGCGTTGGACACGGACGGTGACGGCTACCTGCGCGAGGAGGACTTCAGGGAGCTGGTCGCCCGCTGGGGCCGGCTGCCGGGGGTCGGCCCGGGCACGGAGCTGCGCATCCGGGTGGAGACCCTGCTGATGGGCTGGTGGGCGGCGCTGCTGGAGGCCGGCGACGCCAACGGGGACGGGGCGGTCGACCTGGGCGAGGTGATCGCGCTCGCCGACCGGCTGCCCGGCATGATCGCGGACGTCACCGCGACCGCCGACACCGTCTTCGACGCGGTGGACGCCAACGGGGACGGGCGCATCTCGCCGGAGGAGCACCGCAGGCTCGTCGAGACCTGGAACGGGCAGCCGGTCGACATGGACGGCGTCTTCGAACTGCTCGACCTCAACGCGGACGGACATCTCAGCCGGGACGAATTCGCCCGGCTGTGGGGGCAGTTCTGGATCAGCAAGGACCCGGCGGAGCCGGGGAACTGGCTGTGCGGCCGGTTCGCCGCCTGACCTGAGGTCAGGTGCTCCAGGTGGTGCCGCCCGAGGTGTAGTCGCCCAGCGTGCGGCGGGCCGTCCAGCCCTGCGAACGGGCTTTGGACACGTCCAGGACGACGCTGTGGGCCAGCTGGTCGACGGCGTAGCGGGTGAGCGGCGGTTCCGCGTGCGGGCGCAGCCTGGCCAGCGTCTGGGCGGCGCCCGCGGCGGCACCGGCAAGTGGCCGCGGGACGTGGCCGATCCGCGCCCGCACCCCGTGGGCGCGCAGCACCGCCCGTATCGCCTCGTCGCGTTCGTACGGCGCCGGGTCGGCGATGTTGTACGCGCCCGGCGGCCAGCCGGCGGCGGCGACGCAGGCGTCGGCGAGGTTCTCGACGGCGGTCAGGCTGAGGCGGACGCTGGGGCCGGGCAGCAGGAGCAGGCCGCGGCGGACCCGGGACAGCAGCCGGGGCACCAGGTGCGGGTCCCCCGGGCCGTAGACCGCGCGCGGCCTGAGCACCACGGCGCCGGCGGCGAGCGCCAGCGCCTCGCCCGCGGCCTTGGTGCGGCCGTAGGCGCTGAGTTGGGCGCGCACCGGATGCTCCTCGGTGACCCGGGTACGGTCGGGTCCCGGCGCGTAGACGCTGGCGCTGCTCACCCACACCACGGGACGCCCGGCGGCGGCCCGCAGCAGCCGCTGAGTGCCGTCGACGTTGACGGCGTGCATCACCGCCTCCGCGGCGGAGCCCGGCACCGGATCGCCGACCGCCGCGGCGCAGTGCACGACCAGGTCGCAACCGGCCAGGTCGGGCTCCTCGCGGGCGGCGTCCCACCGGACGTGCCGCCCGACCGGCCCGGGCCGCCGCCCGACGCACACGACGTCGGCCCCCCGCGCCGCGGCCGCGAGCGCGACATGCGACCCGCAGAAGCCGCTGGCCCCGGTCACCGCGATCGTCGTCACCGCTCCTCCCCCGCCGAGCGGCCGCCCGCGCCCCCCTCGGCTGCGCCACGGGACCCACCCCGGCCTCCGGCCTCCGTCACCGCTCCACCCCCGGCGCCCGGCCTTCTGTGGCGCGGACGGTGAGGGTCCGCCAGCCGGGCAGGGCCGCGGAGCGGTCGGCGCGGGCGTGCAGCACGGTGGGGCGGTAGGGGGCCAGCGCGGCCAGGGTGTCGTCGAGCTGGGCGCGGGCCAGGCGAGCGCCGGGGCAGGCGTGGGCGCCGGCGCCGAAGACGAGTTGCGCCACGGCGGGCGGGGCCGGGTGCCGGGCGTCCGGCGGGTCGCTGTGGGCGCGGGCGGCGTGCCGGGCCACCAGCACCAGGCGGTCGCCGGCGCGTACCGGGCACCCGTCGAGGTCGGCACCGCCCGCCGCGACGCGCGGCAGCAGCGGGGACGGGGCGACCACCCGCAGCAGCTCGCCGGCCAGGGCCGGCCGCAGCGCGTCGTCGGCCGCCTGGTCCCACAGGTCCGCGTCGGCGCACCAGGCTGCCGCCCGGGGCAGGGCGGCGACGGTGGTGTTGACGGCGGCGACCGCGAGCATCGCCCGCAGTGCCGCCGGCTCGCTCCCGCCGGGTGCGGCGGGAGCGAGTACCGCCGCCAGCCGCGCCACCGCCTCGTCCGCCGCGCGGCGCGCACC
>NZ_CAJSLV010000109.1 GCF_907177275.1 Actinacidiphila cocklensis
GCCCGGTACGGGCGCGCCGGCGGCCGGCGGCGCGAAGCCGGGTGCCGCGGCCTGCTGCGGCGCCGCCGGCTCCTCCTCGGCGACCTCGCCGCCGAAGTGCTGGAGCAGCGCGGCCAGCCCGCCGTCGAAGCCCTGGCCGACCGCGGCGAAGCGCCAGACGTCCTTGAGGTAGATGTCGGCGAGCATCACGGCCCGCTCGGTGCTGAACTCGGCGCCGGTGAAGGCGTACCGCGCGACCTCCTCGCCGCCCGCGACGATCCGCAGGTAGCCGGGGCCGATCTGGGACATCTGCCCGCCGCCGTCGAGGGTGGCGGTGAAGGACAGCCGCTGCACGGCGGCCGGGATGCGGTCCAGGGTGACCCGGAAGGACTCGGTGTCGCCGGACTGCGCACCGAGCAGCTGGAGCGACTCCTCCGGGGACTTCGGCTGGTTGAAGAAGATGAAGTAGCGGTCGTCCGACAGCTCTTCCTTGGCGTCCAGGCCGAAGCAGCTGATGTCGAACGTCAGGCCAGGACCCGCGATCGACACGCCGACGTAGAGATCCGTCCCTGCCGTCAGATCACTGATCTTGGCCTTGTGGCCACGCTGGAATTCCCTGGCCATGGATCGACCGGCCCCCATCCCGTCCTCGCTGCTGGTGCGTTGCGACAGGCTAACCGGTCGCGCCCACAGCGGCTATTCTCCCCGGACCTCGCGGCTTTCCCGGGCCTGCCTGCCGTCCTCTTCGTCCCCGACGCCCCGGCCGGCCGGGGCGTGCGGCAGCCGCTCGGCGGCGACGACCCCTTCGAGGAAGCCGCGCGCCCGCTCGGTGCGCGGGTAGCACTCCAGCAGCTTCCAGAAGGCCGGGCCGTGGCCCGGCACCAGCAGGTGCGCCAGCTCGTGCAGCAGCACGTAGTCGATGACGTACTCGGGCATGCCCTGCAGCCGGTGCGAGAGCCGGATGCTGCCCTCGGAGGGGGTGCAGGAGCCCCAGCGGGAGTTCTGGTTGGTGACCCAGCGGACCGTGTCGGGCACCGCCCGGCCGGTCAGGTACTGCTCGGAGAGGCGTTCCGCGCGGGCCGCCAGCTCGTCGTCGCCGGGCATCCGGCGGCTCTCCTGGGCCGCCAGCTTCTCCAGCATGACGGCCACCCAGCGCTGCTCCTCGGCGGCAGACATCCGGGCGGGGATGAGGACCACCGTGCGGTCGCCGTCGCGGTAGGCGGACACCGTCTGCCGTCGCCGGGCGCTACGGCGTACTTCCACCGCGCTCGTCCGGTGGCCGCGGGCGGGCTGACTGGCGAGATTTCGCGCGGGATCGGCGGACACGCTCTCGACCGTACCTGCTGGGTGTGCGGGAAGTCCTGTCCCCAGGCCGGTTGCCATCGGAATCACCTCGCTTCTTACGCATATTGAACGACTATTCCCCACAACCTGTGGATAACTGGGTCGACAGTGCGACGGAATGGGGCATTCTGGAGAAGTCGTACACGGAGAGTGATGATCAGCGGGGGTGGTCGAGGGGTGAAACCGGCTACCCAACAGAAAGGAACAAAATATGACAGCCGAAGGTTGCTGACCCGCTCTTGACCGGGGCGTCGGTGGGGAGGGGCACAATGGCGAAGGTGACCGAGGCGAAACGAGGGGCGCATGTCTGATCTTCCGCGTAAGGCGGTGACCCGGACCGCGAAGCTGGCTGCGCTCCCCCTGGGGTTCGCCGGGAGGGCCACGCTCGGGCTCGGGAAGCGGCTGGGGGGCAGGCCGGCCGACGAGGTGGCGGTCGAACTGCAGGAGCGCACCGCGGAGCAGCTGTTCAAGGTGCTCGGCGAGCTGAAGGGCGGGGCCATGAAGTTCGGCCAGGCCCTGTCGGTCTTCGAGTCCGCGCTGCCCGAGGATGTCGCGAGCCCCTACCGGGCCGCGCTGACCAAGCTCCAGGAGGCCGCGCCGCCGATGCCGGCCCGCACCGTCCACCGGGTGCTGGCCGAGCGGCTGGGCAAGGACTGGCGCTCGCTGTTCGCCGAGTTCGAGGACGCCCCGGCCGCGGCGGCGTCGATCGGGCAGGTGCACCGGGGGGTGTGGAGCGACGGCCGCAAGGTCGCGGTGAAGGTGCAGTACCCCGGCGCGGGGGACGCACTGCTGTCCGACCTCGCGCAGCTGGGCCGGGTGGCCCGGCTGTTCGGGCCGCTCATTCCCGGCATGGACGTCAAGCCGCTGCTGGCCGAACTGCGCGCGCGGGTCGAGGAGGAGCTGGACTACGACCTCGAAGCCAGGGCGCAGCACGTCCACGCGGTGGAGTTCGCAGGGGACCCCGACGTGGTGGTGCCCGACGTGGTGCACCAGGCCGACCAGGTGCTGGTCACCGAGTGGATGGACGGGGTGCCGCTGTCGGAGGTGATCTCCGGGGGCAGCCAGGAGATGCGCGACCGGGCCGGCCAGCTGCTGTCGCACTTCCTCTTCGCCGGGCCTGCCCGCACCGGGCTGCTGCACGCCGACCCGCACCCGGGCAATTTCCGGCTGCTGACCGACGACGGCCCCGCCTCGGGGTGGCGGCTGGGGGTGCTGGACTTCGGCACCGTCGACCGGCTGCCCGAGGGGCTGCCGCTGCCGATCGGCACCGCGCTGCGGCTGGCGCTGGCCGGCGACGCGGAGCAGGTGCACGCGATGCTGCGCGAGGAGGGCTTCGTCAAGCCGACGATCAAGCTGGACTCCGACGCGGTGCTCGACTACCTCCGGCCGATCATCGAGCCGGCCGGGCGCGAGGAGTTCGCATTCGACCGGGCCTGGATGCGGGCGCAGGCGGCCAGGATCGCCGACCCGCGCTCACCCGCCCACCAGCTGGGCAAGCAGCTGAACCTGCCGCCGTCGTATCTGCTGATCCACCGGGTGACGCTGAGCACGGTCGGGGTGCTGTGCCAGCTGGGCGCGACCGTACGGCTGCGGGCGGAGCTGCAGGAGTGGCTGCCCGGCTTCGACCCGGAGGGTGCGGCGGAGTCCGCCTGAAGCCCCGGGCGCTGCCCGGCTACCACCAGGCGGAGTCCAGCCGGCTCTCGATGCTGCGCAGATGGCGGCGAGCGCAGTCGTCGCAGAAGTAGACACGGCGGCCGTTCTCGACGGAGCAGGTCCACGTCAGCGGTAGACCGGGCCGGGTGGTGCCGCAGCGGGCGCATGTCGTCGTGGTCGATACGTTCTTCTGATCCACTGGGTGACGATACCTCCGCGCATGCCGTATTTGTCGGCATAACGCACCGCGGGGCCGGTCCTTTCGGACCGGCCCCGCGGTGAACGAGCGGTAATGCTCAGTGCTGTGCTGTTCCTGCTCGGTGCTGTCGTGGCGTGACGACTACTGCATCACGGCCAGGGCGAGTGCCCGCCGCGCCCGCAGGGACGCGCGCTCGGCACGCCGCTGCAGCCGCCGGGCGGCGATCAGCCGGGACGCCCTGCGTTCGTGCTCGGCCTCGTAGAGCCGCTGTTGCATATGGGCACGGGCCAGAGCTTCTGGCATGAGTTGCATTTCGTGGTTCCTGTTCTGGTGCGACGCCATCGCGTCGGAAGTACGTGCGGTCTGTTCGATGCGGGAGGGTGTCATCGGGGCCTGATTCATCGGGTCGTGGTGGAGGGGGCGGTCGATCGTCCCCGGCGTGCGGAGCTTCCTGGTGTTCATGCCGCAACCGCGTCCTTGCGCGGGCGGCCACGCGGCCGCTTGCGGGGCACGACGACGCCCTGGATGAACAGCTCGCCGCCCCAGACGCCCCAGGGCTCGCGGCGGTCCTTGGCGCCGGCGAGGCAGGCCTCGCGTACCGGACAGGTCTGGCAGAGGGACTTGGCGTACTCGACGTCCGCCGGCGACTCGGCGAAGAAGACCTCCGGGTCGTAGGTACGGCAGGGGACGGGCACGCCGAGGCGCTCGATCTCGTCGTCAAGCTCGGTCAGGGGAAGCAAGGTGGTCTCCGGGGGCTGTGCGGGAGGGCGGCTCAGGTCTGGCGTGGGTCCGGACTGTGCGTGCTGGGCGGTAGGCACGGTGGGTTCGTTCCTCGTCTGTCGGTCCGGCCGGTCGGCCGGTTGTCGGTGGTGTCTCCGTGGAGACGCTGTCTTCTGGGGAAAACAGAAGGGCCGCGGATCCCGGTCTGGGATTCCGCGGCCCTGAGGTGCCGACCTGATGCGCTATCAGGCTGGATCACTCCAGGGTTCGAGCCCGCGGAAGGCCCACTTGCCGTACTGCTGCGTCTTCTGCTGTCCGTTCGCATAGCCATTGGCGCCTTCTGCACCCTTGGCGGTCCGGTTGCCGGCGCCGTTGGTCGCCGCCACGGAGGTAAAGGCATGCGCCTTCGCCTTCGCCGCCGTCGCTACCGCGGGCGCCTCGGTCGGTCGCTCACTGCGCACACGGGTCGGCAGAACCGGGAGCAGGGCGGACATGAGACCGGTGGCGGGCAGCGAGATGCCGAGCGGGCAGGCGGCGATGACCGAGCGATCGGTCAGTTTGGTAATCGTCTGGCTGGCCACTGGAATCGCCTCCTCTCGGCGTCTCGTAAGGATGAAGAACCGTACTTGCCTAGTACATCACGATCGGGTGGGCTCTTGGAAGAGCCGTTCTCAACCGCGCTCGTGAAGGCTATGGGGACCTCCGCGGGATGCGCAAACTATTTTTCGGCTTCTTCGCGAGAAGATTTCACGACGTCCGCGAAGCCCTCCCCCGGGCCGTCGTCGAAGGCCTCGTCAGCGCCCTCGTCGACGCCCTCGCCGACGCCCTCGTCGACGCCGTCGCCGGGCTCGTCGGCCGACTCGTCTGCGGGCTCGTAGGCCGGCTCGTCGGCCGCCGGGCCGGCCGGCTCGTCCTGCGGGTCGCCGGCCGGCTCGCGGCCCGCGCACAGCGCGAGCACGTCCGGGCCGAACTTGTCGAGCTTGCGGGCGCCGACCCCGGGGATCGACGACAGCTCCGCCGCCCCCTTCGGCCTGACCTCGGCGATGGCCAGCAGCGTCCGGTCGGTGAACACGCAGTAGGCGGGCTGGCCCAGCGCCTTGGCCTGGGTCGTACGCCAGGTGCGCAGCCGGTCGTACAGCGCCTCGTCCAGGTCCGAGGGGCAGTCCTCGCAGCGCATCAGCTTGATCTCGCCCGCGTCGGACAGGGTGCGGCCGCACACCCGGCACAGCACCGGGCCGCGCTTCCTGCGGCCGCCGGAGCCGCGCTCCACCCCGCCCGCACCGCCGCCGCCCGCCGGGCGGGCGCCGCGCGGCGCGGACCCGGGCCGCAGCCCGTCCAGGAAGCGGGAGGGCCGCCGCCCGCCGCGCCCGCCGGGCGAGCGGGACAGCGCCCAGGACAGCCCCAGGTGCAGCCGCGCCCGGGTGACGCCGACGTAGAGCAGCCGCCGCTCCTCCTCGACCTGCTCGTCGGTCTTGGCGAAGGTGATCGGCAAGGTGCCCTCGGTCAGGCCGACCACGAAGACGGCGTCCCACTCCAGGCCCTTGGCCGCGTGCAGCGACGCCAGGGTGACGCCCTCGACGGTCGGCGCGTGCTGCGCGTTGGCCCGCTCGTCCAGCTCCGCGACGAAGTCGCCGAGGGTGGCGTCGGGCTTTGCCGCGGTGAAGTCCTCCGAGAGCCGCACCAGCGCGGCGAGCGACTCCCAGCGGTCCCTGACGGCGCCCGACCCGGCGGGCGGCTCCGAGGCCCAGCCGCGGGAGCTGAGCACCGCCCGCACCTGCTCGGGCACGGTCGCCGCGTCCTCGGGGTCGGCCGAGGCCCTGGCCGCGCCGCGCAGCAGCAGGCCCGCCTCGCGCACCTCGGGCCGCTCGAAGAACCGCTCGGCGCCGCGCAGCTGGTAGGGCACCCCGGCGTCGGCGAGCGCCTGCTCGTAGACCTCGGACTGGGCGTTGATGCGGTAGAGCACCGCGATCTCGCTGGGCCGCACCCCGGAGCCGATCAGCTCCTTGATCCGCCGGGCCGCGCCCTCCGCCTCGGCCGGCTCGTCCGCGTACTCGGCGTAGGTCGGCTCGGGGCCGGCCTCGCGCTGCGAGATCAGCTCCAGGCGGTGCGCCGCCGCCTGGCCGCGGGCCTGGGACAGCAGCCCGTTGGCCAGGCCCACCACCTGCGGGGTCGAGCGGTAGTCGCGGACCAGCTTGACCACGGTGGCCGCCGGGTAGCGGGTCCTGAAGCCGAGCAGGAAGTCCGGGGTGGCGCCGGTGAAGGAGTAGATCGTCTGCGAGGCGTCGCCGACCACGCACAGGTCGTCCCGGCCGCCCAGCCACAGTTCGAGCAGCCGCTGCTGGAGCGGGCTGACGTCCTGGTACTCGTCGACCACGAAGTGCTGGTACTGCGAGCGGACCGTGTCGGCCACGTCGGGCCGGTCCTGGAGCACGCCGACCGTCAGCAGCAGCACGTCCTCGAAGTCGATCACCCCGCGGTCCCGCTTGAGCTGCTCGTACGTCGTGTAGATGCGGGCGATCTCGGCCGGGTCGCGCGGCACGTCCCGCCCGGTCTTGGCGGCCACCGCCGGGTAGTCCTCGGGCACCGTCTGGGTGACCTTGCACCACTCGATCTCGCCGGTGACGTCCCGCAGCTCGTTGCGGTCGAGCCGGATGCGGGAGCGCGCACCGGCCTCGGCGACCAGCTGGACCTTGCGCTCCAGCAGCCGGGGCATCTCGCCGCCGATCGCCCGCGGCCAGAAGTACTGCAGCTGGCGCAGCGCCGCCGAGTGGAAGGTGCGGGCCTGCACTCCCCCGGCGCCGAGCTGCCGCAGCCGCCCGCGCATCTCGCCGGCCGCCCGGGCGGTGAAGGTGACCGCGAGCACGCTGGCCGGCTGGAGCATGCCGGCCCGCACCCCGTAGGCGATCCGGTGGGTGATCGCCCGGGTCTTGCCGGTGCCGGCCCCGGCCAGCACGCACACCGGGCCGCGCAGCGCCGTGGCGACGGCGCGCTGCTCGGGGTCGAGGCCTTCGAGCACCGCGTCCGCGGAGTCGGGCACCGCGGGGAAGAGCGAGTCGTGGGTTGTCGCAGTCACAACCGCCACTCTGCCAGGTCCGGCCGACAGCCCGGAAAAGTTATCCACAGGGTGTGCCGGAATGCGGGCGTCCCGGCGCGCGTTGTGGGGGTGCCAGATTCTCTCGTGACGAGGAGCGAAAACCGATGCCGGGCACCGTGACGATGTACAGCACCAGCTGGTGCGGCTACTGCCGCCGACTCAAGGGGCAGCTCGACCGCGAGGGCATCGCCTACACCGAGATCAACATCGAGGAGCACCCCGAGTCGGCGAAGTTCGTCGAGCAGGCGAACGGCGGCAACCAGACGGTGCCGACCCTGCAGATCGTGCCCTCGGCCGGTGGCGCGGAGGTCGTGATGACCAACCCGAGCCTGGCGCAGGTCAAGCAGGCACTCGGCGCGTAACCGCCCCCGGGGGCAGCCCCGCGGCCGTCACGGACGCGGCAGCGGGGCGCCGTACCAGCCCTCGATCAGCCGGGCGGCGATCGAGATGCCGGACGGCGGCAGCACCTCGCCCGAGGCGAAGGCGGCCCGCAGGTCCTCGCGGGAGAACCAGCGGGCTTCGTGGATCTCCTCGCCGTCGACGGTGATCTCCGACGAGACGGCGCGCGCGTTGAAGCCCAGCATCAGGCTGGACGGGAAGGGCCACGGCTGGCTCGCCACGTAGCTGACGTCGTCGCCGACGGTGACCCCGACCTCCTCGGCGACCTCGCGGCGTACCGCCTGCTCGATGGACTCGCCGGGCTCGACGAAGCCGGCCAGCGTCGAGAAGCGGCCCTCGGGCCAGTGCAGCTGGCGGCCGAGCAGGGCGCGGTCCTGGTCGTCGGTGACCAGCATGATCACCGCGGGGTCGGTGCGCGGGTAGTGCTCGGTCAGGCACGCGGGGCAGCGGCGGATGTGGCCCGCGGCGGCGATGACGGTGCGCTCGCCGCAGCGGGAGCAGAAGCGGTGCATGCGCTGCCAGTTCTCCAGCGCCACCGCGTGCACCATCAGCCCGGCTTCCAGCGGCGACAGCAGCCCGCCGACCTCGCGCAGGCCCGCGGCCCGCGCCGCGCCGTCCATCCGGCCGGGCAGCGCGTCCTTCTGCAGCGCGAAGTAGCGCACGCCGTCCGGCGCGATGCCGAGGAAGTAGCGGTGCATCTCGGTCTCCGGCGCGTCGAACGCCGGGGTCATCACCAGTTCGGTGCGGCCGTCGGGTCCGTCCTCGACCAGCACCTGGCCGCCGGAGACCACGAACACCCGGGTCGTCGGGTGGCTCCACGCCGCGGCGAGCCACGCCTCGTCCATGCGGTGGTGTGCGGCCCGGTCCACCCCCGAGTAGGTGAGTGCCAGCGGTCGGTCCGTCGCGCCGAGTCCGGTCAAGGTCGCTTCCATCTCCCCGAGTACGTGGTGTGCTTTCCCGCAAGCGCACCACCTTGTCGTCCACCCGGTGCCAACCGCCTGCCGGCAGGGAAATTCCCGGTGACGGTACGGATACGCCGCGTCGTCCGAGGTGGAGCGCGTCCTGTGCAGCCTAGCCCGGTACCGCCGCGGCGGCGGTACGGGGCCGTACGGCGCCCTGCCGCGCCACGGCGCCGGGTCAGTCCTCGGCGGCCAGCAGCCCTTCGAGTTCCACGCGTCCGGGCAGGTGCGCGGGCCTGACCACCTCGCCGGAGCGGACGAAGAGGAACGCGGCGCCGACCCGGTCGAGCGGTACGCCCTGCCGCTCCGCCCAGGCCAGCCGGTAGATCGCCAGTTGCAGCGGGTCGGCGGCGGCGGCCGGGGCGCGGCCGGTCTTCCAGTCGACGATCTCGTACGTGTCGCCGCGGCCGTCCTCGGCACTGATGCGGTAGACCGCGTCGATGCGCCCCCTGACGACCCGGCCGCCCAGCGTCAGGTGCACCGGGACCTCGACGCGGTAGGGGGTGCGGTCGGCGTAGGGGGTGCGCAGGAACGCCTCCTTGAGCGCTGTGAGGTCCGCCTCGTCCGCGATGTCGTCGCCGCCCTCGACCCCGGGCAGGTCCTCGGGGCCGAACAGCGGGCGGGCGTCGAAGCGGGACTCGACCCAGGCGTGGAAGCGGGTGCCGCGCCGGGCCGCGGGGGCCGGCGGGCGGGGCAGCGGGCGGGCCAGTTCGCGGGCGAGGCCCTCGGGGTCGGCGGCCAGCTGCATGAGCTGGCTCGCGGTGAGCGTCGCGGGCAGCGGTACGTCCCGCACTGTGGCCCGCGCCCTGCGCAGCTCGCCCGCGAGGGCGTCCAGGTCGCGGTCCCAGGACGCGACGAGCCTGGCCTCGGCAGGGTCGAGGCCGTCGGCCGCCCCGGCCGGCGCACCGCTGCCGTCCTGGAGGCCGGAGCCGCCGCCCATTGCCGCGGACTCGCCCCGCGCACCGGGAATCCCCGCGGCCGCCGCCATGTCACCGTCCGCGGCCTCCCCCGGGGCCTCCGCGCCCGCCTCCTGCTCCGCGTACGCCAGCACAGTGCGCGCCGCCCAGCGCCGCCTGCGCAGCGCCGTCGGGTCCAGCGGCAGCGGCCACGGGTGGTCCTTGACGTCGTCGAGCGCGGGGTTGGTCGCGTCCTCGGCCGGCCGCTCCGCCCACACCTCGATCTCGCCGTGCCCGGCCTCGCAGTGCTCGCGCAGGGCGTCGAGGAAGGCCGACGGGCCGAACGGCGTCTTCTGCGTCGGTCCCCACCAGTGCCCCGAGCCCAGCAGCAGCGAGCGCGGCCGGGTGAAGGTCACGTAGCCGAGCCGCAGCTCCTCCACGCGCTGGTGCTCCTTCATGGCGTCGCGGAAGCCGTCGAGCCCGGCCCGCGTCCACTCCGCCACGTCGGGCAGCGTCGCAGCGTCGCCGCGCAGCCCGTGCGGCAGCACCTTGGCGTTGGCCGGCCACAGTTCGCGCCCGCGCTCGCTCGGGAAGCCCTTGGCGACCAGTCCCGGCACCGCCACCACGTCCCACTCCAGGCCCTTGGACTTGTGCGCGGTGAGCACCTTCACCGTGTTCTCGCCGCCCGGCAGCGAGCTGTCCAGGCCCTTCTCGTACTGCGCCGCCGTGTGCAGGAAGCCGAGGAAGGCCAGCAGCGTCGCCTCGCCGTCCAGGGCCGCGAAACCGGCGGCGACGTCCAGGAAGGACGTCAGCGTCTCGCGGCGGCGGGCGGCCAGCGCGTGCGGCGACGCGGACAGCTCGACGTCGAGCCCGGTGGCGGCGAGCACCCGGTGCAGCACGTCCATCAGCGGGTCGGCCAGCGCCCTGCGCAGCTCCCGTATCTCCATCGCCAGCCGTGCGAACCGCACCCGCGCCTCGGCGGAGAAGGGCAGCCCGTCGTCCGGGTCGGCGTCGAGGAAGGTCTCCAGGGCGTCCGCGAGCGAGACCACCTCGGCCGGGTCCACGCCCTCCACCGCGGCCGCCAGCGGGTCGCGCCCCTCGGCGCCCGCGGGCACGTAGCGGACCAGCAGCCGTGCGCGGCGGCCGAGCAGGGCCAGGTCGCGCGGGCCGATCCGCCAGCGCGGGCCGATCAGCAGCCGGACCAGCGCGGCGTTCGCCGTCGGGTCGTGCAGCACCTCGCAGACCGCGACCAGGTCGGCGACCTCCGGCAGGTGCAGCAGCCCGGACAGGCCCACCACCTCTACGGGGATGTCGCGGGCGACCAGCGCGGCATGGATCTCGGGGAAATGCGCCGCGGTCCTGCACAGCACCGCGATGCCGCCGGGAGGCGTGCCGGTACGCACCAGGTGCGCGATCGAGTCGGCGAGCCAGGCCGTCTCGTCCTGCTGGGTCGGCAGCAGGGCGCAGCGCACCTGCCCGGCCAGCTCGGCGCCGGGGGCCGGCCGCAGCGCCTCGACGCCCTCGTGGCGGGCGCGCAGCTCGGCCGCCAGGGTGTTGGCCAGGTCGAGCAGCCGGCCGCCGGAGCGGCGGTTCTCGCTGAGCGAGTAGCGGTCGGCGGGCCGCCCGTCGGGGTGCGCGAAATGCCGCGGGAAGTCGTCGAGGTTCGCCACCGACGCGCCGCGCCAGCCGTAGATGGCCTGGCAGGGGTCGCCGACCGCGGTCACCGCGTGCCCGCTGCGGCCGCCGAACAGCCCCGCGAGCAGCAGCCGCTGGGCGACCGAGGTGTCCTGGTACTCGTCGAGCAGCACCACGCGGTACTGCTCACGCAGCTGCGCCCCGACCTCCGGCCTGGTCTGCGCCAGCCGCGCCGACAGCTCGATCTGGTCGCCGAAGTCCAGCAGGTCGCGGCGCCGCTTGTCGTCGCGGTAGGCCGCGGCCAGCTCGCCGAGGTCGCGGCGGGCGGCGACCGCCTGGCGGACGTCCCGCACCCACGCGTTGCCGCGCTTGGCCGGGTCGATCGCGGACAGCTCCTCGGCGAGCCGGGTGTCGTACGCGCGCAGCTTCTCGGCCGGCACCAGGTGCTCGGCCAGCTCGCCGGCCAGCGCGAGCAGGTCGCCGACCAGCGTCGGCAGGCCCTTGGTGAGCGCCGGGTACGGCCCGGGTGCGGCCCGCAGCACCTTGGCCGCGAGCTGGTAGCGGGTCGCGTCGGCGAGCAGCCTGGCGGTCGGTTCCAGGCCGATCCGCATCCCGTGGTCCTTGAGCAGCTGCCCGGCGAAGGCGTGGTACGTCGAGATGTTCGGGTCGCCGCCCGCCGGCTGCTCGCCGCCCGCCGGCTCCGCCTGCGGGCCGTACGGGTCGCGGTCGGTGATGCCGGCCTGCGCGAGGGCCTTGCGCACCCGCTCCGACAGCTCGCCCGCCGCCTTGTTGGTGAAGGTCAGGCCGAGCACCTGCTCGGGAGCCACCTGCCCGGTGCCGACCAGCCACACCACCCGCGCGGCCATCACCGTCGTCTTGCCGGAACCCGCTCCTGCCACGATCACGCCCGGCGCGAGCGGCGCGGTGATGCACGCCGTCTGCTCCGGGGTGAAGGGGATGCCCAGCAGCTCCCTGAGCTGCTCGGGCGAATGGATGCGGGTTGCCACCCCATGGAGGCTATCCGGAGTCGCCGACACCGGTGGTGCCGGCCGCCGCCCGCCGGGTCAGACGTGGAAGCCGCCACTGCCGTCGTCGCTGCCCAGGTCACCGGCGTCGACGGTGGCCGAGGACGGCGGTGCGCTGACCTTGGGCGGCAGGCCGACGTCGGTGAAGACGGCGGAGGACCGGGAGCTCCCGTCGCGGGTCTCGGCCTTGACGACGTAGGGGTGGACGCCGGTCGAGACGTAGACGGTCATCGACCCCTGCCTGTCGCTCAGGGTCAGCGGGACGACCGGCCTGCCGTCGAGCGTGGTCCTGTCCCTCTTCGCCATCAGGTCGGCGGCGTCGCCGTCGGGCAGCAGGCTGTCGAGCACCTCGTCCAGGCTGCAGAAGGAGTCCAGGCCCTTGCCGGTGTACTCCCGGGACGTCAGCCTGGCCCATTTCCCGGTGAGCCGGTCCGCCGCGGCGTCCCCCGCGTCACCGGCGAAGTCCTGCCAGAACTCGGTGTTGCCCTTGACGTACGCGCCCGTCCCGCCCGGGCGGACCATCTGCATGCTCTCGTCGCCGAACTCCGCCGCGACGGCGCATCGGGACACGGTGGTGACGGCGACCTTGACGTGCATGTCCGTGCCGTCGTCGACCCCGGTGGCGTCCACGGTCATCGCGCCGGCGACCCGCATCGCCGTCTTCGCCTCGTCGAGCACCTCGCTCGCCGTCATCCCCGGGAACGCCTCGGCCTGCGCGGCCGTCGTCGCGGCCGGGACGACCAGCGGGGCGGACGAGTCCGCGCTGTCGTCGGTGTTGCAGCCGCTGATCGCGGCGATCGCTGCGGTGGCGGCGCACACGGCCACCACGATCCTGCTCCTGGCCGGCATCGGCCGTCCCCCTCGGATTCCCCACACCTGTACCCGCGTTGGACGCGCGCACCCCCACCCCCGGTTGTACGGCAAACATAGCGTCGGGCGCTGACAATTACCTGGCCGGGGTATACGGGGTATATGCGCAGCGGTCACTCCACGACGTGCCGGCCCTCGGGCCGTGCCGTGCAGGAGGCACGGAAGGCGCAATGTGTGCAGTGCTGGCCGGCGGCCGGAGTGAAGCGCTCGTCCAGCACCCGGCCCGCGGCGGTGGCGAGCAGGTCCTCCGCCCACTCGCCGGTGAGCGGTTCCTGCCGCTGCACCGCGGGTACGGTCTCGCCGCCCTCGCGGCGGGTCGCACCGAGCCGCAGCTGCACCAGCTCCGCACCGCCCGGGGCCGGGGGCCGCCCGCCGAACAGCGGGTCGACGGCGCCTTCGCGTACGGCCAGCTGGTAGACCGCGAGCTGCGGGTGGTGCGCCACCTGGTCGCCGGTCGGCTTGCTGCGGCCGGTCTTGAAGTCCACGACATACGCCGCGCCCTGCGCGTCCGTTTCGACCCGGTCCATACTTCCGCGGATACGGATACGGGCGTCACCCGCGGCAAGGGTGACGTCGAAGTCGTGCTCGGTGGCGACAGGGGTGCGGCCGCGCTCCATGACGTGCCAGCGCAGGAACCGTTCGAGGGCGGCGCGGGCGTTGTCCTTCTCCTGCCGGGACTTCCAGGGCGCGTCAAAGGCCAGCGCGTCCCATACGGAGTCCAGCCGGGCCATCAGGACGTCCAGGTCGGCGGGGGTGCGGCCGGAGGCGACCTCGTCGGCCAGGACGTGCACGACGTTGCCGAAGCCCTGGGCGGCGGTGGCCGGCGGTTCCGCCTTGACCTCGCGGCCCAGGAACCACTGCAGGGCGCAGGTGTTGGCCAGCTGGTCCAGCGCGCTGCCGGACAGCGCCACCGGCTGGTCGCGGTCCCGCAGCGGTACCGCGGACGCGGTCGGCTCGTACAGGCCCCACCAGCGGTCCGGGTGCGCGGCGGGCACCAGCGGGTGGCCGTCGTCGCTCAGCGCCGCGAGCCGGGCCAGCCTGCGGGCCGCCGCCTCGCGCAGCGCCGGCGAGGCCGCCGGGTCGACGGTGGTCGCGCGCAGTTCCGCGACCAGCGCGGAGACCGCCAGCGGGCGGCGCGGGCGGCTGGTCACGTCCTGCGGTTCGACGCCCAGCTCCGCCAGGAAGCGGGACGGCTGGTCGCCGTCGTCGGCCGCGGACTTCACGGCGGTGACCAGCAGGCGCTCGCGGGCGCGGGTCGCCGCCACGTAGAAGAGCCGGCGCTCCTCGGCCAGCAGCGCGCCCTGGCTCAGCGGTGGGGCGATGCCGTCCCGGCCGATGCGGTCGGCCTCCAGGAGCGAGCCGCGGCGGCGCAGGTCGGGCCACACGCCCTCCTGCACGCCCGCGACCACCACGAGGTGCCACTCCAGGCCCTTGGACCGGTGGGCTGTCATCAGCTGGACGGCGTCCGGCCGTACGGTGCGGCCGCCGAGCGTGTCGGCCGCGATGTCCTGGGCGGACAGCTCCTCCAGGAAGTTCAGGGCGCCGCGGCCGCCGGTGCGCTCCTCCGCGCGGGCGGCGGTCTCGAACAGCGCGCACACCGCGTCGAGGTCGCGGTCGGCGTTGCGGCCGGCCGCGCCGCCGCGCAGGGCGGCCCGCTCCAGGCGGGCCGCCCACGGGGTGCCGTTCCACAGCGCCCACAGGGCGTCCTCCGCGGTGCCGCCCGCGGCCAGGGTGTCGCGGGCCGTGCGCAGCAGCGCGCCGACGCGGCGGGCACCGCGGGCGTACGACGGGTCGTGGGCGGTGAGCCGCTCCGGCTCCGCGACGGCTTCCGCGATCAGCTCGTCCGAAGGGCGCGGTACGGCGGTGCCGGCCGCGCGCTCCTCCTCGCGGAGCGCCCTGCCGAGCCGGCGCAGGTCGGCGGCGTCCATGCCGCCGAGCGGCGAGCCCAGCAGGGTCAGCGCGTCCTCGACGCCCACTGTGATCCCCCGGGGTGTCCCAGGGACCGCCTCGGCCGGTGTGTCCGGGGGTTCCGGGTCCGGTTGCTCCGGCGCCGGGAGCAGGGAGGTCGCGGCGAGGCGGAGGGACAGGAGGAGCGGGGTGACGGCCGGGTCGGTGTGCAGGGGGGTGGTGGACGGGGGGAGGTCGATGGGGACGCCGGCGGAGGTCAGGGCGCGGCGCAGCGGGGCCAGGGCGGCGGACGTACGGGTGAGGACCGCCATCGTGTGCCAGGGCCGGCCGTCCTCCAGGTGGGCGCGGCGCAGGGTGTCGGCGATGGACTCGATCTCGGCCCCCGGGGTCGGGTAGGTGCGCACGGCCACGGCGCCGCCCGCGGCTTCGGCCGTCAGGGCGCGGTGGGCGCGTACCGCGGCCGCGGGGAGCCGGGGCAGCGGCATACGGGCGGTGAGCTGGCGGGTGGCGGCCAGCAGCCCGCCCCGTGCCCGCCGGGAGACGCGCAGGACGCGGACGTCCGCGGGCCTGCCGTCCCGCCGGGGGAATTGCTCGGGGAAGCCGAGGATGCCGTTGATGTCGGCGCCCCGGAACGCGTAGACGGACTGGTCGGGGTCGCCGAAGGCGACCAGCGTGCGGCCCTGCCCCGCCAGCGCCCGCAGCAGCCGCACCTGCGCCGGGTCGGTGTCCTGGTACTCGTCGACGTAGACCGCGTCGTAGCGCCGGGTCAGCTCCCGGTGGACCTCGGGGCGCCCGGCGAGCAGCACGGCCTTGTGCACCAGCTCGGTGTAGTCGACCATCCCGCCCATCTCGGTGACGTCCAGGTACTCGTCGAGGAAGGCGGCCGCCGCGGTCCAGTCCGGCCGCCCGATGCGGTGGGCGAAGTCGGCGAGCGCGGCAGGCCCCAGGCCCAGTTCGCGGGTGCGGGCCAGCACCGCCCGCACCTCGTCGGCGAAGCCCCTGGTGGTGAGCGCGGCCCGCAGGTCGTCCGGCCAGCCCGCCTTGCCGCGGCCCTCCCGCGCCAGCGCCGCCTGCCCGGCCAGCAGCTCGCGGACCAGCAGGTCCTGCTCGGGACCCGACAGCAGCCTGACCGGCTCCTGGAAGTCGTCCGCGTCCTGCTGCTCGCGGACCAGGGCGTAGCAGAAGGAGTGGAAGGTGCTCGCCGTGAGGCCGCCCAGGCCCCGCGCGGCCATCCGGTCGCGCAGGTCGACCGCCGCCCTGCGGCTGAAGGTGAGGACGAGGACCCGCTCGGGCGCGGTGCCGGCCCGCACGCGGGCCAGCACCGACTCGATCAGCGTGGTGGTCTTGCCGGTGCCCGGCCCCGCGAGCACCAGCAGCGGCCCGTCCCGGTGCTCAACCACCGCCCGCTGCGCCGCGTCCAGCACAGGGGGCCGTACGGGCGCGGGCGGCGTCCGCAGCAGCCGGTAGCCGACGGCCGCGGAGGCCGCCGGTGCGGGAGGGGAGGACAGGATCACGTGGTTCGCCGGTTCGTCGAAGGCTTGAGCGGTGGTGCGGTCGCGGAGGCGGGCGCCGCCGGGGGCGGGGTTCCGGGCGCGGCCCGGGGTGCGGTGCGCCCGACGCTACGCCGTGGCCCGCGCGGGTCGCAGGCGTCCGGGGGACACGCCGGACACTCCGTACGGGGCGCCGATGCCGTACGCGAGCCCCGGATGGCGGAAGCTGGGAGGCATGAGTTTCCGGCCCTCAGCCGTCTGCCGCGGCGCCCGCGCCCGGCGCGCGCCCGTCCCAGCGCGCCCGGCGCATGTCGACGCGCGGTATGTGGCCCTCGCTCGCGGGTCCCGCGCTCCGCAGCGGTGTGCCCTCGGCGCGGTAGGCGTCGATCGCGCTCAGTTCGTGGCCGGGCAGCAGGACCCCGTCGGCCCGGACCACGCGCCACCACGGCACCCCGCTGCCGTACAGCGCGAGCACCCGGCCGACCTGCCGCGGACCGCCCTCGCCGAGCCATTCCGCGATGTCGCCGTAGCTCATCACCCGCCCGGCCGGGATCAGGTCGACGGTGTCGAGCACCCGCTCCGCGTAGTCGCCGGGTGTGCCGGGGTCGTCTTCCTCGCTCATCCGCCCCATCCTGCCCCAGACCACCGACACCGGGGGGTTCCGGTGCCAACCGGACGGCGCTCGTGCCACCATCGTCCCGGCGGTGACTGGTGATACGAGATCAAGAAGAGACCGAAGCGGATCAGCCGGGCGCGGACAAGGCCGGAGGGGCCTCCCGCGCCCGTAAAGCGCTGCCCGCACCCGGCGGCGGCTCCGACCAGGACCGCGCCGCCCGCGGCAAAGGCGGCACACATGGCAGCGCCAACGGCAAGGGCGACGCGATGAGCGCCGCCGGCGGCCGTGACGGAGGCCACGGCAAGGACGAGGGCCAGAAGCCACCGGACGCCGAGGACACCCAGAACGGCAAGGACAGCAAGGACAGCGCAGGCGGAGCCGAGGGCTCGCGGCCGGACAGCGCCGAGCACACCCACACGGTGGTCCCCGAGCCCGGACCCACCCCGGTCGCCGTCGACGAGCCGCTGCTCGCCGCCCGGGTGCACCGGCCCGCCGACCTCATGCGGTTCCTGTTCGGGCTGCTCGGCATCGCGGTCGTACTGGCCGTCGCGGGCTTCGCGCACGCGACGACCACCGGCCTGGAAACGGACATCACCAAGGGCACCGACCACGCGCCCGACGTGCTCGCGTCCTTCGCCGGCCTGACCGCGAGCATCGCGGTGCTGATCGTGCCGGTCGCCTTCGCGATCGAGCGGCTGGCCAAACGGGACGGGCTGCGGATCGCCGACGGCGTGCTCGCCGCCGTCCTGGCGCACGGCACGGCCCTTGCCACGGACCTGTGGGTGACCAACTCGGCGCCCGGCCCGATCCGCGACGCGCTCACCCACAACGCCCCGTCCGGCACCGGCATGACCGACCCGGTCCACGGGTACCTCGCGCCGGTCATCGCCTACGTCACGGCGGTCGGCATGGCGCGGCGCCCGCGCTGGCGGGTGGCGCTGTGGTTCGTCCTGCTGCTCGACGCCTTCGCTGTGCTGGTCGGCGGCTACACGACGCCGTTCTCGATCGCGGTGACCGTACTGATCGGCTGGACGGTCGCCTACGGCACGGTCTACGCGGTCGGCTCGCCGAACGTCCGCCCCACCGGGCGGCAGCTGCTCGCCGGGCTGCGCAGGGTCGGCTTCAGCCCGCAGACCGCCCGCCGGGTCCAGGAGGACGGGCCGGAGACCGCCGACTCCGACCGCGGGCGCGGCTACCTGGTCACGCTGGAGGACGGGCCGCCGCTCGACGTCACGGTGGTGGACCGCGAGCGGCAGGCGCACGGCTTCTTCTACCGGGCCTGGCGGCGGCTGTCCCTGGTCGGCGGCATCACGCAGCGGCGGTCCCTGCTGTCGCTGCGCCAGGCGCTGGAGCAGGAGGCGCTGCTCGCCTACGCGGCGATCGCCGCGGGCGCCAACGCGCCGAAGCTCATCGCCACCTCGGAGCTGGGTCCCGACGCGGTGATGCTGGTCTACGAGCACATCGGCGGCCGGCGGCTGGACGCGCTGACCGACGAGGAGATCACCGACACCCTGCTGCGCGAGGCCTGGACGCAGGTGCGGGCACTGCAGTCGCGGCGGATCGCGCACCGGCGGCTGGTCGGCGAGTCGCTGCTGGTGGACCAGTCGGGGCGGGTCTTCCTGACCGATCTGCGCGGCGGCGAGATCGCGGCGGGCGACATCGTGCTGCGGATGGACGTGGCGCAGCTGCTGACGACGATGGCGCTGCGGGTCGGCCCCGAGCGTGCGGTGGCGTCCGCGGTGGCGGTGCTCGGCCCGGACGCGGTGGCCAACTCGCTGCCGCTGCTCCAGCCGATCGCGCTCAGCCGCGCCACCCGCGCCCAGCTCAAGCAGCTGGCCAGGGAGCGCGCACAGCGCGAGCGCGAGGCGGTGCTCGCCGCCTCCGCCGCCGAGAAGGAGGCCCGCGAGCTGCAGCGGGCGCAGGACGCGGCGGCCCGCAGAGCGGCCCACGGGGCCGGCGCGGACGAGGCGGGCGCCGAGGGCAAGGGCGAGGACAAGGCGGTCTCCAAGGCCGAGCGCAAGGCCGAGAAGCGGGCGATAGAGGACGCGCTGGAGGAGGCCCGCGAGGAGGACCTGCTCTCCCGTATCCGGCAGCAGGTGCTGCTGATCCGCCCGCAGGCCCCGGTCGAGCCGGTCCGGCTGGAGCGGATCAAGCCGCGCACCCTGATCACGGTGATCGCCGGCGCCTTCGCCGCGTACTTCCTGCTGTCCCAGCTCAGCTCGGTGCCGATCGGGCACGCCATCGCCAACGCCGACTGGCGCTGGGCGATGATCGCGGTCGCCGGGTCCGCGGCGAGTTACGTCGCCGCGGCCTGCGCGCTGGCCGGCTTCGTACCGGAGCGGCTGTCGCTGCTGCGGACGGTGCAGGCGCAGATCGCCGGCTCGTTCGTGAAGCTGGTGGCGCCCGCCGCGGTCGGCGGGGTGGCGCTGAACACCCGCTACCTGCAGAAGGCCGGGGTGCGCCCGGGCCTGGCCGTGGCGAGCGTGGGCGCCTCGCAGCTGGTGGGCCTGGGCATGCACGTGCTGCTGCTGATGACGTTCGGCTTCATCACCGGTACGGAGAAGACGCCGTCGCTCTCGCCGTCCCGTACGGTCATGGCGGGGCTGCTGACCGCCGGTGTGCTGGTGCTCGTGGTCACCGCGGTGCCCGCGCTGCGGAAGTTCGTCTCCACCCGGGTGCGCGCGCTGTTCGCCGGCGTCGTGCCGCGCATGCTGGACGTGCTGCAGCGGCCCGGCAAGCTGGCCACCGGCATCGGCGGCACGCTGATGGTGACGGTGACCTTCGTGATCTGCCTGGACGGCTGCGTACGGGCCTTCGGCGGGCATCTGAGCTACGCGGCCGTCGCGGTGGTCTTCCTGGCCGGCAACGCGCTGGGCTCGGCCGCCCCGACGCCCGGCGGTGTGGGCGCGGTCGAACTGGCGCTGACCGGTGGTCTGATCGCGGCCGGCCTGCCCAAGGAGGTGGCGACGCCCGCCGTGCTCTTCTTCCGGCTGCTGACCTTCTGGCTGCCGGTGCTGCCCGGCTGGCTGTCCTTCACCCAGCTCTCCCGCCGCGGCGAGCTGTAGCGGGCAGGCAGGCAGCGGGCAGGTAGCGGGCGGACAGCACGAAGGCCCGGGGCGCTGAGCGCCCCGGGCCTTGTGCGTCACCTCACCGTGCCGGTCAGAACAGGTAGTTGAAGGCGTTCCAGCCGGTGCCGATCTTCGCGCGGGCGTGGAAGCCGCCGGTGCCGGTGCCGGCGTAGACGTACAGGACGCCGGCGCTGTCACGGGCGATCAGGTCGTTGACGGCGTCACCGTTGCTGTCGCCGAGCCCGAGGATCTTGTTGTACGTGTTCCAGCCGCCCCCGATCCTGACGCGGTTCCCGTTGAGGGGCGCGTCGGCCAGGCCGGTGCCCTTGTACATCCACAGCACGCCGCTCTTGTCGCGGGCGACGATGTCCGGCTTGCCGTCGCCGTTCAGGTCGCCGCGGCCGGTGATCTGGGTGAAGGCGTTCCAGCCGCCGCCGACCTTGCGGCGGCCGGTGAACGTGCCGTCCTTGTTGGACAGGTACTCCCAGAGCACACCGGCGCTGTCACGGGCCAGGAGGTCGGGGTACGCGGCGCCGCCGAGGTTTCCTGGCGTCACGAAGGTGTTGTAGATGCTCCACCCGGTACCGATGACCTTGTTGCCGGGGTACATGTGCAACGTGCCGCCGAAGTTGGCGTACAGGTTCACGTTCTCGTCGTTGGCC
This sequence comes from Actinacidiphila cocklensis, assembly GCF_907177275.1. Classification (GTDB taxonomy): domain Bacteria; phylum Actinomycetota; class Actinomycetes; order Streptomycetales; family Streptomycetaceae; genus Actinacidiphila; species Actinacidiphila cocklensis. Next base: position 20,518 of record NZ_CAJSLV010000109.1, read on the forward strand.
GGGTTGTTCTTGAACAGCGCCTTGGCGGGGCCGAAGCCGTTGCCCATGTTCTCCTTGGAGTCGAAGCCGCCGTTGGCGCGCGGCCCGTAGTCCCAGAGGTTGCCGGCGGAGTCCCGGCCGTCGATGCCGAGCGCCCAGATCGGCTCCGCCGCCGCGGCGGCGTTCGGGCTGGCGGAGAACGCGCTCCTGCTGCTGTGCTGCGAGACCGCGTGAGCGGTGCCGACGGTCACAGGGCCGTCGTTGGCGCTCGCCGCCATTGTCGTGCCGAGCGTCAGCGCGAGCGCACCCGCGGCGATGGCCGCGGCTTTCGCCTTCATGCTGCGTCCGGAGCCACGACGGTCATGCTTTTTCACCTGTGGTCCCCCTTGGATTAGGTGATGACGGTGCTGTGCCTTGTTGCGGGAGTTCCGTTACAAGACGCCTGACGTTATCGCGTCCGGTTCCACCGAACCTCACACGAAACGTCATCGCCACGTCACAGTTCTGTCATCGAGACAGGGCCGTGACCCAATCCGCACATCGCACCTCTCGTGCGGCCGGGCGGCCGTCTGTACCGTGATTGGCCTGGATACGGGGACCAGTTGGGCTGTACGTGTATTCGGCGTGCCCGGTCGGTGCCCATGGAGCACGGCGATCGGGGAGCCGGACGATGCGAGCTCACAGCGCGGTAACAGTCCTCGCGGTGACGGTGGTTGCCGCCGGCGCGCTGGTGGCGTGCGGCGGCGGTTCCGGCTCCGGTGACTCCGCGACGATCTCACCCGCCGCGACGGGCGGCACGGCTGCCGCGACCACCACGGCCGCACCGACCGGCGCGTCGGGGTCGCAGGCGGGCGCCCCGCTCAAGCTCGACCCGGCGGTCGCGCTGCCCAAGGACGTGAAGGTCGTCTTCGACTGGTCGATGCCCAAGGACCCGGCACAGAACGCCGCGTTGACCGCGGCGGCCGACTACCTCCAGTCGATCGACCACGCCGTCGTCCGGCAGACGACCCAGGACCCGCCGCTGCACGCGCACGCGGCAGGCGACGCGCTCGCCTACGCCCGCGACTTCGTCCAGCGCAACATCGACGCGAAACAGACGCTCAGTGGAACCGACCGCTTTTTCCGCCCCGTCTTCGGTAACGGCATCGGCGCGAAGGGCGGTTCGACGAACTCGGTGGAGATCAGGCTCTGCAACAACCAGTCGAAGATCTACAGCAAGGACGTCGTCGGCGGGAAAGTGCACGTGACCGGCGAGAACGACCAGAGCTACGTGCTCTTCGACATCCTCCTGGTCCGACTCCCGGTCGCGCACCCGTACTGGCAGGCACAAGGGATCACCGTGAAGGAGGGCTCCCTGCAATGCAAGGACTGACCACCGCCGGACGCGTCCGCCGCGGGCTCGCCGCGGCCGGAGCGCTCACGGTCGCCTGCGGGCTCGTACTGACCGCGGCAGGACCCGGCTACGCCAACACCACCACCACGAAGAACACCGCGGACAACACCACCCTGACCGCGAGCGTGCGCTACACCACCACCTCGGGCTCCGGTAAGACCACCACGACGGTGCCGCTCGGCTCCTCCGACGTGACGTGGGAGCCGCCGCCCTGCTGGATCGGGCCGATCGGCGACCCGGAGACGTTCAAGAAGAACCTGCTCAAGAGCGTCGCGGACACCAACATCCCCGGCCAGGCCAACTACGCGCTGGAGGCCATGGACGAGCTCCGCAGGCACTACGAGGAGGGCCTGGCCTGGAACACCTCGGGTGAGGCCTACAAGAACTTCAACCTCGACAAGCAGGGCCAGGGGCTCTTCTGGGGTCCGGTGGTCAACGAGCAGTCCACCAGCGTCCACAAGTACGACTGCAACGGCACGCTGCCCTTCTGGGTGGACAACGGCAAGCTGCCGCCGCCCGGCACCGAGCACGTGATCACCCCCGAGATGCTCTCGCGGCTGGCGTACGCCCACACCGAGGTGCCGGGGGTGACCGTGGTGACCAGCCCGGCCGCCACCCAGACGGTGAACCTGCCCACCTGGGTGCGGCTCACCCAGGACTACGACCAGGTGCAGGTGCGGGCGTCGATCGACATCGGCGGCGGCCAGGAGATCTGGGCGCAGACCACGGCGGTGCCCGCCCCCGTGCACATCGACCCGGGCACGAGGGACGCCACCCTCTACCCGGCGTCGGGCGACTGCCCGGTCGCGGCGGACGGCACGGTCGGCAAGGCCTACAACGGCGACCCCGATGCGCTGCCGCCGTGCGGCATGACCTACCGCCGCTCGACCGCGGCCACCGGGCCGTACCAGCTGGACGTGACGGCCACCTGGCACGTGACCTGGGCCGGCTCCGACGGCACCGGCGGAACGCTCCCCGACGGCGTCGTCCACAACCCGCCGCAGGACCTGACGGTCCGCGAGATCCAGTCCGTCAACCGCTGACACAGCGCGCGAAGGCGGGCCGCGGCATGTCGCCGCGGCCCGCCTTCGCGGTCGGTCAGTAGATCGGCTTGTGCGGCTCGATCGTGTTGACCCAGCCGATCACGCCGCCGCCGACGTGGACGGCGTCGGAGAAGCCGGCGGACTTGAGGACCGCGAGCACCTCGGCGCTGCGCACGCCGGTCTTGCAGTGCAGCACTATCCGCTTGTCCTGCGGCAGCGTCGCCAGGGCGCTGCCCATGATGAACTCGTTCTTCGGGATCAGCTTCGCGCCCGGGATGGACACGATCTCGTACTCGTTCGGCTCGCGGACGTCGATGATCTCGATGTTCTCGCCGTCGTCGATCCACTCCTTGAGCTGCTTGGGAGTGATCGTCGACCCGGCCGCCGCGGCCTGCGCCTCGTCGGAGACGACACCGCAGAAGGCCTCGTAGTCGATGAGCTCGGTGACCGTCGGGTGGTCGCCGCAGACCGCGCAGTCCGGGTCCTTGCGGACCTTGACCGTGCGGTACGTCATCTCCAGGGCGTCGTAGATCATCAGCCGGCCGACCAGCGGCTCACCGATGCCGGCCAGCAGCTTGATCGCCTCGGTCACCTGGATCGAGCCGATCGACGCGCACAGCACGCCGAGCACGCCGCCCTCGGCGCAGGACGGCACCATGCCGGGCGGCGGGGGCTCGGGGTACAGGCAGCGGTAGCAGGGGCCGTGCTCGGACCAGAAGACCGAGGCCTGGCCGTCGAAGCGGTAGATGGAGCCCCAGACATACGGCTTGTCCAGCAGCACGCACGCGTCGTTGACCAGGTAGCGGGTCGCGAAGTTGTCCGTGCCGTCGACGATCAGGTCGTACTGGGAGAAGATCTCCATCACGTTCTCGGCTTCGAGCCGGGTCTCGTGCAGGACGACGTTCACCAACGGGTTGATGCCCAGCACCGAGTCGCGGGCCGACTCGGCCTTGGAGCGGCCGATGTCGGCCTGGCTGTGGATGATCTGGCGTTGCAGGTTCGACTCGTCGACCTCGTCGAACTCCACGATGCCGAGCGTGCCGACACCGGCGGCGGCCAGGTACATCAGGGCCGGCGAGCCGAGACCGCCGGCGCCCACACAGAGCACCTTGGCGTTCTTGAGCCGCTTCTGCCCGTCCATCCCGACATCGGGGATGATCAGGTGACGCGAGTATCTGCGGACCTCGTCAACGGTGAGCTCGGCGGCCGGCTCGACCAGGGGTGGCAGCGACACAGGGACCTCAGCAATACGGTTGGTCGGTCTCAGACGGTACGGACGTCCGCGTGTTCGCACACGCGTGACTCTGCAACACTGCCACGCCGGTCTTCATTCCAAGACACCCGGTCCGAGGACCGAGACATCTTCCGGTCACATCGTGGGCGGCCGCCCGTCCACCGCCCCGCCGCGGGCCAGTTCCGCCACCTGGTCCCAGTATCCGGGCAGACCGGACCACGGGTCGGTCCCGTCGCGTGCGGTGCGGTCGGTGAGGCACACCGTGGCCGCGCCCTGCCAGCGGGCGATCCGCAGGGCGCTGTCGAGGTGCAGCTCCGGCAGGCCGTGCACCAGGTGCACGAAGCGCGAGGGCGGATGGTCCGCGGTCCACAGCGGCGCCTCCGACCAGCGGTAGCGGTCCCACGGCCCGGCGAAGGTGACCAGCTGGTCGGCGAGGTCGGCGTAGCAGGGCTCGGGGTGGATGCCGTGGCCGAGCACGATGTGCCCGGTGCCGCTCCGTCCGGCGCCCGCCTGCTGTTCGAGCAGCGCCCGCAGCGTGGTGACCGCCCAGCGGCATTCGGCGGCGTCCTCCCGGCCCAGCGGCGCCCGGTCCAGGTAGAAGCCGTCGACCTGGTACCAGTCCAGATACCGCGAGGCGTCCGAGACCAGCTCGCCGAACGGCCGCCGCCCGCGGGCCGCGTCCAGCAGCCCGAGCAGCGGGACGCCGTTGTCGCGGACGCGGGCGGTCACCTCGGAGTACAGCGGGTCGGGGCGGCTGCCCGGGCCGCGGGAGACGTCGAAGGCGGCCCAGTCCAGCGACCGGCCGGGGCGGGCGATCTCGGCCCACTCCCCCGGTGCCATCAGGGGGTGGGCGAAGCCCGGCACCGCGAGTCCCGTGGCATCGCCGCGCGCCTGCGCACCGCGCGGCGGCCTGGTCAGACGCGGCATGCCGCCTCCATCCACACGTCGGCCAGCGACTCTTCGAGGCCGATCCGCGGCCGCCAGCCGAGCCGGTCGCGTGCGGTACGCACATCGGCCTGCTGCCACAGCCCGCAGCCGTCGGGGTACGGCGGCATCATCCCGCCGGACGGCGGCACCTCCTCCAGCTCGCGGACGGCGCCCTCGTAGCCGGCGACATGGGCCAGCGCGGACGCCATGTCGCGCATCCGCACCGCCCGGCCGCTGCCGATGTTCACCACGCCCTGCGCGGCGGACAGCGAGGCGGCGTGCACCGCGCGGGCGACGTCGCGGGCGTCGACGAAGTCCCGCTGCACCGCGAGGCCGCCGAGCCGCAGCTCCGGGTCGCCGTTCTGCATCGCCCGGCGCAGCGCCTCGGCGACCCGGCCGAGCGGCGCCCCCGTCGGGGTCCCGGGGCCGACCGGGCTGAACACCCGCAGCACCACGGCGTCCAGGCCCGAGCCGAGCACCAGCTCGGTCGCGGCCAGCTTGCTCACCCCGTACGGGCCGCCGGGCCGCGGCGGGGCGTCCTCGCCGGTGGAGGAGCCGACCGGCGAGGGGCCGTACTCCGAGCCGCAGCCCACCTGGACCAGCCGGGCGCCGATGCTGCTGCGGCGCATCGCCTCGCAGACCGTGGCGACGGCCACGATGTTCTGCCGGGTCAGTTCGCGGGCCGCACCGCGGGTGGTGCCCGCGCAGTTGACGACCACGCCGGGATGGACGGCGTCGAGGAAGCGGGCGAGCACGCCGGGCGCCCCGCTGGACAGGTCGAACCTGACGTCGGCGTCGTCGCTGCGGCCCAGCGCGGTGAGCTGGACGGCCGGGTCGGCGAGCAGGCGCTCCGCGACGTGGCGGCCGAGGAAACCGTCGGCTCCGAGCAGCAGCACTCTCATCGGGAGCCTCCGAGCGGTGCGGTGCGGTGGTGCCGGCGGTGCCGGGGGCTGGACGGTTGCGTGATCAAGGGTCCTTCTCCTGGTAGGTGTGGCGGGAGGTCAGTGGTGCGCCGCGGCCCGGGCGAGCAGGCGGAAGGCCTGGGCGGCCAGCACGGCGGCCGCGGCGCCGCACACGGCGGCCTCCGCGGTGCCGCCGGACGGCGCGAGGTGGCCGGGGGCGCCGGCGAGTACGAGGGTCAGCGCCTCGGCGACGCACGCCGCGGCCAGGCCGGCCGCGGCGGTCACCGGGTGGCCGTGCACGGCCAGCAGGCGGGCGGTGAACAGCAGGACGCCCAGCGCGGCCGGTCCTGCGAGCGGGGCGGAGCCCGCCATGGCCGCGGCGGTCAGCAGCAGCGCGGTCAGCGCGGCGGCGTAGCCGGCCAGGGCCGCCGCCAGCCGGGGCCGTACGGCGTCGGCGAAGTCGGCGAGGCTGTGGCTGGGGGCGAGCTGGGCGCGGGCGGCGACCGCGAACCAGCCGGCCAGGGCCGCGGCCGGGGCCAGGCTCAGCGCGAGCGCGGCGAAGCCGGCGGTGCCGGCGCCGGCGTCGAACCGGCCCCGGCCGGCGAGCGCGGTGACGGCCTGCTGGCCGTAGAGCGCGAAGCCGAGCAGGCCGTACGTCCACAGGGTCGCGCCCGCGCCGTGGGCCGCGCGCAGCGGCCC
>NZ_CAJSLV010000110.1 GCF_907177275.1 Actinacidiphila cocklensis
CCCCCCCCCCCCCGGACCGGCCCCCCGCCGCGGCCCCCTCACCGCCCCCCGCCCCGGCCCCCGCCCCGGAACCGGCCCCCGCCCCTGCCCTCGCCTCGGCCCCCTCACCGGCCCCCGAGCCCGTGGTGGCACCACCGGCGCCGCCTGCGCCGGTGGCGGGCAAGGCGGGCACGCGGCCGCAGACGCCGCGCCGCGCCGAAGCCCGCAAGCCCGCGCCCGCCCCGGCCGGAGCCGACCCGCGGTTCGCGCACGGCCCGCTCGGCGTGCTCGACGGCGACGGGTCGCTGTACTGCTCGGGCGGCCTGGTGCTGGAATGCCCGGCCCGCAGCGTCCCGGACCTGGTGGAGTGGACGCTGGCCGAAGCACGGCTCGGCGGCGGCCGGCTGCACCGCTCGGGCAAGGACTCCGACCCGCTGGTCGTCGTCACGGCCGCCGCCGCCGTACGGCTGGGCCTGCCGGAGCGGTTGGAGGACCGGCGCGGCATGCGCCTGCCGGAGGACCACAAGGTCGTCCGGCAGATCGGCAAGGCCGAATGGCAGCTCACCCGGCGAGGCTTCGGCCCGTGGGCGCGGGTCTACCGCCCGGCCAAGGGCGGCGACCGGCAGTGCGTGCAGCTGGCCGTCCTGCCATGGGGCGCCCTGGACTCCCGCGCGTGGGGGAGTGCGGGCGAACTGCCGCCTGCGGAACTGGCCCGCGTGCTGACCGCCTACGCGGCCCGGGTGCTGACGCCGCGTGGCTCCACCGCGGTTGCGGGCCTGGAGCTGATGACGGCGCTGCGCCCGCCGACCCGGGCGGTGAGGGACGACGCGACCGGCAGCTGGGCGTCGGGTCCGGTCCCCGGCTCGCTCACGCAGGCGTTCGACCCGGCGCCGCCCGAGGCGCCCGACGAACACCCCGTCGTGGCCGCGCTGTTCCCGCGCAGCCACGAGCGGACCGCGGCGGAGGTCCTCGACGAGGAGGCCTACGACTGGCTCCGCGAGACCGACTTGCTCACCGACGCCGAGTGCGCGAAGCCGTTCGCGGTCGGCGTCGACGTCAACACCGCCTTCCTCGCGGCCGCGAACCGCCTGGTCGTCGGCCTGTCAGGTCCTGAGCACGTACGGGCGCCGCGGTTCGACAAAACCGTCCCGGGCTCGTGGCTGGTCGACCTGTCCGGCATCGAGCTGGACCCGCGGCTGCCCTCGCCGTTCACCCCGCACGGCCGCCGCCCCGAGGGTCCCGCCTGGTACGCCACCCCGACGGTGGCCTACGCGGCCGAGCTGATCGACGCCTACCGGCTGCCGGTGGAGCTCCGCCCGATCGAGGCCTTCGTACGCCGCGAGGCCGGCCCGTACCTGGACCCCTGGTACAAGCACCTGGCGGAGGCGTACAAGCAGACGATGGCCGACCTCGGGGTGACCGCCGAGCTGTCCCCGCGGGACTTCCTCGCCGCCATGGACACCCACAAGCAGTCCGACCCGGGAATGGCCGCGGTGCTGTCGGCGGTCAAGTCGACGGTGAAGGGCGGCATCGGCAAGCTCCGCGAGCGCCCGCAGGGGACCGGGTACCGCCCCGGCGAGCGGTGGCCGGCGCTGGAACGCCCCACCTGGCGCCCCGACATCCGGGCGGCCGTGATCGCCGCGGCCCGGGTGAACATGCACCGCAAGCTGCTGAAGACCGCACTGGCCACCCAGACCGGCCCGGCACCGGCCGGCTCCGTGGTGTTCGGCCACGACGCGCTGCTGCCGATCGCGCTGCTGTCGGACTGCGCCGTCTACCCCGCGGCGGGGCCGTCGCCGCTGGACGTCCTGCCGTACGGAAGCGACGGGAAACCGGCGCCGGGCACCTTCCGCCTGGGCGTGTCGCCCGGCATGGTCAAGCACGAGGGAACGCAACCGCTGTTCTGGGCGGTGGAGCTGATGGAGCAGCAGTACAACCCGGCCCGCCACATCAAGGGCGACGGCGCCGGGGACGAGGGGGAGTAGCCGGCCGTGGGTGAGATCGAAGACGCACTGAGGCGCGCGGCCGAGAACACCGCGACCCGCCCGATCCCGAAGTCCGCGGGCGCGCGGATGCGGTTCCTGCTCAAGGTGGAGAAGGGCTCGACCCGCGCGGTGGCGGCACGTCTCGGCGTGACTCAGCGCACGGTGGAGCGCTACCTCAAGGGCACCCTGCGCCGCCCCCGCGCCGAGCTCGCGGCCCGCCTGGAACGCGAGGTCCGCCGCGACTGGCAGCCCCGCGTCCAGCAGCGCGCGAAGAGGCGTGCGGCCACCTCCACCGGCCTGGTGATCGAGACGCGGGCACGCTTCGGCTTCACCGCCGCCCCCGGCAGCACGGACGACGGCCGCCTGCGCCGCCTCACCCAGCACCTGCCCCCGCCCTTCGCGGCCCGCCTGTTCGACGCTCAGGCGGCAGGCGCGACCGAGCAGCAACTCCAGCGCATCGCCGCCGAGGGCCTCCAGGAGATCTACTTCAAGGACCGCGGCCGCCGCGCCCAGGGCCTGGAGGTGGAGTTCACCGACATCGACTACGTCGAACTGGACTTCTGAGCCGGGCTCTTCCCGCTGCGCCGGCGGGCGGCGCAGCTGAGCCGAAGCACGATGGTTGTCACATAGGCAGGCTGGTTGTCACCGACGGTGTCGTGGGCGGTTGAGTCTGAGCGCGACAGGTCGACAACTGTGGTCATCCGTGTCCGGCCTCCAGTTCTGGTTCTCCTGGGTCAGCCTCTGCGAGCTCGGAGAAGCGTCAATGTCAGTGGGCTCTGCCAGGGTGTGCGTCGTGGATGAACTGGTGGAGCGTGTCGACGATCAAGATCGTGTGCTGGGGATGGTGGTCAGCCGCCGGCAGGCCGTCCAGGAGAGTTGGCTGCACCGAGTCGCCGTGACGGTGTGTCGTGATGAGCGTGGACGGATCCTCGTCCACCGACGGTCGGAGCAGGTATCGCGCTTCCCCGGGCTCTATGAGGTCGAGGTCGGCGGCGCCGCAAATGTCGGTGAGTCCTATGAACAGGCCGCCGCGAGGGAGCTGGCCGAAGAGCTGGGCATTCGTGCGCTGCCGCGCCTGCTGTTCACGTTCATCAACCGCAGCGGCTTGAGCCCTCACTGGCTTGGCGTGCACGAAGCCGTGGTGCCGGACGCCGTGGTCCCCGATCCCGATGAGGTCGCCTGGCATGGCTGGCTGACCGAGCCGGAGCTGCGGTCGGCCCTGCTGGAGTGGCGCTTCACCCCCGACAGCCACGAAGCCTTCAGTCGGTATTTGGCGTTCCGGACCGCGCGGTCCTGACCTTAGTCGGGCTGCCTTCGGTGGCGCGGGTCCAGACGTAGGCGCTGACGGCCAGGCGCCTGCGGTCGTCGCTGATGGGTTTGCGATGGCTTGTGAGGACCGGGAGCTGAGCGAGGATGTGCTGCCAGTTCTCGGGTTCCAGGGTCCAGGTGGCGAGGGCTTCGCGTCGGTGCTGGTAGTCGATGACAGGGCCGGCGAGGAGTTCGGCGGTGATGCCGTCGAGGGCCTGCTCGAAGTCGCGGGCCGTGCCGCTGGTGCGGAGATGGCGGTTCAGCAGCTGTGCGTAGCCGTTCCTCTTGCCCTGGGGGTTGATCCCGAGGAACTGGGCGGACGCATCGTCCCCGCCTGCCCGCCAAAGAGACCGCCCACCGTCTCGTCCAGCCGTCGCCCAGATCCAGACCGGATCTGCCTGCGTCGACGTCCGTCGGCACGAAAAGGTCTTCCCCGCTGCACTGATGCGACCAGACGGACTCGGTGTCAGCGGCTTCGACTAGCCTTCCCGACCCAGCGCGTGTAGCGGCCATGAGCTCATCGAAGCGCCGCGGAGAACCTCAGGCTCCCGATCTTCGTTTCTGGTGACAGAAAGACTACTGAATGAGCGCCTGTGACAAATCGGATGCCTCGTTGGTGACAACCAGGCTGCTTCGACAGCCCCCATTCACCAGCTCAGCCGGTCTCGCTGGTGACAACTCCTGAGCTTCGACTCAGCGGGCGGCGCAGCGCTAGCGTGGGTCCCATGATCGTATGGCTCAACGGCACCCACGGCGCAGGCAAGACGACGACCAGCTCCCTCGTGCAGCAGCTGATCCCCGATTCCCGGGTGCTCGACGCCGAGAAGGTCGGCGAGACGCTCATGGACATCAAGCCGGGGCTGCCCTGGCTCGACAACTTCCAGCACTGGCCGCCCTGGCGGCCGCTCGTGGTCGAGACCGCCCGCCACGTACTGGACTACACCGGCGGCACCCTGGTGATGCCGATGACCGTCCTGGTCGAGCAGTACTGGCGCGAGATCAGCAGCGGCCTCGCCCACCATGCCATCCCGGTACGGCACTTCGTCCTCCACGCCGACCAGGACACCCTGCGCGGACGCATCGAGCGGGACAGCGTCCTCGGCCCCTCCACGTTCCGCCTCGAATACCTCGAGCCCTACGCCGAGGCGGCCCGCACCTGGCTGCACGCCGAGGCCGAGGTCATCGACACCACCCACATCACCCCGGCCGAGGCCGCCCAGCAGATCGCCGACGCGCTCAAGACCTGAGGCCCCGCTGGCCACGGGCCGTAAAATCGCTGGTCGCGCATGAGGTCAATGCCGGACCCTGGGCGTATGCCCCGACGTCTGATGTTCGTGCAGTTGAAGACCGGCCACAACACCGACCGCGGACCCTCGTGGATCGGGTGGGTGGACTTCTCGAGGACCTGGAGCACTGCGTACTTCCACGGCAGGACACTGCGCCGGGCCGGGGGGATGTTCGACGCGAACTTCTACGACGTCCAGACCGACGAGGAGTTCTGGGTCTCAGGGCCGAAGCGGGACCGCACCGACACCCGCTACGGCCCCGCCGACCCCGAGATCGAGCCGGAAGCCGCCAGGACCTATCTCGCCTTCCTCAAGGGCGCTGCCCTCCCGGGCCGGGAGAACGGCTGACCTCGCGCGCTCGCGAGCGTCCTGGTCCGGGCGTTGTCCCACCGGGCCTGCTGCCGGCCCGCGACATCCACCCGCGGATCCCCTCCCGTACGCCCGGCCGTCCTCCAACCCGGCGCAACTGCCCGAGGACGAACGCAAGGCCCGTGAACCGCAGTCGATTCTCCGGTACGAGGGCGGGAGACGTCACCCTCGGAGTCCGCGCCCGAGGTCACCCGGGAGCCCGGGCGGCGGGACGTCAGTCCCACCGCCCGGACTCCCGCCGCCTTTGAGTACCTGTACTCATGCACCTGCACGGCGTGCGGGTGACCATGAGAGGACTCGACGACCAGGCCGACCGGAGAGCCGCCGACATGCGCAAGAAGACCACCCCGTTCGCGACGCGCGGTTCGCGGTTCGCGGCGCTGACCGCCACCGGTCTCGCTGCGCTTGTCCTGAACGCCTGCGCCGGCGGGGACCCCAGCGCCTCAGCCGCCGACTGGCGGCGCTCCCACGACGATGTCGACCGCGCCCTCATGCGGACGGTCAACTGGCCGGGAACCAGAGTGAGCAGGGTCGAGGGAGACGCACACGGATTCCGTACCGTGCTGAAATTTCCCGGCGACGACTCCGACATGGGTGCCATCGCGCTGGTGGAACCGGCAGGAACCAACCCCTGCGCGGCAGTGCCCTATCTGGTCGCGGACACCGGCGGCTACCAGCCGGACCCCAGCACCTACGGTGCCACCGATTTCGCATCGGCCTCATGTACGCCTGTCGGCACAGGGGCATGGCAACTCGTTTCCTACCCGCACCAGGGCGACCCCTGGACGGGTTACGCGGAGCGCCGTGACGGAGTCATGCTGATCCTGACGACCTACGACGATTGGACCGACCCGGACTTCAAAGCCATCGCCGCGACCATGCACGCCCTCGACGACCGGCAACTCGGCAGTCTGCTGTAGGTGGTCGGATGCACCAGGCGGCCGCACAGCGTGTCGATCCGCATCAGCGACCCGTCGACTCCGGCCTCCCGAAGGCTGCGCAGGTGCGCGCGCAGCTCCGCCTCGTCCTGAGTCTCACAGATCGCTTCCCACCGCCCCCTGTCCGGCGCGGTGCGCGGGGCGAGCCGCCGCCTCTCGGCCTCCTGCCGCCGCTTCCGCTTCCCCTGCCCTGGCACCGGCCCGGCATCGCCCGCCGGCGGCGGAGGGGCAAGGGCCGGCCGCACCTCCTGGGCCAGGGGAAGGGATGAGCGTCAGAGCGGGTCGATGCGGGACCTGAGCAGGCAGAACTCGTTGCCCTCGGGGTCCGCCAGAACGTGCCACGACTCCTCGCCGGTCTGGCCGATGTCGGCCGGGCGCGCGCCGAGCTTCAGAAGGCGTTCGAGCTCGGCGTCCTGATCGCGGTCGGTGGCGTTGACGTCGATGTGCAGCCGGGACTTGCCCTTCTCCGGCTCGTCCCTGCGGCTGAGGAAGATCGTCGGCTGCGGGCCGCCGAACCCTTCGCGCGGCCCGATCTCCATCGAGCCGTCGTCCTCGCGGTCGAGCACGACGAAGTCGAGGACCTCGCACCAGAACCGCGCCAGCACCTCGGGGTCGCGGCAACCGAGCACGAGCTCACCGATGCGACATGCCATAACTAAACCTGCTCTCAGCCTGGGAGCCGCCGGGGAAAGCCACAGGTGAACCCGTGGACTCCCGGCCGCGAAGACGATCCCGCGACCGTACCGGACGAGGCGGGCAGGGGCGAAGCGGTTTCGGCGCCGACCCGAGCGGCGGCCGGGCGCAAGCCGTCGGCCACCGCCGTTCGCGCCTACCGCCGGTAGTAGGCCTCGATCGGCCTACGTGCCTCGTTCAGGAGGGCGGGGCCGTCCTGCGGCACCGCGGGCCAGGCCCCGGACTCCGGGTTGAGGGCGATGAGCTGATCCGTGGACAGGGCGTACACGACCCGGCCGAGGCCGGAGCGGGCGATGGCGCCGGTGCACATGCCGCACGGCTGGCAGCTGGTGTACATGGTGGTGCGCGCGGCCGTGGCGGGGTCGAGTTCGCGGGCCGCCCAGCGGGCGAGCTTCAGCTCCGGGTGGGCGCTGATGTCGTCGTCGCGGCGCACCGTGTTGTGCGCCTCGGCCAGGATCGCGCCGTCGGGACCGGCGAGCAGCGACCCGTAGGGGGCGTCGCCCAGGGCGACGGCGTGCGCGGCGATGGCGACGGCGCGCCGCAGGAGTTCCTCGTCGGCGGAGGTGGTCATGACGCTGCCTTCCAGTGTGCGGCCACCGCGGTGAGCGCTTGCCAGGCCGCCTCGGGCCTGCGGGTGTCCTCCGGGTCGCCGTGATAGGGGTCGAGCAGGACGGTGCCTGCGCCGAGCCGGCGCAACTGGTCCAGGTCGTCGACGACTTGTTCAAGAGTGCCGGTGCCCGCAAGCCGCTCCGGGTCGTCGACGGGTGCGGTGGTCAGCCGCAGGGTGATGCGGGGCGCGAACGCGGGCGGCGTGTGCTGCGCCAGGGCCGAGCGCAGCCACGGGAGGGTGCTGCGCAACGGGTGCCAGGCGTCGCCGTATCTGATGGCGCGCCGGATCGCCGCGTCGCTGTTGCCGCCGACCCATACGGGAATCTGCCGGCCGCCGTCCCGCGCCCGCCAGGCCTCCCGCAGCGCGGCCAGGTGTTCGTCGGTCAGCCTGCCGCGCGCGGTGAACGGGACGCCGAGCGCCTCGAACTCCTGCCGTGCCCAGCCGACGCCCACCCCGAGTACGAGCCGGCCGCCGCTGAGCCGGTCGAGGCTGTCGGCCATGCGCGCCACCAGCAGCGGATGCCGGTAGGGGAGTACGAGCACGGTGGTGCCCAGCCGGATCCCCGTCGTCACCCCGGCCAGCCACGACAGCGTGGTGAACGGCTCGTAGAAGGGCTCCGGGTACTTCTCGGCCACGTCCGGGGTGACCGCCACGTGGTCCGACACCATCAGGAGGCCGAAGCCGAGCCCCTCCACCGTCCGCGCCCATTCGCGCAGCACGCCGGGATCGGTTCCCGGCCCGAAGTTCGGCACATTGACGCCAAGTTCCATGATCGGATGCTATAGCGGCGGTCACGGCTCGGTGAAGCCATATCTCCCGGCAGCGACCGGATTTCACCGCTGATCTCCCGGTAGCATTGCCATATGACCGTGAATCTTGACGACGTCGACTGGGCGATCATCGAGCAGTTCCAACGCGAGGCGCGCATCTCCGTCAGCGAACTGGCGCGGCGGGTCAGCCTCAGCGCCTCGGCCGCCGCGGAGCGCGTGCGGCGGCTGGAGACGACGGGCGTCATCACCGGCTACCACGCGGCGGTCGACCTCACCAAGATCGGCTACCCCCTGCTGGCCGTGGTCCGCCTGAAGTACCCGGGCAACCGCCACCAGCCGCTGCGCCGGCTGCTCGAGGAACGCCACGAGATCCTGGAGTGCCTGCGGACCACCGGCGAGGACTGCTACACCCTGAAGGTGGCCGCGACCTCCATGGAGCATCTGGAGGCGCTCGTCGACGAACTGGCCGGCTTCGGCAGCACGACCACCGGCGTCGTCTACCGCCAGACCCTCCCGCACCGCGGCCCCGCCCGGCCCTGACGCGGCGTCTGCCGCGCCCGGACCGGCCGCGGTTCAGCTCACGTGGTTGTACGCGTTTCCCGTCTGCGCGTCCGAGACCACGCGGTTCTTGACGGGGGCGAGGCGGTCGCCGGTGCCGGCGTACAGATAGACCGACCTCGTTCCGGGGTAGTAGGCCAGAAGGTCGGCCTTGCCGTCGTGGTCGACGTCGCCGGCGCCGATGATCTCCGAGTAGCTCAGCCAGCCGCCGCTGATCCTGGTGCGCTGCGTGAAGGTGCCGTCGCCCTTGCTGAGGTAGAGCCACAGGACGCCGTCCTTGTCGCGGGCGACGAGGTCCCCCGCGGGGGCGCCGGCGAGGTTCCCGACGGCGGTGACCAGGTTGTAGATGGTCCAGCCGGTGCCGATCTGCTTGCGGGTCTGGAAGGGGCGGGCCGGATCGCCGGTGCTGCGGTAGAGCCAGAGACGGCCGGCCGCGTCGACGGCGGTGAGGTCGGGACGTCCGTCGCCGGTGAGGTCACTGCCGCCGGCGAGGTGGGTGTACACCTGCCAGCCGCCGCCGACGCGGACGCGCGCGGTGAGGCCGCCGTCCTCCCGGCCCGAGTAGAGCCACAGGACGCCGTCCCTGTCGCGGGCGACGAGTTCGGGAGTGAAGTCCGGGCTGTCCTGGCCCACGACGTCGCCGACGGACTCGATCGTGTCGTAGATCTGCCAGCCGCCGCCGATCCGCGCCCGGGCGCGTCCGTCGTCCGCGCTGTCCCGCCACAACCCGCCCGAGGCGTCCCGGCCCAGCAGGTCGGCGAGCCCGTCGTTGTCGAAGTCGTGCAGGGCCGAGGTGGTGGTTCCGGCGTGCGCGAGGAGCTGCACGGCGGGCCGGTCGTCGCTGCCGAGCGTGACGCGGAAGATGCCCTCGCCCTGCGTGGAGCTGCTGCCCTGGAGGATCTGCGCGGAGCCGTCAGGGACGGTGGAGGCGGCGTCGGTGCGGTCGAGGAGGGCGACCTTCTCGCCGTCCGTGAGGTGCACGGCCGTCGTCCCGTAGGTCACCCAGTCGCCGAGCAGGCCGATCGGCAGGCTCGCACCTGCCGTGCTCCCCGGCACCGGGATGGCTGTGTCGGCGCCAGTGGTGCGGTCGCGGACGACGATGCGGAGCGTGTTCGCCGCGGTGTCGTCCTCGACCCAGGCCAGGCGGTTGCCGCAGACCACGGGGTTGCGCGCCTGCTGCGGATAGGGGTAGCTGACGGTGGCGTCGGACAGGTCGACCAGGCCGATGCGCGGCACCTCGACCGCGTCCACGTCGACCAGACCGTGCGTGGCGTCGCCCGGGTGCACCCAGCCGGTGAAGTCGGCGTCCTTGATGCCCTGGACGACCCGGGGCGCGGCGTCCTCGGTCTGCATCCACAGATTCCGGCCCCCGCGGATGAAGACGGCCTTGCCGGCGAGGCCGCCGTAGAGGCTGTCGGGTCCGTCGTCGACCGTGCCCATGGCGAAGGATGCGCCGGTCGACATGTCCAGCGACTGGGTCCCGTGCGTGTCGCTCGTGGTGACGACGTTGTCCCCGGACGTCCTGGCGATGCCGTTCATCGTGTCGAAGACCGTGTCACGCCCCGCCCCGCCCCCGTAGGGGGTCCACCGCAGCTTCCCGTCCTCGCCGGCGTGCGACACGTACGTCAGGAAGCCGTCGGCGCCCGCGGCTGCCAGCCGGGCGCCGGGCACCATCGGGAGCAGGCCGCTCGGCCCCGCCGCGGAGACCCCTGCCGCGGAGACCCCCGCGGCACCCACCGGTGCCGCGGTCAGCGCGCCCGCACCGAGCGTGACGGCGAGAACGGTGGCGATGGCGGCGCCGAGACGGAGCCGGCCGCTGTGAAACGAGAGCATGGAACGTTCCCCCTGCGCGTAACGGGCTGGTACGGCACCCGCCCCCCACCAGTCCGACCGCCGACCGGGCGATTCGGTTGTACGCGAACCCACAACGACGTACGAACTACCGTCAGGTGAAGCCGAGTTGAACGGACCGGTGGTTCTCGGCTACAGAGGGTTGTCCCGGAGCCAGGCCAGGACCTGGCCTGCGTGCTCGCCCGGGGGGAAGACCGGATAGAAGACGCGCTCGACCACGCCGTCGCGGATGACCATGGTCAGCCGCTTGTAGAGCGTCAGCCCGCCGGCCTCGAACGTGGGCAGGCCGAGTTCCCGTTCCAGGGTCCGTGCGGGGTCGGAGAGCATCTGGAAGGGCAGGTGGAGCCGCTCGACGACCTCGCGCTGGTAGTCGGTCTGCTGGCCGGAGAGGCCGAACACGCCGTCCGCGCCGGCGGCGAGCAGATCCCGGTGGTGATCGCGGAAGCCGCAGGCCTCGGGGGTGCAGCCGCGCGCACCGGGGATCGCGTCCCACCCGTCGGGCTGGTCGGCGCCCGGGCGGCCGGTGAGCGGGTAGACGTAGAGCACCGTGCGGCCCGCGCCGAGCGCGTCGAGGCGGACGGCCGTGCCGCCTGTGCCCTGGAGTTCCACGCCCGGCACCTTCGCGCCGGGCAGATGAGCGGCCGCGCCGTCGTCCTCGGGGACGGGCAGGCCGGCGGGCAACCTCGTGTGGTCGGTCATCAGGTCCTCTCCTCCATCGGCCGCTGTGAGGATACGGGCCTCAGATCCCGGCGGACCGGCTGCCGTGCCGGCCTGCCCACCACCAGGCGGTCGCGGCGACGGCGGTGGCGACGACCGCGGTGGTGACCGTCGTGGAGGCGCGCGTCGGGCCGTTCGCCCTGCGGGCGCGTACGCCTCCGTTGGCCTGCCAGGAGAGCACGGAACGGTTCGACTGCCCGGACAGCGTCGAGGCGAACGACTGGAACGAGCCGGCCGACAGCGCGGACATGGACGACGCGAAGGAACCGACCGAGGCGAAGGACGCGCAGGAGCCGATCGACAGGGCGGACCCCGTGGAGCCGATGGACAGCACCGACTCCGACGAGCAGATGGACAGCACGGAATTGCGGGAACGGATCGACCATTGTGAAGGCATGGCGCCATTCTTCACCAACGGCCGCGGCCCCCAGGTCAGGGTGGGCGTGGGGGCCGGCACGCGTCGCGTCAGCGGTGGAAACCGTCACCCATCGCCGCGGAATTGTGCACGGTGCGCGCGTCGTAGAAGGCGCGCTCGTACTGCCGGACGGCGCTGTGCGCGGCCTCGGCGCGCAGGTCACCCGGGGTGGAGCTGCGACGGGCCACGACCACGGTGCCGGCGATCACCCCGGCGAGGAGTACTGCTGCTGCCACAAGAACCAGAACCATGAGATCCCCCCTGCCTGACGGGCCGTCGAGCGGCCCAAGACCGTTCATGATACTCCGTCAGCTACTGAGCGTGCAGGTTTGGCCTGAGCTGATCCTCCCTGGGTACCTGCTGCTGACAGCCCTTTGACCGGGGCCTGTCCGCTGCCGAGCCGGCCCAGGCGGGGAGGCCACCACGACCTGGGCTTGAACGAACCTCAGCGGAACCGGCTCGCCGAGAACCTGCGCGTCGTGGCCGCGCTGGCCGAGGCCGGCTACGACTTCCGGCTGGTCCTGGGCGACTGACGCAGTGGCGCTGCGGGTGCGCGGCCGGATCGGCGTCACCCCTTGCAGGTCGGGTCGGCGAGGATGACCGGTGCGGCCTCACGGGTGGTGACGAAGGCACGGAAGCCCGGAGCGCCCGCGACGCACTTGGTGGCTATGTTCGCGAAGTGGTCAGGGAAATTGGTGACGTTCGCCGGGCTGTCGTCGCCGCGGTGTTCGGCGACGGGCGAGTCGCCCGTGCCTCTCGCGTCGCTGGAGCATCCCGACAGGGCGGACACGGCGATGACGATCGACACGACTGCGGTCAGGAACCTCGTCGGGCGTCGCTTCATTTCGTCCTCATCTCGGCTCGGGCAGCCCGCCGGAGCGGGTGGATGGCCTGAAGGACGTGCCGTGGACCTGCGCGGTTTCCCGCACGCTGCGGCTTCGGGTGCCAAGTCGACCGCGACGCCGGCCGGCGACCGGAACACCCAGCCGCAGGTGCGTTCCGCGCGGCGCTTGAGCCGGGCCGCCTCTCCGGTCGTGACCAGCTCGCTCCACGCGACCGCCAGTGCGGCCAGCGGTCCGCGCCCGGCGGGCAGCCCCGGCGCGGGGACCAGGGCGCCGCCCGCCGTGATGGGCACGGGGTGTTCGGCCTGCACCCGGGCCGCCGCGGCGAGCCGCTCCGGGCCGGGGCTTCGGCGCCGTGCCGCCGGGAGCGGGCCTCCTAGGAAGCGGCGTCCTGCTGCAACGCCGCCATGAGGAGGTCGAGCCCTCCGCGTGCGGTGTACGTGCGGATCGGGTCGATGTAGTCGCGTGACTCGATGATCCGGCCGTCACGGACACGCATGACGAAGACGCAGGGCACCTTGCTGCTGGAGTCGTCGGGCAACGTGAACTCGTAGGCGAACTCGGCGACGATCACTTCGGGGTCGGCTGTCTCGTGGACGACGACATCGACGACCCGCCTCTTCGGCAGGGACTCCCGAGCCTCCGGGGGCACCGTGAAGTGCTCCTTGAGCGTGCGGCGGCTCGTCAACGGCTCGGACTCCGGCGTCGCCATCGGATGCCGGACGTCCGTGACCTCGCCGTACAGGTCAGGCAGATCGTCGACGTCCCCGCTGGCGACCCCGTGGACGAGCCGGAGGAACACTTCACGCGGACTGGGACTCATAGGACCTCCTCGGGTCATACGCACGGGTGGCTGGTGATCATTATCGCCTGACCCGGGCGGCCTTGCGGGCCGAAGTCCGCGCAGCGGCCTCAGCGGACGATGGACACGATGTGCAGGACCGCCTGGGCAAGCTGCCGGTCTCCCCGGAGGTGCGTGCGCGCGAGGGCCGCGCCGGGCTCGATGCCGCGCGAGCACAGCCGCCAGGCGGTCTCCGCGTCCAGCCGGACCGACGCGGCCGGTCTGCCAGTGGCCGCTTCGGCGAGTGACCAGCGGTCGGCGAGGGCGGTGACGGTCCAGGCGCCGCCGGCCGGCCCCTCGACGACGACCCGGACCTGCGTCCCCGCCGTCGCCGACGTGTCCCGCAACGTATGGGGCAGAGCGCGCATGAAGGTGTCCAGGACCGTGGCCAGGGGGTGCGTCCCGGTGTCCGTGTCCCGGCCTGTGGCATAGCGGATCTGCTGCCGATGGGTCCAGTACTCGGTGAACTCCCGGGCGATGTCGAGCCACGCGGGCGCGGGCACGGCCCCCGCCCAGGACACTCCCAGCCCCACGGCGTCCAGTTCGGCGCTCTCGAACTGCCGGGCCGCCTGGGTCCCGGCGCGTCGCAGCGCCTCGATGAGTGACGCCGGTTCCGTATCGGTGTGGAGGTCCACCCATTCCTGGTTGACACGGTGGATGAAGGCTTCCAGCCGCTCGCCGGGCTCGAAGGCGGGCCGGTATCCGGGCGTGGTCCAGCCGAGGCGGCCCTGGTAGTCACCGAGGACGTGGGCGGCGAGATCGTGCACCGTCCAGCCCGGGACCGCCACCTCCTCCCATTCGGCGGGCCGCAGCGTGCGCAGGAGATCCAGGAGCGAGGCCAACTCCGGTGCGAACAGCGCGCGGGTGTCGATCGGCGTGCCGAGCCAGGAGGCGTCGGATTCTCTGATGAGCGGGGGACCCATGCGCGAAGCCTGGCAGCCCTGGGCCGGGGCCGGCCAGGCAATTCCCGCGACCATGTCAGGGTCGCGCGATAGCGTCGTGATCGACAGGGGGACGAGGGTCAACGGCCGGCGGCGCCGGCATGTCATGACAGGGGGACGATGGGCGTGCAGTTCATCCCACTGAAGTACGTCCCGAACTCGCTGCTGTGGCAGGGCGATGACCTGGTCTCCTGGACCGGGGGCGGTCGGCGTTGGGAGCCCGATGGGACGCAGCGGGAAGCCGAGTTCTACTGGAGCTTCCCCTTCGACGCGGTGAGGGCCTCGGCCTCGGGGGCGTATATCGCGGTGTACCAGGAACGCGGTACCAAGGGGGCGGTGCTGGAGGGCAAGCGGGTGGTGCGGGAGCTGAACCGCAGCTTCTCCCACGCGACGTCTTTCGACTACCCCCTGGCCCTGGGCCGGTTGGGCGACGGCCGCGAAGTCGTCGTCCATTGCCCGGAGGAGTACAACCTGCTGCAGATCGAGGACGCGGGCAGCGGCGAACGGCTGACCGCGGGCGAGCGCGAACCGGTGGACGTCTTCCACTCCCGGCTGAGCCTGAGCCCGGACGGCCGGCACCTCCTCTCGATCGGGTGGGCCTGGCAGCCCTTCGGGACAGCCCAGGTCTTCGACACCGCCCTGGCACTCTCCGACCCGGCCACCCTCGACGGTGAGGGGGTGCTGCCGGGTTCCATGGTCATGGGCGGGGAGGTCGCGGCCGGATGCTGGCTCGACGCCGATCGGCTGGTGCTCGCCACCGGGTCGGAAGAGTGGTACGAGCCGGAGGAGGAACCCGACGCGCTTGCGACGCGCCACCTCGGCGTCTGGTCGGTGTCCGAACGCCGCTGGCTGCACCGCAGCGCCGTCCCCGACGCCGAACCGGGCGTGCTGCTGTTGCCGCGCGGCGACCAGGTCGTCACGCTGCACGGCCACCCGCGGCTGCTCGACGTCGTGACCGGCCGCGTCCTGGCGCAGTGGCCGGACGTCGCCGTCACCGCCAAGTCCCTCTGCTATGGCAACAAGAACAACCCCACCCCGGTCGCCGCGCTCCACCCCGACGGCAGCCGGCTGGCCGTCGTACAGGCGGAGGGCATCGCCGTGATCACGCTGCCGTGACCCGCCGCGCCGGTTCGGGACGGCGCCAGCGGGCCAGCTGCTTGACGACCTCCCGCGCGGTGGGCGCCGCCGCGGTCTTTGGGGCGAAGGCTCCCGGCAGAAGGCCGACTACCGGCGGTGGCCGTCGTCCGCGTGGGGCGGGGTCCGCTCCCCTTCGAAACCAGCGAACCAGGAGTCTTCGCCGCCGGCAGGTACGCGCAGGATCGCACCGGACCGCCCGCCCGCGCCCGGGCAACGGGCCGCGGTGCCGCTGCCGGTCACCGGCCGTGCCCGGCGCTGTCGGGGGTGGGCGGCCGGCCGGTCGGTCGCGGGCGCTGGGTGAGGGCGAGGATGTCCTCGCCGGTGATCATCCCGACGATCTGCCGGTCCGCCATGACCAGGATGGGGCGGCCCGCGGTCGTCACGGCGTGGTCGAGGATGTCGGTGACCTGCTCGTCGGGCTCCGCCAGCGTGCAGCTCTCCAGGGGCGCGGCGACATCGCGGACCCGGACCTCCTCCCTGCGCGCGAGAGGCACCGCCCGCAGCGAGGGCACAGTGACCACCCCGCTGGGCCGGCCGTCCAGGTCCGTCACCGGGACGACGACCTGGCCGGCGGCCCTCGGCATCGTCTCGGCGATGAAGCGGCCCACGGTCTGCCAGTCCTGGCCGGTGGCCACCGGCCGCATCGCGTCGGCGGCCCGCATCCCGCGCACCGCCTCGTAGAGCACCGACCGCCGCACCTCGGCGAACGCGGCCATCAGCACGAACAGCCCGATCAGGGCGAGCCACACCCCGCCCGCGCCGCCCGCGATGAACTCGAACCAGCCGCCGACGATCATCAGCACGCCGGCCACCTGTCCGCAGCGGGCGGCGATCCGGGCCGCCCTCTCACGGTCGCCGCGCACCCGCCAGATCACCGCCTGGAGCACCCGGCCACCGTCCAGGGGTGCGGCCGGGATCAGGTTGAAGCCGGCGAGCAGCACGTTGGCCCAGCCGGTCCAGGCCAGCAGCGCGGCCGGCAGCGTCCAGTGCAGGACGTCGCCGGCCACCACCGCGGCGCCCAGGCCGAGACCGCCCAGCAAGAGGCTGGTGAGCGGGCCGACCGCGGCGATCCAGCCCGCGCTGCGGGCGGTGGTCGCCGATCCCATCCGGGTGACCCCGCCGAGCGCGAAGACCGTCACGTCCTTGACCTCGACGCCGGCCCGGCGGGCGGCGAGGGCGTGCGCCGCCTCGTGGGCGACCAGGCTCACCGTCAGCAGCAGCGCGCCGACCACGGCCAGCGCGTCGTAGGCCGCCCTGCTGTGACCGGGTGCCCAGGTGGGGAGGACCCCGCCGGCGAGGCCGAAGCTCAGCACGACGATCAGCAGGGGAGCGGTCCAGTGGACCCGTATGGGTACGTCGGCGATCCGGCCCAGCGGCAGGGATCCGTTCATCGCACCTCCCACGCCCGTTCCGGCAGGCGGCCCGCCACCTTGCGGAACGCCTTCCTCTTCCAGTCTGCTCCCGCGGCCGCCCGGCCGGACGCCTGCGGGCGACGGGTTCCTCCGCCGGCCGCGGGGCAGACCGCAGCGGCTGCTCAGGCGGTGCCGCCACCCCGGGGTTACGTAGCGTCCGTCACCCTCTTCACCCGGTAGTACTCGGCGACGCAGGAGGCAGGCCACGGTCCGTTGCCGCCGCTGAACGGCTCGGACATCTTGCTGACGACGAGGGGTCGGTAGGGCAGCACTGTCGCCCCCGCCGCGGCCTGTGCCCGCAGCAGGCGGTCCTGGTTGTCCCAGGCCCTCGCGCGCGCCCGCATGTCCGAGTCCAGGTCGCGCAGCGACACGGCCAGGACCGCGGTGACGCACATGACGAGGAGTACGGCGCCTGCGGCCACCGGCTTCACGCCACGCCGGTAGCGCCGTACCGTCAGGTTCCCGAGGAGGCCGCCCGCGCCGACGAGCAGGAGGAGCAGCAGGAACAGGTAGTCGTTCCACAGCCTGTTGGCGGTGGCGACGGTGGGGCCGAACGCCGGATAGGCGATCACCGTACAGGCGTACCCGGAGACCAGCAGAGCCGCTGTGCCGGCACCCAGGAGCAGGGGTGCCCTGCGGTCGGGCCGCGGAATACGGCCGTCCGCGCGGCGGACGAGTACGCCGATCAGTACGCCCACGGCGATCGCGCCGAGGTACTGCCAGTTCGTCAGCAGGGTGTGGAGGACGTGCGCGTAACCCCGCAGTGAAGCCTGGAGCGCGTCGCGCGAGAACATGGCGTTCGCGTGCTGCAGCTTGCGCCGGTTCCGGGAACCGGCCGAGGTGAGGAGCACGACCGTACCGACGAGGATGCCCGCTCCCGCGGCGGCACACCACACGCGGACGAAGGCGAGCCGTCCGGCGGCGAAGAGGCGGCGTCCCAGCAGCAGGGCCAGGGCCAGGAGGGTCAGGGCGACCACGGAGGTCTCCTCCGACAGCGTGCCCATGACGGCCCCGGCGGCGCACGCCGTCACGATCGCGACGGCCTTTCCCCGCCGGGAGGTCGCCAGCAGGGCCGGGATCGTGGCGGCGGCCGCGAGCACGGGCGGGAAGGTGTGGGAGACCGACGACGCCGGCCAGAAGAAGGTCTTGTACGTATTGGTCGAGGCGAAGCAGAAGACGGCCAGGACCGTGGCCGCTGAGAACAGCGGGACGCCCCGGGGCACCCGCCACCCGCTGTGCCGCAGCAGCGCCACCGCCCACGCCCACAGCAGGAGCAGCATCACGACCGCACTGATGCCCGCGTACCACTGCTGGCCTGCAACGCCGAACGATGCGTAGGCGGCCACGAGCACGCCGTTGGCGATCCGTCCGTTGTCCGCGGAGTAGAACCGGTCCACCAGGCCCAGGAATCCGTGGTCGCGTACGTAAGGCAGGAAGCACCACTCGTCACCGCTGGGGCGCACCCACCGGGCGTACCACGCGGCCGCGGCGAAGAGGGCCAGCGGAAGGAGGGGCAGCAGAGCCGTATCGGGCAGGGTGCGCAGTGAGGCGCGGGCCGGGCTCGCCGCTTTGCGGCGCTCGCCGGTCTCCGTGTCGGTCTCCTGCGCGGGCCGCTCCGGGGTCGGGTACGTCTCGCCGTCCGAGCGAGCGGCGCTACCCGGGGGTGGGGTCGTCCTGGTTCGCCTCGGCAGGGCTGTTCGACGCCACGGCAGCGGTGCCGGCCGGCCGGCGGCCGGAGTCGATGGCCCACCGGGCGAGCAGGAAGGAGATCGGGGTGACCAGGATCCCGGCGGCAAGTGCGGCAAGGTTCTTGTCCATTTCGAGTCGACTGACGGCGACATAGAGAAGCGCGCCGGAGGCCACCAGGCTGAAGCCGCTGGACAGCGGAAAGCGGAGAAACGCGCGCCAGGTCGGACGGGTCCGGCAGGTGAGGTAGGAATTGAGCAAGAAGGAGCCGACGGTACTGACCGCGTATCCGATGACATGCGCGGCGAGATAGGGGATCCACGGGTTCAGGGCGGCGTAGATGGCGAGGTATACGGCGGTGTTGACGACGCCGATCGCCACGAAGGTGGCGAACTGCCTTGGGGTGCGGCGTGCCGTGCGAAGCACCGGCGCGCGTGGTGGGGCATGGGGTCTCGGCGCGGGCTGCTCGTCCGTTTCCCGGATCACGAAGGAAGGGCGGCGTTTGACCTCGTGGTAGATGCGGCCGACGTATTCACCGATGATCCCCAGGGTGATCAGCTGGATGCCGCCCAACCCCACCACCGTCATCAGAAGCGTTGCGTATCCGGGCACCGCGGCCCCGTGGAGGGCCACCCCGAATGCCGTCCACGCCGCGTAGACGAGTGCGGCGAGAAAGCACCAGAAGCCCGCGTAGATGGCCAGCCGCAGGGGGCGGTTGTTGAAGGACAGCAGTCCGTCGATGCCGTAGTTGAGCAGACGACGGCTTCCCCACTTCGAGCCGCCGGCGACCCGCTGGGCGTTCTGGTAGGTGAAGGTGGCCGTCGTGAAGCCGATCCAGGAGAAGATGCCCTTGGAGAACCGGTTGGTCTCCGGCAGCGACAGCACGGTGTCCACCGCCTGACGTGACAGCAGCCGGAAGTCCCCGGCACCGTCGAGTACCTCCACGTCCATGAGATGGCGCACCAGGGCGTAGTAGCTGCGACTCAGCAGCGTGCGCGCCAGGCCTTCTCCCTCACGGGTCCGCCGGGGAATCACCTGGTCGTACCCGCGTGTGTGGAGTTCCACCATCCGGGGGATGAGTTCCGGAGGGTGCTGGAGGTCCGCGTCCATGAGGACCACCGCCTGCCCCCGGGACATGCGCAGGCCGGCGAGCATCGCGGCTTCCTTGCCGAAGTTCCTGCTGAGCACCGTGTACCTGACGCGCCGGGCACCGGCACTGAGGCCGTCGATGATCTCCCGCGTGCGGTCGGTGCTGCCGTCGTCCACGTAGCAGATCTCGTAGTCGAGGCCCGCCCGTCCGAGAACCTCCCCGACAGCCGTGTGGAACCTCTCGATGACGGCAGCCTCGTTGAAGCACGGTACGACCACGGAAAGCTGAGGAGTCGCCAAAGCAGGTCTCCTGACCGAGCACGCCGGGGCGGTGGCGGCCGCCGGTCACTGGTGGGGTGGTCGTCCCTGACAGGGGCAGAGGACGCGCACAGGGGCATTCGACCCGCATTCGTCGGCGGAGGCGCGCAATCACACGATTACGCGCCAGTGGACAACCCTTTTGGCCTGGTCAGACGGGCTAATGGGCAGGGTGTCGCCGCACGCCGGGCCGTCGCGGGACCTCACCCTCACTTCGGCCCCTACGAGTCGCCCGACCGCGGCCCCGAGGCGGCCCAGGCGGACGACGTGCGCACCCGCTCAGCGCGGAGGACGCGTGGCGGGCGCTGCGCTTCGTGAAAGTCGGGGAGTCGAGTCCGGCATGATCTTCGAGGGCTTCTGCTGACCCTGGAGGGTGCTGCAGAGCGCGTCACGTCCGCCCGAAAATAGTAGCCATAGACATAATAGCCTTGTACGCTATTCGCATGAGCAAGGGATCACCCGGCCCCACGCCCGGATTCCTGGTGTGGCGGCTCGCCAACAAGTGGCGCGTCGCGGTCGATCGCGCGATGGCACCGCTGGGACTCACCCATGCGCAGTACGTCCTGGTCGCGTCGCTGTACGGTCTGCAGCGCACCGGCGAGCGGCCCAGCCAGCGCCGACTCGCCGACCACACCGGGCTGGAGGCGCTGTATGTCTCGAAGCTGGCGCGCGCCCTGGAGTCGGCCGGCCTGATCGAGCGCACCCGCGATCCCCGCGACCCGCGCGCCGTACAGCTCGCTCTCACCGAGCAGGGCCAGGCCGTCACCCGGCAGGCCATCACAGTGGTCCAGGAACTGCTCCAGCAGTTGCTGGAGCCGCTCGGCGGCCTCGACGCGCCGCGGACGAACGCGTTCAGCGACGAGCTGACGACCCTGCTCGACGCACCTCTCGCGCCATCCCTACGGAACAACGAGAGCACCCAGGGGAGAACACCATGACCACCACCGCACCCGCCGCCAATGCCCGCACCCTCGCCCTGACCCACTACGCGGCCCGCGGCGTCCTTGAGTACGTCCTGGCCCGGTACGGCATCACGTTCCAGCAGCAGGTCGCCCTGCGCGCCGCCGTCACCGCCGACACCCCGCAGACGCCGGATGAGCTCGTCACCGAGGTCCGCGGCTCCCTCAAGGCCGATCCGGCCGGCATCCGCGTCGCTCTCGACGAGCTGCTGGCCCGGCAACTGCTCGTCGCGGACGGCGCGCACCTACGCCCCACGGACGCAGGGCGCGACCTGCTCGCCGCCGTCGGGGCGGAGACCGCCCCCATCAGCGCCCGCATCTGGGGCGGGATACCCCCTGAGGACCTGGCCGCCGCCGGCCGCGTCCTTGCCCTGGTCACAGAGCGCGCCAACGCGGAGCTTGCGGCGCTCACCACCTGAAAGCCCTCACGTGCGGCGGCGGTGACGCGAAAGAATCACTGCATGCCGAGACAGGGATCAGCCGGCGAGTCGTGGTCGACGCTCGACGTGCCTGACCTGCCGGATTCGATAGGGGGGCTCTTGCGGCACTACGTGGCGGTGTGGCGGATACCGGGAGCGCCGGTGCTGCTGGTGGCCGGCGTGATCGCCCGTCTGGGCACAGGGGTGACGACCTTGGCCCTGCTGCTGTCGGTCGCACAGGCCACCGGCCACTACGCGTCAGCAGGCATCGCCGCCGGCAGCTATGTGCTGTCGGGCGCCGTCGTCAGCCCGATCGCCGGACGCCTTGCGGATCGGCCGGGCGCGACACGGGTGCCGCCTCCCTACGGGCGTTGCTCCGCAGCGGTGCCGGGCTCTCTGCCGAGGGACTCCTGATAGACATCCGCGAAGGTGCGCGAGTCCTTGATCAGGCCGTCGCTGAACGCGGCGACGTCCTCGCCGATGAGTGCCAGGACTCCTTCGCCCGCGGCGGCGCCCTCCTCGAAGAAGTCGACGATCCCGGGGAGCAGGTGCCCGTCCAGCAGGTCGAGCGGTCCGACCTTGAACAGGTACCTCTGAATCTCCTTGTAGACGATCCGGTAGTCGGGCGGGAGCGCCTTGACCCGGGCCATGTGGGCCCGCCACTGCTTCTTGCCTTCGATGATGTCCTGGATGCCCACGTCAGCCTCCCAGCCGGCTCAGTTTCCTGGCGACGTTCCTGTTCAACTGCTCGCGCCAGCGGTCGCGATAGGTCCTGGTGCCTTCTTCGCCGGCGAGTGCCGCGCAGAAGCCCCGGATGTCGTCGCCGAGCACCTCGTGCACGCTCTGCCCGTCCGCCGCTGTTTCTTCGAGCAGCCCGAGGGCGGCGTCGAGGATCGGCATCAGGTTGCGGCCGGTGAAGTTCCCATGGGGGAAGAGGTGGTACTTGATCTGTTCCCATGCGGCCCGGTGATCGTCGGGCAGGGCCGCGGCCCGGACCTCGAACGCCTTCCAGTCCCTGGTGAGATCAGTGCCTGTGATGGTCTGCCAGAAGTTCATCTCCCGCCCTCCTTGAGCCTGTCGATGCGTGATGAGACGTACTGCCACTTCACCCAGAACTTCCCGAGTTCCTCGCGTCCTGCGTCGTTGAGCGCGTAGAACTTGCGCGGCGGGCCGACCCCGGACGGTCGTTTCGCCACCTGGACGAGGCCGTTCCTCTCCAGCCGCAGCAGGATGGTGTACACCGTCCCCTCGACGACGCCGGCGAAGCCGAGTTCGTTCAGCCGGCGGGTGATGGCGTACCCGTAGGTCTCCTCGCTGCCGATGATTTCGAGCACGCACCCTTCGAGCGTGCCCTTCAGCATCTCCGTCAGGTCGTCCACCGCGAGTCCTCCCCAGGCTCGGTACTGCGTGATACCGAGTACCACTATACGGTATCACCGAGTAGCGGTGGATGCCGGCGGTTCCGGCGGTCCGCCGGGTTCAGGGCTGGAAGCGGTAGCGGAGACCCGGCTCGGTGATGAGATGGCGCGGGTTCGAGG
Organism: Actinacidiphila cocklensis; assembly: GCF_907177275.1. GTDB lineage: Bacteria > Actinomycetota > Actinomycetes > Streptomycetales > Streptomycetaceae > Actinacidiphila > Actinacidiphila cocklensis. Next base: position 22,662 of record NZ_CAJSLV010000110.1, read on the forward strand.
GGTCGGGTTCGAGTTTGCGGCGCAGACCTGCCATGAAGACGCGCAGGTAGTTGGTGTGTGTGACGTGATCGGTGTCCCAGACCTCGGCGAGGAGTTCGCGGCTGGGGATCAGGCGTTCCGGGTTGCGCAGCAGGAGGGTGAGCAGCCGCCACTCGGTGGGGGTCAGATGGACGGCACCGGGGGCGGTCCCGTCGATACGGGCGATGGTGCACGCGCCGAGGTCGACGGTGTAGCGACCGACGTCCACCTGTTCCGGGGGCCGCAGCCCGGCCGGTGGTGCGGGCGCGGTACGGCGTCAAGATGGCATCAATAGGCCGTTCGGCGGCGTCAGGACTTCGCTAACGCTGCTGAGCGGATGCGCTGAGGCAGGGTTTGCTGACAGCGCGTGCCGACTTGTCCGGTACCGCCTCGACGCACTTCTCCCGACGACCCCGGGGTGTTCCGCGTATGCCGGATCTCATCTTCCTTGCCGTGACGATCGCGGTCTTCGCCGTGCTCGCGCTCGTCGCGAAGGGGGTCGGACGGCTGTGAGCGTGGAGAACGTCGTCGGCCTCGTCGTGGCCTGCTGCCTGCTGGTCTATCTCGTGCTGGCCCTGATCTTCCCCGAGAGGTTCTAGTGAACGGCACTCTCGCGGGCTGGCTCCAGATCCTCGCGCTGGTGGTCGCGCTGGCGCTGTCGTACCGGCCGCTGGGCGACTACATCGCCCACGTCCTGACCACGTCCGGGCACCTGCGTGCGGAACGCCTGCTCTACCGGCTCGGCGGGGTGGACGGGAACGCCGACCAGCGCTGGCCGGTCTACCTGCGCAGCGTCCTGGCCTTCTCGGCGATGTCCGTGCTCTTCCTGTACGGATTCCTCCGTTTGCAGAACCACCTGCTGCTGGCCGTCGGTATGAAGGCGGTGGCGCCAGGTACGGCGTTCAACACGGCGGCTTCGTTCGTGACGAACACCAACTGGCAGTCGTACTCGGGCGAGTCGACGATGGGCTACCTGGTCCAGATGGCCGGCCTGGCGGTGCAGAACTTCGTCTCGGCGGCCGTCGGCATCGCGGTGCTTGCCGCGCTGATCCGCGGGTTCACGCGCAAGCGCACCGACCGGGTGGGGAACTTCTGGGTGGACCTGACCCGGATCGTGGTGCGGCTGCTGGTGCCGCTGGCGTTCGTCTTCGCGATCGTGCTCGTCGCCGCCGGTGCGATCCAGAACTTCCACGGCATCCACGAGATCAGCACCCTGATCGGTGACAAGCAGTCGCTGACCGGCGGCCCGGTCGCCTCGCAGGAGGCCATCAAGGAGCTGGGCACCAACGGCGGCGGCTTCTACAACGCGAACTCGGCGCACCCGTTCGAGAACCCCAACGGGTTCACGAACATCCTGGAGATCTACCTGCTGCTGGTGATCTCCTTCTCGCTGCCGCGGACCTTCGGAAAGATGGTCGGCGACCACCGGCAGGGCTACGCGATCCTGGCCGTGATGGGCCTGATCTGGGCCGCCTCGGTCGCCCTGATCACCGTCAACGAGCTGCACAGCGTCAGCAGCAGTGCCGGTCATGCGGCGGGCGGGATGCTGGAGGGCAAGGAGCAGCGCTTCGGGATCTGGGCCTCGGCGCTGTTCGCCGCGTCCACGACGCTGACCTCGACCGGCGCGGTGAACTCCTTCCACGACTCGTTCTCGCCCGGCGGCGGCGGGATGACGATCTTCAACATGATGCTCGGCGAGGTCGCCCCCGGCGGCACCGGCTCGGGCCTCTACGGCATCTTGATCCTCGCCGTCATCGCGGTGTTCGTCGCCGGCCTGATGGTCGGCCGCACCCCGGAGTACCTGGGCAAGAAGCTCGGCGCGCGCGAGATGAAGTTCGCCTCCCTCTACATCCTGGCCACCCCCGCCGTCGTCCTGATCGGCACCGGCACTGCGATGTCCCTCAAGGGCGAGCGGGCGAACATGCTCAACACGGGTGCGCACGGCTTCTCCGAGGTCCTCTACGCCTTCACCTCGGCGGCCAACAACAACGGCTCGGCCTTCGCCGGTCTGACGGTCGGTTCTGACTGGTGGAACACCGCGCTGGGCCTGGCGATGCTGTTCGGCCGCTTCCTCCCGATGATCTTCGTCCTGGCGCTGGCCGGCTCCCTGGCCAGGCAGCAGCCGGTCCCGGTCACCGCGGGCACCCTGCCCACCCACCGGCCGCAGTTCGTCGGCCTGCTCACCGGCGTCATCGTGATCGTCGTCGGCCTCACCTACTTCCCGGCCCTCGCGCTGGGTCCGCTCGCGGAAGGTCTGCACTGATGTCCCCGACCACCGTCGGATCCCCGGCGTCCCCCGGGGGCGGCCCGAACGGGCAGGCGCAGGCGCACCGGGTGTCGGGCGGCATGCTCGACCCGAAGCAGCTGATCACCTCCCTGCCGGACGCGGTGAAGAAGCTCGACCCGCGGGTCATGGCCAGGAATCCGGTGATGTTCGTCGTCGAGGCCGGCGCGGTGCTGACCACGGTCTTCGCGATCAAGGACCCCAGCGTCTTCGCCTGGGTCATCACCGTGTGGCTGTGGCTGACCACGGTCTTCGCCAACCTCGCCGAGGCGGTTGCCGAGGGGCGCGGCAAGGCGCAGGCGGAAACGCTGCGACGCACGAAGACGGAGACGTCCGCGCGCCGGCTGAACGGGTGGGGGCCCGGCGCCGAGGATGTCCGGGAGGAGGAGGTGGGCGCCGCAGGCCTGAAGCTGGGCGATCATGTGGTGGTCGAGGCCGGGCAGATCATCCCCGGTGACGGCGATGTCGTCGAAGGCGTGGCGTCTGTCGACGAGTCGGCGATCACCGGCGAGTCCGCGCCGGTCATCCGCGAGTCCGGCGGTGACCGCTCGGCGGTCACCGGCGGCACGAGGGTGCTGTCCGACCGGATCGTCGTCAAGATCACCTCCAAGCCGGGCGAGACGTTCATCGACCGGATGATCGCCCTGGTCGAAGGCGCCTCCCGGCAGAAGACGCCCAACGAGATCGCGCTGAACATCCTGCTCGCCTCGCTGACCATCGTCTTCCTGCTGGCCGTCGTCACCCTGCAGCCTTTCGCGGTCTTCGCGGGCGCCGAGCAGTCCATCGTCGTCCTGGTCGCTCTGGTGGTCGCGCTGATCCCGACCACGATCGGCGCGCTGCTGTCCGCGATCGGCATCGCGGGCATGGACCGCCTCGTGCAGCGCAACGTCCTTGCCATGTCCGGCCGCGCGGTCGAGGCAGCGGGCGACGTCAACACCCTGCTGCTCGACAAGACCGGCACCATCACCCTCGGCAACCGCCAGGCCGCCGAGTTCCTGCCGGTCGGCAAGGTCACCCTCGACGAACTCGCCGACGCAGCCCAGCTCTCGTCGCTGTCGGACGAGACCCCCGAGGGCCGCTCCATCGTGGTGCTGGCCAAGGAGAAGTACGGGCTGCGTGCCCGCGCCGAAGGCCAGCTGCCGCACGCGCAGTTCGTGCCCTTCACCGCGCAGAGCCGGATGAGCGGCGTCGACCTGCTCGAGGACGGCGACCACCGGTCCCTGCGCAAGGGTGCGGCGACCGCCGTCATGCGCTGGATCAGGGACAACGGCGGCCACCCGACCGACGAGGTCGGCCCGATGGTCGACGCCATCGCGGCCCATGGTGGTACGCCCCTGGTGGTGGGCGAGGTCGTGCACCGCGACGGCACCGCGACCGCGACGGTCCTCGGGGTGATCAACCTGAAGGACGTCGTCAAGGCCGGTATGCGGGAGCGGTTCGACGAGCTGCGCCGGATGGGCATCCGCACGGTGATGATCACCGGTGACAACCCCATGACGGCCAAGGCCATCGCGGAGGAGGCAGGCGTCGACGACTTCCTCGCCGAGGCCACCCCCGAGGACAAGATGGCCCTCATCAAGCGCGAGCAGGCCGGCGGCAAG
>NZ_CAJSLV010000111.1 GCF_907177275.1 Actinacidiphila cocklensis
GGCCGACACCGCCGCGCCCACCGCGACACCGGCCAGCGCGGCGGCCGCCGCGAGGGCCGCGCCCGGGTGGCGGGCGGCCAGCGCCTGCGGCGAGCGCGGGTGGGAGACGTCATCGAAGGCGCCGTGCGCCCCGAAGTCGCGGCCGTCGTCCATCCGGTCCACCGGCCGCCACAGGTTGTGCGGCCGGTCGGCGGGTACGGGCTCCGCGGTCTGCTGCGAGTCGTACCCGGTACGCGCCAGGTAGCGGTCCAGCAGCCCCGCCGCCACCTTGTTGCCCAGGATCGTCGCCACCGTGGAGGCGCCCACGTAGAACTGCTTGCGCCGGGGGTGCGCCGCCGCGTGGACGACCGCCCGGGCGGCCACCTCGGGCTGGTAGATCGGCGGCACGGGCTGCGGGTGCCGCGGCAGCCGGGCCAGCACCCAGGAGAACTGCGGGGTGTTGACCGCGGGCATCTGCACCACCGTGACGTGCACGTTGCTGCCGCGGTGCATCAGCTCCGTGCGGACCGAGGAGGTGAAGCCGTTGACGGCGTGCTTGGCGCCGCAGTAGGCGGACTGGAGCGGGATCGACCGCTCCCCGAGCGCGGAGCCGACCTGCACCACCGTTCCGCGGTCGCGCGGCAGCATGCGGGCCAGCGCCTCCCGCGTGCCGTTGACGTAACCCAGGTACGCCACCTCCGTCACCCGGCGGAACTCGTCCGGGGCGATGTCGGTGAACTGGGCGAAGACCGAGGTGAAGGCCACGTTCACCCACACGTCGATCGGTCCGAACGCCTCCTCCACCGCGTCGGCCGCCGCCGTGACCGCGCGGTGGTCGGCCACGTCGGTGGGTACCGCCACCGCCTCGCCGCCCAGCTCGCACACTTCGGCCGCCGCGGCCGCGTGCCAGCAGCCCGATCCGCGCACCGCGCCGCGCGAACTCCCGTACTGTCGCCCGCCCGATGCCGCCACTGGCACCGGTGACGACCACCGTCTGCCGCGGCCGCTCCCGCGGGTGGTCCGCCACCCCGTCGCCCGTCGATGCCTCGCTCATGACCGCGTGTCCCCTTCCGTCCGCGGAAAGCGGTGTGGCCGACGGATGCCCGCTCCGGCGCACGGCATGCACCCGCCCGCAGCGTCCGCCATCCGGGGGCCAGTGGGCCTAGCACACCGCCACCGGGGCACCCGCCCGCCACGGGGTGCTGCCGAGCCCGGCCGAGCCGTGCTGCCGCGCGACGCCTTCTTCGGCCGTGTCGAGCAGGTGCCCTGAGGGCAGGCGGTGGGCCGCATCGCCGCCGGGATGCTCACGCCGCACCCGGGTCCCCGGGCCGTTCCCCTCAGGCGCCTTCCCGCAAAGCGTCCAGGCGGCGGCGGGCCGGGCCGAGGGCGCGGGGGCGTGGGGCGCCGCGCCAGGGGTCGGCGGCTGCCAGCTCGTCGGCGTCAGCGAGGGTCCAGCGGCGGGCGGTCACCTCGGGATCGTCCACGTCGTCCCAGGCCAGCGGGGCTGCGACCGGTGCGCCTTGCAGGGACCGGACGGCGTATGGGGCGACGGAGGTCTGGCCGTAGCCGTTGCGCTGCATGTCCAGGTAGAGGCGGCCGCGGCGGGCGGCCTTGCGCGGTTCGGTGGTGAGGGTGCGCGGGTGGCGCGCCGCCAGCAGGCCGGCCGCGTCGCGCGCGAACGCCCTGACCTCGTCCACGGAGGACTTGGCGTCCAACGCGACGAGCACGTGCAGCCCGCGTGACCCGGTCGTCATCACCGTCGAGGGCAGCTCCAGCTCGTCCAGCAGGCCGTGCACCTGCCGTGCGGCCGCCCGTACCGGGGCGAAGTCGGCGTCCGGCGGGTCGAGGTCGAAGACCAGGCGGTCCGGGTACTCCGCCCGGTCCGCGCGGGACAGGAAGCGGTGCAGCGTCACGCACGCCTGGCCGGCCAGGTAGACCAGCGTCGCGGTGTCGTCGCAGAGCGTGTAGGTGACCGTGCCGCCCTCCTTGGGCAGCGCGGCGCGATGCACCCAGTCCGGCACGTACGCCGGCGTGTCCTTCTGCATGAAGCCCTGGCCGTCGATGCCGTCCGGGTGGCGTTCCAGCATGAGCGGCCGCCCGCGTAGCTGCGGCACCATCCGCGGGGCCACAGTCCTGTAGTACGCCGCCACGTCCGCCTTGGTCAGGCCGTCCGCGGGGAAGAGCACCTTGCCGGGGCGGCCGATCCGTACCGTGCGGCGGCCCGCTCGTACCGTCTCGTACGGGGTACCGCTCATCGCCGGCGCCTCCTCGTCCCCTTCCGGGACCATGTGCCCACGTGCCCGGGTCACGCCGGGGCGGACCAGGTGGCCGCCTCGCCCGCCTCGGCCGCCGCCCGCATCTGGCCGAGCGTGCGGCCGCTGAGGGCGGACCGCGCGCGCCGCGGGTCGGGCGTGGGATGCCGGCCTGCCTGCGGGTCCGCGCGCTTGACCAGCAGCCACGCCTCTCGGCCGCCGTCGTGGGGGCCGCGGAAGCGGGTCAGCGAGTAGCCGCCGTGCAGCTTGCGGCCCGCGAGCCGGAAGGACACATGGCCGCGCTCGACGCCCTCGGCGAGCGGCACCGGACGGCCGCGCCGGTCCTCGGTGAGGTTCTCGTACGTGCCCTCGTCCCAGACGATGACGGTGCCCGCACCGTACTCACCCCGGGTGATGCCGCCTTCGAAGGCGCGGTAGTCCAGCGGGTGGTCCTCGGTCGGCATCGCGAGCCGCTTGTCGTGCGGGTCGTCGGACGGGCCTTTCGGCACCGCCCACGACTTCAGCACCCCGTCTGCTTCCAGCCGGAAGTCGAAGTGCAGGGTCGAGGCGTCGTGGATCTGCACGACGAAGGACGGCTCGCCCTCCTCCCGCCCGGCGCCTGCCCCGCCGCGCCCCGCGGGCTCGGGCGACTTCGAGAAGTCCCGCCGGTGACGGTACGTGTCAAGCGTGTCCTTGGGGGCCATGGCACGCCCTCCTCCCGTCCGCTCTCCCCGCGCGTACCCGCCTGGCCCGCGGATATCCGTCCAGGACAGCGCCGCCCCGGCACGCCGGAACCGGGCGCAACCGATGGATTTCCGTCCCGTGACCACGCAGGGCGCCGCCTGCCGGACACCCATCCGGAACCAACTGGGCCTCAAGTCACTTGTCGCACACTGTCGTCGGTCGCACAAAGGATCTTCGTTCACCTGTTCGCCCACCGCCTCCCGCACCCTCCGCGCGGCACTGCGGAGGGGGCCGTTCCGCGGCTCCGGCGTCCGGTTGCGGAGCTTCCCCCGGCGGCCGCCGACCGTGCGGCACATGGACGGTGTGCCGCTCATCGTCTTCACTTGGGGGAGTCTGTGATCAAGCGCAGGTCATTACTGCTGGGCGGCGCGGTGGCGGCGACGGGCGCCGCGAGCGCCACCGGCGCAGGCGTGCTCCTGCTCTCCGCGCCGCCGAGCAGCGCCGCGGCCGCCGTGGGCATCGACCCGGGAAGCATCGCCAAATACGTCCTGAAGATGCCCGTGCTGCCCGATCTGCGTCCGCACGGGGCGTCGATCACGACGGACTACTACCGGATGACCATGGAGGAGGCCTACCGGGAGGTCATCCCCGGCTTCCAGACCAAGGTCAACACCTACAACGGTCACTTCCCGGGGCCGGTGATCAACGCGTGGTCCGGACGGCGGGTGGTGATCACGCAGACCAACCGGCTCGGCGTCCCCACCTCGGTCCACCTGCACGGCGCGCACGTGCCGTCCTCCAGCGACGGGGGGCCGATGGACCTGATAGCCCCCGGCGGCGGTACGAAGACGTACACCTACCCGAACAAGCAGGCGCACGCCAACCTCTGGTTCCACGACCACGCCCACCACCTGGAGTCCGAGACCGTCTTCCGCGGTCTGACCGGGACCTACCTGCTCAGGGACGAGGTCGAGGCGCGGCTCGGCCTGCCGTCGGGGCAGTACGACATCCCCCTCTCGGTGCGGGACGCCCGCTTCGACGACTCCGGCCAGTTCCTCTTCCAGATGGACGACTTCTTCAACCGCCAGGTCGTTCTCACCAACGGCAAGGCGTGGCCGTACTTCGAGGTGGCGGCCAGGAAGTACCGCTTCCGGATCTTCAACACCGCCAACCTGCGGAGCTTCCAGTTCGCCCTCGCCGACAACTCGCCGTTCACGCTGATCGGCACCGACGGCGGGCTGCTGGCCGCCCCGTACACCACGCAGTCGGTGCTGCTGTCGCCGGGCGAGCGCGCCGACATCGTGATCGACTTCTCGCGCTACCCGGTGGGTACCGAGCTGGAGTTGAGGAACATCATCCCGCAGGCCCCCGGGACGCCGCCCGACGTCTCCCAGGTCCTGCAGTTCCGCGTCACCCGCACCGAGCGGGACCACAGCGTGGTCCCGGCGAAGCTGCGTACGCTGCCCGCGCTGCCGCCGGCCACGGTGGAGCGCTCGTTCAGCCTGCTCATGGACGAGTCGTCGCCCGAGCCGGCGTGGGCGTACATCAACGGCAAGGAGTACGACCCCGACCGCGTCGACACCACGATCGCCTACGACACCACGGAGATCTGGACGGTCACCAACGCCAACAAGATCGCGCCGCACAACTTCCACATCCACCTCGTGCAGTTCCGGGTGCTCGAACGCAACGGCGTGGCGGTCACCGAGGGTGCGGAGAGCGGGCTGAAGGACACGGTCTTCCTGCGGGCGGGCGAGACGGTGAAGCTGCAGGCCACCTTTACCGGCTACCGCGGTGTCTACCTCTACCACTGCCACCTGTTCGACCACGCGTCGATGGGCATGATGGCGCAGATGGAGGTCGTCTGATCCGGTCCCGCCGCTGCGGCGGCGGGTGAGGGAAGGCCTCGCGGCGGGTACGTTCTGCGGCCCGCCGCGGCGGCCCGTCCTGCCGTCCACCGGGTTCGAGCCGATGATCGTTGATCTTCTTGTTCTGCCTGGTGGCCACGGGTTAAAGTCCCCCCGGGGCCGCCCCCTCCTGTGGGGGATCACTGCAAGTGGGGGACATGGCAGACAGCATCGACGCGCCCGCGAAGGGTGCGGGTGAGTGGGGGCAGGCCGTCACCGCCCTGGTACTGGTGGGGGCACTCGGTGCCGGTCTGTGGGCCTACGAGAGGACGGCGTCGTCCGCCGACAGCACTCCCGTGGCCGCCACCTGTTCGAGCGCGACGCCGGCGAAGGCGTCCCCGTACCTCACCGCGACGCAGCTGTGCGAGGTGCTGAACCGCCCGGACCTCGCCGAACTGCTGGGGACACCGGGGGAGATCGCGAAGTCCACCGGCAGCAGCGGCGCCGGCCTCAAGGCCGCCGGCGGCGAGGACATCCCCAATCCCTCGGCCCAGGTCCAGCTGGACACCTACACGGTGAACCTGGCCGCCAGCTACGACCACCTCTCGGTGGCCGAGTACGCGGAGCTCTTCAAGGGCGACGGCACGCACAAGCAGACGGTCCTGGGCCGCACCGCGGTCTCTTACTCGGACCGCACCATGAGCCTGAGCTTCCGGCTCGACGGCGGCGACAGCCGCAGCCGGCCCGGCGTCATGGCCCGCTCCCTGCTGGTGGCCCGAGACGCCGAGGACAGCGGCGGCTCCTTCGAGCTGAGCCTGTGGCGCGCGGACGGCGTGGTGCCGGACGACGCGATGCTGGCCCGCCTCGCCCAGACGCTGCTCCCCACGCTCCCGGGGTGGGACGCCGAGGTGTGAAGGCCCGGGCTCCGCGGCCGGACCCGTTCGGCGGCACTGCCGCTGCGCGGGTGACCGGACGCGGAGACGATGAGGCATGGCCATGTCCGAGTCTCCCGTCGAGGACGTCGGCGGAGCGGTTCTCTTCGGCGTCGACGGCACCTTGATGGACACCGTCTACCTGCACACCGTCGCCTGGGCCGAGGCCCTTCGGCAGCGGGGCCGGCTGGTCCCGGCGGCCCTGGTCCACCGCAACATCGGCATGGGCACCGACGCCCTGCTGGACGCGCTGCTGGGCACGGACCGGGACCGCGGCGGGGACGCGGCGCTCAGCGCCGCCCACGACACCCTCTACGCGCAGTACTGGTCCCGGGTGGTCCCGCTGCCCGGAGCGCACGACCTGGTGCGGGCCTGTGCCGTACGCGGCTGGCAGGTGGTGCTCGCCTCGTCCGCGACGCGTGGGGAGGCCGAGGTGATGGTCCGGGCGCTGGGCGCCGGTGACGTGATCGCCGCGGTCGCCACCTCCGCCGACGTGCCGCCCGGCGAGCCCGCCCCCGACGTGGTGCGGCTGGCGCTGGCCAAGGCCGGCGTGCCCGCCGAGCGCGCACTCTTCGTCGGCGCCGCCGCCTGGGACGGCCAGGCGGCGGCGAAGGCGGGCGTCCGCTGCCTGGGCGTGCTCACCGGCGGCTGGACCCGCCACGAGCTGCACGAGGCCGGCATGGACGCCGTCTACGACTCGCCCGCGGAACTCCTCGCCCGCCTCGACGACAGCCTCCTCGCCGCCCCGCCCGGCTGGGCGTGACCGCCGCACGCAGGACCGTCAGGGGGCCGGTCGCCGTCGACGATGAGCCCCCGTGGCCGCACACCGGCACGGGTGGCCACCCTTGACGTGCGGCCGCCGGGGGGCCGCACGGCGGTGGGGCCCGCCGTACCCGACCGCGGCGCCGTCGCCGACGCGGGCCTGAGCGTCGCGGCGGGCCTGGGAACCGCCTCCGCCGGTGCCGCACTCGCCCAAGTGCTCCTGTGAACGGAGTGTTTGACCCTCACGCGGCGTCATACCGCATAGTCGGCGACGTGGAAGAGCATCTGACCGTGGGACGTGTGGCCGAGCTGGCCGGCGTGACCGTCCGCACCCTGCACCACTACGACGAGATCGGGCTCGTACAGCCGTCCGCGCGGACCGCGGCCGGATACCGGGCCTACGCGGCGGGCGACGTGGAGCGGCTGCGGGAGGTGCTCGCCTACCGCCGGCTGGGTTTCGGACTGCGCGAGATCGCGCGTCTGGTCGACGACCCGGCCACCGACGCGGTCGCGCACCTGCGCCGGCTGCGCGGCCTGCTGCTGGAGCAGCGCGACCGCGCAGCCGCCATGGTGACGGCCATCGACAGGGAACTGGAGGCACGCGCAATGGGGATCAAGACACCGCCGGAGGAGCAACTGAAGGTGTTCGGTGCGCAGTTGTACGACACCATCGGGTCCGCCTACCCGGCGACGCGGCGCACCGAGCCGCGGATCGCCGCCCGGGTCTGGGAGGCACTGGGGGACGCGCGCACGGTACTGAACGTCGGGGCCGGCACCGGCTCCTACGAGCCCACCGACCGCGACGTCACGGCGGTGGAGCCGTCGGCGGTCATGCGCGCGCAGCGCCCCGCCGGCGCGGCGCCGTGCGTGGCCGCCGCCGCGGAGAGCCTCCCGTTCGAGGACCAGTCCTTCGACGCCGCGATGGCCTTCAGCACCGTTCACCACTGGCAGGACCCGATCGCCGGGCTGCGCGAGATGCGCCGGGTGGCACGCCGCGTGGTGGTGTTCACCTACGACGCAAGCGACCCCGGACGGCGCGAGCGGTTCTGGCTCACCCGCGACTACCTGCCCGAATTCGCCGACCTCCTCGTCGGCTGGCCCTCGCTGGCCGACCTGGCCGGCGCGATCGGGGGCCGCGCCGAGCCGGTGCTCGTGCCGTGGGACTGCGCCGACGGCTTCTTCGAGGCGTACTGGCGCCGGCCCGAGGCGTATCTGGACGAGCAGGTCCGCCGTGCGGTGTCGGTGTGGACCAGGGTCGGGCCGCAGGCCGAGCAGCGGGCGGTGGACGGCCTGCGCGACGACCTCTCCTCGGGCCGGTGGGCCGAGCGCAACCGCGACCTGGTCGCGCTCGACGCGGCGGAACTCGGCCTCCGCCTGCTCGTGGCCTGAACAGACCGGCCGTCAGGAAGGCACGGCGCGGGGGCGCAGGACCATGAGCGAGTCCTCCAAGGCCGCCACCATGGCGAAGGGAAACCGGTCGAGCTCAAGGCAGAGCGCGACGTCGTCAGGATGGGCTCCCTGCCGCACCCCCTCCGCCAGTTCGGCCGCCGCCCGCGACTCGGCAGCGCGGCGGAGGAACCCGGCGGCGTCCGTCTCCGGCTCGATGACCCTGCGCGCGATGTACTGGGCGCACGCCAGGTCCTCCTCGGCCTGCCCGTCCTCGCCGGTGACCACGAACGTGACGCTGTCGCTCCCGCGCGCCCGCAGCACCCGGGCCGTCGCCTCCGCCACGACGAAGCCGGCGCACAGCACCAGCGACGCGTCCTTGACGGCGAGGGCGCCGACCGTCCCCGCTGTGGTCTTCTGCACGACGGTCCGCCCGCCGAGGTCCACCGACCGCAGCAGGCCCGGCGAGTTGGCCAGGTCGAACCCGGGCACGGGCGGCCCGTCCTTGAGCGCCAACCGATCCGGGTGGCCGTCCTTGAGCGCCAGAGCGTCCTCCAGCGACTCGGCGAGGAGGATCTTCTCCGCACCCCGGGCGAAAGCCCAGGCGGCCACGGTGTACGCACGCATGACGTCGACGACGACCGCCACGGAAGGGGCGTCGGCCAGCTCGGCGATACCAGCGAAACGGGCGTCCATACGCTCATGATCTCGCACGCCCGCCCCGCCCCGGCGCGGCCGGACCGTGCGCCACATCACATCGGCGGTCGCCGCGCAACACCCCGCGGGGCGCGCGGGGGTGGGCGGCAGCCGGGCGCAGGACGTACGCTGCGACCCTACGAACGGCCGCACGGGAGGCGATCACCCTGCTCACGCTGGATCTGCACCCGATCTTCCGCAACAACCGCGACATCGACGTCGCGTTGCGCCAGACGCTGTTCAAGGCCGCCGCCACCGGTGTCGACGTCGTGCAGATCATCCCGGGCAAGGGGACGGGCCGGCTGAGGCAGCGGGTGCTGGCCGTGCTGTCCCAGAAGCACATCAAGAAGCTCTACGCCCGGGTGGAGACCGACCCGTCCAACCCCGGCCGGATCCTCGTCCACCTCCGCTGAGACCTGGTGCGGACGGCTCCTGCACAGCCGCCGAGAGCTCGCTCGGCGGCCGAGCGTGACGCGCTGCCGCGGGGGGCGGGTCATCGAGGCGGAGGCCGCCTTTGCCCCGGGGCCGGGCGCCGCCTAAGGTCCTGGTCATGAGCGCGAAGCACCCCGGCCCCGTGGTTCTTACCGGCCGCACGATACGGCTGGAGCCCCTGACGCCGGACCACTTGGGCGACCTCTTCCTCGCCGGTGGCGGGGACGAGGAGGTGTGGCGGTGGCAGGGCGGCCCGGCGCCGCGTACGCAGGCCGAGCTGGCCGAGCGGATGCGGAGCGTGCTGGAGGGGCCTTACGTGGCCTTCGCCGTCGTCCACACGGAGTCTGGCCGGGCCATCGGCTGGACCACATACATGGACATCGACACCGCCGACGAGCGGCTGGAGATCGGCTGGACGTGGTACGGCCGGGCGTACTGGCGCAGCTCCGTCAACACCGAGGCGAAGCTCCTGCTGCTGACCCACGCCTTCGAGGATCTGGGCATGGGCCGCGTCCAGCTCAAGACCGACCACATGAACCTCCGCTCGCAGAAAGCGATCGCCCGCCTGGGCGCGCAGCGCGAGGGCGTCCTGCGCCGCCACCGGCTCCGCCCGGACGGCACCTGGCGCGACAGCGTCTACTTCTCGATCCTCCAGGACGAGTGGCCCGCGGCCAAGGCGGGGCTCGTCGCCCGGCTGGACGCCCACGCGGGCTGACCCGCGGCTGACGCCCGTGACCAGTACACCTTGTCGAGCCGGGGCACCCGGCTCGACAAGGTGTCGCCGCATGCGGTCAGCGATCGGACACCGGAGATGTCCCGTAGCCCTGGGCCGTCACCTCCAGGTCACCCGTGTGCCGGGCGGCGAGCGGACAGGAGATGGTCACCTCGCGCTCCTCACCGGGCAGCAGCCACAGGTAGTTGTCCGAGTAGATCGCGGGCAGCACCCGGTCGCCCGTGTGCCGGTCGCGCAGTGACAGCCGGACCATCGGCGCCACGGTACGTCCCTCGTTGCGGACCGTCACCGTGACGGAGGCCTGCCCGGCGCGCTGCGTGGTCCGGCCCCGCGACACCTTGAGCCTGGACCCTGACAGGTCGTTGAGGGCCTGCATGTCCGCCGGCCGGTCGTAGCGCCAGTACGTGTTCTCCGACAGCACCCGGCCGTCGGCCCGGGTCAGGCGCAGCCGCACCAGGTGCAGGGGGTGGTCGCCGTCGGGACTGGCCACCGTGGAGACCGGTGCCGTGGCGGAGGACGATACGTCGACCGTCTGCCGCTGCGGGGCCGCCAGCTGGTTCCCGGACAGGTCCATGACCTCGATCCCGACCACCGCGTCCCGCAGCGCCTCGGGTGTGTGGTTGACCGCGACGACCTTCCAGTCCCGCGGATCGGCCTGCACGTGGTGCGCCTCGCAGCCGGCGCGGGCGCCGTAGTAGCTGCCGTTGACGTCCAGGTCGTAGTCGTACGTCTGCCACACGGTGCTGTGCCAGGCCGGGTTGGACATCCACAGCAGCAGACCGCTCGCGTCCTGCCAGAGGTTGGCGTTCCACGCCTCGAACATCGCGCGCATGGACTCGTAGTTGACGAACTGCGCCTTGGCGCAGAACTCCTCCAACGACGAGGACGTCCCCAGGCGCTCGTCGATGGCCGCCTCGTAGCTCTGCGGGTTCTGGCCGCCGCGCTCCAGCCAGTCGTGGTGGTTCCACACCAGGCCGATGGGCCACTCCTTCTCGCCGTCGACGAGGTTGCGCAGGTGGCGGGGTCGTAGAGGTCGGCGTGTCCGGCGGAGCGGTCGCGGAAGTACTCCGCCTCCTCGCTCAGGCGCTGCCGGTCCGCGGCCGAGGTGGCGGGTTGCTTCGCCATCTTCTCGGCCATGGCGGCGATCGCGGAGTCGTTGACGTATCCGTCGATCGACCAGGAGTAACCCGCCGAGACGTCGTTGGGGACGTAGCCGAGGAAGGTCGAGCGCTCCAGGCCGTCCCGTCCGACGCTGCTGTCGGGGGGACGGACGGTGGCGTTCTTCAGCGCCGCGTCGTACGTGTCCTCGGCGTCGATTCCCGGTACGCCCTTGGTGTAGGCGTCGGCCAGGGCGGCGTCGGAGTTCGTACCGGTCATCACGCGGGCGTAACCGGGGGAGGACCAGGGGGAGATCCAGCCGCCGAACGCCTGGATCTCCGGCAGGTTCTGGGCGTCGTTCTGCTGGTTGTAGCTGTAGATCGTGCCGAGGGAGCCGGCGTCGGTCTCCGGCGTCCAGAAGTTGAAGCCGTTGGGGACCGCTGTGGCGGGGAAGTTGTTGCCGCGCGAGTAGTCACCGCTGGACTGGGTACCGCGGGTGGTGACGGCCCAGTCTGCCGGGGACGTGCGCTTCTGCTCGGCCGGGTGGCCGTCGAGGGATATGTCGTCCACCCAGCCGGCCACGTCCGACGGCCCCTTCGGCCCGTCGTAGGTGAGCAGGACCCGGTCGACGGTGCGGCCCTTCGCCACCCGGCCGATGTCCGCCGCACGCCGGTTCCACTGCAGCGGGAGGACGGTCTTGGCGTCGCCCTGGGCGCGGGCGGCCAGCGGATCGCCGTTCTTGTCCCTGACAGGCAGGTCACTGAGCGGCGAGCCGTCCGTGAACTCCAGGTCGACGGCGACGTAGGTGCTCGCGTAGTCGACCTTGTTCTCGTCGAAGTCGGGGAAGAGCAGGTACGACAGCTCGGTGTGCGGGCCGACCCGCACGTCGACGTCGGACACGACGGTGGTGGCGTGGGCTGGGCCGTCGGCCTCGTGGCGGCCCGAGTAGTGCAGCGCGTTCAAGCCGGTGAATCCCACGTCGGCCTTCGCCGCGTAGGCCCGGTCCGGTCCGTCGTCCACGACGGTGCGCAGTCCCGGCTCGCCGGTGCCGGGCCGGACCACGCCGGAGGCGTCGGGCCTGCCGTCGGTGCCGGTGGCCGGATTCCCGTCCGGCTGGGGCTCGTTCGGCTCGAACGAGCTGTGCCAGCCCGTGTCCGCATTCGGTGGCAGGCCCGTTGCGGCGTTCGCCCCGCCGACTGCGGGAGCGGCCAGGAGGGCCAGACCCAGCAGGCCGACCGTCAACGTGGAACGGCTGTGGTGCCGTCTTCTTCGCGGTGTTGGTGATGGCATGCGGCGGCCCTCCGGGAGCCACGCGGCGCACCTCGCGTGACAACGTTGTCAGATGGGGTTTTGAGTCAGTGTTGACCTTGTGGCGGAAAGGAGTCAAGAGGCGTGCGGCGACTGGCGCGCTGCCCCGCCTCGGTCAGTTCGGCTGGTGGGGGCCGCGATTGCCGTCCGGCAGCGGGCTGCCGGCAGCCCGGGGCGGCCCGCGCGGCCGGTGGTTCCGGGCGCACGGGTTTCGGCGGTCCGTGGGATGTGGTGCCGGTCGGAGAAGCCGGGGTCCGGCGAGACGGCATGCACCCGTGCGGCGGATTCCGTGAGGGGTCTGCGCCGTTGGTGGCGGCAGGGCTGGAGCCGGACTCGGAATCGTTGCCGGAGCCCGTGCGCGGCGGCGGCCTGGCGTAGGCCGGTGAGTGAGCCGACGAGCGATGTGTACAACGATGTAGAAGGATCTCGGGGATCGGTGCCCGACTGCCGGGAGAGGTCCTGGCGACGGTCCGCGAAGCGACCGGTGGCAGCGGTCCCGGGGCCGGCGAGCGGGCGCGGCGGGCTCAAAAGGTGGAATACCAGCGGAAAAACGTTGGCCGACAGCGTGTCAGAGCGGTGGTCGGACAGCTGCGCGGCAGAGCAACAGGCCGCGGGTGATGAGCAGTTCTGTCACCGGGGGTGGACACGCCGCGAGCGCTGTGCTGTCATCGTGCTGCCCCGCGTTACATCGTTGAACAGAGCGATCAAGGGCGGCGCCGTACCTCTTGCTCCCCCCTTGCGTACCGCCCGCGGCCCGTTCCCTCGGCACCTTGTCCAGCCGGGACGGTGTCCCACGACGTACCCGTCCGGCCGGCGTCGCGGAGCCGGCCGCGCGGCCCGCAGTGCCCCTTTGCGGCCCACCCGGCCGAACACGGCTCCCACCCCCCACCGTTGAAGGAGCATGACATGCACAGAACGACGAGAAGACTCGTAACGAGACCCCGCACCGCGCTCCCCGTGAGCGTCCGCACGCCGGGGTCCGCCGCCGTGCTGCGCAACGTCGTCACATCCGTCATGGCGGTGCTCACGGTGCTGCTGGCGACGCTGGCCGCGCTCCCGGGGTCCGCCCAGGCCGCCGGCTCGCTGCCGTGCGACATCTACGGTTCCGCGGGGACTCCGTGCGTGGCGGCGCACAGTTCTACCCGTGCGCTGTTCTCCGCCTACAACGGCCCGCTCTACCAGGTCACCCGGGCTTCGGACGGTGCCGCGAGCGACATCGGGCTGCTGGCCCAGGGCGGTTACTCGAACGCCGCGGCGCAGGACTCCTTCTGCGCCGACACCACGTGCCGCATCACCAAGGTCTACGACCAGACGAGCCGCCACAACGACCTCGCCATCAGCCCGGCCGGTACGGCCGGCGGCGCGGACCGCGGTGCGGACGCCGGCGAGATCGCGGTCAGCGCCGGCGGCCACAAGGTCTACGGCATCTGGATCTCGCCGGGAGTGGGCTACCGCTACCTCGGCGTCGCGTCGGGCGTCGCTGTCAACGGGCAGCCCGAGGGCGTCTACATGGTGGCCAGCGGCACCCACGTGGGGTCGGACTGCTGCTTCGACTACGGCAACGCCGAGCGGACCCCGGCCGACACCGGCAACGGCCACATGGATGCCGTGAGCATCGCCACCACCTGCTACTTCCAGCCGTGCACCGGATCCGGTCCGTGGATCGAGGCGGACATGGAGAACGGCATGTTCCAGGGCGACAACGGCTCCAACACCGCCAACCTCGGCAACAACAGCCCGTTCGTGACGGCGGTGCTGAAGAACAACGGGCAGACGACGTACGCGATCAAGGGCGGCAACTCGCAGTCCGGCGGGCTGAGCACCTGGTGGAACGGCGGGCTGCCGACCCGCGGCGGCTACCGGCCCATGCAGCAGGAGGGCGGCATCATCCTGGGCACCGGCGGTGACAACAGCAACCGCAACATGGGCACCTTCTTCGAGGGTGTGATGGTCGCCGGCTACCCGACGGACGCCGCCGAGAACGCGGTGCAGGCCAATGTCGTCTCGGTCGGCTACGCGGGTCAGACGAACGTCCCGAACGGCCCGCAGGACACCATCACAGGCCCCGGCGGCAAGTGCGTCGACGCCGCCGCGGACGACACCGGCGCCAACGGCGCCGCTGTGCAGCTGTGGGACTGCCAGTCCTACGCCGAGGACCAGCACTGGACGCACAACGCCAACGGCTCGCTGAGCACCACAGGAAAGTGCCTGGACATCAACGGCAACGGAACGGCGGCCGGCGCCCAGGTCGAGCTGTGGGACTGCAACGGCGTCGGCGGCCAGAAGTGGCTGCAGCGCTCGGACGGCTCGCTGTTCAACCCGCAGTCCGGCCGGTGCCTCGACTCGCCGAACGGCAACACCGGCAACGGCACCCGGCTGCAGATCTGGGACTGCAACGGCTCCGCGGCACAGAAGTTCGCCGTCAACGCGGGAGCTCCCGTCGCCGCCCCGGGCGGCAAATGCGTCGACGTCGCCGCGGACGACACCGGCGGCAACACCTCGGCCGTGCAGCTGTGGGACTGCCAGTCCTGGGCCGTCGACCAGCACTGGGCGCAGGGGGCGGGCGGCTCGCTGCGCACGCTGGGCCGCTGCCTCGACATCAACGGCAACGGGACCGCGAACGGTACCCAGGTCGAGCTGTGGGACTGCAACGGCGCCGGCGGCCAGGTCTGGCAGCAGCGCTCGGACGGCTCGCTGTTCAACCCGCAGTCCGGCCGCTGCCTCGACACGCCCAGCGGCAACACCGCCAACGGGACGAGGCTGCAGATCTGGGACTGCAACGGCAGCGCGGCGCAGAAGTTCACGCTGAGCTGAGTGGCACCGGGCCGCGCTGACGGCCGCCCGCCTTCCACGGCAGGCGGCCGTCAGCGCGGCCTTCACCGATGCGCGGCAGATGCATGCCTTCCGCTGAGGAGTGAGCCCAGCCGTACGCGTGCTGTCAGCCGTACCGGTGGGCCGGACATGCGTCACCTCTTCGAAGCGGATGCGGGAGCGGGGAGGCCGGCGGCCCGGCGGAGGAGCGGTGGCGCACACCCCGCCCGGGATGGTTGCGCAACCATCACCCGGCGTCGACAGTGTTGCCCCGCCCCCGGCGCCCGTCAAGGGTCCGCGCCGCACTTCCCGTTCCGAGCCTTGACGGCCGCCCCGATGCGGTGCCAGCATCACCGCAGCCAAGATGTTTACGTAAACGTCGGCCGCCGTGAGCGGCCCGTGTTTGCGCAACACTCCCGCCTGCGCTCAGCAGGCGGACGCCTTCGCCACACGATGTCAGGGATCAGCAATGGCCGTCATTTCACCGCCCGGGATCGGGAAGCGGAGCGCCCCCGGGCTCTCCCCGCCCGGCCGCGCAGCGTCCCGCAGGCACTGGGCGGGCTGGGGCTTCGTGAGCCCCTTCCTGATCGTCTTCGCGCTGGTCTTCCTGGCACCGATCGGCTACTCGGTCTATCTGAGCCTCTACCGCAGCCAGCTGATCGGCGGCACCCGCTTCGTCGGCCTCGACAACTACCAGCAGGCCTTCGGCGACCACGAGTTCTGGTCGGGCCTGGGCCGGGTCGGGCTCTTCCTGCTGGTCCAGGTGCCGGTCATGCTCGGCGTCGCCCTGCTGGTCGCGCTGGCACTGGACAGCGGGCGGCTCTACGGCAGGAGCTTCTTCCGGATCTCGATCTTCCTGCCGTACGCGGTGCCCGCCGTGGTGGCGTCCCTGATGTGGGGCTTCATGTACGGCAAGCGCTTCGGGCTGGTCGCGAGCATCAACGAGCACCTGCACACCTCGCTGCCCGACCCGCTCGCGCCCGGATGGGTGCTGGCCAGCATCGGCAACATCGTCACCTGGGAGTTCGTCGGCTACAACATGCTCATCTTCTACGCGGCGCTGCGGGTGATCCCCGGCTCGCTCTACGAGGCCGCCGAGATCGACGGCGCCGGGCAGTGGCGGATCATCGCGGCCATCAAACTCCCGGCCATCCGCGGCGCCCTGGTGATCGCCACCGTCTTCTCGATCATCGGCAGCTTCCAGCTGTTCAACGAGCCGAGCATCCTCAAGAGCCTGGCCCCGAACGCGATCACCACCTACTTCACCCCGAACTACTACACGTACTCGCTGTCCTTCGCCGGACAGCAGCACAACTACGCGGCCACCGTCGCGATCGTCATGGGCCTGGTCACGATGGTCGTCGCCTACGCCGTCCAACTGCGCGGCATGCGCAAGGAGGTGTGAGCGGCATGAGTGCCACCAGCCACGTACCGGACACCGTCGCCCCGGCGGCAGGCTCCCCGACCGCCAGGCCCCGGCGCGCCCTGCGCGCCGGCCGGGCCGGCCGCCGCCACTCGCCGGGCCGGCCCCGGCGCAGCGTGCTGCTGACCGGGCTGACCGCGGTCGTCACCCTCTACTCGCTGCTGCCACTCGGCTGGCTGCTGATCAACGCCACCAAGACGCAGCCGCGGCTGCTGGACTCCTTCGGCCTGTGGTTCAGCGGGCACTTCGCGCTGTGGGACAACGTCCGCGAGACCTTCACCTACGACGACCACATCTTCGTCCGCTGGCTGCTCAACACGCTGCTGTGCGTACTGCTCGGCGCGGGTGGCGCCACCTTCCTCGCGGTGCTCGGCGGCTACGGTCTGGCCAAGTTCGACTTCGCCGGGCGGCGGGCGGTCTTCGCCGTGGTCATCGGCGCGGTCGCGGTGCCCGGCGCGGCACTCGCGGTGCCGACCTTCCTGATGTTCAGCAAGATCGGCCTGACCGACACCCCCTGGGCGGTGATCATCCCCTCGCTGATCTCGCCGTTCGGCCTGTACCTGATGTGGGTGTTCGCCGCGGAGGCGATCCCGGAGGAACTGCTGGAGGCCGCCCGCATGGACGGCGCCGGGGAGATCAGGACGTTCTTCCGGATCAGCCTGCCGCTGCTGGCTCCCGGCATCGTCACCGTGCTGCTGTTCACCACGGTCGCCACCTGGAACAACTACTTCCTGCCGCTGATCATGATCAGGAACCCGCACTGGTACCCGCTCACCCTGGGCCTGAACTCGTGGAACCAGCAGGCCGCGACCGTCGGCGGCCAGCCGGTGTTCCACCTGGTGATCACCGGCTCGCTGCTCACCATCGTCCCGCTGATCGCGGCCTTCCTGCTGCTCCAGCGGTACTGGCAGTCCGGCCTGGCCGCCGGAAGCGTCAAGGAGTGAAGGACCGGCACCGCCCGCCGGTTCCCCCGCCGTCCGCCCGACCCCTCACCGGCCGCACGCCGTGCGGCTCCGCCCTGTCCACACACCATCACGCACAACGGAGTGACACGAGATGACGAACAAGCTACTGCGCCGCTGGGCGCCGGGCATCGCGGTGGCCGCCGCGGCGGCGCTGGGGCTGACGGCCTGCGGGTCGGGGGGATCGGGCTCCGACTCGGGCACCGACGCCGACGCGGTCACCTCCGCGCTCGCCAAGGGCGGCTCGATCACGGTGTGGGCGTGGGAGCCGACCCTCAAGCAGGTGGTCACCGACTTCCAGGCCAAGTACCCCAAGGTGCACGTGAACCTGGTCAACGCCGGTACGGGCAACGACCAGTACACCGCGCTGCAGAACGCCGTGGGGGCCGGCAAGGGGGTCCCGGACGTCGCCCAGATCGAGTACTTCGCGCTGAGCCAGTTCGCGCTCGGCAAGTCGGTCACCGACCTGAGCCCGTACGGCGCCAAGGACCTGGCGAAGACGTACTCGCCCGGCCCGTGGAACGCGGTGAACATCGACGGCGGGGTCTACGGCCTGCCGATGGACTCGGGGCCGATGGCGCTGTTCTACAACAAGAAGGTCTTCGACAAGTACCACCTGCCGGTCCCCACCACCTGGGACCAGTACCTCGACGACGCGCGCAAGCTCCACCAGGCCGACCCGAAGGCGTACATCACCAGCGACACCGGTGACGCCGGTATGACCACCAGCCTGATCTGGCAGGCCGGCGGCAAGCCCTACGCGATCGACGGCACCAAGGTCTCGGTCGGCTTCGACGGCGACGCGGGCACCGCCGCCTTCACCAAGGTGTGGCAGCCGCTGATCTCCGAGCACCTGCTCTCGCCCGTGGTCCCCTGGAGCGACCAGTGGTACAAGGGCCTCGGCGACGGCACCATAGCGACGCTGGCCACCGGCGCGTGGATGCCCGCCAACTTCACCACCGGCGTCAAGGGCGCGTCCGGCGACTGGCGGGCGGCGCCGCTGCCGCAGTGGAAGGACGGCCAGCACGCCAGCGCCGAGAACGGCGGAAGCTCGCTCGCGGTGATGAAGGCAGGCGGCAACAAGGCCCTCGCCTACGCGTTCCTGCAGTACGCGGCCCAGGGCGCGGGCGTCCAGGCCAGGATCAAGGGCGGCGCCTTCCCTGCCACCACCGCGGACCTGGACTCGCAGGCCTTCCTCGACACCGCCTTCCCCTACTTCGGCGGGCAGCAGGCGAACAAGATCTTCTCGCAGTCGGCCAAGGACGTGCTGCCCGGCTGGTCGTACCTGCCCTACCAGGTCTACGCCAACTCCATCTTCAACGACACCGTCGGCAAGGCGTACGTCTCCGGCACCACCCTGACCGACGGTCTGAAGAGCTGGCAGGACAAGTCGGTCGACTACGGCAAGCAGCAGGGCTTCAACATCGGCTGACGCCGCCGTCCCGGCAGGTCGCGGGGAGTGCGGCGCCCGCACCCCCGCGACCTACAATTTCGGTTCACGGCATGCCCGGCGAACCATGTATGAGGTGCGAGCAGCAAGTGGACAGCAGCAACACGGCCGGTACGGAAGACAGCGGCGCCCCTGAGGCCCGCCGCAGGCGCGGCGCGTCCATGGCGGACGTCGCCCAACTGGCCGGGGTGTCCGCGCAGACCGTCTCGCGGGTCTCCAACGGCTACGCCGGAGTCCTGGAGTCCACCCGGCAGCAGGTGCTCCAGGCGATGAAGGAACTGGGTTACCGGCCCAACAGCGCGGCCCGCGCGCTGAAGAGCGGGCAGTTCCACACCATCGGCGTGATCACGTTCAACCTGTCCAGCACCGGCAACACCCGCACGATCGAGGCGATCGCGACCTCGGCGGCGGAGGAGGGCTACGCCACCACCCTGCTTCCGGTGGCCGTCCCGACCCAGGACAGCGTGCGCGGGGCGTTCACCAGGCTGGGAGAGCTGGCCGTGGACGGCATCGTCATCCTCATGGAGGTCCACCTGCTGGACGCGGTGACGGTCGCGCTGCCGCCCAACGCCCATGTGGTGGTCGCCGACTCCAACGCGGGCGACCGCTACTGCGTGGTGGACACCGACCAGGTCGGCGGGGCGCGCGCGGCCGTGCAGCACCTGCTCGACCTCGGGCACGGCACGGTGTGGCACGTGGCAGGACCGGCCGACTCGTTCTCCGCCGAGCGCCGGGTGGGTGCCTGGCGCTCGGCGCTGGAAGCCGGCGGCGGAGCGGTGCCGGAACCGCTGCGGGGCGACTGGTCGGCGGAGTCCGGCTACCGCGCCGGGCTGCGGCTGGCCGGGGAGGCGGGCTGCACGGCGGTCTTCGTGGCCAACGACCAGATGGCGCTGGGCGTGCTGCGCGCGCTGCACGAGCGGGGGCGGCGGGTGCCGCAGGACATCAGCGTCGTCGGCTTCGACGACATCCCCGAGACCGCCTCCTTCCTGCCGCCGCTGACCACCGTGCACCAGGACTTCTCCGAGGTCGGCCGCCGCTGCGTCGACGGCGTGCTGCGGCAGATCCGCAACGACCAGGAGGAGACCGGCACCACACTGGTCCCCACCCGCCTGGTGGTACGGGCGAGCACCGCGCCGCCGCCCGCCGCCGGCTGACCACCCGCACCCACCTGCGAAGAGCCGTGCCTTGACAGCCGGTTGGGCATTGACCAGACTCCAGCATGGTTACGCAAACATCGGATCTTGCCCCCACCGTCCACCCTTTCGGAAGACCGCCCACCCCTTCGGGAGAACAGGCAGACCACCATGCCCGAACTGCAGACAGCCGCCGACGGCTTCCTCCTGGACGGTGAGCCGTTCCGCATCCTCTCCGGCGCGCTGCACTACTTCCGCGTCCACCCGGACCACTGGCAGGACCGGCTGCGCAAGGCGCGCGGCATGGGCCTGAACACCGTCGACACCTACATCCCGTGGAATCTGCACGAACCCGTCCGAGGCAGCCTGCGGATGGCCGGCGGGATCGACCTGCCGCGCTTCCTCGACCTCGCCGCGGCCGAGGGCCTGCACGTCCTGCTGCGACCGGGACCGTACATCTGCGGCGAGTGGGAGGGCGGCGGGCTGCCGTCCTGGCTGCTCGCGGAGCCGGGGGTGCGGCTGCGCAGCACCGACCCGCGCTATCTGGACGCCGTGGACGACTACTTCGGCAGGCTACTGCCGCTCCTCGACCCGTATCTGTCCACCCGGGGCGGGCCGGTGATCGCGGTGCAGGTCGAGAACGAGTACGGCGCCTACGGCGACGACCGCGACTACCTGGAGCACCTGGCGGGCCTGCTGCGCCGGCACGGTGTCGACGTGCCGCTGTTCACCTGCGACCAGCCGGGCGACCTGGCCCGCGGCGGCCTGCCCGGGGTGCTCGCCACCGTCAACTTCGGCAGCGGCGCGGACGGCAACCTGGCGCTGCTGCGCGCCCACCAGCCGCAGGGGCCGCTCATGGTCACCGAGTTCTGGAACGGCTGGTTCGACCGCTGGGGCGGCATCCACACCACCCGGCCCGCCGCCGACGCCGCCGCGCAACTCGACACCGTGCTGGCGGCCGGCGCCAGCGTCAGCTTCTACATGTTCCACGGCGGCACCAACTTCGGCTTCACCAACGGCGCCAACGACAAGCACACCTACCGGGCCACCGTCACCTCCTACGACTACGACGCGCCGCTGACCGAGGCGGGCGACCCCACCCCGAAGTACGCCGCCTTCCGCGAGGTCATCGCCCGGCACGCGCCCGTCCCCGACATGCCCCTGCCGGCGCCGTCGAAGAAGCTCAACGTGCTGGACGTGCGCCTGCCGCAGAGCGCGCCGCTGCTGGCCGCGGCCGGCCTGCTCGGCCCCGGGGTGTCCGCGGAGCGGCCGCGCACCATGGAGGAACTGGGCCAGGACTTCGGCTTCGTGCTGTACTCGGCCGCCCTGCCCGCGGCGGGTCCTGTGACGCTGGAGGTGGACGGCGTCGCAGACCGGGCGCAGGTCTTCGTCGAAGGACAGCCGGCCGGCGTCCTGGAACGGGAGAGCCACCACCGAGCCCTGGCCTTCACCTCACCGGCGCCCGGCGCGCGCCTCGACCTGCTGGTGGAGAACCAGGGCCGGGTCAACTACGGCCAGGGCATCCATGACCGCAAGGGCATCCTCGGCGACGTGCGCGTCAACGGGCGCCGCCTGCAGGAGTGGACCAGCCGCCCGCTGGACCTCGCCGACCTGGCGCCGCTGGCCTTCGGCAGGACGGACGCCCCGCCGGTGGGACCCGCCTTCCACCGCGGCGTCCTCGCCCTGGAGGAGGCCGCGGACACGTATCTCGACCTCACCGGCTGGACCAAGGGCAACGCCTGGATCAACGGCTTCCACCTGGGCCGCTACTGGTCACGCGGACCGCAGAGCCGGCTGTACGTCCCCGGTCCCGTACTGCGGGCCGGCGACAACGAGATCGTCGTCCTGGAACTGCACGCCACCACCCGGATGTCCGTCGACCTGCGGGACACCCCCGACCTGGGGCCGACCGAGGAGTGAGCGGGCCGGCCGCGGTGTGACCGACCGCCGCACCGTGCCGGGCCGGTCCGCGGGGACCGGCCCGGCACGGTGAGGTGCCGTCAGGCCAGGCCGGCCGACTTCAGCCAGGCCTGGGCGACGTCCAGCGGGTCCTTCTTCTGGTTCTGCACCTGGTCGTCCAGGTCGAGCAGCGTCTTGGTGTCGAGCTTCGCCGACACCGCGTTCAGCGCCGCCACACCGTCCGGGGACAGTCCGGTCTTGGACACCATGGGCTGGACGTTCGCGAAGCCGAACAGCTTCTTCGGGTCCTGCAGGACCACGAACTTCTCCCGCGCCACCG
Organism: Actinacidiphila cocklensis; assembly: GCF_907177275.1. Lineage (GTDB taxonomy): Bacteria > Actinomycetota > Actinomycetes > Streptomycetales > Streptomycetaceae > Actinacidiphila > Actinacidiphila cocklensis. Next base: position 22,128 of record NZ_CAJSLV010000111.1, read on the forward strand.
ACGCGTCGGTGCTGAAGACGTCGGCGGCCTGCACGTCGTTGTTCTTCAGCGCCGCCACGGTGAGCGGACCGCCCGCGTCGAGTGCCTTGTACGACTTGGGGACCAGCCCGTACACCGACTTGAGGCCGACCAGGCCCTGCTGCCGCTGCTGGAACTCCGGCGAGCCGCCGACGACGATCTGGGAGCCGACCTTCGCCAGGTCGGCGATGGTGGACTGGGACGTCAGGTGGTATTTCGCGGCGGTCGCCGCGTTGACCGTGACGGAGTCCTTGTCCTCGGCCGCGGCCGGGTCGAGCATGGTCAGCTTCGCGTCGAGCTTCGCCTCGATCGCGGCGGTGGCGGCCTCCACCGAGGTGGGCGCCGCGGCCTTGTCGAGGAAGGCGAGGAGCGAGCCGTTGTACTCCGGCAGCACCGTCACCGAACCGTTCTTGAGCAGACCGTAGGTGATCTCCCGGGTGCCGATGTCCGGCTTGTAGCTGACCTTGATCCCCTTTGCCTTGAGCGCCTCGCCGTAGACGTCCATCAGCAGGACGCTCTCGGCGAAGTTGTTCGAGCCGACGACCACCGTGTCACCGGCCGCGGGCGCTCCCGCCAGCGGGTCCTTGGGCTTGCCCTTGCCGCTGTCGGACGACGAGGACGGCGACGAGGAGGAGTCGGAGGAGTCGGAACAGCCCGCGAGAAGCGCCGCGGCCGTGGTGGCGGCGAGGATGATCGCCGCTACGCGCATGTGTCGAGGGCCAGTGTGGGTGCTCTGCGTGTGTGAAGTCACTATTCCCATTTCCGGGGCTGGGTTCGGAGGGCGTTCAGTTGCCCTCCGAACGTCGGTTCCGTACCTCAACTGATCCAATCCAGCGGGCTCAAACCGAGTCAAGGCCGTCCGGGTCACCGATAGGTATCGATGCCCTGGTTCACTGTTCAACGGCCGCCCCGCACGCCGGGGGAGACCGCCAGCCGGCCGATCAGCCAGAACAGCGCGATCATCGCCAGCGCCAGACCCACGATCAGGGTCGCACCGCCCACCACGATCTCGTAGTCGCGCTGGGAGAGCCCGTCGATGATGAACCGTCCGAGCCCGCCGAGCGAGACGATCGCGGCGATGGCGGTCGTCGAGACCACCTGGATCGCCGCGGAGCGCAGCCCGCTGAGGATCAGCGGCAGCGCGACCGGCAGTTCGACCTGGAAGAGCACCGCGACAGGGCCCATGCCCATCCCGCGCGCGGCGTCGACCGGCGCGGGGTCGACGGTGCGCATCGCCTCGTAGGAGGTCACCAGGATCGGCGGTACGGCCAGCGCGACCAGCGGGATCATCACCGGGGTGAGCCCGATGCCCAGCCAGAAGAACATCAGCACCAGCAGCCCGTAACTCGGCAGCGCCCGGGCCGCGGTGGCGATCAGCGCCAGCGCGTTGCCGCCGCGCCCGGTGTGGCCGGTGATCAGGCCCGCCGGCAAGGCGATGCCCGCGGCGATGCCCAGCGCCATGAACGAGTACTGCAGATGCTCAAGCACCCGGTGCGGGATGCCGTACTGGCCGTGCCAGTGCGCGCTGTCCCGGAAGAAGTCGCTGATGAACTGGAAGATGCTCATGCGGCGGTGTCCTCCAGGGTGGGCCGGGCGGCCGGCTCGACCGCCGCGGTGCGCGCCGCGCGGCGGGCCGCCCGGTCGCCGCGCGGCATCCACGGCGTCAGCGCCATCCGCAGCAGCACCAGGGCGATGTCCAGCAGGACGGCGAGCGCAGCGGTGGTGACCACCGAGTTCAACGCGAGTTCGGAGCGGTGGTAGAGGATGGCATCCTGGAGCAGGTTGCCCAGCGCGCCCTGGTTGCCGATCAGCGCGCCGACACTGACCAGGCTGATGCTGGAGGCCACCGCGACCCGCAGCCCGGCGATGATCGCCGGTACCGCGATGGGCAGTTGCACCTTCAGATAGCGCTGCACAGGCCCGAACCCCATGGCGGTGGCGGCCGACATGGTCTCCTGCGGCACCGATCTGACGCCGTCGACGATGGCCGGCACCAGCAGCACCAGGCTGTAGACGGTCAGCGGGATCACCACGGTGGTCCTGGTCGCACCGGTGTAGTCGATGAGGAAGATGAAGAAGGCCAGCGACGGGATCGCGTACAGCACGGTCGTGATCCACAGCACCGGCGGGTACAGCCAGGAGAAGCGCACGCACAACTGGCCCAGCGGCAGCGCCACCGCGAGCCCGATCGCCACCGGGATCAGGGCCTCCTCGATGTGCAGGCCGACCAGGCCGAAGTAGGAGTTCTGCAGGTCGCTGGGTATGTCGAAGAAGCCGGGGCCGCTCATGTGGCCGCCCCCGCCTTGGTGATCGAGGCCCGGCCGGCGCCGCCGCCGTCCCGGTGCTCGGCGTGCGCGCTGCGGATGGCGGCGCCGATGGTCTCCTGCGAGACCACCCCGGCCACCTTCCCCTCGCCGTCCACCGCGACCGCCCACCCGGTGGGGGAGAGCACCGCGCAGTCCAGCGCGTCCCGCAGCGACTCGCGCCCGGCCGCGAACGGCCGTCCGTACGGCAGCAGCCGGCCGACCGCGACCTTGTCGGCGCCGCCCGCCGCGTCCTGCGGCGCCACCCAGCCGAGCGGCTTGCCCTCGGCGTCGGTGAGCAGCAGGTACGGCGACCCGGCCGCCGTGGCGCGCGCGACCTGCTCGGCGTCCGCGTCCACCGCGACGACCGGTTCCGCGGTCAGCTGCAGGCCGTCCGAGGTGAAGAACGACAGCCGCCGGATACCGCGGTCGGTGCCGAGGAAGTCCTCGACGAAGGCGTCGGCGGGCGAGCTGAGCAGCTCGTCGGGCGGGGCGAACTGGGCGAGCCTGCCGCCGGTCCGCATCACCGCGATCATGTCGCCGATCTTGATGGCCTCGTCGATGTCGTGCGTGACGAAGACGATCGTCTTGCCCAGCTCCTGCTGGATACGCAGCAGTTCCGCCTGCAGGCTCTTGCGGACGATCGGGTCGACCGCGGAGAACGGCTCGTCCATCAGCAGCACCGGCGGATCGGCCGCGAGCGCCCTGGCCACCCCGACCCGCTGCTGCTGCCCGCCGGAGAGCTGGTACGGATAGCGCCGGGCCAGCGACTCGTCGAGGCCGACCCGGCCCATCAGCTCCCTGGCCCGCTCCCTGGCCTTGCGGCGGTCCCAGCCGAGCATCCGCGGCACGGTCGCGATGTTGTCCACGATCGTGCGGTGCTGGAAGAGCCCGGCGTTCTGGATGACGTAGCCCATCGAGCGGCGCAGCGCGTTGACCGGCTGCTCGGTGATGTCCGAACCGTCCAGCAGGATGCGGCCGGACGTCGGTTCGACCATCCGGTTGACCATGCGCAAGGTGGTGGTCTTCCCGCATCCCGACGGTCCCACCAGTACGGTGATCGACCCGTCCGGGATGTCCAGCGACAGGTTGTCGACCGCTGTCGTGCCGTCGGGGTAGCGCTTGGTAACTGACTCTATCTGTATCAAAGTGCCGAATACCCCTCGGGATCGGGCATGGACGGCCTGTCTCCGGTCACCTTCGAACAGGCCGGTGCCTGGAGAGTTTAGACTGCGGGCTTCCCCGGCGGTCAGGGCGTCACTTCGCCGGCGGCGCCTGCTCCCCCTCCGCGGCCAGGGCCGTTCCCTCGCTCCGGCCTTCCTCCTCGCCTTCCGGATGCTCGGCCTGCAAACTGCGCCAGGCTCCCCTTCGGGGTCAGCCCGCACAGCAGCGAGGCCCCGGCGAAGACCACCACCCCGAGCACCACCAACCTGCGGTGCCCCATGGTGTCGGCCAGCCGCCCGCCCCGCCACCGGGCGCGGGCACGAATGCCACCACGTTGTGCCGGCCGCGGGCGCGACGCCACCCGGCCGGCGGGCAGGTCACCCGGATGCCGAGGCCGGGTGACCTGCCCGCCGCTCCTGCGGGGAGTCTCAGCCGGTGATCAGGTCGAACTGCTCCCAGCCGCCGATGGTGGCCCGGTTGGCGATCAGGGGGGAGGCTCCGGCGTTCTCGGCGGTGACGTACATTGCGTTGATTTGGGCTTTGAGGCTGATGGTGCCGTTGGGGTTGTGGAGGAGTTGGAAGGTTTCCCAGGCGCCTGCGGTGGTGCGGTTGGCGATCAGGGGGGAGGCGCCGGCGTTGTCGGCGCAGACGACGAGGTTGTTGGCGTGGGCGCGCAGTGCGATGTTGCCGCTGCCGAGGTCGAGCAGGTCGAACTGTTCCCAGGGGCC
>NZ_CAJSLV010000112.1 GCF_907177275.1 Actinacidiphila cocklensis
GGCTCGGACACCCGCGGCCGGCCCGCCGCGTGCGCGCCGCGCCCGCTGTCCGCGGCGGCCGGGACCCGGCCGCTGCGGCGCTGCTCTATCAGCGCGACCGCCCCGGGCGGCAGCCAGGCCGACGCCGTCCCGGTGTCGTCGCTGCCGGTCGAGAACAGATGCGGGGCCAGCTGGGCCTGCAGGTCGGCCGGGGTGGGCCGGCCCTCGGCCTCCATCCGCATGCAGGACTCGATGAGCGGGCGCAGCTCGTCGGGCAGCCCGCTCAGGTCGGGACCCTCGCGCAGCAGCATGAACACGGTCTCCACCGGGTTCGCCCCGTGGAAGGGCGCGTGCCCGGTCGCGGCGAAGACCAGGGTCGAGCCGAGCGAGAAGATGTCGCTCGCACCGCGCACGCTGCGGGAGTCGCGGGCCTGCTCGGGCGACATGTAGGCGGGGGTGCCGACGGCGACGTTGGTCATCGTCAGCCGGGTGTTGGACACCCCGGAGGCGATGCCGAAGTCGATGACCCGCGGCCCGTCCTCCACCACCAGCACGTTGGACGGCTTCATGTCGCGGTGCACCAGGCCGGCGGCGTGGATCGACTGCAGGGCCTCGGCGATGCCGGCGGCGAGCCAGCGCACCGCCTGCGCGGGCATCGGCCCCGCCTCGTTGACGATCTCCTCCAGGGAGGGGGCCGGGACGTACGCGGTCGCGAGCCAGGGCACGGCGGCCCGCGGGTCGGCGTCGACCACGGCGGCGGTGTAGAAGCCGGAGACGGCGCGGGCGGCCTCCACCTCACGCGTGAAGCGGACCCGGAAGAGCTGATCCTCGGCGAGCTCCGCGCGTACGGTCTTGATCGCCACCCGGCGGCCGGATGCCGAGCGGGCGAGATAGACCAGCCCCATGCCGCCGGCGCCGAGCCGTCCCAGCACCTCGAAAGGGCCGATCCGTCTCGGGTCGTGCTGCGTCAGCTGCTCCACCACTGCCCTGCCACCTCCCCGTACCCGCGTTGTTGCGGCCGTGCTCCGCGTCCGTGCGTCCTGCCCTTCGCGGTCCGTTCCCCGCGCCCACGCCAGAGTACGGACCTGATTCTTCCTGGGAAGGGCGCCGGTTGCGAACCCGGGGCCGTCACGACACGCCCAGGGAGCGAACTCGTTATCATCCGCCACCTGTCGCACCGGCAGCGCCGCAACGCGCCGGAAAGGGTGCGGGCTGCGTCAACTTCCTTCTATGGAGCCCTCGCTGCGCCGCGGGTCGATGACCGTGAAGACCGCGCCCTGGTCGTCGGCGACGGTGGCGAGCCGGCCGAAAGGCGAGTCGGCGGGCCCGTCGGTCACCCGGCCGCCCAGCTTCCGAACCGTCGCGACGGCGGCGTCGCAGTCGTCCACCGCGAAGTAGAGGCGGAACGCCGCGGGCTGCTCACCGGGCAGCTCCGCGCCCAGTTTCAGCCGTCCGCCGATCTGCAGCTCCGGGTCCGCGGCCAGTGACCACACCTTGTAGTCGAAGTGCTGCCCGTCGCCGATCTGCTCGGCCCGGTAGGCGAACACCGCCTCGTAGAAGGAGTCGACCGCAGCCGCCTCCCGTGTGCGGTTCTCCGTCCAGCAGAAGGCGCCCGGCTGCTCGGTGATCTCGAAGCCCTGGTGCTCGCCCGCCTGCCACACGCCGAACACCGAGCCTCCGGGGTCGACCGCCCCCACCATCACCCCGGCCTCGCCCGCTTTGTCGGGGCCGAAGACGACCTGGCCGCCCGCCGCACCGATCCGCGCGGCCGCCCCGGTCGCGTCGACCGAGGCGAAGTAGACGCTCCAGGCGGTGGGCATCGCGGGATCGGGCTTGCTCATCAGGGCGGCGGCCGCCTTGCCGTCGCGGAAGGCGAGCGTGTAGTGCCCGAAGTCCTCGCCCTGGTCCTCGAAGGTCCAGCCGAACAGCTCCCCGTAGAACCGCCGGCCGGCCGCCAGGTCGGGCAGCGCCGCGTCGGCCCAGCAGGGCGTGCCTTCGGTGAATGCGGTCATGGTCCCGTCCCCTCTCTCGCGTGGTCGTCGCCACCTGCTCGACGGCCGTTTCTGCCACCGTAGCCAGTGATCTTCCCCACAGTGCGGGGCCTAATTCGAACATATGGTCAATTCTTCCGGGACCCGGTCGCCGCGCACCACAAAAGTTTGCAAATCGGGCATACCAGCCGCCCCGCCGGCCCGGAAACGGGTTCCGGTTAGCCCCAGGAAACCCTCATTGACCTGCGTCTTCCGCACCACCAGACACCCCCTCCCCATTTGCACGCGGCCAAATCGCGCGGGGATGACGCATCGGTAAACTGACGGCATGACAGGACAAGTTCGCACCGTCGACGGACGTGTCGCGGGTCGCCGAGGGCAGGCGACGCGGCAGAAGCTGCTCGACTGCCTGAGCGAGATGCTCAGCACGTCGCCGTACCGGGACGTCAAGGTGATCGACGTCGCACGGATGGCCGGCACCTCGCCCGCCACCTTCTACCAGTACTTCCCCGACGTCGAGGGCGCCGTCCTGGAGCTCGCCGACGAGATGGCGAAGGAGGGGGCGAGCCTCACCGAACTGGTCGCGGGCCGCTCCTGGGTCGGCAAGTCGGGCGCCCAGGCGGCCGACGAACTCGTCGACGGCTTCTTCTCCTTCTGGCGGAAGAACGACGCCATCCTGCGCGTCATCGATCTCGGTGCCGCGGAGGGGGATAAACGTTTCTCCAAAATCCGCACCAAGATCCTCACCGCGGTGACCGGCTCGCTCACCGAGTCCATCAAGGAGCTGCAGGGCAAAGGCAGGGTCGACAAGGACGTCAGCGCACCGGCCATCGCCGGCTCGCTGGTGACCATGCTGGCCGGGGTCGCCGCCCACCAGAAGGGCTTCACCGGCTCGGGCGTCAAGCAGGCCGACCTCAAGCCGAACCTGGCGCTGCTCGTGCACCTCGGGGTGACGGGCAAGAAGCCGCCGAAGTAGCCGCGCGGCGGCGGGCGGCAGGGCTGACGCGTCGCGTACGGCGGCAGGGCTCACGCATCGCGTACGGCGGGCGGGCCCACGCGTCGCGCAAGGCGGCCGGGCGCAGGACCGTCCGGCCGGCGCGGCGGCCGCCCCGGCGCCGGACCCGCGGCCCCGACCCGCCTCCGGCGCCGAAGGGGGCCACGCCCGTGCTGCGACGCAAGCTGCTGCCGACGGCTTCCACCGCGCTGCTCGTGCTGCTGGCCGTGCTGTGGCCGGTGCACGGCGGCGTGCCCACCGCGCCGCAGTGGACCGCGCAGGCGGCGGCCCGGTTCTGGACGCCGGAGCGGATGGCCGGCTCCATGCCCGCCTCGGGCGGCAGGCCGGCGCGGATCGCCCAGGCGGCCGGCGGCTCCGGCGCACCGGGGCCGCAGGGAGCCGCGGTGCATTTCGCCGGGGTGCCCACCGTGGGCGTGCTCTTCTCCGTCGGCGACGACCTGGCCGCGCACTACTGCACCGCGAGCGTGGTCCACAGCCCCGGCCACGACCTCATCCTCACCGCGGCACACTGCGAGCCGGGCAGCGACATCGGCTTCGTCCCGCAGTACCGCGCCGGCTCCGGCCGGCAGCCGTACGGCATCTGGGCGGTCGACGAGGTCTTCACCGATCCGCGCTGGGCACCGGACGACGACGCGGCCTCCGACTACGACGTCGCCTTCGCCAAGGTGCGGCCCGATCCGCACGGGCGCCGCGTCGAGGACGCCACCGGCGCCAACCGGCTGGCGCGCACCCCCGGTTACCGCAACCGCGTCACCGTCGTCGGCTATCCGCGGCTCGGCGACGACCCCGCCGACCGGGCGGTCACCTGCACGACCACCACCGAACGCCTCGGCGAGCGGCACCAACTGCGGCTGACCTGCGGCGGCTTCCCGGGCGGCACCTCGGGGAGCCCCTGGCTGCTGGCCGACGGCGCCCGCGGCAGGACCGGTACGGTGATCGGCCTGATCGGCGGTCTGGACGGCGGCGGTCCCGACGACCGCATCTCCTACAGCCCCCTGTTCTCGGACGCCGTGCTCGCGCTCTACCGCACCGCCACCCGCGCCTGACACCTCCCGGCCCGCCCGCGTCCGGACCTGCTCCGCCGGGACCGGCACGGCCGTCGGCACCTTCCCGGGGAAGCTCCGGGGGATCGCGCGCGTGCCATGTGCCGTCGGCCAGAGGGGACTTTGCGGACACTCCCCAGCGGCTACGCTCTCGACCGCACCCAGTACGCCGCCCCACAACAGGAGTTCCGCATGCCCGACCCCACTTCACTCCCCGCGGCCGCGGGCCTGGCCGCGACACCGGACGCGATCGTGATCGGGGCAGGCCCGGGCGGCCTTGCCGCGGCGGCGGCGCTCCGGCAGCACGGCGTGCGCCCGCTGGTCCTGGAGCGCGCGGAGCAGCTCGGCGCGTCCTGGCGCGGCCACTACGACCGGCTGCACCTGCACACCACCCGAAGACTCTCCGCCCTGCCGGGGCTGCGGATACCCCGCGCGTACGGCCGCTGGGTCGGGCGTGACGACGTCGTGCGCTACCTGGAGCAGTACGCCGAGCACCACAGCCTGGACATCACCACCGGGATCACCGTGGACCGGGTCGAGCGCGGCGACGCGGGATGGGAACTGCCCGCCACCGGCGGCCGGGTGCTCGGCTCGCCCGTGGTCGTGGTGGCCACCGGCTTCAACCACGCGCCGCACATACCCGACTGGCCGGGCCGCGACACCTTCCCCGGCGAGCTGCTGCACGCCTCCTCCTACCGCAACGCCGCGCCGTACGCGGGCCGCGACGTCCTGGTCGTCGGGGTCGGCAACACCGGCGCCGAGATCGCCGTCGACCTGGTCGAGGGCGGTGCGGGCCGAGTACGGCTCGCCGTGCGCACCCCGCCGCACATCATGCGCCGCTCGACCGCTGGCTGGCCGGCGCAGGCCAGCGGCATCCTCGTCCGGCGGCTGCCGCCCCGGCTGGTCGACCGGGTGGCGCCGTACATCGAGCGGATGAGCGTGCCCGACCTGTCCGCGTACGGCCTGCCGCGGCCGGAGAACGGGCTGTACGCCCGGGTGCTCGACGGGGCGATCCCGGTGCAGGACGTCGGCCTGATCGACGCGGTGCAGTCGCGGAAGGTCGAACCCGTCGCCGCCGTCGAGCGGTTCGAGGGCGACCAGGTGCACCTCGCGGACGGTTCGCAGGCCGCCCCCGAGGTCGTGATCGCCGCGACCGGCTACCGGCGGGGCCTGGAAGGCCTCGTCGGCCACCTCGGGGTGCTGGACGGCCGCGGCCGCCCCGTGGCGCACGGCTCGCGCACCCCGCCCGGCGCCCCCGGGTTGTTCTTCACCGGGTTCACCAACCCGATCAGCGGGATGTTCCGCGAGATGGCGATCGACGCCGGCCGGATCGCCAGGGCCGCGTCCCGCATCAGCCGCTGACCTGCGACAGCCTCCGACTTCGATCACTCGTTCGAGTGATCGAAGCCGGAGGCGGAACCGGGGCCGTGCGGCGGTCCGTTCACACGACGACCGCCACCGCGGGAGGCGCGGCGACCGGCCGCCGGCGGATCACCAGGGACATCAGCGCGGCCAGCGCGCACAACGCACCGGAGGTGTACCAGACGACGTTGTACGAACCGAACGCATCACGGGCCACACCGCCGAGGTAGGCGACGAGCGCGGCACCGATCTGGTGGGCTGCCAGCACCCATCCGAACACGATCGCGCTGTTCTCGCCGTAGTGCTCGCGGCACAGGGCGATCGTCGGCGGCACCGTGGCGACCCAGTCGAGTCCGTAGAAGACGATGAACAGCACCATCGGCGGATGGACGCTGTCGTCGAGCAGCATGGGGAGGAACATGAGCGAGAGTCCGCGCAGGCCGTAGTAGACGGCCAGCAGCCGGCGCGGCGACATGCGGTCGGTGAACCATCCGGAGGCCACCGTGCCCGCGATGTCGAAGATGCCGATGACTGCGAGGAGTGAGGCGGCGGCCGTGACGGGCATGCCGTGGTCGTGGGCGGCGGGCACGAAGTGCGTCTTGACGAGGCCGTTGGTGGAGGCCCCGCAGATCGCGAACGAGCCCGCGAGCAGCCAGAAGGTGCCAGTACGCGAGGCTTCACGGAGCGCCCCCAGCGCCCGGACCGCAGCGCCGCTGACGGGCGGCGGCTTGGGGACGAACTCGGTGGCGCCGTAAGGGGCCAGGCCCACGTCCGCGGGGTGGTCGCGCAGCAGGAACCAGACGAAGGGGACGACGGAGACCGCCGCGCCCGCCACGATCGCGGCGGCCGGCCGCCATCCGTGGTTCTCCGTGATCCAGGACAGCAGCGGCAGGAAGACCAACTGCCCTGCGGCGCCTGCCGCGGTGAGGACGCCGGTGACCAGGCCGCGGCGGGCGACGAACCACCGGTTGGTGACGGTGGCGGCGAAGGCGAGGGCCATGGACCCGCTGCCGAGGCCGACCAGGACGCCCCAGCACAGGATGAGTTGCCACACCTGCGTCATGGAGACGGTCAGCGCCGCGCCGAGCGCGATCGTCAGCAGGGCGCAGACGACGACCCGCCGGATGCCGAAGCGGTCCATCAGCGCGGCGGCGAAGGGGGCGGTGATCCCGTACAGCGCGAGGTTGATCGACACGGCCAGGCCGATCATGCCGCGCGACCAGCCGAATTCGGAGTGCAGCGGGTCGATCAGCAGACCCGGGAGGGAGGCGAATGCAGCAGCACCGATCAGCGTCACGAAGGTGACGGCGGCGACCGCCCAGGCGCGGTGCGGGCGCGGTCGGCGGCCGGGAGTGGCGGGGACGCCGCCGGCGGCGGGCGCGGGAGCTTGAGATGTCTGCGTCACGTGATCAGTCTCGGGCGGCCCGAACGGCGCGACGAGTGGCCCGATGGCCACGATATGCAAGAATCGAGCCATGGCCGTCCCGCCGCTTTTGCCGCCGCCCCCGCCGTCCGCGTCCGCACGCCCGCAGCCTGCCGCCCCGCCGTACGCGGAGGCCTCCATCGGGACCACGACCGGGGCCGCCACCGGGACCACGACCGGGGCCGCCATCGCGGCCGCCACCGGGGCTTCGGGCGAGGCCTGCGCCGAGGTCTTCCATCACCCGGAGCGGCACCATGTCGCGGTGTTCGCGATGGACGGGGTGATCCCGTTCGAACTGGGCATCCCGCTGCGGATCTTCGGGTCCGCCGTGAGCGCCGAGAACGGTGCGCCGCTGTACGAGATCGCGACGTGCAGCGTCGAGCCGGGGGTGGTGCAGACCGACGCCGACTTCCCGATCGTGGTGCAGTACGGGGTGGAGGCGCTGGCCCAGGCCGACACCGTCGTCGTGCCCGCGTCCCACGAGTTGGGGGCGGTCTACACCGAGGGCGTGCTCACCGCACCGCTCAGGGCCGCCTTCGCGGCGATCCGGCCGGGCACGCGGGTGGTGTCGATCTGCACCGGCTCGTACCTGCTGGCCGCCGCGGGCCTGCTGGACGGCCGGCCCGCGACGACGCACTGGACCAGCGCCGACCACTTCCAGCGACTCTTCCCGCAGGTCAGGGTCGACCCCGACGTGCTCTACGTGGACGACGGGGACGTGCTGACCTCTGCGGGGGTGGCCTCCGGGATCGACCTGTGCCTGCACATCGTGCGCCGGGACTGCGGTACCGCGGTCGCGAACTCGGTGTCCCGCCGCACCGTGGTGCCGCCGCACCGCGAGGGCGGGCAGGCGCAGTACATCCGCCGGCCGCTGCCGGAGCCGCAGCTGGCCAGCACGGAGCGGGCCAGGAGCTGGGCGCTCGACCGGCTGGACCAGCCGCTCACGCTGCGGGAGTTGGCCGAGCGGGAGTCGATGAGCGTACGCACCTTCACCCGGCGCTTCCGTGAGGAGGTCGGGATGAGCGCGGGCCGCTGGCTGATCCAGCAGCGGGTCGAACTGGCCAGGCAGCTGCTGGAGTCGACCGACCTGAGCGTGGACCTCATCGCCAGGAAGGCCGGCTTCGGCACCGGCGCCTCGATGCGGCAGCACCTCCAGGTGACGCTCGGCGTGTCGCCGACCGCCTACCGGCGTACCTTCCAGCCGTCCGGTCGGGCCTGAGGGCGGGCCGGTCAGGCCTGAGCGCGGACCGGTCGGTGCCGCACCCGGGGCGCCGGGTCAGCGCAGGGCGGCGGCGCGGTCGACCTCGCACCAGATCTGCTTGCCCGCGCCCTCGGGCTGCCAGCCCCAGCGGTCGGCGAGGCCGTCGACCAGTTCGAGCCCGCGGCCGCCGGTCTCGTCACGCTGGGCGTGCCGCGGGGCCGGCGGGGTCTCGCTGGTGTCGGCGACCTCGACGCGTACCGGTGCGGCGGGGGCGGCGGGGAAGAGCATCCGCAGCACCGCGGGGCAGCCGGTGTGCACGACCGCGTTGGTGACCAGTTCCGAGATGAGCAGGATGAGCGTCTCGGCGACCGGCTCGTCGGCACCTATTCCGGACCCGACCAGCCGCGACCTCGCCCAGCGGCGTGCCCGCCCCACTTCCGCGGGGTCGACACCGACCTCCAGTTGCACCTGCAGCATCTGCACTGCTCACACCATCCGAACCGGCGGACACATGGCCTCACGCCTGCCCAGGATCACCGTGCGTGACCCCGACCTCACACAGCATGATTGACCGACAGTCACTCCAACAAGCGCTTCCGTCATATTCCATCGCAATGGACCACGGGTGCTGCATACTGCGCGGCGCTCGGGACGGGGCGTGCAACGCCCAGACCTGGGCGCCACCCGGTTCGACCGGGTGGTTCCTCGGAGCAGCCGTGAACGTACGCGCACCCGATGGAGCGTACCCGAGGTAGGTGCCGACTCCACCGCGTAACAAGTCACGCATCGGACACAACTCCGTGCGGACGCTCCGTAATCGGATCGTACCGGCGGTTCACGGCAGCCCGGCGGCCGCCCGCGGCGGCCCGCAGGTGCCTGTCAGGCGCTCAGCGGCTGGGCGGCGTCGTCGGTGGCGGCGGCCAGGTCGGGGAAGACCTCGAACAGCCGCCGTACCCCGAGCGCGGCGAGCACCCGGTTGACATGCGCCCCGCCGGCGGAGGCCGCACCTTCCTCGGGCAGCACGATCCGCAGCCGTCCGGCGCAGGAACGCATCAGCCGGCGGGCGCCGATCAGCACACCCACCCCGCTGGAGTCGCAGAAGCGCACGTCGGCCAGATCGAGCACCACGCTGCGCCGCCCCTCGGCGACCGCGTCGTGGACCTTCTGCCGTACCGCGGGCGACGAGATCAGGTCCATCTCGCCCGCGACCGTCACCACCGCCCAGCCGTCTTGCTCGGCCCGGGTCACCAGCACGGGACCGCACCTCGCCTCGCTGTCGGGTTCAGCTTCGTCATCACAACGACCCTATGCCCGTTCCCAGCTGTAACTCTGCAATCTTCCGGTCACACCCGGATAACAGACCGACAGAACCGATCACATGAGGGGCCAGGTTGGTGCAAAGGGACGCATGCCGCGACGGGCGGCGGGTACGGTCGAGTGCAGCGCACACCTGGCAAGGTTGCACGGCCGACGACGCAAGGGGGCGGCAGATGGCGACACCCGCACCGCCACGCTGGGACCGCAAGATGCAGCAGCGGCTGGCGCGCGGCGAGGAGGCCGCGCTCGGCGAGCTGTACGACCGCTACGCCACTCTCGTGCACAACCTGGCCCACCGGGTGCTCGACGACGACGAGGCAGCCGATCTGATCACCCGCGAGGTCTTCGGCTACATCTGGGAGAACCCGGACGACTACGACCCCAAGCACGGCTCCCTGCGGTCCTGGATCGCCGCCCTCACCCAGAGCCAGGCGGTGCACCGGCTGCGGCAGTACGCGAGCCGCGGGCGGTCGACCGCCACCGAGGTCGAGGCCAGGGTCCGGCAGGCCAACACCGCGGCCCGCGCCGACTTCATCGTCACCTCGATGCCCGCACCGCTGCGCGACGCGCTCGAACTGGCCTACCGCGAGCGCCTGGACTACCGCGCCGCCGCGACAGACCTCGGGGTGAGCGCCGACGAGTCGCGGCGCCGGCTGCGGCTCGGCCTGCAACTGCTGTCCACGGCAATGGATCCGGCCGACAGCCTGGAGATCCGCCCGCTGGAACGGGGCACCGCCACCCATCCGTTCGACGCACGCGGCCAGGGCCGCAGGAGCCGGCCGTGAGCGGCCCCGCGTACCACAACGGCAACGGGCCGTTGGGCGAAGGCGACGGCCTTCCCCGGGTGCCGAACCAGCGCGACCAGTCCGGCAGTCCGCTCCCCGTCCGCGAGCCGCAGGCCCCGGCGGGGCCGCCGCGGCCCGTACCGCCGCCGCCCGTACCGGAGACGGCCCCGCCGACCCGGCTGCCGCTGTACGACCACGGCACCCTGAAGTCCCTGCTCGGCGCCTGGGCGCTGGCGGTGTGCTCGCGCGACGAGTCGCTGGCCGTCGAGGTCCACCTCACCGACTGCGCCGCCTGCGCCGAGGAGGCGCTGCGGCTGCGGGACGCGGTGGGCCTGCTGCACCGCGAGGAGAGCCTCGACCTCGATCCGCTGCTGCGCGCCCGGGTGCTCGAAGGGTGCCTGGGCCGCCGCCCGGCCCGTATCCCGGTGCCCGAGTGGGCGGGGCCGTACGACGCGGAGGCCGCCAGGCTCGACGCGCTGCTGCGCGACCTCGGCGACAGCTACTGGCACGAGCCGGTCGACCTGCGCTGGTACGACGGCGCCCCGGTGACGCGCAAGGTCACCGTCGGCGAGGTCATCACCCATCTCACCACCGTGGACGGCCTGGTCGCGGTCGCCCTCGACGTGCCGGACACGGACCGGAAGGGCGGCCTCGACCTGCCGCTGGACCCGATGCGGCGCACCGAGGCGCTGTGGGCGGCGCAGCGGGCCGCCGCCGAGGAGTCGGGCGCGGGCGCGGACTTGCGCGACGTCTGGCGCGGGCAGAGCCACACCCTGCTGCGTACGGTGTCCTTCGCGGGCGGCGGCGCGGCCCGTATCGGCGTCGACTACGGGTCGTTCGCGCTGCCCCTGCGGGACGCCTTCGTGGACCGCGCCTTCGAGTGCTGGATCCACGCGTGGGACATTGCCGAGGCCGTGGCATATCCCTACGATCCGCCCTCGCCGCGCAATATGAACCGGATGATCGACCTGGCGGCCAGGATGCTGCCCGCCGCGATCGCCCACCGGCGCAGGGACGGGCTCGCCGACTCGGCCGGGCGGCTCGCCGACGCGGGGTCGCCGGGGCGGTCGCTGCTACTGGAGATCGAGGGCGCGGGCGGCGGCCGGTGGTACCTGCCGCTCGACTCGCCGGGCGCGGTCGCCTCGCGCGAGCACGCCGTCGCCCATGTGGTGCTGGACGGCGTGGAATTCTGCCAGCTCGCCGCGGGCCATCTGGAGCCGGAGCGGATCGCGTTCGGCCAGGAGGGCGACCGCGACGTCATCCGGGACGTGCTCTACGCCACCGCGTCGCTGTCCCGGCTCTGAGGAGCGAAGTTCGTGGTTGCTAGGCGAAGACGACCGTACGGCGGCCGTTGAGCAGCACCCGGTGCTCGCTGTGCCACTTCACCGCGCGCGCCAGCGCCTGGCACTCCACGTCGCGCCCGATGGCGACCAGGTGCTCGGGGGTGACCTCGTGGCCGACCCGCTCGACCTCCTGCTCGATGATCGGCCCCTCGTCGAGGTCGGCCGTCACGTAGTGCGCGGTCGCGCCGATCAGCTTCACACCGCGGTCGTGCGCCTGGTGGTAGGGCTTGGCGCCCTTGAAGCTCGGCAGGAAGGAGTGGTGGATGTTGATGATCCGGCCGGAGAGCTCGCGGCACAGGTTGTCGGACAGCACCTGCATGTAGCGGGCCAGCACCACCAGTTCCACGCCCTCGGCGCGCACCAGGCCGAGCAGCTGCGCCTCGGCGTCGGCCTTGGTGTCGCGGGTGACCGGGATGTGGTGGAAGGGGACGCCGTAGGAGCCGACCAGCTCGCGGAAGTCGGTGTGGTTGGAGACCACCGCGGCGATCTCCACCGGCAGGGCGCCGATGCTGGTACGGAACAGCAGGTCGTTGAGGCAGTGCCCGAACTTGCTGACCATGAGCACGATGCGCATGCGCTCGGCGGACGGGTGGATCCGCCAGTCCATGTGGTAGGCGTCGGCGACCGCCGCGAAGCTGGCGCGCAGCTTGTCCACGTCGACCGGCGACTCGGCGGCGAAGTGCACCCGCATGAAGAACAGCCCGGTGTCGCGGTCGCCGAACTGCTGGCTGTCCACGATGTTGCAGCCGGTCATGAAGAGGTAGCTGGACACCGCGTGCACGATGCCCTGCTTGTCGGGGCAGGACAGGGTCAGGACGTACTGCGGCTCGACGGGCGGCTGCGACGGCTGTTCGTTCACCCGGTCAGCCTCGCACACCCGGCCGCGCCCGCGCCGGGCTGTCCGTCACGCGGAACGCGTGTAGATCGCCAGCACCTCCAGCGAGCGCGGCGGGCTGTCCGGGTCCTCGCCGTCCGCGCCGGCCATCAGGACGTGCGCCTCGCGCGCCGCCTGGACCGCGTCGGGCCAGCCGGGGTGGTCGAGATACGCGGAGGCCGGCGCGTCGGCCCCCACCTGGTGCAGGATCTTCAGCACCCGCAGCACCGCGACGTCGACGAGCGCCGCCTCCTGCGGGTCGCGGAATATGGTGCCGACGTACTTGTCCGCCGACCAGTTGTCGAGCCAGGTGTCCTCGACGAGGCGGTAGACGGCGTCCGTGACGTCCCCGTAGCCCGGCCGTCCGCTCTGCCAGACCTCGCGCTGGAAGACCGGGTCGCTGATCATGTGCAGCGCCGAGCGCACATTGCTGCGCCAGCGCCACCACGGCATGTCGTTGAGGGGCATGCCTCCCATCGTGGAGGAGACACGGCCGCGACGGGAAGACTTCTCCGAACCTTGCACGACGGGCAATCGTACGCAGTCGAACGGCGGCACCTGTAATTCACCCGAAAGTGACTCGCCGTTCCCGTGCAGTCACCCTCGTGTTGGGCGCGGACAGGAATCTTCCGTATCTATGACTGAACGGCGCGTGTGCAGGGCTCGCCAGGCTGTCGTCCCGCTGCTGGCCGCAGGTGCGCTGCTCAGTGGCTGCGGCGTGCTCCCGGGCAGCGCGGGGGGCTCCCCGGGTCCCGTCGTGGTGATGACCTGGGCGCCCGAGGACACCGGGGCGACCAACATGCCGGGCATGATCGCCATGGCCCAGGCCTTCGAGCACTACGTCAACGACACCGGCGGGCTCAACGGCCGCAAGCTCAAGGTGCTGACCTGCAACGAGCACAACGACTCGGTCGCGGTCTCGCAGTGCGCCCAGCAGGCCGCCGACGCGCACGCGGTCGCCGTCGTGGGCTCGTACAGCGAGGAGGGCGGCACCTTCAGCACGGCGCTCGAATCGAACGACATCGCCTATCTCGGCGGCTACGGCATCACGCAGGACGAGTTCCAGAGCCCGCTGTCGTACCCGGTCAACGGCGGGCTGCCCGCGCTGCTCGCGGGCAGCGGCGGGCAGTTGTCCAGGCTGTGCAAGAAGGTCGCCCTGGTGCGGCCCGACACCATCACCGGTGACCAGTTCCCGATCTTCCTCGACCAGGGCCTCACGGCCGCCGGGCGCCCCGTCGCCCGCGACCTGCCCGCCCAGGACGACGCTTCGGACTACACCGACGTGGCGCAGCGGGCGGTCGGCGACAACAAGGCGAGCACCTGCGTGTCCGCGGTGCTCGGCGACCACACCAGCACCTTCTTCGACTCGCTGCGCAGGCTCGGCGACACGCCGCCCAAGGTCAGGCTGTCCTCGGTGATAGGCAGCGTCCAGCAGTCCCTGGTGGACGCCACCGGCGGCCCGCACAGCCCGCTGGAGAACGCCGTCGTCACCGGCTGGTACCCGCCGGCGTCCGACCCCAAGTGGGACGAGATGAAGGCGGTCGTCGAGAAGTACGCCTTCTCCGACGACCGGATCGACGTCGCCGACCCCGGGGTGCAGACCACCTGGATCGCCTACACCGTCTTCAGCAAGGTGATCAGGGGGATGGAGAAGGACACCGACGTCACCGCCGACACCGTGCAGCGGGCGCTGGACCGCACCACGAAACTGTCCACCGGCGGGCTGACCCCCGACCTGGGCTGGACCGACACCGACCTGCTCAACATCCCCGACCACGCCCGCCTCGTGGACTCCAAGGTCACCTACCAGGTGGTCAGGCAGGGCAAGCTGGTGCAGCAGGGCTCGGGCTTCGTGGACGTGGCGGCGACGCTTCGGAAGGCGTCGAGCTTCCACTGAGGCGCGTTGCCGCGCGATCGGCGACGTATATTGCCGCGGCCCGCGGTCCTGGTCAGGCCAGGACTCGCGGGCCGCGGCAATATGCGCCGGGAACGCCCGTCGGCGCCGGTGCGGAACCTCAGAGCTGGCTGTACTGCCGCTGGGTGAGGCCGTACTTGGTGGCGATGCTGTTCCACAGCTTCACCGCGGCCTTCTTCTGGGCCGTCGCAGTGGTGCTCTCCTTGGCGCCCGCCTGCGACTCGCCGGTCTGCTTGGCGTGGCCGCCCTTGCACACCTTGCCGCCGCCCGCGGCCTGGTCGGCCCACGCCGCGTAGTGGCCGTCGGCGGCGGAGGACGCCTGCCAGGCCTTGGTGAGCGCCGTGGTCAGCGCCTCGTGGTTGGGCAGCTTGTCGACGGCGAGGCCGTTGAGCTGGGTGACCAGGCCGGTGCGCTGGGCCGAGGCGGCGCGCAGGTCGGAGGCCGCGCCCGGCAGGTTCTTGCAGTTGCGGACCGACTCGACCGCGCTGACCACGGAACTGCGGCTGGCCCCGCTGGTGTTGAGCAGCGCGTCCAGCGCCTTGGCCTGCGCCTCCGCATCGCCGTCCGCGGCGGGCTTCGGGTTGTCCGAGGCCGACCCGGACCCGGTCGACTGCCCCGTGGCGGACGCGGACGGTTTGGCATCGGTGCCGGACTTGCCGCCGCCGTTCATCAGTGCGCCCACCACGAGGCCGGCCACCACGCAGCCGGCCACCACGATGCCGATCAGCACCTTGGGCGACATCCGGCGGCCGTCGTCGTCCTCGTCGTAACCGTCGTCGGCATAGCCGGGCTCCCACGGCGGCCGGCCGTACGACTGCTGCTGGGCCTGCTGCTGGGCCTGCTGCTGCGCGGAGGGCGGCTGGATGATGCGCTGGCGCAGCGGCTCGGGTCCCGGGACGTCGTTCCTGAACAGGTGGTCGTAGTCGCTGTCGTGCTGCGGTCCCGGCTGCTCGCCGGGCTGCTCGTAGCCGTTCTGCGGCGCGAACTGCTGCTGGCCGCCGTACGACTGCGGGGCTACGTAGGGCTGCGGCTCCGGATACTGCTGGGGCTCCGCATATTGCGGCTGCTCGGGGATTTCCTGCCCGGCGTAGCCCTGCGGCTGCTGCTGCCCGTAGGGGTCGAAGGGCTGCTGCTCCTGGAAGAGCGGCAGCGCCTGGGTGGCCTCCGCAGGGGCGGGCTCGGGCGGGACCGCGCCGGGGTAGGGCGGCAGCATCTGCGTGGCGTCGGCGACCGGGGCGGCGGGCTGCGGCGGGGCCGCGGGTATGGGCGCGGGTGCCGCCATGGGCGCGGGTCCTGCGCCCGGATACGGCGGCAGCATCTGCGTGGCGTCCGGGGGCTCGACGGCCTGCGGCGGATACGACGGGGCCTGCGGCGGTACGGGCGGAACGCCGCCCTGCTGCCCCGGGTCACCCCAGGGCGTGCCGCCGGCGGGCTGGATCTGGTCGCCGCCATAGTCCGCGGGGGGCTGCTGCCCTGCCGGGAGGACGACGCCCCGGTACGGTTCGGACGTTTCCTCGCCGCGTCCGTTGCTGTGCATCGCCGTTGACTCCCGCCTTCACCCAGTGTCGGACGTCTGCACACGCTACCGGGTGAAGTAGGAGAGGGGCCACGAACCCGAACGAGTGAACGCCCGGACATCGCGTTGACGTGCGGTCCGGGGCGCCGCGGGAGGCGGCGCCGCCGGGTTTCTCCAGCACTTTGCGGCGTTCCATGAGAACGGTGTCGGTCAGGTAACGATTCGGCGCGTACTTGCCGGTTGGCCGTTTACGCGGCGTCCTGCGCCTCCAACCGGGCGCCGAACTCGCGTACCGAGGGCTCGGCGGAGAAGGGGTCGAGCCGCCTGCGGAAGTCCTCCAGGTACTCGGCGCCGCGGTCCGAGCGCAGCCCCGACAGCAGGGTGACGGCCTGGGTACCGGTGCGGCAGGCCTGCTCGATCTCGCGCTGCTGCACCTGTGCGCCCGCGAGCAGCAGCATGTCGATCGCCCGGCGCCGGGTGCGGGTGGCGGGGTGCGCGGCGAGCGCCTCCTCCGCGCGCCTGGCGGCTTGCGCGGCCTGGCCCAGGTCGCGGTGGCAGTGGGCCAGTTCGTCGGCGAGGTAGGCGTGGTCGAAGTGCGCGATCCACGGCGGGTCCTGGTCGGGCTCCGAGCGCTCCATGGCGCCGACGGCGAGCCCGGCGACGGCGGCGAAGGTGCGCGCGTCGCCCAGCAGGGCGTGGCCGCGCGCCTCGGCCGCGTAGAACATCGCCTCCGCGGTGTGGCCGACCTGGCCCCTGGCTCCTTCCTGCGCCGCACGGGCGAGTTGGGCGATCTCCCGGGGGTTGCCGAGGGTGGCGGCCAGATGGCTCATGCTCGCGGCCAGGATGTAGCCGCCGTATCCGCGGTCGCCGGCGGCCTGGGCGAGCCGGAGCGCCTGGATGTAGTAGCGCTGCGCCAGGCCCGGTTGGCCGGTGTCCACCGCCATGTACCCCGCCAGCTCGGTCAGCCGGGCGACGGCGGAGAACAACTCGCGACCCACCGACTCCCGGTAGCTGCCCGCCAGCAGGCCCGACACCACGCTGTTGAGGTAGTGCACCACCACCGGCCTGACATGGCCGCTGCCGAACCGGTGGTCCAGCTCCGTGAGCGCCTGGGTGGTGGCCTTGACCGCCTCGACGTCGGAAGCGCCCACCCTGGCACCGCCGTTGCGCGCCACGCCCTGGTCCGGGCGGGTGATCAGCCAGTCCCTGCTGGGCTCGACAAGGGCGGAGGCCGCGACCGTGGAGCCGGCCAGGAAGTCGCGCCTTCCGACGTCGCTCCGCCACAACTCGCAGACCTGCTCGATCGCGCCCAGCACGGTCGGCGCGAAGTGCAGGCCGATGCCGGTGGCCAGGTTCTTGCCGTCGGCCATGCCGATCTCGTCTATCGACACCGCGCGGCCGAGCTTGCGCCCCAGGGCCTCGGCGACGATGCCGGGCGCCCTGCCGCGCGGCTGCTGGCCGCGCAGCCAGCGGGCCACCGACGTCTTGTCGTAGCGCAGGTCGAGGCCGTGCTCCGCCCCGCACATGTTGACCCTGCGGGCGAGCCCGGCGTTGGAGCAGCCGGCCTCCTGGATCAGCGACTGGAGCCGCTCGTTCGGCTGCCGCGCCACAAGCGGTCTTGCGGCCATGGTGTCCCCCTCGTCCTCGTCAACCCCGTCCTGGTGACTGACGTTTGTACGGCTCTACGGCTCTACGGCTCTGTCTCGGTACGGTTCCGGGTCCCTGCGGCCCCGCGGCGGCGCGACTCAACTGCGGTGCGCCCGGCGGCCGTACGCCGCCGGGAGGGCCGACCGTACGGCTGTGCGGCTGCTCGGCTCCCCGTGCGGATGCTTCCCACACTTCGGGCATAAAATGCCCCGCTTTGCCGGTCCTTCACCGGGGCCGCCCGGCGGGCCGCCCCCCACTGCCTACCCGCCTGGGACACCCCCTTCCCGTACGCGCCCCCGGCAGTGCATCAGTGCGCCCGGCATGAGCCGCGACATCACCCCGTAACCCTCGATCACCGGCACAGTTGTGCAGCGCGTGAGAGACAGCATCGGAGTCCCGCGCCAGTTCACGGGTCAACTCCTCGACGCGGCGGTTCGTTACGCGGAGGAACGGCACTGGGACGTACTGCCGGGCTCATGGCTGGAGACCGATGCCTCCGGTGCGCCCCGCTGCTCCTGCGAGTCCGCCGGCTGCGCCGCACCCGGCGCACACCCCACCCGGCCGGACTGGGCGGTCCGCGGCAGCGGCAGCGCCCCCGCCGTGCGGCGGATGTGGCAGAAGCAGCCCGAGTCGTCGATCCTGCTGCCCACCGGGCGCAGCTTCGACGCCGTCGACGTCTCCGAGGACGCCGGCTGCCTGGCGCTGGCCAGGATGGAGCGGATGAACCTGCCGCTCGGCCCGGTGCTCGGCGCTCCGGGCTGCCGCCTGTACTTCCTCGTCCTGCCGGGCGCGGGCGCGAAGGTCCCCCAGCTGCTGCGCGGCCTCGGCTGGCCGCCCGAGTCGCTCGACCTGTCGGTGCTGGGCGAGGGCGGCTGGGTCGTCGCACCGCCGACCAGGACCTCGCCCGGCGGCTGCGTCCAGTGGGTCCGCCCGCCGAGCCAGGCCAACCGCTGGCTGCCGGACGCGGAGGAGCTGCTGAGCCCGCTGGCCTACGCGTGCGGCCGGGAGGCGGCCGCGGCCCGCGCCCGCTGACCCCCGCAACCCGGTCACCGACCGCACCCAACGACGCCCCCTCGTCACTGTCAGTGGTCCCCCGTAGTGTGGCAGCACGCGTGGGACCAGCGCGGGCACGGACACGGGGAGGCCGCGAGATGGCACAGGAGCCGCAAAGCACACCGCCGCGGGCGGATCGGGGGGCGCCCCTGCCCTACTACGGGGCGGCCGGCGGCAGCGGGCAGGCGCAGGGGGGCGCGTCGGACGCAGGCCCGGTCCCCGCGGTGCGGGTGCGCGGCCTGTGGAAGCGCTTCGGCGAGCAGGCGGCCGTCGCGGGCATCGAGCTGGACCTGCCCGCGGGCCGCTTCATCGGCCTGGTGGGGCCGAACGGCGCGGGCAAGACCACCACGCTGTCCATGGTCACCGGCCTGCTGCGGCCGGACGACGGCCTCGTGCAGATCAACGGCCGCGACGTGTGGTCCGACCCGGTCGCGGTGAAGTCCAGGATCGGTGTGCTTCCCGAGGGCCTGCGGCTGTTCGAGCGGCTCTCCGGGCGCGAACTGCTCGCCTACACGGGGCGGCTGCGCGGCCTGCCCGGCGCCGAGGTCGACAAGCGCACCGCCCAGCTGCTCGACGTGCTCGACCTGACGCCCGCCCAGCACAAACTGGTGGTGGACTACTCGACCGGCATGCGCAAGAAGATCGGCCTGGCCGCCGCGCTGCTGCACAATCCCGAAGTGCTCTTCCTCGACGAGCCGTTCGAGGGCGTCGACCCGGTGTCGGCACAGGTCATCCGCGGTGTGCTGGAGCGCTATACGGCCGGCGGCGGCACGGTCGTCTTCTCCTCCCACGTGATGGAGCTGGTGGAGAGCCTGTGCGACTGGGTCGCGGTGATGGCCGCGGGCCGGATCGTGGCGCGCGGCCCGCTGGCCGAGGTGCGCGGTGACGCGCCCACCCTGCAGGACGCCTTCCTGTCCCTGGTCGGCGCAGACCGGCGCACCGGGCAGGACCTGGACTGGCTGGGCGGCGGTTCCCGATGACCGCTGCCGCGCCGCCCGCCGCCGCCCCCTCCGTCACCGGCGTCTTCGTCCGGCTCAAGCTGTCGCTGATGCGTAACGGGCTGCGCCAGTCCCGCGGGCGGACCGTCGGCTGGTGCGTCGGTGTCGGCCTGGCGATGCTCTACGCGCTGGCGAACGGCGCCGGCATGATCGCGCTGCGCGACAACCACTACGCGCCCGCGGTCTCCGTCACCGTGGCCGTGGTGCTGGCCGTCGGCTGGGCGGTGATGCCGCTGTTCTTCTTCGGCGGCGACGACACCCTCGACCCGACCCGGCTGGCCATGCTGCCGCTGCGCCCGCGCCCGCTGCTGACCGCTCTGCTCACGTCGTCGCTGATCGGCGTCGGCCCGGTGTTCACCGTGCTGCTGGCGGCCGGCGCGGTGACCGCCGTCGCGCACGGCCCTGCGGCGGTCGTCGTCGCGGTCTTCTCCGTCGCCCTGCTGCTGGTGCTGTGCGTCGCCCTGTCCCGTGCCGTGGCCGCGGCCAACACCCGGCTGCTGACCAGCCGCAGGGGCCGCGACCTGGCACTGCTCAGCGGCCTGTTCGTCGCGGTCGGCGCCCAGCTGGTCAACCTCGGCATCAGCTCGCTGTCCGGCACCGACGGGCTGCACCGGGCCACGTCGGCGGCGTCCGTGCTGCGCTGGATACCGCCGGCCACCGCGGTCGACGCGGTCCGTTCCACCGGCCGGGGCGCGTACGGCCTGGCAGCCGTACAGCTCGCCGTGACCCTCGCGGTGGTCGCCCTGGTGCTGCGCTGGTGGCACCGCAGCCTCTTCCGGCTGATGGTGTCGCCCGACGCGTCCACGATCGCCGCCGCACCTGAGGCCTCGTCCCAGGCGCGCGGCCCCGCCGCCGGGCGCTCCCGGCTGCACCTGCGGCTGCCCCCGGGCCGTACGGGCACGGTGATGCAGCGGCAGTTCCGCTACATGTGGCGGGACCCGCGGGCCAAGGCGGCGCTCGCGACCGGGCTCGCGGTCGGCCTGCTGCTGCCGCTGGTCGCGGTCGTCCAGCACGGCACCGTCTACCAGTGCCTGTGGGCCGCCGGCCTGCTCGGCATACAGATGTACAACCAGTTCGGCCTGGACGGCGCCGCCTTCTGGACCGTCATGGCCACGATCGCCGACCGCCGCGACGCCGAGTCGGAGCTGCGCGGCCGTGCGCTGGCCATCGCCCTGATCGCCGTCCCCTACGTCACGGTGGTGACCACCGGTGCGGCCGTCCTGCTCGGGCAGGTCGACGCCCTGGCCGAGACGCTCGGCCTGTCCTTCGCCTTCGTCGGCGCGCTCGTCGCCACCGGCGGCTTCGCCAGCGTGCGCTTTCCGTACGCGGTGCCGCGCGACAACCCCTTCGCCAATGCCGCGCCCGGCCAGAGCGGCCTGGTCGCGATCAACGTCTTCGGCGGCACCCTCACCGGGGCGGCGCTGTGCCTTCCGGTGCTCGCCCCGGTGATCGCGCTCCACCTGACCGGCCACCACGGCCTCCTGTGGCTCGCCCTCCCCGTCGGAACGGTCTACGGCGCCGTCCTGGCCGGCGCCTCCCTCCGGCTGACAGCCCCGCGGCTCCTCGACCGCCTGCCCGAGATCCTCGCCACGGTCCGGGGCTGAGCCCTGGGTCTCTCCCTCGCGGAGGGTGCGGCTCGGTGCACGGCCGTGCTCCTGCAGGGGTGCCCCTTGCCGTGGGCTTTCGTCCCTGGGGCCGTCGTGGCTGGGCGTGCGGTTCCCCGGAGGGAAGCCCCGGGGCGGGCTCAGGCCGGCAGGGTGGCGGGGCGCCGGGGGAAGGTGGTGGCGAGGGCCAGGAGGGGGAGGGCGGCGCCCAGTACCGCCACCGCAGGCCAACCGCCCAGGTGATACGCGGCGGAGCCCGCCTGCGACCCCACCGCCCCGCCGACGAAGAACGTGGCCATGAACGCGCTGTTGAGCCGCGCCCTGGCTCCCCCGTCGAGCTGGTAGACCACGTGCTGCCCGAGAATCAGCGTGGTCTGGACAGCCATGTCCAGCAGCACGGCAGCGGCCCCGAGCGCCAGCACACTGTGCCGCCCCACCCCCGCCACGCCGAAGGCGACCGCGGCGGCGACGAATGCGGCCGCGGTCATCGGCCTGACCAGGCCGCGGTCCGCCCACCGCCCGGCCAGCGGAGCGATCAGCGCACCGCCGGCGCCCGCGAGGGCGAAGAGCCCGACCTGCCACTGCCGGTAGTGGAAGGGCGCGGCGGTGAGGACGAACGAGATGGTCGTCCAGAAGACGCTGAAGGCCCCGAACATCGCCGCCTGGTAGAGCGCCCGGCGGCGCAGCGCCGGATGGATCTTGAGCAGCCGGACCGTCGACCGCAGCAGCGCCCCGTACCGCAGCGCGGCGGCGGGCTGCCGCGGCGGCAGTGCCGAGCGCAGCACCAGCGTCAGTACGGTCATCAGCGCGGCGGAGCCGAGGTAGACCACCCGCCAGCTCGTCGCGCCCGCGACCACGCTGCCGACGGTGCGGGACAGCAGGATCCCGGTGAGCAGCCCGCTCATCACCTGACCGACGACCCGCCCCCGGCTCGCGTCCGGCGCGAGGTCCGCGGCGAACGGCACGAGTATCTGCGCGACGGTGAGCGTGCACCCGAGGACGAGCGAGGCGGCCAGCAGGACGGCGAAGTCGGGCGCCGCCCCGGCGAGGACGAGCGCGCCGACGGTGAGGGAGAGCAGCAGGGTGGCGAGCCGCCGCTTCTCGGTGACGTCGCCGAGCGGCACGATCAGCAGCAGGCCGAGCGCGTAGCCGAGTTGGGTGGCGGTGACCAGGCTGCCCGCGACGACCGATCCGATGTGCAAGGACTGGCGCAGCTCGCTGAGCAGCGGCTGGGCGTAGTACAGGTTGGCGACGGTCAGTCCGCAGGAGACGGCGAGCAGGACCACCAGCCGCCGCGGCGGTCCGGCCTGCGCCGGCTCCGGTGCCGCCTTCTGCCCGGGCGGTACGACCGCGCCGGCCGTCCCGGGTGCGGAATCGGCAAGGTCGGCGGGGCCGTTGGGCTGGGACATCGACACCTCACTGCGCGGACGGGCGCGAACGGAACCGGTTTGACCGGTGCAACGACCGTACCAGTCAAACCGGTTCCACCGGTAGGCTGGCCCGTATGAAGGAGATCACCGCAACGCCGCGATTCCGGCAGGGCGCGGGACGGCTGTCCCTGGACTACCTGCGGACCCTGCGCTATCGCGGAACTCCCGGCGTGACCGAGGAGTTGGCGGACCCCGCCGCGCTTGCCGCGTGGGTACGGCAGTGCGGGCCGCTGATCGACGGTCCGCGGTCGGCCCCGCCGCCCACCCCCGCCGACGTGCTCGCCGCACGGGCGCTGCGCGAGGCCGCGTACGCGCTGGTCACCGCGGCGGTGGCCGCGGGCGGCCCGGTGGTCCCGGCCGCGGCGGCCAGGACCCGGCTCAACCGGGCCGCTGCCGCGGCGGTGCCCGTGCCGTACCTCACCGCCGAGGGCGAACTGCGGCGGCGCGCGGACGATCCCGTACGAGCGGTGCTCGCGCTCGTCGCGCGCGACGCCCTCGACCTCGCCGCCTCCCCCGCCCT
Source organism: Actinacidiphila cocklensis (assembly GCF_907177275.1). Classification (GTDB taxonomy): domain Bacteria; phylum Actinomycetota; class Actinomycetes; order Streptomycetales; family Streptomycetaceae; genus Actinacidiphila; species Actinacidiphila cocklensis. The sequence goes on from NZ_CAJSLV010000112.1 coordinate 23,017, forward strand.
CCTCCCCCGCGTCCACGCGTGCGCCTCCCCCGACTGCGGCGCCCTCTTCCTCGACAACTCCCGCCCCGGAACGCGGCGCTGGTGCTCGATGGACGTGTGCGGCAACCGAGCGAAGAAGTCTGCGCTTCGCGCCCGCGTATAGGGGCCGCCACCAGCGGCTGCGGTGATTGCCCCTTGCGGCGGGCTGCCGCCATCCCCGCCGTCGTGGTTGCGCGCGCAGTTCCCCGCGCCCCTGGATGGGTGGCCCCTCCCGTGGGCTTTCGCCCTTCCTCGCCATCGCGCCTGAGCGCGCAGTTTCCCGCGCTCCGGGGTGGGTGCCCTCTTCCGCGGAGTGTGGGCGCTTTTCAGGGGCTCGCGGAACCGCGAGCCCAGCCGGGACGGCGGGAAAGGCGAAGGCTCACTGCAAGGGAACCCACCTGGTGGGGAAACGCCCGGCGGCGAACGGCTAGTTGGCCAGGCGGCCACGCCATGTGGGGAGGAGGTCATCGAGGAGCGCCTCGACGCGTGGGGGCAGGCCCCGGGAGGGGCCGTTGAGGGCGTGGGCGCGGGCCAGCAGCGTGGCCGCCGCGGCCTCGACGCGAGCGGGATCACCCGTGGCGTGCGCCGCCCGCAGGAGTTCGAGCCACAACCGCTCGTCGTCCGGCGCGACACCGAGCCCCGTCTCCACCGCGGCAACCGCCGCCTTCGGCTTCGCGGCGTCGAGATGCAGCGCGGACAGCGCGAGCGCGATCTCCGCGACCAGCACCGGATGCTGCGCGTCCACGATCTCGTGCGCGAGCCAGCCGTAGCGCCCGGGGGCGCGGTCCTCCAGCAGCCGGCCGCGCGCCAGCGACAGCGCGTCGGTGAGCAGCCGGCGGCGGGCGGCCGGGTCGCCCGCCGCACCGCCCCTGTCGGCCTCGTGGTGCAGCGTCTGCAGCACGTCCCAGTCGGAGACGACCGAGGTGGACAGCACGATGCGCCCGGTGTCGTCGAAGGACATGCGTGCCGTGCCGTCGGCGTCGGTGCCGAGCCAGTCGCGCAGCCGCTCGACGAGCGCGTCGCGTACGTCCTCGGTCACCCCGCGCGGCCACAGCGCGGAGGCGAGCACGCGCGGGTGGACGCCCTCGCGGTGCAGCAGGAGCAGCGCAAGGGCCTCGTGCAGCAGTGCGCTGCGCTCGGCGGACGGCGCCTCGACGCCGATGAGTTCGAAGGGGCCGAGGAGCCTGGCGTAGATGCCGGGGCGGCCCTGGTCGCTGAGGTCGACCAGGAAGGGGGGTGCGTCGGGACCGGGTTCCGGCCCGTCGCCCCCGCCGCCGGCCTCGGCGAACAGCCGTAGCACGGCGGCGTATTGGGTGGCGGGGAGCCGCTGCGCGGCGAGGTCGAGGCCGAGCAGCGGTGCGGTGAGCCGGCCGGCGGGGCTGACGTCCAGTTCCCAGGCGGCGCCCGGCAGGGCGGCGGTGCCGGCCGCGACCAGGTAGCCGATGCCCAGCCGCCCGGCGTCGGCGGCGAGTTCGGCGAGGCGTTCGGCCTCCTCCTCGGTGGGCCGGGCGGCGATCAGCACCAGGTGCGGCGCCCACTGGGTGTGCTGGGCGCGGCCGGTACGGCCGGTGAGGACGCTGTCCTGGCCGGCGTTGCGGAGCGCGGCGAGGCGCTGCGCGGTCTCCGCGGCCATGATCTCGATGACCTCGGGCACGTCGGCGAGGTGACGTACCCGGGCGGGGGCCAGCGCGGTCAGGTCCTCGGCGAAGCCGACCAGCGTCACCGTCATCCGGTCCGACCAGCCGTTGGTGGCCAACTCTGCGGCGATCGCGGCGAGTACGGCCTCCCGGTCCGACCTGGCTCCGCTGAGCGAGACGATGCCGGGCACCGATTCGAGGTTGAGCAGCAGCCGCGCCCCGTCCAGGGTGCCCAGTACCGCCAGGCCCGGGTACGGCGCTGCCGCCGCGGTGTCGGCGTCCTCGGGCAGCGCGGCACGGGCCAGCCGCCAGAACGTGTCGTCCTGGCCTAGCTGCCAGGGGGCGGGCGGTCGGCCCTCGGGCCAGGCGAGTTGGAGGTGCAGCTCGTCCGCGGTGACCCACGCGGCGTAGACGGTGGGGAGTTGGCGGCCCTCTGCGTCCAGCCGCGCGGACAGCGCGCGCAGGCCCCGGTCGAGGAAGGCGACGGTGTCGGGGTCGGCGCCGATCCGCAGCGCGTCCGCGACGTCGGCCTGCGGTCCCGCGGGGGTACGCGGGGTGCGCAGCACTCCCTCGGCGACCGACTGCCACAGTGTTGTACGCCGCCTGCGGCCCAGCGCGGCGAGCAGGCCCGCGGCCAGCAGCGGGGCGGCGATGAGGGCCTCGGGCAGGGCGGACAGCCCGCCGCCGTGCGCGCCCTGCTCCGTGGCGGTCGCGGTCGCCGGCGCGTGTGCGGCGGCATCGGGAGCGGGGGCCGGAGCCGGGGTGTGGGCGGGCGCGGCCGGCGGGGCCTGGGC
>NZ_CAJSLV010000113.1 GCF_907177275.1 Actinacidiphila cocklensis
GGTCGGGGCACTGTGCGGCACGCTGGCCGGTGACCTGCGCGCCGGCCGCCCGCCGCATGCCGCGCTCGGCGACACGATCGAGGCGGCCGGCTGGCCCGGTGTGCCCGAACTGGCCGGCGCCGCCAGGCTGCTGCTGTCGGCGGCCCGATTCGGCGGCGATGTGCCGGAGGCGCTGCGGGCGGCCGCCCGGCTGTCGGAGGGCACGCGGGGCCTGGCCGCGGTCGCGGCCTGCTGGCAGGTCGCGGTGGACGGCGGGGCGGGCCTGGCCGCCGCGCTGGACCGGGTGGCGGCGGCGCTACGGGCCGAGGCCGACCAGCGCGACGACCTACGCGCACAGTTGGCAGGCCCGCGGTCCACCGCCGGGCTGCTCGCGCTGCTGCCGCTGTTCGGCGTCGTGCTGGGCGCGGGCCTCGGCGCACAGCCGGCGCGGATTCTGCTGCACACCGCGACGGGAGTGGTGTGCCTGCTGGCGGGCGGCCTCCTGGAATGGGCCGGGCTCGCCTGGACAGCCCGCATCATCCGCGCGGCGGAGAACGGGCGCGGTCCGCGCCGCCCGGGAGCCGATCGACGCCGGGCGCCGGGCGACTCCGCAGGCCCCGGCGAGTTCGGCGGCCCGGATGGCGGTGGCGGCCCCGACGGTCACAGCGGTTCGCCCAGGTCCAGCGGTTCCGGAGGGTTGGGCGGTTTCAGCGGTCCTGGCTGGTCGGGCCGGCTGGGCAGTCCCGGCGGCACCAGCGGTTCGGGCAGGTCGGACGGGTTCGGCGGTCCGGGTAGTCCCAGGGGGCCGGGTAGGCCGGGTCTCAGCGGTGGGACGGCGGGGTCGTGCGGGTTCGGCGGCGCCCGCGGCGTGGGGGAGTCGGGGCGACTCGGTGGCCCGGATGGTTCGGGCGGGTCGGGCCGTTCTCGCGGGCCTGGCGGGCCTGGCGGGCCGGTGCGGCGGGAGGCGGTCGGGCTACCGGGCGTGAGTCGTGAGGAGGGCCGGCTGCGGGCGGTGTCGGCGGTGGCTGTCGCGGGCGCCTGGTCTGTCCACAGCCTGGGGACAGTTGCGGCGGCGCTGGTCGCCGCCGGGGGAGCGGTGGCGGTCGCCGCGGACGGCGGACGGCAGCGGAAACGGGTCGGACGGCTGCGTGCGGCACTGGGGGAGGTGCGTACGCGCCGGGTGGAACCCGAACGGCTGCGGCGGGCGCTCGGGGGTCCGGTGCGGCGCTGGGGTCCTGCGGCAGTCGCTGGGATCGCGGCGGGAGCACTCGTCGGCGGGGCGCTGGGCGTCCTTGTGGGGCTGCTTGCGGCCGCCGGGGTTGTCCGGGTGCTCGGTGGCCGTCAGAGGGCCGCAGGCGGGCGTATGGCGCCGTCGGAGCCCGATCCGGCGCAACTCCCGCTGTGCGCCGACCTGATGGCCGCGTGCCTGGCGGCCGGCGCGAGCCCAGGTGAGGCGGCGGGAGCGGTGGGCGGCTGTCTGGGTGGGCCGCTGGGGGCCGCGCTGATACGGGCTCAGGCCGAGTTGCGGCTCGGCGGGGACCCGGTGGAGTGCTGGCAGCGCTTCGGCGCGGTGCCGGCCGCCCGCGAGATGGGCCGATGCCTGGCGCGGGCGACCACGACCGGCACCGCGCCGGTGGCGGAGATGTCCCGGCTGGCCGCCGACCTGCGGGCCGCACACGGCCGCACCGCCCTGGCCGGAGCCAGGAAGGCGGCGGTGCTGGCCACTGCGCCGCTCGGCCTGTGCTTTCTGCCGGCCTTCCTGCTGGTCGGCGTCGTGCCCGTGGTGATCGGCCTGGCAGGGGCCGTCCTCGGCGCCGGCAACGGCTGAGGCGGCGCCGGCGCAGCGCCGGAGGCCGTCGATCGACAACAACACACCCCGGGGGCGTGGTTCAGCACGCCCCGAATCGGTCCGGGGCCGGCTCCATACCGGTCCCGAAGCAATCCAAAACAGGAGGAAGCGACATGAGCATCATCAAGGTTGGGTCGCAGGGGAAGACCGTGCGGCAGCCGATCGACGTGAACAGCCGGGCGATGTCCGCCCGTCGACGCCGGTCGTGGTGGGACCGCAGGGCGCGCGCCTGCCGAGCGGCGGCCGAGGCGGGCATGAGCACCGCGGAATACGCCGTCGGGACGATTGCCGCGTGCGGCTTCGCGGCCGTGCTCTACAAGATCGTGACCAGTGGCCCGGTGCGGTCCGCCCTCACCGCGGTGATCGAGAAGGCGCTCCATGCGTCGTTCTGACCGCCGTGCGGATCCCGGTCCCGGCGTGCCGCCGGGACCGGCCGCCGGCCCCGCCCGAAGGGCTGACGAGCGGGGTTACGTCACCGCGGAGACCGCGATCACCATTCCGGTGCTGATCGTGCTGGCCGCGATGCTGATCTGGGGGCTGGCCGCCGTGGTGGCCCAGGTCGAGTGCGTGGACGCGGCGCGCGCCGGGGCGCGGGCTGCGGCCAGGTCGGAGCCGGCCGCCGACGTGCTCCAGGTGGCGCGGAAGGCCGCGCCGTCCGGGGCGCGGGTGAGCGCGGGCCGGGCGGGGGACCTCGTCACGGTCCGGGTGACCGTGCCCTGGCCGCGCTTCCCGGTCACGCTGGAAGCGCAGGCCGCCGCGCTGGCCGAGGACACCGTGGACGGGGGTGACGGGCCGTGAGGGGGCTGCGCGGCCGCGGTGACCGGGGGTCGGCCACCGTGTGGTCGCTGGGGATCGTCGCCGTGCTGCTGACGCTCTTCGCGACCGGGCTCTTCGTGGGGCAGGCCGTCGTCCTGCGGCACCGAGCGGGCGCCGCAGCGGACCTGGCGGCCCTCGCTGCGGCCGACCACGCCCTCGACGGCCGCAGCGCCGCCTGCGCCCTGGCCGCCCGGGTCGCGAAGGCCCAGGGCGCCCGGCTGGCGTCGTGCAGCGTCACCGGCGAGATCTCCGACGTGGTGGCCGAGGTCGGCGGAGCCCGGGTGCGCTCCCGCGCGGGTCCCTCATCCGACCCCGCCCCCGCCCTCGCCGCCCGCGTCATCGGACGGCCGGCCCTGCGCACTGCCGCCGGGACCGGCCGGGTCCCCGTCGCGCTCCGCGCTGCCGCCGCTCGCGGCACCGCCGGCCTCGTCCTCGGACCGCCGGCCCGGCGCGTCGTGATCGCCGCTGCCCGCATCCTCGGGCGCGGTGTCGGTCGTGGCGGGAGACGTCGAGAGGAGGCCGGTGAGGAGGCGGACGGCCGCGGCTTTGTCGAGGGGGTCGTTGCCGTTGCCGCACTTGGGGGACTGGACGCAGGAGGGGCAGCCGAATTCGCACTCGCAGGCGGCGATGGCCTCGCGGGTGGCGGTGAGCCAGGTGCGCGCGGTGTGGAAGGCGCGTTCGGCGAAGCCCGCGCCACCCGGGTGGCCGTCGTAGACGAAGACCGTGGGCAGCCCGGTGTCGGCGTGCAGCGGTACGGACACGCCGCCGATGTCCCAGCGGTCGCAGGTGGCGAACAGCGGGAGGAGGCCGATGGAGGCGTGCTCGGCGGCGTGCAGGGCGCCGGGCAGCTCCTCCGGGTGGATCCCGGCGGCGTCCAGCTGGTCGTCGGTGACGGTCCACCAGACCGCGCGGGTGCGCAGGGTGCGCGGCGGGAGGTCGAGCTTGGTCTCGCCCAGGACCTCGCCGGTGAGCAGCCGGCGGCGCAGGTAGGACACCACCTGGTGGGTGACCTCGACCGAGCCGAAATGGATGCGGGCCTCGCCCCAGGGCTCCTCCACGTCGGTGGACAGCACGCGGATGGCGGTGGTGTCGCGGGCCATCGTCGAGTAGGGCGGGTCGGTGCGGACGACCAGGGCTACGCCGTCGTCGAGGTCGAGCCGTTCGACCAGGTAGGTGCGGCCCTGGTGGAGGTGGACGGCCCCTTCGTGGACCGCGGTGTGGGCCGAGGAGGCGTCCACCGTGCCCAGCAGGCGCCCGGTCGAGGACTCCACGACCTGGACCGGCTTGCCGCCCTCGCCGCGGATGTCGGTGAGGTCGGCGGCCCGCTCCCTGCGGGTCCAGTACCAGCCGGTGGCGCGGCGCCGCAGCATCCCTCGCTGCTCCAGCCGGTCGACGAGGGCGGGCGCCTCGGGGCCGAAGAGGGCCAGGTCGTCCTCGGTGAGCGGCAGCTCGGCCGCGGCGGCGCACAGGTGCGGGGCGAGGACGTACGGGTTGTCCGGGTCGAGGACGGTGGACTCGACGGGCTGCTCGAAGATCGCCTCGGGGTGGTGGACGAGATACGTGTCGAGCGGGTCGTCGCGGCCGACCATGACCGCGAGCGCGCCCTGGCCCGAGCGGCCGGCCCGGCCGGCCTGCTGCCACAGCGAGGCGCGGGTGCCGGGGTAGCCGGCCAGGATGACGGCGTCGAGCCCGGAGATGTCCACGCCCAGCTCCAGCGCGGACGTGGAGGCGAGGCCGAGCAGCCGGCCGGAGTGCAGGTCGCGTTCGAGGGCGCGGCGCTCCTCGGGGAGGTAGCCGCCGCGGTAGGCGGCGACCCGGGCGGGGAGCGAGGGGTCGATCTCGGCGAGCCGCTCCTGGGCGATGACGGCGACCAGCTCCGCGCCGCGCCGGGAGCGGACGAAGGAGACCGTGCGGACGCCCTGGAGCACCAGGTCGGTGAGCAGCTCGGCGGCCTCGGCGGTGGCGGTGCGGCGCACCGGCGCACCGTGCTCGCCGGACAGCTGGGTCAGCGGCGGCTCCCACAGGGCGAAGGCCAGCTCGCCGCGCGGCGAGGCGTCCTCGGTGACCTCGGCGACCTGCACCCCGGTGAGACGGGTGGCGGCCTGCGCCGGGTCGGCGGCGGTGGCGGAGGCGAGCAGGAAGACCGGCTCGGCCCCGTAGCGGGCGCAGACACGCCGCAGCCGGCGCAGCACCTGGGCGACGTGCGAGCCGAAGACCCCGCGATAGGTGTGGCACTCGTCGATCACGACGTACCGCAGATGGCGCAGGAAGGAGGACCAGCGGGCGTGTCCCGGCAGGATGCCGCGGTGCAGCATGTCGGGGTTGGTGAGCACGTAGGTGGCGTACTGCCTGACCCACTCGCGTTCCTCGACGGGCGTGTCGCCGTCGTAGACGGCGGGGCGGATCGCGGTGCCCAGCGGGGCGGCGAGCGCGCTCACGGCCCGCCGCTGGTCGGCGGCCAGCGCCTTGGTGGGCGCCAGATAGAGCGCGGTGGCGCCGCGCCCGCCGGCGCCGGGGGCGTCGGCGCCGTCCAGCAGCGCGCTGAGTACCGGCGCCAGGTAGCCCAGCGACTTGCCTGACGCCGTGCCGGTGGCGACCACCACCGACTCGCCGCGGGAGGCGTGCTCGGCCGCGCGCGCCTGGTGCTCCCACGGACGGTCGATCCCGGCCGCGGCGATGGCCGCCACGACCTCCGGCCTGATGCTCGCGGGCCAGGATGCATGACGTCCGACCCGCGGGGGCAGGTGCTCCGTATGGGTGATGCGTGCGGCCCGGTCTGCCCCCGTGGCAAGCCGCTCCAGAGCGGTGCGGGGGGACGGGCGGCCGTGCGCCGACTGCGGAAGATGATCCTGGGCCATCGGCACTCAGTGTGTCACTGGCGTGACGGACAATCGCAGTAAGGCGTCGTGCTGGCCCACTGCGAAGTGATTGAATGCCATCGCGGCTGCCGGTCCTTCCCCTACCTTCGATGGGGGAGGCCCCTACTCCTCGGTGGGGAGGCCCCTGGGGGAGCCGCGTCGATGCAAGGTGCTGGAGGATCCGTGGACCTGTCCCTGTCGACCCGAACCGTCGGCGATCGCACGATCGTCGAGGTCGGCGGCGAGATTGATGTGTACACCGCGCCCAAGCTGCGCGAGCAGCTGGTGGAGCTCGTGAACGACGGGAGTTACCACCTGGTCGTGGACATGGAGGGGGTCGACTTCCTCGACTCCACCGGACTGGGTGTGCTCGTCGGCGGCCTCAAGCGGGTGCGCGCGCATGAGGGATCGCTGCGACTGGTGTGCAACCAGGAGCGCATCCTGAAGATTTTCCGTATCACCGGTCTGACCAAGGTGTTCCCGATCCACACCTCGGTCGACGAGGCTGTCGCGGCGACCGACTGATTCTTCGCCCGAGCGAAGGGGTACCGGACGGGCCACCGTCCGGGCCCCTGTGATGCCCACCCAAGAACAGAGGGGGAGGCCATGCCCACCGTAGAACTGCTCTTCAGCGCCCAGCCGGAGCATGTGCGGACAGCACGGCTCGTGGCGGCTGCGGTAGCGCGCCGAGCGGGGGTGGACGAGGCGGCTCTCGACGAGGTGCGGCTCGCCGTGGGCGAGGCCTGCAGCCGGGCCGTCGGGCTGCACCGCAGCAACGGCGTGGAGGCGCCGGTGCGGGTGATGCTCAACGAGGACGAGAAGAAGTTCTCGATCGAGGTCGCCGACGAGGTCCCCGGCAATGCCTCCGGCGGTTCGCCGGACGCCGGTGCGGACGACGCCGCCGACGACGAGGGTGAGATGGGCCTGGCCGTGATCAGCGGTCTGGTGGACGACGTCGAGGTCATCGAGGGTGCCGCCGGCGGAGTGATCCGCATGAGCTGGCCGACCCCGGCCGTCTAGAGCCGGCCCCGCGACCGGCCGGAATCGGTGCCTGTTCGCACGGCGATCTTCGCCGTGCGAAAGCCCGGTCGTGCAATTACGGTGGGAATTCCCGGCGGGCACCCTTTTTTGATCTTCTGCCGCTCCCTACAATCCGTCCATCTTGCTCAGCTCGCCTGAGCGTCGCGGCTTTGTCGAGCCGTAGGAGCCGCACGCCCATGCGCCAAACGTCAAGGAGGACGAATGGCGGGGCCACTTACCCCTCACACGCTCGCTGCGGATCCGGTACTCACTGACGGAAACCGCCTGCTCGTATGGATCATCGCGGTGGTCGCAGTGGCCGCCCTTGCGCTCGCCGCGGTGTTGGTACGTCAAGTGCTCGCGTCGGACGAAGGCTCCGACAGCATGAAGAAGATCGCTGCTGCCGTGCAGGAAGGCGCCAACGCCTACCTCGCACGGCAGTTCCGTACGCTGGCGGTCTTCGCCGTCGCGGCGTTCTTCCTGCTCATGCTGCTTCCCGCGGACGACACCTCGCAGCGTATCGGGCGATCGATCTTCTTTCTGGTCGGCGCTGTTTTCTCGGCGATCACCGGATACGTCGGAATGTGGCTCGCGGTCCGCAGCAATGTGCGGGTCGCGGCGGCGGCGAGAGCGGCGACACCGGATGCCGGTGAACCGCCCGCCGATTTGACGGATGTCTCGCACCGGGCGATGAAGATCGCATTCAGGACGGGCGGCGTCGTCGGAATGTTCACCGTGGGACTCGGCCTGCTCGGCGCGTCCGCCGTGGTGCTGATCTATACGGCCGACGCGCCCAAGGTGCTGGAGGGGTTCGGATTCGGCGCGGCACTGCTCGCGATGTTCATGAGGGTCGGCGGCGGGATCTTCACCAAGGCGGCCGACGTGGGCGCCGACCTGGTCGGCAAGGTCGAGCAGGGCATTCCCGAGGACGACCCGCGCAATGCCGCGACCATTGCGGACAACGTCGGCGACAACGTGGGCGACTGCGCCGGCATGGCGGCCGACCTCTTCGAGTCCTACGCCGTCACCCTGGTGGCGGCACTGATCCTCGGGAAGGTGGCGTTCGGCGACTCGGGCCTGGCCTTCCCGCTGCTCATTCCCGCGATCGGCGTGCTCACCGCGATGATCGGCATCTTCGCGGTGGCGCCCCGGCGGGCCGACCGCAGCGGCATGTCGGCCATCAACCGCGGCTTCTTCATCTCCGCGGTGATCTCGATGGCGGGCGTCGCCGTGGCCGTCTACGCCTATCTGCCGTCCTCCTACGGCGATCTGGACGGCGTGGGCTCCGACATCTCCGGGCACCCGGGAGACCCGCGGGTGCTGGCCCTGGTGGCGGTCGCCATCGGCATCGTGCTGGCCGCGGTGATCCAGCAGCTCACCGGCTACTTCACCGAGACCTCAAGGCGCCCGGTCCGCGACATCGGAAAGAGCTCCCTGACCGGCCCCGCCACCGTGATCCTCTCCGGTATCTCGCTCGGCCTGGAGTCCGCGGTGTACTCGGCGCTGCTGATCGGGCTGTCGGTCTACGGCGCCTTCCTGCTCGGCGGCACGTCCGTCTGGCTGGCGCTCTTCGCGGTCGCGCTGGCCGGCACCGGCCTGCTGACCACGGTCGGCGTCATCGTCGCCATGGACACCTTCGGGCCGGTGGCGGACAACGCGCAGGGCATCGCCGAGATGTCCGGCGACGTCCACGGCGAGGGCGCCCAGGTGCTCACCGACCTCGACGCGGTCGGCAACACCACCAAGGCCATCACCAAGGGCATCGCCATCGCCACGGCGGTGCTGGCGGCGACGGCCCTGTTCGGGTCGTTCAAGGAGGCCGTCGACACCGCGGTCGCCAAGGCCCATCCGGGGGCCTCTGACGCCCGCTGGCTGTCCCTGGACATCTCCCAGCCCAACAACCTGGTCGGCCTGCTCTTCGGCGCGGCAGTGGTCTTCCTGTTCTCGGGCCTGGCGATCAGCGCGGTGTCCCGCTCGGCGGGCGCGGTGGTCTACGAGGTGCGCCGGCAGTTCCACGACCACCCGGGAATCATGGACGGCACGGAAGTGCCCGAATACGGCCGCGTGGTGGACATCTGCACCAAGGACGCGCTGCGCGAGCTGGCCACCCCGGGCCTGCTCGCCGTCCTGGCCCCGGTCGCGGTGGGCTTCAGCCTCGGCATCGGCTCGCTGGCGTCGTATCTTGCCGGCGCGATCGGCGCCGGCACCCTGATGGCGGTCTTCCTCGCCAACTCCGGCGGGGCGTGGGACAACGCCAAGAAGCTGGTCGAGGACGGCCACCACGGCGGCAAGGGGAGCGAGGCGCACGAGGCGACCGTCATCGGCGACACCGTGGGCGACCCGTTCAAGGACACCGCAGGCCCGGCCATCAATCCGCTGCTGAAGGTGATGAACCTGGTGGCGCTGCTGATCGCTCCCGCGGTGGTGAAGTTCAGCTACGGCGTCGACGCCAACACCGCGGTGCGGATCATCGTGGCGGGCATATCGATCGCGGTCATCGTGGCCGCGGTCTACATCTCCAAGCGCCGCGGCGTGGCAATGGGCGGCACCGACGACATGGGCGACGGCGGGGGCAAGGGCCGGGAGCCGAGCGGCTCCACGGTGGCCGCCTGACACCGCGTCCGACCTGCGCCTGACCCGGCGTCGGGACGCACATCCGACGCCATGTACCGCGGTGTGACATCTGCCACGCCGTCAGCCCCGCGGCGGGCGGCCGGACATGACCGGCCGCCCGCCGCACCCATGGGGCGCCGCCCGTGATCCCGAACCGAACCGCCGCTTGCTACGAATGGCTTGAATATCGGACGAATGATGGCAAAATCGTCTGATGATTCGCGGTTGCCACCCCCTTCCCGTGTAAATTCCGGGGCCGTGAGGCCACGGAAAGGGACCCAACCGGTGAAGGTGAACCACAGGCTCGGGGCCGCGCTGTCCTGTGCGGCCGCGCTGCTGGCGCTGTCGTCGCTGTCGGCGTGTTCGAGCGACGACACGGGCAAGAAACTGGACGCCTGGGCGCAGGGCGTCTGCGACCAGACCGCGGCCCAGACCAAGAAGATCAACGACGCGAACACCGCGCTGACCCAGGTCGACAGCGGCGGCAGGCCCGAGGCCGTCAGGGCCGCCGACTCGGCCGCCTTCCAGCAGATCTCCGACGCCTACAAGGCGCTGGCCGGCATCTACAGCCAGGCGGGCGCCGCGCCCGGCGACGACGGCGAGCAGTTCCAGCAGAAGGCCGTCACGTCCTTCACCACGCTGTCCACGCAGTACGCCGGCCTGAAGAAGCAGGTCGACGCGCTGGACACCACCGACCAGAACAAGTTCGCCACCGGGCTCCAGGGCGTGTCCGACTCCTTCAAGCAGACCAGCGCGGACGGCGAGAAGGCGCTCAGCTCCCTGCGCCAGGGCGACCAGGGCGCGGCACTGGCCAAGCAGCCCGGCTGCCAGAGCCCGTCCAGCACCGCCACCCCCGGCTCCTAGCCCGGTTCCGGGGGCCTGCGCCCGGCGCTCCGCGGCCTCGGCCGTACGCACGGAGCGCCGGGCGCTCCCGTGTCCGCGACAATGGCCGGTGTGAAGACGCCTCACCTCCCCTCGCCCGACAGCGCGCCCGCCCTTCGTGACGACCTGCGTGCCGCGGCCTTCACGGCCGACGGCTGTCTCGACCTGCTCGGCGCCGTCGCCTATGCGGCGCTGTCGCGTGCCGAGACCGTGCCCGCGCTGCGCGCCACCCGCGGGGACAGCCCGCTGGACACCCTGGTCAGGCTCTTCCTGCTGCAATGTGCCGTGCCGTACGCCCGTGCCCGTGCCGCGCTGCCCGGTCTCGACGGCTATCTCGCGGACGGCTGGCTGCTGCGCGACGGCGACGACGTACGCGCCACGGTCGACGTACGCCCCTACGCCGGTGACGGCGGCGCCGACTGGTGGATCGTGTCCGACCTGGGCTGCGCGGTCGGCGGTGCGGGCGGCATCGGCAGTGCGCCCGGCGTGGACCGGGCCGACCTGGTGCTCGGCGTCGGCGGCGCGTCCACCACGCTGGCCGGGCTGACCGTACGCGAACCGGTCGGCAGCGCCCTCGACCTGGGCACCGGCTCCGGCATCCAGGCACTGCACGCCGCCCAGCACGCCACCCGGGTGACCGCCACCGACGTCAACCCGCGCGCCCTGCACTTCGCCCGGCTGACCCTCGCGCTGTCCGGCGCGCACGAGCCCGACCTGCGCGGCGGCAGCCTCTTCGCACCGGTCGGCGACGAGCGCTACGACCTGATCGTGTCCAACCCGCCGTTCGTGATCTCGCCCGGTAGCCGCTTCACCTACCGGGACGGCGGAATGGGCGGCGACGACCTGTGCCGCACCCTGGTCGAGCAGGCCGCTGAACACCTCAACGACGGCGGCTGGTGCCAGCTGCTCGCGAACTGGCAGCACACCGAGGGCCAGGACTGGCGGGAGCGCCTCAGCGGCTGGGTGCCGCGCGGCTGCGACGCCTGGATCGTGCAGCGCGAGGTGCAGGACGTGGCACAGTACGCCGAACTGTGGCTGCGCGACGGCGGCGACCACCGGGGCGACCCGGCCGCGTACGCCGCCCGCTACGACGCGTGGCTCGACGACTTCGAGCGCGCCAAGGTCAGCGGCGTCGGCTTCGGCTGGATCAGCCTGCGCAAGTCGGGCAGCGACACGCCCGTCATCACCGCGGAGGAGTGGCCGCACCCGGTGGAGCAGCCGCTCGGCCCGCACATTGCCGCGTGGTTCGCCCGGCAGGACTTCCTGCGCCGCCATGACGACGCCGACCTGCTGGAGGCCCGCTTCACGCTCTCCGACGAGGTGGTGCAGGAGCAGGTCGGGCTGCCGGGCGCCGAGGACCCCGAGCACGTGGTGCTGCGCTCGGCCCGCGGAATGCGCAGGGCCACCAAGGTCGACACCGTCGGCGCGGGCTTCGCCGGGGTCTGCGACGGCACGCTGCCGGCCGGCCGGATCGTGGACGCCATCGCCCAGCTGCTCGGCGAGGACGCGGTGGTGCTGCGCGACCGTACGCCCGGCTCCATCCGGATGCTGGTCGAGCAGGGCTTCCTCGACCCCGTCCCCGACGACGTCACCCCCTAGCCCGGCCGGGGCGGCCGTCAGCGCAGATTCCGCAGCACCGCCCACGCCACGAGCACCGCGCCCACGGCGTACGACGCCCGTGCGCCCAGCACCGGACGCCAGCGCCGTCCGCGCAGGCCCGCCACCGCCCAGCGCCCGGCGACGGCCAGCAGGAAGGGCGTGCAGGCCAGCAGCAGCGCGTTGTCGTGGAAGGCCCGCACCGGATCGGCGTGCAGCAGGTCGTACGCCATTCGGGTGACGCCGCAGATCGGGCAGAGCAGGCCGGTGGCCCAGTTGAAAGGGCAGCGCGGCAGCCAGTGGCCCGGCTGGTGCGGGTCGGTGCCGTAGAGATACAGCGACCCGGCAATTACCGCGGCCAGTGCGCCGAGCGGGGCCGCGGCAGGGTGACCTGAAAGGCTGCGCAATGTACGCAGGCTTCCGGCCCGCCGGCGGCCGGTGTCACCGCCCGACCGGGCACCCGCCGTGGTCATGGCTGCGTCACGCGCTCAGGGACCGCGCGTAGTTGACCTGCTGGGTGATCGCGTAGATGTCCTGCGGGCCGCGCACCGGAATCATCACGGCGTGGTACTTACCGCCGCTGTTGACCGTCACCTGGGCGAAACCGGTCGTCACGTTCTCCTTGATCAGCAGGAAGAACAGCCCGACCAGGCAGGCGAGCGCGAAGATGACGGCCAGCACGATCGCGTACGTCGGCGTCTTGGACTCCGACCTCGACATGTCGGACACCGTCCAGACCGCGCCGCGCAGCGGCAGCAGACCTGCGGGAGTCATGATCCCCGACTCGGTGATCGCGATGTCGCCGATGGTCATCAGCGTCGCGCCGGGACCCTGCTGCTGCGGGACGCCGCCGTGCTGCCAGCCCGGCGTCGGGCCGGGCGGCTGGGCGCCCTGCGGCGGGACGCCGTAACCGGGCAGCGCGGGCATCGTCGGCTGGTAGGAGGGCAGCGAGGTCTTCTGGACCCGCGGGTCCGCCTGCGGGTCGGTGCCGTTGCCCCCGTTGCTGCCATTGCTGTCGTAGGGGCTGTTGTTCCCGTACGGATACTGGTCGGACATCCGATCCCCCTGTACTGCTCCGGCCGGCGGCGCATGAGCGGGCGGCGCCGGCGTTGTCGCCGACCATCTTTGCAGTCCGTGCCCGCCGCGTCGCGTCCCCCGCCCTATCCCGTCGCGGTTCCCCCGGCGGGTGCGGGGTGTCGCACCGCACTCTGACATGACCGGTCCATGCGGCAGACAGACCGCTTGTCGGGTTACCGTTCGGATGGCGTTGTTGACTTTTCCCGTTTGACACAGGACCGGGAGGTACGGTCACACTCCGCAGCGTCACCCCTTCGAACCGGAGAGAAGAGCCCAAGTTGTCCCCGACCCGCGAGACCGCACCGGCCGGCCGCCGACTCGTCATTGTCGAGTCGCCCGCCAAGGCGAAGACGATCAAGGGCTATCTCGGCCCTGGATACGTCGTCGAGGCCAGCGTCGGGCACATCCGCGACCTCCCCAACGGGGCCGCCGAAGTGCCGGCGGAGTACAAGGGCCAGCCGTGGGCGCGGCTCGGCGTGAATGTGGACAGCGACTTCCAGCCGATCTACGTCGTCAACGCCGATAAGAAGGCTCAGGTCAAGAAGCTCAAGGAGCTTCTGAAGGACTCCGACGAACTATTCCTGGCCACCGATGAGGACCGCGAGGGCGAGGCCATCGCCTGGCATTTGCAGGAAATCCTCAAGCCCAAGGTCCCGGTGCACCGGATGGTCTTCCACGAGATCACCAAGGACGCCATCCAGGAGGCCGTCCGCAATCCGCGGGAGCTGAACCAGCGCCTCGTCGACGCCCAGGAGACCCGCCGCATCCTCGACCGGCTCTACGGCTACGAGGTCTCCCCTGTGCTGTGGAAGAAGGTCATGCCGCGGCTGTCGGCGGGCCGCGTCCAGTCGGTGGCCACCCGGCTCGTCGTCGAGCGGGAGCGCGAGCGCATCGCCTTCCGCTCCGCCGAGTACTGGGACCTGACCGGCGTCTTCGGCACCGGCCGCAGCGGTGACGCGTCCGACCCGTCCACGCTCAACGCCCGGCTGGTCTCCGTCGACGGCCGCCGGGTCGCCCAGGGCCGCGACTTCGACGCCGCCACCGGCGCGCTCAAGAGCGGCGCCACCGTCCTGCACCTGGACGAGGCCGCCGCCCGCGCGCTGGCCGCGGCACTCGCCGACGCGCAGTTCTCGGTCCGCAGCGTCGAGTCCAAGCCGTACCGCCGCTCGCCGTACGCGCCCTTCCGCACCACCACGCTCCAGCAGGAGGCCTCGCGCAAGCTCGGCTTCGGTGCGAAGGCCACCATGCAGGTCGCCCAGAAGCTGTACGAGAACGGCTTCATCACCTACATGCGTACGGACTCCACGACGCTCTCCGAGACCGCGATCAAGGCCGCCCGCGCCCAGGTCACCCAGCTCTACGGTGCCGACTACCTGCCGGACAAGCCGCGCGTCCACGCCGGGAAGGTCAAGAACGCGCAGGAGGCGCACGAGGCGATCCGCCCCTCGGGCGACCGCTTCCGCACCCCCGCGGAGACCGGCCTGACCGGCGACCAGTTCCGGCTGTACGAGCTGATCTGGATGCGGACCGTCGCCTCCCAGATGAAGGACGCGGTCGGCCAGTCCGTCACCGTGAAGGTCGGCGGCACCTCCGCCGACGGCCGGGACGCCGAGTTCAGCGCGTCCGGCAAGATCATCACCTTCCACGGCTTCCTCAAGGCCTACGTCGAGGGCGCCGACGACCCCAACGCCGAGCTGGACGACCGCGAGCGCCGGCTGCCGCAGGTCACCGAGGGCGACCCGCTCACCGCCGAGCAGATCACCGCCGACGGCCACTCCACCAAGCCGCCCGCCCGCTACACCGAGGCGTCGCTGGTCAAGGAGCTGGAAGAGCGCGAGATCGGCCGCCCGTCGACGTACGCCACCATCCTGGGCACGATCCTCGACCGCGGCTACGTCTTCAAGAAGGGCACCGCGCTCGTCCCGACCTTCCTGTCCTTCGCCGTCGTCAACCTGCTGGAGAAGCACTTCGGCTGGCTCGTCGACTACGACTTCACCGCCTCCATGGAGGACGACCTCGACCGCATCGCCCGCGGTGAGGCCCAGTCCGTGCCGTGGCTGCGCCGCTTCTACTTCGGCGCGGAGGACCCGGGCGCGGCCGCCGCCTCGCCCGGCAGCGACGGCGACCACCTCGGCGGCCTGAAGGAACTCGTCGAGGACCTCGGCGCCATCGACGCCCGGGAGATCTCCTCCTTCCCGGTCGGCGAGGGCATCGTGCTGCGGGTCGGCCGCTACGGCCCCTACGTCGAGAAGGGCGAGCGCGGCGAGGACGACCACCGCCGGGCCGACGTCCCCGACGACCTGCCGCCCGACGAGCTGGACGTCGAGTACGCGGAAGAGCTGTTCGCCCGGCCCAGCGGCGACTTCGAGCTGGGCAACGACCCGGCGACGGGCCGCCCGATCGTCGCCAAGGACGGCCGCTACGGCCCCTACGTCACCGAGATCCTGCCCGAGGACACCCCGAAGACCGGCAAGAACGCAGTCAAGCCGCGGACCGCCTCGCTCTTCAAGTCGATGTCCCTCGACACGGTCA
Source organism: Actinacidiphila cocklensis (assembly GCF_907177275.1). Taxonomy (GTDB): domain Bacteria; phylum Actinomycetota; class Actinomycetes; order Streptomycetales; family Streptomycetaceae; genus Actinacidiphila; species Actinacidiphila cocklensis. The sequence goes on from NZ_CAJSLV010000113.1 coordinate 15,223, forward strand.
CCCTGGAGGACGCGCTCCGGCTCATGTCGCTGCCCCGCGTCGTCGGCGCGGACGCAGAGGGCGTCGAGATCACCGCGCAGAACGGCCGCTACGGGCCGTACCTGAAGAAGGGCACGGACTCGCGTTCGCTGGAGAACGAGGACCAGCTCTTCACCATCACCCTCGACGAGGCGCTGACCATCTACGCGCAGCCCAAGCAGCGCGGGCGCGCGGCGGCCAAGCCGCCGCTGAAGGAACTCGGCACCGACCCGGTCAGCGAGCGCCCCGTCGTCGTGAAGGACGGCCGCTTCGGTCCCTACGTCACCGACGGGGAGACCAACGCGACGCTCCGGCGCGACGACGACGTCGAGGCCATCACCCCGGAGCGGGGTTACGAACTCCTGGCGGAGAAGCGGGCGAAGGCGCCCGCCAAGAAGGCCCCCGCCAAGAAGAAGGCCGCGCCGGCGAAGAAGGCTGCGGCCAAGAAGGCCGCTCCTGCGAAGAAGACCGCTTCTGCGTCTGCGAAGAAGACCGCCGCCGCGAAGAAGACGACGGCGAAGAAGTCCGGCCCCTCCGCCGAGTAGCCGCGGCTCCCCTTGCACAGGGGTGCGCTTCCGCAGGCCGCAGCGGCTGTGGGTGTGCCCCCTGGGCAAGGGGTGCCTGGCAGGGGCGCGGGCCAAGCGCCCGCCGGGGCGCGGGCCGTCTCCGTCCGAATGGGCTGTTCGCTCCGCGCCGGACCACCGGTCGCCGAGCGAAGCGAGATGGGGGCACCCCCATGCGAAGCCCCGGGAGAGGCTGGTCGCGCAGTTCCCCGCGCCCCCATCGGGCACCCCTTGCCGAAGGGGAACCTCACAAGCCCGCGGCCCTGGGGGCGCCCGCCGACGCAGCGGGGGCGCCTCGGGGGCGCGGGGATGGGCGATAGGCTGTTGGGATGACGCGATCCGAGCAGCCCCCGCAGCCCGCTGACGTCACGCCCGCGTTCGCGGGCGATCTGGCGGCGGATTCACGGGACCGCGCGGTGGGCGCGCTGCTGAAGATTCCGGCGCTGCGGAAGCTGTGGAACGCCCAGATCACCGGCGCTGTCGCGGACCGCCTCGGCCTGCTGGTGCTGCTCTGGCTGACGGTGCAGACGACGGCCGCGGCGCACGCGTTCGGCGGTGGCTACCGCGGGGTCGCGCTCGCGACGGCCGCGGTGTTCGCCGCCCGCCTGGTCGCGACCGTGCTCTTCGGCGCCGTCCTGCTCGGCCCGCTGTCCGCGGCGACCTCGGAGAACGGTCCGCTCGACCGCCGCTGGACCATGATCGGCGCCGACGGCGTACGCCTCGCGCTGTTCATCGTCGCGCCGCTGTGGATCACCTGGTCGCAGGACTCCGCGCACATCTGGCTGCTGGCCACCGCCTTCGTCGCCGGGCTCGCGGAACGGCTGTGGGCCGTCGCCAAGGACGGCGCCGCCCCCGTACTGCTGCCGTCGCCGGGGGACACCTCGGTGCGGCCCGCGCCCGACCACCTGGCCACCCTGCACCGGCTCGACCTGCGGACCAGCTTCGTCGCGCTGCCGCTCGCCGCCGCCGCCATGGTGGTCATCACGCTGGCCAACACGCTGCTGGCGACCGCCGTCAACTGGTTCGACCTGCACCAGGTCGCGCTGTCCTCGTACGTCGCCGCAGGGCTGTTCTCCTCCTCGATGGCGGTGCTTTCCGCGCTCGAACTGCCGTCGGGTACGGCGGCCAGGCCGCGTTCGCCGCTCGAAGGGCTCCGGCTGCCCAAGGGTCCCGCCGGCGCCGAGAACGGCAGGACCGGCGCGCTGCCGCTGCTGGTGCTCGCCACCGCTTCTGTCGCCGGCGCGATCGCCGCGGCAGTGTCCGTGGCAGTTCTCCACGCCGCGGCAATGGGCTTCGGCCCGACCGGCTTCGGCCTGCTCGTCCTCGTCCTGACCGCGGGCACCGTGGCCGGCATCCGGGTCGCCCCCCGCACGCTGCCCGGCCTGTCCAGGCGGCGGCTGCTGGCGCTGGCCGTCGGGGTGACCGGCGTGGCGCTGCTGCTGACCGGCCTGGTCCCCGACCCGACCACCATGCTGCTGCTCGCGCTGCTCGCCGGCACCGCCGCCGGTATCAGCGCCAACACCGGGCACCTGCTGATCGAGCAGGAGGCCGAGGAGACCCGCAGGGCCAGGACCACCGAGCACCTGCAGGCCGTGTCGAGGGCCGCGCTCGGCGTCGCCGCGATCTGCGCGCCGCTGCTGGCCGCCGCGATCGGGCCGCACCGCATCGACAACGGCCGCTTCACCTTCGACCACGCGGGTGCCGCCTACACCCTGATGCTCGTCGGCGCCCTGCTGCTGCCGGTCGCCGCGCTCGTGCTGGGCAAGACCGACGACCGCAGCGGCGTGCCGCTGCGCCGCGACCTGCGCGAGGCGCTGCGCGGCGCTGAACCGTCCACCGCGACCGCCGCCACCGGCTTCTTCATCGCCGTCGAGGGCGGCGACGGCGCGGGCAAGTCCACCCAGGTCGAAGCGCTCGCGAGCTGGATCCGTGCCAAGGGCCACGAAGTCGTCGTCACCCGGGAGCCGGGTGCCACCTCCGTCGGCAAGCGGCTGCGGTCGATCCTGCTCGACGTGTCGTCCGGCGGCATCTCGCACCGCACCGAGGCGCTGCTCTACGCCGCCGACCGGGCCGAGCACATCGACACGGTCGTGCGGCCCGCGCTGGCCCGCGGCGCCGTCGTCATCTCCGACCGCTACATCGACTCGGCCGTCGCCTACCAGGGCGCAGGACGCGACCTGGCGCCCACCGAGATCGCCCGCATCAACCGCTGGGCCACGGACGGGCTCGTCGCCCATCTGACCGTGCTGCTCGACGTGTCGCCCGAGGCCGCCCGGGAACGCTTCACCGAGGCGCCCGACCGGCTCGAGTCGGAACCGCCTGAGTTCCACCAGCGGGTCCGTGCCGGCTTCCTGACCCTCGCCGCCGCCGACCCCGCGCGCTACCTGGTCGTCGACGCCGGCCAGGAGCCGGCCGCCGTCACCACGGTGATACGCCACCGGCTCGACGAAGTCCTCCCGCTGTCCGCCCAGGAGATCGAGGCCCGCGCCGAGGCCGACCGCAAGGCCGCGGAGGAAGCGGCGCGGCTCGCCGCCGAGGAAGCCGCCCGCAAGGCGGAGGCCGAACGGGCGGAGCGCGAGCGGCAGGCCCAGCTGGAGAAGCTGCGCCGCGAGGAGGAGGAGCGGCGGCTCGCCGCGGAGGAGGCCGCCCGGCAGGAGATCGCCGAGCGCAAGGCCGCACAGGAGGCGGAGGTCGCGCGCCTGCGCCAGGAGGAGGCCGACCGGCTCGCCGCCGAGGAGGCCGCACGGGTCGCCGCGGAGACCGCCGCCAGGGAGGCCGAGCAGGACAGGCTGCGGCGGCTCGCCGAGGAGCAGGCCAGGCTGCGGTCCGAGGCGGAGGCGCGGCGACTGGAGAAGCAGCGCAAGGCCGAGGAGGCGCTCCTGCGCGCCGAGGCCGCGCGGGCGGCCGCGTCCGCGGCGGAGTCCGCCGAGCCGGCGGACGACGCGCCGACGGTCGTCACCCCGGTCGTGCCCGAGGAGTCCTCCGACTCCTCCGAGTCTTCGGACTCCTCCGAGACCACGACGGTGCTGCCGCCTGTCGCGCCCGAGCCCGACTCCTCCGACAAGACGGCGGTGCTGCCGGCGGTTCCTGCCGAGCCGGACTCCTCCGACAAGACGGCGGTGCTGCCGGCGGTTCCTGCCGAGCCGGACTCCTCCGACAAGACGGCGGTGCTGCCGGCGGTTCCGGCGAAGCCGGACTCCTCCGACGAGCGGGCCGGGAACGCTGCGGACGAGACGGCGGTCCTGCCGCCGGTGCCCGGAACGGCCAGTGACACGGACCCGGCGGACCGCGTGCCGCCGTGGCTCTTCCGACCCGAGACGAGCGAGTCCGAGCGGACGCGGGAGCTTCCCGCCGTCCAGTCGCCGGCCGCGCGCCGGCCCCGGCCCGACTGGGCCGAGGAAACCCCCCTCGACGATCTTCCGACCCTGGCGGACGAACTCCTCGGCCGCCGCGACGACGACAATCCCCGCCGTCCCTGATCCACCGGCGGGGGATCCCCCGCGCCTCACCCGCGCCCGAGCGCACGGTTCCTCGCGGCCGTGAGGTCCTGCCCGTTGCGGTGCGCTTTCGCCTGCGACTGGGCTGTGGTCGAGCGCGCGGTTCCTGGCGCTCGTGAGGTCCTGCCCCCTGCGGTGGGTGCTTTGTCTGACGCTGTGCCGTGGCTGGGCGCGCATTTCCTCGCGCCCTTGAGGGGTGCCACCTGGCGTGGCGTTGCCGTTTTCCCGCCGCCTCGGCTGGGCGCGTAGTTTCTCGCGCACCTGGAGGTGCTGGCGGTCCGTTGCCACACGGCGGCCGGTGGATGGCTGGGTTCCTCGCGCCTCTGGAGGGTGCCCCCATGCCGAGGGCACTCCTCGGGGAGCGTGCTCTCAGCGCAGAGGATGAGCGTTTTCGAGGGGCGCGGGGAACTGCGCGACAAGCCACAGATCAGCCGCAGGCAAAGCGCCCACCACGAGGGGCACCCAGGGGCGCCAGGAACCGCGCCACCCCCCCACAGCTCAGCTGCAGGCGAAAGCGCACCGCATGGAGGGCGATCCGGGCGGGCGGGGGAAAGGGGGTGAGGGGGCCGGTGCCGGGGCGGGAGAATGGGCGGGTGCGGTATTCGGTGCTGGGGGTCACGGAGGTGCGGGATGCGGGCGGAACGCCCGTGGTCCTGGGCGGGGGGCGCGCACGGGCGCTGGTGACCGCTCTGGCCGTCGACGCGGGACGGCCCGTGTCCGTCGAGACCCTGATCGCGCAGGTCTGGGCGGCGGATCCGCCCGCGGACGCCGCAGGCGCGCTGCAGGCACTCGTCGCCCGGGTGCGCCGGGTGCTGGGCCGCGAGGCGGTGACCTCGGAACCGGGGGGTTACCGCCTGGCGGCCGAGCGCGACGCGGTCGACATGTACGAGTTCGAGCGCCTCGTCCGCGAGGGCGACACCGCGCTGACCGGCGGCGACCCGCAGAAGGCGGCGCGTTCGCTGGCGCGGGCACTGGCGCTGTGGCGCGGCCCCGCGCTCGCGGATCTGCCGGACCGTGCGGCGGCGGCCGCCCGCCCCGAGGCGCTGCACCGTACGGCCCAGCGGCTGCGGATCGAGGCGGACCTGGCGCTCGGCAGGGCCGCCGACGTGCTGCCCGCGCTGAGCGAGGCCGTGGCGGCGCACCCGCTGGACGAGGCGTTCAGGGCGCAGCTGATCAGGGCGCTGCGCGCGGCGGGGCGTACCGCGGACGCGCTGGTGGCGTACGAGGAGACCAGGACGGTGCTCGCGGAGGCGCTGGGCGCGGACCCCGGCCCGGAGCTGCGCGCGCTGCACGCGGACCTGCTGCGGCAGCCCGAGCCGCCCGCGCCGCCTCCCGCGGCGGCCGGGAATCTGCGGGCCAGGCTGACCAGCTTCGTCGGCCGGGAGGCCGAGCTGCGGGACATCCGCCAGGACGTCCTGGGAAGGCGCCTGGTGACGCTGACGGGGCCTGGCGGGTCCGGGAAGACCCGGCTGGCCCAGCAGGCCGCTGAGGCGGCAGCAGACGGCTTTCCCGACGGTGTGTGGCTCGCCGAGCTGGCCCCGCTCGACGACCCGGCGGGTATCCCGCACGCGGTGCTGAGCGCGCTGGGCCGCCGCGAGGCCCAGGTGCTGGCGCCGGGTCCGCTGCGCGGCGAGCCGTATCAGGACGACCCGGTGGAGCGCCTGCTCGAATACTGCGGGCGGCGCCGGCTGCTGCTGGTGCTCGACAACTGCGAGCACGTGATCGGCGGCGCGGCCGTGCTGACGGCGGAGCTGCTCGCCGCGTGCCCCGGCGTGACGGTGCTGGCGACCAGCAGGGAGCCGCTGGGGGTGCCGGGCGAGGTGGTGCGGCCGGTGGAGCCGCTGCCGCCGCCGACCGCCTACCGGCTGTTCGCCGAGCGGGCGGCGACCGTGCGGCCCGGCGCGGCGCCGTACGGGGACGCGGACGCAGGACCCGACGCGGTGGCGGTGCGGGAGATCTGCCGTCGCCTCGACGGCCTGCCGCTGGCGATCGAGCTGGCCGCGGCCCGGCTGCGCGCACTGTCGCCGCGGCAGATCGCCGACCGGCTCGACGACCGTTTCCGGCTTCTGACCAGTGGCAGCCGCACGGTGTTGCCGCGCCAGCAGACGTTGCGGGCGGTCGTGGACTGGAGCTGGGACCTGCTGACGGAGCCGGAGCGTACGGCGCTGCGCGCGCTGAGCGTCTTCGCCGGCGGCTGCACCCTGGCCGCGGCGGAGGCGGTGTGCGGCCCTGACGCGCTGGAGACGGTCGCGCAGCTGGTCGAGAAGTCCCTGGTGGTGGCGGATCTGCTGCCGGCGCCCGCCGAGAGGGGCGGCCCGCAGGTGCGCTACCGCCTGCTGGAGACGATCCACGAGTACGCCGCCGAGCGCGCCGCGGAGCGGCCGGCGGAGCTGGCCGGGGCCGCCGGCCGCCACACCGCCTATTTCCGCGACCTGGCCCGTACCGCGGACCCGGAACTGCGCGGCGCTGACCAACTGCGCTGGCTCGACGTGCTCGAAGCCGAGCTGGACAACGTACGCGCGGCGCTGCACCGCACGGTCGAGGCGGGCGAGGAGGGAGACGCCCTGGCCATCGTGCTGGCGATGGGCTGGTTCTGGTGGCTGCGCAATTACCGCGACGAAGCGGACGCCTGGCTGGAGCGCGTGGTCGCGATGAGCGGCGACGAACTGCTGGGGGACCCCGCCGATCCGCTGCACTGGCCGCGGATCGACGCGCGCATGCTGCTGTTCTTCGTCAAGAGCGACCGCGCGGCGGAGGACCAGCTGACGACGCCGGAATCGCTCGCGACGGCTGAGGTGCTTGCCAGGGAGTACGCGGCAGGCGGTCCCCAGGCGGCGCGTTTCCCCGGGATGCTGTGGCCCTTCACGACGTACCTTCTCAACGGCCAGCATGGCATCCGCCGCCATACGGAGGAGGTCGTGGCGAATTGCCGCGCCCATGGCGGGGACTGGGAGCTGGCGGTGGCCCTGATGTTCCGTACCCATGTGGCGGTGGACTCGCCGGGCGGCCTTCCGGCGGCCGATGAAAGCCGGGCCGAGCTGGAGGGGCTGACCGGGCGGCTGGGCGACCGCTGGGTGCGTGCCCAGGTGCACAGCGCGAGCGGGGAGATCGCCATGGCCCGCGGCGACTACGCGACGGCGCGCACCGAACTGGAGGAGGCGCACCGGCTCGGCCAGGAGCTGGGGGCCGACGCCGAGGCCGCCTTCCTGATCGCGCGGCTCAGCGAGGTCGCCTACCGGGCGGGTGACGGGGCCGCGGCGGAGCGGCTGCTGGCCCGCGCCGACGAGGAGGCCGAGCGCTACTCGGTGTGGGACGCCCGCACCTATGTCCGCTTTCTCCAGGCCACGCTGCTGCTGGGGCGCGGCGAGGTGGCCCGGGCGCGGGAGCGGTGCGACCTCGCGCTGGTGCGGGTTTCCGACGGCACCCCGCCGCCGGTCTTCCGGGTGGTGCTGGGCGGCCTGTCGGCGCGCATCGCGGTGGCCGAGGGCGATCCGCGCTCCGCGCTGGCCACGGTTGACGTCGCGCTGCGTACGGCGGTGGCCGCGGGCTGCACGGAGCAGATCGTCGGCGCGCAGCTGGAGGTGGCGGCCGAGGTGCTGGCGGCCCTCGGTGACGCCATGACCGCGGTGGTGGCGCTGGCCGCGGCCGACGCCGTACGGGGGCCGGTGCCGCGCAGCGCGCCGGAGCAGGTGGTCGTCGACGCGGTGGCCGCGCAGGCCGCCGCGGCGCTGTCCGAGGCGGAAGTGGCGGCGGCCCGCGAGCGTAGCGCGGGCCTGGGCTGGGAGCAGGCCGCGGCCCTCGTCACGGTCCTGGCGGGCCGCGGTGAGGAGCCCGGCCCCGCCCCCGACCTCGGCGGCTCCGACGGCGCTCGGCAGTAGGCGCAGGCAATAGGCGCGGGGAATAGCGGCCGCGGACCTGGCCTTAGCTCGTTGAGGCTTCAAGGAATACTGGAGCGCGGAGCCCGCATCCCCCCGGAAGTGAGAAGAGCCGTGAAGGTCGAGATCTACAGCGACATCGCCTGCCCGTGGTGCTACGTCGGTAAGACCCGCTTCGAGCGGGCACTCGCGGCCTTCCCCAAGGGCTCCTCCGTCGAGGTCGTCTACCGGCCCTTCCAGCTCGACCCGTCCGCCCCGCATGAGGCCCGCCCGCACCACGAGGTGCTCGCGGCGAAGTACGGGCCGCGGGCCGCGGGAATGGACCGGCAGATCACCGCGCTCGGCGCCGGCGAGGGCATCACCTTCGACTTCGACACGGTCCTGGAGAACAACTCGCTGCTCGCCCACCGCCTGCTGCGCTTCGCCCTGGACGAGTACGGTCCCGAGGCGCAGGTCAAGCTCAAGGGCCGGCTCATGGCCGCGCACTTCGGCGAGGGCATGGACATCGGCGACCACGAGCACCTGACCGACGCCGCCGTCGCGGTCGGCCTCGACCGGGACGCGGTCGCGGCCTTCCTGAGCGGCGACGAACTGCACGACGAGGTGCTCGACGAGATCGACGAGGCCAGGCAGCTCGGCATCAGCGCGGTGCCGACCTTCGTCTTCGAGGGCAAGTGGGCGGTGCAGGGCGGCCAGGAGACGTCGGTCTTCCTCCAGGCGCTGGAACAGGTCGCCAAGGACACCGCCGCGGCGGAGATCGCCGACGACGCCGCCGGTGCATGCGCCGACGGTGTGTGCGAGGTGCCCGCGACCGGCGGCGGGGCCGCGGCCCGCTGACCCGAGCGCGGCCCGATCCCGTACGGCGCCGCTATGTGCAGCTGATCACCGCGTCGGCCCAGTCCGCCAGGCCCGCGACGCCGAACCCGGCGCCGCGTTCCTGCCCGGGCACCGGGGTCACGACCAGCCGCACGGTCTTGTAGCCCGCCAGGCCCACGTGCACCGGCACGGCGGGGTCGCCGCTGCGGACCACGTCCGAGGTCCACAGGCGGGTGGAGTCGCCGTAGACGGAGAAGCGCACGGCGCTGCGCAGCACCCGGGTCACGTCGTCCACCCCGGCGCTTGCGTCGTAGGAGACGCAGGCGCGGTTGAGGTCGATCGTCACCGACGAGGGCGCGGGCACGCTGATGCCGTGGCTGTACGACGTGCCGCCGACCGTCAGCCCCCAGCGGTTCCACCACCAGCTGCCCGCGGGAAAGCCGGGGCGGATGGTGGGACGGGTCCCGTCGCCGGTGCCGCTCAGGCCGAGCGAGTCGACCTCGTACACCACCGGTGCGGGCGGCGGCGGGGGCGTGGGCGGCGGTGTGGTCGGCGGTGTGGTGCTGGGCGTGGGGGCAGGTGTCGTCGGCGGGGGTGCCGGCGCCGGCTTCTGCGCCGGCTTCGGGGGCGGCGGCGTGGTCGGCACGGGCATCGGCTTCGGCGCGGGCCGGTGGGTGGGCGCGGGCGGTGGCGGCTTCGGGGCGGGCTTGGGCCGGGGGTGCGGCCGGGGTGACGGCGGCGGGGGCGCGGGCGTGGTGGCGACCGGGGCGGCCGCCGGCGGCTTGGCCTGCGGCTTGTGCGGTTTCGCGTCATGGCCCGCGGTGAGCGCGAAGGCGGTGGCGGCAGCGGCGACGACGACTGCCGCGGCGATACCGGCCTTGACGGGGGCGCCGAGTCCCTCGCCGGCGGCTGCGCCGCCTGCGGTGCCCGCGCCGCCCGAGCCGGAGC
>NZ_CAJSLV010000114.1 GCF_907177275.1 Actinacidiphila cocklensis
GTGCAGGCCGCGGGCGCCGCGTCCGGCGACAGGCCGGCGGCCGGGCCGGTGGCGCCCGCCGCGCCCGCGACGCCGAGGCTGACGGCGGCGGCGAGACCGGCCGCGCCGGCACCGGCCATCAGGGAGAGAAGTCGTTTCCTCATGTACTCATCGGTCCTCTCGGAGGTGGGGGATGAGCCGGCAAGTGGCGCTGCCGTAGGGGGAGTCTGAACACGGCCGCTCCCCGCCGGTAAGGCCCGGCGGGGAGCGGTAGGGATATCCCTATGGGGTTCCTGTGCGATTCACCGCGGCGGCGGCCGGCGGGGGTGCGCGGCTCAGGGCGGAGGCCGGGCCTGCCGGCGTCCGGCTCGGGCCGGCGGCCCCGCGGGAGGTACGGCGGCTGCAGGCGGTGCGGGTGTCGTGCGGTGCGGGACGGCCGGCGGGTTCTTCGCCTGCGGGGTCGCGGTGCCATGGACCGCAGGCCCACGAAGGCGGTGCGGCCCACCGCCTTCGGAGCCTGGGCGGTCGGCGCGGGTGCCGCGGCCATCGCCCACTGGCACGCCCCGCAGCTCTCCGACGCGGTGACCGGCCTGGTCGTCGCCGTGGTGGCCCACGCCACGCTGGAACGGCTGCTGCCCCGGGAACCGGCCCTGCCCGCCGCGGCCTCGGAGCCCCGGGCGACATCGGCGATCTGAGCGGAACCGGCGCCTGACGGCCACCGGCAGGAGCAGCGTCCTCCTGCCGGTGGCCGTCGCCGTCCCCGCGCGAAGGCCGGCCTCGCGGTCGAAGGGGTGGCGCATGGAAGCCCTCAGTCGACGAGCGCGCCCGCGGACAGGTTGACGACGGCCCCGGTCATGGCCCCGGCACGGTCCGACGCCAGGAAGGCGGCCGTCTCGGCGACTTCGGAGAGCCACGGCAGCCTTCCCAGGAGCGTGCCCTGCGTCATCGCGCCGCCGTCCAGCAGCATCTCCTGGACCGACTGCCCGGCCGCTGCCGCGGTCTGCCCGAAGAGGTCCGCGGTGTAGGAGCCGGCCGCAGGCGCGTCGGCGACGGCGTGCGGGCGGATGCCGATCACCCGGACGTCGGGGGCCAGTTCGGCGGCGAGCACCCTTGCGAAGGCCTCCTTGCCCGCCGCGCTCACGGCGTGCCCCAGGATGCCGCCCACCGCGAGCTTGGCGCCCGGCTCGGACAGCGTCAGGATGACGCCGGGGCGTCCGCGGCCCATGTGCCTTGCCACGGCCTTGCTGGTGACGAAGAGCGCCCGCAGGAAGCCGTCCACCGGCCGCATGAACTCCTCCAGCGAGAGGTCCGCCAGCGTCGTCCCCTGGTCGTGCGGGAAGCTCACGGCGTTGAGGGCGATGTCGATGCGGCCGGTGCCGGTCCTCGCCGCGACCGCGTCGGCGTGCGCTTCGACCGCCTGCTGGTCGAGGACGTCGACCAGCGCGGTCTCGGCCTCGCCGCCCGTGGCGGCGATGTCGCGCGCCACGGCGTCGAGTTTCGCCTGCGTCCGTCCGGCGACGAAGACCCGCGCGCCCTCCCGGGCGAACACCCGGGCGACGGCGCCGCCGATGGCGCCTCCGCCTCCGTAGATCACGGCGTTCTTACCGCCGAGCAGCAGCCCACTCACCTGAGTCCTCCACGTGCGATGCGTTCTTCCTGGTGGTGCGGGGCCGGCCCGAAGGCCGCCCGCACCCGCGACGCCGGCAGGGCGCCGGCGCCGCCGGTCAGCCGTTCTTCCGGCGCTGGATCTGCTCCGCGATGCGCTTGATGCGGTTCAGCCGCGCGTCCCATGTGCTGCCGACCTCGTTCAGCTGCCGGACGGCGCGGGCGAGTTGTGCCTCGTCGACTTCGTAGCGCCTCTCACGGCCCAGGGGCGTCGCGTGCACGAGGCCCGCGCGGTCGAGGACGGCCAGGTGCTTGGCGACGGCCTGGCGCGAGATCGGGAGGCGGTCGCTCAGGCCCGTCGGCGTACCGACGCCCTCCGCGAGCAGCAGGTCGAGCAGCCGGCGCCTGACCGGGTCGCCGACTGCCGACCAGAGCTGGTCGTCGTCGACCGTGTCGGCCGTCATCGCACGACCACGGAAGGGGCGTAGCTCCGCAGCCTGGGCAGGAACACGTCCCAGCCGCGCTCGTGGTCGTGGAAGGCCTCCTCCAGGACCGCGGCCTCCCATCCCCGCTCCCGCCAGCCGCTCTCGGTCATGCGCAGGATCGTGCCGTCGCCGGAGGGCTCCAGCTCGAAGGTGACCAGCAGGGAGTTGTCCGCGCCGGGCAGCTCGTCCGGGGGCGCGACCCAGTGGAAGGCGAACCGGTGCGGCCGGTCCACCTCGACCACCGTGATCCGCTCGACCGCGGCGCGGTCACCCCACACGAGCTCGCCGACCTCGCCCGGCTCGGGCACGAACGACGCGTCGTCGGGCCACCACATCCTGATGTGCTCGGGGCGGCTCACCACGTCGAAGACGACGTCCGGTGCCGCGTCCACGCGGATCTCGCGCTCCAGCTTCCCGAATTCCACCACTGACCTCCCATGTGCAACCATCGGTTGCGTATGAATGTAGTGGTGGTGCCGGTGATCCGCAACCTTGTGTTGCGCATGCTGGCGGTGGGTGTGGTTCGGGGCCGTCCGCGGATGGTGGTCGGACGGCCCCGAAGCGGTGCTCAGGTGCTCATGTGCTGGCGTGCCGGTGCGGTCAGGCGGGCAGGTGCCAGAGTTGCCAGGCGTTGGTGTTGCGGTCCCAGATCTGCAGGCGGGTGCCGTTGGCGGTGCTGCCGCCGGGGACGTCGAGGTAGCGGCCGGACTGCGGGTTCTTCAGATGGCCGTCGGACTCGGCGACCCACTGCTGCGCACCGGAGCCGTTGCAGTCCCACAGCTGGAGCACCGTGCCGTTCACCGTGCCCTGGCCTGTGGCGTCAAGGCACTTGCCCAACGCCCGGACCGTCCCGTCGGAACCCACCGTCCAGGACTGGGCAGTCGTGCCGTTGCAGTCGTACAACTGCACCGCAGAACCGTTCGCACTGCTCGCCCCGGCCACGTCCACGCACTTGCCGCCCACACCCGTGACCGGGCCGGTCGCCGAACCACCCGGAGGCGTCGTCGGCGGGGTCGTCCCCCCGCCGGCGGGGACGGTGAACTGGCCCTGGCTGAGCACGCGTGCGGAGTTGAAGGTGGCCTGGAGGCCGGAGGCGGAGTTGGCCGAGGTGATGTAGTCCGCCCAGATCATGAACCAGGTCCACTGCGGCTGCGCCGCCAGCTGCGAGGGGGTGGGCACCGTGCCGACCTCTGCGAGGGAGACGGGCTTGCCGTGGGCGACGTTGACGATCGCCTGGTACCAGTCGCTCGTCGGGAAGCCGTGCACCCACGGGTCGAGGCTGGCCACGTCGACGTAGTTGTCGCCCGGGTAGAAGCCGGACGCGCCGCCGGAACCGCCGTTGGCGTCGCTGTCCTTCACGTTCCACACCCAGATGATGTTGCTCAGGCCCTTGGACTGCAGGTAGTCGTGGGTGATCTGGAACAGCCGCGCGCTGCCGTTCGGCCCCGAACGGCCGCCCCACCACGCCCAGCCCTCGTTCATCTCGTGCAGCGGCCGGAACAGCACCGGGATACCGGCGTCCTTGAGCTGCTGGAAGTAGGGCACCGCGGTGTCGAGTTTGGCCTTGTAGGCGTTGTTGAGCGCGGTGCCGCCGGTGATCAGCTGGTTCCAGTCGGAGTCCGACAAGGACGAGCCGTTGATGCCGCCGTCGAAGGCGCAGGTGGCCACGTCGGGGCGGCACATGTGCCAGGTCAGGTTCACCAGCGAGCCGTTGGCCCACTCGGTCTTCGCCTGGTTGACCATCGTCTGCCGGTTGGCGATGTCCGTGGCCGTGAAGCCCAGTTCACCGCCCCACAGGCCCGGCCACTTGCCGGTGATCGTGTGCGCCTGCGCGGTGTACTGCGACGGGTTGCTCAGCGGTTCCTTGTTGTGCACGCCGCTGACCGTGTGGTTGCCGCTGATCTGGTGCAGGTAGCCGATCACGGCGTCGGGCGTCGAGGCGCCGGTCGCGGACGCCGGGGACGTGGAGGTGGCCAGCCATGCGGCGCCGGCCAGCGGTAGCGCGGCCAGCAAGGCGGCGGCCCTGCGCGTGAAGATCTTCGGTCTCAAGGGGGGACCCTCTCATGAACGGTCATGGGTCATGGGGGTGGAACGTTGCATGTCCGCAGGCAGCCGGCCCTGTTCGGCCGCGCCCGAGTGACATCGCTGTCACGCTCTGGACTGACGCCAGAAGCTAGAACTCCGCACTTCCGGTGTCAATGGATTGGACCAGACCAGATGTAAAACGTGCCAGCAACGCTGGAGAGGAACCCTGCAACACCGTTCCCGCGCCCGGAGTTCCGGCCCCCGCCACGCCCGTACGGCGGGTCCGCGGAGGCCGCCGTCGCCTGACGGGCGCCGGGGAACACCGGAGTCGTGCAGTGGAACAACCCGCAGTTCAGGGGTACTTGCGGCGTCCACGTCGGCGAAGACCTCGGGATTTCTACTTGAACGATATATGGACAGCGGTAACCCGCGGGTCTACTGTGACGCCGATCCGGGACCGCACCACCATCGCCCGGCAGCACTGCCACTTCCCTTCCTGAACCTGCCAGGGCACCCCCCGGCCGGCCCCCGAACCGGGGCACCGGCCGGCGCGGAACGAGGCGCCGGCCGGACCACCTCCTCCCCTCGAAAGGCACCTCCATGTCCTTACGCGCCAGAACCCGCGCGCTGCTGGCCGGTATCGTGGCCGCGGCGACGGCGGGCGTCGCGCTCACCCTGACCGGCGGGAGCGCCGCGGCGGCGCCGCCGGCGGCGTCCGGTGTCACCAAGGCCGACGAGATCGCGTACCTCAAGAGCCTCACCGGGAACCACGTGCTGTCCGGCCAGCAGGGCGGCGCCAACAGCAGCCCGTCCCAGTGGATCAGCAAGGTCCACGACATCACCGGCAAGTACCCGGGCATCTGGAACGGCGACTTCGGTTTCAGCCAGAACGACATCGACAACCGGCAGACCGTCGTCAACGAGGCCAAGGCCGAGTGGAACAACGGCGCGCTGCCCGGCCTGATGATGCACGCGTGCCGTCCCGACGTCGCCACCTGCGCCTTCGAGGGCGGCTCGAACCCCGTCAACGGCAGCAAGCTGTCGGACCCGGAGTGGCAGCAGGTCATCACCGACGGCACGACGCTCAACACCGACTACAAGCGCAAACTCGACCAGTTCGTCCCGTACTTCCAGCAGCTCAAGGACGCCGGTATCCCGGTGCTGTTCCGGCCGCTGCACGAGATGAACGAGGGCTGGGCGTGGTGGGGCGGCCGTTCGGGGCCGAACGGCAGCGCGCGGCTGTTCCAGATCACCCACGACTACCTGCAGTCCAAGGGCCTGGACAACATCATCTGGGTCTGGGCGCTCAAGGACGTCCAGGGCGCCGCCCCCCAGGCGTCCGGCTACTACCCGGGCGACAGCTACGTCGACGTCGTCGGCCTGGACGTGTGGTGGCAGAAGTTCCCCGCCACCGACTGGTACAACGCGATGTCGGCCATCGCGGGCAGCAAGAAGCCCATGGCCCTGGCCGAGGTGGGCAGCGTGCCGCAGCCCGCGCAGCTGTCGGCACAGCCCAAGTGGGTCTACTGGAACGTGTGGCTGGACTACCTGACGAACTCCGGCTACAACACCAACGACTCCGTCAAGGCCGGCTACTACGACGCACGCGTGCTCAGCCGCGGCGACATCCACATCCCCGGCGGGGGGACGCCTCCGGGTGGTCCGGGTACGGGGCCGATCACGGGTGTGGGCGGCAAGTGCGTGGACGTGGCCGGGGCGAGCAGTGCGAACGGTTCTGCGGTGCAGTTGTACGACTGCAACGGCACGACTGCCCAGTCCTGGACGGTGGGTTCGGACGGGACGGTCCGGGCGTTGGGCAAGTGCCTTGACGCCACAGGCCAGGGCACGGTGAACGGCACGGTGCTGCAGCTGTGGGACTGCAACGGCTCCGGTGCGCAGCAGTGGGTCGCCGAGTCCGACGGCCATCTGAGGAACCCGCAGTCCGGCCGCTACCTCGACGTCCCCGGCGGCAGCACCGCCAACGGCACCCGCCTGCAGATATGGGACCGCAACACCAACGCCTGGCAACTCTGGCACCTGCCGCAGGGCGGGGGCGGCACGACGTCGCCGGGATCCTGCACCCCGAGCCTGGGCAGCGGGCAGTACAGCACGCCGGTGTCCTTCGGCGGCAGCAGCTACCAGGTCCTCGTGCACATCCCGGCCCGTGCCGCGGGTACCCGGCTGCCCCTGGTCCTTGACCTGCACGGCAGCCAGTCCACCGGGGCAGGGCAGCTGTCGTACAGCGACATGGCGCCCACCGCCGACGCGGGCGCCTTCATCGTCGCCGCGCCCACCGGCGTGGTGCCCGCCGGCAGCGGCTACATCTGGAACGTCCCCTCCGTCACGCCCAGCGGCACGCGCGACGACGTCGGCTTCCTGCGGCAGGTCATCGACACCCTCACGGCGAGCGCGTGCGCCGACCCGGCGCGGGTGTACGCCACGGGCTACTCCGGCGGCGGGCGGATGACCTCCGCCCTGGGCTGCATGCTCGCGGACAAGGTCGCTGCGATCGCCCCGGTGGCCGGCATCCGTGCGGGCCGGCCCGACCCGGCCGACCACAGCAAGCCGGAGGCGTCGAGCTGCACGCCCTCCCGCGCTGTCCCGGTGATCGCCTTCCACGGGCAGCAGGACGCCACCAACCCCTACGACGGGGGAGGCGACGGGACGGCCTGGCAGTACTCGGTGCCGGTGGCGCAGCAGGCGTGGGCAGGACTCGACGGCTGCACCGCGGCGCCTGCCACCAGCCAGGTGAGCACCCACGTCAGCAGGACCGTCTACAGCGGCTGCCGGGACGGCGCAGAGGTCCAGCTCTACACCGTTTCCGACGGCGGGCACACCTGGCCCGACTCCCCGCAGGACAACGGCAACGGCACGGTCACCCACGAGGTCAGCGCCGACACCCTCATGTGGCAGTTCTTCCGGCAGCACCCCATGCCCGGGGCCTCGTGACCGGATGAGCACCCCTGGGCGGCCGGGACGTGCGGTCCCGGCCGCGCAGGCGACGCCGTACGCGTCGGACCACCGCTACCAGTCGTGGACGGTGCCGTCCACCAGCCGGTTCACCGGCAGATACGCCGCCTCGTAGGGGAAGCGGGCCGCCGCCTCCTCGTCGATCTCCACCCCGAGCCCGGGGTTCTCGCCCGGGTGGAGCAGGCCGTCCTGGAAGGTCGCGGAGGTGCGGAAGACCTCCAGCGTGAGCGGGTCGTGGCGCATGTACTCCTGGATGCCGAAGTTGTGGACGGCCAGGTCCAGGTGCAGGGCGGCGGCCATGCCGACGGGGGAGATGTCGGTGGGGCCGTGCATGCCCGACTTCGCGCCGTACAGGCCGGCCAGGTCCAGCAGGCGGCGCATCGGGGTGATGCCGCCGGTGTGGGTGACCGCCGAGCGCACGTAGTCGATCAGCCGCTCGGTCAGCAGCGTCGTGTAGTCGTGTACGGAGTTGAACACCTCGCCGATGGCCAGCGGCGTGGTGGTGTGCGAGCGGATCAGCCGCAGCGCGGCCTGGTCCTCGCCGGGGGTGGCGTCCTCCAGCCAGAACAGGTCGTACGGTTCGAGGTCGCGGCCCAGGCGGGCCGCCTGCACCGGCGTCATCCGGTGGTGCCCGTCGTGGAGCAGCGGCAGTTCCGGGCCGAACTCGCCGCGCACGGCCTCGAAGACGCTCGGCACGTGCCGCAGGTAGGCGCGGGTGTCCCAGGTCTCCTCAGCCGGCGCCGGCGGGGCGCCGGCCCCCGACCGGCGGGCGGGCTCGTAGTCGTAGCGGGTGCCGGCGGTCGACGCGGCGACCCCGTAGACCGGGCCGAGCCCGGGTACCCCGGTCTGCACGCGGACCGCGCGGAAGCCGGCTTCCAGGTGGGCGCGCACGGAGTCGAGCAGTTCGGGGACGTCCCGCCCGGAGGCGTGCCCGTAGGCGAGGGCGCCCGTGCGGGACTGGCCGCCGAGCAGCTGGTAGAGCGGCATGCCGGCCGCCTTGGCCTTGATGTCCCACAGCGCGGTGTCCACCGCGGATATGGCGGCCATGGTGACCGGGCCCCGGCGCCAGTAGCCCCCGCGGTACAGGTACTGCCAGGTGTCCTCGATACGGGCCGCGTCGCGGCCCACCAGGAGCGGCACGAGGTGGTCGGACAGGTAGGAGGCGACCGACAGTTCACGCCCGTTGAGGGTGGCGTCGCCCAGACCCGTCAGCCCGTCGTCCGTGGTGATCTTCAGGGTGACGAAGTTGCGGCCGGGGCTGGTGACGATGACCTCGGCGCTGAGGATTCTCATGAGTGCGTCCTTGGCTGCTGGTCGATGGAGGTGCGACCGCAGACTATCGCCCCGGCGCTCGCGCGTTTTAGGCAGGCCGCTCGGAGCGGGGAGCAGGGTGGTGTGCGCTTCCGGCTGTCGCACGCGGCTCTCGCCGGGGAAGCGGGGCTGATGCCGCGACAGAAGTTAAGTAAAGACACAGTAGTCATCCGCTCCGGTGCAGGTGGGATCAGCATGCCATCGGCAAACTAGACCGTTCTATGGACACGGCCCTGCGATCCGTCTACGTTATGCAGCCATCGAGCCGCTTCGCCCCGACGACGAGACGTCCGTCGCTGCGCGGCATGCAGTGCGGCGCTTTCCGTTCAGTGACAAGGGAGTGGGATCGGCATGCGTAGAACAGCTCTTGCGGCCACCGCGGTGGTGCTCGCCATGGGCCTGGCCGCCTGCGGCCAGGGGAGCGGCGGCGGTGGCTCGTCCGCGGACGACGCGGCCCAGGTGCCGGCCGACCCGGCCACGGTGACGGGCACCATCACCGTCCTGACCAACCGCACCGACCAGGTGCAGGACGGCACCGCCAAGAAGTACGCCGCGGAGTTCAACAAGCTCTACCCGCATGTGACGGTGAAGTTCCAGGGCCTCACCGACTACGAGGGCGACGTCAAGATCCGGATGAACAGCAAGAACTACGGCGACGTGCTGTCCATCCCCAACTCGGTGCCGCTCAAGCAGTACCCGACGTTCTTCGCCTCCCTGGGCACCTCCGCCGACCTGTCCAAGACCTACGACTTCACCGACCACGCCACCGTCGACGGCAAGGTCTACGGCATCGCCAACATCGGCACCGCGAACGGCTTCGTCTACAACAAGGCCGTGTGGAAGCAGGCCGGCGTCACCGACTGGCCCACCACGCCCCAGCAGTTCGTCGACGACCTCAAGGCCGTCAAGGCCAGGACCGGCGCGACCCCGTACTACACGAACTACCACGACGGCTGGCCCATGACGAACTGGGGCAACGCGCTGGGCTCGCCCAGCTGCGACCCGGCGGCCAACGACAAGCTCGCCACCACCAAGGACCCCTGGGGACCCGGCCAGGACCTGAACACCGTCGACTCGCTGCTGTACGACGTCGTGCACGAGAAGCTGTCCGAGGCCGACCCCAACACCACCAACTGGGAGAACTCCAAGGCCCTGATAGGCAGCGGCAAGGTCGCCACCATGTGGCTCGGCTCGTGGGCCGTGGTGCAGATGCGGGACGCCGCAGAGAAGGCCGGCAAGAACCCCGACGACATCGGCTTCATGCCCTTCCCGACCCAGAAGGACGGCCACTTCTGCTCCGTCGTGCGCCCCGACTACCAGTACGGCGTCAACGTCCACTCCAAGAACAAGGCGGCGGCGCGCGCCTGGATCGACTGGTTCGTCAACAGGTCCGGTGACGCCCGGGCCGCGCTGTCGATCTCCTCGGTCAAGGGCTCGCCGCTGCCCGACGACCTCAAGCCGTTCCAGGACGCGGGCGTGCAGTTCGTGCACATGGCGTACGGCAGGACGGCGCAGGTCGACGAGATCGACAAGGCCTCCGAGATCGGCCTGAACTCCCAGGACTACCCGCAGCACATCGTCGACGTCGCCCGCGGGGCGGCAGGCGGCGACAAGGACTCGATCTTCGACGACCTGAACAAGAAGTGGTCCGACGCGCTGGGCACGGTCGGCTGACCGGCCCCTGCCGGCACCGCGGCTCCGACCCGGCACGGGTCCGGGCGGAGCCGCGGTGCGCACCACCGGCGTACGGGGCAACGCCCCGCGCCCGTCCTCGGCCAGCACCGACCCACGACGCCGCCGCCCAGCCGAGCGGCCACCGGAAGAAGGACCCCATGAGCGCACCGCGGACCGCGGGCCGCACGCCGCCCGCCCGCACCCTGCCGCCGCCGGACGCGGCCCGCTCCACGACCCGGCGCCGCCCGCGGCTGCGCCGCCGGGGCGGAGCCTGGTGGTTCACCCCCTGGCTGTACCTGCTCGCACCGCTCGTGCTGCTGGTGGCCTTCACCTGGCTGCCGGTGGTGGACATGTTCTCCTACAGCTTCACCGACTGGGACGGCATCAGTCCCACCCGCAACTGGGTCGGGCTGGACAACTACACCGACCTGTTCACCCGGCCGCAGCTCTTCCAGGTCTTCTGGGTCAGCCTGTTCTACCTCGGGGCGTCTGCCGTGCAGATCTGCGCGGCGCTGTACTTCGCCACCGTCCTCAGCTTCGACACCCGGCTGCGGAACCTGTTCAAGGGCATCCTGTTCTTCCCCTACCTGATCAACGGAGTCGCCGTCGGCTTCGTGTTCCTCTACTTCTTCCAGCCCGGCGGCACCCTCGACACGGTGCTGCACTGGTTCGGCGTCGGACCGCACCTGTGGCTGGGCGACCCGCACCTGGTCAACACCTCGCTGGCCGGGGTGTCGGTGTGGCGGTTCATGGGCCTGAACATGGTGCTGTTCCTCGGCGCCATCCAGTCCATCCCGCCGCAGCTCTACGAGGCCGCGGCACTGGACGGCGCGAGCCGCTGGCAGCAGTTCCGCTACGTCATCGCGCCCAGCATCCGGCCGATCATCAGCCTGAGCGTGATCCTCGCGGTCTCCGGATCGCTGTCGGTGTTCGAGATCCCGTTCATCATGACCGGCGGCTCCAACAACAGCGAGACCTTCGTCATCCAGACGATCAAGCTGGCGTTCAACTTCAACAAGACCGGACTGGCCTCCGCGGCGGCCGTCGTACTGCTGGCCATCGTGCTGCTGGTGACCTGGGTGCAGCGCCTGCTGTTTCCCGACGAGAGGGTGGAACAGTCATGACCGTGCTCAGCAGCCCCGCCGTGGCGCGGGCACCGCGGTCCGCCGTCCGGCCGGCCCCGCTGCGCAACCGCGTCGCGGTGTTCCTGAAGTACCTGTCGCTCGTCCTGTCCTGCGCGGTCGTCGTGGTCCCGCTGGCCGCGGTGCTGCTCACCTCGCTGCGCACCAGCAAGGAGATGGCGACCGGCGGGGCGCTGGCCGCGCCGCACGACTGGTTCAACCTCCACAACTACGCGGTGGCGTTCACCGACGGCAACATGCTGCGCGCCCTGGGGAACACCACGTTCATCCTGGTGTTCTCGGTGACCGGCACGGTGCTGATCGGGTCGATGACCGCCTACGCCATCGACCGGTTCACCTTCCGGTTCAGGCGGCTGGTGATGGCGCTGTTCCTGATCGCCTCGCTCGTCCCGAGCGTGACCACCCAGGTCGCCACCTACCAGATCGTCAACCGGCTCGGAGTGATGGACACCCGCTGGGCGCCGGTCCTGCTCTACATGGGCACCGACATCGTGTCCATCTACATCTTCCTGCAGTTCATCCGGTCGATCCCGATCTCGCTCGACGAGGCCGCCCGGCTCGACGGCGCCAACTCCTTCACCATCTACTGGCGGATCATCGTCCCGCTGCTCAAGCCCGCCATCGCCACCGTCGTGATCGTCAAGGGTGTGGCCATCTACAACGACTTCTACATCCCCTTCCTCTACATGCCGGACGACAGCCTCGGCACCATCTCGACCTCGCTGTTCCGCTTCAAGGGTCCCTACGGAGCCCACTGGGAGGTCATCTCGGCGGGCGCCGCGCTGGTCATCATCCCCAGCCTGGTCGTCTTCCTCGCCCTGCAGCGCTTCATCTACAACGGCTTCGCCTCCGGCGCCACCAAGTGACGCCGCCGGAGGGCAGGCGGCCGCGTACCCCCGCCACTGACGAGCCCCTCGGGGCCAAGGAGACCGCATGAAGGTCAGCACGCCGCTCACCCGCGGCTGGACCCTGCGCCCGGACGACTCCAGGCACCTGCCCGCGCACGCACCCGGCGGCCTGGCCGGCCGGCCCGTGGCCGCGACCGTTCCCGGCTGCGTGCACACCGATCTGCTGGCCGCGGGCCTGATCCCCGACCCCTTCCTCGACCGCAACGAGACCGACGTGGCCTGGGTCGGCCGGGCCGACTGGACGTACAGCACCGAACTGCCCGCGGGCGGCGCAGGACACGAGCGCACCGACCTGGTCTTCGACGGCCTCGACACCGTCGCCGAGATCCGCCTCGGCGGCAGCGTCCTCGGCCGCACCCGCAACATGCACCGCTCGTACCGCTTTGACGTCACCGGCGAACTCCGCGGCGGCGGAGTGCCGTTGACCGTGGCGTTCACCTCGGCGTACGCGGAGGCCGAGCGGGTCCGCGGGCTGCTCGGCGACCGGCCCGGCCCCTACTCCGAGCCCTTCCAGTTCATCCGCAAGATGGCCTGCTCCTTCGGCTGGGACTGGGGACCGACCCTGGTCACCGCAGGACTGTGGCGGCAGCCGCGGCTGGAGCAGTGGTCGACCGCCCGGCTGGCGGAGGTCCGCCCGGAGGTGACGGTCGCCGAGGACGGCACCGGAATCGTTTCCGTACACGTCACCGTCGAGCGGGCCGTGAGCGGGGCCGGCCGCGCCCTGCGCCTGGTCCTCAGCGTCGCCGGCACCGACGTCCACGCCGAACTCCCGGCAGGCAGCGACCGGTTGACGGTACGAGCCGAGGTGCCCGGCGTCGAGCGGTGGTGGCCGCGCGGCTACGGCGAGCAGCACCGGTACGCCTGCACCGTCACGCTCTCCGGCGACGGCGCTGCCCCGCTCGACGTGTGGGAGCGCGCGGTCGGCTTCCGCAGCGTGGCGATCGACACCACCCCCGACGAGCACGGCAGCGCCTTCACCCTGGTCGTCAACGGGACACCGCTGTTCGCCCGCGGCGTCAACTGGATACCCGACGACGTCTTCCCCTCCCGCGTCACTCCCGAGCGCTACCGGCGGCGCCTGGAGCAGGCCACGGCGGCGGGCGTGGACCTGGTGCGGGTGTGGGGCGGCGGCATCTACGAGAGCGACGACTTCTACGACGCCTGCGACGAGTTGGGCCTGCTGGTCTGGCAGGACTTCCCGTTCGCCTGCGCCGCCTACCCCGAGGAGGAACCGCTGCGCTCGGAGGTCGAGGCCGAGGCGCGGGAGAACGTCGTCCGGCTGATGCCGCACCCGTCGCTTGCGGTCTGGAACGGCAACAACGAGAACCTGTGGGGTTTCCGCGACTGGGATTGGGAGCCGGCTCTTGCCGGGGCGTCCTGGGGCGAGGGCTACTACCTCGACCTGCTGCCCCGCGTCGTCGCGGGGACCGACCCCACGCGGCCGTACTGGGCGGGCAGCCCCTGGTCCGGCTCGCGCGAGCTGCACCCCAACGACCCCGGGCACGGCACCACCCACTCCTGGGAGGTGTGGAACCGGCTCGACCACACCGCCTACCGCGACGACGTCCCGCGCTTCGTCGCCGAGTTCGGCTGGCAGGCGCCGCCCGCGTACGCCACCGTCCGCCGCGCGCTGTCCGACGACCCGCTGACGCCCGACTCGCCCGGCATGCTGCACCACCAGAAGGCCGGCGACGGCAACGGCAAGCTCGCCCGCGGCCTGGCCCACCACTTCGCGGAACCCGCCGACTTCGACACCTGGCACTACCTGACCCAGGTCAACCAGGCCCGTGCGATCGCCACCGGCGTCGAGCACTGGCGCTCGCACTGGCCGCGCTGCGCGGGAGCCGTCCTGTGGCAGCTCAACGACTGCTGGCCGGTGACCTCGTGGGCCGCCGTCGACGGCGACGGCCGCGAGAAGCCGCTCTACCACGAGCTGAAGCGCCTCTACGCCGACCGCCTGCTGACCCTGCAGGAACGCGGCGGCCGGCTCGTGCTGGCCGCCGTCAACCAGAGCGGCGAGCCCTGGACCTGCCAGGCGCGGGTGCGCCGGGTCGACGCCCACGGAGGACCGGGGGCGGAGGCGCAGCTGCCCGTGCGGGTGGCGGCCCGTTCCGTGGCCCTGATCGAGCTGCCGGGTGAGGTCGCGGTCCCGGCCGGCTCCGCGCGCGACTTCCTCGTCGCCGACGCGGACGGGCTGCGTGCGGTGCACTTCCCGGTCCCCGACCACGCGTTCGCCTACCCGGTCGCGGAGATGGCCACCGAGGTGACGCTGCGGCCCGGGGGAGTGCGGGTGACCGTCACCGCCCGCACCCTGCTCCGCGACCTGCTGCTCCAGGCCGACCGCCTGCACCCCGACGCCCGCACCGACCGCGGGCTGGTCACCCTGCTGCCCGGCGAGAGCGCCGAGTTCACCGTCACCGGCTGGAACGGCGAGTATCCCGAGCGGCTGGCGACGGCCCTGCGCTGCGTCAACGCCACCGGCGCGATGAGTCCGGTCGCCGAGTCGGTGCGGTGACGGGTCCCGGCGCGGAGGTTCGTCGGCCTTCAACAGGGCGCCCGGCGTGGCCCGATCGTGCGTGAGCCCGCGCCGGCTACCCGGGCAGCACGCACACCGGCGCCGTGACCGCGAACGGGGCGCCGGCCGGCGTCAGGGCGCCCGTCGCCCGGTCGCGGGCGAACACCGCCACCGTCCCGGAGTTCTGGTTGGCCGCGAACAGCCAGTCGCCACCGGGGTCCAGGGCCATGTGGCGCGGGTAGGCACCGCCGGAGGCGACGGCGTCGAGCAGCCGCAACTGCCCGCCGTCTGAGGACACTTCGTAGCGCGCGACACTGTCGTGGCCGCGGTTCGACACGTAGACGAACGCGCCGTCGGCCGATACGAGCACCTCAGCGGGGTAGTTGCGCCCGGAGCCGCCCTCGCCGGCCGGCACCGTCGGCAGCGAGTCGCCGGGAGTCACCAGGCCCGATTCCGGGTTGTAGCCGCACACGGTCAGGGAGTCGCCCAACTCGTCGGCCACGTACAGGTAGCGCGCCGAGGGGTGGAAGGCGGCGTGCCGGGGACCCGCGCCCGGGGACACCGTCGCGGTCGAGACGGCGGCGAGCTTCCCCGTGCCGGTGTCGAGGCGGTAGGTGTAGACGCTGTCCGTGCCCAGGTCGACGGCCAGCACGAAGCCCCCGGCAGGGTCGTTGAGCACCATGTGGGCGTGCGGCCCGCTCTGCCGGTCGGGGTCGGGGCCTGAGCCGGTGTGCTGCACGAGGTCGGTGCGCTGCCCCAGCGAACCGTCGGCGGCGAGCCGGTGGACCGCGACGCTCCCGGAGTCGTAGTTCGCCGTCAGCAGGTGGCCGCCGGCCGGGTGCACCACGAGGTGGCAGGGCCCGGAACCGCCGGTGCCGCTGCTGTTCAGCACGGCAGGTCCGCCGTCCGACACCGTGACGGCGGTCACCCGGTTCTGGTACTCGTCGACGCAGTAGAGCAGGTCGCTGCCCCACGCGGCCAGGAACGACGGGTCGGACACCTCGGACAGGGCGCCCGATCCGCTGACCGCCCCCGTTGCGGGGTCGTACGTCCTGAGGGCGACACCCGGGCCGCCGGAGGAGGTGTACGTGCCGACGAACAGCGGCCGCGTGCCGGCCCGGGCGGCCCGCGGTCCGGGCACGGGGGCGGCGGCCGGGGCGGGCGCAGGGGTGGTGGCAGGGGTGGTGGCGGGCGCGTCGGCCCGCGCTGTTCCGGCGGCGCTCGCGACGGCGAACGCCCCTGCCGCGCCGAGGAGTTGCCGCCGCGGCAGGCCGCGCGGCCGCCTCTGCGGTGTGGTCCCTGTGCTGATGTGCTCTTCGTTGCTCACGCCAGTGGCCTTCCTTGTGGGGAGGAGGAGCCGGCCGGATCGCTGCGGAGCCCGCGACGTGCGCGGGTCCGCCCGGACTCCGGCCGCGCCCTGCCACGACGGCGACGGGGGAACCCGTGAGTCGCTTACGTCACTCCGGCCACAGGTCCACTTTAGGCGGGCCGGGTTGGCCTGCGCGAGACCGTACGAGACCGGACCAGCCGGGCCGCCTGCCGGGGAGAGGGGATCTGCCGGCCCCGCTCAGCAGGCCGCCCCGGCCGGTTGCAGGTCGGATGCGATCAGCGCGGCTCCTATCAGCCCCGCGTCGGCACGCAGTGCGGCCACCTCGATGCGGACTCCGGCGGCGAACGGCAGCACCGCGTAGGACGCCAGGTGCCGGCGCAGCGGGGGGAAGAGCACGTCGTGGGCCTCGGCGACACCGCCGCCGATGACGGCCACCTCGATCTCCACCAGGGTCGCCACCGCCGCGACGGCCGCGGCCAGCGCCCGCGCGGAGGTGTCGAAGGACGCCAGGGCGATGGCGTCGCCGGCGCGGGCGTCCGCCGCGAGGGCGGCGCCGTCGGGCTCACCTGCGGGCCGCCACCCGTTCTGCA
Source organism: Actinacidiphila cocklensis (assembly GCF_907177275.1). GTDB lineage: Bacteria > Actinomycetota > Actinomycetes > Streptomycetales > Streptomycetaceae > Actinacidiphila > Actinacidiphila cocklensis. The sequence goes on from NZ_CAJSLV010000114.1 coordinate 16,535, forward strand.
GCGCCCGCCGGGTCAGGGACGTACCGCTGGCCAGCTGCTCGACGCAGCCGCGGGCGCCGCATGGGCAGGGGTCACCGAGCAGGTCGACGGTGATGTGCCCGAGGTGGCCGGCGTTGCCGGTCGGGCCGTTGCGGACGGCGCCGTCCATGACCAGGCCCGCGCCCACTCCGGTGGACACCACCATGCACAGCGCGTCCCGGCAGCCGCGGGCGGCGCCGAGCCGGTGCTCGGCCGCCGTCATGGCGACCGCGTCGCCGCACAGCACCACCGGCAGCCCGGCGGCCTGCGGCAGCTCCCGCACCCTGTCCACCAGCGGAAAGCCCCGCCATCCCGGGATGTTGACCGGGCTCACCAGGCCCCGGGCGATGTCGACGGGACCCGCGCTGGCGATGCCCAGCGAGCTCACGCGGCCCCACTGCGGCAGCGCGGCCAGCTGTTCCAGGACTTCCCGGACGGCGGTGAACACGTCCTCGGGCCCGCCGCCGGGCGGGGTCGGCCGCTGAGCGCGGTGCAGGACGGTTCCGCCGGCGTCGAGCACGGCCCCGGCGATCTTGGTGCCGCCGATGTCGACGGCGGCCAGGAGCCGGCCGCCGGCCGGTGGCCGGGAGGCATGCGATGCCTCGGGAGCGCTGGTGACCATGACTGTTTCTCCGTCCGGATCAGGAGGGTGGGCGAGGAGGCGGTACGGTCGTGCGGGACGCGGCACCCGTTTAATGTAGCGTTTTAGGTCCAGCCGGACAGCGCGGCCATGAACCCGGGGAAGTCGTCGCGGTGGACGGAGTGCCCCGTGCCGGGCACCGTACGCACCACGAACCCCGTGACCGCAACTGCCGCTGCTGCTGCGGCGGGACGCGCTCGCTGGGGTCGGCGAGCAGCACCAGCGACGGTGTGAGTGCGGACTCCGGAAGGCCGGGCGGCGGTTCCAGCACCGCCAGCGTGTCCGGGTCCCACACCGCCAGGCACCGCACCTCGTCGTCGACGGCCGCGTCCTCCCAGCGGGGGTTGGCGGTCCGGATCTCCTCCCGCGTGGCGTGCTTGTAGGCGCGTGCCGGTGCCAGGTCATGGGGCTCGCTGCGCCACGCGGGGTCGCTGTAGACGGCCCGGCCGACCGTCAGACCCCGGGAGATCGCCCGTTCCAGCACCAGCGCGCCCAGCGAGTGCCCGATCGCCAGGTCCGCGCCGCCGGGGCAGGCGGCGGCCACGGCGCGGGCCATGTCCCCCAGCCGGTAGCGGCGGCCGCCGTCCGGGCCGGCCGCACGGAAGCTGCCCCCGTGGCCCGGCAGGTCGAGCCCCCGCACGTGGTAGCCCCGGTCGGCCAGCGCGGGGCCGACCCGGCGCCAGGTGCTGTGGTCGGCCATCATGCCGTGCACCAGCAGCGCCACCCGGCCGCCGGCGGCGCCCCAGGTGCGAGTCGCCAGTTCCATCGTCGTCTCCCGGTGTCGTGGGCAACAGGCCGGGCGGCAGCCCCCGGATCCGCCTCTTGAACGTTTTATAGACGTAATGCCGGTGCGGCGTCTACCGTGAGCCGCAGACCGGCACTCACCGAATCCTCGGCCACCGTGCCGGACCGCCGGGGCAGGCGGCGCTGCGACGCCCTGACGGGCACGGCTGGTTCGCCCCGCGGCGGGGTGTCGGGTCGAGTGCCTTGCGCCCGGGTTCATGTCGGGGCCTGGTCGTAAAACGTTCCACCAGATCCCCTGGTGAGAGCGGCGCACCCATGCGCAAGGCCGCAGGCCGGCAGCGTCGCGCGGCCGTGGTGCTCCCCCCGGCCGGAGGCTATTGTGGGCGTCGTCGTATCGGTCCAGCACAGTGGGGTCGCGGGTACTCGCGCGCTCTACCGGTCGCGGCGCGGTACTCCGGCAACGACGTGAAGGTGGACTTCCTGATGGCTCGCACGACAGCGTCGGGGGAGGGCCGCAAGGCCACGATCAAGGACGTGGCCAAGCTCGCCGGGGTGTCGCCCTCCGCCGTCACCATCGCGGTCCACGACAAGCCGGGCGTCTCCTCGAAGACCAAGGAGCGCATCCTGCAGGCCGCCCGCGACCTGGGCTGGAGCCCCAACCAGGCAGCGCAGTCGCTGTCGGGGCGCGCGGTGCACACCGTCGGCCTGGCCATCGCCCGGCCGGCCCGGATGCTGGGCCTGGAACCGTTCTACATGGAGTTCATCTCCGGCATCGAGAGCGTGCTGTCCCGGCACTCCTGCTCGCTGCTGCTGCGCCTGGTGGAGCCCGAGGAGGAGATCGAGGTCCAGCGCGGGTGGTGGCAGGGCAACCGGATCAACGGCTCGATCCTCGTCGACCTGCGGACCGACGATCCGCGTATCCCGGTGCTCTCGGGCATCGGCCTGCCGGCCGTCGTGGTCGGGCACCCGTCACTGGCCGGCCCCTTCACCTCGGTGTGGACCGACGACGCCGCGGCGACCGCGGAGGCCGTCCAGTACCTGGCGGCGCTCGGCCACCGCAGGATCGCCCGGGTCAGCGGCCCGGAGGAGCTGGGCCACAGCGCCATCCGCAGCAAGGCGTTCGGCGAGACCGCGCAGCAACTCGGCCTGACCGCCCGCACGGTGGTCGCCGACTTCTCCGCCGACCAGGGCAGCCGCGCCTGCCGCTCGCTGCTGCTGTCCCCGGAGCGCCCGACGGCGATCGTGTTCGACAACGACCTCATGGCGGTCACCGCGCTCGGCGTGATCGCGGAGTTCGGCCTCTCCGTGCCGCACGACCTGTCGGTGCTGGCCTGGGACGACTCCCTGCTGTGCCAGCTGACCCGGCCCACCCTCTCGGCCATGCAGCACGACATCTTCTCCTTCGGCGCCGATGTCACCGAGACCCTCTTCGATGTGATGGCGCACCGCGAGGCGGTCTCCCACGCAGCCCAGGTCCCCAGCCTGGTCCCGCGCGGATCGACGGCGCCGCCCCCGGCCGGCCAGCGCCGCTGAGGCGGTACGGGGCAGTACGGAGGTCGGTCCCCGTACCGCCCCGCTCCGGGCGGAGGTGCGGAGGTGCGGAGGTCAGGAGGTCAGGTTGACCTCCGCGATCGACCACCAGCTGGTGGACGTGCCGGTCTGGACGACCTTGACGTAACGGGCCGTCGTCGCCGGGAAGTTCGCCGTCACCTGGGCGGCGGTCCCGGTGCCGGTGGCCACCGCGCTGCCGAAGTTCGTGCCGTCGGTGGAGGTGAGGACCTGGTAGCCGCGGGCGTAGTCGGCCGCGCTGCCCGCCGAGTCCATCGTCAGCTTGGAGAAGGTCCGCGCCGCGCCCAGGTCGAGGGTGAAGGACTGCCCGTTCGCCATCGGGACGCCGGTGCTCCAGCGGGTTGCCGTGCTGCCGTCGAGCATGTTCGCCGGCACGTCCCCGCCGCCGCTCGACGACCCGGTCGCCGTCCAGCCGGTCCTGGGCAGGACGGTGCCCGTGCCGCCCGTTCCACCGGTGCTGCCGTCGGTGAAGACGTTCAGCTCCGCGATCGACCACCAGCTGGTGGAGGTGCCGGTCTGGACGACCTTGACGTAACGGGCCGTCGTGGCGGGGAAGTTCGCCGTCACCTGGGCGGCGGTCCCGGTGCCGGTGGCCACCGCGCTGCCGAAGTTCGTGCCGTCGGTGGAGGTGAGGACCTGGTAGCCGCGGGCGTAGTCGGCCGTGCTGCCCGCCGAGTCCATGACCACCCGGTCGATGCTCCTGGCCGCCCCCAGGTCGAGGGTGAAGGACTGCCCGTTCGCCATCGGAGCGCCGGTGCTCCAGCGGGTTGCCGTGCTGCCGTCGAACATGTTCGCCGGGACGTCGCCGCCGCTGCTGGAGGTTGCGGTCGCCGTCCAGCCGGTGCGCGGCAGGGCCGTCTGCGTACCGCCGCCCGTACCGCCGGCGATCGTGGTGCTGCCGGTGAGCCGGATGTCGCGCGACGAGGAGCCGACGTAGACGCTGTTGGTGCCGGCCGCGTCGGTCCAGCCGTTGTTCCAGTACTGGAAGCTGCGCGCGTCCAGGGTGATCGCCACGTGCTGGGTCTGCCCGGGGTTGAGGGTGATCCGGGTGAAGCCGCGCAGGTTCTTCGGCGGTTCACCGGTCGTGGCGGGCTGGCCCACGTAGACCTGCGGCACCTCGGCCCCGGCCCGCGAGCCGCTGTTGGTGACGTCGAAGCCGACCGCCACGTTGCCTGCGCCGTCGGGCTGCCCGACGGTCAGGTTCGCGTAGGAGAAGGTGGTGTACGACAGCCCGAAGCCGAACGGGAACATCGGCGCGATGTTCTGGCTGTCGTACCAGCGGTAGCCGACCTTGAGCCCCTCGGAGTACTGCACCTGCCCGTTCTGGCCGGGCCACTGGGCCGCGGAGGTGGTCGGCCCCTGCGACAGGGCCGTCGGGAAGGTCACCGGGAGCTTGCCGCTGAAGTTCGTGTCGCCGAAGAGCAGCGACGCGATCGCGTTGCCGTCCTCCTGGCCCGGGTACCACGCCTCGACCACGCCCTTGACGGCGTTGACCCAGGGCATGGTGACGGCCGAGCCGCTGTTGACGACGACGACCGTGTTGGGGTTCGCCGCCGCCACGTCGGTGACGAGGGTGTTCTGCGCGGACGACAGGCCGATGCCGCTCAGGTCGCCGCCCTCGGACTCGAAGTTCGAGACGAACACGACGGCCAGCTTGGCCGCCCGCGCCGCCGCGACCGCCTGGTCGTGCGGCGACTGGCCGGGGATCGACCAGCCGAGCGTGGCGTTGCTGGCGCCCGCGGCGTTGTAGTAGTCGACCTCGATGCTGACCGGCTGCCCTGCGGTCAGCGACACGCTGCCGGTGCGGGTGGTGCTGCCCTGGTTGAACCAGTTGTTGACGATCTGCTGCCCGTTGACGTACACCCGCGAGCCGTCGTCGCTGGTCAGCGACAGCTGGTAGGTGCCGGTGGCCGGCGGGTGCAGGGTGCCGGTCCACTTGGCCGACCAGTTCGCGGCGTTGACGCCGGGGGCTGGTGACGCGCCGCCCCACACGTTGTCGACGGCGGACTCGTTGCGGGTGACCACCGGGGTGCCGGTCAGGCCGGTGTTGTTGTAGTACGACGCGGTGAGCCCCGCGCCGCTGCCCGAACTCGGCGTCAGGTACGCGCTGCCCAGCGGCGGGAGCGCCCCGTCGGCGGCCGCGGTGCCCTGCGAGTAGCTGACGTTCACGCCGCTGCCGGCCCGGTCCTTGATGCCCTGGTAGGGCGTGACCAGGTAAGAGGCGTTGACCGCCGCGCTCCCGCCGCCCTGCGCCATGGCGTGGGTGCCCGCGTCGTCGCCGATCACGGCGATCGAGTCGGTGCCTCCCGCCACCGGCAGGACCGGGCCGCTGTTCTTCAGCAGCACCGCCCCCTCCTGCGCGACCTGCTTCGCGGTGGCGTTGTGCGCGGCGCTGGTCACCACCGCGCCCGCACTGCCGGACTGCGTGCGGTCGAAGAGGCCCGCCTTGAACATCGAGGTCAGGATGCGGCGGACGTGGTCGTCGATCGTCGCCTGCGACACCTGGCCGCCTGCGACCGCGGTGGTCAGCGCCGAGCCGTAGTAGTCGCTGCCCGGCATCTCCATGTCCAGGCCGTTGTCGGCCGACGCGACGGTGGAGTGGGTGGCGCCCCAGTCGGAGGTGACGAACCCGGTGAAGCCCATGTCGCCCTTGAGGACGGTGTTCTGCAACTGGCCGTTCTCGCAGGCGAAGGCGCCGTTGACGGCGGAGTAGGAGCACATCGCCGAGTCGGCGCCGCCCTGCTTGACCGACGTCTCGAACGCCGGCAGGTAGATCTCCCGCTCGGTGCGGTCCGAGACGATCGCGTTGTCGGTGATGTTGTTGCGGTTGGTCTCCTGGTTGTAGACCGCGTAGTGCTTGACCTGCGCCATCGGTCCCTGGCTCTGGATGCCCTGGATGTCGGCGGCGCCCATCTGCCCGGCGAGGTAGGGGTCCTCGCCGAAGGACTCGAAGGCCCGTCCCCACTGCGGGTCGCGCACGATGTTGATGGTCGGGGCCAGCACCACGTTGGTGCCCTTGCCCCACTGCTCGGAGCCGAGCACCTGGCCGTACTGGTTCATCAGCGCGGTGTCCCAGCTCGCGGCGCCCGCGACCGGGGCCGGCAGCTGGGTGACGTCGGTGAACCCGTCGCCGGCGCCGACCGGGCCGTCCTGCAGGCGCAGCGCCGGTATCCCGAGGCGGGAGTTGGCGTCGACGCAGCCGGCGTAGCCGCATCCCTGGCCGCCGTGCATCATGGCCAGCTTCTCGGTCTGGGTCATCGCCGCGAGCAGTTCGTTGGCGCGGTCCAGCGGGGCCTGCGCGGCGTTCGTCCACGGCTGGTCCGCGGCGGCGGCCTGCCCGGTGACGGCGGCGACGCCGGTCGACAGGACCAGGGCGACCGCGGCCGCCAGGACCTCCACGGTGCGCCGGCGGCCCTGCGGACGGCGCCGGCGGGACCGGAAGCGCTGGGCGGGGCTGGGCGGGGCGTTCATGCGTGCGCGCTCCGTTTCTGGTGACGCGCCGCCCTGCGCGGGCGCGGGTCACCGTGAGCCCGGGCGGAACCGCGGGAGCCGTCCGTGCGGGCTGGTGGGGGGTGGGAACTCGACGGGCGAAGCAGGCGGGAGAGCGCTCTCCCGACGCTGACGAGACTCGCCCACGTGCGAGGCGGTGTCAAGGATTCCGACCACTTCTTTCACGCCATGAACTAGCCCCGGGGCGCCGGGCGTTATCGGCTACCGCCCGTCGCGGCCCGGCAACGGAATGACCGCTTCCGTGCACGGTGTCGTCACAGACCGGGACGGCGCGTGAGGGGCGGGTGCCCGTGCCGCAGACTCGGCGTGCGTGCCCGCCCGCATCGACGCAGGGCCGCACAATGCCGACAACGGGGGAAGACCATGAAGACCACCGCCCGCAAGAACCACCGGAGTTCCAGAGCCCGGACGTCCTGCCTCCTGGGGGCCGCGGCGGCCGCAGCGCTGCTCGCGTCCACCGGATGCGGTCCGTCCGACGACGACGGATCGGCCACCGCCGAACCCAAGGACACCCCGAGCGCGACGAGTCCGGCGAGCTCCACGTCCGCGCCGAGCCCGACCGCGACCGCCACCGGCAGCACCGGTGGAGACGACGGCAGCGGCAGCGGCGTCGCCGCGTGCACGGCCGGCTCGGTGTCGCTCTCCGCGACGAGCGCGGACGGCAAGGGCAAGAACGCCAGGCACATCCTGCTGACCGTCGCCAACACCGGCGGCAAGAAGTGCACGGTCTACCACTACCCGTACCTGCGGTTCCCCGACGCCAGGGAGCCGGTCGCGGTGATCAAGGACAGCGCGGACGACCCCGTCACCCTGGCTCCGGGCGAGCAGGCGTACGCCGCTCTGCTGGCCAACGGTGGTGGCATGGACACGTACGACACGAAGACCGTGCCCCTCAGCCTCCAGGGACCCACCCCGGGCAGCAGGGCGACCGATCCGGTCGAGGTCGCCCTGCCCGGTACGGTCTCCTTCGACGACGGTGCGCAGGTCACCTACTGGACGACCGCCTCCGGCCTCGTCCTGCGCTTCATCATGTCGCACTGACGGGCGGACGGGCGCCCCCCGACCCGGTCGGGGGGCGCTCAGGTCAGCGGCGGGATCGTGAGTCGCCGAACAGCACCCGGTAGACGATCAGCAGCACCAGCGAGCCGGCGATGGCGGCCAGCCAGGTCTTGCCGTCGAAGAAGTCGTGCGGGATCGGCTTGTCCAGCAGCTTCGCCGACAGCCACCCGCCCAGCAGAGCGCCGACGAAACCGATCACCGTCGTCCCCACCAGGCCGCCGGGGTCGCGCCCCGGCAGGATGACCTTGGCGATGACGCCGGCGAGCAGTCCCAGAACGATCCAACCTATGATGCCCATATCGGCCTCCTGCCCCGGGCTTTCCGGGACACGCCTGTTCGACTCGCGGGCAACGCGGCGGTCAGCGCCGCCGGTCGGTGTGCCGGTAGCCGAACGGCCCCGGCAGGTCCGCCGAGGTGGTGCGGCGCCCGGTGGTCGACCAGGTGCGGTGGGCGCCCTTGCGCCCGAGGGTGATGGACAGCGACTTGCGGTTCACGTTGACCCGGACGCCGGGCAGGATGTGGAACGACTTGCGGAATGTCATCGGCATGTGGTGGCCTCCCGAGGTTGTCGGGGGTCCGTCTGCCCGCCGCCGGGCCTTTCACCGCGGCGCCGACCCGAATTGACGGGATCTCAGCGCGGACCGCTCCGCCCGCCGGCCCGGTAGCGGCCCGGGGTCGTTCCGATGACGGCGGTGAACGCCGCGATGAAGCTGCTGGGGTTGGACCATCCGCAGGCGTGGGCGGTCCTGACGGTGTCGTGGCCGTCGGCGAGCAGCACGAGCGCGTGGTGGATGCGCAGCTGCGTGCGCCACTCGTAGAAGGTCATGCCGAGTTCGTTGCGGAACAGCCGGCTGAGGGTGCGGGTGCCGGCTCCGACCGTCCTGCCGAGTTCGGCCAGCGTGGAGTTGTCCGCGGGCGTCTCGCGCAGCATCCGGGCGATGGCCTGCAGCCGGTCGTCCCGCGGCTCCGGCAGGTGCAGCGGCTGTTCGTGTGCTTCGCGGAGCTCGTCGACCAGGACGCGCAGGAGGCGGGTGCGCGCGGCTCTGCTGTGTCCCGGTGCGGCGTCGTCGCCGCTGGGGCCGGTCAGGGTGAGCAGGACCTCGCGGGCGAGGCCGGAGGCGAGGAACACGGCGGGACGGTCCGGTACGAGCCGGGCCAGCGACGGCGCGAGGAAGACGATCCGCATGTCGGTGTCGCCGTGGGCGCGGTGGCGGTGGGTGAACCCGGCGGGGGTCCAGGCGACCCGGTTGGCCGGCACGATCCACGTGCCGTGCTCGGTGTGGACCGACAGGACGCCGCCGGCCGCGTACACCAGGTGGCCCCGTGCGTGCGACTGCATCTCGCTCGACCCGCCGGACGGCCACAGGTGCCGCCCGCCGGACGGCCACACGTAGGACGTCGCGCCGGCGGTCGGGCGGGGTTGGCGGCGAACGGGCATCACTTGGCATCGTAGCGGTGGTGAGCCACACCGTGAGCCGGTGAGACTTCCTCCATGGGCGGTGGCCGCCTGCCGCACACACGGCGTCGAGGCGGCGTACCCCGAGGCCACGGCGTGGGAGGGAAGGGGAGACACATGGCGACATTCGTTCTGGTGCCCGGCGGTTGGAAGGGCTCCTGGTCGTACGAGACGGTGGTCCCGCTGCTGGAGCGTGCCGGTCACGAGGTGCACGCGCTGACCCTGACCGGCCTGGGGCCGGACGACGACGAGGCGGCGGTCGCGACCGCCAACCTCGACACGCACGCCGCGGACGTGGTGCGGCACCTCGACCGCCACCACCTCACCGGCGTGACGCTGGTGGGCCACAGCTACGCCGGGATGGTGGTCGCCGCCGCCGCGGACCGCGCGGCCGGCCGGATCTCACGGCTGGTGCACCTCGACGCCTTCGTACCGCGCGACGGCGAGTCGTGGTGGTCGTCGACGAACGAGTACTTCAGGGAGGTGGCCGCCGCCGGCGCTGCGGCCACCGGCTACTCCGTCCAGCCGCCGGAAGGCGGCGACCCCCGCCGCCGCCCCCACCCCCTCGCCTCGTTCCTGCAGGCGATCCGGCTCACGGGCGCCGTCGACCGCGTGCCCCGCCGGGAGTTCGTCTACTGCTCGGGATGGGAGGACCGGACGCCGTTCGCCGAACTCCGCACCCGGCTCCGGGCCGATCCCGGGTGGCAGGTCCACGACCTCCCCACCCGGCACGACGCCATGCACGAGGCACCCGAGGCGGTGGCCGCTCTCCTGCTCGGCGGGGTCGCAGCGTCCGCGTCGTGAACGTACCGCCGGGATCGGGGCGGTGGCCGCCGAACGGCCCGCCGGGGGCGGACCCCGGCCTCACCACCCGGCCACGCGGCCCGCCCGGACACCGGCAGGCCCGGCCCACTATCCTGGCGGCTGTCCGGCACCTCGGGCATCGTTCGTCGCATCGGTGGAGGACCGCGTGTCAGCTCACGACCGCCAGAGCGAGGTACCGGGCCTGGACGAACTCCAGCGGCGGGCCGCCGCGACCAGCGCCCCGCGCCGCGAGGAGGGACTGGTGGTCTGCGAGAACCTCGTGCGGATCTACCAGACCGGGGGAGTGGAGGTGCAGGCCCTGCAGGGCCTCGATCTGGCCGTCTCCGAAGGGGAGATGATCGCGGTGATCGGGGCGTCCGGCTCCGGCAAGTCGACCCTGCTGGGCATATTGTCCGGCCAGGACGTCCCCACCGCGGGGACCGCCGAGGTCGCGGGACACGACCTGCTGACGATGAAGCGCCGCGCCCGGCTCGGCTACCGCCGTACGGCGGTGGGCTTCGTCTGGCAGCAGACGGCCCGCAACCTGCTGCCGTACCTGTCGGCGGCGGAGAACGTGATGCTTCCGATGACCTACACCAAGGTCGGACGCTCCGGCCGCCGCGCCCGCGCCGAGGAGCTGCTCGACCTGCTCGGTGTCGTCCACTGCCGGGACCGCTACCCCGACGAGCTCTCCGGCGGGGAGCAGCAGCGGGTCGCCATCGCGGTGGCCAACGCGAACGAACCGAGGGTCCTGTTCGCCGACGAGCCCACCGGGGAGCTGGACACCGCCACCAGCGACGAGGTCTTCGCCGCCCTGCGCCGGGCCAACAAGGACCTGGGCGTCACCGTCGTCGTGGTCACCCATGACGCGCTGGTGTCCGAGCAGGTCCAGCGCACCGTACGGATACGCAACGGCCGCACGTCGACCGAGGTGCTGCGCCGGGTCGCCACCGACGAGCACGGCGTCGAGGCGCTCTCGGCCGAGGAGTACACGGTGATGGACCGGCACGGGCGGCTCCAGCTGCCGAGCGAGTTCACCGAGCGCCTGCACATGCGCAAGCGGGTGCGGCTGGCCCTGGAGGACGACCACATCGGGGTGTGGCCCGCCCCCGCCGTACCGCGGCAGGACCCCGAAGGGGAGAGCGGGACGCCCGACCCCCTCACATGAGGCGTAGGACCGCGCCCAGCCTGCGCCTGCGGGCCAGGACGGTCTCGGTGGCCGCGGCGGCGAAGACCACCAGGGCCACGCCGCCGACCAGCGCGAGGGTCAGGCTGTAGTCGGTGCGCAGCGCCGGCTGGGCGGGGCCGCCGGTGAACTGCCGCAGGTCCATCGTCCCCGCCAGCAGGCGCGGTTCGAGCACCCCGAGGAGGGTGCCGCCGACGGCCGAGGCCACCGCGAGCGGCAGCAGTTGCAGGAAGTGCACCGCACCGGCCTGCCTGCCGCCCAGTCCGAGCGTACGCAGCAGCGACGTCGTACGGCTGCGCTCGTCGTAGGTGAGGATCAGCTCCATGGCGACCGCGAGCAGGCCTGCCAGGGCGGCCAGCGCCGAGCTGGTGACGTAGACGCTGCGCAGGCCGCGGACCAGGCCGTCGTCGCGCAGGGTGGCCAGCGCCTGGGAGCGGGTGCGGACCTGCGCCAGCGGCCCGAGCGCCTGGACGGCCGCCGACCGCAGCGCCGCGTCGCCGGTGGCGGCGGAACCGTCACCGCGCAGCAGCAGGACGGTGCTGCCCGAGGACTGCTGCGGTATCAGGCGCTCCGCGGCGGCGGTGGTGATGAGGATCGGCGTCCCGGCCCGGATGCGTGCCGTGACCGGCCCGAGCAGCGGGTCGTGCAACTCCGCGGTGCTGAGGGTGCGGACGGGGTCCAGCAGCAGGCTCACCGGCCGGTCGCCGTGGGACGCGCCGGTCGCGGTGAAGCCGCCGGTGCGCTCGCTCGCCCGCAGGTCGGGGGAGATCACGGACGGCACCCGGACGCTCCCGCCGGCCTGGGCCGGGGGCGGCGCCGACAGCGCGGCGAGCAGGGTGGCGGCCAGCGGCGACTTCGGGGTGACGGCGGCCAGTTGACGCGGGTCGACGGTGATCACGGCGACCGCGGAGATCGCCGCGCCGTCGGCCTGCCCCACCAGGTCCAGGGGGCGCAGATGCTGGACGGCCGTACGTATCCCGGTGCCGGCCGGCGTGCCCGGCGCGGGTGCCGTGATCCCGTCGACGGTGGCGGCGGCGTCGGCACCGGCGCTCCAGGTCGCGCCCGTCGCCAGGCCGTCGCCGACCGTGCGCTGCACGAGTCCGCCGAAGACCGCGGTGCCCAGCGTCAGGACCAGGACGAACAGGGCCAGCCCCGTCGCAGGGGCGTCCTGGCTCGCGCGGGCCATCCCGACGACGCCGACCGCCCCCCTGCTGCGCCGGGTGCGGCCCAGCAGGAGGCGCAGGACGAGCGGGTAGATCCGCAGCAGGACCAGCACGGCGGCCAGCGCCACCAGGACCGGCACCGCGCCCAGGATCCCGTCGGGACCCTGGGACCGCAGTGCGACCACCCCGGCGGCCGCCGCGAGCAGCACCGTCAGCTCCATGACGATGCGCCGGCCGCCCGCGGGGGTACGGCGCGAGCGCCGCAGCCGGCCGGGCCTGGGCCGCTCGCGGACCGCCAGCCAGGTCATCACCGACAGCGTCAGCGCCACGGTCACGGCGGCGGCTGCGGCGGCCACCGGCTGCGCGGAGCCGGAGGTCCCCGCAGGAGCCAGCTGCCCGCCGGCCGCCCAGCCGAGCAGGGCGGCGAGCAGCACGACAGGCCACGCCACGGCGCTGCGGAGCAGGACCAGCCGCGCCGTGGACGCACCCCGGGCGCGCTGCAACCCCAGCTGCGCCCTCCTGCGGCGCAGCAGCAGCCGTACGGCGACCGCGGTGGTGGCCAGCGCGACGGCGGCCAGCGAGTCGACGGCGAAGGACGCGAGCGCCCTGGCCTGGTGGTCCTGGGTGGTGAAGGTGCCCAGGAGCGGTGTCAGGTTGTCGGTCACCAGCAGGGACCCGGTGGCGTGGTCACCGACCTGGCAGCTGGCGTCGCCGGTGTACGGGTCCGCACCCTGGCACAGCGCCACGTTCAGGTCCGCGCTGTACTCGGACAGCGGACCGGCCAGGTCGCGGGCGCGGTCGAGCGCCGCCCCGCGCAGGTCGGCGCGCAGCCGCCAGGTCACCATCGGCCCCGATACCCCGGCGTGGGCCAGCAGGTCGGCGGCGTCGGTGCCGACCAGGCCGCGGGCGGCCAGTACGGTGCCGCCGCCCTTCTGCGCCGGATAGCGCAGCGGCTGGGCCAGCGCCGCGTGGCCGCTCCAGAAGCCGTCGGAGCCGGATGCGGCGCGGTAGACCCCGCTCACCACGAGCGTTGCCCTGGGGTCCGTGAGCTGCGCGGTGGGAAGTTTGGCGAACTCCAGGTCGAGCCGGCTGCCGACCCCCACGCCCAGCGCCTGCGCGGTGGCCTGCGACAGCCCGACCTGCGGCGGTGTGCCGGACGGCGTGTGGTCGGCGGGTGCCCGGCCGCTGACGTAGCGCAGGTGCGCCGCGGCGTCCGGCAGGTTGCTGATCGCCAGTCTGGTGCTGCTCACCGGCGGCCCCGGCGGGCTCGGGGCGTCCACGACCGCCTGGTTGTAGTCGTAGCTGCCGCCGGCGAAGGCGAGGTCGCGCGCCGCGGAGCCGCCGAGCCGCCCGGCGAGCGTACGGCCGTCGCCGAGCAGGGCGGCCATGTGCAGGGAGGGCGGGTCGGAGAGGAAGACCTCCGGCACGGTGGTGATGGTGATGAGGGGAGCCTGGGCCTGCGCGGCGTCGATGCGCTGCCGCAGCGCCCGGTCCTCCTGGCGGCCTGCCATCGCGGGAGCCCACGCGCACAGTGCGGTCAACACGACGACCAGCACCGCCAGGCAGGCCAGCAGCGGCAGATCGCCCCGGGTCTCCCTGCGGATCAGGCGCAGCGTCATCGCGGCGCCGGTCTGCGCGGACCGTGTCGCGGTCCGCTCCTTCCGGGTGTCGCCGGCCTTACGGCTCAACGGTCCTCCCCCGCTCGCAGTACGCGGACCAGGTCGACTCGCGCCAGCAGCCGGGCGAGCAGCAGCACGACCGCGCCGATGGCCACCGCGGTCAGCGCCGTGACCAGCGCCACCGTGGCCCACGGCAGCACCACCGGCAGCGGTGGGTAAGGGGCATGGCCGGTGTCGTCCAGGGTGACCAGCGGCAGCACGGTCGAGGCCAGCGCCATGCCCATCAACGCCCCGGGGATCACCGCGAAGAGCACCAGGCCCAGTTGCTCGGCGCCCAGCAGCACCGAGAGGCCCTGGGAGCGGATGCCGATCGCCCGCAGCAGGGCGAACTCCTTGCGGCGCTGCCGGGTGGAGACCACCGCGTGGACGGTGAAGGCGACGACCGCGAAGGCGGGGGCCAGCAGCCGGACCAGTTCCAGCACCCGGTGCAGCCCGCGGCGGAAGGGGTCGGCCTGCAGTGCCGCGGCGGCGCTCGCCGTGGTGGTCGCGTGCCCCAGCGCGGGCTCCGCCGCGACGGCGGCGGCCGTACGGGAAGTGTCGCTGCTGTCGATCCGCCAGAAGGCGGGGTCCTTCTGGAGGCCGCCGGCGAGCGTCAGGGCGGCGGCGAGCTGCCGCTGGTCGGCGATCAGATGGCCCTGCCCGCGGCCCAGCCCGCGCAGCGAGGCGGGCACACCGACGATCTTCGCGGTCACCGGGCTGCTCAGGCCCACGTCCAGCGTGGTGGTGCTGCCCACGGTGAGATGGCCGTCGCGCAGCGCCGTGGCGTCGGCCACCACCGGAAGCGGCGCAGGTCCGCCGGCCGGACCGGCCACCAGCCGCACCTGGCCGCCGGGCGCGGTCGGCGCCTCGACCGAGGCGGAGTCCTGCCCCGGCGGGGCGTCGCCGGCGTACTTCGGGTCCCGGAAGCCGGTGCTGACGTCGGCATGCAGCACGCCGGGGCTGCCGGGGAGGATCGCGCACACGCCGGGAGCGCCGATGAAGGCGTAGCTGTCGGGGCCGTCCTTGCCGCACGCCGCCGCGCGGACGTCCGCGGCGTGCGTGGTGCCGTCGGTCCAGACCTGCCCGGCGGGCAGGGCGGTGGCCCAGCTGTCCGTGGCGCCGCGGGAGCCGACCCGGTGGAGCCTCAGGTCCAGCCGCGCGGCGCGCACGCCGGGTTTCGGCAGGACGTTGAGGGCGGACACGGTCAGCGGGTACGTCCGCGGGTGGCCGCCGCTCTGCGGGAGGCCGAGCGGGACCACGAGGGTGTGCCTGGCTCCGTCGGCGGCCGGCAGGGCGGCGGACACGGTGCTCTGCAGCCCGTCCGCGTCCTGCAAGGTCAGCGACAGGACCGGCGCGGAGCTGTCGCCGTCGCTGCGCAGCGTCTCGTCGAGCAGCAGCGCGGTCGGGCGGCCGGGGAGGGTGATCCCGTCGGCGATCGGGGACCGGGGCCGGGGCGCGGGGCCGCCGAGCGTGCCCACCAGGTCCTCGGTGGCTCCGCCCGGCAGGTTGGCCGGCGTACGGGTCACCGGTGCCACGCCCGTCACCGCGGGCAGGGCGCGGTAGGCGCCGCCCAGGACCGTGGCGGAGTAGCCGTCCTGGCCGGTCGGGGCGACCCTCACGTCGGCGCCGACGGTGTAGGCGGCCTGCTCCGTCGTCAGGCCGCCCAGGCAGGCCAGCGCCGTGGTGGCGAAGGCGCTCGCCGACACCGCCAGGCACATCAGCACGATCGGCCCCGCGTTGCGGGCCGACCGCCGGCTCAGCTGCCACCCGGCCAGCGCGCCGACCAGCGTCCGGCTGCGGCGGCCGAACGCGTCGAGCAGCCGGGACGTCAGCGGCAGCAGCCGCAGCAGCAGGAGCGCCGCGGCCCCGCTCGCCGCGGCGGGGACCAGCACCAGCACCGGGTCAACCGACAGGCCGCCCGCGTTCGACCCGCTGCCGGCGCCGACCAGCGAGTGGTGCCGCCGCAGCTCCAGGTACCCGAGCACCGCGACGGCCAGCAGCGCCAGATCGGCGCCCAGCCGCTGCGCGACCGCGGCCCGCGGGTTCCGGGCCGCCGACAACCGCACCTGCGGCAGCGCGGGCAGCAGCACGGCCCCGGCGTGCACCAGCAGGGTCAGGCCCACGGCCGCCCAGGCGCCGGACCCGCGGCTGCCGGGGTGCAGCAGACCGGCGACGTACGGTGCCGCGAGCGCGGCCGGGACGCCGGTGAGCGCCCATTCGACGCCCGCGCCGCGCAGCAGCCGCAGCGTGCCCGAGCCCCTGGCCTGCTGCAGGGCCAGTTCGCCGCGGCGGCGTACGGTCGTCTGGCGGCCGGCGAGCACCAGGGTGGCCAGCGCGAGCACCGCCAGCATCACGCTCGGCAGGTACAGCTCGGACCGTGCCGCCACGGCGGGCAGCGCCAGCTGGTCGATGGCTCCCGGCAGGCCGGAGGAGATCTTCAGGTCGTCGAGCGGCGGCTGCTTCCCGCGGAAGACCGACACGTTGCTGTGGCTGCCGGCGAAGGCGCGGACCCGGTCGCGCAGCCCCGTGAGGTCTCCGGCGCCGAGGCGGGCGAAGTCGGGCTGCACGCTCCAGTGGGCCGTCAGATGCCCGTTCAGCACGGCACTGCCGTTCACCGCCGCGGCCGGGACGAGCAGCACCTTCTCGCCGGCGCTCTCGTCCGCGGACCCGTCCCCGGCCATCGCGGACCAGAACCCGGCCGCACCGCTCGCGCGGAAGACGGCGGATATCCGCAGCTCCATCGTGCGGCTGAAGGCGTCCTGCACCTGGACTCGGGAACCCGGTCTGAGCCCCAGGCGCCGGGCCAGCGGCTCCGGCACGGCGGCATCGACCGGGGCGGTGGAGCCCGTGCCGACCCGGACGCTCGGCAGCGCGGTGAACGCACCGGCCGCGGCGTCCGCCGCGCCGGCGGGCCAGCGCCCGGCGACCAGCTGCCCGAAGGCCCGCCCGTCCTGTACCGCGATCGGGTGGAGCCCGCTGCCGCCGGGGCCGTCGGGCACCTTCGTGCCCCCGTCGACCCGCTTCACCGCGACCGGCGCGGTACCCACCAGCCCCACGTAGGTCCGCTCCGGCGCACCCGCGAAGACCCGGTCGGCGGCGGCCCGGACGTCGCGGTCGGCTGCGGCCATGCCGGCGGTGTCGAAGGACGCGGTGACCGAGACCCGGGTGTCGGGGTCGGCGGCGAGCCTGCGTATCTGCCCGGACCCGACCGAACTGCCCGCCAGTGTCACCAGGGTGGCCAGCGCCGTCGCGCACAGCAGCACGGAGACGGTGACGGCGGCCAGGGCCAGGCCCTGCTGGGTGGAGCGCCGGACGGCGGCGGGAAGGCGTCGCCTGAGCCGGTGCCGGATGTCCTGGCGCCGCTGTGCCGAAGGCCGCCTCGACGACGAGGGAGGGACCGTCGCGACCACACGTACCCCCGCGAATCGAACATGTGACGACGCCGGTGCGCCTCATTTTTACCAGTGATGAACATTCGTCGCAATGAAATCGATCTTCACCGGACGGGACCTGGCGGTGACCACCCTACGCAGCCGGGGCGGCGTCCCCGCGCGGGGGTCCGCGGCGGCACGGCGGTTCCGGAGGCGATAACCGGGCGAGGCTGGGTAGTCGGCAGGCACACAGCAGTTCGACGCCCGGACCACCGAGGAGAAGAATGTTCGCACTCCCGTCCCGACGGCTGCGCGCCACCGCGCGCCGGGTCTTCGGCTGGCAGAAGCTGCGCCCGGCCCAACTGGCCGCGATGAAAGCGGTGATGAAGCGCCGCGACGTGATCGCCGTGATGCCGACGGGGGCGGGGAAGTCCGCGATCTACCAGGTGCCGGCGGCGCTGCTGGGCGGCCCCGCCGTGGTGGTCTCACCGCTGATCGCCCTGCAGCGCGACCAGATGCAGGGCCTGCTCGACTCCGGGGCACTGCGCGCCGCGGCGGTCAACTCGGCCCAGCGCCGCAGCGACAACGACAGCGCCTGGGAGAGGATCAGCGCCTCGTCGATCGACGTGGTCTTCCTCGCCCCCGAACAGCTCGCCAAGGACGAGGTGCTCGACCGGCTCGCCGCCGCGCGGCCCCGGCTGCTGGTGGTGGACGAAGCGCACTGCGTCTCGTCCTGGGGGCACGACTTCCGCCCGGACTACCTGCGGCTGCGCCACGCGCGGGAGCGGCTGGGCGATCCGCCGGTGCTCGCGCTGACCGCGAGCGCGGCGGCCCCGGTCCGCCGCGACATCGCCGAACGCCTGGGCATGGACGACCCGGTGGAGATCGTGGCCGGTTTCGACCGGCCGAACATCGCGCTCGAGGTGGCGGCCTTCCAGGACGAGGCCGCCAAGAACCGCTTCGTGGTGGAGCGGGCGGCCGTGGAGGAGAAGCCGGGGGTCGTGTACGCGACGACCCGCAGGGCTGCCGACACGCTGGCGCGGGAGCTGTGCGGCCTCGGTCTTGACGCGGAGAGCTACCACGCAGGCCGGACGTCCACCGACCGCGGCGACGTCCAGGACCGTTTCCTCGCCGGCGGCCTGGACGTGGTCGTGGCGACCTCGGCCTTCGGGATGGGCATCGACAAGGCGGACGTGCGGTTCGTCCTGCACGCGTCGGTTCCCGGGTCGCTGGACGCGTACTACCAGGAGATCGGCCGGGCGGGTCGCGACGGCGCCCCGGCCCGGGCGATCCTGGCCTACCGGCACAAGGACCTCGGCCTGCAGCGCTTCTTCGCCGCGGGGGCGCCGGACGCGGAGGTGCTGGCGCGGGTCGCCGAGCGGCTGCGCAAGGCCGGGGGGAAGGTGCGGGCGACCGCGCTGCGGACGGAGTGCGACCTGTCCGCGACCCGGCTGTCCGCCGCCCTGAACCTGCTGGAGGAGGCCGGGGCGGTCCGTACGGCACGCGACGGCAGCCGCTGGACCGGCGGCGGCGGTGGGGACGGGGTGGACGCCGCCGTCCATGCCGCGCTGGCCGTCGACGCCACCCACCGGAAGCTGGAGCAGTCGAGGGTCGACATGATGCGGGGGTACGCCGAGACCGTCGACTGCCGGCGCCGCTTCCTGCTCGGGTACTTCGGCGAGACCGCGGCCGGCTCCTGCGGGTCCTGCGACAACTGCGGCGGAAGGCCTTCCGGTCTGCCGGACGGCCGAGCCCTGCGGGCCGGCGCGGACGAGCCCGCCGCCCGAGGGCGCCGGGCGGGCCGCCGCAGGTCCGCCGGCGGCGGGCGCCCCGCCGGCCGTTCCGAGGCGGCGGCCCACCCCTACCGGCCCGGCGTCCGCGTGCGCCACGAGCAGTGGGGCGACGGCGAGGTGATGAGCGAGGGCGACGGCAAGGTCACCGTGCTGTTCTCCTCCGTCGGCTACCGCACCCTGTCGGTGGCGGTGGTGACGGACCGGCGCCTGCTCGCCCGGCTGCCGGAACCGGGACGCTGAGGCCCTCGGCGACCGCGGGCAGCGCCGTAGGATGCGCGCCATGGGCGATCTCGTGAAGGGCCTCGGGCTGCTGGCACGGGGGCAGCACTGGGCGCTGCGGCACAGGTCGGACTGGCGCTACGGGATGATCCCCGCCCTGATCACCCTGGTCGGCTACGTCGTCGCGCTGGTCGCCCTGGTGGTCTGGGCGGACGATCTCGCGAGCTGGGCGACCCCCTTCGCCGACGGCTGGACGTCCCCGTGGCGCGGCCTCTTCCGCGACCTGGTGACCGCGATGCTCGTCGGCGGCGGGCTGCTGCTCGCGGTGGTCTCCTTCACCGCGGTGACGCTGCTGGTGGGCCAGCCGTTCTACGAGTCGCTCGCCCAGCGGGTGGACGTCGCCGAGGGCAACGCCCCGCAGCCCCCCGAGCGTTCGCCGCTGCGGGAGCTGTGGATCGGGGTGCGGGACAGCGTGCGGGTGCTGCTGCTGGTCGCCGCCTTCGGCGCGGTCCTCTTCGCGCTGGGCTTCGTGCCCGCCGTCGGGCAGACCGTGGTGCCCGCGGTCGGCTTCTGCGTGTCCGGCTTCTTCCTCACCGCGGAGCTGTGCGCGGTGTCCATGCAGCGACGTGACGTCGAACTGTGCGAGCGCCTGCGGCTGATGCGCGGCCGGCCGCTGCTGGTCCTCGGCTTCGGGGTGCCCCTGGTGCTGTCCTTCCTCGTGCCGTTCGCGGCGGTCGTGCTGATGCCGGGCGCGGTCGCCGGCGCGACGCTGCTCACCCGCGAGCTGCTGCCCGCCGCCCCGCCCGGATCCGCCGGCACGCCCGGCGACTGACCCGGCAGCAGGTTCCGCACGCCGGACGTCTCATGCTCCGGAGAGCGGGCAGGGATACAGCGTGGCCCGTGCGCCTGGGCGAGCGGGCGCTGCTCGGCATCCGGAGAGGGGAGCGTGGCGATGGGCGAAGGATCGCTGAAGGCCGTGGGATGGGCGCAGTCCTTCCCGATCTCCGGCGGAGTGCAGTCGGGCAGGCAGTGGGCACGCCGGCACCTGAAGACGCTGAAGTGGACGCAGGACGCCCCGGAGACCGTCGACGCGATCGTCCTGACGGTCTCTGAACTGATCACCAACGCGCACATCCACGCCCACAGCGGTGCGCAGCTGGTCATGGCCTGGGACAGCCGGTGCCTGCACGTCAGCGTCCACGACTCCGACAGCGGCGAACCGGCCTCACCCTCGCAGGACCCGGACCGCACCTCGGGAAGGGGCCTGATGCTGATGGACGCGCTCGCCGACAGCTGGGAGACCCGGCACCAGGCGGACGGCAAGACCGTGACGGCCTGCTTCATCCCGCCGGACCACCCCGACCCGCACGAGTCCGGCACGCGGTGAGCGGACACCCCTGCGCGGAACCGTGCCCGGACGCGGCGCCCGGCCCCGGCAGGGTTCGCGGGGGATTCAGCCGTTGCCGTCGGCGGTGAGTTGTACCGGCAGCGCCCCGCTGGAGATCGCGGCGGCGAGGTCCTGCGCGCCTTCCTTCGTGTAGCTTCCGCTGATCTGGGCCTTGCCGCCGGTGATTGCGGACACGACCGAGGGCGCGGAGATCACCTCTGCGTCGACCACGATGGCGAACTGGTTCGTCGGCGGGGTGTGCTGGGCCAGGGTGCCGGTGACGGCGGCGAACGTCTTGCTGCCCGCGGGGCTGAACGCGAGGTCGACGAGCCATCCGGCGCCGGTCACGGAGTCGAACTCCGCCGTCGCGCTCTCCACCTTCGCGCCGTCGAGGGCGGTCGGCCCGAGCAGGTACTTCTGCTCCTTCACCCCGTCGCAGGCCACGGTCGGACGTGCCGGCAGCGACGGAGTCGCCCGCGTCGTCCGGCTGCAGTCCATGGAGTCGTAGGCCTGCTTGAGCCCGTTCTGCCCGGCGGTGGCCGGGTCGAGCACAGGCCGGAACTCCAGCAGGGCCGTGGTCGTCATCCGCCGCAGCCGGTCGGCGTTGCCGTGCGGCGCCGTGATGGTGACCACGGTGCCGTCGACCCGCACGTCGGTGTCCTTGAGCCCGAGGGCGGCGGCGCGTTCGCGCACCCGGTCGGCGGTCACCCGCATGTCCTCGTCGGTCGGCGTGCCGGAGCCGGCCAGGCTCGCGGTGTACGCCGCGGTGGTGCGCGCCGACGCGTTCTTCTCTTCGGCGCCACCGGAGTCGGAGCAGCCCGAGACGGCGGACGCGAGGGCGAGCACGACGACGGCGAACGCGGCGGAATACGCCTTGCGGTGAGGAAGCATGAACCCAGTGTGGCGTGTTCCTCCCCGCCGGGTGATATTGCCGTGCCCTGAGGCCCTTTCACGTGCCAGGATGCGCCGCGTCGTGATGTCGGCACCTTCGTGGAGCTGCTCTTGCCCGGCAATCGCCGCCCGTTCACCGCCGTGCTCGCCGCCAACGTCGTCTCCATCACCGGGAACGCGCTCACCGGGATGGGCGTGCCGTGGTTCGTGCTGCAGAGCACCGGGAGTGCGGCCGAAGCCGGGTTCGTCGCGCTCTGCACGATGCTGCCCGTCGTGCTGTCCGCCGTAGCCGGCGGTCCCGTCATCGACCTGATAGGGCGTCGGCGGGTCGGCATCGCGTCCGACCTGGTCTGCGGGGCGGCCGTCGCCGCGGTTCCGCTGCTGGAGTTCGCCGGGGTGCTGCGGTTCTGGATGCTGTGCGGGCTGATGGCCGTCACCGGGCTGTGCCACGCCCCGGGCGAGACGGCCCGCGGCGTGCTGCTGCCCACGCTCGCCGGCTCCGCCGGGATGCCGCTGGCCAAGGCGGCCGCGTGGTACGACGGCGCCGCACGCTGTGCGGGGATGATCGGATCGGCGGTCGGCGGCGTGCTCATCGCCCTCCTGGGAGCGCAGAACGTCCTGCTGCTGGACGCCGCGACCTTCGCCGTGTCCGCCTCCCTGCTCGCGTTCGGCCTGCGCGGCCTGGCCGAGGCCCAGCCGCGGAAGCGGTCGGTACCGGCGCTGCCGCGCACGTACCGCCGAGAGCTGGGCGAGGGCTACCGCTATGTGCTCGCCACGCCGCTTCTCCTCGGCATCTGCCTCATGACCCTCGTCACGAAGGGCCTCGACCAGGGCTGGAGCGCGGTGCTCCTCCCCGTCCACGTCCGCGAGGATCTGGGCGGGTCCGCCGACCTGGGCCTGCTCAACGCGCTGTTCTCCGCGAGCGCGCTCACGGGTGCACTGGTCTACGGTGCCGTGGCCGGGCGCTTGAGGCGGTGGCCGGTGTTCACCGTCGCCTTCCTGGTCGGCGGCATGCCCCGCTTCCTGGTCGCCGCCCTCACCGGTACCGTCGCGCCGCTGGCCGTGACGATGGCGATCGAGGGCCTCGCCTTCGGGGTCCTCAACCCCATAATGGCCACGGTGATGTACGAGACCGTGCCCGAGGAGCTGCGCAGCCGCGTGCTGAGCGTGACGACCGCCTCGGTCCTGATGGTCACCCCGCTGGGCGGGCTCGCCGCGGGCTTCTTCGCCGACTCGGCCGGTGTGCCCGGCACGATGCTGGTTGCCGGCGGGGTGTACCTCCTGGCCACGCTCAGCCCGGTGGTCTTCCCCGCATGGCGGCAGATGGACGCCCCCGGCCCCGCCGCGGCCGGGCGGCAGGGCCTGGTGCCGCGGGAGCCGGGGCCGGAGCCGGGGTAGCCGGGCGGCCCCGGTGCGCCGCCGCGGACGAGCCGGTGTCAGCGGCGCAGGCCGAGGGCCGCGGGACCCGCGTAGCGGGCCTGGGAGCCGAGTTCCTCCTCGATGCGGACGAGCTGGTTGTACTTGGCGGTGCGGTCGGAGCGGGACAGGGAGCCGGTCTTGATCTGGCCGCATCCGGTGGCGACGGCGAGGTCGGCGATGGTGGTGTCCTCGGTCTCGCCCGAGCGGTGGGACATGACGACCGTGTAGCCCGCGCGGTGGGCGGTGGCCACCGTGGCCAGCGTCTCCGTCAGGGTGCCGATCTGGTTGACCTTCACCAGGATCGAGTTGGCGATGCCGTCGCGGATTCCGGCGCTCAGCAGCGCCTCGTTGGTGCAGAAGACGTCGTCGCCGGTGAGCTGGCAGCGCGCGCCCAGCCGTGCGGTCAGGTCGCGCCAGCCCTCGTGGTCGTCCTCGGCCATCGGGTCCTCGATGGAGGCGACGGGGAAGCGGTCGACGAGCATGGCGAGGTAGTCGGCGTGTTCCCCAGGGGTACGGCGGACGCCCTCGCCGGCGTAGTCGTACACGCCGTCGCGGAAGAACTCCGAGGTGGCCGGGTCCATGACGAGGGTGATGTCGGTGCCGGGCTTGTAGCCGGTCTGCTCGACGGCGCGGACGACGAAGTCGAGGGCCTCCTCGGCGGTCCGCAGGTCGGGGGCGAAGCCGCCCTCGTCGCCGACGTTCACGTTGTGGCCGGCGGCGAGCAGGCCGGCGCGCAGGGTGTGGAAGACCTCCGAGCCCATGCGGACCGCCTCGGCGAAGCTGGCCGCCCCGATGGGGGCGATCATGAACTCCTGGAAGTCCAGCGGATTGTCGGCGTGGGCGCCGCCGTTGACGATGTTCATCATCGGGATCGGGAGCACCCGGGCGTCGACGCCGCCGACGTAGCGGTACAGCGGCAGCCGGTGGGCGGCCGCGGCGGCCTTGGCGGTGGCCAGCGAGACGCCCAGCAGGGCGTTGGCGCCGAGCCGGGACTTGGTGTCGGTGCCGTCCAGTTCGATCATCGTGTGGTCGACGGTCGCCTGGTCCTCGGCGGCCAGCCCCGTCACGGCGTCCGCGATGCTCTCGTTCACCGCGTCGACCGCCCGCCGAACTCCCTTGCCGTGGTAGCGGGTCGGGTCGCCGTCGCGGAGCTCCACTGCCTCGCGGGCTCCGGTGGAGGCGCCGGACGGCACGGCCGCGCGGCCCAGCGAGCCGTCGGCGAGCTCTACGTCGACCTCGACGGTGGGGTTGCCCCGGCTGTCGATGATCTCCCGTGCGACGACCCGGCTGATGGCGGTCACGGTGCAACTCCTCGCGCTGGGCCCGCGTGGCGGCGGGCGTAGGTTAAGTTCCATAAGGAAACAAAGTGAGTCCCGAAAAGGAACCTACTATGGGCGCATGAGAATGCACAACGCGGACGAGAGCTGCGGGATCGCGCAGGCCGCCCTGGTCCTGGGGGACTGGTGGAACGTCCTGGTGCTGCGGGAGATCGCCCGCGGCCACGTCCGCTTCGACGCGCTGGCCGCTGAGATCGGCCTGTCCCGCAAGGTGCTCACCGAGCGGCTCGGCCGGCTCGTCGGGAGCGGGGTGCTGCGGCGCAGCCTCTACCAGCGGCGCCCGGTGCGCTACGAGTACCTGCTCACCGACGCGGGGGACGCGCTGCTGCCCCTCCTGGCCGCCATGCAGGACTGGGGCGACCGGTGGGTGCTCGGTGACGGCAGCCTCACCGCGACGGCGGTCGAGGACGGGGCCGAACACGCCCGCGTCCACGCCCTGGTCGGCACCCGGCTGCCCGACGGCCTCGAACTGCCCGGCGCGCAGGGCGAGATGCTGCCCGTGGTCGCCCCGGGCGCCGCCGCGACCGTGCTGTTCACCTATCCCGGCACCGGAGTCGAGTGGGGCGCTGTCCCCGGGGCGGCGGGCTGCACCCTGGAGAACCGGCTGTTCCGCGACGCCTGGCCGGACTTCCGGCGGGCCGGCGTGGACCTGCGCGGGGTCAGTACGCAACTCGTCTCGGAGCAGGCGGAGTTCGCCCGCGCCGAGGACATCCCTTACCCGCTCCTGTCCGACGCCGACCACCACCTGGTCGCGGCCCTGCGACTGCCCGCCTTCCGGGGCGCAGGCCGGCTGCGCCACAAACGCCTCGCCCTGGTCGTCGACGCCGAACGGACCGTACGGCACGCGCTCTTCCCCGTCGACGACATCCCGCACGCGGTCACCGAGACCCTGCGCCTGGCGGAGGAGCGTGCCCGCCCGGCCTGACCGCCCCGCCGCCGCGACCGCAGCCCCGCGAGCACCGAGGTGCTCATCTCGGGATCGCTCGCCTCCTCCGGCATTTTCGAGAGCAGGTACCTGTACCTCGCCCGCAGCACTTCCTGGCGGTCGCGCCGCGTCAGTCGCGCGGGGGCGGGAGGAGGTGCCAGGCGCCGGCCGGGGTGGGGGAGGCCGGCAGGGGGTGGTGGAGGGAGGTCAGGGACAGGTGGGCCAGGGTGATGCCGCGGCCCTCGTAGACCGGGTCGGTGGTGTAGCGCCAGCGCAGCTGGAGGGCGCCGGACGGCTGCGGGACCTGCGTGTGGACGTGCCACCAGGCGCGGACGGCCTGGCCGGACAGGGAGGTCGGCGTGCCGGCCGGGGCGCCCGGGCCGGTGGCGGTCAGCGGCAGGGCGTGCCAGGTCGCGCCGCCGTCCGTGGAGTCCTCGACGACGAGCGGATCGGTGGACTCGCTGTTGACGAAGGCGGAGAAGTCGACGTCGACCGGGGCGGTCGCGGTGAGCGGGCCGGTGGTCAGGGTGCTGGTGGTGGCGCCGCCCTGGCCGGAGTACCAGAGCGGGCCGCCGCCGGGCGCCGCCACCCGCATCGCCTGCGACATCGCCACGCCGATGGCCCGGCGCGGCGGGTTGGTCGAGGGGGTGGTGCGGGTGGGGTGCACCCGGTTGCTCAGCAGGATGACGAAGGACCGCGACTGCGGGTCGATGACCAGCGAGGTGCCGGTGTAGCCGGTGTGCCCCAGGGTCTGCGGGCCGGAGAGGCCGCCCATGTACCAGATCTGGTCGAGCTCGAAGCCCAGGCCGTGCGAGTCGCCGGGGAACGCCTGGTTGAAGTTCTGCTCCATCAGCCGGACGCTGTTCCCACCGAGGATGCGGTGGCCCTTGTACGTACCGCCGTTGAGGATCGTCTGGGCCAGGACCGCGAGGTCGTCGACGGTGGAGAAGACGCCCGCGTGGCCGGCCACGCCGCCCAGCGCCCAGGAGTTCTCGTCGTGCACCTGGCCCCGGACCATCCCGCGTGCGGGGCTGGTCTGGTACTCGGTGGCGGCGATCCGGGGGAGCTTGTCGGCCGGCGGGTTGTAGCCGGTGTCGGTCATGTGCAGCGGCGTGGTGATGCCGTCGCGGACCAGGGCGTCCAGCGGCTTTCCGGTCACCTTCTCCAGGACCAGTTGCATGCTGAGCATGTTGAGGTCGGAGTAGAGGTACGTGCTGCCCGGCGGGTTGATCGGCACGGCGTCGAGGACGGCCTTCTCACGCGCGGGGACGTCGGAGTACCCCTGCCACAGCGAGGGGACCGGGTCCGCGTCGAACCCCGAGGTGTGGGTGAGGAGTTGCTCGACGGTGATGTCGCCCTTGCCGCCCGTGGCGAACTCCGGGATGTAGTGCGCCACGGGCGTGCCGAGGTCGATCCGCCCGGCTTCGAGCTGCTGCATGGCCACGATCGAGGTGAACAGCTTCGACAGCGAGGCCAGGTCGTAGATGGTGTCGGTACGGGCCGGGACCCACTGGTCGGGGGGCAGCTCGTCGGCGGCGTCGGCGTACTTCACCGCGTAGCCTCCCGCGCCGCGTTCGACCACGACACCGTCGTGGGCCATCAGCGTGGTGGCACCGGGGAAGAGGTAGCCGGTGCCGGCGGCCGGGTCCTCCCAGCCGGCCATCCGGCGCTCGAAGGCGTCGATGGGCGCCGCGTCGAGCCCCGCGTCGCCCGGGGTCCCCGGGCGGAGCACGGTGCCGGCCGGCGCGAAGCCGGTGTACGGCCGGTCGAACCGGCCGCCGTCCGCGTGCCGCCCCGCCGGGTCCGCGGCGGCGCCGCCGGCCAGCGAGAGGGTCAGCGACGTGATCAGCGCAACGGTCGCCGTCAGTGCAGGAATCCGCATGGGAACCTCGTCCGTTGGGGCCGTCGCACGGGGCCGGGGGCGGCGGCGGGGGAGGGACGCAGAAGCGTGGTCACCAGGTGGTGATCGACGTCGGTAAGTTACTGACCCGCTGTGCAGCGGTCAACCATCCCACCCGGCTCAACACCCCCACGGCCAACGCTTCCTGAGGCACCCTCGGGGCCGGAGCCGTGCCCGGGACCGGCTATAGTCCCGGGCACACCGAGTCCAGGGGAGGGACGCAGTGCATCCGCTCGCGTTGGAGCAGGGGTTCAGGAGCCGTTCCGACCGGTTGCGGGCATGGGGCGTCGGCCTGCTGGCCGTGGCGGGGCTGCTGTGGGTGTACGCGGCCTGGAGCATGTTCGTGCCGTACACCGACCACCACTGGGACAAGGGCTGCACCGCCCCCGCCTTCGCCGACCGCAAGGACCTCTACGTCGACGACGGCCTGCCCGACGGCGACCGGCAGGACCACCTGGAAAGGTGCGCCGCCTCCCGCGACTGGCCCGGACCGGTGAGCGCCCTGGTCCTGTCCACCCCGCTGGGCGTCGGCGGTGCCCTGCTCTACGCGATGGGCGCGACCGCGGTCCGGCTGCGCGAGCACGACGAGTTGCGGGCACGGGCCGAGAGCTGAGCCGCGGGCCGCGTCACGCACCGGCCCGCGCCCGTCAGCGCAGGCGTGCCGTCATCAGCGCGACGTCGTCCCTGCCGTCCGGCGGGAAGTGGGCGAGGAGCAGTTCGCACACCTCCTCCGGGTCCTCCGCGGCGCCGGTGAGCACGTCCGCCATCCGCTGCATCGCCTCGTCGAGGTCGCCGTCGCGCCGCTCCAGCAGGCCGTCGGTGACCATGACCAGCTGGGTGCCGGGGCCGACGAGGACGCGTACCGCCGGCGGATGGGTCAGGTCCAGCCCGAGCATGGGGCCGTGCTCCGTCACGAAGTACGTCTTCTCGCCCCGGTTGCGTACGGCCAGCGGCAGGTGCCCGGCGTTGGCCACCTGGACGGCACCCCCGGACTCCTCGACGAGGGCCACGCAGAGCGTCGCGCCCACCGGCGAGTCGACCTGCCGCAGCAGCCGCTCCAGGTGGGAGAGGATGACGGCGGGGCCGTGCCCTTCGAGGGCGTAGGCGCGCAGCGCGTGCCGGATCTCGCCCAT
This sequence comes from Actinacidiphila cocklensis, assembly GCF_907177275.1. Classification (GTDB taxonomy): domain Bacteria; phylum Actinomycetota; class Actinomycetes; order Streptomycetales; family Streptomycetaceae; genus Actinacidiphila; species Actinacidiphila cocklensis. The sequence goes on from NZ_CAJSLV010000114.1 coordinate 44,717, forward strand.
CACGATGGCCGCGTCCAGGGAGTGGCCTGCGACGTCGCCCACGGCGAGCAGCAGCCCGTCGGGGACCGGCAGCGCCTCGTAGAAGTCGCCGCCGATCTCCGCGGTCTGGCTGGCCGGGAGGTAGCGCACCGCCAGGTCGGCGAGCGAAGTGGCGGGCAGCGAGGCGGGCAGGAAGGTGCGCTGCAGCGTCAGGGCCAGGGTGTGCTCCTCCCGGTAGGAGCGCAGCGCCTCCAGCGACAGCGCGCAGGCGTGCGCCAGCTGGGTCAGCACCTCGTAGTCGTCGTCGCCCAGCGCGTCCTGCGGCAGGACGACGCCCGCCGCGGAGCCGGTGCCCTTGACCCGCGCAGAGGCGATGGCGAGCGCCCGGGTGCCGCCGGTCAGCGGGTCGCGGCCGGCCAGCCCGCCGGCCGGCACCACCTCCATCCGCACGCCCGCGTCGTCGCGGGACTGCAGCCGCAGCACCGCCCGGGCGAAGCGTTCCGGCGGCTCGGCGACGGCTGCCGCCGTACCGCCCTGCGTCCCGATCATCTGCACCAGGCCGTCCTCGGCGGTGCGGACCACCACGAGCGCGTCGACGCCGAACAGCCGCCGCGCGCCGGCGGCGGCCCTGGCGGCCAGGTCGGCGACGTTCTCGGCGGAGTAGAAGTCGAGCGTGGCGCGGTTGAGTCCGCGCAGCCGGGTGGCGAGGGTCTCGGCCCGCTGCCGGGCCCGCGCGTAGCGGAGCACGGCGGCCACGGTGGCCAGCAGCTCGTTGGAGGCGACGGGTTCGGTCAGGTAGGCGTCCGCGCCCATGTTGAGGCCCTGCGCCCGGTCGGTGACGCTGATCGCCGAGGCCGACACGTGGATGATCGGCAGCGGCGCGGTCCTGGCGTCGGCCTTGATGATCTCGCAGACCTCGAAGCCGGTCATGTCGGGGAGCCGGATGTCGATCACCGCCAGCTCCGGCAGGTCCGTGCACTGCCGCAGCAGTTCGAGCGCGCTCACGCCGTCCTCGGCCTCCAGCACCTCGTGCCCCGCCCGGCGCAGGTAGGTGCCCAGCACGTAGCGGTTGGTGGGGTTGTCGTCCACCAGCAGTACCGTCGCGCCGGCGGCGCCGGGCAGGTCCACGCTCATCGCTCCTCCGTCCCGGCTCCGGCGGCGGCACGCCGGCCCAGCACGGGCGCCAGGACGTCGGCCAGCCGCGCCGCGGACAGATGCGTCTTGCCGAGCACGGCCTGCGCGTGCGCCAGCCGGGAGTTCTCCAGCCCCGACGGGTCGTTGGAGGTGAGGACGACCACCGGCAGCCGGCTCAGCCCGGGGTCGTCGGCAAGCCGGGCCAGCAGCTGGTAGCCGTCGGGCGGCGGCATGCTCAGGTCGAGCAGGACCGCGTCAGGCAGCCGGCGGCGTATCACCGCGACGGCCTCGGAGCTGTCACCGACCTCGACCACCTCGCGGGCCAGCTCGGCCAGGACCGGCCGGACCGTCGCACGGAAGACCGGGTCGTCGTCGACGACGACGAGGAGGTCCAGCTGCACGGGAGCCGCCGCAGGGTCTCCCCCCGGCGTCGCGGCATGCGGCCCCGCGGGGATCTCGACGACCACCCGGGTCCCCTCACCGGGGGTGCTGTCCAGCATCATCCGGCCGCCGAGGAGTTCGGTGAGCCGGCGGGCGTACGGCAGGCCGAGCCCGGTGCCCGAGTGCGCCCGCTGGTGCGGGCCGCGGACCTGGTAGAACTCCTCGAACACCCGGGCCTGCTCCTCGACGGGGATGCCGATGCCGGTGTCGGTGACGGTCAGCACGCACCACGGCCGGCCCGCCCGCTCGGCCCGCTCCACCCGCAGGACGACCTCGCCCTGTGCGGTGAACTTCAGGCTGTTGGACAGCACGTTGCGCAGGATCCGGGTGAGCATCACCTCGTCGGTGACGACCGGCTGCTGGGGAGCGTCGTCGGGAAAGACCAGCGACGCCCCGGGCTGGGCCGTGCCGCTGAGCGTGCCGCGCATCTGGTGCAGCAGCATCCGCAGGTCGACGGGCACCAGTTCGGGTTCCAGCCGCCCCGACTCGGCCTTGGCCACGTCGAGCAGTTCCTCGACCAGGGCCAGCATCGTGCTGCCCGCCGAGGCGATCATCTGGACCTGCTGGACCTGCTCGTCGGTGAGCGGCTCGGCGCCCGTGGCCAGCAGCAGCCTGGTCAGTCCGAGGACGCCGTTGACGGGGGAGCGCAGCTCATGGCTCACGTTCGCCCAGAAGCGGGTCTTCGCCTTGTTGAGCAGGCTGAGCTCCCGTGTCTTCTCCTCCAGTTCGGCGTACAGCGCCACCACCCCGCTGTTGGTGGCCTCCAGTTCGCTGGACAGTTCCGCGTACAGCGCCATGACGCCCTGGTTGGTCTCCTCCAGCTCCTGGTTGAGCCGCTGCAGTTCCTCCTGGTGGGCGCGGGCCTGCTGCAGCGCGGCCAGCAGGTCGTGGTTCTGGCTCCGCAACTCTTCACCCATGCTTACGTCACCCAGTCCCATCAGCTCCTCGCGTAGCCCGGCAGCCCGCTCGGCGAGGGGCTGAGACGTCTGGGGAACCGGCTGCCCGAGAATCACCTGGGAAAACGGGTTATCGTGCAGCTCACAGGTGTGCAGCAGCCGCCGCGCGGCGTCCAGCGCCCCCTCCGGCGGGCGCAGCGCGCCCGACCAGCCGAACACGGCGGTGATCCGCGGGCGCTCCCCGTCGACCAGCGCGAGCCGGCCGGTGAGCCCGCGGGCGCCCAGCAGGCTCCCGCCCACCTCGCCCACCACGGTGGCCAGCCGAACCGTCTCGGCTTCCGACATGCCCAGCCGGCGGCAGGCCTCCTGGACGTCCCTGCGCATCGCCAGCATCTTCCGGTCGCCCGTGACGGCCAGCGAGAGCAGGACCAGCGGATCGTCGCCGGAGGCCGCCGCGGCAGCGGTCACGAGGGCACCTTGACGACGACGACGCCGGCGTCGTCGCGCCGGGTGCCCGCCTGCCACAGCAGCTGGGCCGCGACGACCGCAGGGACCTGCGCCGTCAGCCCGGGGAACTGCGCGGGCTGCCAGCGGCTGTTGAGCCCGTCGGAGTGCAGCACCACCGCGTCACCGGGGGGAAGGGCGGCGCTGAAGGTCCGCGGGCGGCTCATGTTGTGCCCGACGATGCCCGGCATGGACATCAGGGTCTGCCGGGACTCGGCGCCCAGGACGAAAGCGGCGATGTTCCCCACCCCGCACAGCGACACCCGCCGGGCCAGCGGGTCCAGCCGTGCCACCGCGACCGCGGCGCCTCGGGTGCCCTTGAGCCCGGTGTGGATGTCGGCGAGGATTCCGGCCGGCTCGGCCGCCCGGCTGTTGCGGAACGCGGTGCGCGCCTCGCCGGCCGCGCGCGCCGCGAGCGGGCCGTGGCCCAGCCCGTCGCACATCATCACCAGCAGGTGCGCGGCGCCCTCGGCGACCGGCTCCTCCCGTACCGCCCAGGTGTCGCCGCACTGCGTCTCGCCGCTGATGGGCCGGGTCAGGCCGCTGAACTGCGCGGCCGATCCCGATCCCGATCCCGGTTCCGGCGGCCGGCCGGCCGGCTGGGCGGAGAAGCGGGCGTACAGGCAGGTTCCGCGGCCCGGCAGGGTGTGGATGGCGAAGAAGTCGGCGAGCCGGCGGATGGCGCCGAGCCCGACGCCCAGCGTCCCGGCGGTGGACGAGCCGTCCCGCAGTGCCGCGCCGAGGTCGGCGATGCCGGGGCCGCTGTCGAGTGCCAGCACCTCGACCGCGGCCTGGTCGCCGAAGGCGGTGATCCGCAGGGCCAGCGCGCCGTCGTCGGCGTGCCGCTGGAGGTTGGTGGCCGCCTCGGTGACCACGAGGGCGAGGTCGGCGGCCCGGCCGTCGGCGAGCCCCACCCGGCGTGCCAGTCCTGCGGCCTCGCGCCGCCCGGCGGAGGCCAGCCCCTGGTCGACCCGCAGCCACAGCACCTCGCCGGCCTCGGCGGGCGACGCGGCGTTCACCGTGCCCACTTGACGACCACGACGTGCGTGCCCTTGCCCGGTTCCGAGACGAGGTCGAACTCGTCGGCCAGCCGGCGCGCGCCGCTCAGTCCCAGCCCCATGCCCTTGCCCGAGGACCAGCCGTCGGTCAGTGCGAGCTCCAGGTCGGGGATGCCCGGTCCCTCGTCGCGGAACACCACCTTCACCCCGGTGCGCCCGTCCCGGGTGACGATGCTCATCCGCATGCTCCCGCCGCCGCCGTAGGTCAGGGTGTTGCGGGCCAGCTCGCTGGCCGCGGTGACCAGCTTCGTCTGGTCGACGAGCGAGAGCCGGGCCTGCTGCGCGAGCGCGCGGACCATCTGCCGCGCCTTGACCACGTCGGCGTTGGCGACGATGGGTGACTCTTCTGCCGCCGATTCCTCGACCGGCTCGACGCCGGAGCTCACCGGCCGACCGGGCCCTGGTCCCTGGCCCGGCGCAGCGCGCCGATCCCCTGCTCCAGGTTGAGCGCGGTGCGCACACCGCCCAGCGACAGCCCCAGTTCCACCAGCGTCATCGCCACCGCGGGCCGCATGCCCACCACGACGGTGTCGGCGCCCAGGACGCGGGAGATGGCCGCGATGGTGGCCAGCATCCGGCCGACGAAGGAGTCCACGATCTCCAGCGCCGAGATGTCGATCACGACGCCGTGGGCACCGGTGTCGACGATCCGCTGCGACAGGTCCTCCTGCAGGTCCATGACCATCTGGTCCTCCAGGTCGACCTGGATGGACACCAGCAGGACGTCCCCGATCTTGAGTACCGGTACCCGGTCGGTCACGCCTGCCCGCCGATCCCGGCCGGGACCCTGGTCTGCTCGATCCGGTGCAGCGCGTGCCGCAGCGCGTCGGCGAGCGTCGCCTTGGTGGTGATGTCGCCGAACTCGATGCCCAGCGCGACGATGGTCTGCGCGATCTGCGGCCGGATGCCGGAGATGGTGCACTCCGCGCCCATCATCCGGGCGGCCACCACGGTCTTGAGCAGGTGCTGGGCGACCTGGGTGTCCACCGAAGGGACGCCGGTGATGTCCACGATCGCGTGGGTGGCGTTCTGGTCGAGCAGCGACTGCAGCAGCTTCTCCATCACCACCTGGGTGCGAGCCGAGTCCAGCGTCCCGACCAGCGGAACGCCCACGATGCCGTCCCACAGCTTGACCACCGGGGTGGACAGTTCGAGCAGCTGCTCGGCCTGCGCGGAGATGATCTCCTCGCGGGTCTTGGCGTGCACCTCGACGGTGTAGAGCCCGAGGTCGTCCAGGACCCGCGAGAACCGCACGAACGCGGCGACGTCGGCGGACTCGACGAGGGCCGGCTCCAGCACCTCCTTGAGCGCGAAGAGGCTGATCGCGGTCTCGGTCGGGCTGAAGCCCTGCCGGGCACGGTTGCGCGACAGCTCGGTCAGCAGGCTGCGCACCTCCCCGAACGCCTCGCCCCTGGTGGCCGTGCCGCCCTCCCGCACCGCGACGAGCAGCGCCCGGTACAGCTCGGTGAGGTCCTGCTGGACCTCAGCGGGCGTGAGCCGGCCGGCCAGCGACGATGTCACGGTGCGTATCCACCGTGCCACGAGGTCGTCCTGTCCGTCGGTCAGCAGGCTCAGCAGCCGGCCCGATTCGTCCTGCGCCATCGTGCACCTCTCTTGTCCTGCCGACGTCCGGGGGGAGCCTACGGCATGGCCTGCCGGCTCCCGGGTTCGCCGCTGACGGGACGGACCGGCAGGGCGCACCGCCCGTGACCCCCGAACCGCCGTGCGCCGCCGCACCGTCGGCACCACCGCGCGGCATGACGCGGCATCGCTGTGGCGTGAATCCGTGTAACAGCGGCTTACCCAGGGAAGTCGACGACTCGTGTCCCTTTCACGGCAGGGAGCCGCCGATCACTGAGCCGTCCAGCAGCCGCCGCCACACCGACCTGACAGAGGTCCGCGCATGACCCAGAACTCCTTCCTCGTGGCCGAACCCGTGGTCGACCAGGACCGGCACCCGGCGGCCGCCGCGCGCCGGACCGTGGCGCAGGCGCTGGACGGCGTCGCCGGGCACACCGAACGGGCCAGAGCGGACGCGGAGCTGGTCGTCTCGGAACTGGTGAGCAACGCGGTGCGGCACGGCGGCGGCCTGGTCGCCCTCCGGGTCGGTGTCACGCCCGACGGGACCGGACTGCGGCTGGAGATCGAGGACGCCAGCGGGCGGCTGCCGCAGGCGCGCAGGGTGCTGGGCGAGGACCCCTGCCGGGCCGGCGGGTTCGGGTGGCCGATCGTGCTGCGCCTGGCCACCTCGGTCCAGGTGGACGAGCTGCCCGGCGGCAAGCGGATCCAGGTCGTGCTGCCGCTGACGTGACCCCCGCCCGCGGCGGCGTTCGACCGCAGGTCAGAGGGCGGCCACGGCCTGGTCGACCGTGGGGTAGGAGGAGAAGACCTCGTGCAGCCCCGCGATGTCGAAGACCCGCCGGAGGTTGTCGCTGAGCCCGGCGAGCGCGAACGGCGAGCCGGCGTTCCCGGCGTGCTGCGAGACGGTGACCAGCTCGGTGATGCCGGCGGAGTCGCAGTAGAGGACACCGGTGAGGTCGATGACCACGCCCACCGGCGTGAAGTCCGTGTCACGGATGACGTCGTGCATGTCGGCCACGGTGGAGAAGTCCAGCTCGCCGACCAGGGTGATCAGGGTGGGGCCCGCGGGGTGGGGCTCGGTGGTGACGGTCAGGACGGGGTCCGGATCGGGATCGCTCACGCTGCCTCCTTCTCGGGCCTGCTGTCCGTCGTGGCGCCTTTCACACGTCCCGGGGTCCGGTTGTTTGTCCGCCGATCTGCGGGCAGAGGACATCCTACGGCGCGTGGCGAGGCCCACGGGCCGGACCGGTGCGGAGCCGGAGCAGGACCGTACGCCCCCCGGAGCAGCCGGGACGGCGGGACGGTGAGTGGTCGGAGGCGGCAGGAGGCGCATGCATGGCAGGTCGTGAGGACGACGAGGAGAGCCGGTGGCCGGGCGCCGCGAGCGGCGGGGTGTTCGCCGGGAACGACGAGATCCACCAGGACCTCGCCGCGGTCGACTGGACGGCGACGCCGCTGGGGCCGCCGCAGGCCTGGGAACAGAGCCTGCGCACCGCGGTCAGCATCCTGCTGTCGTCGCGCTTCCCGATGTGGATGGCGTGGGGTCCCGAGCTGACCTTCTTCTGCAACACGGCCTACCGGCGCGACACCCTCGGCCGGAAGTACCCCTGGGCGCTGGGCCGTCCGGCGAGCGAGGTGTGGGCGGAGGTCTGGGAGGACATCGGGCCCCGTGTCACCGGCGTCCTCGGCACCGGCAAGGCCACCTGGGACGAGGCGCTGCTGCTTTTCCTGGAGCGCTCCGGCTACTCCGAGGAGACCTACCACACCTTCTCCTACAGCGCGTTGCGCGACGACGCCGGCACCGTGGTCGGCATGCTGTGCGTGGTCAGCGAGGACACCGACCGCGTCATCGGCGAGCGCCGGATGGCCACACTGCGCGACCTGGGCTCCGACGTGAGCGTGGCGCGCAGCGAGGAGCGGATGCTCGCGTTCGCCGCCAGGCAGCTCGCGCACAACGAGCGGGACCTGCCCTTCACGCTGACGTATCTGTTCGACGAGGACGGCGGCGCCCGGCTGGCGGCCGCGACGGGCATGGCCCCGGGGCATCCGGCGGCCCCGGCCCTGCTGGCGGCCGACGACCCCGACGCGGTGTGGCCGGTCCACGAGCCGGCCGCGTCCCGCTCCGCGGTGGTGGTGCTGGACCGGGAGCCCTTCACCGGGCTGCCGGCCGGCGCCTGGCCGCAGCCGCCCGCGCAGGCGCTGGTGGTGCCGCTGCTCCAGCAGGGCAGCGACCCCTACGGCTTCCTGGTCGCCGGGCTCAACCGCTACCGGCGGCCCGACGAGGCCACCCGCGGCTTCGTCGAACTGGTCGCGGCCCACCTGGCCGCCGGCGTCGGAAGCGCCCGCAGCTACCGGGTGCAGCAGCGGCGGGCCGAGGAACTGGCCGAGCTGGACCGCGCCAAGACCGCCTTCTTCTCCAACGTCAGCCACGAGTTCCGCACCCCGCTGGCACTGATCATGGGACCTGCCGAGGAGTTGCAGGCCCGGCTGGCGGGCGCCGAGCCGCAGGTGCGCGAGGAGCTGGAGGTGATCCGCCGCAACGGGATGCGGCTCGGCAAGCTCGTCAACACCCTGCTGGACTTCTCCCGTATCGAGGCCGGCCGGATGCAGGCCGGTTACGAACGCGCCGACCTGGCCGCCCTCACCGCGGAGCTGGCCAGCGTCTTCCGGTCCGCCGTCGAGGCGGCGGGGCTGTCCTTCGACGTGGACTGCCCCCCGCTGCCGCAGCCGGTGCTCCTGGACCGCGGCATGTGGGAGAAGGTCGTGCTCAACCTGCTCAGCAACGCGCTGAAGTTCACGTTCGACGGCGGCATCCGCCTGACCGTGCAGGACGGTCCGGGGGAGGCGGTCGTCACGGTCGCCGACACGGGCGTCGGGGTGCCGGAGCAGGAGATGCCGCGGCTGTTCGAACGCTTCCACCGGGTGGCGAACGTCCGCGCGCGCTCCAACGAGGGCAGCGGCATCGGACTGGCGCTGGTCAAGGAGCTGGTCGCGCTGCACGGCGGCACGATCGGCGCCGCCAGCCGGGAGGGGGAGGGCACCACCTTCACCGTCCGGCTGCCCTACGGGAACGGGCACCTGCCGCCGGACGCGGCGGTCGGGGCCGACGGCACTCCCGCGCCCCCCTCCGGCGCCGAACCCTACGTGCAGGAGGCGCTGCGCTGGCTGCCCGACCCGGCGGTGCCCGCCGAGGTGCCCGGGCAGGGCGGCGGCACGTCCGGCGGAGCGCCCGTCGACGTGGTGGTCGCGGACGACAACGCCGACATGCGGGAGTACCTCACCCGCCTGCTGCGGGGCGCCGGCCACCGGGTCCGCGCGGTCGGCGACGGCAAGGCGGCGCTGGAGGCCGTGCACGCCCACGCCCCCGACCTGGTGGTCGCCGACGTGATGATGCCGCGGCTCGACGGGCTGCAGCTGGTCGCGACGCTGCGCGCCGCGCCGCGTACCGCGGGCGTCCCGGTCCTGCTGGTGTCGGCGCGGGCCGGGCAGGAGGCGTCCGTCGAGGGCCTGGACGCCGGCGCGGACGACTACCTCGTCAAGCCGTTCTCCGCCGCCGAGCTGCTGGCCCGGGTGCGGGCGAACGTCGAACTCGCCCGGCTGCGCACCCAGCACGCCCGCTGGCGCCGCGCGTTGACCGACTCGATGCAGGAGGCGTTCTTCGTCTGCGACGCACAGGGCGGCATCGTCGAGGCCAACGCCGCGTTCGCCGACGTGCTGGGCTTCGGTCCCGAGGACCTGCCCGCAGGCCCCGACCAGCCGTGGTGGCCCGACGCCGCCGCGGACCCGGAGGGCCACCGGCTCGTGGCCGAGGCCTTCGCCGGCCCGGAGGAGCGGTCCGGCGCCGGCCACATCCTTCCGCTGCGGCACCGCGACGGCCGCCCGCTGTCGGTGTCGGCCAGCCTCGCCCGGGTCCAGGACCCGGAGACCGGCGGGCAGATGGTGGTGGGCACCCTGCGCGACGTGACGGCCGAGCAATACGCCATCCGGCGCGAGTCGGCGGTGGCGGCACTGAGCGTGCGGCTGTCCCGGTCCGCCAGTACGGCGGAGTCCCTGGACGGCGCCCTGAAGGAGATGGGCGCCCTGTGGCAGGCCCGCCACGCGCTGGCGGTGGTCTTCCCCGACGGCGGGCGGCCCGTGCTGACGGCGACCGGCGGGGCGACGGACTGGTCCGCGCTGACCGCCGAGCACCGGGCCGCGCTCACCGCCCTGCGCGACGGACCCCCGCTGACGCCGTCCGGCGACGGGCACGGCGGCGTGGGAGTCGGCCTCGCGCACCCCCGGGGGCCGATGGTGCTCTGGCTCGACCTCGGCGAGCAGCGGCCGTTCACCGACCAGGACGTGAACCTGCTGTCGCTGCTGGCGGGACATCTGGTGCAGGGCCTCTCCCGCGCCCACCAGATCGACCAGCAGCGGGAGACCGCCCTGGCCCTGCAGCGGGCCATCCTCGGCCCCGCGGAACTGCCCGAGGGCTTCGCCGTACGCTACGAGCCCGCCGCACGCCCGCTGGAGGTCGGCGGCGACTGGTACGACACCGTCGCCCTGTCCGACGGGCGCATCGGCATCGTCGTCGGCGACTGCGTGGGCCGCGGTCTGCAGGCGGCCGCGGTCATGGGCCAGTTGCGCAGCGCGTGCCGCGCGCTGCTGCTCCAGGACCCGCGTCCGGACCGGGTACTCCTCGCGCTCGACCGTTTCGCGGCCAACATCCCCGGGGCGATGTGCACCACCGTCTTCTGCGGCGTCCTCGATCCCGGCAGCGGCCGGGTGGCGTACTCCAGCGCCGGGCACCCGCCGGGGGTGCTGGTCGACCCCGACGGCGGCGTCAGGCTGCTCGACCAGGGGCGCTCGACGCCGCTGGCGGTGCGCGCCGTCGACTCCCGCCCGTGGGCGCAGGAGGAGGTCCCGCCGCACGCGACCCTGCTGCTGTACACCGACGGCCTGGTCGAGCGCCGCCGCCGGCCGCTGACCGAGGGCATCGACCGGGCCGGGGCCGCGGTGCGCGAGGCTCGGCACATCGGCGTCGAGGACCTCGCGGCACGCGTCATGGACCGGATGGCCCCGCCCGGGGGATACGACGACGACGTCGCGCTGCTGCTCTACCGGCATCCCGCGCCGCTGTCGGTGAGATTCCCCGCGGAGGCGGCACAACTCGCCCCGGTCCGCAGGGCGCTGCGCAGCTGGCTGAACCAGTGCGCCCTGCCGCCGCAGACCGTCCAGAACGTCCTGGTGGCGGCAGGCGAGGCGTGCGCCAATGCCGTCGAACACGGTCACCGCGACACCCCCGGTGACACCATCCGCCTGCGGGCCGAGGCCCAGCAGGGCAGCATGCGCCTGACCGTCTCCGACACCGGGCGCTGGCGGCCTCCCCGCCCCGAGGCCAATCCCAACCGCGGGCGCGGTATCGCGCTCATGCGGGCGCTCATGCAGAACGTCACCGTCACTTCAGGTCCCGACGGCACCACCGTCGCGATGAACACCGGGATCCCTCGATGACCACACCTCTGAGCCTCATCTGCAGCAACCGGCCGGACGGCGCCGTCGTGCTCGCCGTCACGGGGGAGGTCGACATGAGCAACTGCGCCGAACTCGCCGCCGCCGCCGACCAGGCCCTCGGCCGGGGACCCGGCTCGCTGGTCGTCGACCTGAGCGCGGTGGGCTACCTCGACAGCGCGGGGCTGAAGGAACTCCTCACCCGCGCCGACCGGATCGAGATCGTCGCCTCCGGCGTTCTCGGCCCGGTGCTGACCGTCAGCGGTCTCACCGAGCTGACCGCGGTCCACGGCCTGGAACCGCCCGGGCGCCTCGACGGGGACCTGCCCACGCAGCCTTACGAGCCGCCGAGTTGACGCCGCCGCCGGGGAGGCGGCTTTCCCGGGCTGCGGGTCAGTGCAGCGCCATCGTCAGCCGGACGGTGGTGCCGCGCCCCGGCGCCGAGCGGATCTGCACCAGGTCGCAGAGCTGGTGGACCAGCCACAGGCCCCGCCCGCCGTTCTGGCCCGGGGTCGGGCGGGAGCGGCCCGCGAGCGGATCGCTGATGTGGCCCGCGTCGTGGAACTCGCACACGAGCAGGTCGCCGTCGCCCCAGGTGCGCAGGGTGCCGGAGCCGCCGCCGTGCCGGATGCTGTTGGCGGCCACCTCCGTGACGGCCACCAGCAGTTCCTGCAGCCGGGCGCCCCGCAGACCCCACCGGGAGGCGCACTCGGTGACCGTGCCGCGGACGGTCGCGAGCGCGCCGGCGCCATAGGCCAGGGTCCTGCCGGGATCGCCGGCCGGGGCCAGATCCTCGAAGCGGAAGGGCTCGTCGGCGAAGGTGGGGTTGCGGCCGTGCGAGCCGTCGGCGAGCTGGAAGGGGTGGCACAGGCGGGCCGACTCCAGGGCGGCCGCCTCGACGGTGGTGACGTCGTAGGGACACAGCAGCCACCAGGCGGGGGAGGCGGCGAAGGTCAGGTTCAGCAGCCACTCGTGGTAGCGCAGCTCGCCGCGCTCGGCCGGGGTGGCCGTCCCCCACGGCGACTCGCTGATGCCCCGCACCGGCAGGCCGTCACTGACGCTCTTGGCGATCCAGTCGTGCCAGGCGGGGATGAGCCGTCCCGGGTTGCGTCCCAGCGCGCCGGTGTCCACGAACGACACCTGGCGCTCCACGCCGCTGCTGTCGAGCGCGTCGCGCAGCATGACCTGCTTGTCCTCGCCGACCGCGACGAGCACCGTCTCGTCGGTCGCCAGGGCGTCCTCGATGAAGGACACCGCCCCCTGGAGGAAGCCGGAGTCGCCCTGGTAGGCGTACAGCTCATGGCGGAAGGCGGGCGCCGCGTCGGCGCCGTGCTCGGCTGTGCGGGGCGGGGTCACGGCACCAGCTCCGCGGGGACGGCGGGATCGTCGTAGCCGAGCAGTTCCCAGCACCTTCGCACCGTGGGGTTGGCGCGTTCGAGCACGATCCTCCTGCCGGGCATCGCGGCAGCCGCGTCGGCGAGTGTCTGCATGCCGACCGCGTCCATCAGCTGCAGGCCGTCGCAGCGCAGCCGCAGCGTCGCGAGCGTCCGCAGCAGCCCGGTGACGGCGGCCCTGAAGGCGCCCGCACCGTCGGCGTCGACGACGCCGCTGACCCGCCAGCAGTCCGCGGCCTCGCTGAAGATATGGAAGGAGGGTTGCTGTGCGGGGTGGCCCGCGAAATGAGGATGCACGCTCGCCGCCTGTTCGAGCACCTTGGGTGCAAGACCGGGACTCGCATAGGCGCAGACCACCATGGCGGCAGTGCCGCCGGTCAGCGCGTCCAGCCTCAGCTCCTGATCGGCCACCTGCTCAGCCGTGATGTCGGCAGGCCAGATGCGGTCCATCTCTGCCAGTACCCGCAGGGCACGGAAGCCCTGCCGATCTGCCCTCTCGGCCTCCTGGCGCACCAGCGAGACCAGTTCGTCCGCGTCCCACCCTACGCCGCCGTGCACGACGACGGGGTCGACGAGCAGTCCGTCCGGGGCGGGGGACTCCAGCCAGGCGGGGGTCGAGGACCCCACGACCATGATCTTGTCACCGAGATGCGTGCCGTCCGACAGGTACCCCAGGGCCGCGTTCCGGAAGTCGCCGGGCCGCGGCATCACCCAGCACACGTGGTCACCGATGTCGACGGGGCCGAGGCTCGCGACGCTGCGAGCGATCCTCACAAGCCCTCCTCGCCTCGACTCCGGGTGGAAACCCCTGGCACAGTCTGTCACCTCGCGCGGGCGGCACGACGAGGCGCCCCGGCCCCGAACGTGCGGTGGCCGGCGTACGGGCACCCGTCCCGACCGGCTACTGGTCGGGGTCGGCCGTCGGGTTCACCAGGTCCTCGTAGGAGCTGAACACGGCCTCGGCGCCGGTGATCTGCAGCAGCCGGCTCACCGCGGCGCCGGGGTGAGCCAGGGCCGTCCGCCGTCTGGAGGCAGTGCGCACCAGGTGGTTGAGCAGCGCCGAGTCGCAGAAGGCGACCATCGCGAGGTCGAAGACGAGCGGGCCGTCGAAGGCGGCCAGTGCCTGCTCGGTGACGCTCTGCACGACGCTCAGCGTGTCCAGGTCGAACTCCCCGTGCAGGGCGATGACCCACACCGAGCCGTACGGCTCCGAGTAGTAGACGCCCGCCTCCACGCCGTCCCCGGAATCCACGGAAGCCGCCTCCTCTTCTCCCCGGTAGCGGCGTGTCCGGCCGCGCACATCCACCAGAGCGTGCCACTCCGGCACCGGGTCCGCCACTTTGGAGGGTGACGCTCGCGCCCCTGCCCACAGGGGGTGTTCCGCCGGATTCACTCCGTGGTCCTGCGAAGGTGGGCGGCACGGTACTCGGTCGGGCGCAGCCCCTTCAGCTCACGGAAGCGGCGGTTGAAGTTCGACAGGTTGCGGTAGCCGCTGCGGGCGGCGACCTCCGTGACCGGCAGCGGGGTGCCGGTCAGCAGCGCGCACGCGGTCTCCACCCGGAGCTGGTTGACGTAGTCGGTGAGGGTGCGGCCCATGGCGTTGCGGAAGAAGCGGCTGAAGGACGTCGGCGACATGTGCACCAGCGCCGCCACGTCCTCGTGGTGCACCGGTCCTGTGTGGCTCTGCTGGAGGTGGCGGCACACCGCGTCGATGCGGTCGCGTACTACCGTGCCGGGCGCGGGCGCGTACCCGGGGCCGGTCAGGGGCCTGGCCGTCGCGCCGGGGGCGAGGCGGCAGAGCACGTCCAGGAGCGCCGTGGTCTGGGCCGCGGCCCCCAGGAGGGGCAGCCGGGCCACGAGCGCCCGCATCTCCTCGGACACCCGGCCGAAGGACAGGCCGCGGCTGGAGCGGGCCAGGAGGTCGTCGAGGACGCGGAACTGGGGGAGGGCGAAGAACCCAGGCCCGAGGAAGTCGTGCCGGAACTGCGTCACCGCCGCCTCGGCCGCTCCCTCGTACGGTTCCGAGGTGAAGGTGTGCGGCAGGTCGGGGCCGAGCAGGACCAGGTCTCCCGGCTGGTAGCGCTCGACGGTGGTACCCACGTAGCGGGTGCCCGTCCCCTCGGTGATGAGCGTGAGCTCGTACTCCCGGTGGTGGTGCCAGCCGAAGCCGAAGGCGTCCTCGCGGCGGATGTAGCTGACGAAAGTGCTTCCGTCGAGCGTGGGCGGCTGTTCGAAGCGCGGCTTCACGCAGCTCAGCCTAGGGCCGTCCGGGCCGTGCGGGTAAGCGGCAACTGCGTACCGGAAGTGGGCAACACCGGCGTGGCGGGACCGCGGCCGCCCTGCGAGCGTGGACGCCGGCAACCCGCCCACTCGTGACCTTCGGGAGCAACGGATGACCACGGCGACGCAAGCGCCGATCGGCGAACTGGACACCCCCTACGAGGGCCTGGCCCCGACGGCGGCCGCCGACTTCAACCGCGACGGCTTCGTCCACCTGTCCGGCGTGCTGTCGCCCGGGACGGTCGCCCGGTACGAGCCGGTGGTCACCTCCGAGGTCATCCGGCTGAACACCCAGCACCTGCCGCTGTCCGAACGCGACACCTACGGCCGGGCGTTCCTGCAGGTGTCGAACCTGTGGCAGGAGAACGAGGAGGTCAGGCAGCTGGTGTTCGCCCGCCGGCTGGCCGGCATCGCGGCCGCGCTGCTCGGCGTGCACGCCGTCCGCCTCTACCACGACCAGGCCCTGTACAAGGAGCCCGGCGGCGGCATCACCCCCTGGCACGCCGACCAGTACTACTGGCCGCTGTCCTCCGACCGCTGCCTGACGATCTGGCTGCCGCTCCAGGAGACCCCGCTCGACATGGGTCCGCTCGCCTTCGCCCGCGGCAGCCACCAGCTGTCCTACGGCCGCGAACTGCCCATCTCCGACGAGTCCGAGACCCGGCTCCGGCGGGTCGTCGCCGAGCAGGACTTCGAGGACGTGGTCGAGCCCTTCGCCCTCGGCGACGCCGGCTTCCACCGCGGCTGGACCTTCCACCACGCCGGCCCCAACCGCGGCACGCACCCGCGCCGGGTGATGACCGTGATCTACATGGACGCCGACATCCGGGTCGCCGCGCCCACCAACGACAACCAGACCCGCGACCGCGCCTGGATGCCCGGCGCCGAGGTCGGCCAGATCCCCAGGACACCCCTGAACCCCGTCCTGTACGACAGCAGGACCGCCTGACCTCCGGCGACCGGGTCAGCGGCCGGCGTCACTTGCTTGACGGGTGACGCATCGGCGTGCGAATCTTTCGTCACCAGTCAGAGCGGTTACATGTTGGTGAGGAAGTCCCATGGCAGTCGTACGGTTCCATCTCGTCTCCACCCTCAGCCCGGCCGACGTGCTGGAGGTGCTGACCGACTTCAGCCCCTCCAGGCCGCAGGCCTGGCCCACCATCGACGCCGGGCACTTCACCGTCCACGGGCAGGGCGAGACGTGGGCCGAGGTCACCGAGGGCACCTCCGCCGCGTGGGAGCGGGCACGCTACGAGTGGAAGCCGGGCGGCGACACCGTCACGATCACCACGCTCGACTCCAAGCTCTTCGGAGCCGGCGGCGGTTGGGTCTTCCGGATGACCCCCGAGGGCGACGGCACCCGCGTCGACGTCGAACTGACCCGGCAGCCGGGCACGCTCAAGGGAAAGATGCTCGCCTCCCTCCTCCCCCTCGCCGCCCCCGCCTCCCTCCGCAAGTCCTTCGCCAAGCCCCTGCAGGCCGCGTGATCGGTGCGCAGCGGCACCCCGCTGACCCGGAGGGCTGTCAGCTCTCGGTCAGCATCCCGGTGCGGAGCTTGGCCAGGATGCGGGAGAGCAGCCGGGAGACGTGCATCTGGGAGTAGCCGAGTTCCGCGCCGATCTCGGCCTGGGTCATCTCCTGGCCGAAGCGCATCTGCAGGATCCGGCGCTCGCGGTCGTCCAGCTTGTCCAGCATCGGGGCGAGGGCGTGGAAGTCCTCCACCAGGTCCATCGCCGGGTCGCATGCGCCGACGGTCTCCGCGTAGGAGCGCCCCGCGTCCTCGTTGCTCTCGCTTCCGGTGGGCAGGTCGATCGAGCCCGCCGTGTAGCCGTTCGAGGCCACCAGCCCCTCGATGACCTCCTCCTCGGTGATCTCCAGGTAGGCGGCGAGTTCGGCCACGGTGGGCGGGGCGTCCAGGGTGGCCGTGAGGTGGTCGCGGGCCTTGGCCAGCTCCACCCGCAGCTCCTGGAGCCGCCGCGGGACGTGCACGGCCCAGCTGGTGTCGCGGAAGAACCGCTTCATCTCGCCGACGATGTACGGCACGGCGAAGGTGGTGAACTCCACCTCCCGGGACAGGTCGAACCGGTCGATGGCCTTGATCAGCCCGATCGTGCCGACCTGGAGGATGTCCTCCCACACCTCGGGTCCGCGCCCGCGGAAACGGCGGGCGCTGAACTGCACCAGGGACATGTTCATCTCGATCAGGGTGTTCCGGGCGTAGCTGTACTCCTCGGTGCCCTCCTCGACGGCCTGCAGCCGGTCGAAGAACATCTTCGACAGCGCCCGCGCGTCCTTCGGGGCGACCTTGTGCGGGTCCTGGACGAAAGGCAGTTCGCCCACGGTCGGAGCGTGGCCGCCGGTCTGCGCCAACGCAGTGGTGGCGCCTGCTTCGTACGTCGTCACCGTCATCTGATCGCCTTACGTCGCCGGAACGTTCTGCCGCCGTCTACCCGGCTTCGGCGGCGGCACACCGGCAAGTCCACTTTTTGTTGAGCGGGCAGGAAGCTCCCCCGGGCGGTCCCGCCGGATGCCCGGAAGAACCGCCCGTCGCTCCTGCGGGGAGTCTCAGCCGGTGATCAGGTCGAACTGCTCCCAGCCGCCGATGGTGGTCCGGTTGGCGACGAGCGCGGCGGCTCCGGCGTTCTCGGCGGTGACGTACATTGCGTTGATCTGGGCTTTGAGGCTGATGGTGCCGTTGGGGTTGTGGAGGAGTTGGAAGGTTTCCCAGGCGCCTGCGGTGGTGCGGTTGGCGATCAGGGGGGAGGTGCCGGCGTTGTCGGCGCAGACGACGAGGTTGTTGGCGTGGGCGCGCAGTGCGATGTTGCCGCTGCCGAGGTCGAGCAGGTCGAACTGTTCCCAGGGGCCGATGGAGGTGCGGTTGGCGATCAGGGGGGAGGTGCCGGCGTTGTCCGCGGTGACGTACTGGTTGTTGGCGCGTGCGCGGAGGCTGACGACGGTGCCGGGTCCGCCGGTGGACGGGCCGGTGGTCGGCTGCGTCGGGCGGGTGGCGGTGAGGGCGATCTGGCCTTTGAGCATGCGGCCGCCGTCGCCGGTGAGGCGCAGGTAGTAGTCCGACGAGCAGGCCGTACCGTCCTCGTCCAGCGCCCACAGACCGGAGCCGGCCGGCACGGAGGCCGCGGTCTCCGCGGTCTTGGCGATCTGGTTGCCCTCGCCGTACTCGTCGAACATCGAGACGTAGACGCCTTGCGCCCCGGCCCGGCACACGTTGTAGAACTGCCGCCACATGAAGTCGCCGTGCGCCCGCTGCCGGGCCGACACGTCGCCCGGCAGGACGCACGGCTGGTAGTCGATGCCGTGCGCGTTGCAGTCCGCCTGGTCCGGCACGGTGTAGGCGGTGTACGCGTTGTCGGAGTCGCCCGCGTTGCCGATGGCCCCGACCATCCACGGGGAGATCATGTTGAGCGCGTGGTAGACGTCCGCGTAGCCGGCCCGCGAGCCGCCGGTGCCGGTACGCCATTCGCGCGGCACCCCGCCGATCACGTAACAGCCCTGCGACTTGAACCAGTTGACGACGTCCAGACAGGCGGCGGCGCTGAAGGTGTGGTTGCTGTCGTTGAAGCCGAAGCCCCAGATGCACACCACCGGCCTGCCGTTCTGCAGGGCGTAGGCCGACGAGGCGGTGTGCGCCTTCATCTTGTTCGTCCAGTCGGTCTTGATCTCCGACTGCATATTCGTCCAGCCGGTGACGTCGTACATGACGTAGAACTTCCGCCCGTGCGACTCCGCGGCGCTGCGCACCTTCGCCGCCATCGCGTCCCGGGTCGGCCCCTCCGGGCTGTTGGGGTTGAACCGCTGGAGGGCGGCGGTGTCGATGCTGTTCTGCTGCATCCACAGGAAGTGGGTGTCCACCGTCTGCTGGTCGTACGACGAGAACAGCGTCGCCGGCTGGCCGTTGTTCAGGTCGGGGTACGCGGTCGGGTACGTCCTGGTGTACTCGCGCATGTCCGGCCACGCCTTGATGACGTTGTTGGACGGGGAGGGCGCCTGGCCCGCGTTCTGGCTCCAGTGCCACCAGGTGTTGATCGGGGCGCCGTCGCCGATGCAGGCGAACCAGCCCTGGTATCCGACGGTCACCTTGCCGACCACGTCACCGGGTGCGCCGGCCGCGGACGCGGTACGGGCGATGCCGAGAGTGCCCAGGGCCGCGGCGGCGACCCCGCCGGCCGCGGTGCCGATGAACGTACGACGCGAAACTGACATGGCTGTCTCCGGGGAGCGGCGCACGGCGCGGTCGGCCGGGCGCGACGGTGGACTGAGCGCACGGCACCTGCTGCGTCACGCTTCAACAGGTGAACCCAGTGCCCCGCGCGCGGCCGTGACGGAGCGCGTCACGGCCGCGGTGGAATCCGCTTGTTTCGGGCTGACTTGCGGTGGGGGGGGAGGTGCGCGCAGTCCCATGACACGCACCACGCTGAGCACTTCCGAAAGCGCGGTTTCAGGTACGCAGGGATTCAACTGCTGAAACAAACATCCCGTCAAGGGTCCAGACCAGAGAAGTGAATTGTCCGCAAAGCGCTGCATTCAGCGGGCGGCCTGCGGTGTTGCGCCCTGTGCAATATCAGCGAAAGGTCGGATGAGTCCATTCAGGACTTGTCGGACCGGCGGCGTCGGAAGCGTTCAGGGGCGCGCCGGACGGCGGCGCCGGTGCGTAGGGTGCCCGAATGGTCGAGATACCGGAGGCGTTCGCGCGGGGCACGGTCGCGCGTGAAGGAGAGCCCGGAACGGCGTGGCTCGCCGACCTGCCCGGGATCGTGGACGGGCTGCTGGAGCGCTGGGAGTGCGTGCCCGACGGCGGGGTCATGCACGGGGGCGTCGGGGTCGTCGTCCCGGTGCGGCGGCGGGACGGCGCGACCGCCGTGCTGAAGGTGTCGTTCCCCCACCCGGGCAACGTTCACGAGCCGGACGCGTTCGCGGCGTGGGCCGGGCGCGGGGCGGTCGTGCTGCACGAGCGCCACGACGCGCACTTCGCGATGCTGCTGGAGCGGGTCCTGGCGTCGACGCTGGCGGAGGTCGAGGACGGTGACGAGGTCGTGGCGGTCGCCGGGCGGCTCAACCGCCGGCTGGCCGTCCCCGCGCCGCCCGGCCTGCCCCGGCTGCGGGAGCAGGCCGACTCCTGGGAGGAGCAACTGCGCCGGGACGCAGCGGAGCTGGCGCACGAAGTGCCGCGGGGCGCGGTGGACGCCGCCCTGGAGACCGTCCGCGAGCTGGGGCGTGACCAGCCGGACCTCCTCGTCCACGGCGACCTGCACCCCGGGAACATCCTGCGCGCCGACCGCGAGCCCTGGCTGGCCGTCGACCCCAAGGGATACGCGGGAGACCCCGCTTACGACGGCGGCACCCTGCTCAAGTCGCGCGCGTTGACGCTCGTGGCGGCCGACGACCTCCGTACCGCGGTCCGCCGCAACCTGGACGCCTTCGCCGAGGCCGCAGAGGTCGATCGCGCCCGGGTCAGGCGCTGGGCGCAGTTCCACGCCGTCCAGGCGGCGTTCTGGGGCCGCCGCCACGGATTCCGGATGGCCCGCAGCGGACCGCGGCTGGACTGGCTCACCGCATTCGCGGACAGCCTCGCGGAGTTGCTCACCCGGCCCTGACGGGCCTGTGCCGCGTCGTCCACCTTCCGGGGCAGCCCGGGCCGGAGCCGGGCCGGTCAGGGAAGGATCGAGTCCACGTAGCCGCCGTCCACCCGGACCGCCCCGCCGGTGGTGGCCGTGGCGAGGTCGGAGCTGAGGTAGACCGCCATGTGGGCGATCTCCTCGGGCTCGATCAGCCGCCGCAGCAGCGACTGCGGCCGGTGCTCGGCCATGAAGGCGCGCTGCGCCTCCTCCCAGGGCAGCGCGGGGTCGACCAGCGAGTACACGAAGTCCTCGACGCCACCGGTGTGGGTGGGGCCGGCGATCAGCGAGTTGACGGTCACGCCGGAGCCGGCGGCCTCCTTCGCGAAACCGCGGGTGACGGCCAGGAGCGCGGTCTTCGTCATGCCGTAGTGGATCATCTCGACCGGGATGACCACCGCCGAGTCGCTGGCGACGTTCAGCACCCGGCCCCACGAGCGGTCCTTCATCCCCGGCAGGTACGTACGGATCAACCGCACCGCCGCGAGCACGTTCACCTCGAAGTACCGGCGCCACTGCTCATCGCTGATCTCCAGTGCCGGGACGGCGCCGAAGACGCCGAGGTTGTTGACGAGGATGTCGACGTCGGCGAGCGAGCCGGTCACCAGGGCGGCGCCGTCGTCGGAGGCCAGGTCGCCCGGTGCGGCGAAGAAGCCGTCGCTCCCGGTCTCCTCGCGCAGTTCCGCGACGGCCCGCTCCACCGAGTCGGGGCTGCGGCCGTTCACCCCCACGCGGGCGCCGGACCGCGCGAGACCGGCCGCGATCGCTCGGCCGATCCCCTGGGTGGAGCCGGTGACCAGGGCGGTCCTGCCGGAAAGGTCGATGAGCATGCTGGCGTCTCCCGCCGTCCGCGGCGGCCTGCGAGCCAGACCGCCACGGCTTCTCCTTCCCTCCATGCGGGCCGCAGCCCGTCGGCCAACCGGGCGTTCTCCGGGAAACGGGGTGCGGTACGGCTTGGGTACGGCCGCCCTCATGCGGGCGGCCCGACCGGCCTGCCGGTGCGGAACACCGGCCGGCAGACCCCGGTCCGCCGGCGCGCGCCGACGGCCCGCGGGCCGGCGAGGTGGCCTGGGCCGCGCGGGTCTTCCTCCTGCTGGACGCCGGCCGGATCGCGCAGGACTACCACCTGACCGTCCGGCCGCCGGCCGAGGTGCAGGGCCTGGCGCCGGGCTCAGTACCCGGTGTCCAGCCGGTGGATCAGCCGGTCGTCGTGGACGTACCAGCTGATGTGCCCGCCGACCTCGATCTGGCACCGCCACCGCACCGTCCCCCCGGCGCCGCCGTCACCCCCGGCCCAGGCCCACACCACGGCCTCCTCCCAGCCCCCCGCGCGCACGGCGACCACGACGTCCCGCCTCCTGGTGGAGCACCGCTCCCCGTCCCCGGGCGGCTCCGCCCTGACCAGCAGCAGGGGCCAGTCCGGGGGTACGGCGTCTTGCCGCGAGCGGTCGGGGGCGGGGAAGGTGTCGAACATGCGTTCCATTCTAGGCGCTGCGCGACGCACCCGCCGCCCGCGGCTCGCGGGGCCGGACCCGCTGCGGCGGGGCGGGCGCAGCCGCGCTGCCGGCCGGCCGAGGAGGGCTGGACCGCGACCAGGCCCCTTGCTCAGCTGAACGCCGGGACCACATACATCCTCCATGGCTGGACCAGCGACAACTCATGGTCGTCAACGCACGTCTCCTTCACGCCGGCCGACCGGGATCGGCTTGCCCCGGGAGAGATCCTCTACGAGGACGCCGATTCCGTGACGGTGCCCGCGCCGGAATTTGCGGCAGGAGCGTGCGAGGGTTTCCAGGCCGGTTCCGCCAGCCGGCCGCCGAGGTGCCCGCATGCGGTCGGCAACCCCGACCGCGCGGGCGGCAGCAGGAGTTCACCGCAGATGCCGTGAGCCGTACGCGGGCGTCAGGAAAGGCGTTCGTCGAGTCGCCGCAGATTGCGCTTCTGCTTGCGGTATCCGAGGACGGCCATGCTGTCGAAGAGCACCACGAGGGCGATGAGCGGGAGCGCCGCCGCCCAGCTGTGCGAGGCGATACCGAGTCCCGCGATGACCAGCACCATGGTACTGAACAGCGGCATCAGCCACCGCGCGCGCTTGATCTGCCGGCGCCGCCGGACCATCAGGCCGCGCATCTGGTCCCGCTGCCCGGCGTCCTCCGGTACCTGACCCTTGGCGATCATCCTGCCCAGTCCCCGGATGTCCGCGTCCTGGCTGCCCGCCGCCCGCAGGTCGCGCCTGCGGCGTCGCCGGTAGGCCCACAGGGCGAATGCGGCGTAGAGGACAGAGCTCAGTAAGGCGCCGATCGGGGAGCGGCTGGGCCGGATGGCGAGGAGTACGCCGGCGTTGACGACCACCAGCAGGACGGCCCAGGCCCAGGGGTGTTGGTCGAGCCAGCGGTTCAGACGCTTCACGAGAACCTCCCGGAGACGGACTGGTACCCGTCGGCTACCCCGTGACGTCCCCGGTACGGCGCCCCGCGGCAGGATCGCCGCCCGGGCCGCCGGAGCCGGCGGGCTCAGCTCTCGGTCATCGGGGCGGCGCCCGTCGTTGTACCCGTGGTCAGGAAGCCCGTCGCCGGCAGGGCGCCGTCCGGGCGGCGGGCGGCCGGGGCGGAGGCGGGGTCGGTCGTGGCCGAGAGGCGGGAAGCGCCCGCGGTGTCCCAGGTGTTGCCGCTGCCGGCCGCCGGGTGGGCGAGGACGTCGTCCCCTGTGCTGCCCGTGGAGAGGTTGCCCCGCAGGGAAGCGGCGGCGTCGGCGAGGGTGACGGGACCGAGGAAGGCGCTGAGGCCGGAGCCGTCGGCATGTTCCTCCCACGCGCCCGCCGGGAGGCAGCCGCTCAGTCCCCGTCGCCCGCGTGCCGCGCACGGAACGCCGCCGCCTTGACCCGGTTCTGGCAGGCCGTCGAGCAGAACTGGCGGCCGGCGTTGCGGGAGGTGTCGACGTAGACCCGGTCGCAGTGCGGGGCCGCGCAGACGCCGAGGCGGCCGGCGTGGTCGCCGCCGAGGGTCATGGCGAGGCCGGTGGCGCAGCCGGCGCTCCAGCCGACGGCGTAGGAGTCGTCGGCGCCGTGGAAGTGGACCTGCCACGGCTCCCCGGGGGCGCGGTCGAGCTGGGGGCGGGCGCCGGTCTCGCGCAGCAGTGCGTTGAGTGCGGGGGCCGCGTCGTCGAGGCGGTCGGCGGCCGCGGCTTCGAAGACGGTGCGCAGGGCGCGGGCGGTCTCGGCCAGCTGGTCGGCCTCGCCGAGTTCCAGGTCAGCTCCGGCGGAGAGCGCGGCCCGGACCGCCTCGACCCGCTCCGCGCCCTCGGGGGCGAGGTACCGGCGGCCGCGCGCCTCGCCGTCGGTCAGTGCGTTGACGAGCGCCACCGAGGCGTCGAGCAGGATCCGCATGTGACTGTCGAACAACACTTGACCAGTTACCTCTCGCGTGGCTACGGTGTCCGTCACCGACAATAGACGATTGACCAGTGACGGGAGGCGCCGTGCCGCCACAGTTCGAACCGCTGCCCCGCGCCGTCCGCCTGCTGCTGCTCGCGCGGGTCGTCAACCAGCTCGGAGCCTTCTCGCTGCCCTTCCTGACCGCGCTGATCTGCGCCGACCACGGCGCGAGCCTGACCACCGCCGGGCTGGTCACCGCCGCCTTCGGGTGCGCGACGATACCGTCGCGGCTGGCCGGGGGCAGGCTCGCCGACCGCATCGGCCGGCGCACGACCATCGTGCTCGGGCTCTGCGGATGCGCCGTGGCGCAGCTGGCGATCGCCGCCTCGACGTCGCTCGGCTGGACCGTCGCCGCGGCGGTGCTGCTCGGGCTGGCCTTCGAGCTCTACGAGCCGCCGAGCCAGGCGCTGATCGGCGAGTCCGTGCCGGAGCGGCAGCGGGTACGCGCGTTCAGTCTGTTCAGCGCCGCGCTCGCGGCGGGCGGCATGGGTGCGGGACTGCTTGCCTCGCTGCTCGGGCGCTGGGACCTGCGCTGGCTCTTCGTCACCGACGCCGCTACGTGCCTTGCCTGCGCGCTGCTGATCCGGCTGGCCCTTCCCTGCGACCGCCCGGCACCGCTCGGGACGGACCGGGCCGGCGCAGCCGTCCGACCGCTGCGCGACCGGGCGCTGCTGACCGTCCTGGCCACCGGAACCGCCTACGCCCTGATCAACCAGCAGACGGTGATGACCCTGCCCCTCGCGCTCACTCGGCAGGGCCTGCCCGCAGCCGACGCCGGGCTGCTGTTCACCGCCACCGCGGCCACCACGGTGCTCGCCCAACCGCTGATCCGGCTGCGCTGGACGGGCCGGCTCACCACACCCGCCGCCCTCGCCCTCGCCCACCTCCTCCTCGCCGCGGGGCTGACCGGTTACGCCCTCGCCCGCACCCTGCCGGCGCTCGTCGCCTCGGCTGTCGTGTGGAGCCTCGGCGACCTGCTGGTCATGGGCCGCGTCTACGCGCTCGTCACCGACCTCGCGCCGCCCGGCGCGAGCGGCCGCTACCTGGCCGTCTTCGGCACCAGCTGGGGCGTCGCCGCGACGCTCGCCCCCGTCCTCGGCACCCAGCTCCTCGCCCGCGCGGGGACGACCGCCCTGTGGTCCACGATGGCCGCGCTGTGCGTGCTGCTCGCCGCTCTGCACCTCCGGGTGACGCCGGAGTCGCCCGCACTTCGCGACGTCCCGCAGGCGGCCGGCAGCCCGGCGCCGGGCGCCGTGCAGGCGGGCGGCGGGCGTTCGTGACACACCTGGTGCGGGAACTGTGGCCTCCGTCGCAGGCGGCCCGGCCCCGCCCTGGTGGACTCGCCCGATGGTGTTGCTGCTCGCGTTGCTCATTCCGGCCGGCCTGGTGGCGGGCTTCGGCCTCGTCGGGTACGGCTGCTCCACCCTCGTCCGGGCCGGTGGGCGGCGCAGCGGCCGCAACGTGTGGCTCCGCTGCCTCGCCGCGTTCCTGGGTGCCGTCGCGGCCGCCGCCTACGCCTGGGGCCTGGTCGTCGTCGGGTTCGCGGTCCTGGACGCGGAGGACGGGGGTACCGACTCCTCGCCGCTCCGGCCCTGCCGGGCGCCGGGAGATCCCGGACGGGCGTGGAACGTCGTCGACTACACAGTGGGTTACGTGCCGCTCCGCTTCGTCTGCGTGAACCAGGACGGCAGCAGCTACACCCCCGGGACCGTCCCCGGTTACGTGAACCCGGCCGCGCAGGGCTTCGGGCTCGCCGCCGCCGCGTGCGCCGTCGCCGCCACCCGCAGATCGCAGCGGGGCGTACCCAAGGGCGCGGCCGCGCAGGCTCGGTGATCACGGTCGTGACCTGGTGAGATGACGTGTCGTCAGTTCGGGGCCGCCGAGCGGTAATTCCGCCCGCTCCATTGACTGCGCTTCGAGCCCGCCGATAGCTTCTGGTCGAAGCCAAGAGTGACAACGTTGTCATACCCGACGCGCTGCCGCCGACCGCGGCAGTCGAGAGGAGGCGCTTCCCATGCGCTCACGCCGCCTGAAGCTCACCGTGACCGGCGCCGTCGTGGCCGTCCTGGCAGCCGGCACCGTGTCAGCGGCATCCCCAGGCGCGGCCCGGCCCGCGGACCCGGTCCGGCCGGCGTCCCCGGCGGGCACCAACGAAGCCCGGGCCACCGCGACGTACGCGGCACTGGAGAAGTACTTCGGCACGACGGACGGTTCCGGGCTGTTCCGCGAGCAGTATCCGGTGGCAGCCGGCGACAACCCGTACTCCTACGAGTGGCCGCTGTCCCAGGTGCACGTCGCCGCACTGGACATCTCCGCGGTCGACCCCCACTACCGGCAGAAGCTGGCCGCGGTGGACCGCTCGCAGGAGCACTACTGGAACCCCGCCGGCGGGACGACCGGAGTGGCCGGCTACGACTCCTACGTCATCGCCCCCTACGGAGCGGGCGGCGACCTGTTCTACGATGACAACGAGTGGGTCGGCCTGGAGAAGGTCCAGGACTACCTCCAGCACCACGACGCCGCCGCGCTGTCCCGGGCGGAGCAGATCTTCACGTTGGTCAGGTCCGGGTGGGACACCGACCCGAGCCACGCCGCTCCCGGCGGCGTCTTCTGGACCCAGGCGCCCTGGAGCCAGGACCGCAACACCGTGTCCAACATGCCCGCCGCCGAACTGGGCGTGCGGCTTTACCAGATCACCGGCAAGCGCGCCTACCTGGACGACGCGAAGCGGTTCTACGACTGGACCAACGCCAACCTGCAGAGCCCGAGCGGGCTCTACTGGGACAACGTCAAACTCGCGGGCGCCGTCGACCAGACCTTCTGGACCTACAACCAGGGCGTCCCCATCGGCGTCAACGTCCTTCTCTACCAGGCCACTCACGACCGTACGTACCTCGCGCGCGCCGAGCGCATCGCCGAGGCGGCCTACGACTACTACGTCACCGGCGGCAAGCTCACGAGCCAGCCGGTGTTCTTCAACTCGATCTTCTTCAAGAACCTGCTGCTGCTGGAGTCCGTCACCGGAGGCCACAAGTACCAGCAGGCGATGGCCGATTACGCGGGCTGGGTGTGGAGCAGCGCCAGCGACCCGCAGACCGGCCTGGTGCACTTCGACACCGGCGGCGCCACGCAGTCGATCCAGCAGGCGGCCGCGGCGCAGATCTTCGCGGTGCTCGCCTGGCCGAGGTCCAAGTGGCCGACGCTGTACTGACGCGGGCGGCGCCGGGGCTGAGGCCCGCCGCCGGTGCGGCATCCCGGGCCTCGTAGGATCGCAACACGCCGCACTCGGCGCATCGTGCGCACCACGCACACCGCATCGCCTCATGCGGGAGCGGCGGGCGCGACCCACCCGCCGCTCTCCGGCACCCGCGCGACCCCGCGCCGCCTCGACGGACACCTCGACGGAGAAAGGGCCGACGATGACCGCACACCCTCCCAGGAACCGGCTGCGCTCGGCGTTACGGCGCTGCCGCCGCGCCCTCATCGCGCTGGGCGGGACGCTCGTCCTGGCCGCAGGACTGCTTCTCGGCACCACCGGCCCCGTGCACGCGGCCGGTTCCCTGCCCTGCGACGTCTACGGCGGCGCGGGCACCCCGTGCGTCGGCGCCTTCAGCACGGTGCGCGCGCTGTACTCCGGCTACGGCGGCAGCCTCTACCAGGTCACCCGGGTCGGCGACGGCGCGACCCGCGACATCGGCGTGCTCACCACCGGCGGCTACGCCGACGCGTCCGGGCAGAACGCCTTCTGCACCGGCACCGCCTGCGTCATCACCCGCATCTACGACCAGTCGCCGCAGCACAACGACCTGACGATCGCCGGCGCCGGCACCGCGGGCGCCGCCAACGCCGGGGCGCTGGCCAACGCGCTGCACGTCACCGTCGCCGGACATGCGGTGTACGGGGTCTACGTGCAGCCCGGCATCGGCTACCGGCACGCGGTCGGCAGCGGTGTGGCCACCGGCGACCAGCCCGAGGGCATGTACATGGTGACCAGCGGCACCCACACCATCCACGACTGCTGCTTCGACTTCGGGAACGTCGAGGCCAAGCCGGAGGACACCGGCGCCGGCCACATGGACGCCCTCAACATCTCCCCGGCGCGCGCCTGCGACCCCTGTACCGGCAACGGCCCGTGGGTACAGGCCGACCTGGAGGACGGCATCTTCCAGGCCGACACCAACGCCCACAGCCGCAACGGCGGCAACTCCACGCCCTTCGTCACGGCGGTGCTGAAGAACGACGGCCGGACGAGCTTCGCCCTCAAGGGCGGCGACTCCCGCACCGGCGGCCTCACCACGTGGTGGAACGGCGCGCTGCCGCCCGGTTACGCGCCCATGAAGAAGGACGGCTCCATCGCCCTGGGCACCGGCGGCGACAACAGCAACCGCGCCGGCGGCTCCTTCTTCGAGGGCGCCATCACCGCCGGCTACCCCTCCGACGCGGCGGACAACGCCGTGCAGGCCGGCATCGTGGCGGCCGGCTACGCGGGCGACACCGCAGGAGTCGCCCCCGCCACGATCAGCGCCCCCGGCGACAAGTGCGTCGACGTCGCCGGCGACGACATCGGCGGCGACCGGGCCGCCGTCCAGATGTGGGACTGCAAGAGCGGCGCCGCCGACCAGCACTGGACGCACGAGCCCGACGGATCGCTGCGCACCCTGGGCCGCTGCCTGGACATCAACGGCAACGGCACCGCCCAGGACACCCAGGTCGAGCTGTGGGACTGCAACGGCGTCGGCGGCCAGAAGTGGGTGCAGCGCGCCGACGGCTCGCTGTTCAACCCGCAGTCCGGCCGCTGCCTCGACACCCCGAGCGGCGCCACCGCCAACGGCAGCCGGCTGCGCATCCACGACTGCAACGCCACCGTGGCCCAGCTGTTCATCGTGAACGGCGGCGGCACGATCGCCGGTCCCACCGGCAAATGCGTCGACGTCTACGGTGACGACAACGGCGGCGACAGTTCGGCCGTCGAGCTCTACGACTGCCAGTCGTACGCCCTCGACCAGCACTGGACGCACGAGCCCGACGGATCGCTGCACACCCTGGGCCGCTGCCTGGACGTCACCGGCAACGGCACCGCGCAGGACACCCCGGTCGAGCTGTCGGACTGCGCCGACATCGGCGGCCAGCTCTGGCTGCAGCAGAGCGACGGCTCGCTGTTCAACCCGCAGTCCCGCCGCTGCCTGGACGCCACCGACGGGGCCACCGCCAACGGCACCCGGCTCCAGATCCACGACTGCAACGGCACGGCAGCACAGAAGTTCGCACTGAGCTGACCCGCCCGGGCCGGACGGTGCGGACGCCCCCTGCGGGGCTCCCGCACCGCCGGACCGTCCCGGTCGGGGCTGTCGCCCCGACCACGGGGCCGGATCAGGTGAAGTTGACGTCGATGCAGCTGTTGAAGCTCTCGCCGCCCTGGGCGTTGTTGCCCGAGTAGACGGCGTAGAGGAGGTGCTTGCCGTGCTTGTCCGGCAGGGTGACGTCGAAGGTGTAGTCGCCGTTGTCGATCGCGGTGCCGTTCGTGATGAAGAACGGCGTCTTGTCCAGGTCGCCCCAGGTCAGCTTCTGCGTGGGGCTGTAGCCGTCCTTGGTGGCGTAGATCTCCAGAACGTACTCGCCGTGGGCGGCGGTGGCGTGGAAGGTGAAGACGTCCTCGGCACCTGACCGCAGTTCCGTCGTGGGCCAGTCGCCCCGGGCCAGGTCCAGGCCGCGGTTGGACTCCCGGCCGGCACTGCACAGTTCCCCGTCGGGCACGTTCTGGCGGATGTGGGAGTAGCCGCCCTCGCCGTCCCAGAAGCCTGGCCGGGGCGAGATCTCCATCCAGTTGTTGAAGGGGTAGGCGCCGCTCTCCCAGCCGCCGCCGGCCTCGTAGGCGGCATTGCACGCGGCGTTGGGGCTCTCGCCGCCGGGCCAGTCCGTGACGCCGAGGTCCTTGCAGGCCCTGGCCCTGGCGACGGGATAGGTCATCGCCCCGTGCTGCGGGACGACGGGTGCCGCGGCCGCCGGCACCGTGGCCGGTACCGCGACGGCGGCCGCCACCATGCCGAGCGCGACCAGCCCCCACGACTTCGTGCGCTTGTTCATCTGCGTGTCTCCTCGGGTGGGTGCGGTCAGCGGGGGGTGGTGATCGTGTACTCGTTGGAGAACGCGCTCCAGGCGCCCGAGGGCAGCTTGGCGCGGATCTTGACCGCGAACTCGGTGTCGGGGCTCTCGCCGACGTTGACGTAGTGCACGGTCTGGCCCGAGGTGGGCGCACCGAACAGGACCCGCTGCGCGAAGGCGCCGTTCAGCCAGACCTGGTACTCCGTCGGCTCCGTGTCCTGCGCCGGGCGCCAGGTCAGCCGCAGAGTGTCCAGGTTCCACTGCCCGTCAGCCCGCACCACCGCCGTTGCGGTCAGCGCGTCGGGTGCTCCCTGAGCCGCCTTCTGCACCACGGCCGGCGCCCGTTCCGCCGCCGGCCCCGACGCCCACGCGACCGCAGGCACCGCCAGACCGCCGGCGACCGCGCTCGCGGCTACCCACCAGACCAGCATTCGCTTCCTCGACACCCATTCCATGCGACGCCTGCCTTCCTCTCGACTGGATCGGCCCCCTGGTGCGAAGCAGCAGTGATCGACCTGCGGACTCCGCGCCCGAAGTCTGCACGAGAAGGGCATCAGTCACAATCAGTGACATTTCATACTTATGGTGCGCCTCGGTGCCTTGCCGTGGGGCACTGCTGAGCAAGGAGCAGCGCGAGCCCTCGCAGCGTGCCGGCGAGGCGGACCGACGTCACGTCAGCTGGGCGGACCCGACGGCCCGGCGGCGCTGACGGACGCCCCGTCACGTCGCTCGATCGGGTGATCTTCAGTGCGTGTCCTGGGGCGGAGGCGGTCGCGTGCGGGGAGCGGTCCGCGGGGCCGGTAGCGTGGGGTCCACGGAGCCCGCCCGGCTGGTGCCCCTGACAGGACGTGGACGGGCGGGCACCCTTGCGACGTCCGGCGGCGGTGCTACCGGGCCGCGTCAGCGGCGCTCGGGCCGCGGCAGCAGTTCACCGTCGACGTAGAGGTCCACGCGCTCGTTGTAGAAGCACACCAGGCCGGCGATCGGCGCCAGTTGGCGGGTCGGGAAGTCGTACGCCCAGGCCAGGTCGCGCTGCGTGCCGTGGGGCGTGCGGACCGACCAGTAGCCGCTGGTGGTGCCCTTGTACGGGCAGGCGGTGACGGTGTCGCTCGGCGTCAGCAGGGTGAAGTCGACGTAGACGCGGTCGAGGTAGTAGCGGGTCGGCAGCCCGGTCTCGAAGACCGGTACGCAGGAGGGCGCGTCGGCCAGCGTGAGCCCGTCGAGTCCGACCCGGACGTGGCTGCTGGAGCGGAGTGCGTCCACCCGGGCGTACGGGCTCCTGGGGTGGACGAAGACCTGCTCGTCCTCCTCGAACCAGGCGTCCAGCGCCGCCCATTCGAAGCGGACCGTGCCGGCCAGCCCCTCGGACGCGTCGTCGGCCCACACCCACGCGGCGCCGGGCCGCAGCTCCTCGCCGACCCGCAGCGCGTGCCGCCGTGCCGTGCCGGGCGCCCGCTTCTCCTCATGCCCCTCGTCGACCAGCTCCCCGCCGGTCACGTCCGCGACCGGGATGCTGAACTGCGGGTAGGGCGGCCACTCCCACACGTAGCGGGCCCGCCGGGTGTCCAGCACCGGGCGGCCGCCCGCGAAGCCGCGGATGCGTCGCGGCACCGGCTCGACGTGGCCGGCGGGCACGAGCGTCCCCGGGTAGTTCGGCGCGGGCCGCTCCGGGTGCTGTGCGGGGTCCGTCATGACGCCCTCCTCGGGCCGGGGATCGATCGCGGAGGTGTACGGGCACGGTGCTGGCGTGGTGCTGCGATCGTACGGGCGCGGGCGGCTCAGAAGGCGCAGCCACGAGGGCAGCCCCGCGGGCAGGTCGGCCTCGGGGATGGTGCCGAGGTCGGCAGGGGGCAGCTTGCCGGTCGCGGCCACCGCGGGGTCGTAGCGGACCAGCGGGCGCGGGGTGTCCGGGGTGACGGCGCCGTCCAGGGCGGTCAGCGCGGCGTTCCAGTCGTCGATCAGCCGGGTCCACGACTGCACGGGGTCCGCGCCGGAGGCGATCGCGCTGTCGGGGAAGGTGGGGTGCAGCATGTGCTGGTACGCGCCGGAGGAGGGCGCGCTGCCCGGCGCGTCGCGCCAGGTGTGGAAGGCGGTGACCGGGATGCGCCGGGCGACGGCCTCGTGGGCGGCCGGGTCCTGGCCGATGACCAGCACCCGCGCGGTCCCGTCGAGCCGGCCGCGGTGGAAGACCGGTCCCCACTCCACCCGGGAGTGCTGGACCGGATAGACGTCCCCGCCCGGATAGCCGGCCGCCCTGGTCCTTCAGGTCGACAAGGTCGCGGAGCGCATCCGGCGCTTCAGGGAGCTCTGGGAGGCCGGGCAGTAGACCGCCTGCCAGGGCGGCTTGTTACAGTGCGCCGGTGCCCGCCTCCTCACGCGACTCCGCGGCCGGCGCCGGATGGCGCGACCAGCAACCCGGCAGCTACACGGAGTTGATGCCCACCGACACCCCCCGGGTGTTCTGGCTCAACCCCGCGACCCTGTGGAAGGCCCGCAACGGGCCGCTCGCCTCGCTCTTCGGCGACCCCTCCGGCGCCGACCGGCAGCGCTGGGTACGCCGGCAGACCGACCGGGGCGCCGACCGGGACCTGCTGATCCGGCGCGACGACCCCGACGCGTACTCGTTCCTGCTGATGGGCGACACCGGTGAGGGCGACGGACCCCAGTACGCGGTCGTACCCGGCCTGTTGAAGGCCGGCGCCGACACCCGCTTCGCGCTGCTGTGTAGCGACGTCCTCTACCCGGTGGGCAGCGCCAACGAGTACCGCGACAAGTTCTTCCGGCCCTACCGGGACTACCAGGCCCCGATCTACGCGATCCCCGGCAACCACGACTGGTACGACGGCCTCACGGGCTTCATGCGGGTCTTCTGCCGCGCCCCGCAACTGCCCGCGTCCCCCCGCCCCAGACTCCTTTCGGCCGCATGGTGGCGCGCGCTGCTGTGGAAGAGCCCGGACACCCCTGACGACGCCGCCCTCGACGACGCCCGCCGGATGCGCTCCGCGCCCGCCCAGGCTGCCGAACAGCCGGGACCCTACTGGGCGTTGGACACCGGCCCGCTGCGGATCATCGGCATAGACACCGGGCTGCTCGGCGACATCGACGAGGAGCAGGGCGCGTGGCTGCGGCGCGTCTCGCAGGGCAGCCGCCCGAAGATCCTGGTCACCGGCTCCCCGATCTACGTGGACGGCGAGCACCACCCGTGCGCGATAACCGGGGGCGGCACCGTCGACGACATCGTCCGCGATCCCGCCCACCACTATGTCGCCGCCATCGGCGGCGACATCCACAACTACCAGCACTACCCGGTCGACGTGGACGGCCGCCGCATCGAGTACGTCGTCTCCGGCGGCGGCGGGGCGTTCATGCACGCCACGCACGTCATACCGAAGGTCTCCGTCGGGGGAGTGGAGGAGGACGCCTTCCGCTGCTACCCGATGCGCGGCGACTCCCTCGCCTTCTACAGCCGCCTCTACGGCCGCCGCCTCCACCTGCGCAAGCTGTTCGAACTCACCCCGGAAGAGGCCGCCGCGGTCATCTCCCGTCGGCTGGGCATCC
The DNA here is from genome assembly GCF_907177275.1 of Actinacidiphila cocklensis. Classification (GTDB taxonomy): domain Bacteria; phylum Actinomycetota; class Actinomycetes; order Streptomycetales; family Streptomycetaceae; genus Actinacidiphila; species Actinacidiphila cocklensis. Next base: position 78,197 of record NZ_CAJSLV010000114.1, read on the forward strand.
CGGCGGCCCGGCAGTCCGCCGCACCGGTCACGCTGCGCACCAGGTTCGTCGCGACCGCGCTCGGCGTCGCCCGCACCCCGCACCGCAAGGCCCGCATGCGCCTGCCGGTCCGCAAGACGTACACCAAGGTGCTCTCGCCGGGCGCCGCCACCTTCGCCCCGCCGTTCTTCAAGAGCTTCCTGCGCCTGGACGTCTCGCCCGGGGCCGTGCGGGTCCGCGCCTTCGCCGCGACGGGGATGCGCGAGCAGGAACTCGACCCGCCGGTGGAGGACGACTTCACCATCGTCCTCCCGCCGGCGGGGGCCTGAGGGCGCCGCGGGAGGGGCGGCAGGGTCAACGCGATGTTGCGGCAGTGTGGCAACGCGACGGCAGTATGAAATGAACGTGTCAGGCGCGGGCCTGTCGTTGTCGCGGTTTCCCGGCCGACCGTAGTGTCGCCGCGACAGATGCGCCGCCATCGAGCGCCCGGGCCCGTTCTCCTGCGCCCCGCTCCCCCCGTTTCAGGAGGGGTACCACTGTGAGCCGTCACGACCGACAGGACCTCGGCCGGCGAGGTTTCCTCGCCGGCGCAGCAGCCGTGGCCTCCGCCGCGGTCGCCGGAACCGCCGTCACCGGTGCCGCCGCCACGCCGGCCGCGGCCGCGAGCCGCCCCAACATCCTGGTCATCCTCACCGACGACCAGCCCAACGCCACCGAGTGGGCCACCCCCAACACGGTGGGCTGGCTGGTCGACAACGGGGTGAAGTTCAGCCGCGGTCACGTGAGCACCCCGCTGTGCGCGCCGTCCCGCTCGTCGATCTTCAGCGGCCGCTACGCGCACAACCACGGGGTGCGCGACAACAGCAGCCCGTACAACCTGGACCAGCACACGACCGTGCAGCGCTACCTGCACAACAGCGGCTACCGCACAGGGCTGTTCGGCAAGTACCTCAACGCCTGGACCAACACCGACAACCCCCAGCACTTCGACGACTGGCTGCTGCTGGACCCGGTGGCGTACAACAACGGGACCTACAACGACAACGGCACCGTGCGGACCATCGCCGGCTACAGCACCACCGTGATCAAGAACCGGGTCCTGGACTTCCTCGACACCGCGGGAACCGACAACCGCCCGTGGTTCGCCTTCGTCGCGCCCAAGGCCCCGCACGGGCCCAACACCCCCGAGCCCAAGTACGCCGACACCGCCGTCCCCGCGTGGAACGGCCGCCCCTCGGTGCCCGAGGCCGACCGCAGCGACAAGCCGGACTACATCAAGAACGCCACCCACACGCTGGACGACGGCCGGACCATCCGCCGCAACCAGCTCCGTACGCTGCTGTCGGTCGACGACGCGGTGCAGGAGATCCACGACAAGCTCGCCGCACTCGGCCAGCTGGACAACACCCTGGTCTTCTACCTCGGCGACAACGGCTACTGCTGGGGCGACCACGGCTGGACCGCCAAGTCGGTGCCCTACCGGCCGGCCATCGAGGTGCCGTTCTACGTGTCCTGGCCCGCCGCAGGACTGGACGGCGGCACCGTCGACGACCGGATCGCCGCCAACATCGACATCGCGCCCACCATCCTCGACGCGGCCGGCATCACCCCCGACACCCCGCAGAACGGCCACTCGCTGCTCGGCTCCTACCGGCGCGACCACCTGCTGGTCGAGTGGTGGCACCGCGGCGAGGGCGGGGACCCGCACACCTGGGCGTCCACGGTCAGCGCGACCCGGCAGTACACCGAGTACTACAAGCTCCACACCGACACCGGCGGGCAGCAGGTCGGCACCGGCGAACTGGTCTTCCGCGAGTACTACGACCTGGCCAACGACCCCTACCAGCTGACCAACCTGCTCTACCAGGCCACACCTGCCCAGGAGGCCGCGCTCGGGATCCCGGCGCTCGCGGCGCAGTTGGCGGCCGACCGCGCCGCGTGACCGGGCGGGTGCCGGCGCGCAGGCCTCTCCGCGCCGCGCCGGCACCCGCACCCCCTCCGCATCCCGTCCGCACCCCTGGAGGCGCAGGTCCTGATGGACAGCACCCCGATTCCCCCGTGCTGCACCCCGGGGCACGGCCCGACCGGCATCCGGCTCGGCGCGCCGCGCACCGCGACGGCGGCGCGCCGGCCGGACGCCGCCGTACGGGCCGTGCGGGGCCTGGTCGCGCTGCCCGGCGGCACCTTCCTGATGGGCTCCGAGGACTCCGACGGGGTGCCGGCCGACGGCGAGGGGCCGGTCCGCGAGGTCGAGGTCGGCCCCTTCGCGGTCTCCCCGACCACCGTCACCAACACCGCCTTCGCCTCCTTCGTGAAGGAGACCGGCCACGTCACCGAGGCGGAGCGGTTCGGCTTCTCCTACGTCTTCGAGGCGTTCCTGCCGCAGCGGCTGCGGACCGCCTCGCCCGCCGTCGCCGGCACCCCCTGGTGGCGTGCGGTGGAAGGCGCCTGCTGGCGGGCGCCGTTCGGTCCGGGCTCCGACGTGAACGGCAGGTGGCAGAACCACCCGGTGGTGCACGTGTCGTGGCACGACGCGGCCGCGTACTGCGCCTGGTCGGGCACCCGGCTGCCCACCGAGGCCGAGTGGGAGTACGCCGCCCGCGGCGGGCTGGCCGGCCGGCGCTACCCGTGGGGCGACGAACTCGCCCCCGGCGGACGGAAGATGCTCGCCATCTGGCAGGGCGACTTCCCGCACGCCGCGCCCGGCGTGCAGCAGGGCACGGTGCCGGTCCGCGCGCACCGGCCCAACGGCTACGGCCTGTACAACACCGTGGGCAACGTCTGGGAGTGGTGCGCCGACTGGTTCAGCCCCGACTTCCACCGCACCGCCCCGCGCCGTTTCCCCGCCGGGCCGCCCAGCGGCACCGGGCGCGTGATGCGCGGCGGCTCCCACCTGTGCCACGTGTCCTACTGCAACCGCTACCGCGTCGGTGCCCGCAGCTCCAACACCCCGGACAGTTCGACGGGGAACATCGGCTTCCGGGTCGTCCGCTGACCCGCCGCGGGTGCGTGCCGGCGCCGTCCGCCCACGACACGGCTCCGAGTGGAGAGGTAGAACTCTTCCATGCCGAGTTTCGAGGTCACACCGATAGGCACCGTCAGCAACGACCGGACGGACGTCCAGCACACGGACAACTGGGGCGCCGTCCGCAGCACGATCACCATCGACGAGCGCTTCGGCGAGGAGTGCCTGAAGGGGCTTGAGGGCTTCTCCCACGTGGAGGTCCTCTTCGTCTTCGACCAGTTCCCCGAGAGCGACGACCACCGCGAACCGCGCCATTACCGCGGCCGCGCCGACCTCCCGCGGGTGGGCGTCTTCGCCGGCCGCGGCCCGCGCAGGCCGAACCGCATCGGGGTGACGTGCTGCGCCGTCGAGTCCGTCCGCGGCCGCGAGCTGACGGTGGTGGGCCTCGACGCGGTCTCCGGCACCCCGGTCATCGACGTCAAGCCGGCAATGGTGGAGTTCACCCCGGCGGACATCAGGCAGCCGGACTGGGTCAGCGACGTGATGGCGGAGTACTTCCAGCCGTAGGCCCCCCGCGTCGCCCCGATCGGCCGATTGGCGGGTCGCGGTGGACACCCCGGCGGTGCGGGGCGACGGTGGAGGGGGAGGCGCCACGCGAAGGACCGCGGGCGGGCTCCCTCCGACGCCGAGCAGGCTCCGCAGCCGCAGCGCCCACAGGAGGCCACGAATGACCCCGAACCCGACGGCGGCACGGCCGTGAGCGGCGCGCAGACCGGCCGCCGGCGCTCGCGGGCCGTCCGCTTCGACGCCTACGGCGACCTCGACGTCCTCTACGTCGCCGAGGTCGACGTCCCTGCCCCTGCCGAGGGCGAGGTCGTGGTCCGGATGCGGGCGGCGTCCGTCAACCCCGGCGAGATCGCCATCAGGTCCGGCGCCCTGGCGGATGTCTTCCCCGCCACCTTCCCCTCGGGCGAGGGCAGCGACCTGGCCGGCGTCGTCAGCGAGGTCGGCCCCGGCGTGACGGAGTTCGCCGCGGGCGACGAGGTGCTGGGCTGGTCCGACCGCCGCGCCAGCCACGCCGACGACATCGTCGTCCCCGCCGCCCAGCTGATCCGCAAACCGCGCGAGATGAGCTGGGAGGCGGCCGGGGCGCTCTACGTCGTCGGCTGCACCGCCTACGCGGCCGTCCGGGCCGTCGGCGCGGGCGCCGGCGACACCGTGGCGGTGTCGGCGGCGGCCGGCGGCGTCGGCACGGTGACGACGCAGCTGCTGCGGCTCAAGGGCGCCACCGTCCTCGGCATCGGCTCGGCCGCGAGCGGCGACTACCTCGGGTCGCTGGGCGCCACCCCGGTCACCTACGGCGACGGCCTGGAAGACCGGCTGCGCGCCGCCGCGCCCGACGGGGTCGACGCCTTCATCGACCTGTTCGGCCCCGAATACGTCGAGCTGGCTGTCGCCCTCGGCGTCCCGCCGGAGCGGATCGACACGATCATCTCCCGCGACGCCGCCCAGAAGTACGGCGCCAAGACCGAGGGCAGCATCGACGCCACCTCGACCGAGGTGCTCGCCGAGCTGGCCGGCCTCGTCGCGTCCGGCCGCCTGACGATCCCGATCGCGGCGACGTACCCGCTGGAGCGGGTCAAGGACGCCTACGAGGACCTCGCGCGCCGCCACACCCGCGGCAAGATCGTCCTCGTGCCCTGACCCCGCGGACGGCCGCCCGTCAGGCGCCCAGGCTGTCGGCGAGGGCGGTGAGAGCCGGCCCGAGCGGCAGGTCGAGCCGCAGTGCGGCGAACGAGTCGCCCCGGGTGGGCCCCTGGTTGACGATCGCCACCGGGGTGCCCTCGCGGGCCGCGCGCCGGACGAAGCGCAGCCCGGACATCACGGTCAGCGAAGAGCCCAGCACCAGCAGCGCGAACGACGCGTCGACCAGGTCGTAGCACCGGTGGACGCGCTCGGCGGGCACGTTCTCGCCGAAGAAGACGACGTCGGGCTTGAGCGTCCCCACTCCGCAGGCCTCGCAGGCCACGGTGCGGAATTCCGAGGCGCGGTCGGCCGGGAGTTCGGCGTCGCCGTCCGCGTTGGTGGCGGCGGCGACGGCGCGGAAGCCGGGGTTGACCCGGGCCAGGCGTTCGTCCAGGCGGCTGCGGGCGCTGCGCTCGCCGCAGCCGAGGCACACCACGCGGTCGAGCCTGCCGTGCAGGTCGATCGTCTCGGGGGCTCCGGCGGCGGTGTGCAGGCCGTCGACGTTCTGGGTGATCACCCCGGAGACCAGGCCCGATCGGACCAGACGGGTCACGGCCCGGTGGCCGTCGTTGGGCCGTGCCTGCGCGATCGCCTGCCAGCCCAGATGGCTGCGAGCCCAGTACCGCCGCCGGTTGGCCTCGTCCCCGGTGAACTCCTGAAAGGTCATCGGTGCGGACCGCCGTCGGCGGCCGGTGACCCCGCGGTAGTCGGGGATACCCGACTCCGTGGACAGCCCCGCCCCGCTCAGGACCACCACCGGGCGCCGCCCGGCCAGGAACCGGGCCAGCGCCTCGGCCTCGGCCGGACCGGCCACGGTACTCATACCCATGACAGCAGCGTACGCCTACCGCCCCCTGCTGTTACTTGCCGGTAGCTCAGCGGGGACGCGGAGCCCGCCGGCGCTGCCGGCCACCGGCCGGTGGCCGGCACCGTCAGCTGGTGAACACGCCCGCCGCCCGCGCAGTACCCGCTGTGACCAGGCGTGATATGCGTCGGCACATGGTTCCGACAGCTTTTCCGACTTGGACGGGGGCGGCCGCCGTCTGATCTTGTGGCGGTCATGAGCAACGGACCTGATCGGCGAACACTGCTGCGGGGCGCGGCATTTGGCGCGGCCGCCCCACTCCTTCCCCTGGCGGGCACGGCCGCCGCCGCCACCCCGGCCGCCCCGGCTGCCCCGGCTTCAGCGGCCGCCGCGGCGGCGGTGTCCCTGCGCTGGCTGGGCACTGCCGGCTGGCGTATCGACGTGGACGGCAGGACCGTCCTGTTCGACCCCTTCCTCACCCGGTTCAGGACCGGGCTGTTCGACGGCGCCTTCGACCCGGCGACGCGGCTGGTGACCGATCCCGACCTGGTGCGCGAGCACATCGGCGCCCCCGAACTCGTCCTGGTCAGCCACTCGCACTGGGACCACCTCTCCGACGTCCCGTACATCGCGAAGTCCACCGGTGCCCGGGTCGTCGGGACGGAGACCACCTTCCACCTGCTCACCGCCTGGGGAGTCGACCCGGGGCAGATCTGCGTGGTCAAGGGCGGCGAGGTGCTGGACTTCGACGGCGTCACCGTCGAGGTCGTGTCGAGCCTGCACAGCAGGAACGCCAAGCGCTCCTACTTCGCCCCCGGCACGCTGAACGCGCCGCCGAGGAAGGCCCCGCGCACCATCGCGGACCTGGTGGAGGGCGACACCCTCGCCTTCCAGGTGACCGCCCAGGACAGCGGCCTGTCGGCCTTCCTGACGGGCGCCAGCGACGTCGCGGACCGCGCGGTGCAGGGCCTGCGCCCCGACGTCGCCATGATGGCGGTTCCGTCGAGCACCGCCACCCACCAGTACGTGCCCAGGCTGCTGGGCGCGCTGGGCAACCCCGGCGTCGTCGTGCCGGTCCACTGGGACAACTTCGAGCGGCCGCTCAGCGAGCCGCCCAGCCGCGACCCGTCGACCACCCTGGACGCCTTCACCGCCGAGGTGCAGCGGGTGTCCCCGGCAAGCCGGATCGCGCTGCCCGACTACCGCACCACCTACGGCGGCGACATGCGGCCGCGCGCCTGACGCGGCCGCCGCCCTCCCGGGACCCGCGGGCGGCTGCCGGGCGCGGGGCCGGCCTCAGCGCCGCCGGCCCGTGACGAGGAACACCCGGTAGACGTCCGCCAGGTCCCGCGGCGGCACCGGATCGGGCCAGCGGCCGAAGTCGGCGCCGGGTTCGCCGGGCTGCGCCACGCCGGCGTCGAAGCCGTGCCGCGCGAACAGCTCCGCCGGCTCGTCGCAGCCGAACAGCCACGGGCACCCCCAGCCCGCGAACACGTCGAGCAGCGGGCGCTGCGAAGGCATGGTGAGCGCTGCCGCGTTCACCAGGTCGGCCGCGATCCGGCTGCCGGGGGCGGCCAGTTCCGCCACCTGGTCCAGCACCTGGTGCACGCCGGACTCCGGGAGGTAGAACAGCAGGCCCTCCAGCAGCCAGGCCGACGGGCGGTCCGGTTCGTATCCGGCGTCGACCAGGGCGTCCGGCCAGGACGGCGAGGCGAGATCCATCGGGACGAAGCGGTGGTCGGCCCGCGGTGTCTCGGCGGCCAGGCACTCCCGCTTGTAGTCCAGCACCGCCGGCCGGTCGACCTCGAAGAACCGGACCGCGCCGGGCCAGTCCATGCGGTAGGCGCGGGAGTCCATGCCCGCGCCCGCGACCACCACCTGGCGCAGGTCCGGCTCCTGGACGGCGGCGCGCAGGTACTCGTCGAAGTACCGGGTGCGGACGGCGTTGACGGCCCGGCGGCCGGAGCCCGCGGTGGCGGCGTCGTGCGTGCCGGGCGGCTGCCCGCCGGACGGGACGCCCGGCACCGCTGCCGCCGACACCGCGGCCAGCAGCTCGGCGAGCAGCTTCTCCCCGAGTTCACCGGCGAGGGCCGCCGCGTACGGGTCCTGGTGGATCGCGTCGGGCCGGTCGGTCTCGGCGGCCCGCATCGCGGCGGTGACCAGGGCTGTGCGTCCTACGGCGTCCAGGTTCACCGCGTCGGTCATGGAAGGTCGCCTTTCAGGGCTGTCGCCGCGCCGCGCCCCGTCCGCGGGGCACGGTCACGGCGGCTGTCATCCGGCAGTGCGGGGCGCGGCGATCAGGGCGGTGGTCTCGGCCGGCAGGTCGGCGACCCGTTCCACGTCCAGCCCGGCCCGGTCCAGGAGCGCCGTGAACTCCTCAAGGGTGCGGTGCCGGCCGCTGTTGGTCATCAGCAGGTGCAGGTCCCACAGTGCGGGCAGCACGGACGGGTCCTCGTCCACGACCACGCGCTCCAGGACGACCAGCCGCGACGACGAGTCCGCCATGGCCTTGCGGCAGCTCTCGAACAGGCCCGCGACCGCGTCGTCGCTCCACCCGGCGAGCACCCGGCACAGCAGGTAGACGTCCCTGCCCTGCGGCACCGCCTGGAACATGTCGCCGCCGACCAGTTCGACCCGGTCCAGCCCCACCGAGTCGGCGAGGTTCCTGGCCGCGACCGGCACCACGTGCTCGCGGTCCAGCAGCCGAAGCCGACACCGTCGACGTCCTGGTCGGCGACGTGTCCGCGTACGCCTCGCTGGCCGACATCCCGCTGAGCGACGAGACCGCGGAAGCCGCCACCCCCGGCCACGAGGTCCTGGTCCTCGTGCCCTACCGGCAACTCGCCGAGCGGGGCTACGCCGCGCCGGACGACGGGGAACCGCTGCTGGCCATGTCCGTCACCGGGCACCAGCGGCTGCCGGTGTCCGAGGTGGTCGCCAGGATGCCGCAGACCCCGGTACGGTTGAGCAACCGCCGCTTCGACATGGGGGACGAGGAGTACGCCGACCTCGTGCGCCGGATCGTCGCGGAGGAGATCGGCGCCGGCGAGGGCGCCAACTTCGTCATCAAACGCTCCCTGCTCGTCGACATCGGCGACTACTCGACACGCAACGCGCTGTCCCTCTTCCGCCGGCTCCTGACCCGCGAGCAGGGCGCGTACTGGACGTTCGTCATCCACACCGGCGGGCGCACCTTCGTCGGCGCCAGCCCGGAGCGCCACATCTCGCTCAGCGGCGGCACGGCGGTGATGAACCCGATCAGCGGCACCTACCGCTACCCGCCCGACGGCCCCACGCTCACCGGCGTCAGGGACTTCCTCGCCGACCGCAAGGAGACCGACGAGCTGTACATGGTGCTGGACGAGGAACTCAAGACGATGGCGCGGATCTGCGAGCGCGGCGGCCGGATCACCGGGCCGCACCTGAGGGAGATGTCCCGGCTGGCCCACACCGAGTACTTCGTCGAGGGCCGCTCCGACCGCGACCCGCGCGACGTGCTGCGGGAGACGATGTTCGCCCCCACCGTCACCGGCAGCCCGGTGGAGAGCGCGGCCCGGGTGATCAGCCGGTACGAACCGGGCGGCCGCGGCTACTACAGCGGGGTCGCCGCGCTGATCGGCAGGGACGCCGGCGGTGCGCGCACCCTGGACTCCGCCATCCTCATCCGCACCGCCGACATCGACGCCGCGGGCCGGGTGCGGATCGCGGCGGGCGCCACCCTGGTACGCCACTCCGACCCGGACTCCGAGGCCGCGGAGACCCGTACGAAGGTCTCCGGGCTGCTGTCCGCACTGGAGGCCGACGAGGGGCCGCGCTTCGCACGGCACCCCGACGTGCTGTCCGCCCTGGGCCGGCGCAACTCCGGCATCGGGGACTTCTGGCTCCGGGACCCCGACGCGCGGCTCGCGGGCGCGCTGTCGGACCTGGCAGGTCTGAAGACCCTGGTGGTCGACGCCGAGGACTCCTTCACCGCCATGCTCGGGCTGCAACTGGGCACCCTGGGGATGCAGGTGATGATCCGGCGCTTCGACGAAGCGGCGTTCGACGGGTACGACCTGGTGGTGATGGGACCCGGCCCCGGCGACCCGCGCTCCGACGACGACCCGAAGATCCGCAGCCTGCGGGCGGCGACCGACGCCCTGCTCGCCGAGCGCCGTCCCTTCGTCGCGGTGTGCCTGAGCCACCAGGTGCTCAGCGCGCGCCTCGGCCTGGACCTCACGCGCCTGAAGGCCCCCAACCAGGGTGTGCAGCGGGAGATCGAGCTGTTCGGCAGCCGCGAACGCGTCGGCTTCTACAACACCTTCGCGGCCCGCAGCACCCGGGAGCGGCACCACGCCGAGGGCGTCGGGACGGTGCGGGTGAGCCGCGACCGGGACACCGGCGAGGTGCACGCCCTGCGCGGACCGCACTTCGCCTCCCTGCAGTTCCACGCCGAGTCGGTGCTCACCGTCGAAGGGCCGCGCATCGTGGCCGAGACCATCAGGGGGGCGCTGCGCCATGCGCGTTGACATCGCCTGGTGGGACCTGGACCGGTCCACCGCGACCGTCGACTCCCTGCGCGACCACCTGCGGGACGGCACCGCCGACCAGTGGGCCGATGTCGAGGGGCTGCGGCTGAAGCTCTGGATGGCCGACCGGGAGCACAACCGCTGGGGGGCGGTGATGCTGTGGGAGGCGGAACGGCCCGCGTCGATCCCGCCGAACCGTGCCGCAGAACTCATCGGCTACCCGCCCACCCACCGGTTCGGCTTCGAAGTCGAGGCCGCGGTGGAGGGCGCGTACGCGGTGCAGGCCCTGCACGGACTCGGCCCTGTGTTCATCCCCTAAGGCGAAGGCCTGCCCCAGACCCCATGGAGATCCCATGCACGAGTACGCCGTCGTGGACGCCTTCGCCCGTGAACCGCTCGCCGGGAACCCCGTGGCCGTCTTCTTCGACGCCGCCGACCTCTCCGCCGACCTGATGCAGCGGATCGCCAGGGAGATGAACCTGTCCGAGGTCACCTTCGTCCTGCCGCCGGAAGGTGGCGGGGACGCCCGAATCCGCATCTTCACCCCGGTCAACGAGCTGCCGTTCGCGGGCCATCCGCTGCTGGGCACCGCCGTCGCGGTGAGCCGGGCCGTGCGCAAGGACCGGTTGCGGCTGGAGACCGCCATGGGCGTCATCCCGTTCGAGATCACCGAGGAAGGCACTGCCGCGGCGGTCCGGATGCGCCAGCCGGTGCCGAACTGGCAGCCGTACGAGCACACCGCGGAACTGCTGGCGGCGCTGGGCGTCGAGTCGTCCACCGTGCCGGTGGACATCTACCGCAACGGCCCCCGGCACGTCTTCGTCGGGCTGCCCAGCGTCAGCGCGCTGTCGGCTCTCGAACCGGACCACCGCGCGCTGTCCAGGTTCCCCGACATGGCCGCCAACTGCTTCGCCGGCGGCGGCACCCGGTGGCGTACCCGGATGTTCTCCCCGGCCTACGGCGTCGTCGAGGACGCGGCCACGGGTTCGGCGGCAGGACCGCTGGCCATCCACGCGGCCCGGCACGGGCTCGCCGGGTACGGCCAGGAACTGGAGATCCTCCAGGGGGTCGAACTGGGCCGCCCTTCCCGCATGCTGGCCACGGCCGAGGGATCGGCCGCGGGCATCGACGAGGTCCGGGTCGGCGGGCACGGGGTCGTCGTCGCCCGCGGCACCATCTACGTGTGAGAGAGGTCGACAGCGTATGAGCGAGACCGGTACGGGCAGCAGCAGGCTGGAAATCCTCAGCGGCGAGGTCGGCCTCGCCTTCCCCGAGTACGAGGTGCCGCCGCCGGAACCCATGGGGCTCGCCCGGGGGTGGATCGAGGACGCCGCCAAGCGCGGCGTCCGGGAGGCACTGGCGCTGGCCCTGGCGACCGCGGACCCCCAGGGCCGCGTCTCCAACCGGATGGTCGCCGTCATCGAGGTGACCGACCGCGGCCTGCTGTTCACCACCCACAGCACCAGCCGCAAGGGCCGCGAACTCGCCGCCACCGGCTGGGCGTCGGGCGTGTTCTACTGGCGCGAGACGGGCCAGCAGATGGTCTTCTCCGGCCCGGTGGAGCAGTGCACCGAGGCGGAGTCGGACGCCCTGTGGTTCGGCCGCCCGGTCCCGCTGCACGCCATGTCCGTCGCCTCCCGGCAGAGCGAGCCGCTGGACGACGTGGCGGCACTGCTCGACGAGGCCGGCCGGCTCGCGGCCACCGGCACCGCCCTGCCGCGCCCGCCCCGCTACGTCGGCTACCGCCTGGTCCCGGCCGCGGTGGAGTTCTGGTCCGCCGACCCGGAGCGCCTGCACCGCAGGCTGCGCTACGAGCGCGACGACCAGGGCTGGCAGGCGACCCGCCTGCAGCCGTGACGCCCCGCGGCCCCTTCAGCCGGACGTGCCCGACCGGAGCGCCTCCTCCGCCTCCTCCGCGTCCTGCAGCCGTTGCCGAAGGGGCCGCAGGGCTGCCGGGTCCGGTGCCAGCACGGACTCCACTTCCTCCAGGTCCTCCAGGACCTCGCGGATGTGCCAGACACCCGGCCCGCCGGCCAGGTACCGGTCCAGTTCCGCGACGGCCGCCGCCCACTGGGCCATCGCGCAGTGGACCGCCATGAGGTGCCCCTGGAACCGGTTCGCCGACGATCCGCCGGCGGACACGTCGGCGGCCATCAGATCCCGTGCCGTCCGCCAGTGCTCGCCTTCCCCGGGCCGGCCGAGCAGGTGCAGCAGGAGCGCCGCCTCGCAGTGGTACGAGGCTTCGGGTTCGAGCGCGAGGGCGCGGTCGAGGTCGGCGAGGGCGTCCTCGTGGCGGCCCAGGGCGCGGTAGGTCTGCCCGCGGCTGGCGATGGCCCAGGCGTAGCCGGGGTTGAGCTGCAGGGCGCGGTCGAAGTCGGCGAGGGCGGCGTCGTGGTTCCCGGCGAGGCGGTGGGTCTCGCCCCGGTTGGCGACGACCCACTCGTTGTCCGGGAGCAGCTGGACGGCGCGGTGGTGATCGCTCACCGCTTCCTCGTAGCGGTGCATGTCCCGGTAGGTCTGCCCGCGGTTGGTGATGGCCCAGGTGTAGCCGGGGTCGACCCGGATCGCGCGGTCGAAGTCGGCGAGGGCGGCGTCGTAGTCCCCCACGAGGCGGTGGGTCTCGCCCCGGTTGGCCATGACCCAGTCGTTGCCGGGGTCGAGGTCGAGAGCGCGGTCGAAGTCGGCGAGGGCGGCGTCGTAGTGGCGCAGCGACTGGTGGATCTCCCCGCGGCTCGCGACGGCCCAGGGGTAGCCGGGGTTGAGCGCGAGGGCGCGGTCGAGGTCGGCGAGGGCGTCGTCGTAGCGGCGGAGGGAGTGGTAGGTCTGCCCGCGGCTGGCGATGGCCCAGGCGTAGCCGGGGTTGATCTCGATGGCGCGGTCGAAGTCGGCGAGGGCGTCGTCGTAGTCCCCCGCGAGGCGGTGGGTCTCGCCCCGGTTGGCGACGACCCACTCGTTGTCGGGCAGGAGCTGGACGGCGCGGTGGTGATCGCTCAGGGCCTCGTCGTAGCGGCGCAGGGCGCGGTAGGTCTGCCCGCGGTTGGTGACGGCCCAGGCGTAGGTGGGGTCGAGGTGGAGGGCGCGGTCGAAGTCGGCGAGGGCGGCGTCGTGGTTCCCCGCGAGGCGGTGGGTCTCGCCCCGGTTGGCGATGATCCAGTCGTTGTCCGGGTCGAGGTGGAGGGCGCGGTCGAAGTCGGCGAGCGCGGCGTCGTAGCGCTGCAGGGAGTGGTAGGTCTCCCCGCGGCTGGCGAGGGTCACGGCGTCGGCGGGGTCGAGGTCGAGGGATCGGTCGAAGTCGGCGAGCGCGGCGTCGTAGCTCCCGGCGAGGCGGTGCGTCTCGCCGCGGCCGAAGTACGCCCGGGTCAGGTCGGGGTCCAGGTCCAGCGCCGTGGTGTAGTCGGCGAGGGCCTGGCTGTGGCGGCCCGCGAGACGGTGGTCGCGACCGCGCAGGGCGTGGGCCAGTGCGCGCCCTGCGGAGGGCAGTTCGGGCGCGGCGAGCAGGTGGGTGAGTGCGGTGACGGTACCGTTCGCGTCCTCGCCGGCCGCGGCCTGCAGGCGGCTGCCCCAGCGGGTCAGCGCCGAATACTGGGTGTCGTGGCCGGCCTGCGCGAGGGTCTGTGCCCAGCGGCGCAGGACCGGGATGCCGTGGTCGCACGCGTCGACGAGGTCCGGGAGGATGTCGCGCCAGGCGGTGACCGGGTCGGCGCACAGGCGGTGGTAGGCCTCGCTGAGCCGGTGCTCGTGCCCGTCGGGGTCCGACCGGTCCGTGTCGGGCGGCAGAGCGGCTTCGCGTTCCTCGTGCCAGCGCCGGTAGGTGTCGGCCAGATGCAGGTGCTGCTGCTGCCAGCGCGCGGCCGAACGGCTGCGCTGCAGGCGGAGCATGGGGGTGCGGACGACGTCGTGGTAGCGGACGCGGCCCTCCCGGCCGGTGACGAACGGCAGCCCGCGCATCCAGGTGTACTGGTCGGCGGCCGCCTCGGGAGCGGCGGCACGGTAGACGTCCTCGTTCAGCTGCAGCGGCAGCGCGCAGGCCAGCGCGGCATCACGGCGCGCGGGGTCGGTGATCCACTTCAGGAAGCGGTCCACCGCGGTGTCGGCGGGGTCCTCGACGTCGGTCGGGTCCTGGGGGCGGGTCTGCGCGAGCAGGTCGACGAGAACCGGCAGCCGGCCCGTCAGCCGCACGATGACCTCGATGACCTCCTCGTCGGTGATGCCGTGGGCGGCCAGCAGGTCTCGCGCCTCCTCCTGGCTGAAGACGTCCAGCGGCACCTCCCACACCAGGCGCCGGTGGTCGCCCCAGTGGTGGGTGTCGAGCCGGCCCTGGCCGGACAGCACCGCGACGACGTTCAGCGGCAGCGCTCCGTACTCCTCGGTGACCAGCACGTCCGGCAGCCACTCGCTCAGCAGCGGTCCCGTGCGCTCGAACACGTCGAAGAAGAGGACGAGCCAGGGCCGCCGTTCCGCCGCTCTGCCCAGGTCCTGGAGGAACACCGGGGTCAGGATCTGTAAGGGGGAGAAGACGAGCCGGACGTCGTCGTGGCTGCGCAGCCGGGACGCGAGCTTCGCCCGCAGCCGGTCCGCACTGTGGTCCAGGTGCTGCGCGACCTGCTGGGGGTTCAGCACGCCGGCCAGCGCCCCGGCTCCTGGCACCGGGAGCATGCCCAGGCCCACCACGCCGGCCTGGGCCAGGACCGTGCCCGTCACCGACGCCTGCGGGCCGGGCGCGGCCGGGTCCGCGGTGCCGGGCGCCGGGGGAGCGGTCTCGGCCTCGTGGCGACGCTGCCGGTAGGTGGCCAGCAGCTCCTGGAAGGCCCTGAGCGGCAGCCCCTGCCGCTCCATCTGGACGCTGATCGCCTCCATCGCCTCCAGCGGGTCGTGGATGTCGTCGTCGAGGTAGACGGTCACCGCCTCCCGCGCCTGCGCGGCCGTCTCCCACTGCCGGACCAGCGAGGTCTTGCCCACCCCCGCGTTCCCGTTCACGTGGAAGAGGTACTGGAAGTCCTCGTCCTGCGGGTTCCGCCCGAGGTTGTCCCGGAACATCGTCAGCTTCTCGGCCCGGCCGACGAAACCGCGGGCCAGTTTCCGCCGGTTCATCTCCTGCCGGGTCACCCGCTGCCTGGCCATCCCGCTGCCCCCTCGCCGTCGGCTCCCGGACGCGAACACAGTGCGCTTCGGCCCTGGTTGCCATTGTCCAGATCTTCGGCGCCGGCCGCCTGTACTCGTCCCGAATCGTTCCGGCCGACCCGGGCGGGCACACTGCGGCCGGGGCTCACGGCGCAAGATTGCAGAGAATTCTCTGCAGAGAGCCCTGTGCAGAGAAGTCTCTGCACCATAGGCTGCGGGCATGCCCGACGAACCCGAACGCACGCCGAGCCCCCGCCGGCGCATCGACGCCCGCAGCCTGCGGGGGCTGGCCCACCCGCTGCGCATGAGCATCTTCGAACTGCTCAGCCTGGACGGCCCCGCCACCGCCACCGGGCTCGCCGAACGCCTCGGGGAGAACACCGGCACCGTCAGCTGGCACCTGCGGCACCTCGCCGAGCACGGCTTCATCGAGGAGGAGACCGGCCGCGGTACGAAGCGCGAGCGCTGGTGGAGAAGGGTCGGCGTCGTCAACGAGCTGAACATCGCCGACTTCCGCGACGATCCCGACACCCGGGGCGCGCTCTCGGTCTACCTGCACGAACTGGTGCAGCAGTACTTCGGCCGGGTCGTGAACTACATCGGCGAGGACTGGGACGACCGCTGGCGGCAGGCCGGCACCGTCGCGGACTGGCGCGATCTGCGGATGACACCGGACCAGCTGGCCGCGCTCAACGCGGAGCTGATGGACGTCATCGCCCGGCACACCCCCGCCGCGGACACCGAAGCGGGCACGGACGCGCTGCCCGTCGTCGTGCAGCTCCAGTCCTTCCCCCGCAAGGGGCGTGGCACCGCGTGAGCCAAGCGATACGCGGCGGCCTGCTGCGCCGCCACCGCGACTTCCGGCTGCTGTGGTGCGGTGAGACCGCGGGCAAGTTCGGCGCGTCCGTCACCGGGGTGGCGATGCCGCTGGCCGCCGTCTCCACCCTGCACGCCGGCACGTTCGAGGTCGGCCTGCTGAGCGCTGCCGCCTGGGCGCCCTGGCTGGTCATCGGTCTGCCGGCCGGCGCCTGGGTGGACCGGCTGCCGCGCAGGCCGATCATGCTGGCCGCGGCCTCGGTCTCGCTGCTCCTGTTCGCCTGCGTCCCGGTCGCCGCATGGGCCGGCCGGCTGAGCATGGGACTCCTGCTGGCCGTCGCCCTGCTGACGGGGACGTCGGCGGTGTTCTTCCAGACCGCTTACACCGCGTACCTCCCCGGCATCCTGGAGCCCTGCGACCAGCCCGAGGGCAACGCCAAACTGCACGGCAGCGCCTCGGCCGCGCAGATCGCCGGGCTCGGCTCCGGCGGCCTCATCGCGCAGGTGGCCGGCGCGGTCAACGGGATGTTCGCCAACGCCGCGACCTTCCTCGTCTCCCTGCTGTGCCTGGCAGGCATCCGGCACCGCGAGCCACGCGCCGCCCGGGCCGAACGCCGGCCGGGCACGCTGGGCGGCGACGTCCGCGAAGGCCTGCGGCTGATCGCCGACGACCCCTGGTTCCGCACGCTCGCGCTCTTCGGCGCCGCCTCCAACCTGGCCCTGATGGGATACCAGTCGATCCAGGTGGTCTTCCTGGTGCGGAGCGTCGGCCTCAGTCCCGGGCCGGTCGGCGCGCTCATCGCGCTCACCAGCGCGGGAGGCGTGGCCGGGGCCTTCGCCGCACGCCGGGTCGCCGACCGGATCGGCACCGCCCGCGCCACACTGCTCTTCGAACTGGGGCTTTCCACGCTCGCCCTGCTCATTCCGCTGACCGCCGGCGGGGCCGGGGTGCTGTTCTTCGTGGCGGCTTCTGCGTCTCCGCGGGCGTCGTGGCCGGCAACATCATCAAGGCGAGCTTCCTGCAACGCTACTGCCCGCCGGAACTCCTCGGCCGTCTCACCGCGAGCACCGCATTCCTCAGCTACGGGGCGATCCCCCTCGGAGCCCTGCTCGGCGGCGCGCTGGGAACCGCGCTCGGCATCCGCGCGGCCATGGCGATCACCACGGCAGGCGTCCCGCTCGCCGCACTGGTCCTGCTCTTCTCCCCGATCGGCAGGACCCGTGACCTGCCGGTGTCCCGCAGGACGGCGGGCGGGCCGAACGGCCCCGGTACTCAGGCGGCCGGGCCGCCGCCGAGGAGCGCCCGCAGCAGCGGCTCCCGCCAGGCGCCGCGCTCCACGTCGAACGCCCCGAAGTCGGTGCCGAACTCCCAGTAGGCCCAGCTCATTCCGAGCCGCTCGGCCTCGGACCGTACGAAGGCCGTCCACCGCTCGCGGGAGTCCATGGCTGCCCCGGCGAAGGCGCCGAACTCGCCGACGAACACCGGGAGCCCGTGCTCCCGCCCCCACGCCGCGACCTCGGCCAGGTCGTCGCGGACGGCTCTCTCGTCGGCGGCATCCCCCCAGGTGCGGCCCAGCCAGTGCTCCGCACCCTCGATCCAACCGGCGCCCTGGTGGGTGAACTCGAAGGGGGCGTAGTAGTGGACCGTCGCGAGCAGGTGGCCGTCGTCGGGGACGGCGAGGGCGGGAAGGGCGCGGGGGTCGTTGCGCTCGGTAGGGCCGATGAGCACGGTGCGCTCGGGGTTCGACTCGCGGACGACGGCCAGCGCCTGAGCCAGGACGATGTTCCAACGGCTCGCGGTGAGGCGGCCGTTCGGCTCGTTGAGCAGTTCGAAACTCACCTGCTCGGCGTGGTCGGCGTAGTGGGCCGCGATCTGCCGCCAGAGGGCGAGGAAGCGCGGCAGGTGCTCGTCGGGCGCGGCGGACAACCCGTCGTAGTGGTGGACGTTCACCACGGCGTTCAGGCCGCGGTCGAGCGCCGCGCGCACCGCAGCGTCGACGCGCCGGAAGAACGCCGGGTCGATCGCGTACGGCGGGGTGGCCGCCGCGTGCGCCGACCAGCGGACCGGCAGCCGGACGGTGCCGAAGCCCGCGGTGGCCACCACGTCGAACCAGCGCTCGTCCAGCGGCAGTTCAGGACCGCCGCCCAGCGCGTCCAGGGCGTTGCCGAAGTTGACGCCCCGCCCGAGTCCCTGGTCCATTCACGCCTCCCGGCGGGCAATGTACCGGGCGGGCCGATCTTGCCGCAGGCTTCGGGCCGCAACCACCCACCGGCCGGTGCCCGGTGGGTGGTTCCACGAGCTGTCAGCGCTCCGACGGCCAGTCGACCAGCGGCGAGCGGTAGAAGTCGATGCCGAGTGCCGACATGCGGGGTCCCTGGGCCGCCAGGCGCACCTTGTAGGTGGCCCAGTCGTGCGTGGACTCCGGCGACCAGCCGAGCTCCGCGATGCCGGGCAGCCGGGGGAAGGCCATGGCCTCGATGTCGTCGTTCGTGACGATCGTCTCCGTCCACAGCGGCGCCTCGACGCCGATCACCGCGCTCGACGGGACCCCCGCCCCGGCGAGGTACGCACCCGGGTCCCAGTCGTAGGAGCGGTCCACCTCGACCGTGCCCGCCCAGTCCTGGCCGAGCCGCGTGTTCTCGTCGTACTTCATGTCCAGGTACGAGCGGTCGGCGGGCGACAGCACGAGCCGGGTCCCCTTCTTCGCCGCCGCGGCGACCTGGGCGCGCTCCGCCGCCCCCGTCTCGTCGTAGCCCCAGTACTGGGCGACCGCGCCCGCGACCGGGCTCGCCGAGGTGATCTGGTGCCAGCCCATGACGGTCTTGCCGTACTTCTGGACGACGGCCTGCGCGCGGTTCATGAAGGAGACGTAGTCCGCCTGGCTGGTGGAGTGCGCCTCGTCGCCGCCGATGTGCAGGTAGCGGCCCGGTGTGATCGCGGCCAGTTCGCGGATCACGTCGTCGACGAAGGCGTACGTCACGTCTTTCGGCACGCACAGCGAGCTGAACCCGACCTCCGTGCCGGTGTAGAGGGGCGGCGCGACACCGTCGCAGTTGAGCTGCGCGTACGACGCGAGCGCCGCCTCGGTGTGCGACGGCATGTCGATCTCCGGCACGACCTCCAGGTGGCGGGACGCGGCGTAGGCGACGATCTGCGCGTACTGCGCCTTGGTGTAGGAGCCGCCCGTGCCGCCGCCGACCTCGGTGGACCCGCCGTAGGAGGCCAGCCGGGGCCAGGACGCGATGGCGATACGCCAGCCCTGGTCGTCCGAGAGGTGCAGGTGCAGCTCGTTGATCTTGTAGAGCGCCAGCTCGTCGATGTACTTCTCGACCTGGGCGACGGTGAAGAAGTGCCGTGACACGTCGAGCATCGCACCGCGGTAGGCGTAGCGCGGCACGTCCGTGACGGTGCCGCCCGCGACCTGCCAGGGGCCGGGCTGCCGGGTGCGCTCCTCGACCGACGCCGGCAGCAGCTGGCGCAGCGTCTGGACGCCGTGGAAGAGGCCCGCCGAGGTGCGGGCGGTGAGGGTGACGCCGTCCCGGCCGGAGTCGAGGCGGTAGCCCTCGGCGCCCAGATCGCCCTCCCCCGTGGTCAGGGCGAGCCGGATGTCGTGCCCGCCCTTCGCACCGTCGCCGCCGTCCTCGACGACCGGCAGGGCGTAGCCGGTGGACGGGCGCAGCAGCCCGGCCAGGTAGCTGCCGACCTGCCGGACGTCGGGCGCGTGCCCCGCGACGCGGATCTGCGCGGCGGACGTCAGCGTGTACGGTGCGCCCGCCGCGCGCACCTGGGCCGGCGCGGGCACGATCTGGCCGAGCGGCCGCACCGCCGCGCCGCGGGACCCCGGATGGGCCTGCGCGGAACCGGCGGCCCCGACGGCGGAGACCCCGGCCGCGAGGACGAGCAGCAGCGAC
The DNA here is from genome assembly GCF_907177275.1 of Actinacidiphila cocklensis. Lineage (GTDB taxonomy): Bacteria > Actinomycetota > Actinomycetes > Streptomycetales > Streptomycetaceae > Actinacidiphila > Actinacidiphila cocklensis. The sequence goes on from NZ_CAJSLV010000114.1 coordinate 98,049, forward strand.
CCGGCGAGCCGGGGAACCGTACGGGAGAGGGCAGGGGCGAGGGGGGAGGGGCGCGGAGCGGTTCTGTGCAGTCTCACAGATGTCCCTTCGACGCGGGAGGTGGACCCGGTGGCACCGGGCAGCCGGCCACTGCCTCCCCATGGGACCCGCCCACCTCACGCGCGTCAAGGTGTAGACCAATTTTCGCGGGCGGGCGAGCCGCCGGCGCGAGCCGGCGGCTGCCCCGACCTGACCGCCTCGCGCGGCCTCAGACGCTCAGTCGCAGCGCCCGCACAGGTGGCCCGTGCGCGGGGTGGGGCGGGACGTGGCCACACCGGGCACGGGCGCCCAGCGGCCGCGGTGCGAACGGTGCGGGGCCGGACCGTAGGGCGACTGCCAGGCCGGCCGGTCGGCCGGGGCGGGGAGCCTGCGGTGCGAGGCGACGTGGAGTCCCACGTCCGCCCGGAAGGGCGCGGCGGTGCAGACGTGGCAGCAGCGCAGGACGATCGGCAGGCAGGTGGGTACGACCACCCGGATTCTGGACACAGAGATACACCGGTTCCCATGAGAAGACCGCAGCGGAAAGGAGCGCGGCGCACAGGCGCGACGCGCGACGGATCAGCGCTCGGGGGTTCTCACATGGTGTACAACGGCACGTCCTTGTCAGGGCGGTTGCGGACGGGAGCACGGTAACGGCACGCGGGGGCGCGGTTCCACCGGTTTTCCGGTGCGGTCGGCGACGCGTTACGGCGGCCGTTGACGTCAGCCCGCGGCCAGGAGCGCGCTGAGGGCGGAGGCCTGGGTGCGCCAGTCTCGGGCGTTGGGGTGCGCGGTGGTGCCGGTGCCCGACCACCGCTCGCCGAGGCGGTTGAGGCTGTCGCGGTCGTGGTTCCATACGGTGTCCGCCTGGGTCTGGGCGAAGGAGTGGTAGGCGTTGCCGGTGACGCTGTCCAGGTCCTGGAGGTAGCGCATGAACACCCCCTTGAACTGCTTGGCGTTGTCGTCGCAGTCGGACGCGGGGGCGTCGCAGGCTTCCGTGAGCACGCCGGAGGTGACCAGCGCGGGGGAGGCGATCGCGGCGTCGGCGAGGCGCCGGGCGGTGCTCAGCGCGGCCGGGTCGCCGGTGGCCCGGTAGATCTCCACGCCGGCGCCGATGCTCAGGCCCTGGTTGTAACTCCACACGGTCTGGCCGTTGTTGGCGCAGCCCGCGGTGAGGCCGTCGTTGACCAGCCCCGAGGAGTTGATCAGGCCGCTGCGGGTGAACCAGTTCCAGGCGGTGGTCGCCCGCCCGAGCCAGAGGGTGTCGCCCGCCATCCGGTTGTGGAGCTCGGCGGTGATGCGGACCCAGAGTGCGTTGGTCACCGCGTTCTTGTACGTACGCTCCCGGTCCCACCACACGCCGCCGCCGCAGGTGGAGGTGTCCCAGAGCCCGTTGACGTAGGAGGCGATGGTGACCGCCTCGTTGAGGTACGTGGAGTCGTGCGTGAGGTCGTAGGCGTCGACCCAGGCCAGCGCCCACCATTCGGCGTCGTCGGTGGCGCGGCTGATGAAGTCGCCGTCGATCGGGTCCGAGCTGCGGGCGCCGGCCGGGAAGGCGGCCTTGTTCACCTGGAAGGTGCGGTCGACGATCCAGGAGTAGCGGGTGTCGCCGGTCTGCCGCGCGTAGTCCACGACGGTGGCCAGCGCGACCGCCGAGTTCCACCAGCTCGACGGCCAGTAGGCCTGGTTGGGGTCGTAGGAGTACAGCAGCGCGTCGGCGGCGGCCGCGGTGCGGGAGGCGGCCGGGCGTGCCCAGGCGGTGCAGCTGCCGTTCTGGCCCTCCACCGCCCGCCCGCAGGCGCGGACCGCGCCTCCGTACAGCCGGCCCAGCTGGTCGCTGGTGTTGTACCGCGCGGTGAGGGTGCCGGTGGCCCCTGCGGGCACGCTGGTACGGCCCTTGCTCGACCCGTCGGGCCAGCTCGTGCCGCTGTCCCAGGACCGGTCGAGCCAGATCTCGTCACCGGCCTTGCCGCCCGACACGGCACCCCAGGCCATGCCGGAACTGTCCATGTGCAGGGCGATCGTGCGCCCGTTCAGCGTGGCCGGTCCGACGGGCTGGGTGTCGCCCGCCGCGTTGCCCGCGCCGTCGCAGGCCGCCGCGCAGACGGTCTGGCGGGCCCACTGCGTGCAGCTGACACCCTGTGCGTCGCCGCACGCCCGCAGCACCGCACGGCGGTGGCCGGCGGGGTCGTACAGGTTGTACATGAGGGTGCGGGTCCCGGTCCAGGTGGACGGGATCGACGCCTTGCCGAGCAGGCCGTCCCAGGTGGTGCCGCCGTCCCAGGAGCGGTCCAGCCACACGGAGTCACCGGTGGCGCCCTGGTCGATGCTCGCCCACGCCATGCCGTCGGCGTCGTCGACGTGGAGTTCGAGCAGGCGGCCGTTGAGGTTCACGTTCGGCACCGGGAAGGTCTCGCCGGGCGCGCGCGAGGGGTCGAGGGTGTCGCAGGCCAGCGCGCAGACCGTGGTGGACGCGGCGGGCGAGACCGCGGCGGCGGCGGTGCCCGCCGACGGCAGCAGCAGGGCCGCGACGGTTGCCAGGACGGTGGCCAGGACAGCCGTCAGGGCGGCGGCCGGACGCGAGCGGGGCGATGACCAGGGCTTGGGCACGTGGGGTCCCTTTCTCACGGCCGGATGGTCGGCGGACGCACGAAAGGGGAGCTGGGGGTGCGTCAGCCGTGGCGGTGCGGTGTGGCGCGCGGTCTTGCAACGTTGGAAAGCCCTATTTCAGTGAGCATGACAACACGTCGACGGGGCGGTGTCCAGGCGTCGGGCGCGGATTGGACGACAAATCCGAGATTGGCTCAACCGGCGCGCAGCTCCGCTCCGTCGCCGCCGGAGGCCGCCTGCCGGTGGCGGCCCGGGGCGGTGCCGAAGGCGTGGCGGGAGGCCGGTCGCGCCGGCGCCGGGCCTGCTGCTCCCCGAGCCGCAGCGCGGCGCACCCCCGGAAGCGCGGGGGCGACGCGGCGGCCGGGAGCCGGGCGGATCAGTGGGTCAGGGCGTTCGCGCTCACGATGAACAGGCCGAGCAGGACGTCCACCACGCCCACGCGGCAGGCCGCGCTCCAGCGCTGCCCCGCCGCGCGGGCCGCCAGCAGCCCCCAGCCGAACAGGGCCGCGGTGTTGATGGTGAGGGCGACGTCGACGGCGCCCTCCTCGCTCCACCACCCGGCGGCGGCGCCCAGCAGTGCGGCCACCGTCGGGACCGCGGCCACCACCAGCGGCCACTCGTGCAGCACCGACCTGACGCTCTCGGCGGTGGCCCGCTTCCCGCCGGCCGTCCAGTGCGCGATGGCGTGTGCGTAACCGTGCGCCGCGGCCGCCGCCAGCGCCGCCACCATGATCCACAGCGCGTCGTAGCCGGCGTTGGGCGAGCCGTTGTCCTGGTCGAGGGCGGACGCCAGGGAACTGGCGAGCACGGTTCCGTACACGCCGCCGAACAGCAGGCGCTGCAGCGGCACGCGCTTGAGGCCGGTCGCCGCAACGTCTGGACTGTCCGGCACAGTGCCGCCCTTCGTGCGGGAGCTTCGTCTCCCCACGATCGCCGCACGCGCCGCGCATTGCGCCCCGCCCCGCCCGCGGCCCCCGCGTATTCCGCCGGACGGACGCCACGTCCCTCCCCGGGGGAGTCCGGTGCGGCTCAGCGGGTGCGAGCCGCCGCGCACCGGACGCAGGTCGTCACGGCCGGGAGCACCTGGAGGCGTTCCGCCGGGATCGGCTCGCCGCAGACCTCGCACCGCCCGTACCCGCCCTGCTCCAGCCGCTCCACCGCCCGGTCGAGGGCGGTCAGCTGCTCGCGGGCCTGCGCCAGCAGGGATCCGGTGTGCGCCCGCTCGAAGGCGGTGCTCGACCCCTCGGGGTCGTGCTCGTCGTCGACCGCGACCAGCGCGTTGGCCTCGACCATCGCGTCGTAGTCGCGGCTCAGGGCCGCGATCTGCGCGCTGGTGTCCGCCCGCGCCGCCGCCAGGCGCTCGCGGGTGGCGGCACCGTCCTCGGCGGCACCTTCGGTGGGGCCGGCTGCGTCATTTCCGTGCGAATCGGTCATTACGGCGACAACGCCGGCATCCGCCTCGCCATTCCGGCGGGCCGAGCAGCCTCCCGGGGACGGCAGCGCGGCGCCCCGTGCTTCCGGGCGCCGTTTCCACGGCGCGAAGGCGTGCGACGACGAAGCCCACCGTGAGGCCTTCGCGGCGGCACGCGACCTCATCCTCGGCCTGCCCGCCGCCCGCGGGTGATCCGCGGCAGCCCACCGAGCCGGTCCCACGGGGGCCTGACCTCCTGCCGCGAAGCCGTAATCGCCTTTCGCGCCGGCCGGCCGAAGGCTAGTGTCCCCGGCAGTGAGCTGATCGACGAGGAGTTGTTGGTATGCCCGGTCGTACGAGCGCGCGTTGACGTTGTGGGCCGACCGGCCCGTCATCGCGTGCTGCCCTTGATGCTGCGGCACAGCGAGCCCTTTCCTGCCTGAACCGCCGGCACACCTGGTGCGTGCCCGGTGGCGGGCCTCGTTGTCGGCAACCCGAGGGATACCCGTGCCGTCCGTCTCCTCCGCTGTATCCGATTCCGCTGTATCCGATTCCGCACGAAGCACTCCGCCGAGCCTGTGGCGTGACGCCGGCTTCCGCAGGCTCTGGGCGGGGCAGACCGCCTCCCAGCTCGGGGAGCAGACCGGGCTGGTCGTGCTTCCGCTCTTCGCCGTCCTGACGCTGCACGCCACTGCCGGCCAGCTGGGCGTCCTGCGCGCCGTCGGACAGGCGCCCATCCTGCTGCTCTCGCTCTTCGTCGGCGCATGGGTGGACGGGTGGCGCACGCGCACCGTGATGGTGCTGGCCGACGCCGGCCGGACGGTCGCCCTGGGCGCCGCCGCCGTGGCCGGCTGCTTCGGCTGGCTCGGCCTGCCCGCGCTCCTCGGGATCGCGTTCGCCGTCGGGGCGCTGTCCGTGTTCTTCGACGTGGCCTACCAGGCCTGCCTCGTACGGCTGGTGCGGCGCGACCAGCTGGTGCGGGGCAACAGCGCGTTGGAGGGCAGCCGTTCCGCGGCCCAGATCGGCGGACCCGCACTCGGCGGCGCGCTGGTGTCCCTGCTGTCGGCGCCGATCGCGGCCGCCTCAAGCGCGCTGTTCTTCGCGCTGTCGTTCCTGTCGATCCGGCGAATCCCCCGGGCAGAGCGGACCCCGGAGCGCCTGGACGCTCCGCCCACGGTCCTGCGGCAGATCCGTGAGGGCGTCCGGTTCGTCGTCGGCGACACGGCGCTGCGGACCGTGTGCCTGGCCTCCGCCGCCTTCCAGCTCTTCTTCGCGGCCGTGATGACGGTCTATCTGCTCTTCCTGCCGCGGGAACTGCACCTGTCCGGCACCGCGGTGGGGCTGGCGCTCGCGGCGACGGGACCGGGCGCCCTGCTGGGCTCGGTGCTGGCGGCCCACCTGCCGCAGCGGTTCGGGTACGGCCCGGTCCTCGTGGCCGCGGCGGCGCTCGGCGACGGCGTCTTCCTGTGCGTACCGGCGCTGCACGGCTCCTCCGCGGCGACCGTTGCCACGCTCCTGGCGTCCAACTTCGTGTTCGGGGCCGGCGGGCAGCTGGTGAACGTGGCGGTCATGGCCGTCCGGCAGGCGGCCACCCCGGATGACATGCAGGGCCGGGTGGCCGCGACGATCACGTGCGTCGGCATGGGGCTGTCGCCGCTCGGCTCGCTGCTCGGCGGACTCCTCGCGGAGGAGTGGGGGTTGCGGACGAGTCTTCTGGTGACGGCCGCAGGCATGGTGCTGTCCCCGGTGGTGATCGCCGCGTCCCCGCTGGCCCGCCTGGGACGGACGCTCCCGGTCGCGCGGGAGGCGCCACCGGCCGCCGAAGGCGACGGCGTTCGCACCCGCGGTGCGTAACTCCCGGCGGAAGGCGGTACGCTGCGACGCCGCTGTCGTGTCCACGACGGCGGCGCCGTACTTGAGGTGTCGCCACATGCGGCACATCCAGCACGACCAGCACGTCACGTCAGTCGCACCACATTTGAAAATGGGGGCACCACATGGCTATTCGCAAGTCCACCATGCAGGAGCAGGTGGCCGAGGCCATCGCACAGATCAACCCGGGCGACCGGCCGATCGCCACGATCCACACCGTGACCGGCCCGAGCCCGTGGCTCACCAACGCGATCGGCCTCCTCGCCCAGGCGTTCGTGAAGTACTACTTCGTGACGGTCACCGAGCAGGCCGTCGTCTTCCACAAGGCGGGCCGGATGAGCGCCCGTCCCAAGGAACTGGTCGTCGCCATACCGCGGCAGGAGGCCGCGGCCCTCATCAGCGACGTCAAGCGCAAGCCGCTGTGGAGCTCGCTGAAGTTCCAGCTGCCCGGTGAGGCCAAGCCGACCCGGCTGAACGTGGCCCGCTACTGGCGGCCCGAGCTGGACCAGTGGGTGGCCGCCGCCACCGGCACGCCGGTCGCCGCCTCCTGAACCACCCTCGGCGCAGCCCGTGTCCGGGCTGCCGCGAACGCCGGACGGCCCCGGCTCCACCGTGTCCGACACGGAGGAGCCGGGGCCGCCGGATGGGGGACGCGAACGCTCAGGCCCGTACCAGCGGGAGTTCCGACAGCGCGTGGAAGATGAACCCGCCCGGCAGGTACTCCGGTTCGAACCCCTCCCGCAGCGCGAGGTCGGGGACCAGCTCGGCCAGGGTCTCCACCGCGATCCGGGCCTCCAGCCGGGCCAGCGCGGCACCCGCGCAGAAGTGCACGCCCAGGCCGAACCCCAGGTGCTGGGGCGGCCCCTGGCGGTCCAGGCGGAACGTCTCCGCGTCCTCGACCCAGCCGGGGTCCCGGCCCGCCGCCGCGAACATCACCCGCAGCCGGGCTCCCGCCGACAGCTCGGTGGCGCCGATCCGCCGGTCCTCGGTCGCCACCCGCAGCGCCCCCTGGACCGAGGAGTCGTACCGCAGCGTCTCCTCGACGGCCGCGCCGGCCAGCGAGGGGTCGGCCACCACGGCCTGCCACAACTCCCGCTGACGCAGCAGCTGGTGGACGGTGTTGGCGATCAGGTTGGTGGTGGTCTCATGGCCCGCGGCGACCATGAAGCGCAGCGCCACCACGGCCTGGTCCTCGCTGCACACCGGGTCCTCGTCGCGGGCGGCCCGCACCAGGCCGCTGGCCAGGTCGTCCGTGGGCGTCAGCGCGCGCTGGTGCAGCAGGTCCCGCAGGTACGCCTCGTACACGGGCACCGTCTGTGCCGCCTGCAGCTGCTGCTCGGGTCCGAGCGGCACGACCTGCAGGGCCAGCCAGGTGTCGTTCCACATCTTGACGGTCTCGCGGTCCTCAGCGGGGATCCCGATCAGGTCGCAGATGACGGTGTACGGCAGCGGGTAGGCCACGTCCTTGAGCAGGTCGCCCCGGCCCGCCTCGGCGAGACCCTCGATCAGGGTCTGCGAGATCTTCTGGATGCCGGGGGTGAGCCGGCGCAGGCTGCGCGGGGTGAAGTACTCGGCTATCAGCGTGCGGAATCGGGTGTGCGCGGGACCCTCGACGTTGTAGATGGCGTTCTGGAAGAACAGGGAGCCCTCCAGGACCTGCCGGCTCTCCGGGGTGAACGGGTAGGAGCCTTCGAGGTTGTGGCGGCTGGTGAAGCTGGAGTCGCGCAGTACCGCGTCCAGTTCGTCGCGGCCGGTGACGATCCACTCGTCGAAACCCTCGTGGTGCGCGACGGGCACGCTGGTGCGGCCGGTCGCGTAGGCGTCGTAGGGGCACTTGCGGTAGTCGGCCGAGCTCGGGTCGAAGATCTCGTGGACCGGCCTGTCCTGCGTGGTGTCGGTCATGCTGAACTCCCTTGCGCTGCGAACGTGTTGGCTGAGGGGTGTGGGTTGTCCAAGGCGGTCGTTGCGGGCCGTTCAGTGCGAGCGGTCGGCGATGAACCGCGCCAGCGCGGTGAGTTCGGCGGCAGCGCGGCGGTTCACCGCGACGTCGTCGACGACCTCCAGGGCCTGGCTCAGCTGCCCCTCCGCCTGGTCCTCGGTGAAGGACCGGCCACCGACCTGCTCGATCAGGTCCGCCGCCCGGCGCACCGTCAGATCCGCGTCGGAGGCGTCCGGCTCCGCGTCGAGCAGCCGGACCAGGGCAGGCGCGTGCGCAGCGTCGTCGACGCCCAGGGCGAACACCACCGGCAGCGTCTTCTTGCGCCGGCGCAGGTCGTTGAAGACCGGCTTCCCGGTCACCGCCGGATCACCCCAGATGCCCAGCAGGTCGTCGATCGCCTGGAAGCCCCCGCCCAGCCGGCTGCCGGCGGTGGCGAACGCGGCGGTGGCCGTCGGGCTCCCGCCGCCGAACAGGGCGCCGAGGCCGGCGGAGCAGGCGAGCAGCGAGCCCGTCTTGTTCGCCGCCATCCTCGTGTAGTCGTCGACGGTCACCGCGTCCGCCCCGGTCCAGGGGCGGTCCTCGAAGGCGATGTCGTCCGCCTGCCCGTCGACGAGCTCGATCAGCGCCGTCGACAGCATCTCGGCCGCCTCCGCCGCGGCGGTCCCGCTGACCGTGGCGAAGGCGAGCGAGAGCAGCGCGTCGCCCGCGAGCATCGCGGGGCCGACGCCGAAGGCCTTCCACAGGGTCTCCTGGTGCCGCCGCCGCTCGTCGCCGTCCATGATGTCGTCGTGGATGAGGGAGAACGCGTGCACCAGCTCCACCGCGACCGCACCCGCCACAGCGTCCTCGGCGGACCCGCCGACGGCCTCCGCCGACAGCATGGTCAGCGCGGGCCGGAGCCCCTTGCCCATGCCCTCGCTGCGGACGACGCCGTCGGCATCGCTCCAGCCGAAGGCGAAGGCGGCCATGTGCCGTACACCGGGGGGCAGCCGGTCGACCGTGTCGCGCAGTGCCGGCTGTACCATCCGGCGGCAGCGCTCGAGTAACTCCTGCGCGCTCGGCGCCGTCGGCTGCCCGAGCCGCATCCGATTCGTCATCGTGTACGCCGCCTTCTCAACTGACCTGGGACGGCGTCAGGCTGTCCGGGCGGACGGCCCGGCTGCGCGGTGTGGGGATCATGTCCAGCGGCCCGGTCCCCAGCGAGGCCTTGGGCACGGCCACGTTGGGCTTGGCACCCGGCGCGGGACGCAGCCGCCAGCGGGTGGCGATGGTCGCCAGCGTCAGCGTGGTCTCGGCCTGCCCGAAGGTGTCTCCGATGCACTTGCGGTTGCCCGCACTGAACGGCACCATCGCGCCGCGCGGCACCCCGGCGGACCGGTCGGGCAGCCAGCGGTCCGGGTCGAACCGCTCGGGGTCCTCGAAGTGCCCGGCCTGCCGGCCGAGCGAGTACGGGCTGTACATCACGATGGTGCCGGGTTCGAGCACCTTGCCGCCCAGCTCGGTCCGCTTCGTCGTGGCGCGGGTGAGCAGCCAGGCCGGCGGGTACATTCGCAGCGTCTCGTGCAGGACCCGCCAGGTGTAGTCCAGGCGCGGCAGGTCGGCGAACTCCGGGGCGCGGCCGTCGGGCAGCACCTCGTCGAGCTCGGCGTGCAGCCGCCGCTCGATCTCCGGGTGCTCCGCGAGCACGTGGAAGACCCATGCCATGGTGTTGCCCGTGGTCTCGGTGCCGCCGATCAGCAGCGTCATGACCTGGTCGTAGATCTCCGCGTCGGACAGCCCCTCGCCGGTGTCCTCGTCGCGGGCGTTGACCAGGATGGACAGCAGGTCACCCCGGTCGGCGCCGGCCCTGCGCTGGTCCTCGATGGTCTCGCCGATCACCGCGTGCATCCGCTCCCGCAGCGCGTCGAACCTGCGGTTGCCGGGCGTCGGTATCCGCTCCTGCCAGCCGGTCGGTGCGACCATCCGCTGGTAGACGCCGCGCATGATCAGCGGCATGCAGTACGCCACTTCGGGGATCGCCCGCTCCCCGACGCTGGTGGAGAACATGGTGCGGGCGGTGATGCGCAGGGTCAGGGCGTGCATCGCGTCGCTCACGTCGAAGGCCTCGCCCTCGCGCCAGTCGGCGAGCACAGCCTCGACCTCCTCGCGCATCAGCGAGACGTAGCCGGGCATCCGCGAGGGGTGGAACGCGGGCTGCAGCATCCTGCGCTGGGTGCGGTGGTCGTCGAACTCGGAGCTGACCAGGCCGTTGCCGACGAGCAGCCGGGCCTTCTCGAAGAGGGGGCCGCCCTTGTCGAAGGTGCGCGCGTCCAGCAGCACCTGCATGACGAGGTCGGGGTGGCAGGCGAGGTACGCCTTCTTCGGGCCGAGCCGGATCTCCACCAGGTCGCCCTGCCCCGGCAGCCCGGCGAGGAACTCCAGCGGCCTGCGCCACAGGTGCAGGGCGTGACCCAGGACGGGGACGGCGCCCTGGGCGGTGGCCACCCGCCATGTGCGGGGAGCGGCGGACCTGTGGCCGTTGCCGTTGCTGTGCGGCGTGGCTGGAGCCGGAGCCGGAGCCGGAGCCGTAGCCGGAGCGGCGGCGGCGGAGTCGGCGGAGCCGGGCGCCCGGCCGTGGTCCACGGGGCAGCGGAGCGCGGCGGGCGGGCCGGCCTGCCCGGTGGCTTCCGGCGTCAGGGCGGCGGGCTCGGCCCGGAACCGTACGATCGGCGCGTCCAGGTCGAGCCAGCCGGAGGTGGACCCGTCCCACACCGACCCGTCGCCGTAGTAGCGGGGCGTCAGGTACTCGAACTCCTGGCTGCCGCCCATCATGTGGTCCAGCGCGCGCAGGTAGGCGACCACCTCGGCGCGCTCGCCCAGCGGCCCGGCGAGCAGGCCGTCGCGCAGCTCGATGTACGTCCTCTCGTGCTGCTCGACCAGCTCGCACAGCCGGTTCACCGCGTCCTGGAGGCCGAGGCCCTCGCGCTCGGTGAGCACCCGGACGACCGTCATCTTGTCGTCCTGCGCCTGTTCCTTACGCCACGACAGCAGGTCGTTGATGATGATCATCTGCCGCCGGCAGTGGACGTGGACGTCGGCCAGCTCGGGGAGGAACTCGCTCATGTCGACGGCGGCGCCGTACTCGGTCATCAGTTCGATGAAGTCGCAGCCGAAGCTGTCGAGCCGTACCTGGATACACGTCTCGTAGTCCGGTACGTTGCCGGTCAGTTTGGCCTCGATCTCGCTGGCGCACCCGCGCAGGAACGCCGCCAGGCTCGCCCCGAAGCGGCGCTTCTGGGCGGGCGACAGGCCGGGGCTGATGCGCCGCCAGAGGTCCTTCGCCGCCGTGCCGTACGCAACCTCCGCAGTGCTGCGGACGACGACTTCCGGGGTGTCGGCGCCTGCGGGCTCCCCGGTGCCGTCCTCCACGGTGAAGTCGGCGACGATGTCGGCGAAGACCCGCCGTGCCGCCCCCTCGTCGGCCCCCAGTGCGGACCGGTCGGACACGGAGCTGTCGATGACGGTGACGTACTGGTACCAGTCGGCGATGTCGAGCGCGCGCTGGGCTTCGGCCTCCGGCACGGTCAGCGGACCGTAGATGCCGTTGCGCTGGCGGAGGAAGAAGAGCAGCTCCTCCTCGCCGGCGAAGCAGGCGGTGAGATGTTTGCGGATCCAGCCGTTGGACGCAATCTCGATTTGTGCGGCCTTGGGGTGATAGGCGTAGGGGAGCAGTCGGGGCAGCTCGGGATAGAAGACTTCACGCACGGGTGTGGCGGATAATTCGGGCGATATTTCCTGGAAAATATTCGACATGACCGATAAATCCTTTACTTCCGTCGCGGATTCATTCGGAATCATCTGACGGCGATGTGCGTATGGTCAACGCACCCGGATTCATTTGGCCAAAAACAAGGCCTCATTGTTCGGCAAAATGAGGCATGGATATTCCGTTTACCTTCTTCCGGGTGTGGTCGGTAATCATATCCGGAAAGCTAGATCGATAAACCATGCGGGGCTGTTTTTTATCCACTGGGAATGCCGGCTTAACGTGATCGTGAGGTGGTTGGCGTCCCTCCTTGGGCATGGTCGGAAGGTTGAGCGGTTTTCGGCCAGATGGCGGGATCGTCCGCAGCGGGTCCGCAGCCGGTCCGCGGCGGACGCGGGAACGGCCCGGCAGTAGCCTGCTGCCGGGCCGTTCCCCCCCTGGTTTCGCGCGTTTGGCCCCGCTTTACCCCCGGGGTTTCGCCTTGATCACGGCCGTGACGAGGATCAGCGCCACCACGATGAAACCGGTGCCGACGAGGAGCGCGTCGGAGATGCCGTCGGCCGTCGCCGAGCGGCTCGCGGGGGCGCCGCCGGCGCCGGCGTCGTAGACGGTGACGAGCACGGCCAGGCCGAGGGCGCCGCCGACCTGCTGCATCGTCTGCAGGATGCCCGCCGCGATGCCGGAGTCGCGCGGCTCGACACCGCCCAGGATCAGTGCGGTCAGCGGCATCAGGAAGGTGCCGATGCCGACGCCGACCAGCAGCAGCGGGAACAGCGGGCCGCTGGCGTACGAGGCGTCGGCGCCCAGCTGGGCGAGCCAGCCGACGCCCGCGAGGATCAGGACGATCCCGCTGATGATGAGCCGCCGCGGCCCGAACCTGGGCAGCAGCCTGGGCGTGGTGCGCGACATGGCGAACATGGCCACGCCCATCGGCAGGAATCCGATGCCGGCCCTCAGTGCGGTGAACCCGAGCACCTCCTGCAGAAACTGCGGGACGAAATAGAAGACACTGAAGTTGCAGGCGAGCACGAGGAGCATCGCCGCGTATCCGGCGCTGCGTGCGCGGTCGGCGAACAGCCGCATCGGCATGATGGGATTCGGGACCCGGAATTGGGTGACGAGGAACACCCCGAGCAGGATCGCCGCACCCGCGAGGGACCCGACGGCGACGGCGTCGGTCCATCCCTCCGACTCGCCGCGGATCAGCCCGTACACGAGTGCCGTCAGCCCGGCCGTGGCGGTGAACGCGCCGACGATGTCCACCCGCGCGGGACGCTTCTCGGGAGCGGCGATGTATTTCGGCGTGAGGACCACGGCGGCGACGCCGATCGGCACGTTGACGAAGAGCACCCAGCGCCACGAGGCCCATTCGGTGAGGATTCCGCTGAGAATCATGCCGAGGGCCATGCCGAGTCCGGCGAGGGTCGAGTAGACGGCCAGTGCCTTGTTGCGGGCGTTGCCCTCCTCGAAATTGGTGACGAGCAGCGACATCGCACCCGGTGCGGCGAAGGCGGCCCCGACGCCCTGGGCCGCACGGGCCGCGAGCAACTGCCAGTCGTCCACCGCGAATCCGCCGAGCAGCGAGCAGACGGTGAAGAGCAGGACGCCTGCCATGAAGGTGCTGCGGCGCCCGAAGATGTCCCCGGTGCGCCCGCCGAGCAGCAGCAGGCCGCCGTAGGCGAGCACGTAGGCGTTCAGCACCCAGGACAGCCCGGTGGCGGAGAAGCCCAGATCGGACTGGATCTGCGGGAGTGCGACGGTCATCGCGGTGGTGTCGACGACGAACATCATCTGGCAGGAGACGATGATGGCCAGGATGATTCCTGGGCGGTGGGCTAAGTGTCCTTCGGTGCCCGCAGCCGAGGTGTTGGAGGTGGTGGAAGTCACGCGGGTTCCTCTTCGGTCCGTTCCGCTGGGTCGTACCGTCGTGGAACTTCCCGGTACGTGTGACGTCGTTGAGGTCGCCTCGGCCCACCCCGTGGTGGCTGCCCTGAGCGGCAGCGGGGCACGCCCTCAACTCAGCTGGAAAGACTAGCAGCGGCCCCTCGGCGGCGTCCGCCCCCCGTGGCCCCCGGCCCCGGACCCGGTCCGCTCGACGGTGGGAAGCGTGCCGTATTAAGGTCGTATGAGCGGCATCTCGTGTCGGTCACCGGCCGGGTGAGGCACGGAGGTGTCCGCAAGGCGCCTCACGGAGGAATTCCGCATATGGCAGTCGAGTTGAACCACACCATCGTCCACGCCCGGAACAACCGCGAATCCGCCGAGTTCCTCGCCGGCATCCTGGGCCTCGAGGTCGGAACGGAGTGGGGTCCCTTCGTCCCCGTCGCCACCGGCAACGGCGTCACCCTGGACTACGCCAGTTTCCCGGCCGAGTCGATCACCGCGCAGCACTACGCCTTCCTGGTCTCCGACGACGAGTTCGACGCGGCGTTCACGCGCATCCAGCAGGCCGCGATCACGTACTACGCCGACCCGTACATGCACCGCGCCGGCGAGATGAACCACTACAACGGCGGCCGCGGACTGTACTTCCGCGACCCGGCCGGCCACGCGATGGAGATCCTCACCCGCCCCTGAGGGCTGATCAGGCCGCGGGGTCGGGGCGTCGGGGGTGGGCGTCGTGGATCACGCGGGCTGCCGCCACGTCGAGGGCCGCGTGGCCGGTGGACTTGAAGAGGGTCAGCTCGTGGGGGTCGTGGCGGCCCGGGTGCGTGCCGGCGAGGACCGCGCCGAGGAGGGTGGCACGGGACGGGGCGAGGCCCTGCAACTCGTGGGCGCCCGCCGGGGGAGGGGAGGTCACGGCGCCCTCCCACTCGGTGAACAGGGTGGCGTCGCGGACCGTGGCCGCGTCGACCTCCAGGCCCCCGGAGCCGCCGACCGAGCTGACGTGCGCTCCGGGGCGCAGCCAGGCGCGAGTGAGCACCGGCTCGATCGCGGCGGTGCAGCACAGGACGGCATCCGCCTCGCGGACGGCCGCCTCGATGGACGCCGAGGCCGCGACGCCGTGGCGCTCGGCAAGCGCGCGGGTGCGGTCCGGGTCCCGGCCGGCGACGGTGACCGACGGAGCGGCAGCGGCCGGCCAGGGGCGGCGGCGGGCCGCGGGGGAGCCCTCGGGGGCATCCAACACGGTTGAGAGCAGGGTGAGTTGGGCGTCGGCCTGCGCGCCGGTGCCGATCACCGCGATCCGGGCGGTGTCAGGACGGGCCAGTGCCAGCAGTGCGGCGGTCGCGGCCGCGGCAGTACGCAGGGCGGTGAGCGGCTCGGCATCGACCAGGGCCAGCGGGCGGCCGTCCGTCTCGTCGAAGAGGGCGACGACGCCCCGGTGGGCCGTGCGGCCGGGCCGGGCCGGGTCGTCGAAGACGCTGACCAGCTTGGCGGCCAGCCCGAGACCGGGGACGTAGGCGGGCATCGTCCCGAGCAGGCCGTGCGGTCCCGACGCGGCGATACGGGGCGGTGCGCTGACCGTCGCCGCCGCGACGGCGACCAGGGCGGTCGCGACGGCTTCGAGCAGCCGCCGCGGGTCGAGCGCGGCGGCGGTGGCGTCCCGGTCGAGGACGGCCGGCGGGGACGCGGGACTCCCGGGGCGGTGCGGTGCGGCCGGGGTCATCGCCCGCCTCCCGGGGTGCCCAGTGCGGCGGCCAACTCCTCTGTCGCCGCGAGTAGTCCGGTCCGCAGCCGGGGCAGGTGCCGCTCCTCGAACTCCGGGGTCGGGCCGACCAGGGTCAGCGCGCAGACAGGGCCGCCGTCCTGGGCGTGGACGGCGCGGCTGACGGAGGCCACCATCGGCTGGGTGCGGCCGATCTGCACGCCCCAGCCGGTCCTGGCCGTGCGGTCCAGCTCGGCGCGCAGGCCGTCGCGGCCGTCCAGCGGGTGCCCGGCGGCGGCCGCGGCCGCCAGGTAGGGCGCACGGGCCTGCTCGTCCATGGCCGCGACCAGGGTGAGCGGCCCCGCGAACCGGTGCACCGGCAGGAGCTCGTCGCGCAGGTCGCTGATCATCTCCAGCCGCTCGGGGCGGACCACGTCGACCACCCGGGACCGGTCGGTCTCGGGGACCTGGAGGTTGACCATCATCGAGGTGGCCGCGGACAGGCGCTCCAGCACGGGCCGCGCGATACCGACCAGGGAGTGGGCGGCGGCGGTGCGGGAGAGCTGCAGCACGGCGGCCCCCGGCAGGTAGCGGTCGCCGATGCGCATGATCCAGCCGCGGCGGACCAGGTCGGCCAGCACCCGGTGCGCGGTGGGCCGCTGCAGGCCGAGCGCGTCGGCGATCTCGCTGAGCCGCAGCGGCCGGTCGGAGCGGATGACCGTCTCCACGAGGTCCAGGGCCTTGTCCACCGCGGAGCTGCCGGACGCGGGCATGGGGCGGTCCTCTCGTCGTCTGCGCGCGGACCTGCCCCGGCGCCGTTCGCTGCGGCCCTGCCGGCCGCCGCGAGGGGCAGGTAGGGTGAGCACTGTTCCGTACTGCGGACTATCTGTTGCAAGCAATGTAACAGCGGGACCCGGGAGGGAGAACCCATGAGTGACGAGCCGGCCGGCGCCCCCACGCCGTTCGCCGCGGCGCAGGCGGGCGCCGTGGTGCTCTACCGCGGCGCGACCGTCATCGACGGCACCGGCGCCCCGGCCCGCCCCGGCACCACCGTCGTGGTCGACGGCGAGCGGATCGTCCGGGTCGCCGCCGACGCCGAGGTCGACCCGGCCGGGTACGACGGCGCCGAGCTGGTGGACCTTGCGGGCGCGTTCGTCATCCCGGGCCTGATCGACTCCCACCAGCACCTGGCGACCCCGCCCAACCGCCCGGTCGCCGAGGCCGTGCTGCGCCGCGACCTGTTCGGCGGGGTCACCACCGCCCGCGACATGGCCGACGACCTGCGCCAGGTCGGCGACCTGGCACGCGCCTCGCGGGTCGGCGAGATCGCCGCCCCCGACCTGTACTACGCGGCGCTGATGGCAGGCCCGAGCTTCTTCGACGACCCGCGCACCTGGCAGGTCTCGCAGGGCGCGGTGCCGGGCCGCAACCCGTGGATGCAGGCCGTCGACGAGGGCACCGACCTCCCGCTCGCCGTCGCCATGGCCCGCGGCACCTCCGCCGTCGCCGTCAAGATCTACGCGGACCTGCCCGCAGGGCTCGTCGCCGCGATCACCGCGGAGGCGCACCGGCAGGGGCTGCTGGTCTGGGCGCACGCCGCCGTCTTTCCCGCCAGGCCGGGCGAGGTGGTGGCCGCGGGGGCCGACAGCGTCTCGCACGCGAGCCTGCTGGTGCACGAGACCGCCGGCAGCGGCCCGCTGGTCCGTTACAAGACCAAGCCGCCGGTCGACGAGGAACGGTTCGCCGGCGGCGACGACCCGCAGATCGAGGCGCTGTTCGCCACGATGCGCGAACGCGGCACGATCCTGGACGCCACCGCCTCCATGTGGCGCCGGATCGCCGCCGGCAGCGGGGACGACGAGGACGCGCGCAGCCGCGCCCTCGCCAACGACACCGTCAGCGCCGCGCTGACCGCGCAGGCCCACCGGGCCGGGGTGGAGATCTGCACCGGCACCGACAGCGACCCGGACCTCACCCAGGCCTGGCCGCCGCTCCACGACGAGCTGGTCTTCCTGCACGAACGCTGCGCCATGACGCCCTTGCAGGTCATCAGGAGTGCCACCCTGGTCGGTGCGCGCAGCATGGGCGCCGAGGACGAGCGCGGCACCGTGGCGGAGGGCAGGCTCGCCGACCTGGTGGTGCTGGACGCCGACCCGACGGCCGACCTGGCCGCGGCGCTGCGCAGCATCCGCACGGTCGTCAAGCGCGGGCACCCGCACCACCGTTCGGCCTTCGAAGGCCGCAACCGCGCCGGGGCGCGGGCCGCGAAGGCCGGGGAGTCCGCATGAACACCCCCGTGATCGTCAACGCCCTCGGCGAGCTGCACAACCCCAACGCCGCGCCGGAGACAGCCGGTTCGCTGCTGCAGAGCAGCAGCGACATCCGCGTCGACGAACGCACCCTCGCCGAGGCGCACGCCTCGGGGCTGACGGCGGTGAACATCACCCTCGGCTACACCCTCGGCGACATGGAGCCCTACCCGCACACCCTCGCCGAGATCGAGACCTGGGACCGGGTCCTGCGCGAGCACCCCGCGGACCTGCTCAAGGTCAGCACCGCGGGGGACATCCCGCGCGCCCGCGCGGAAGGCCGGATCGGGGTGATCTACGGGTTCCAGAACTCCGTGGCCGTCGGCCGGGACCTGGACCGGGTGGGGGAGTTCGCCCGCCTCGGCGTCCGGGTCGTGCAGCTCACGTACAACCAGGCCAACCACGTCGGCGACGGCTCCATGGCGCCGGGCAACCGCGGCCTCACCGCCTTCGGACGTGCACTCGTCGAACGCCTCGGCGAGCACCGGCTGATGGTGGACCTCTCCCACAGCGGCGAGAACACCTGCCTGGAAGCGGCGCGGATCGCCACGGCGCCGGTCTCGATCAACCACACCGGCTGCCGGGCGCTGTGCGACCTGCCGCGCAACAAGACCGACGAGGAGCTGCGGCTGGTCGCCGACCGCGGCGGCTTCGTCGGCATCTACTTCATGCCGTTCCTGACCGCCTCCGGCCACCCCACCGCGGACGACGTGGTGGACCACCTCGTCCACGCGGTGGACGTGTGCGGCGAGGACGCGGTCGGCATCGGCACCGACGGCCCGGTCACCGCCGTCGACGACCTGGACGCCTACCGGGACACGCTGGCCGCACACGTGGCGGAACGCCGCCGCGCGGGAGTCGGCGCGGCCGGCGAGCGCGCCGACACCTACCCGTTCGTGGTGGACCTGCGGGGCGTCGACCAGTTCCGCAAGCTCATCGCCCTGCTGGAGCGGCGCGGCTGGTCCCCGGAGCGGATCGCCAAGGTCATGGGCGGCAACTTCACCGCCTACGCGCAGCGCGTCTGGGGCGACTGACGCCGAGCACCCCCCGCAGGACCGCGGCCCGCGGCTACTCGAACCGCGAGGGGTCGCCGGCCCCGCGGCGGAGGATCTCGATCTCGCCGGACGAGAAGTCGACGACCGTGGTGGGCTCGGTGCCGCAGTCGCCCGAGTCGACCACGGCGTCCACCACGTGGTCGAGACGGTCCTTGATCTCCCAGCCCTGCGTCATCGGCTCGGGCTCGTCGGGGAGCAGCAGGGTGCTGGAGACCAGCGGCTCGCCCAGCTCGGCGAGCAGCGCCTGCGTCACGACATGGTCGGGGATGCGGACGCCGACGGTCTTCTTCTTGGGGTGCAGCAGCTGCCGCGGCACCTCCTTCGTCGCCGGCAGGATGAAGGTGTAGCTCCCCGGCGTGGCCGCCTTGACGGTCCGGAAGACGGCGTTGTCGACCTGCACGAACTGCCCCAGCTGCGCGAAGTTCTGGCAGACCAGGGTGAAGTGGTGCCGGTCGTCGAGGTTCCGGATCGACCGGATGCGGTCGATGCCGTCGCGGTTGCCCAGCCGGCAGCCCAGGGCGTAGCAGGAGTCCGTCGGGTACGCGGCGAGCGCCCCGGACCGGATGGTGTCCGCCACTTCGCTGATGATGCGCGGCTGGGGGTTGTCGGGATGTACGTCGAAGTATCGCGCCATCGGCCCAGCTTATGGCCCGTGCGGCCCACCGCCAGGACAGACAGGCGCCGCACGGGAGTTCACTCGCGTACGCCCGCGAGCTCCACCGCCGTGCGGCGCAGCGCGACGGCGGCCGTGCCGACCGCGGAGACCAGCGCGAGCACCGCGCAGGCCGCCACGGTCGCCGCGAGCGCCGCCCACGGGAACGCGACGGGCGTCCAGACCGACAGCAGGCCCAGTGCGCCCCACATGCCCGTCAGGTTGAGCCCGGCGACCAGCGCTCCGAGCACCGCGCCGACCGTGACCACCACCAGCGCCTCCGCACCCACCAGCCGCAGCACCTGCCACCTGGTGGCGCCGGCCAGCCGCAGCACGGCCAGGTCGCGGAACCGGTCGGAGGTCGCCATGACCATCGTGTTGGCCAGTGAGATGCCGGTGTAGAGCAGGGCGATCCCGAGGACCAGCAGCAGGCCCGCCCGGGTCGTCCGGTCGGTCGCGGGGTACGCCGCCCGTACCCAGGCCTCCCCGGTGCGGACCGTTCCGCCCGACGGGCGCACCGCCTCGCGCAGCCCGGTGGCCACGGTGCCGGCGCTCCCGGTGAGGTGGACGTCGACCCGGTCGACGGGCGCCGCGGGGGCGTTGCGGGGCGTGACGTAGACGCCGTTGTCGCCGGTGCCCTCGTGCATGACCGCGGCGATCCGCAGGGACCTCTCGGTGCCGTCCCCGAGCCACACGTGCACCCGCTCGCCCACGGTGTGCTGCTGCCACTCCTGGTTGACGATGATCGAGCCGTCGTCCAGGTCGCCCACCTTCCCCGCGGCGAGCGGCAGGCGGGAGGTGGCCGCGAGCGGCCCCGGCTCCACGGCCCTGGCCTGCGACCTGATGAGCGCCACTCCGTCCTCCAGGACGTACACGGCGCTCGACGCGCTCGCCGAGACCTCGGCGCCGGGCACGGCCGCCAGCCGCTTCAGCGTCGCGCCGTCGAAGCCGGCGGCGCCCGCGGGGGTGACCACGAAGTCGGCGGTCGTCCGGTCGCGGATCTCGACGGCCTTCGCCCTGCCGAGGGTGGCGGTGGCGCCCAGCAGCGAGCCGGCCAGCGCAACCGTGACCAGCACGGGCGCCGCGACGGCGGCGGTGCGCCGGACGGCGGCGGAGGAGTTCTCCCGCACCAGCATCCCGGTGGCGCCCGGCAGCCGGGCCGGCAGCCAGGCGGCCAGCCGGACCAGCGGCCGTACCGGCACCGGCGCCAGCAGCGCGGCCGCGGTGATCAGCAGCATCGGCCGGCTCACGTAGGTCTTGCGGTGCAGCAGGTCGCCCGGGTTCGTCACCAGGTCCAGGGCGAGCGTCACCGCGGCGGTGGCCAGCAGGGCCGCGCCGGCCAGCCGGCGGCCGCGTGTCATCGCCCGGGTGTCCACCGACGCCTCGCGCAGCGCCTCGGCAGGACCGGTGCGCCCGGCCCGCCACGACGCCGCGACCACACCGCACAGGGCCACCAGCAGGCCCGTCCAGAACGCCAGATGGTACGGCCAGACGTGATCGCCGATGGTGAACCAGGCGGGCGCGAGGCGCTCGTCGACCGCCCACGCGGCGAGCTTCGGAGCCGCGAACGAGCCGAGCACGCAGCCGGCGGCGGAGGCGAGCACGCCGACCACGAGCGCCTCCGCGACGACCATGCGGCGGATCTGCCCCGGGGTCGCCCCCGCGGTGCGCAGCAGCCCGAACTCGCGGCGCCGCTGGGCCACCGCGAACGCGAAGGTCGAGGCCACCACGAACACCGACACGAACCCGGCGACGCCGCCTGCCGTGCCGAACATGGCGTTCATCGCGGTGAGGGCCTCGCTGTCCCGGTCGGGGTCGGCGTCGGCGTACCGGCGCGCGTCCCCGGTGAGGACCTGTACCCCCGCGCTGCCGCGCACCGCCTCACGTACCGCCGCCGCACCGGCGACGACCACCGACTGGAGGCTGCGCGGCGACAGTTGCGCGGCGCGGGCGTCGGTGTAGAAGACGGCGTCCTCGAAGCCGAGCCCGGCAACCGTGCCGACGACGCGCACGATGCCGGCGCCGGTCCGCACCCGGGCGCCCGGACGCGCCCAGTCACCGCTGACGACGACCTCGTCCGCGGCCGAGGGCGCGCGTCCCGCGTCGAGTTCGTACGGCGCGAAGGCGGCGGTGGACCAGGGGTGGCCCACCAGGTCGGCGGGCCCGCCCTCGGCCGTCACCGCGAACGACCGGTCCTCGACGACGGTTCCGAGGCCCCGCAGCTTCGCGACGGCCTCGGCGGGCACGGCGCGCGGCTGGGCGAGCCTGCGGGTGCGGTCGCCGTCCAAGGTGGGCACCGTGAGGGTGTCCTGGCCCCTGACGACGACCGGCGCGGCGGCGAACCGCTCCGGTCCCCGGCCCGGCGCGTCGACCGAGGACGCCAGGGCCAGCCCCATCACCGCGATCAGCGCCACGCCCAGGGACAGGGCGACGAAGCTGCCGGTGAAGGTGACCCAGCGGGTGCGCAGGGTGTGCAGGGCGGTGCTCAGCACGGCACGACCTCCAGGGTGGCCATGCGCGCCGCGATGTCCTCGGCGGAGGCGCCCGCCAGTTCGCCGTGGACCCGGCCGTCGACGAGGAAGACGACGCGGTCCGCACAGGAGGCGGCGACCGGGTCGTGGCTGACCATCACGACCGTGTGGCCCTCGCGTTCGACCATGCCGCGCAGCAGGGCCAGCACCTCGCGGCTGCTGCGCGAGTCGAGCGCGCCGGTCGGCTCGTCGCAGAACAGCACCTCCGGGCGGGTGATCAGGGCACGGGCCAGGGCGACCCGCTGCTGCTGGCCGCCTGACATCTCCGCGGGCCGGTGCCGTATCCGGTCGCCGAGCCCGACCTGCCGGAGCACCTCGCGCACCCGGTCGCGCCGCGGGCGGCGGCCGGCCAGCCGCAGCGGCAGGGCCACGTTCTGCTCGGCGGTCAGCGAGGGCAGCAGGTTGAACGCCTGGAACACGAAGCCGATGCGCTCGCGGCGCAGCAGCGTCAGCCCGGTCTCGCTCAGCCCGGTCAGCTCCGTGCCGCCCACGGTGACCGAGCCCGACGTGGGCCGGTCCAGGCCCGCGGCGCACTGCAGCAGCGTCGACTTGCCGGACCCGGACGGGCCCATCACGGCGGTGAACGTCCCCCGGGGGAAGGCGATCGACACCTCGTCCAGGGCGGTGACGGACGTGCCGTCCGAGCCGTACCGCCGCGTGACGGAACGCAGTCGGATCGCGTCCTCGCTCATATGTCCTCCACCAGTGCCTGCTCCACGACCTGTTGACGTCTCCACGAAACCGCGCAGACCCCTGGTGGCGCAGTACGGCCAGAACGAGACCTGGGGTAGGGCCAGGCATACCCCCGATACGGGTACCGGGCCGATGGCACCGGTCGGCGCGGCCGCTTACGGTCGTGCCCATGCACCCTCGCGACGTGTGGCAGGCCATGACCCGGCCGGCCTTCCTGCTGTCGGCCTGGCCCTGGCGCTCCGCCGCGTATCTGCTCACCGGCGTGGTGACCGGCGTGGCCGCCCTCGTGGGCATCGTGACGGCGGCGGTGGTCTGCGGTGCGCTGGCGATCGTCCTGGTGGGGCTGCCGCTGCTCCTCCTCCTCGCCCTCAGCGGCCTCCCGGTGGCGGGGGTGGAGCGGAGCAGGCTGCGCCTGGTCGACCGCACCCCGGTGTCCGGCCGGCACCGGATACCGGCCGCGCCGGGGCTGCGGGCCTGGCTGACGACCCGGCTGCGCGAGCAGGCGACCTGGCGGGAGCTCGGCTACGCGCTGCTGCTCGCCGGGCTGCTGTGGCTGGTCGACGCGGCGGCGGTCGCGGCCGCCCTGCTCGTCCCGCTGTCGATGGCCGCCGCCCCGCTGCTGATGGCCACGTCCGGGGACGGCCACGAGGTGAAGGTGCTCAAGGCGTGGACGCTCACCACCTGGCCGGCCGCCTCCGGCGTCGCCGTACTCGGCCTGCTCCTGCTGGGGCCGGGCGCCTACGTGCTCGGCGTCGTCGCGGGCGCCCGCGCCGAGGTGGCGCGGCTGCTGATCGCCTCCCCGGAGGGAGAACTCGGCGCCAGGGTGGTCGAACTGGCCCGCTCCCGCGTCCGGTTGGTGGACGCCTTCGAGGCCGAGCGGCGCCGGATCGAGCGCGATCTGCACGACGGCGCCCAGCAGCGCCTGGTGGCCCTGACGATGGCCCTGGGGCTGGCCCGCCTCGACGCGCCGCCCGGCCCGCTCGCCGACCAGCTCGCCAAGGCCCACGAGGAGGCGGGCAAGGCGCTCGCCGAGCTGCGCGAGCTCATCCACGGCATCCACCCCAAGGTGCTCACCGACTACGGCCTCCAGGCCGCGGTCGCCGACGCCGCCGATCGCTGCGTGGTCCCCGTCGACGTCGACCTCGACCTGCCGGGAAGGCCGGCCCGGGCGGTCGAGTCCGCGGCCTACTTCGTGGTCTGCGAGGCGCTGGCCAACGTCGCCCGGCACAGCGGCGCCGACCGCGCGCGGGTGAGCGGCGGCCATGACGGCGGACGCCTGTTCCTCGAAGTGCGCGACGACGGCCGGGGCGGCGCGGACGCCGCGGCGGGCAGCGGCCTGACCGGTCTGGCGGACCGGGTGTCGGTGTTGGATGGCAGACTTGCCCTGACCAGTCCGCCAGGTGGGCCGACCCTGTTGCGTGTGGAGTTCCCTTGCGAGTTGACCATGGCGGCCGACCGCTGCGCATAGTGCTGGCCGAGGACAGCGTGCTGCTGCGGGAAGGGCTCGTCGGCCTGCTCGCCCGCTGCGGCCACGAGGTCGTGGCGGCCGTCGGGGACGGGCAGGCGCTCGTCGCCGCGGTCGAGGAGCACGACCCCGACATCGTGGTGACCGACGTGCGCATGCCGCCCGGTTTCCAGGACGAGGGCCTGCGGGCGGCCGTGCGGCTGCGCGAGAGCCGCCCCGCACTGCCGGTCCTGGTCCTCAGCCAGTACGTGCAGCGGACGTACGCCGCCGAACTCCTGGACTCCGGCGACGGAACGGGCGTCGGCTACCTGCTCAAGGACCGGGTCGGCCAGGTCGAGGAGTTCGTGGCGGCGCTGCACGAGGTGGCGGACTCCGGGACGGTGGTCGACCCCGAGGTGGTGCGCCAGTTGCTGCGCCGCCGCCGCGACCCGCTGGAGCAGCTCACCCCGCGCGAGCGCGAGGTGCTGGCACTGATCGCCGAGGGCAGGTCCAACGGCGCGATCGCCAGGGAGCTGGTGGTCTCGGAGGCCGCGATCGGCAAGCACGTCGGCAACATCCTCACCAAGCTGGACCTGCCGCCGACGGACCGGAGCCACCGCAGGGTGCTGGCCGTTCTCGCCTACCTGCGCGCCTGATCCCGGCACTTCGAAAGTTTCGCTGCGACGGTCTCCCGCGGGGTCGTCATGGTCGCTGGCTCGTGGGCGAGTTGACCCATCGGACGGGCGCGATCACCAGTTGCATTCCCTGACCAGGTGAGATGTCTTGGCTGTGAACTTCCTGTCAACGGAAAGCTTTCGAAATATCTACCGAAAGTGTTGACACCGCACGGGTGCGGGTCAGACTGTTCGGCATCGCCGGTGACCAGTCACCGGTGGTCCTGTGTGTCATGCCCCTGTCGCCAGTTCTCCCCGACCTGCGACGGCCACGGCACGCAGTCCCCCCACACCGCCTCAGGAGGAAACACCCATGAGGACACCGACCCGCGAGCCGGGCCGCAGACGCACTCTCGTGGCCGCCATCCGCGGTATCGTCGCCGCGGCGGCCGCGGTCATGGTCGCTTTCGCGCTGCCTGGCGCTGCCCAGGCCGACACGACCGTCAACTCGAACAGCACCGGCACCAACAACGGGTACTTCTACTCCTTCTGGAGCCAGAACAGCGGCCAGGCCTCCATGACCATGGGCTCCGGCGGCCAGTACAGCACCCAGTGGAACAACGTGACCAACTTCGTGGCCGGCAAGGGCTGGAACCCGGGCACGACCGCGCCCGTGACCTACTCGGGCACGTGGAACTGCAACGGCAACTGCTACCTGTCGCTGTACGGCTGGACGACGAACCCGCTCATCGAGTACTACATCGTCGACAACTACGGTAACTACAACCCGAGTTCCGGTGCCTCCAGGCTGGGCTCGGTCACCAGCGACGGCAGCACGTACGACCTGTACCGGACGCAGCGCGTCAACCAGCCCTCCATCGAGGGCACCGCGACGTTCTACCAGTACTGGGCGGTCCGCCAGGCCAAGCGCACCGGCGGCACCATCACCGTGGCCAATTTCTTCAACGCGTGGGCGCAGGCGGGCCTGAACCTCGGCACCCCGAACTACGAGATCCTGGCCACCGAGGGCTACGGATCCTCCGGCAGCTCCAACATCACCGTGGGCTCCGGCAGTGGTGGCACGACGCCGCCGACCACGCCGCCCCCCACCAGCACGCCGCCGACCACGCCGCCCCCGAGCAACGGCGGCAGCGGCTGCTCGGCGACCTTCACCAACTCCTCCGACTGGGGCGCCGGCTTCACGGGCGCGGTGAGCGTCAAGAACGACGGCTCGGCCGCCATCAACGGCTGGACGGTGAAGCTGACCTTCCCCGGCAACCAGACCGTCACCAACCTGTGGAGTGGCAGCTACACCCAGTCCGGCAACACGGTGACCGTGACCAATGCCGCCTACAACGGCGCCGTGGGAGCCGGCGCCGGCACCTCCTTCGGGTTCAACGCCAACTACTCGGGCAGCAACGGCGCTCCGACCGCCACCTGCACCGCGAGCTGACACCCCTGCGCCACGGCTGAACCAGCACCGGCCGGACGACGGCGGGGGGGGGGTACCGGAACTCCGGTGCCCACCCCCCGCCTTGCCGTTCTCCGAGCCCCCGCGGTGTCAGAGCCTGGTGCGGGAGCGCCCTGCGGACACCTTCGCGGTGCGGTCAGGGCCGGCGGACACGTCGTAAGCGTGCCCGCGCGGCGAGACGTCGGAGAGGGAGCTGGTGCCCGGCGGCGTCAGAGAGCCGCGGTTCGCCACCGCTGACCCTCCGTTCACTGTGCACACGTGTTGACACTCCGGTCCCTCGCGCTCACACTCGCGCATGGGAGCGCTCCCATAGCTGGATGAGACCGTTCCGTCCCCCCACGAAAGGCCGCTGCGTAGTCGGCTGCCGGTGCCGGATCGCGCGCCTTGCGGGCGCGGCGGCCGGCGGCGCCGCCCGCGCCGCCGGCCGTTGAGAAGGAGACCATGCGTACGACACACAAGGCCGCCGCCCTGGCGGCGTTCGCGGTGCTGCTGGCCGGCGCAGGTCCTGCGCAGGCCGCCGGCGCGGGACCCGGGCGGGCGGTGGGCGCCGCGGCGGCCACCGCGGGCCCGGCGATCACCGTCGACGCCACCGCCGGGCGGCACGCCATCGCCCCCGAGATCTACGGCATGAACTTCGCCGACGAGGACCTGGCCGCGGACCTGCGGCTGCCGGTGCGCCGCTGGGGCGGCAACGCGACCACGCGCTACAACTACAAGCTCGACGCCTACAACGCGGGCTCCGACTGGTACTTCGAGGACCTGCACTACGGCAACGACCCAGCCGCCCTGCCGGCCGGCTCCGAGGCCGACAGGTTCGTCGAGCAGAACGGCAGGACCGGCAGCGGCACCGTCATGACCGTCCCGATGATCGGCTGGACGGCGGCCGGCCGTGACGACGGCTGCGGGTTCAGCGTCGCCGAGTACGGCGCCCAGCAGGACACCGACGCGCAGTGGCGCCCGGACTGCGGCAACGGCAAGAAGGCCGACGGCACCGCCGTCACCGGCAACGACCCCGCAGAGACGAGCACGGCCGCCGGCCCGGACTTCGTCAAGGGCTGGGTGCAGTACCTCGACAGCACCTACGGCACCGCGGACGGCGGCGGGGTGCGCTACTACGACCTGGACAACGAACCGGACCTGTGGCACAGCACGCACCGCGACGTGCACCCGGCCGGGGCGGGCTACGACGAGCTGCGCGACAGCACCTACGCCACCGCCGCCGCCGTCAAGGACGCCGACCCCGCCGCGCAGACCCTCGGCCCGGTCGGCTGGGGCTTCAACTCGCTGATCTACTCGGGCCTGGACCAGGAAGTGTGCAGCGAGCAGGGCGGCAGCTGCTGGTCGAACCCGCCGGACCGCGCCGCGCACGGCGGCGTGCAGTTCGCCCCGTGGTACCTGCAGCAGATGAAGGCGTACGAGCAGTCGCACGGCCGCCGCATCCTGGACTACTTCGACGAGCACATCTACCCGCAGCAGTCGGGCGTGTTCGGCAGCGCGGACGACGCGGCGACGCAGGCCCTGCGGCTGCGCTCCACCCGGCAGCTGTGGGACCCCTCCTACGTCGACGAGAGCTGGATCAACCAGCCGATCCAGTTCATCCCCCGCATGCGGTCGCTGGTCGACCAGAACTACCCGGGCACCGAACTGGCGATCACGGAGTACAACTGGGGCGCCCTCGACCACGTCGACGGCGCGCTGGCCGAGGCCGACGTGCTGGGTATCTTCGGCCGCGAGGGCCTGGGCCTCGCCACCCTGTGGTCACCGCCCAAGGCGACCGACCCCGGGGCGTACGCCTTCCGGATGTACCGGAACTACGACGGCAACGGCGGCAGCTTCGGCGACACCGCGGTCGGCGCGGCCAGCGCCGACCAGGACCAGCTGTCGGTCTACGCGGCCGAACGCAGCACCGACCACGCCACCACGGTCGTCGTCATCAACAAGACCACCGGCGACCTGACCGCGCCGGTGTCCGTGACCGGCGGCACCGGGCTGCCGGCCACCGCACAGGTCTACCGCTACGGCCAGGCGGACCCCACCGCGATCCAGCACCCGGCCGACCAGCCGCTGAACGGCGGCTCCTTCACCGCCACCTTCCCCGCGTACTCCATCACCGAATACGTCATCCCCGCCGGCTCGTCCCAGGCCACCGCGCCCTCGGCGCCCGGCACCCCGGCGGCCTCCGCCACCGGCAGCGACCGCGTCACGCTGACCTGGGCCGCCGCCACGCCCGGAAGCGCACCGCTGGCCGGCTACCGCGTCTACGCCGGCGACCCCGGCACGACGGCGCCGCTGGCGACGGTCACCGCCCCGGCCACCACCGCCACGGTCACCGGCCTGGCCCCGGCCACCACGTACGCCTTCCGGGTCGTGGCCACCGACACCACCGGCCGCAGCTCCCCGCCCTCCGAGCCGGTGCAGGTCACCACCGGCCAGGCCCCCGCGACCGGTTGCACCGTCGCCTACCAGGTCGGCAGCGACTGGGGGAGCGGCTTCACCGCGAACCTGACGATCACGAACCGGGCGGCGCCCGTCAACGGCTGGAACCTCCAGTTCGCCTTCGCCGGCGACCAGAAGGTCACCCAGGGCTGGAGCGGGACCTGGTCGCAGTCCGGAGCCGCGGTCACTGTCAAGGACGCCGGCTGGAACGCGTCCCTGCCCACCGGTGCCTCCACCACGATCGGCTTCAACGGCGCCTACACCGGCGCCAACACCGCACCCGCCGGCTTCACGCTCAACGGCACGCACTGCACATCCGCGGGCGCCGCGGCGGCACCGGCCGTCGCCGCGGCCGTCGGCCACGCACCCCCGCAGACCGTACGCCGCTGACACCCGACCCACCGCGCCCGCGGGCGGCCGACCCCTGTTCCGGGCCGGCCGTGCGCGGGCGAATTCATGCGCGGCGTTCTCGGCCGGCGTCCCGGTCGCGGCGGTGACCTCGCTGGTCGACAACCTCGCCGTGATGTCGGTGCCGTCGTGGGTCGTCCGCGACCTGGCCGCGCTCGACGACCTGCTCGACGACCTGCTCGACGGGCTGCTCGACGGTTGACCCGGCCCGGCCCGGTCCGCCCGAGCGGACCGGGGCCGGGTCGTGCCTCAGGCGGGAATCAGGACCGTCTTGCCCGGCAGCCGCCCGGCGGCGGCCAGCGCGTGGACGGCGGCCAGGTCCGCCAGCGGCCGCCGCTCGGCCACGTCGATCCGCAGGGTCCCGGCGTCCACGCGGCCGACCAGCTCGCTGAGCTGGGCGGCGTCGCTGCGGGTGAAGACCCGCACGGCCCGCACTCCGCGGCCGACGTCCTGCGGACCTGGCGTGGTGAGGCTGACGAAGGCGCCGCCGTCGGCGACCAGGTCCGCCAGCTGCGCGAGCTCCTGCGGCCCTGCGGTCGCCAGGTCGGGGCCGGCGGGCGCCAGGTGCAGCACCGCGTCGAACCGCTGCCCGGCGAGCGCCTGTGGGACGGGGGCCGCGGTGTGGTCGACGATCCGGTCGGCGCCGTAGGAGCGGACCCGGTCGTGGCTGCGCGGGCCGGCGCTCGCGGTCACGGTGATACCGGCCTGCTTGGCCAGCTGGACGGCGTAGCCGCCGACCGCGCCGCCCCCGCCGTCGACGAGGACGCTCTGCCCGGCCTTCAGCCCCGCGTGCTCGAACAGCGCCTGCCAGGCCGCCAGCCCGACCGAGGGGAGCGCGGCGGCGTCGGCGAGCTGCACCCTGCGGGGGGCCGCGGCCAGCACCTCGGCGGGCGCGGCGACGTACTCGGCGGCGCCGCCGGCCGTGAGCGGCGGCAGGAACGCCACCGCCGCGTCACCGGCACTCCAGCCGTGCACACCTTCGCCGACCTCCTCGACGACGCCCGCCACGTCGTAGTTCGGCACGTGGGGGAGCGACACAGGGAACGGTTCCCGCAGCAGGCCGCCGCGGATCGCGGCGTCCAGGGCGTTGAACGCGGTGCCGGCGACCCGCAGCACCACCTGCCCGGGACCGGCCACCGGACGGTCGGTGTCCTCGTGGACCAGGACGTCGCTGTCGCCGTAGGAGTGGTAACGCACTGTCTTCATGAGTAATCTCTCCGTCAGTTGCTGCGAATTTGAAGCACATGGAGAAGAGTAGCCCGCTTCGAGTTCGAAGCAACGCGATCGGCGGGTGAGGAGCCTCACACTGCTGCGAATTCGCACCAGGTAGCGTGAGGGGATGACCGACAGCCAGCCCCCCGCCGGTGCGGGAGCGGAAAGCGTGCCGCCGCTCGACCCGGCCCAGCTGGGCACCTACTTCGTCCTCATGGAAGCGGTCAGCCTGCTGCAACACCAGGTCGAGCAGCAGCTGCGCGCCGAGGGCGGCATCAGCTACGTGCAGTTCCAGCTGCTGGCCCGGCTCGCCCACGGCGACGGCCCGCTGACCATGACCGGACTGGCCGACGGCGTCGTCTACAGCCGCAGCGGCCTGACCTACCAGGCCGGGCTCCTGGAGAAGTCCGGCCTGATCACCCGCGACCCCAGCCCCGACGACGACCGCGCCACCCTCGTCTCGGTCACCGACGACGGCCGGGCGCTCGTCGACCGCGTCCTGCCCGGTCACGTCCAGGTCGTCCGCAGCCTGCTCTTCGACCCCCTCGCCGGTGACGACGTGCGCCACCTCGGCGACGTCATGACCCGCGTGCGCGACCACATGCGCGCCCAGCCGCCCCGCTCGGCCGCCTCGCGCAGGCGGCGCCCCGCGCCATGACCCCCGGCGGGCCGGGCTGACGGGCCACCAGGTGCGGATCGCGGACGCTTCCGGCCCGCCCCCGCCCACGGCTGCGATGCGGTGAACATCACCCCCTGCTTATGCTTGTGGGGGAGGGAGCCTCTTGGGCCGGCGCGCTGTGCCGGCTCGGCAACCTGCCCCTGGCCTGTCGGGGCAGCGGGGAAGGCGATGCGATGGTTTCCCGACGCTCAGTGCCCGCAGAACCGGCCGTTGACGGGATGCGTCTGCAGTGGCTGGACAGTCTCGATCCGGCCGCCGACGTCTCCGACGTGCTGGCGATGGCCCTGCCGCAGGCGGCGGCCGGCCTCGCGGCGCTCGGCAGCATGGTGCACCTGTCCGGCCGCGACGACCGGACGCTGCGTCTGGCATCGGCCAGCTCGCTGCCCACCGCGCTCGCGCAGGCCTGGGAACTGCTGGACATCGACGGCGGGACCGCCCTGGCGCCGGTGCGGGCCGTGCTGGCCAACGACGTCGCGTGGTCGACCGCGCAGCCTCCCTCGCTGGCGCCCGGGCCGCAGCCGGGCGTGCTGTCCGCCCCCGTCACCGTCGGCGGCGCACCGGTCGGCGCCCTGTCGGTCCTGGCGGCACACGAGCCGCCCGCGGACCGCAAGCTCTTCCTGCGGACCCTGGCCGCGGCGATCGGCGTGCGGCTGGCGGCGGCACGGCAGCAGCGCGACGGCACCGCCCCGTGGTGGCAGGTGCCGCTCGACCGGCGCGTGATGCGCCGGGTCCGGGTCGGGACGTGGAGCTGGGACCTGGCGAGCGGCCGGCTCGACTTCGACGAGCCGGCCGAGGACCTCGTGCACCTGGCGGGCCTCGACCTGCGGTCCTGGGACCGGCAGATCGACTCGTGGATGGCGCGCGTCCATCCCGACGACCGCCCCGGGGTCGACGAGGCGATCGCGCAGTCGATGCGCGAGGGCTCGGCCTACGCGGTCGAATACCGCGTAGTCGACCGAGAAGGCCGCGCGGCGTGGCTGGAATTCCGCGGCGCCTTCGAGTACGACGCCGCCGGGCAGCCGGTCCGGATGGTCGGCACGGCATGGAACACCACCCCCCGGCGGACCCGCGAGGCATGGCTGGTCGGACTGCTGGAGTGGTACCCGCGGCCGCTCTACGTCCTCGCCGGCGACGGCGCGGTGGAGTGGGTCAACCGCGCAGGCCGGGCCTGGGCGGAGGAACACGGTTCGCAGGGGACCGACTGCGCACTGTGGGAGTCCGTGCCGGCCTTGCGCGAGCAGGGCGTGCAGGACCTGGTCGCCCGGGCACGGGCCGCCCCCGGCACCGCGACCACGCTCACGGTCAGCACGCCGGGACGCGACTCGGGCGCGGCCGCGTACACCGAGCTGACCGCGGTCGGAATCGGCGACTACGTGTCGATAACCCTCGCCGACGTGACGGCGAGGACGCTGGCGGACCACCGGTCCGCTGCCATGTCGGAACTGGCCGAGGCGCTGATCCGCGCCCTCACGATGCGCGACGTGGTCGAAGTGGTCGTCCGCCACATGCTGCCCATGGTCGGCGCCACCGGGCTGGTCGCACACGATCTGACCGGCCCGCGGCCGAAGCTGATCGACGCGGTGGGGTACGCCCCGGCCTTCCTGGAAGCGCTGGCGGACCAGGGCTGGCCGCAACGGCTGGCGTCCTCGGAACTGTCCGGCGCGCAACTGCTGTTCATCACCTCCCCGGCGGAGTTCCGCCGCCGCTGGCCGCGGGTCGTGCCCGTGGCGGACCAGGGCCGCAACCAGGCGTGGGCGGTGCTGCCGCTGATCGCCGGCGGACGGCACCTGGGCTCGTGCGTCATCAGCTGGCCCGCACAGCGCACCTTCGACGCGGACGACCGAGCGTTCCTGAGCACCGTCGGGGTGGTGCTGTCGAAGGCCATGGGCAACGCGGCGGCGTACGAGGAGGCCCAGGAGCGCGCCGAGCGGCTGCAGAAGGAACTGCTGCCGGGCGAACTGCCCGACCTGGTCGCGGTGCAGACCGCGGCCCGCTGGCGTGCCGCCGCAGGCCAGGACGTCGGCGGCGACTGGTACGACACGGTGCCGCTGCCCGGCGGGCGCACCCTGGCCGTCGCAGGCGACGTCGCCGGCCACGGCCTGGAGCAGGCCATCACGATGGGCATCATCCGGCACGCCGTGCTCACCATCGCCTCGCTCGACCTGCCGCTCGACGAGCTGCTCGCCCGCGTCGGGGACGTCGCGGTCCGCCTCGCGGGGCCCCTGCCGGACCAGACGGTGTACGCCACCTGCGTCATGGTCGTGTACGACGCCACGACCGGGGTGTGCGAGGTGGCCAGCGCGGGCCACCTCGCACCGGTCGTCCACCGGCCCGGCAGGCAGCCGGCCGTCCTCGATGTGGCCGCCGGGCCGCCGCTGGGACTCGCGCAGGTCATCGACCCCCTCCCGGTCGAGGTCACCACCACGGTCCTGGAACCGGGCAGCACCCTGCTGCTCTACACCAACGGGACGCTCGGCTCCTCGTCCCCCGACCCCGCGCCCCTGGTCGAGGCCCTCGCCCGGCGCACCGCCGCGGCGCCCGCGCCGGCCGACCCCGACCGGCGCGCGCGCTGGCTGACGGAGCTGTGCGGGACCATCACCCACGACCTGCCGCCCGACCCCGACCACCAGGACGACTCCGCGCTGCTGCTGCTGAACACCGGCCGGGTACCGCCCGAGGACGTCATGGTGGCCGACCTGCCGCTGGAGCCGCGGTCCGCTGCCCGCGCCCGGGACCTGACCGCCATTCAGCTCGGCCGCTGGGGCCTGGCCGAGCTGACCGACAGCGCCGCCCTCATCGTCAGCGAACTGGCCGGCAACGTCATCCGCCACACCGGGCGCGGCCTGGACGGGGCGGACATGATCCGGCTGCGGCTGCTGCACCTCGACGGCGGCGTGGTCACCGAGGTCTACGACGGCACCGAGTCCGCCCCCCGGGTCCGCCACCCCAGCCTGGACGACGAGTTCGGGCGCGGCCTCCAGATCGTCGCCGTCGCCTCCCGCAGCCGCTGGGGAGCCCGGTACGTCCCCGGCGGGAAGTGCATCTGGGCGCAACTCGACCCGGACAGCGACGAGATGCCGCACGCCTCGGCCGTATGAGCCCGCGCGTCCTGTGATGTGACCCGACCGCCCGGCCACCCGACGCCTTCCCGGGGAACCCGCGCCGCCGCGTCGCCGTCTCAGTGGTCGGTACACCGTCTGAAGGGAACGTGAATGAGTATCTGGGTGGGGAAGCGGCGCGGGTGGCAGTGGGGGGCCGCGGGGGTCGCCCTGGCAACGGCAGGAGCGGTCGGCCTGATCCTGCACGGGCAGGCGCAGCCGGCACCGCCGCACGTCGACGCCGCGCTCGACCGTACGGTCCTCCCCGTGGTGGACCATTACGTGCTGACGGCCCCGCAGGGTCCGCTCGGAGGCGAGATGCCCGCCGCGGGGAACGGGTCCGCGCCGCGCGGGTTCTGCACCGAGCGGGTCGTCGAGATCCGTCCCGCCGGAGCAGCCCTGCGGGTGGGCCTGGTGGCCTGGTGCGGGCACTTCGTCCGTGACGGCCCCCGGGCGACCCCGCTGGACGGCGTGGTGACGGCCGGTGAGCTGACCGTCTCACCGGCCTCGGCCCCGGCCCGGGTGACCGCGGCGTCCTGGGAGCCCGACGACCGGTTCTCCACCTGGGCACCGGCCCATTTCTCCGCCGGCGGCGCCGCCGAGGCCCAACGGCTCCTCGGCGACAGCGCGGCGAACCTCACCGACCCTGCGGACAAGGCACGCGCCGCCTTCGGCCTGAGCGCACCCGGCGCCGGCTGAAGGCGGACCAGGTTCACCGACTTCAACGACCTCGAACACGAACTCGGCCTGTACGGCACCGACGGGCAGGCCACCGCGACCGGCCGGGCGCTGGCCGAGGCGGTCGCGGACGCGCGGCGGGACGCGGTGAGTCCCGCGCCGCGCCGCCTGGCGCTGCGGCTGCCCGAGCCCGCCGCCGGCGATCCGCGGGAGCAGTACGCCCCGGGGGGCGCGGTCTTCGACGCCTGGATGGCGCTGGCGGGCGCCGGCCTGCGGCCCGCGCTGGTCCGCCCCGCGGACCTCGCGGACGGGACCGCGGCCCGCCGGGGGATCACGCAGACGCTCACCGTCGAGGACGTCGCCCTCCGGCTGGCGGGGGAGGGCATCTGAGGGGACCGGCCGCGGGACTCCGCGGCCGGTGACGGGGCTGCGTCGCAAGTGTCCGCGCGGACGCCCGCGCGGACACTTGCGACGTGGGATCACCGGGACGGGGACGCCGAAGCCGACGCTGACGGCGTGGGCTGCGGGGCGGGGCCGAACCGGATGTCGACGTGGGTGAAGCCGAGCGACGTGAGCATGCCCTGGAGCATGGATCGGGTGTTGGTCTCGGCCCGGGCGGTCAACTGGGTCACCTTGGCGGCGTCCTGGATCTTCTGCGCGGCCAGGATGCCCAGCTTCTGGGCGTTCCCGGTGTCGCTGCCGAAGAAGTCGCCGACCCGGTCGAAGAAACCGCGCTGCTGCGAGACGACGTAGGAGTGCTCGGGGTCCAGGTTCGTCCGCTCCAGTGCCGCGTGCGGCAGCCGGATCGCGGCGGACTTGCGGTCGTCGCTCACCGTGACGGCGCCGGTCTTCACCGCGCCGAGGTCGACGTAGGCGTCCACGCTGCCGGCCCCCACGTACAGGGTCCGTTCGCCGTGCACGATGTCCGGCAGGTATTTGGCGTCCTTCTGCAGGTCGACGACGACCTCGAAGTTGCCGCTCGCCCCCTCGTAGCGGTTCATGTCCTGGATCGACTTCAGCAGGACAGGCCCGCTGCGGTCGTTGGTCCGTTCTGCGAACGGGTTGGGCAGTCCCGGCAACAGGTGGAGTCTGCCCAGTACCAGGGCGAGCACCACCAGCCCCACCAGCGCGATGGCGGCGCGTGCCCACCAGGGTGTGCGGCTCATCGCGAGTTGCGCGTTCATGGCGTACCTCCTCAAGGGTCCGCCTGCCCGCAGAACGCCCGAAGATGGTCGGGCCGCGGCTCGAAAAGCGTCGAACGATCCTTTCCGGCCAAGTATGTTGGCGCGGCCGAAACGGGGGCAGACGTTCCGCGTCGGTTGCGGTGTGCGGCGTGGAGCCGGAGGGGGTGTCAGATCACGGTGTTCGGCATGCTCAAGACCCTGGTCAAGGCCATGGTGGCGGCCTGGGACAAGGACGCGACCGAGAGGGCCGCGGCGCTGACCTATTACGCGGTGTTGGCGCTTTTCCCCGCCCTGCTGATGACGCTGTCCCTGGTCGGGCTGACCGGCAGCCCCGACGGCAGCGGGGTCCCGGGCGGGCTGGAAGTGCTGATGCCGGGCCAGTCGCGGCCGCTGGTGGCCAACGCGCTGCGGCAGATGGCCGAGGACGCCTCGGCGACCACCTCGCTGGCCGCGGCCAGCGGGGCGGGGGCGGCATGGGCCGCCTGCAGTTACGCCGCGGTCTTCCGGCGCGCGCTGCACCACATCCACGGCGTGCCTGACCACCGTCCCGCCTGGCGCACCGCGCCGCGGGTGGTCCTCACCGCGCTCATGCTGCTGGTCCTGATGGCGTGCAGCACCATCTGCGTGGTCGTCAGCGGCGAACTCGCCCACCGGACGGGCGACCTGCTGCACCTGGGCGGCCAGATGGTGTCGGCGTGGCGCGCGCTGCGCTGGCCGGTACTGGTCGCCGTCGCCGCGGCGACGGTGCTGATCCTCTTCCGCTCGGGACCGCCGGTCGCGCGCGGTGTCCGGACGGCCGCGCCCGGCGGCGGGGTGGCGATCGGCCTGTGGCTGCTCATCTCGGCCGGCTTCGCGACGTACACCGCCCGCCTGGGCACGTACGACCGGCTGTACGGCCAGCTGTCCGGCGCGGTCGCCTTCCTGGTGTGGCTGTGGTTCAGCAATCTCGCGCTGCTGGTCGGTGCCCACTACAACGCGGAGCGGGACCGTCTGCTCGCCCCTGCCGCGGAACCGGCGGCGCCTCCCGCGGCCCTTCCGGCGGCCCGCGGTGATGCAGCTGCCGCCCGACCAGCGCGCCGCCGAAAATGACGAAGCCCACCCCGATCAGCCAGCTCTGCACCATCAGCACCGTGCCGACCGGGCCGTACGTCACCGCGCTGGTCAGCGTCAGCGGCGAGAGCACCAGCACCGAGAAGACCCGCAGCCCCACCAGGCCGGCCATGGTGCACACCGCGCCGGTGAGGGCCGGGCGCCACGGGACGCGGTTGCCGAGCAGGAAGCGCTGGCCCCACCAGAAGAAGAGCACCCCGCAGGTGAGGGTGAAGGCGATCCGCAGCGCGGACGGCAGCGCCCCGCCGTCCAGCACGGTGCCGCTCTGCGCCTCGACGAACAGGTACCCGGTCAGCACCGCGAGCCACACCGCCCGCCGCCAGACCGCGTGCCAGGGGATCGCCGGCAGGTCCCAGACCCGCTCGTAGCCGGTCGCGACGCTCGCCGCGAAGGACAGCCCGAACACCGCCAGCGCCGCCAGGCTGAGCGCGCTGGTGGTGCTCAGCACCTTGCCCGGGGTCGAGAACAGCCTCCGCACGGTCGCCGCAGGACCCGCCGACAGGCCCATGCCGTCCACGATCCACTGCGCGAACCCCGCCCGCTGGTACGGCACGGCGGCCGCCACCACGATCAGCAGCGGCATCAGCGTCACCACGCCGAGCGCCGCGAAGCCCATCGAGCGGTGCATCAGCTCCATGTCCGTGCCCTGCCGCCAGATGCGGCCCGGCGCCGAACGCCGCCACGCCGCCCCGACCCGGTCCGCCCTTCCGGCCATGTCCCGCCACCTCCGCCGCGCGCAATCCCGCGTCGACCGCCGCCTGTGCGGATACCCCTGGACGGCACCCGTACGCGGCCGGTGCGGTTACCTGCCGCCCTTGCGGGCGGGGGTCGCGCCGTCCTCGCCGGTGCCGTCGCGGGCGACGCCCTCGCGGGACACGCCGTAACGGCGGGCGGCCGCGTGCAGGGAGCGCAGGGCCAGCAGCAGGAAGCCGATGTCGTCGAGGTAGATCGGGTCGGGCAGCAGGTCCACCGGCCAGACGAGGTAGGCCACCGACGCCCAGAACATCGTCTTGTGCGACATCGGGATGCCGGACGCCTTGAGCAGGCGCCACGAGCGGACCAGTTTGACCAGCAGCCGGACCGCGACCACCAGGCTCACCGCCGCGACCACCGCCAGCAGCCAGAGCAGCGACCGCTCCCTGCCGTCCATCTGCACCACCTCCGTGCCGTCCACGACGGCTTGCCCTCTCGTCTGCCCCGTATATCGGCGGATGCGCCGCTGGAGATGACCCGGCCGCCCCGCGGGAGTCCGGGCGTGCGATCGCGTGACAGGGGAAGGCTGCCGCCATGGACAGATCAGATGTGCCGGCCCGGCCGGCCGCCCCGCCGCGCGTTCCCGAGCAGGTGCCCCCCGCCGGCCGCGGCAGGGGGCCGGCGCGGGCGGTCGTCGTGTGCTGCGTGCTCGCGCTCGCCGTCGGTCTCGTCGTCGTCCTCACCGACGACGACGGCGGCGGCCCTGCGGACCGGCGGGCACTGACCGCGCCGGGCTTCCGGGCCGCCGACCCGGGCACGGTCGTCCTCGACGGGGTGTCAGGCACCGTCCAGGTCACCGCCGACGCCGACGCGCGTGCGGTCACCGGCAGCTTCCACCGGGCCGACGGCCGGCCCGCCGCCCTGCGCGGCGCCACCGTGGACGACCCGGCATCCGGCGGTCGCGCGCTGAGCCTGCGCTGCGAGGACGACCGCGGCCTGCCGCAGCCCTGCGCCGGGGACCTGGTCCTGACGCTGCCCCCGCACACCGGGCTGCGGCTGCGGCAGACCTCCGGCGTGGCCGTGCTGCGGGGGCTTGGCGGCGATTTGGGCCTGGACGCGTCGTCCATACAACTCACCACCAGGGACCTGCGCTCCCCGCACGCCGAGGTGACGGTGGTGTCGGGAAGCGCCGACATCGGCTTCGCCGCCGCACCGGCCGACCTCGACCTGCACGCCTCGTCCGCCTCCGTCGCCGTCCGCCTGCCGCGCACCGGCGACGGATACGCCGTCACCACGACCGCCGCCTCCGCGGACGTCCAGGTCCTGGTGCCGCGCGACCCCTCGGCCGGCCACCGGGTGGCCCTCACCGTCGCCTCCGGCTCCCTGTCGGTCCAGGACGCATGAACCCCGGTGGCAGGCGGCGATCGTCCTGGGTGCCCGACCAGGGCCGATGCGGACCGTGACGGGACACGAACCGGTCGTGTTTTTGCCTTGAAGGATTTGAATCGGTCACGGAAAGGTCACTAGGGTCAGGTCTCCAACCTCCGCGCAGTCGATCATCCAATCCGGGTGGCGCGTCGGGGGCCGCCCGCCAGTGGTCAACCGGTAGGCGGCTGAAGGAAGAAGGAGCTCGCCTTCGTGGCGTCCCACCGTCGTCCCAAGCCGGCAAGCCGCACGCGGGTCACCGTCCTGACGGCGGCTGCCGCCGCCGCGGTCGCGCTCTCCGCCCAGGCGGCCAACGCCGCCCCCGCCAAGCCCAGCAAGCCCACCTCGGTCAAGGACGCCAAGGCCCAGGTGGACGCGCTCTACACGCAGGCGGAGCAGGCCACCGAGAAGTACGACGCGGCCAACGAGAAGCTCAAGTCGCTGCAGACCGAGGCCGGCACGCTGCAGGACCAGGTGGCGAAGCAGCAGCAGCACCTCAACACGCTGCGCGACAGCATCGGCACCATCGCGGCCTCGCAGTACCGCACCGGCGGAATCGACCCGTCGCTGCAGCTGTTCCTGTCCTCCAACCCGGACAGCTACCTGGACCAGGCCACCGCCCTCGACCAGATCAGCTCCCTGCAGACCAGTGCGCTGCAGCAACTCCAGGACGCCAAGCGGACCCTGGACCAGGAGCGGGCCGAGGCCACCGCCAAGCTCACCGAGCTGCAGGCCACCAAGACCGAACTGGGCAACCGCAAGACCGAGGCCAAGAACAAGCTGGCCCAGGCGCAGGCGATCCTCAACTCGCTCACCGCCGCCCAGCGCGCCCAGATAGCCGACGACGCGGCCCGCGCCAACCGCTCCACCGAGCGCCCCCCGATGGGCGGCACCCCCGCCTCCGGCCACGCGGCCGCCGCCTACGCCGCCGCCCAGACCAAGGTGGGCGACCCCTACGCCTGGAGCGAGGACGGCCCCAACTCCTTCGACTGCTCCGGGCTCACCTCCTGGGCCTACCGCCAGGCCGGGATCACCATCCCCAGGACCGCGGCCCAGCAGGCCAACTACGGCCCGCACCTGTCCATGTCGCAGCTCAAGGTCGGCGACCTGGTCATCTTCTACAGCGACCACCACCATGTCGGCTTCTACGCCGGCGACGGCAAGGTGCTGCACGCCCCCAAGCCCGGAGCGTTCGTACGCTACGAGTCGATCGGCAACATGCCCTTCCAGTTCGGCGTCCGCATCTGACCCCTCGCGGGACCGGCCGGCCCCCGTCCGGCAGCGGCCGGGAGCCGGGTGCGCCGGAGGGGGTCACTCGGAGGAGCGGGCGACCAGCTGCGTGGGGTTGACGAAGCGGAGCGCGACGAGCAGCAGCACGGCCATCGTGCCGGTGTAGATCACCGCCATCGCGTCGATGGACTGGGTGCTGCGGATCCCGGCCGAATTGACCGCGGAGAACAGCGCCACGACGAGTGTCTCGCTGCCCGGTCCCGCGGTCAGGAAGGTGAGTTCGAACATCCCGAAGGTGCGTACCAGCACCAGGATGCCGGCGGCGAGTATGCCCGGCAGCATCAGCGGCGACAGGATGCGGGTCAGTACGGTCCAGGTGGACGCCCCGCACATCCGCGCCGCCGCCTCGATCTTCGGGTCGATCTGCTCGATGAACGGTGTCATCGTGAAGATCACGAAGGGGATGGACGGGACGAGGTTGGCGAGCACCACGCCGGTGACGGACCCGGCCAGGTGGAACTTGTACAGCACTGTGGCCATGGGGATGCCGTAGGCGATCGGCGGCACGAGGATGGGCAGTACGAACAGGGTCGTCAGCAGGTGCTTGCCGGGGAAGTCCCGGCGGGCCAGCGCGTACGAGGCCGGCACGGCCAGCACCAGCGACACGAGCACCACCAGGAAGGTCACCTCGACGGTGGTCCGCAGCACCTCGCCGAGGCCGAACTCCTTCCAGGCGTCGCTGTACCAGTGGCCGGTCCAGCCCGTGGGCAGCCAGGCGGTGAACCAGCTGCGGCCCAGCGAGTTGAGCAGCACGGTGGTGATGACGCCGAGCAGGTTGACGAAGAAGAACACCAGCACCGCCCAGGTCAGCCAGGCCCCCGGCCGAAGTGCGAGCCCCCGGCGTCCGCCTGCCGCGGCAGCGGTCGTCTGCGCGCTCATCCCTTGCCTCCGGTCGATCCGCGGTAGAGCCGGGAGCGCAGCCCCGTGACGGCGGCGAGGACGACGAGCATCAGCGCGGTCATGATCATCGCGTCGGCGCTGCCCTGCGCGTAGTCGAAGCGCTCCAGGGCGGCCTGGTAGGCCTCGATGGAGATGACGTGGGTGCTGCCGTTGGGGTCGCCGACCATCATCGCCGAGGGGAAGACGGCGAAGGCCATCACGAAGCTGAGGCAGAAGGTCGTCATCAGCCCGGGCAGCA
This sequence comes from Actinacidiphila cocklensis, assembly GCF_907177275.1. Classification (GTDB taxonomy): domain Bacteria; phylum Actinomycetota; class Actinomycetes; order Streptomycetales; family Streptomycetaceae; genus Actinacidiphila; species Actinacidiphila cocklensis. Next base: position 139,350 of record NZ_CAJSLV010000114.1, read on the forward strand.
GCAGCGGGAAGGTGACGTACCGGAACCGCTGCCACCAGCCGGCGCCCAGGGTGGCCGCGGCCTTCTCCAGGCTGGGGTGGATGCCGGAGAGGTAGGAGTGGGTCAGCAGGTAGGCGAACGGGAAGCCGCTGATGACCAGCGACAGCAGCACCCCGGTGTAGTTCATGGTCAGTTGCACGGGGGAGTCGGCCAGCCCCAGCAGGTGCAGGGTGCGGTTGAACCAGCCGGCCGGTCCGTAGAACTCCAGGATGCCCTCGGCGGTCAGCACCGTGCCCAGCGTGATCGGGACGACCAGCAGCGCCAGCAGCAGCCGCTTGCCGCGGAAGTCGCGCCGCATCCGGTACGAGATCGGCACGGAGACGCCCACGTTGATGAGCGAGGCCGGGATGGCCAGCGAGAAGGTGGCCCAGACGGACTTGCGGGAGAAGGGCTCGGCGAAGAACTGCCGGTACGCCCCGAACACGCCCCCCTTGGCCGGTTGGAAGGACAGCTGCAGGCCGTACAGGAACGGGTAGCAGAACAGTGCGATCACCGCGAGCGCCGCCGGCAGCACCAGCAGCAGCGTCCGGTCCATGCCGCGCTCCGCCAGCCGGTGCCGCAGCGCGGCCTTCGCCGGGGGGCCGGCCACCGCCGGCGCGGTGCCCACGGGCAGGCCGCTCATCGGGACACCTCCGCCGCACCGGGAGCCCCGGCCGGGTCCGGTCCGGGTCCCGTCCCGGGGCTCGGGAACAGCAGCGCGCGGTCGGCGTCCACGGTCACGGCGAGCGCGTCGCCCGGCCGTATCCCGCCGTCGGCGCGCAGGTGGATACGGTCGCCGTCGCCGGTCACCGCCTCCACGTGCAGCGCCCTGCCGTGGTACTCGACGATCTGGGCCACGGCCTCGGCGATCGGCTGCTCGCCAGGTCCTGCGACCCGCACGTCCTCGGGGCGGATCGCGACGGTGGCCTCGCGGCCCTCCGCCACCGGGCCGCCGCCGACCAGGGTCCCGGTGAGCCGCAGGCCGCGCCGCTGCACGACCGCCCGCGACCCCCGCACGGAGACCACGTCCAGCGCCAGCAGGTTGCGGTAGCCCATGAAGGCGGCGACGTGCGGGTCGGCCGGGTGCTCGTAGAGCTCGGCCGGGGTGCCGATCTGGCTGACCCGGCCGGCCTCCAGCACGACCAGCCGGTCCGCCAGCGACAGCGCCTCCTCCTGGTCGTGCGTCACATAGACGGTGGTGAGCCCGAACTCCTGGTGGATGCGCCGGATCTCGCTGCGCATCTCCAGCCGCAGGGCCGCGTCCAGGTTGGACAGCGGCTCGTCCATCAGCACCAGGGGCGGCTCCATGACGATGGCGCGGGCGATGGCCACCCGCTGCTGCTGCCCGCCGGACAGCTGCCCCGGGTGCTTGTGCGCCTGCTCGGTCAGCCGCACCAGGCGCAGCACCTCGTCGACCCGCCGGGTGGTCTCGGCCCTGCCGACGCCGCGCATCTTCAGCCCGAAGGCCACGTTGCCGCGCACCGTCAGATGCGGGAAGAGCGCGTAGTTCTGGAAGACCATGCCGAAACCGCGCTTCTCGGGCGGCACGGTGTCCACCCGCCTGCCGTCCAGGACGATCTCGCCGGCGGTCAGCGGCAGCAGGCCCGCGAGGCAGTTCAGCGCGGTGGTCTTGCCGCACCCCGAAGGGCCGAGCAGGGCGACGAACTCGCCGCCCCTGATGGTCAGGTCCAGCGGGTGCAGTGCGGTGTACGAGCCGTAGGCGCGGCTGACGCCCCGCAGCCGCAGCTCGCCCAGCTGGGAGCCGGCGGGGGAGGCTGCTGCCGGTGTCCTGGCGCCGTCGGTCATGTCGGGCACCGTGCTCACTTCGTCGAGCCGATCTTCTTGTCCCACAGGTCGAACGCGGTGACCTGGGCGGTGGCGGGCAGCGAGTTCTTGATGGGGTTGCCGCTGATCCAGCCGTCGAACTCCGGGTCGCCGTAGGTCGCGATGGCCTGCCGGGAGGCGGCCGGGGCCTGGCTGAGGCTGACACCCTTGACCGCGGGGCCGGGGTAGAAGTAGCCCTGGTCGTAGGTGACGGCCTGCTGCTCGGGGGTGAGCATGAAGGCGATCAGCCGCAGTGCGGCGATCAGCTCGTCGTTCGAGACGCCCTTCGGGATGATGCCGAACTGCGCGTCGCTGACCCAGGTGAGGTTGTCGAACTTGGCGACCTTCATGGACTTCGGCACGGTGCCCAGCACGCGCGGGTTGATGTACCAGCCGGTGGTGCTGGCGAGCATGTGGACGGTGCCCTGCGCCAGGTTGGTCATGGTCGCGGACGTCTTGGTCGGGTAGTTGGCCGCGTGCTTGTTCAGCTCCGTCAGGTAGGCCCACGTCTTGGACCAGCCGTTGACCGGGTCGCCCGGGTCGGAGTCGCCGAGCAGGTACGGCAGGCCCATGAGGAAGGTGCGGCCGGGGCCGGAGTTGCGCGGCTGGGCGTACTGGAACTTCCCCGGGTTGGCCTTGGCCCAGTCCAGCAGCGCGTCGGTGGTGGTGGGCGGGGTGGCGACCTTGGCCGGGTCGTACTCCAGCAGCGGCCCCGAGGGGTACCAGACCAGCTCCACGGCCTGGTCCTGGGCGAGCGCGGCCATGGACGCGGCGGGCGCCTGGTAGCCGGCCATCAGCCCGGGCAGGAAGGCGTCGTAGTACGGCTTGAGGTCGTACCACAGGCCCTTCTGGATACCCGCGGACAGCCCGTCGGTGCCGCTCAGCACCAGCTGGATCTGCACGTTCCCCGCCTGCTGCTGCGCCTGCACCTTCGGGGCGAGCTCGGGCGCGGTGCCGGTGGAGGTGGTGACCCTGGAGACGATCTCGGGGTGCTTGGCCTTGAAGGCGTCGATGATCGGCTGGGTGAGGGCGAGGTTTCCCGCGACGTCCAGGATGTTCAGCGTGACCGGCTTGGACGGTGCGGTGGCCAGGGTGCTCGGCGCCGCCTTGTCGGGGGTGTCGCTGCTGGGTGCGCCGCACGCGGCGAGCACGGGGCCGGCGGCAGCGGCGGAGGCGAGGGTGCCGAGTACCCGGCGGCGGGACGGGTTCCCCCGGGTGCCGCGGGCTGTTCCGGTGGGGGAGCTGCTGCTGTGGGACATGGCTGATGGTGCCCTTCGGTCGCAGGAAGTGAACGTGGGGCGTACGGGTGCGGAGCCGACCGCTCGTCAGGAGGTGCTCAGGCCTCGTCCTCGGGGAAGTTGCGCGCCACGAAGGACGCGATGTGCCGGTGCATCAGGTCCCTGACCAGCTCGGCGTCCCCGGCCTCCGCGGCCTGCAGGATCGCGCGGTGCTCGGCCGCCTCCAGTTCCCAGGAGGGCTGCCGGGACCAGGCCGCGCTGGACAGCAGCGCGGTCTGGTCGCGCAGGTCGTCCAGCGACTTCACCAGCAGGGGGTTGCCGCAGCCCGAGTACAGCGCCCGGTGGAAGGCCCGGTTGGCCAGCGACCGCTCGGCGGTGTCCGCCGCCCGGTCGGCTCTCTCCAGGGCCTCCCGCGCGTCCTGCCCGATCCGTTCCGACGTGGCGCTGCGGGCGGCCGCGGCGGGTTCGAGCAGCAGGCGCATGTCGTACACGCAGCGCGCGTGGGCCTGGTCGACCTCGCGCACCGCGGCGCCCTTGTACGCGCTCGTGGTCACCAGCCCCGAGGCCGCCAGGGTCTTCAGGGCCTCGCGCACCGGGGTCTTGGAGACGTGCAGCCGCTCCGCGAGATCCGCCTCGACCAGGGCCTGACCGGGCTTCAGCTCCCCGGTCAGGATCGCGTGCTTGAGGGAATCGAGAACCGCCTCGGAACGGGAGGGCGGGACGCCGGGGTGGGGTCCGCCGCTGTGGGCGAGAGTGTCGGGCACGGTGTGCTGCTCCCAGGGCCGAACCAGTCATGCCAGATGATGCATGGCATCTGATATATGATGTGCGACCGTAGGCGCCCGGGAGTTGACGGTCAAGAGGTTGCGCAGCGGTTCGCCTGGGGCGGGTCCGCAAGGTCCCGTCGTCCGCCCGAGGGGCGGGGCCGACGGTGTCTGGCGCGTGCGATCGCAAGGCGAAGGGTCGTCCTCGTAGTGGGCCTATTCGACGAGCCCGACAACGCTGGGAGCGCGCGCGCCAGGCGCTGTCGGCCAGACGGGACCTTGCGGACCCGCCCTAGGCCGGGGCGTCCAGCGGGTTGCCGGCCATCCTGGCGGCCAGGCCGGAGCGCATCGCAGTGGCCGCGGAGCTGGTGGGTTTGCGCGCGGCCTGGGCCTCGAAGCAGGCCAGGAACCGCTCGCCGAGGTCCAGCCGGGGGTAGCGCTCCAGCACCTCGGCCCGGAAGTCCGCGGGGTAGTCGTCCGCGTCCTTGCCGGTGATCTCGGTGGCGGTGGCGCGGGACAGCAGGTGTCCCTCGGGGTCCGCGGCCGCGTCCACCTGCGGCCACATGTGGCGGACGATCACCTCCGCCAGGCGCCCGCGCCGCTGCGCGCCCCACCCGGCGCCGGCGGCGAAGACCTGCGCCACATGGCCGCCGGCCTCCTCGAACGCCACGGTGTGGCTGTCGAAGGCCGGTACGAGCCCCATGTCGTGGAACAGCGCGGCGACGTAGAGCAGTTCCGGGTCGAAGGGGATGCCGTCCGCCGCGCCGCGGGCGGCCGCCCAGAGGTAGGCGCGCAGCGAGTGGTTGACCATCGCGGGGGACTGGTAGGCGGTGACCACCTCCAGGGCGGCGGCCGATGTCGCACTGTCGGGCACGGTGATGGCTTGCATGTGATTCCTCTACGGGCTGAGCGGCGGTGTCCGGGCACACCGATGCCCGTACGGCTCGGCAGGGCACGCGATGCGTCGCGATCTCGACCGTATGCTCAGGCCCGTCCATCCGCGTGGGCCATTTCGGGGGCAAGGCGATGAGCCATTTCCGCATCGGCGGTGAGGCGGCCGCCGATCCGGTGCAGGATCACTCCTGTAGGGCGGAAGCGGCCCGGCAGGGGCCGCTCCCGCGCGGACCAGGGGAGGGGTGGCGGGGATGGCGCACGATTCTTCCGACCAGGGCGGCGGTCTGTCGCGCCGCAGGCTGCTGGCGTCGTCGGCCGCGGCGGGCGGCGCGGTCTGGCTGCTGCGCGGGCTGGCCCGGCCCGGCAGCGCCGAGGCGGCCTCGGGACCGCCGCCCGGCTTCCCGGCCGGGCTCGACGTCTACCAGCGCGTCTACGAGAACTGGGCCGGCGAGATCCGCACCGACCAGCTGTGGACCTGCGCGCCGCGCAGCCCGCAGGAGGTGCTCGACGTCGTCAACTGGGCGTACGGGGCCGGCTGGACGGTACGCGCGCAGGGGCATCGGCACGGCTGGGCACCCCTGACGGTGGCCGGCGGCACACCCGCCGCGGCCCAGGTCGTCCTGCTGGACACCACCGCCCACCTCACCGCGATGTCGCTGGAGCAGCAGGCAGCCGACGGGTCCGCCGCGGTCCGGGTCCAGGCCGGCGCCTCGCTGGAGGCGCTGCTCGCGTACGCCGGCGCCGGCGGATACGGGGTCACCGCGGCGCCCGCACCCGGCGACCTCTCGGTCGGCGGCGCGCTCGCCATCGGCGCGCACGGCACGGCCGTGCCCGCGGCCGGCGAGAGCCCCTCACCCGGCCACGGCTACGGCTCGCTGAGCAACCTGGTCACCGAGCTGACCGCGGTCGTCTGGGACGGCGGCGCCGGACGCTACGTCCTGCGGACCGTCGGCCGGGCCGAACCCGACTGCGCCGCGCTCCTGACCCACCTCGGCCGCTCCCTGGTCACCGAGGCCGTCCTGCGGGTCGGCGCCGACGGCAACCTGCGCTGCCGGTCCTTCCTGGACATCCCCGCCACCGAGCTGTTCGCCGCCCCCGGCGCGCCGGCCGGCACGCGGACCCTGGCCGGGTTCGTGGACGGCACCGGCCGGGCGGAGGCGATCTGGTTCGCCTTCACCGACAAGCCCTGGCTGAAGACCTGGAGCGTCACCCCGAACCGGCCGCTCGCCGCCCGCGCGGTCGCCGAGCCGTACAACTACCCCTTCTCCGACTCCCTCCCCGAGCCGCTGGCACGGCTCGCCGGGAGCCTGGTCTCCGGGGCCTGGGCGAGCGCACCGCTCTTCGGGCAGGTCCAGTACCTGCTGGCCAAGGTCGCGCTGACCGGCGACATCACCGACGTCCTGCTCTCCGGGACGCTCGTGCAGGACGTGCTGACCGGCGACGTCCTCACCCACCTGCTCGCGGACGGCCTGCGCTCCGACCTGTGGGGCGCCTCCCGCAACCTGCTGGAGTACGTGCGGCCCACCACTCTGCGCGAGACCGCCAACGGCTACGCCGTCCTCACCCGCCGCGCCGATCTGCAGTGGGTGGTCAGCGCGTTCGCCGACTTCTACCGCACGCTGCTCGCTCAGTACGCGGCACGCGGCGAGTACCCGGTCAACGGCCAGGTCGAGATCCGGGTGACCGGCCTGGAGGACCCGGCCGTGTGCGGCGTCCCCGGCGCGCGGCCCCCGCTGCTGTCCGCGCTGCGGCCGCGTCCCGACCGGCCCGACGTCGACACCGCCGTGTGGATCGACATCCTCTCCCTGCCGGCCACCCCCGCCCTGCACCGCTTCTACCGCGACGTCGAGCAGTTCCTGCTGGGCCTGGACGGTGACCGGGCGACGGTCCGCGTCGAGTGGTCCAAGGGCTGGGCCTACACCCCCACCGCCGCGTGGTCCGACCCGGACGTCCTGACCGGCGCCATCCCCGCGAGCCACCGCGCCGGCGGCGGCCCCGGCTGGGACGAGGCGGTCGCGGTCCTCGACCGCCTCGACCCCCACCGGGTGCTGTCCAGCCCCTTCCTGGACGCCCTGCTGCGCTGAGCCGGGCGGCTGCGCGGGTCAGGCGCTGCCCTGGCCGACCATGAGGTAGGAGTCGAAGTTCACGTTCACCGAGCGGGCGTCCTTGAGCTCGTCGATCACGTCCAGCGGCAGCCAGTCGGTGATGCCGTCGAAGCTGACGCGGCGCAGGGCCGGCAGGGAGAGCAGCGGGGCGATGTTCGTCAGCGCCGAGCAGCGTTCCAGGACGACCTCCTCCAGGTGCATCAGGCCGGTCAGCGGGGCGAGGTCCTGCACGGCGCTGCCGCTCAGGTCCAGGCGCCGCAGGTCGCGCATGCCGCTGACGCTGTCGATGCGGGTGAGCGAGCGGCAGTTCTCCAGCGTGAGCCGGCGTATCCCGTGCAGGGGCTCCACGGCCGTCAGGGACGTCAGGTCGTCCACCTTGTTCGCGCTGAGCAGCGTGAGGACGCCGCAACTCGCCACGCTCCGCACGTCGGCGAGGGTGGGCCTGCCGTTGAGGGTGACCTCGCGCAGGCGGCTGTCTGCGGCGTCGGGGAGGACCACCGGGCTCGGCCGGTCCGCGGCCAGCGTCAGGTTCAGCCGGCGCAGGCTGCGCAGTTCGGTGAGCGCGGCGGCGTCGTGCAGCCCGCCGGAGGGGTTCAGCCGCAGGGTCCGCAGGTCGCCGAGGTGCCGCAGCGCGTCCAGGTCGTGCAGCCGGCCGCCGGAGACCTGGAGGTTGCGCAGCTCCTCCAGCGGCCGGAGCCAGGACCAGTCGTCGAACTCCACCTGGTCCAGGAGCAGGTTCTGCAGATTGCGCAGCGGCGCAAGGAACGCCCCGTCGGTCATGTGCCGGCACTGCAGGGCGAACAGCTGCCGCAGGCCTGTCAGCGCCGACAGCGGGGTGAAGTCCCGCAGCAGCCCGCCCGACAGGAAGCCCAGGCTCACCAGGGTCTGGAGGGCCTCGATACCGTCCAGGCGGTGCAGTTCGAGCGCGGTGCAGTCCAGCTCCTCGATGCTGCGCAGGCCCTTCCAGGACGCCAGGTCCGGGTGCCCCGATCCGGCACTGCCGCCGAAGACGAGGCGGCGGACGGTGTGGAGCCGGCCGACGGCCGCCAGCTTGGCCGCCGAGTCGACGCGCACGGTCGCGCCGCCGAAGTCGACCATGCTGAGCACGCGCTGGGCGTAGTCCGTCGGGTCGAAGCGGTCCCACACCTCGGTGAGGACCTCCCGCGCCCAGGCCGGCGTCGTGTGCTGACCCGTCAGCTCCTCGGCGTACTTCCCTATCAGGTCCATGGCCTCGGGTGTGCCGATGTGCGCGGCGGCGACGATGCAGGCGTCCGCCCACGCCGGGTCGTGGGTGTGCCCGGCGAGCCAGCCCAGGACGTGGTCCCCGTTGCGGGAGCGGACGAGCTTGGCGGCCTCGTCGCGGTCGCGGGGCGGGAAGATCTCGGCGAGATGCGTCCTGACCGGCTCGACGATCGCCAGCTCGACCTTGGCGGTGCTCACGCACTCGGCGATCAGCAATTGCAGCTCCCGGCGCTGGTCGGGGGCGCTGTCGGCCTCCGCCATCAGGCTCCGCACGAGGGCGCTGGCGTCGCGCCGGTTGCACTTGGCCGCGGCGAACGCCGCGATCCGCCACCAGATCGGATCGCCGTTGCGCAGCTGCGGCACGATGTCCTGCGCCTCCCCGCGATCCGCGTAGTCGCAGGCGGCCAGGTACTCCTGGAAGGTGCGGTGGGCGAACTGCACCTCGTTGCCGCCGACGTGCTGCAGCACCGCGCTGCGCTGGGCGACGTACCGGAGCGCGTGGTCGACCGTGGTGCGCGAGCCGACGAAGCCGCTGATCAGGTCGGTGAGCAGCTCGTGGACGGTCACGTCGCCCCGGTCGTGCTCCCGCAGCTCGTCCCACGCCTTCGCGGACGGCGGGGAGAACGCGGTGAGCGGGCGCAGCCGGATGGTGGTCAGCGCGTTGTCGGCCATGTACCGCGCGATGGCCTGCAGGTAGGCGCGCTTGTCGGACAGGTCGATCTGGTCGGCCATCGGCACCTGCCGCTGGATCTCCCGCGCGTTCGTCAGGGCGTTGATCACCTGCTCGTACAGATGCGCCCGGCTCCTGGGCTCCACGGTCTCGTTGACGGCGTAGAAGGCGCACAGCATCGCACACAGCAGCGGAGTCTCGGCCAGGTCCCGCACCAGCGGGCGGCTGGCGATGTGCTCCAGGAGGCGGTTCCTGCGCTGGGCGTACCGCTTCTTGCGGTTGCCGGGAACCGACGACAGCAGCGGCAGGTACCAGCGGTGGACGAAGCTCTGGATCGCCGGCAGCCCCATGGCGTCCAGCTCCAGGTGGTCGAAGTCGTGCCGGTCGAACCAGGAGGTGTCCAGGCCCTCAGGGCGCGAGGTGACGATGAACTTGGCGTCCGGGTACTGCGTGATCAGCGAGTTGATCCACTCGTTCACGTCCTGCCGGTGCCGGTGCGGCAGCGGCGGCAGCTCGTCGAAGCCGTCGAGGATCACCAGCGCCCGGCCCTGTTCGAGCCGCTCGTGCAGCCAGCCTTCCGGGAGCTTCCCCAGCCGCCGGGTGGCGACCCGGGCCAGGTCGGCGACGTCGAGGCTGCGCGGCTTGCCGTCGCTGAAGATGTAGCGCAGCTGGATGACGAAGGGCAGCAGGTCCTGCCAGCGCCGCAGCGCCTCGGGGAAGTTGCTGCGGGCGGCGCCGAGCGCCAGCCACTGGGTCACGGTCGTCTTGCCGGAGCCGGCGGCGCCGGTGAGCAGCACGCGGTAGGGGCGCGGGTGGTCCGCGGCCTGCGCCGGGTGGGTGACGATCCGGCGGCCGTGGCGGTCCCGGCGTATCCGGCACGCGTCGGCGATCATCGTGTCCACGTTGGCGCGTGACGTGCCGTCCGCGTGGCGGGCGTCGCGGGTCGAGGACTGCAGCGTGATGTAGCCGACGTCGACCGGCTGCCGGCGCAGGATCTCCGGGATGTCGATGCCGAAGAGCTCCATGGTGTCGTACGCCTCGATCACGGCGGTGGCGTACCGGCTCTCGAAGGTGCTGACCTCGTCGGTGACGTCCTTGTGGGCGGTGGGGATGCGGACCGCCTCGACGCCCTCGGCCAGGCCCCGTTCGACGGCCTGGATGAGCATGCCGGGCGGCAGCTGGCCCGCCTCGCGCACCACCGTGGTCAGATGGCTGACGAGCGACCGGATGTACTGGGCGGCGTGCCCCAGCAGGACGCGGCCGTAGCGGTGGAACTCCTCTTCCGCGTCCGCCTTGCCCCAGGACTTGACCGCCTCGCGCCGCAGCAGCAGCTCCACGCTCTCCCCGCGGGGTCCCAGCGACGCCATCCCGCGCTGCGTCAGGCGCAGGCCGTCCAGGGCGCTGATGATTCCGGCGATCACCCGGTCCTTCTGCTCTGCCGGGACCGCCTCGTGCCGGTTGCTGTCGAACGCCTCCAGAGCGCCGCCCAGTTGGTCCTTCGCCGCCTCGACGGCCCGGGACAGGGAGCGCCGGTCGCGCAGGCCGGTGTCGGGGCGGACCAGTGCGGCCGTGATGGCCTGCGGGCTGCTGAGCACCTGCTCCTCCGGGCGGTCGAGCACCACCCGGAAAGACGCCCCCACCAGGGCCAGTGCCAGGGAATCGAAACCGTCTGCTGACATCTGCCTGCTCCTCGGCGCATTCGGACCGGTCTTGCCCGGTCCACCCCCTATGCGGCTCTCTGTTCCCTACCCGCTGTGCGCGTGCGCCTACCGTGCCGTCAGGTGCGGCAGCCCCGCGGCGCCTCAGACCATCGCCAGGTACTCGCGGACCGCGTCACCGACCGCCCGCAGCAGGTCCAGCTGGACGGGGAAGGGGTCCCACACCCCGGCCGTACCCATCTCCTGGAAGGTGCAGGAGACCGCGTCGTAGGTCGCCCGGGGCCACACCTCGGCCAGCCGGCCCGCGACCGCCGCCGCGTCCGCCTCCCCGGAGTTCGCCGCCACCGCCTCCAGGGGAGCCGCCAACGCCGTCGCCAGCGCGGCGCTCAGTACGCGTACGTGGGCGGGCGCGTCGCGGAAACCCACCTCGAAATCCCGGCCCACCTGGGCGAGGCAGGCTGCCGCGCCCGGGAGCATGCCGCCGCCGACGGCGGCCTGGCAGACCCGTACCGCGGACCGGACGAGCGCCGCGCTCCCGTCCGCCCCGCCGACCTCTATCACGGCGACCCCGCCGAAGAGCCTGGCGAGCCGCTCCCGCTGCCGTGCGCGCTCCTCCTGCGAGGGCGCCCTCTCGATCAGGGCGCGGATGACGTCGAAGCGCTGGGCGAGGGCGGCGATGTCGCCCGTGCCGTCGCTGAGCACCACCGAGGACGAGGTGACGACCGCTCGGCGCGCGGTCCCGAGCAACTCCAGGTCGGCGTAGCGCAGGGACTCCTCGTCGGAGACGACCCCGGCGCCGGACCAGGCCGCCACGTCCCGCAGGGTCTCCGTGCCGGCCGCGACGACCACGGCTCCGCGCCCGCCGCCGGGCCGCGGCCCGGCCGGCAGCGCGTCGTCGGCGACGGTGTGGGCGAGGACGACGAGCGGGCGGCCCGCGGTGTCCACGACGTCCACAAGAGACTTCAGCGCCGCCCCCGACGACAGGCTGAAGTCGCACAGCGCGACGTAGGGCCGCTCCAGGACGATGCCGCCGGCCGGCTCGGCCGCCCGCGGCGGCGGCACCAGGCGCCGGCCGTCCAGCCGCAGGCCCTCCTCGATCCTGAGGCCGAGTCCGGGGGAGTGGCCCTCCTCGACTCTCACGACGCCTTCTCGGCCGACCTTGTCGAGCGCCTGCGAGACGATGCGGCCGACCTGCGGATCGCGGGTGGCGGTCACGGCGATCTGCTGGACGTCCAGCGCCGTCCGCACGCCCCTTGCCAGCGGGAGCAACGCGGAACCCGCGGCGCCGACCACCGCCTCCACGCCCCTGGCCAGCAGCGCCGGGTGCGTCCCCGCGCGCAGCGCGGGCTGCAGCGACCCCAGCAGGGCCTCCAGGACGAGGACCGCGCCGGCGGCCCCGTCGCCGGACTGCGTGCGCATCCGTGTCACCAGAGCGCGCACCAGGTCCAGGCCGAGCCCGGCCCACGCTGTCGCGGGGGTGAGGGCGTGGACCGCGGCGGAGGCGTCGGCGGTGCGCAGCAGGGTGCCGTCGGCCTGCCTGACCACCGCGAAGCGCGGCAGCGGACCCACCGTCGCCCGCACCGCCTCGGCTGCGGCCGCGACGCCGGCGTGGATCTCGTACGCCCGCCGGTCGCCCACGGAGGCCGGCGGCAGGACCGCGTAACCCCCGGGGACTGCGCCTGCCCGTGCCCCGGCCGCGGCGCTCCGGGCGACGACGATGGCGGCCTCGCTCCCGAGCACCCAGAGCCGGGGGGTCTGCCTGGCGTCCCTGGCCTTCATGGTCTCGCTGACGTGGCCGAACAGGTCGTCGACACTGACCAGGCCGTCCTTGTCGCGGTCGGCCTCTCCGGTCCGCAGGCCCTCGACGGCCGCGGAGGTGAACACCGACATCGTCCCGGTGGTGCTGCCGCGGTCGGTGAGGCCGTTCTCCTCCCAGGCGAGCTGGAGTTCGTTGGTCGACGTGATGACCGCGGTGCCGCCCTTCCCGAGGTGCTCGGCGATATCGGCCGACGGCGGCCCCTTCGCGCCCGGGTCGAAGGCCCCGCTGTAGCAGCAGTCGAGCACCAGCACCTTGCTGCGCGCCCGGCAGTTCTTCAGCCGCTCGTTGAGGAACGCCGCGGAGACCGCGGCGGATTCGAGCAGGTCCCGGTCGAACTCGGTGTCGGCGGCCGCCAGATAGAGCCGCCCGTCGTCGTCCTTGACGCCGTGGCAGGAGAAGTAGAGGAGCAGTTCGTCGGCGGTCCTGCGGCGCGCGAGGAACCTGTCGATCCTGCGCCGGACCACATGGGCGGGCTCGTCGACGACGTAGTGGACGGTGTAGCCGCCGATGTCCGGGTCCGCCAGGACGCCGCCGAGCGCGTTGCCGTCGTGCCCGGGGGCGTACAGCCGGTTCCACCGCGGGTCCTCGTAGACCGAGGTCGTGACGATCAGCGCCTCACGCCCCGCCATCGCCGCCCGGTTCCGGTACGTCCTGCGCGCCGGTCCTCGCCACGAAGTGCGCCACCAGGGCGTCCTGCTGCTCGCGGGTGAGCCCCGAGCCGGTGAACGACTCCTCGCCCAGGCGGATCTCCACGCTGCGGGCCTTGGACCGGTCCGCCCAGGCCTGCAGCGCACCGAGCACGGTGGCGAAGACATGCGGTGCGAGCGTGACGGCGAGGGCGCCGACGGCCACCTCCGTCCCCGACTTGGGGCCTTGCCGAACACCCGCGCCGGAGGGGGACAGCCGTACGTCCTCCACGTCGAGTTCGAGCAGCTGCCGCCGTAACCGCCCGGTGGCGACGAACAGTTCACTCGCGTCGGCGTCCGCTCCCAGACCGACGACGACTTCCACGTCCACGAAGGGCATGGTCCCCACCTCCCCGGAGCGAATCGTACCGAACGCTGACCATTCGGGGGATGCCCGCGCACAAGCCGCCGAAGGTTCGTGCCGGCCGGGTGGTGATCGCGCTCGGCGAAAAGCCGTCGGGCCGGCGGTGCTTCAGCGCTACGTTCGGGCTCCTTGATCGGTTCTCGTCATCAGGAGGAGCAATGCCTGAAGGTATGGCCGCCGTTGTCACCGGCGGGTCCCGCGGTATCGGGCGGGCGATCGTCGAACGCCTGTGCCGCGACGGGGCGAAGGTGGTCTTCACCTACGCCGCCAACGAGGAAGCCGCAGCCGAGGTCGTCCGCACCGTGCAGGCAGAAGGCGGCCAGGCGCGGGCCGTCCGCCTGGACCTGGCGGACCCCGAAGGGCCGGAACAGCTGATGGAGACCGCCGAGGCACACCTCGGCGGCCTGGACATCCTGGTGAACAACGCCGCGACGACCCACACCCCCGCCCCCCTCGCGGAGACCGAAGCAGAGGTCTTCGACCGGGTGATGGCGGTCAACGCCCGGTCGGTCTTCCTGACCATCCGCTACGCGGCCAGGCACATGCGCGACGGCGGCCGGATCGTCAACATCTCCACGCTGAACACCGTGCGGCCCGTTCCCGGCATCGGCCCCTACGCCGCCAGCAAGGGCGCGCTCGAACAGCTGACCGCGATCGCGGCCCGGGAGCTGGGGCCGCGCGGCATCACCGTCAACACGGTCTCGCCCGGCGCGACGGACACCGACATGCTGCACGCGGCCAACCCTCCGCAGGCCCTCCAGTCGGTCGCCGCGATCACGCCGCTCGGCCGGCTCGGGCAGCCGGCCGACGTGGCCGACGCGGTCGCGTTCCTCGTCAGCCGGGACGGCCGGTGGCTCACCGGCCAGAACCTGCGGGCGACCGGCGGCCTGGCCTGACCCCGCCGCCGCGGCCGGCGCCCGGCCGGTCGTCTTCTGGCGGCCGGGCTGCGCGTACTGCCTGCGCCTGCGCTTCCGGCTGGGCCGCGGCGGCCGCGGGCTGCGCTGAGTCGACATCCGGCGCGACCCGGCAGGAGCGGCGGCGGTGCGGGCCGCCGACGAGGCCGTACCGGGCCGTCGTCGTGGCCGGCCGCCCCACACCAACCCGGACCCCGAGTGGGTACGCGGGCAGCTCGCCGCCTCCTCGCGCCGCTCCCGCTGACGCCGCTACCGAGAGGGGCCGCCCGGCTCCCGGGTCAGAACGACCACCGCGTGTGGGTGTACACCCCGTTGTCGCGGCCGAAGCCGTACGCGGTGCCCGGGGCCACCGCGAAGACCGCCACGTGGCCCGTGCGGATCGCCTCGCCGATGCCGTGGAAAGTGCCGTCGGGCGAGGTGATGTGCGACCCGTACTTCGTCTCGTACGCCGTGATCATCCCCTCCAGGACGGCCCGGTCGGAGACCCGTTCCGCCGTGCCCTCGACCACGAGGTCGAGCCCTTCGGTGAGGGAGTTCCCGCCGGTGGTCAGTGCGCAGTGTCCGTCGTGGGCGAGATTCCTGGCCTTCTGCTCCTCCTTGCCGGTGGAGAAGTACAGCGCCCCGTCGTGCCAGGCGGCGATGACGGGGGTGACGTGCAGCCGGCTGTCGGGCCGTACCGTGGACAGCCAGAAGATCTCCGCCGTCTCCAGCTGCCGCCGGGCCTCGGCCCACTCGGTGGCGGTGACCTCCGCGGCACCGGGGCGGGGATTGAGCGCCGAGCTGTAGCGCGCGTCCAGCTCGGTGGCGGGCTGCTTTCGTGATGGCTGTGTCGACATGACGGACATCCTTCCTCGCCACCCCATGACGACACACGGTCCGCCGCGCGGAAACCGGCGCCGAGGCGTCGCTGCCCCTCGCCGAGGGCCGGTCGCCCACCCTGCGGTAGCTTTCACCGCATGAGCGAGCGGCAGCCGACGCTGCGGGAGCGGCAGCGAACCGAGACGCGGCGCCTGATCCAGACACACGCGGTGCGGCTGTTCACCGGCCGCGGGTACGACGCGGTGACGGTGGCCGACGTCGCCGAGGCCGCCGGGGTCTCGGCGATGACCGTCTACCGTCACTTCCCCACCAAGGAGGACCTCGTCCTCGTCCCGAACCAGCCGGCCCGGCTCATCGCCGAGCGGGTGGCCGCGTCCTCCCCTGCGGACCCGCTGGTGCGCCGGGTCGGTGGCGCGCTGGTCGAGGCGGCCGAGGTGCTGACCGGCGGCGAGGGGGAGGCCGCGGCGGCGAACCAGCGGTTCCTGCTGGACTGCCTCCAGCTGATGGTGGTCACGCCCGCGCTGCGGGCGCGGCACCTGGACAGCCAGTACGCGCTGCAGCAGACCGTCATCGAAGCCCTCGGCGACGTCCCGTCCGATCCCGACGCCACCTTCCGCGCCCAGGCCGCGACCAGCGCCTGCCTGGCCGCGATGCACACCGCGATGACGCGCTGGGCCGAGGAGGACGGGCGGACCGGGCTGTCCGGCCTGATCGCGCTCGCCCTCACCGCGTCCTTCGGCGACGCCGCCGTCCCCGCCGGCAGACGGAACTGAGCGGCCGGCGGGAACCGCTGGTCAGCGCGTGGCGGCGAGCAGCTTCTCCACCTGGGCGAACTCCTCAGGGGCCAGCGGGCCGTGGGCGAGCGCCCCGGCGTTCTCCTCGACCTGGGCGACCGTGCGGAAACCGGGAATCGGGATCGTCGCGGGGCTGCGCGCCCACAGCCAGGCCAGCGCACCCTGGGCGAGGGTGCGGCCGCCGCCGGTGAGGACGTCGCGGATGCCGTCGATGGCGGCGAGCCACTCGGGGCTGCCGGCACCGTCCTTGAAGTACGTCATCCACGCGTAGTCCATGCGCCGCACGTCGTTGCCGGCGACCTGGCGGCGGTCGTGGTACTTGCCGCTGAGCAGGCCCATGGCCAGCGGCCCGCGGTTGATCGAGGCCTGCCCCGACGCCTCGCAGACGGCGATCATCACGGGCGTGTCGCGCAGCACGGACACGTCGTGCTGGATCGCCGTGCAGTGCGGGGCCTGCGCCGCGAACGCCTCGGCCTTGGCCGGGTCGTCGGTGCTCCAGCCGTACGCGCGCAGCGTGCCGGCGGCGACCAGCTCCTCCAGCGTGCCCGCCAGGTCGAGGGCCTCCGCCACGGGGAGGTCGCCGATGTGCAGCTGGTAGAGGTCGACGTAGTCGGTGCCGAGCCGGCGCAGCGACCCCTCCAGGCAGCTGCGCAGGTAGGCAGTGCTGCTGTCGGAACCGCCCGCGCCGCGGGTCTGCTCGTCGAAGGTGTAGCCCCACTTGCTGGCGATGACGACCTCGTCGCGCCGGTCCCGGAAGGCGGCGCCGAGCACCTTCTCGCTGTGGCCCGCGCCGTAACTGCTCGCGGTGTCGTAGAAGGTCACCCCGAGGTCGAAGGCGCGGTGCAGCGCCCGGGTGGACTCCTCGTCGTCCACCTCGCCCCAGCCGAACTGCTCCGTACCGCTGTTGCCGTACGGTCCGCCGATCGCCCAGCAGCCCATGCCGAGGCCGCTCACTTCGATGCCGCTGCGTCCCAGAATTCTTCTCATGGCGGCCACTCTGGTATCTGGAGCGCGCTCCAGGTCAAGGGCGGTTGACGGGCAGGTCCCGAGCCGTGTCAGGGTGGTGCGGTGACGACCTACACCCCGGCGGCCGCGTCCGCCCGCAGCGGATTCAGCCTGGACACGCTGCGGTACTACGAGCGCATCGGCCTGCTCTACGACATCGGGCGCACGGCCGGCGGGCAGCGCGTCTTCACCGAGGACGACCTGGACTGGCTGGGCGTGCTGCGCTGCCTGCGCGAGACGGGCATGCCGATCGCGGACATGCGCCGCTACGCGGAACTCGCCCGGCACGGCGACACCACGAACGCCGAGCGCCTGCGGGTGCTGCGCGAGCACGCGGTCGAACTGCGGCGGCACATCGCCACGCTGCTGGAGCAGGAGCAGCACCTGCACGGCAAGATCCGGTGGTACGAGTCGCAGGCGGACGGCGAGCCGGACCCCGCGGCGCTGCTCGCGGAACCTGCTGCCGCGCCCGGGCCGTAACCCGGGAGCGGCCGCCGGCGGCGGAGGTCAGCCGGTGGCCACGGAGCCCTTCTTGCGGGCGCGGTAGGCCGCCGCCTTGATCTTGTTGCCGCAGGACTCCATGCCGCACCACTGCCGCCGCATGCCGCGGGACCTGTCGATGTAGACGCGGGTGCACTCGGGGTTGCCGCACTCCTTGAGCAGCGGGACGTCCGGGCCGCTGAGCAGCTCGACGGCCCGCCGCGCGACCGTGGACAGCGCCTCGGCGGACGTCGCCTGCGTCCAGCGGCCCGCGGCGGTCAGCTGGGGGACCGCGGACGGGGTGCGTGCCGTGTCGTTCACCAGGGCGAGCGCCTCGGGGTCGTAGTCCTCCCCGCGGCGGCGGGCGGTGATCAGCAGGTAGAGCGCCTCCCGTACGGTCGTCGCCCGGTCGACGTCGCTCTGGTCGCCCGGCGTGATCGCGTCGACCACGCCGGATTCCACGAACCAGGCGTCGAGCCGGTCGGGCGTCACGAACATCTCGAAGCGCAGCGACCGCCGGGCACGGAGCGTAGCGGCGAAGTCGAGGGCCGGATCTCCGCAGACGAATACGTGGTCAAGGTTCATGTCACCACTCTGACAGGTGACCGAGTCTGTCGCAAGGAGTCGTCACCCGTCAAATCGGTTCGCTTCCCTGCCTGGCCGCCGTCGCACCGCGCTGACCTGCTGTTTCCGGCGGCGACAGGGTCAGCTCGCGGCCCTGCCAGCGCGCCCGCAGCCAGCGGTCGTGGCTCGCCAGCACGATCGCTCCCGGGCCGGTGCCGAGCGCGGCCTCCAGCTCGTCGCACAGGGCGGGCGAGAGGTGGTTGGTCGGCTCGTCGAGCAGCAGCAGCTGCGGCGGGTCCGCCACCAGCAGCGCCAGCGCGAGCCGCCGGCGCTGCCCTACCGACAGCTGCCCGACCCGTTTGCCCAGGTCGGCCTCCTGCAGCAGGCCCAGCGAGCCCAGCGGTACGGCGTCCGCGCGCTCGGCGCCCAGCGCCAGCTGGTACGTCTCGCGCACCGTACGGTCCGGCTGGTCGGCGACGGTCTCCTGGGCCAGCAGCCCCACCGTCAGCCCGGGCCGCCGGCGGATCTCGCCCCCCGGGGCGAGCCGTCCTGCGAGCACGGCGAGCAGCGTCGACTTCCCTGCCCCGTTGCCACCGGTGACCAGCAGGCGGTCGGCCGTCGCGATCTCAAGGCCGTCCAGCGCCAGCCGGCCGGGCACCCGCACGCCGTGCAGCGACAGCAGCGGGCCGCCAGCGGCCGCCGGCGCGGCCAGCGCCGTGCCCTCGAACCGCAGCGGCCGGGGCGGCTCTGCGACCCGGGTGCGCTCCAGCTCCGCCAGCCTGCGGGCGGCGTTGCGCACCCGCCGGGAGACCTGGCCCTGCACCCGGCCCGCTCGATGCCCGTAGCCCATCTTCTCGCTGTCGCGCGGCCCGCGGTCCGGGGCGACCCGGTGCGCGACCACCTCGGCCGAGCGGCGCAGCGCCGCCAGCTCCTGCTGCTCCTCGGCCCAGCGCCGCTCCCAGCGCTCCCGTTCTGCGCGCTTGCCCGCCAGGTAGGAGCTGTAGCCGCCGCCGTGCCGCACCGGCCCGTCCACCGCGGGGTCGAGGTCGACCAGGTCCGTGCAGACCGCTTCGAGAAAGGCCCGGTCGTGGCTGGCCGCCACGACGACACCCGGCAGCCCGCGCACCTGCTCCTCGACGAAGGACGCCGCGTCGTCGTCCAGGTGGTTGGTCGGCTCGTCGAGCAGCAGCGCGGCGGGCCGCCGGACCAGCAGCGCGGCCAGCGCCAGCCGGCTGCGCTGCCCGCCGGACAGCGAGCCGAGCGCCCGGTCGTGGGTGAACGCGCCCAAACCGAGCCCGTCGAGCACGAGCGCGGCCCGCCGGTCGGCGTCCCACGCCTCCCGCGCCTGCGCCTGCTCCAGCCGCGTGCCGTAGGAGGCGAGCAGCCCGGCGTGGTCGGGCGAGTCCTGCGGGGTCGCGGCGAGCCGGTCGGCGAGGAGGTCGAGCTGCGCGAGGTCCTCGCGGGCCTCGCGCAGCGCGTCGTCCAGCACGCCGGCGATCGTCGCGCGGGCGTCGTAGGGCGTCTCCTGCTGGAGGAAGCCCAGGTCGGGCGGGCGGGTGACGCTGCCCGCGTCGGGTTCGTCGGTCCCGGCGAGCAGGCGCAGCAGCGTCGACTTGCCGGCGCCGTTCTCCCCGATCAGGCCGATGCGGTGGCCGGGGGAGGCGGTCAGTGAAACGCCGTCGAGGACCCGGCGGGCGCCGAGGACGCGCACCAGGTCATGGGCGAGCAGGGCAGGCTGGGGCACAGGGTTCCACCAGGGGTGATCGGTGTACGGCCCGCGGGGCGCACGCCTCGCGCGGGCCTGGCCGGCACACCGGTCACACCTCGGGGGCCCCGGTCTCCGCCAGCTCGCCGCCCGCGAGCCGTAGCCAGCGGTTCACTCCGATCTCGCGCAGGAACCGGTCGTCGTGGCTGACCACCACGAAGGCCCCCTGGTAGGAGTTCAGGGCGCTCTCCAGCTGGCCCGTGCTGGGCAGGTCCAGGTTGTTGGTCGGCTCGTCGAGCAGCAGCAGGTGCGGTGCCGGCTCCGCGCACAGGACGCAGGCCAGGGTGGCGCGCAGCCGCTCACCGCCGGAGAGCACCCCGAGTGGGAGGTGCGCCCCGGCGCCGCGGAAGAGGAAGCGGGCGAGCAGGTTCATCCGCTCGGCCTCCGGCCGCTGCGGTGCGGAGTCGGCGAAGTTCTCGGCGACGGTGCGCTCCGGGTCGAGCAGGTCGAGCCGCTGGGAGAGGTAGGCGATCCGCCCGTCGGCCCGCCTGATGTCGCCGCCGTCCGGGGCCAGGTCGCCGGTGACCAGGCGCAGCAGGGTGCTCTTGCCCGCGCCGTTGGGGCCGGTCAGCGCGATGCGCTCGGGGCCGCGGATCGACAGGTCGACGCCCTGGCCCGTGAAGACCTGCCGGCCGCCGAGCTGCACACGCAACCGCTCGCCGAGGAAGACGCCGCGCCCCGCCGGCACCTGGGTGTCCGGCAGGTCGAGGGTGAGCCGCTGCTCGTCGCGCAGCGACCGCCCCGCCTCGTCGAGACGGGCCCTGGCCTGGTCGACCCGCCCCGCGTGCATCTGCCCCGCACGCCCCGCGGACTCCTGCGCGCCGCGCTTCATGTTCCCGGCGAAGATCCGCGGCAGGCCGGCGTTGCCGAGGTTGCGGGCGGCGTTGCTCGCGCGGCGCTCGGCGCGCTCGCGGGCCTGCTGCATCTCCCGCTTCTCCCGCTTGAGTTCCTGCTCCGCGTTGCGCACGTTCTTCTCCGCGACCTCCTGCTCGGCGCGTACCGCCGCCTCGTACGCGGTGAACGTGCCGCCGTACAGGCGCAGGTCGCCGGGGCCGAGTTCGGCGATGCGCTCCATCCGGTCGAGCAGCTCGCGGTCGTGACTGACCAGCAGCAGGCAGCCGTGGAAGTCGGTGAGCACGTCGTAGAGCTTGTGCCGGGCGTCGCGGTCGAGGTTGTTGGTGGGCTCGTCGAGCAGCAGGACGTCGGGGCGCCTGAGCAGCTGGGCGGCCAGGCCCAGGGAGACGACCTGGCCGCCGCTGAGCGTGCCGAGCCTGCGGTCGAGGGCCAGGTCGGACAGGCCCAGGCGGTCCAGCTGGGGGCGGGTGCGCTCCTCGATGTCCCAGTCGTCGCCGATGGCGGCGAAGTGCTCCTCGCCGACGTCGCCGGACTCGACGGCGTCCAGGGCGCGGATGACCTCGGCGACGCCGAGCACTTCGGCCACGGTGAGGTCGCCGGTCAGCGGCAGCGACTGCGGGAGGTAGCCGACGGTGCCGGCCGCCGACACCGACCCGGCGCCGGGCCGCAGTTCGCCGGCGATCAGCCGCAGCAGTGTGCTCTTGCCCGAGCCGTTGGGCGCGACGAGCCCCGTGCGGCCGGTGCCGACGGTGAAGGACAGGTCCTGGAAGACGGGGGTGTCGTCAGGCCAGGCGAAGGACAGGTTCGAGCAGATGACGGATGCGTCGGACATGAAGGCGACCTCGGGGGAGTGGGGCAGCGAAAACACCTCTGCCCCGGTGGCAGACATGGAAGAAGTGGGGACGACGACATGGCCACGGCGGCGGCGCTCCTGGGCGCGGGCCGGTGGCCGGTCGGATCCGGGTATCACCCGGAGATGTCGTCGTCCACCACCATGTCCGTACTCCTCCGACAAACGATCAACGTCCCGGCAAGTCTAACAGCGGGCACCGTCAGGCGGTTGGTGACCGGAGCGCCCGCCACACGTGTCTCCCCCCCCGTGCCGTCCGGCACGGGGGGAGATGTCCCAGGTGTGCCAGCGGGGTCACTCGTCGCCCTGCAGGAGCTGCAGCACCCGCAGCGCCTCCAGGTAGATCCACACCAGCGTCAGGGTGAGGCCGAAGGCCGCCAGCCAGGCCTCCTCGCGCGGGGCGCCCTCGGTGATCGCGTCCTCGATCTGCCGGAAGTCCAGCGCCAGGAAGCACGCGCCCAGCAGGACGCCGGCGAGACCGAAGACGACGCCCAGGCCGCCGCTGCCGAAGCCGAGGCCGTTGCCCGCGCCGAAGGCGGAGAAGAGCAGGTCGGCCAGCATCAGCAGCACGAAACCGGTCGCTGCCGCCATGACGAAGCCGTAGAACCGCCGGTCGACGCGTATCCAGCGGCGCCGGTAGGCGACCAGCACGCCGGCCGACACCGCGAAGGTGCCCAGGATCGCCTGGACGACGACTCCCGGCGATATGTACGTGGACGTGGCGTTGGAGATGACGCCGAGGAAGACGCCCTCGAAGGCCGCGTATCCCAGGATCAGCGCCGGTGAGGGGGTGCGCCGGAAGGACTGGGCGAGCGACAGGGCGAAGGCGATCAGGGCGGCGCCCACGCCGATGCCGTACGACCGGCCGATGTTCGCGTCGTCCACCGGCAGCAGGACCCAGGAGAGCACCGCGGCCACGGCCACCGTGCCCAGGGTCGTGGCGGTGCGGACCACGACGTCGTCCAGCGTCATCGCGGTGCGCTCGGCCGCGGCGTCCTGGACGCCCCGCGGTGCGCCGAAGCCGGTGTAGGGGTCGCCGGCGGGCGGTGCGCCGACCGCGGCACCGACCAGTTGCGGCTCCCGCGGGGCGCCGGCCGGGCGGGAGGCGTCGCGGGTGAACCCCCTGCGGGACAGGATCGGGTTGCTCGACTTCACGGGGTTCCTCCTGGAATGCCGCACGTTGCGGCCTGCATGTGGTTCACGAAGCCTTGATTCGTCACCACTCTGACAGGTGACTAATGGGGTGGCAAGTGAAATCACCAGTTGAACTGGTGACGGTGGTGAGTGCCGGCGGGGCGGCCGGACGCGTGCCGTCCCGGCTTTATCAGCGGCGCAGATGGCGGCTCAGGTCGCCGGCCAGGTGGATGCGGACGGTGCGCTCCACGAAGAGCCGACGCCCGTCGCGGTGGGCGAAGCGGTCGCTGTAGCGACCCGCGGCCACCGGCTGGAGCGGGAAGTCCGGCAGGGCCTGGAAGACCGTGACGCGGGCGCGCGAGGCGGCCGTTCCCGCCTCCTCGTCCACGTCCACGACGATGTCGGTCGTGACGTGGTGGGTCCGCGGGGTGCCGTCCTCGTAGCGGATCACGGAGTCCCGCAGCATCGCCGCGACGCCGTCCCCGCCGTGCACCGGCGCACCGCCGCCGGTGAAGACGGCGTCGTCGGCGAACAGTTCGCCGACCCCGGCGAAGTCCCGGTGTCGACCAGCTCGGCATACCTGGCGATCAGCCGGGTGACGGCGGTGGTGTGTGCGGGTGTGCCGGCGGAGCGGGGGTGTGACATGTGTGCGTCCAGTACGTCGTGGGCGCGACCGCGGGTGCGCCGCCGCACCCGGCGGGGAGGGGTGCAGGTCAGAGGAAGGCCGAGGCCGCAGGGCCGTAGCCGGTCAGGATCACGCTCTCCGTCCAGGACCACACCAGTGCGGCGTCCGGCCACTCGCCGGAACCCGCGCGGGCGGCGGTGCGGCCGTGGTCGGAGGGCGCCGTACGGGGCGCGGCGCCCCGCGGGCGCGGCTCGGCGGTGTGCGCGGACGTGGCGGTTGCGGATGACATGGTTCGGCTCGTCTCCGGTCGGAGGTGTCCCGGCGGGGCGACCTTTGCGTCACCTGTTCAGGCGGTGACGTCATCATGGCAGGCGACTTCGTCACCGGTCAAGATGGTGATGTAGTGGCTGCCGAGTCGTGCGCCGCCCCCGGTGCTCCTGACCAGGCCGGGTGCCCCGTGGTCTGGCCGGGCAGGCCCTATGCTGCGGAGATGATCAAGCCCATCGAACTCGTCATATTCGACTGCGACGGCGTGCTGGTCGACAGCGAACGCATCGCCGCGCGGGTCCAGGTCGCCCTCGGCGCCGAGCTGGGCTGGCCGCTCACCGAGAGCGAGGTCGTGGACCGGTTCATCGGGCGCTCCCACGCGGCCATCCGCGAGCAGGTCGCCGCCCGCCTCGGCGAGGACACGGCCGCGGTCTGGTCGGCGAGGTTCGAGGACCTCCACCGCGAGGCGGTGGACGCCGGGCTCACCCCCGTCGACGGCCTGCCCGAGGCGCTCGACGCGCTCACCCTGCCGACGTGCGTCGCCTCCAGCGGCTCCCACGGCAAGATGCGGCACACGCTGGGCCGCACCGGGCTCTACGAGCGCTTCGCGGGCCGCATCTACAGCGCCACCGAGGTCGCCCGCGGCAAGCCGGCGCCCGACCTCTTCCTGTACGCCGCCCGGCAGGCGGGCGTCGATCCGGCGGCCTGCGTGGTCGTCGAGGACAGCAGGCCGGGCGTCGACGCCGCGCGCGCGGCCGGGATGCGGGCCTTCGGCTACGCGGGCGGGCTGACCCCGGCCGAACGCCTCGAAGGCCCCGGCACCGTCGTCTTCCACGACATGCGCGAGCTCCCGGCCCTCATCGCCGAACAGCGGTGACGCGGGCCGCGGGCGGCGGGGTGCCGGTCACCCCGTCCTCCCGCACGGTCACCAGCCCACCGCCTTCGAGCGGCTCCCCGCACGCGTCGCACACCACCCGCGTGACGACGTCGGCGCCGCAGGTGTGCAGGAACCGCGGGGCCGGCGGGGGGTCCGGCAGGTACCGCAGGCCCCACTCCCGCAGGCCGATCAGCACCGGCTCCAGCGCCTGCCCCGCGGGTGTGAGGTGGTACTCGAAGCGGGGCGGGCGCTCCAGGTAGCGGTGCCGCTCCAGGGCGCCGCCGGCCTCCAGCGATCGCAGCCGCTTGGTGAGGACGTCGCGCGGGGCGCCGGTGTTGGCCTGGATGTCGGCGAAGCGCCGTACCCCCATGAACACCTCGCGCAGGACCAGGAGCGACCAGCGCTCCCCGACGAGGTCGAGGGTGTCCGCGATGGGGCACGCGCGCGGCTGGATATCGGACATGGCGCCCATAGTAGTCGGTTTGGTTTACAAACTTACCTCGGTTACCCTCGGCACCGGCAGTACCGCCAGGTCCGGAGGAGCCGAATGAATCCCAGACACGCCGGGTCCGGCACGCTCCTGGTGACCGTGTTCGTCTTCCCCGGCGTCCGGCTGCTGGACGTGACCGGTCCGATCGAGGTGTTCACCTCGGCCAACGAGTTCGGCGGCCGCTACCGGCTGCAGCTCGTCTCCGCCGACGGCGGCGAGGTGACGACCGCCGCGGGGACCAGGCTCGGCGTCGACGCGGCCGTCGACCAGGTACGCGGGACGAGCGACGTCCTGGTGGTGCCGGGCGGCCCCGGGTGGGACCGGCTGATCAAGGACGACGCGCTGCTCGACCACGTACGCACCCTGCACGCGCGCTCCTGCCGCACCGCCTCCGTGTGCACCGGCGCCTTCCTGCTGGCGGCCGCCGGGCTGCTCGACGGCCGCCGCGCCACCACGCACTGGCGCAACGCCGACGAGCTGGCCCTGCGCTTCCCGGCCGTCCGGGTCGAGCCCGACGCGATCTTCGTCGAGGACGGCACGGTGGTGACGTCGGCGGGGGTCAGCGCGGGCATCGACCTGTCACTGGCGCTCGTGGAGGAGCACTTCGGGGGCGAGGTGGCCAGGTCGGTGGCCAAGGACATGGTCGTCTTCATGCAACGGCCCGGCGGCCAGTCGCAGTTCAGTGCTCGCGCCCGGGCTCCGCACACCCGCCAGGACGCGCTGCGCCGGGTGCTGGACGCGGTCGCGGAGGCCCCCGGTGCCGATCACACGCTGTCGGCCATGGCCCGCAGGGCCAGCCTCAGTTCGCGGCACGTGACCCGGCTCTTCCACGACGAGGTCGGCGTGACCCCGGCCCGCTACGTCGAGCAGGTCCGCCTGGAGGCGGCGGTGTCCATGCTGGAGAGCGGCGACGACCCGATGGCCGTGGTCGCCCGCCGCACCGGCTTCGGCTCGCCCGAGTCGCTCCGCCGGGCCTTCGTCCGGCAGTTGGGGGTCACCCCCGGCGCCTACCGGGCCGGCTTCCGCACCACGGGCGCGGTGAGCGCGACGGGTTGAGCGCCGCGGGGGACCCGCGCCCGGGTCCCCCCGCACCACCTGCCGGCCGTCAGGAGAACGCCCGCCGCACCAGGTCCTCCTGCTCGGCGGCGTGCCGGCGGGCCGAGCCCACCGCGGGCGCCGACGCGGCCGGCCGGCTCACACACGTCACACCGCCGGCCGCCAGACCGCCGAGCCGGGGGCCGGCGAAGCCCCACGCCCCCTGGTTGGCGGGCTCCTCCTGGACCCAGCGCACCTCGGCGCCCGCGGGATACCCGGACAGCGCCGCCTGCACCTCGTCCTCGGGGAAGGGGTAGAGGCGCTCCAGCCGCACCACGGCCGTCCCGGCCCGCCCCGACGCGCGCCGGTGCGCGTCCAGGTCGTAGAAGACCTTGCCCGAGCACAGCAGCACCCGTTCGATCCCGGAACGATCGGCCGACCGGTCGGGGATCACCGGGCGGAAGCCCCCGCCGGTGAACTCCTCCAGGCGGGAGGTCGCGGCCTTCAGCCGCAGCATGGACTTGGGAGCCATGACGACCAGCGGCGTGGGCGCCGCCTCCAGGGCCTGCTGCCTGAGCAGGTGGAAGTAGTTCGACGGCAGCGAGGGCACGGCCACCGTCATGTTCCGGTCCGCGCACAGCTGCAGGAACCGCTCCAGCCGCCCCGAGGAGTGGTCGGGCCCCTGCCCTTCCAGCCCGTGCGGCAGCAGCAGGACGACGCCCGAGCGGTGACCCCACTTCTGCTCCGAGGAGGCCACGTACTCGTCGATGACGGTCTGGGCGCCGTTGGCGAAGTCCCCGAACTGCGCCTCCCACATCACCAGGGCCTCAGGCCGGGCCAGCGAGTAGCCGTACTCGAAGGCCAGGACGGCGAATTCGGACAGCGGCGAGTCGTACGGCGCGAACCGGGCCGCCCCGGGGCCGAGCGAGTTCAGCGGAACGTGCTCCCCGCCCGTGCGGCGGTCGGTGAGGACGGCGTGCCGCTGGCCGAAGGTGCCCCGCCGCGAGTCCTGCCCGGCCAGCCGCACCGGTACGCCGTCCAGCAGGAGGCTGCCGACCGCGAGCGCCTCCGCGGTGGCCCAGTCGACGTTGCCGCCGTCCAGCATGTCCGCGCGGCGCCGCAGTTGGGGCAGGACCCGCGGATGCGGGGTGAAGCCCTGCGGGAGGTCGGTCTGGGTGGCCAGGACGCGCCGGAGCACGGCCTCCCCGACGGCCGTCACCGGCAGGCCGCTGCTCGCAGTGCCGTGGGCAGCGGCGTGAACGGGAAGCCCGCCGCCCGGGGAGGACGCCCCCGCGGTGTCGGCGAAGGCGCGCTCCAACTGCTCCCGGTAGCGCTGCCGGGCCAGGAGCGCCTCCTGCTCGTCGATCTCCCCTGCGCCGAGCAGCGCCTGGGCGTACAGCGTGCGTACGGACGGCCGTTCGGCGATGCGGTCGTACAGCGCGGGCTGGGTGATCGAGGGGTCGTCGACCTCGCTGTGCCCGTGCCGCCGGTAGCAGACCAGGTCGACGACCACGTCCTTGTGGAAGGCCTCGCGGTAGTCCAGCGCCCATGTCGCGGCCCGGACGACCGCCTCGGGGTCGTCCCCGTTGACGTGGAAGATCGGCGCCTCGACGGTCCGTGCGACCGCGGTGGCGTACGTGCTCGACCGGCCGCCGGCCGGTGCGGTGGTGAACCCCAGCTGGTTGTTCACGACCACATGGACCGTACCGCCGGTCCGGTACCCGGGCAGCTGCGACATGTTGAGCGTCTCGGCCACCACCCCCTGCCCCGCGAAGGCGGCGTCACCGTGGACCACGACGGGGAGCACGGGGAACTCCCGGCCGCCGCCCGCCAGTTCCTGCCGCCCGCGGGCGACTCCCTCGGCCACCGGCCCGGCGACCTCCAGATGGGACGGGTTGGCCACCACCGAGACCGCGATCGCGCCGCCGTCCGCCGTACGGAAGGTGCCGGAGGCACCGACGTGATACTTCACGTCGCCCGACCCCTGCGCGGACCGGATGTCGACCGCGTCCTCGAACTCCTCGAAGATCTGCGCGCAGGGCTTGCCGATGATGTTGGCGAGGACGTTCAGTCGTCCCCGGTGGGCCATGCCGATGACGGCCTCCCGGGCGCCCAGCCGTGCGGCGCCGCTCAGCAGGGTGTCGAGCAGGACGATCGCCGACTCCCCGCCCTCCAGCGAGTACCGCTTCTGGCCGACGTACTTGGTGTGCAGGAAGGTCTCGAACGACTCGGCGGCGCCCAGCCGTTGCAGGATGTGCAGGCGCTCCGCGCGGGCGGGGCGCGGCTGCGGACCCTCGACGCGCCGCTGTATCCACAGCCGCTCGCGCGCGTCCTGGATGTGCATGTACTCGATCCCGGTGGTACCGCAGTACGCGGCGCGCAGCGTCCTGACCACCTCGCGCAACGTCATCTCCGCCCGCCCGGCGAAACCGTCGACGGGCAGGCTCCGCTCCGCGTCACCGGCGTCCAGGCCGTGCCCCGACGGCTCCAGTTCCGGACGGTCCACCGGCGGCTCCGCGCCCACCGGGTCGGTGGCGGCGGCCAGGTGCCCGCGGACCCG
Organism: Actinacidiphila cocklensis; assembly: GCF_907177275.1. Classification (GTDB taxonomy): domain Bacteria; phylum Actinomycetota; class Actinomycetes; order Streptomycetales; family Streptomycetaceae; genus Actinacidiphila; species Actinacidiphila cocklensis. The sequence continues at coordinate 167,666 of NZ_CAJSLV010000114.1, forward strand.
GTACGAGTGGATCAGCGCCGCGACGCGTACCGCCTTCACCGCCAGGCCGGCATCGGACTGCGGCGCGGTCCCGGCGTCCCGCCCGGCGGGGTCCGGGTCCTTGGCGGGGGAGATGCGGAAGAACTCCCGCCAGGCCAGGTCGACCGAGTCGGGATCGCGCAGGTACTGCTGCCGCCGCTCGTCGACGAGCCACTCGTTGATGCCGAACTCCGTCCCCTGCGCGACGGAGGGGGCACTGGATGATGATGACGCCACGGCGGAAACCGCCTTCTTCCTCTTCCGGGAACCTTCGCCGACGGTCCGGCCCGTCCCGGGCCGGCCACCGCATGGGCCGGAGCGGTCCTGCGCTGCCGGGACCCCTGGGGCCTCGTCGGCGTCTTCGAGGCTACGAGGCCGGCCCGGCAGGGGATGGGCACGAAAACGCCACGCCTGCGGCAGATGCGGACACCGGGCCTCCCTCTCCGCACCGGGGCGGCGTCCGGATGTGAGGGCGCCCTGTCCCGCGGCGGGGGCGTGCCCGCCGCCGGCGGCGGCGTTGTCCGGTACGAACAGCGGTCCGCCGGGGTGCGCATCCCGTCCCACCTCGGACCGGACCAGGACCCGGAAAGAGGCACGCATGCCCACCAGCGACCACCAGGACTGCTTCGCGGCCGAGCTGATCGTCATCCCCTGCGGCGCCCGCAAGCTGGACCGCCCCGCGCGGGCGGCCGACATGTACGTCGGCTCCTACCACCGCGCGTGCCGCAGGGCCGCGCAGGCGCTGCGCCCCGACCGGCTGCTGATCCTCTCCGCCCGTCACGGCCTGCTCGCCCTCGACGACGAGATCGAGCCCTACGACACGCCCCACGGCGCCGCCGACGCCGTAACGGCTCTGTTCGTCCGCGAGCAGGCGGCGCGCCGAGGCATCGAGCAACTCGACCCCGTCGTGGCCCTCGGCGGCGCCCGCCACGTCGCCCTCGCCAAGGCCGTGTGGCCGCACGCCCGCACCCCGCTGAGCGGGACGCGCGGCATGGGCGAGCAGGTCGCGCGGCTCGCGGCGATGGCACGCTCCGCGGGCTGAGCCCCCCGGCGCGGGGGAGCGGCACCCCCCCGCAGGTCCCGAAGTGAGGGTGTCGTGGCGCGTGCGTCGGTGTGGCCGGTGCGGAGCGCCGCCGTACGGTCGGATCGCCGCCGGGCGCCAGACGCCCGTGTCCCCCCGCCTCCCCCCGCCTCCAACCGCGTCGACGCGACGCCGCTCCCCGGATCAGGAAGAAGCGTTCCCCTCGTGACATCCCAGCTCAGCAGCGACCGACCCGCCCCGGCCGAAGGCGCCGCGGCCCCCGGCGCGTCAGCGAAGAACGGCACAGCACGCCGTGCCCCGGCCCCCGGCTGGTTCGCGGCCGTCATGGGGACCGGCATCCTCGCCAACGCCGCGGCCACCCTGCCGCGCGGCGCCGGCGGGCTGCGGCCCGCCGCCACGGTGATCTGGGTGGCGGCCGCCCTGCTGCTCCTGATCCTGACCGCCGGCTACGTCCGGCAGTGGGCACTGCGGATGCACGCCGCCGACCCGGCGGCGGCCCAGTTCCTCGGCGCGCCGCCCATGGCGCTGCTCACCGTGGGCGCCGGGGCGGTGCTGCTGGGCGGGAGGGTCATGGGGACGCGGGCCGCGCTGGTCGTGGACTGGTCGCTCTGGTCGCTCGGCACCGCCGGCGGGCTGGCCACCGCCTGCGCGGTGCCGTACCTGATGATCACCCGTCACCGGTTCGCGCCGGGCGCGGCCTTCGGCGGCTGGCTGATGCCGGTGGTGCCTCCGCTGGTGTCGGCCGCGACGGGGGCGCTCCTGGTCCCGCACGCACCGGCCGGCGAGCCGCGGCTGGCCCTGCTGCTGGGCTGCTACGCCCTGCTCGGGCTTGGCCTTGTCGCCGTGTTCCTGGTGCTGGCCATGGTCTACAGCAGCCTCGTGCACCACGAGGCCCCCGCCGGTGCGGCGGTGCCGACGGTGTGGATCGGCCTGGGCGCGCTGGGCCAGGCGGTGACGGCCCTGGGCGCGCTGGCGACGGCCTCCCGGGGGGTGCTTCCGGCCCCCTCCGCGCGGGACGCCGCCGCCCTGGCACTGCTCCCGGGGGTGGGCCTGTGGGGCTTCGCCGTGCTCTGGCTGGCGCTGGCCGCGGCGCTGACCGTACGGGAGTTCCGGGCGGGGCTGCCCTTCGCGCCGACGTGGTGGTCCTTCATCTTCCCGCTGGGCGCCCTCGTCACCGGCACCAGCGCGCTGGCCGCCAGGACGGGCTCGCAGCTGTTCGTCTGGCCGGGCGTGTTCCTCTACGTGCTGCTGGCGGCCGCCTGGGCGGCCGTGGCGTGGCGGTCCCTGGCGCACGCCGCGACGCACACCCGGCACGGTGCGGCGCGCCGCCCGGCGCGATGAGTCCGCTTCGTCCCTTCCGGGCGACCGCGGGGATCACCGTGCGCCGTCACGGGAAGACGGTGCGCCCCGCCCTACGATTCCGGCAGCAGGGAACCCAGCCGGCGGGATGCGCCATCCAGGGAAAGAGGGCGTCGACGACATGCGGAGCGCGAAGGAGTCCCCCTACCGGCTGACGCCCAACCTCTTCGGCATCGCCTTCGGCACCGCGGGGCTCGCCCAGTGCTGGGCCGTGGCGGGCGGCACCGTGCACGCCCCGCAGTGGCCGTCGAACGTCCTGTGGATCGGCGCCGCGGCCTTCTGGCTGGCGATCACCGTCGCCTACCTGCGCAACGCCGCCGCCCAGGGCCGGCTGCGCAGCGAGCTGCCCGACCCCGTCACGGGTCCCTTCACGGCCCTGCTGGCGATCACGCCGATGCCGCTGGGAATCGCCCTGGCCGGGCACGCCCGCACCGCCGGCGAGACCGTCTTCGCCGCCGGCCTGGTGCTCACCGTGCTGGTGGGCGGCTGGCTCACGGGCGTGTGGATCAGGACCGACTCCCGGCTGCCGCAGTGGCACCCCGCCTACTTCCTGCCCACGGCCGCCGGCGGTCTCATCGCGGCCGCCGGCTGCGCCGCACTCGGCTGGGGCACGCTCGCCCGCGTCATGTTCGGCTACGGCCTGGTGTCCTGGCTCGTCCTCGGCTCCATCATCCTGGTCCGCCTGTTCACCCAGCCGATGCTGGCGCCGCCCCTGGTGCCGACGATCGCCATCGAGGTCGCGCCTCCGGTCGTGGCGGGCAACGCCTGGTTCGCCATCAACGGCGGCCACCTCGACCGCGGGGCCGAACTCCTGGCCGGCTATGCCGTCCTGATGGCCCTGGTGCAGATCTCCATGGCGTCCACGTACCTGCGCGCGCCCTTCGGCATCGGCCACTGGGCCTTCGCCTTCTCGTACGCGGCCGCCGTCACCAACGGCCTGCTCTGGCTGGAGGTCGAGCACGTCAGCGGCCGCAGGCCGCTCACCTACGCGCTGCTGGCCGTCGCCACCTGCGCCTGGGCGGCGCTGGCGGCCCGGACGCTGCTCGGCCTGTCCCGGCGGACCTTCCTGCTGCGCGTTCCTGCCCCGCCGGCCGCCCCCTCCTGACGCGGGAACACCCCGGCGGGCCGGTCAGTGCCCGGCGCTCTGGCCGCCGTCGACGTGCGCGATCTCGCCGGTGACGAACGGGGCCTGCTCCAGGTAGCGGATCGCCTGGACGACGTCCTCGACCTCGCCCATCCGGCGGACCGGGTGCCGTGCGGCCTGGGTGCCGCCGGGATCGTCGGGGTGCATCGGGGTCCGGATGACGCCCAGGGAGACGGCGTTGACCCGGATGCCGCGCGTGGCGTACTCGATCGCCAGCGACCTGGTCACCGCGTTCAGGCCGCCCTTGGTCAGAGCCGTGAGCCCGCTGGCGACGTTCGCGTCCGCGTTGTCGACCAGGCTGGTGGAGATGCTCACGACGTGCCCGCCACCGCCGCGGGAGAGCATCGCGGCGATCGCGCCGCGTGCGACCCCGAAGAACCCGCGCACGTTCACCCCGACCACCGCCTCGAAATCCTCGTCGGTGTACTCGGTGAAGGGCTTGGCCACGAAGATGCCCGCACTGTTGACCAGCGTGTCGATCCGGCCGAAACGGTCCATGGCCGCCTCGACCACCCGGGCTCCGGCGCCGGGCTCCGCGACGTCGGCGGAGACGGCGAGCACCTCGGGGTCGTCGGACGCCTCGATCGAGCGGGCCGTGGCCACAACCGCGTAGCCGAGCCCCCGGTAGGCCGTGACCAGGGCCGTTCCGATGCCTCCCGAGGCGCCGGTGACGACGGCGACTTTCCGAGCGCTTTCCATGAGCGGATCTTCTCCCGCCTGGGCCGCCCGGGCCGAGCACCGGGCGGTGTGTCGGCAGTCCCTGTCGAGCGGTGATCGGCTCCGGCCGGACGAAAACCTTTACCCGGTCCGGTCACGTCCTCAGCTCACATGGCGTCAGAACGTCTGTTCGGCCCGTGTGCGCAGCCCTGGGAAAGGCAGGCCGCCCGGCCGGCGCATCTCACAGCCAGCCGCGGCGCATCGCCTGGGTGCCGGCCTGGAAGCGGCTGGTCGCGCCGAGCCGCTGGGTCAGGTCGGCGATCCTGCGGCGGAACGTGCGCTGGCTCAGGTCCAGCTGGCGGGCGATCGCCTCGTCCTTCAGGCCCGCGTTCAGCAGTTGCAGCAGGGCGCGGTCCTCGTCGGAGACCTCGGGGTGGGGCGAGGACTGGACGCCGGCGGCAGCGTAGATCGGGGTCGCCTGCGCCCAGTGGGCCTCGAACAGTTCGGTCAGCGCGTCGCTCAGCCCCGACCGGCGGACGAACGCGGCGGTCGTCCGCAGGCCCTCCGCGCTCCCGGTCAGCGGCAGGATCGCCTCGCGCCGGTCGACGACGATCATCTTCATCGGCACCCGGGGCAGCACCCTGGCCTGCTCGCCCAGGGCGACCAGGCGGCGCAGCGCCTCGGCGCGCTCGGGGATGGCCAGCGCCTCGACGGCGTAGGCGGCCCGCACGCTCACCCCGCGGGCCAGCAGGTCGATCTCGGCGTCGGACGCGGTACCGGTCGAGGTGACGTAAGGGGGCGTGTCGAAGGCGAGGACCTCGTGTTCCGCGCTCGCCAGGAGTTCCTCCACCCGGCGGGTGATCTCGGCCGGCCCCTCGATCACCTCGACCAGCAGCCGCGGGTCGGCCCGCAGGCTCCGCTCGTGGTACTCGGCCGCGTAGGCGTCCAACGAGGTGGCGACGCGCTCCAGCTCGGCCTGCCGGGAGCGGATCAGCGACGCCAGGCCCGACCTCGGGTCGACGGGCGCGTACCGCGCGGGCCGCCCAGGGCGGGAGCTGGCCAGTCCCGCCGCGACCAGCACGTCGAGCGCCTGCCGGGCGCGGGACGGCTGGACGTCGAGGATCCCGGCCAGGGCTCCCGCCGTCAGCGCCTCCTGGCGCAGCAGGACCTGGTACGCCCGCTCCGTGGACTCGTCCAGGCCGATCGCCTCCAGCACCTTCGGTTCTCCTTCGTCATGGTGTGGGCGGATTTGCCGAGCGCTCGGGGTGGCCGCCTGCGGCCAGCGGCCGCAGGCGGCCACCCCTGGCACTCCCCCCTCCCTCGGTGAACTGAAACAGTACGACCTCCCCCCTTAGTGGTGACAAGGAGTAACGGTCTCTCGATGAAGCCCAGAGCCAAGGTCCTCAGGGGCAGCGCGCTCGCCGCTGTCCTGGCCACAGCGGCCGCGCTGCTCGCAGCGCCCGCCGTGCACGCCGAACCCGCCCCGCACGTCCTGCGCCTGAACGCCCGGCAGTTGGCCGAACTCAGCGCCCGCTACATTCCGCGATCGGACGGCACCCCCGGCCTCGTCGCGGCGGCCGCTGCCGCAGGCACCGACAGCACCGGCGACACCAGCGCACCGAGCACGCCTGCCGCCTCGGCGGCGTCCGGCATCGACGAGCAGACCACCTGGCAGACCGCCCGCGGCGCGGCCTCCACGCTGGCCCTGAACGGCACCGGCGACTGGGTCGCCCTGTTCAGCGGCGGCTCGGTCACCCGCTACGACGCCCACGGCGACCCGGTGTGGCAGCGCACCACCCACTCGCTGTACACGGACTGGCAGGTCACGGCCAAACTCCCGTACCAGACGGAGGAGTTCACCCCGACCCTCTACGAGGGCTACGACCCCTACCAGCCGTCCTCGATCGGCACCCACCCCTACGCGCAGGCCGACTTCAACCAGGACGGCGTCGCGGACGTGGCCGTGGCGTACTCGGTGGGCGACGCACCGGCCCGTTCCTTCACCACTCCCGGTTCCACCCTGCAGTCCGGCACCTTCGTCAGCGTCCTCGACGGCCGCACGGGCCGGATGCTGTGGCACAAGCTGGTGCCCGGAAGCGTCGGTTCGCTGCTTGCGGAGGACGGGAAGCTGATCGTCGCCGACCGCACGGGGCCGAACTGGTACGCGAACCCGGTCGCCGAACAGGGCGACAGCCGCAGCTCGCTGACCGCCTACTCCTTCGCCCCCGGCAGCGGCGCAGGCCTCACCGCCCGGGCCGCCTGGAGCTACAGCACCCACGCTCCCTGGGCAGCGTGGACCGACGTCGAGCCCCTCACCGGCGGGCGGATCACCGCCGGCTGGACCGACACCCCGATGGGCCTGGGCAGCCCGCGCCCGCCGGCCGGCCACGTGGTCGTCCTCGACGCCGCCGGCGGCCACGTCAGCGTGGACGTCAAGACGCCCGGCTACCCGCGCATCCTGCACCAGGACCCGGGGTCCGACCGCGTCCTGGTCGCCGAGCAGAACGACCCCTTCGACGCGGTCCGCTGGGACCTCACGTCCTTCGACGCCCGCACCGGCGCCCGCAAGGTGCTCGCCTCGCGCGACGGCACCATACCCGAGGCCTTCCTCGTCAACGGCCAGGCCCACGGCAAGCAGGCCCGCTACGCCGTCGCCGAACTCGGCATCGACCCTGTGACGCTGGCCGACGGCCAGAGCACCGTCTCCGGCTGGGACGAGAACGGGAAGACCGTCTGGGCGCACCGGACCGCCAGCACCGTCGGCGGCGCCAACGCCCCCGCGCTCTCGCTGGAGTTCGACCCGCACGGCCACGGCCAGGTCGTCGCCGCGGTCGCCGACGGCACCCCGCTGTCGGCCGCCAGCCCCGAGGGCATCTACCACACCCAGCTGCTCGCCTTCGACGCCCGCGACGGCGGCATCATGTGGCGGCGCGAGGGCGACGTGGTCGGCGACCAGGTGACGCCCTACCAGGGCCGGCTGCTCACCGTCGGCTACGACCTCACGGCGTGGTCGGTCGATCCCGCGCACGGTGACGCCACCGCGCTGCCGCTGCTCGGCGACACCTACGCGGCGGCCGCCGCGGACGTGAACGGCGACGGCGTCGAGGACCTGGTCGTCGGCGGTCAGAGCCACGGCGTCTTCGCCCTCGACGGCCGCGACCTGAAGAGCGCGACTCCTCGTGTCCTGTGGCACTCCGCGGTCGGCGGCGCCGTCCACCAGATCCAGCTCGCCCAGGTGGCCGACCGCAAGGGGAACACAGCCCCGCGCGTGGTCGCCGCCACCTCCCGCGGCTTCGCCGTGCTCGACCCGCACACCGGCCGGGTCGGCGCCGACGTCGGCACCGGAGCCTTCCAGCACGGCGTGACCGTGGCCGGCGGCGAGATCGTCGCCACCGGCGCAACGTCGGTCGGTGCCTACACCGCGGACGGGACGGTCCGCTGGACCTACCGGCCGGCCGGCACCGGCGGGAAGCAGGTCGTCTACTCGACGCCCGCCACCGATGGGCAGGGCCGCCTCTTCCTCGAATTCGGCGGCATGCGCTCCGCCTTCGGCACCGGTGCGAGCGACCCCGCCCCGACCGCCGTCGCACTGGACGCCACCGCGGGCACCCCGCTGTGGAGCGAGCAGCCCACCGGCGCCGGCGCCGCCTGGATCGAGCAGCAGGCCGGCGTCTTCGCGGCCGCCGCCATCCCCGCGGCCGACGGCCACGGCGTCGCCTTCGCCTGGGGCGGCGACAAGCCCGGCAGCCCCCATCTGGTCCAGATCACCGACGGCCGCACCGGCCGGGTCCTGACGCAGCGCAACTCGACCGGCGCGAGCACCTTCCAGGGCTTCGCCGCCTCCCAGCGGTACGGCCTGGTCGAGCTGCACGCGTACGACATGACGGTCTACCCGGCCGACGGCGGCGCCACATACGACATCCGCACCCTCCCCAACTCCCAGCAGGCGGTGTTCGCCACCACCACCGGCGGCACGGAGACCTTCGTCGCCGGCGTCGGCGGCCTGGAGCAGTACGACCAGCCCTTCCCGCACACCGACGAGTACCTCGACCCCAGCAGCGAGGCCTTCTCGCAGTTCGCCGGGACGGTCACCCCGGTGGTCCTGAACGGTGGGACGGGTACGGAACTGGTGGGCCTTCCGCGGGACTGGGCGGCGTACGACCTCAACCAGGAGGTCGGCGCGTACGGCGACGAGGTGGTCGCGCCCGACAGCTTCCCGCACGGCGTGACGGTCCAGCAGGTCAACGACGCTCCGAAGGCGGCCGCGAAGGCGGCCCCCAGGGCCGCCCCGCTGTCAGCCGCCGCCAGCGCGGCGGCCACCCCGGTCAAGGACCCGCAGCTGCCCGGGGGCGTCGCCACGCCGTCGCTGAAGGTCCGGTCCTCGCTGAAGGCCGGCCCTGACGGCACGACGGAGACCACCCGCGGCTACACCCCGCAGCAGATCCGCGCGCGGCTCGGCGTCACCGGCGACGGCAGCGGCCAGACCGTCGCCATCGTCGACGCCTACGACTACCCGGCCGCGGCGTCCGACCTGAACCACTTCGCCGGCCACTTCGGCCTGCCGCAGACCTGCGACAGCGTCCCGGCCGGCACCGACTGCTTCGACTTCGAGCAGGTCTACGCGGACGGCACCCGGCCGCCGGCGGACGCCAACTGGGAGGAAGAGGAGGCGCTCGACATCGAGTGGGCGCACTCGGTCGCCCCGCACGCGAAGATCGTGCTGGTCGAGGCCGCGGACGCCTCGGCGGCCGGCCTCTACCGGGCCGTCGACAAGGCGGCCGCGCTGCACCCGGCGGTTGTCAGCAACAGCTGGGGCATGTCGGAGTTCTCCGAGGAGTCGTTCTACGACGGCCACTGCAAGCTCGCCGACGCCGTGTGCACCCAGTCCACCGGCGACGCCGGCTACCCGGCCGGGTACTCCAGCACCAACCCCGACGCCCTGGCCGTCGGCGGCACCAACCTCCGGCTCGACGCCTCCGGCGCCACCCTCGGCGAGACCGCCTGGCGCGCGACCGGCGGCGGCCTGAGCTACTTCGAGAAGCGGCCGGCCTACCAGGACGGCGTCCAGGCCTCGGCCTTCCGCGCCACCCCGGACGTCAGCTTCGTCGCCGACCCGGCCACCGGCGTCGCCGTCTACACCACAGCCACCGGGTCGGCGCTGTGGCTGGAGGTCGGCGGCACCAGCCTGTCCGCTCCGGTCTGGGGCGCGCTGCTCACCGACGCCGACCAGTTGCGCGCCACCGCGGGCAAGCCGCGTCTGGCGGTGGCCGGCCCGGACGGCGACACCGCACACGGCGACGTCTACGCCCTCGGCGGCAGCCTCTACGACGTCACCTCCGGCTCCAACGGGGCCTGCGGCGCCGAGTGCACCGCGGGACCGGGCTACGACACCGTCACCGGGCTCGGCTCCCCGCTGGCCGGCGTCGACGCGGCCCTGGCCGCCATGCGGTGACCTCCCGGCGGGACCCGGTTCCTGACGGGTCCCGCCAGGGGCGGGTCGGACGACGCGTGTCGCGGCGTCCGACCCGCCCAAATGCTGGTAAATCCGGCAATTATGCTAGACATGGCTGCGCAGGCGGCCTCCTGGCCCGCCGTGCCGACACCCGCGTCCAGGAGGTTCTCCATGCCCCAGGAAGGCATGCACGGCGACGAGGGCACGGGACGCGCCGCGCCCGCGGCGGCGCAGGGCGGTCCCGGCGAGCGGCTGCGGCTGCTGGAACGGGCCGCGACGGAGGTCGGCACCACCGTCGATCTCTTCCGCACCGCGGCCGAGTTGGCCGGCCTCGCGGTGGACGGCTTCGCGGACGTGGCCGTCGTCGACCTGCTCGACGCGGTGCTGCGCGGCGACGCGCCCGCGCCGGGGCCGCCCGACGAGCAGGCCGCGGTGCGGCGTGCCGCGGTCGCCGCAGCCGGCCACGTTCCCGGCCTGCTCGGGGTCGGGGACGCCTGGGTCCTGCGGTTCGGATCGCCGCACGCGCAGGCGCTCGGCGACCTCCGGCCGCGCCTCGTACGCCGCCTCGACCCGGACGACGCCTGGCTGTCCCGCGAACCCGAGCAGGCCGGCCTGGTGCACGCCGAGGGGGCGCACTCGCTGATCGCGGTACCGCTCTCCGTCCGCGGGGTGCCGCTGGGCCTGGCGTCCTTCTACCGGCTCGGCGCGAGCCCCGGGTTCGACGACGAGGACCTGGCCGAGGCGGTGGGCGTCGCGGCCTTCGCCGCGGTGTGCGTCGACAACGCGCGCCGCCACGCCCGGGAGAAGGCGCTCGCCCGGCTCGTCCAGCGCACGCTGGTGCCCGGGCGGCTCCCCGAGCACGTCGCCGCCGAGACCGCGTGGACCTACCTGCCGGTCGCGGCGGGCGGTTCCTGGTTCGACGTGGTGCCGCTCTCCGGCGCCCGGATCGCCTGCGTCGTCGGCGAGGTCGCCGGGCACGGCATGCCGGCGGTCAGCCTCATGGGCCAGGTCAGCACGGCCGTCGCGACGCTCGCCGCGGTCGGCCTGCGGGCGGACGAGATCCTCGCCCGCGTCCACGGCCAGGTCGTCACCTCGGCGACGGGGCGTTCGACGCTCACCTCCGACGGGCCCAGGGCCGACGGGCTCACCGTCGCGTGCGTGCTGGCCTTCTACGATCCGGTGACCGGGACCTGCACCGTCGCCTGCGCCGGGCATGTCGCGCCGACCGTCGTCCATCCCGACGGGCACACCGAAGTGATCGACGCGACCGCGGGTCCCGCCCTGGGCGGCCAGGGGCATCCGGCGTACCCGCTCACCCGCGTCACCCTTTCCGCAGGAAGCGTGCTGGCCCTGCACACCGAGAGCCTGTCCGAGCCGGGACCCGCCCTGTCGCGCGCTCTCGCATCGGGAGACGACGACCTCCACAAGGTGACCCAGAACGTCCTCACCGAGGCCTTCCCCGACGGGCCGGGGGACGACACCATCCTCTTCCTGGCGCGCACCCGGGTCCTGGGTCCCGACCGCACCTACTCCTGGGACCTGCCCAACCGCTCCGAGAGCGCCGCCCATGCCCGCCGGATGGCGGCGATCAAACTCGCCGACTGGGGGCTGGAGGAATTGGTGCCCAGCACCGAGCTGCTGGTCAGCGAACTGGTCACCAACGGACTGCGGTACTCAGAAGGCGCCGTCGAGCTGCGCCTGATCATGCGCGAGAACACGCTGGCCTGCGAGGTGAGCGACTCCAGCGGCTCCGCCCCGACGCTGCGGCGGGCGCACGACGACGACGAAGGCGGCCGGGGGCTCTTCCTCGTCGCCCAGTTCACCCTGGACTGGGGCGTACGCCCGACGGCGCGCGGCAAGACGATCTGGGCCGAGCAGCTCCTGCCCGGACGCAGCCAGGCGGACCCCGACTCCTGACGCCCGGCGCCCCGCTCGGGCGGGGTCACGCCTCGCCGGGTCTCCGTCCCCAGGCGGTGAGCATGCCGGCGGACAGCGCGGCGCACTCGTCGGAGTCCAGGTAGCGGACGGCCGCGTCGACGCCCGCGCTGTCGACGAGCCCGGTGGCGAGCATCGCGGCCCTGCTGCGCTCCCAGGTGTCCGCCCAGAAGCGGCTGATCGGGCTGCCGGGAAGCAGCGCAGGCACGTGGATCTCGGCCCCGACGGACACCAGCCCCGCCTCCCGCAGCAGCCGCGGGTACGACGGCACCCAGGAGACATCGGTGCCGATGGTCGTCCGCAGCCCCTGCCACATCGCCCGCATCGCCGCGGTGTACGGCGTGCCGGGCGTACGGTCGCTCGTCAGGTCGACCGCGTCGCTGAGCACCAGCACCCCGCCGGGCGCGACATGCTCCGCCAGCGTCGCGATCAGGCGCTCGCGCTCGGGCAGGTGCATCAGCACGAAGCGCGCGTGGACGAGCCGGAAGCGGCCCGGGACGGCGCCCGGGGCGGTGATGTCGGCCTCCAGCACGTCGAGCCCCGGTGCGGGCCGCTCGGCCAGGAAGCGCACGTCGCGGTCCACGGCGAGCACGCTCGCCACCCCGGCCTCGGCCAGCAGCCGGCGGGAGACCGTGCCGGTACCGGCGCCCACGTCGAGGCAGTGCCACCCGGGGCCGGCCCCCAGCGCCCGCAGCCGCGCCATGGTGACGTCGTCGTAGGCGAGGGCGCCGTAGTCGATGCGCTCGTCCTCGCCCGCCTGGCCGGGAGGGAAGACGGCCTCGCCGTAGCGGCCGCCGCCCGGCGCGTCGCCGCGGAGGCCGTCGTCGAACGCCTTCATCGGGACCTCTTCACGCCGGGGGGCGGCGCGGAAGCGCACCGCCGCCCCACCGATCCTCCACCGGCGCCCGCCGGGACGGGCGAGGCACGCCGTGGCCGGGCGCCGATCGGCCCAAGGAGCCGAGGGGCCGGGGCCTCAGCGCACGTCGCCCATGAGGGCGGCCACCTTGCGCCGGTAGGTCCAGATCGCGTAGCCCGCGATACAGGCGAGGACGCCCTCGAACGCCACCACGTTCGTGCCGTTCAGATCGACGCCCGCCAGGGACAGCAGGCTCGTCGTGCAGTCGCCCGCGGTGACGGCCAGGAACCAGACGCCCATCATCTGGCTGCCGTACTTGGCCGGCGCCATCTTCGTGGTCACCGACAGGCCGACCGGGGACAGGGCCAGCTCGCCGACGGTCTGGATCATGTAGATCGACACCAGCCACATCGGGCTGACCTTCGTGCCGTCCGACGCCATCGCCATCGGCACGATGAAGACGAGGAACGACGCGCCGATCAGGAACAGGCCGATCGCGAACTTCGCCGTGGTGCCGGGCTCCCGGTTCCTGCGCGCCAGCCACACCCACACCCATGCGATGACCGGCGCCAGCGCCATGATCCACAGCGGGTTCACCGACTGGTACCAGGACGAGGGGAAGCCGAAGCCGAACAGGGTGTCGCGGCTCTTGCTGTCGCCGAAGATCGACATCGTCGACCCGCCCTGGTCGTAGATCATCCAGAACACGGCGGCGGCCACGAAGAACCAGATGTAGCCGCTCATCTTGGACCGCTCGGTCTTCGTCAGCTCCTTGTCGCGGCTGATGCGCGCCAGGACGGCGACCGGGATGACCAGGCCGATCAGGGTGATCGGCACCAACGCCCAGTTCAGGGTGTAGACGCCGGTGCCGGCCAGCACGCCGTAGAAGACCGCCGCTACGAGCAGCCACAGCATGCTCTTGCGCAGGGTCGCGTTGCGCTCGGCGCGGCTCAGCGGCTTGGGGACGACGCTGCTGCGCTCGCTGAGGTGCCGGGTGCCCAGCAGGAACTGGAACAGGCCCAGCGCCATGCCCACCGCGGCCAGCGCGAAGCCCAGGTGCCAGCTGTAGTTCTGGCCGACGGTGCCGATGACCAGCGGCGCGGCGAAGGCGCCGACGTTGATGCCCATGTAGAAGACGGTGAAGCCGCCGTCCCTGCGGGGGTCGTCGGGGCCGTCGTAGAGGTGCCCGACCATCGTCGAGATGTTGGCCTTGAGCAGCCCGGAGCCGATCGCCACCAGGGCCAGGCCGCCGAAGAACGGCCCCTCGCCGGGGAGCGCCAGCGTCAGGTGGCCGGCCATGATGATCGCCGAGGAGACCACGACGGTCTTGCGCGGACCCCAGACCCGGTCGCCGAACCAGCCGCCCGGCATGGCGAGCAGGTAGACCATCGCCAGGTAGATCGAGTAGATGGCGGTGGCCGTGGCGGCCGTCATGGCCAGCCCGCCGCCCTGCGAGCCCTTGTCGGCGGCCGGCCCGCCGGCGATCAGGTAGAGCGGCAGCAGCGCGCGCATGCCGTAGAAGCTGAAGCGCTCCCACATCTCGGTCATGAAGAGCGTGGCCAGGCCACGGGGGTGGCCGAAGAAGCTCTTCGCACCGCCCGGAGGAGTCGGACTGCTCTGCCGGGCGGCGTCCTTCGTCAGGCTGGACGCCATGGTCGTTCCTCGTTCGCTCGGGACGCCGCCCGTGGGGAGGCACGCCCGGGTGGGGGGATCAGATCGTGCTGGTCTGTCCAGCTCTGTACCCGAACAGGCCTTCGCCGTATCCGTCCGGAAAAGGACCAGGAATTCCAGTAGGGGTGATTGATAACTTTATGACATCGCCCGATGTGGTATATGGCGTCTTGAGACCCACCTCACAGGCGTCCACGCGATCGTGGTGAAGCCGTACGGCGGCATCAGCGTTCGTCGGGCCTGCGCACCCCGGGCCAGTCCAGCAGGAGTTGCCGGGCGCGCGGGAGCTTGGCGACGATCAGGTCGTAGGAGTCCTCGACCATCTCGACGACCAGGCCGTCGGGCAGCGACCCGTCGAGGTGCACCGTGTTCCAGTGGCGCTTGTTGAGATGCCAGCCGGCGGTGATCTCCTGATGCATCTCGCGCAGCCGCACGGCGATCTCGGGCTCGCACTTCAGGCTCACGCTCAGCGGTCCCGAGTCCAGGGCGCTGATCGCGAAGATCTTCCCGTCGACCTTGAAGACGGAGGTCTCCGCGTTGAAGGGGAAGGTCTCGACCGCCCCGTTCAGTCCCAGGCAGACGGCTTTGAGTGCGTCGGGTGTCATGCGGACCAGTGTGCCGTGCGCCGGCGGCGGCGCTCTGTCGCGTCCCGGAAATGCGGTGTGCGGAATTCCGCATGGGTGTTCGGAGTGGGGGCAGGCGGCTCGTTGGAGGTTGATAATCATGGGACCGGTGCTCGTCGTTCTTCTGCTCGCACTGCTTCTTTTCGGTGCGGGATTCGCACTCCACCTTCTGTGGTGGATCGCGGTCGTGGTGCTCGTGTTGTGGCTGCTGGGATTCGTCATGCGTGGTACCCACAGCAGCGGTGGCCGAGGCCGGTGGTATCGCTGGTAGCGGCACCAAGCAGACCTGGACCACCGGGCGTTGCCCGCCCCCTCGCGAGGGGGCGGGCAACGCCCGCTGCTGTGCCGGAAATTCGTGGCGCCCGATGCTTGCCGGAGAATGCCGGGCTGCGGCAGGAGAAGCAGACCACCTTTGCCGGGAGGGCAATTGGGCCGCAATTCGGGAGAGCGCTGTGCGGCCGCCGGATTCACCGTCCGGCGGCCGCGGCGTTCACGAACCGTTCAGAGCCTGCGCCAGCGGGCGTTGGCCCAGGAGAATGCGCCGAAGGCGATCAGCCCGGCCGCGACGAGGACCAGCAGCCACGGCCCGGCGGGCGTGTCGACGAACGAGCGCAGGGTGTCGTCCATGCCCTTGGACTTGCCAGGGGTGTGCTCGACCGCGGCGGCCACGGCGAAGCCGCCCGCGGTGGCGAGCACGACTCCGCGCGCCGTGCCGCCGAACACCCCGACGGCGTCCACCGCGCGGCGTTGCCACCGGGACATCTCCGCCGTCTTCAGGTGCTTGCGGAACTTGCGCAGCACGGCGCGGCCGGCGATCCACAGGCCCGCGCACCCCACGCCGACGCCCGCGACCGCGACGATCCACTGACCGCCGGGCCAGTCCAGGGCCTTGGCCGTCACGTCGTTGGTCTGCCGGTCGGTCGATCCGCTGCCGCTGCCCTTGTCGCCGGCCGCGTAGGCGAGCACGGAGTACGACACGAAGCCGTAGAAGACGCAGCGTGCCGCGCTGGTCGCGCGCTTGCCCGGCTTGTCGCCGTCGGGGCCGCCCTGCCCGAAGGCGGCCTGGGACAGCCGCCACAGGGCCATGCCGGCCAGCCCTGTGCCGAGCAGCCACAGCAGGACGCCGCCGAGCGGCTTGTGCGCGATCTCCGCGAGCGCGCCGCCCCGGTCGGCCTGCTGCTGCCCGCCGCTGTCGGCGGTGGCGATGCGTACCGCCAGGACACCGATGAGGACGTAGATGACCCCGCGGGCCACGAAGCCCGCACGGGCTCCGGCCGCGACGGCCTCGCCGCTGGTCAGGTGCCGCGAACGGGGCCGCACCGCTTGTCTCGCTGCTTGGGTTCTCACATGCCCTCGCGTGCCCGCCCGCGCCGTACTGACACCCCTCAGGCCGCGGTCAGAGCCAGCCGTTGCGGCGGAAGCCCCGATGGATCAGCAGGCAGGCGGTGACCATGACGGCCACGACGATCGGATAGCCGTACAGCCAGTGCAGTTCCGGCATGTGGTCGAAGTTCATGCCGTAGATGCCGCTGATCAGCGTGGGCACCGCGATGATCGCGGCCCAGGCGGTGATCTTGCGCATGTCCTCGTTCTGGGCGACGGTGACCTGGGCGATGTTCGCCTGGAGGATCGAGTTGAGCAGTTCGTCGAAGGCGTTGATCTGCTCGTTGGCCTTGGACAGGTGGTCGCCCACGTCGCGGAAGTATCGGCGGATCTCCGGGTCGACCGGCTCGTACGCCCGCTCGACGAGCAGTTGCAGGGGACGGACCAGCGGGGACACCGCCCGTTTGAGTTCCAGGAGTTCGCGCTTGAGCTGGTAGATGCGCCCGGCGTCCGTGCCGCGCGTGCCGGTCGGGGAGAAGACCTCGATCTCGACCGCGTCGACGTCGTCCTGCACCGAGTCCGTCACGTCCAGGTACTGGTCGACGACATGGTCGACGATGGCGTGCAGCACGGCCATGGGGCCCAGCGCCAGATGGTCGGGCCTGCCCTCCAGTTCCTCGCGCATCGGGCCGAGCGAGCTGTGCCCGCCGTGCCGGACGGTGATGACGAAGTCGGGGCCGGTGAACACCATGATCTCCCCGGTGCTCACGATCTCGCTCGTCGTGGTCAGGCGCTCGTGGGTGACGTAGGCGACGGTCTTCAGGACGGTGAAGAGCGTGCCGTCGTAGCGTTCGACCTTGGGCCGCTGGTGCGCGTGGACGGAGTCCTCCACGGCCAGCGGGTGGAGCCCGAACAGCTCGGTGATGCCGGCGAACTCCTCCTGGGTGGGTTCGTACAGGCCCATCCACACGAAGCCGCCGGAGCGGCGGATCTTGCGTACGGCCTCGTCCGGCGTGCAGTCACCCAGCTGGCGCACGCCGTCGCGGTAGACGACGCAGTTCACCACGGCGCTGCCCAGCGGGGAGCGGGCCGGGTGGCTGAGGTCCACCCGGCGCGGCCGCCGCTGGACACGGCGGGCTGCGGAGCGGAGGCTGCGGATCAGCGGCACGACGGACTCCTCCTCGGGGTGGCGTCGCCGCCAGTATGCCGAGCCGCGGCGTCCTTCACGCGGCCGCGCGCGGCCGCAGGGCGCGGTCCAGGTCGCGCATCAGCTCCGACGGCGGGACGGCGAGGACGTCGCAGTGCGCGTGCGCCAGGCAGTACCGGCTCACCCCGCCGTGGAAGAGCCGGGTCAGTCCGCCCTGCCGTCCGGTGCTGATCACCAGCAGGTCGTCCGGCCGGTCGGCGAGTTGCGTCAGCGCCGTACCCGCCTCGCCGCGCGCGGTGACCAGACTCAGGGGGACGCCGTTCGGGCGACCGCCGAAGGCGTCCCGGAAGGCCTGCTCCAAACGGGCCGCGGCGGCTTTCTCCCAGGCCGCGAGCGTCGGCGTGCAGGGCGTCCTGCGGGCGGTCCCCTCACCGCCCACCGGCGTCCAGGCCAGGACCGCCACGAGTCCGCCGCCGCGGTGCCGGGCCTCGTCCACCGCCCGGTGCAGGGCGCCCAGGCTCCGCAGCGATCCGCTGACGCCGACGACGACCCGCCCGCTGTGTGCCATGGCGCTTCGCCTCCTTCCGTGTCCAGGTGCCGTACGCGAACGGGGGTGCCCGGTCCGCCGGCCGGGCCGTCGCGGCCCGTGGCGCGTTCAGATGCCGATGTCGCGCAGGCGCAGGTCGGCCGGGGACTCCCGGCGTATCAGCACCCGGGCCTGGCCGTTGGCGACGGCGATCAGCGGGGGGCGGCCGACCATGTTGTAGCTGCCCGCCATCGAGAGCTGGTACGCCCCGGCGACCGGCACCGCCAGCAGGTCGCCGGGACGTACGTCCTCGGGGAGCGCCACGTCCTCGGCGAGGATGTCGCCGGCCTCGCAGTACCGGCCGACGACCGTGACCGGCGTGCGGCCCGGTGCCGCGGCGCGGCCGACGAGGGTCGGCGCGTAGCGGACCCCGTACAGCGCGGGCCTCGGGTTGTCGCTCATGCCGCCGTCCACCGCGACCAGGGTGCGGCCGCCGGTGTGCTTGACGGCCAGGACGCGGTAGAGGGCGACGGCGGCGGGGCCGACGATGGCCCTGCCCGGCTCGATGGTCAGCCGCGGGACGGGCAGGCCGTTGCGGCGGCAGCCGTCGGCGAGTTCTGCCCTGGTACGGGCGGCCAGCGCGGTGATGTCCAGGGCGGTGTCGCCCGGGCGGTAGGCCACCGCGTGGCCGCCGCCGAGGTCGAGCTGCGGCAGGACGATGCCGTGCTGGTCGCGGATGCGGGCCAGTAGGCCGATGAGCCGGCGCAGCGCCGCCAGGTACGGCTTGACCTCGGTGACCTGGGAGCCGATGTGGCAGTGCAGGCCGACCAGTTCCAGGCGCGGCTGGCCGAGGATGCGCTCCACGGTGTGCAGGGCGGAGCCGTCGGCGATGGACACCCCGAACTTCTGGTCGTCGGTGCCGGTGCGGACCGCCTTGTGCCCGCCGGCGACCACGCCGGGGACGACCCGCAGCAGCACCTTCTGCCGGTCGTGCGGTGCGACGAGGGTGGCCAGCCGGGCGATCTCGGTGGCGTTGTCGATGACGATCCGGCCGACGCCGAGCCGCACCGCGCTCCGCAGGTCCTGCGGGGACTTGGCGTTGCCGTGCAGCACGATGCGGTCGGCGGGGAAGCCGGTGGCGGCGGCCAGTTCCAGCTCGCCGGCCGAGCACACGTCCAGGCCGAGGCCCTCGCCGCGTACCCAGGTGGCGACCGCCCGGCACAGGAACGCCTTGGCCGCGTAGATCACGTCGGCCTCGGGGAAGGCGGCGGTGTAGGTGCGGCAGCGGCTCCGCAGTTCGGCCTCGTCCAGGACGTACAGCGGGGTGCCGAAGCGGTCGGCGGCCTCGGCGAGCGAGACCCCGGCGACGGTCAGGTCACCGTGCGGAGCGCGCCTGGCCGACGCCGGCCACACCGACAGCGGGTCCGGTTCCGAGGTGGGCACGGGGATCGGAGTCAGGGATACGGACACGGGTTGCCTCCTAGAACCTGTCCTGGCCGACGAGCGCGTGGTGCGGGGCCTGCGGGAGGGCTGGTCCCGGCCCCGGCGCCGGCGCGGACAGCCGGGGGTCGATGCGCACCTCGGTGATCCCGAGGGGGCCGGCCAGCGCGCGCAGGGCCGGCTCCGACAGGCGCATCCAGCGCTGGTCGGGTCCGAGCGCCCGGATCAGCGCGGGTTCGCTGGTGAAGGCGACCGCGGTACGCCCGCCGAGGGCGTTGCGGAAGAAGCGGGTGGTGCACCCCGCGGGTCCCGGCCGGACGGGAACGAACAGCGCGTGTCCGGCCGGGCCCCGTTCAAGGGGCTCTGCTTCCTCCGGGGTGGTGGGTGCCGACATGGCGTACTCCTTGTGACGTCGGTTGCCGCGGGCCTTCGAGGACCCGCGGCACTTCACGACGCTAAGCCCGGCACCGGGGTGGACCCCGTACGCCCTGACGCACGCTTGACGCCGGGAGCCCGGCCTTGACGCCCCCCTGACGCACTGGGCCGAACGGGTGGTCTCGGCGACGGCCACGGACCTGCGGGCGCGCAGGCGGCGGGGGAGGGCACCCACGCTGCCTAGGCTCGAACCGAAGGGTTCCGTTTCCGTCGGGAGAGGCGCCATCGCCATGCAGCACAGGACACTCGGCAGCCAGGGCCTGGAGGTCTCCGCCCTCGGCTACGGCGCGATGGGCATCTCGATCGCCTACGGCCCCAGCGACGAGCAGGAGGGCGTCGCCGCCATCCGCCGCGCCTACGACCTGGGGATCACCCACTTCGACACCGCCGAGGTCTACGGCTGGGGCGAGAACGAGAAGATCGTCGGCCGCGCGCTGGCCGGCTTCCGCGACCAGGTGGTCATCGCCACCAAGTTCGGCTTCACCCGCGACCTTGAGACCGACAGCCGTCCCGGGCACATCCGCGAGGTCGTCGACAGCAGCCTGGGCAACCTCGGCGTCGACCACCTCGACGTCCTCTACCAGCACCGCGTCGACCCCGACGTCCCCATCGAGGACGTCGCGGGGGCCGTCAAGGAACTGATCGACGCCGGCAAGGTGAAGTACTTCGGGCTCAGCGAGGCAGGACCGCAGACCGTCCGCCGCGCCCACGCCGTGCAGCCGGTCTCCGTCCTGCAGACCGAGTACTCGCTCTTCGAGCGCGACGTCGAGCAGCTCTTCCCCACCCTGGAGGAGCTGGGCATCGGCTTCGTCGCCTACTCCCCGCTCGGCCGGGGCTTCCTCACCGGCACCGCCAGGCCCGCCGCGCAGTACGACGCGACCGACATGCGCGGCACCGATCCCCGCTGGCAGCCCGGCAACTACGAGAAGAACCTCGACGCCGTCCGGCGCCTCGGCGAACTCGCCGCCGGCCGGGGGATCACCGTCTCCCAGCTCGCGCTGGCCTGGCTGCTCGGCCGCGGCGAGCACATCGTCCCCATCCCCGGCACCCGCAGCCCGTCCCGGGTCGAGGAGAACGCGGCCGCCGCCGAGGTCGTCCTCACCGCGACCGACCTCGCGGCCGTCGACGAGATCCTCCCCGACGGCGGCTTCGGCGCCCGCTACGCCGCCCGCCTGCCCACCTGGACCTGACCCGGCGACGACCCTGCGGCGGACCCTAGAGCGGAAGCTTGAACCCGTCGTGGCTGCGCGCGAATCCCAGCCCCGCATAGAAGCGGTGCGCGTCCTCGCGCCGCTTGTTGCTCGTCAGCTGGACGAGTGTGCAGCCGCGCGCCCGCGCCCGCTCGATCGTGCCCTCCATCAGGATCCTGCCGAGCCCGCCGCCGCGGCGGTCCGCGCGGACGCGCACCGCCTCGATCAGCGCACGCTCGGCTCCGCCCTTGCCGAGCCCGGGGATGTACGTCGCCTGCAGGCAGCCCACCACCTCCCCGCCGGCCCCCTGGTCCTCGAACGCCTCGACCAGGACCAGCAGTTCGTTGCGCGGATCGGCGTCGATGGCGGCGAAGGCGCGCTCGTAGGGCTCGGTGACGGCGACGGCCGCCGGGTCCACCACCTCCTCCTCGCCGGCCAGCAGGGCCAGTACGACGGGCAGGTCGGCGCGGGTTGCGGGACGCAGGACGAGAGGGGGCGCGGCGGCGGGTTCACGGGCGGCAGACATGCCCCCGACCCTAGAGGGCCGGTACGACTGCACCCGCCTCACCCCTGCCCCGACGCCTGCCCCGACGCCTGCCCCGACGCCTGCCTCAGGACGTCGTACCCGACGAAGGTGAACAGGCTCGTCCCGGGCACCAGCGGCTGCGGTTCGCCGGTGAAGCGGTGCGCGCCGACACCGAAGCCGGCATCCGGCTCCGACAGCCATCGCAGGTCGAACCCGCGCGCGGCGAACCGCTCGCAGACCAGCGGTACGCGGTCGGGCGCGCCGCGGTGGCGGGTCCAGACGACGGTGCCGCCGCTCCTGCACAACTGGGAGCACGAGTCGATCGTGCGCTCGATGTCCGCGTCGCTGATGTTGCCGAACACCCCGCAGACCAGCACGAGGTCGGCCGGGACCATGCCGAGGTACTGATCGGTGAGCGAGGCGTCCCCCGTCACCACCTCCACCTGCTCCAGGCCGGCCGCCCGGGCCGACTCCTCGGCGAACGCGGTGTTCCGCGGGTCCAGTTCGACCAGACGCGCGCGCACGTCGTCACGCCGGGGATGGCCGGCCAGCGCCTCCAGCAGATCGCGCCCCTGGCCGGCGCACAGGCTGACGACCCGCAGGGCGCCGGGCGGGCCGGCGTGCAGTGCGACCCGGATCTGCTCCTGCACCACCTCAAGCCGCCGGGCCGGCCAGGAGCCGGGCTGGTCGTAAGCGTCGTGCCAGGTTCGCCAGTCCATGGGTCGGAACCCTAGGGCGGCCGGCCTTCGCGGGGCGAGTCATTTGGGGTCGGGAGGGGGCTCCTGGCGGGGGCTGGTGTGCAGGACCTCGCGGGCCTGTTCCGCGGCGCGGGTGATGCTCTCGCTGATGAAGTCGAGGAAGCGGGCGATGTTCTCCAGGCGGGCGGCCGCGGGGGTGTGGGGGCCGAGGACGGCGACGCCCTGGCGGGCGGTCTCGACGAGCTGGTCGTTGGCCCGGGCGCTGGCGATCGTCGCCTGGTAGAAGAGCTCGTCGTCGACGACATAGCGGTCGCGGCGGTGCTCGTCGCGTTCCCGGCGGACCAGGCTCTGGCTCTCCAGGAAGGCGATGGCCTTGGAGACCGACGCAGGGCTGACCTGGAGGCGCTGGGCGAGCTGGGACGCGGTGAGGCTGCCGGCGTCGGTGGTGAAGAGGCAGGTCAGCACCCGGGACGCCATCTTGGTCAGCCCCGAGCCCATGAGGACGGTGGTGAACGTCTCCTCGTACTCGGCCACGGCCCCGGCGTCGCGTCCGTGCGGCTGGGGTGCCGACTCCGGCCCCGGTGCGGCGGCGGGCCTGCGCTGGTGGGCGCGGCGTTCGGTGGCGCGGTGGGCCAGGTCGGCGCGGTAGGCGGTGGGACCGCCGTTGCGCATCACCTCGCGGGTGACCGTCGAGGTCGGGCGGTCGAGGCGGCGGGCGATCTCGGCGTAGGGGAGGCTGTCGGCCAGCCCCAGCGCGATCTGGCGTCGTTCGGCCTGGGTGAGCCTGCCTCCCGGCATCGCGGTCTCCTCGGTGATCCCTCGCGGTGGTCCCTGAGTGCACCAGCATAGCGTTCACGTTCCACTCATTGCAACGGCTGGATAGCCGTCGTTGCGTTGCGTTCATGGCCGTTGCAACGGTTTGATTGCTCTGACCATGGTAAATGAAGATCCAGTGCAATGAAGGCGTTGCCTGGATCTGGAAAGCAACGTAGCGTTTCCCATGTCAGAAACCGAGAACGAGCACCGGAGAGCACCATGCAGAAGTTCGACACCCCCGCCCCGATCTCCGCCGTCCTGGACATCCCCGCCGGGCGCGTCCAGTTCATAGCCGCCGACCGCGCCGACACCACCGTCGAGGTGCTGGCGGCCGACCCCGCCAAGAGCCGCGACACCAAGGCCGCCGAGCAGGCCACCGTCAGCTACGCCGACGGCGTCCTGCGGATCGCCGCGGGAGCTTCCGGCAACCGGCTCGTCGGATCCTCCGGCGCCCTGGAGGTCACCGTCCAGCTGCCCGCCGGCTCGCGGGTCGAGGTCAAGGCCGCCGGCACCGAACTGCGCGGCGTCGGACGCCTCGGCGACGTCGTCTTCGAGGGCGCGTACCGCCGGATCAAGGTCGACGAGGCCGCGAGCCTCCGGCTCACCGCGACGGACGGCGACGTCGAGGTCGGCCGGCTCGCCGGCCCCGCGGACATCAGCACCGCAAGGGGCGACATCCGCATCGCCGAGGCCGTGCGCGGCGAGGTCGTGCTCCGCACCCGGTCCGGCAGCATCTCGGTCGCCGCCGCGGCGGGCGTCTCGGCCTCCCTGGACGCCGGCACCGACCACGGCCGCGTCAGCAACTCCCTCAAGAACGACGGCACCACGGAACTCGACATCCGCGCCACCACCTCCAACGGCGACATCACCGCCCGCAGCCTGTGAGGACGTACGGCCAGGACGGCGGGCGCCCCGTCGTGGACCGGCCCGCCGCCGGTCGACGGCGGGCCTGCCGCCGTTGCGGCGCAACGTCGGAGAACCGGCCCGATATCCCGTCCCGCTCCGCACGCCTCACGGCGGCAGGCCTACCGGGCCGGTGGGCGCGGCGGGGGGTGTGCGCCGGGGCTGCTGCCCGAAGGCCGCGGCGAACGCGCGCGCGATCAGGCCGGGCAGGCTCGTCCGCCCGTCGTCCTCGGCCCAGCGCGTCAGCGCGGTGTGCGTCACGGCCAGGCAGGCGCTGATCGCCGCCTGGGCGGGGAAGGCGGCGCCGGGATCGGACGGGGCGTCACCGAGCGCGTCGGCGATGGTCCGTTCCAGTGCGTGCTGGCTGTCCAGGTGCCGGGCTCGTAGCGCGGGTGTGGCGATCATGAGCCGGAGGCAGTCCAGCAGGAACCGCTGGTTCACGGCCGGTTCGCCCCCGTCGCCGCCGGTCAGTGCTTCCGCCGCGGCGACCAGCGCGCCGCCGACGCGTTGCACCAGGGGCTCCGTCGCGGGTGACGCGGCGACCCGCTCGGCGATGAGCAGGGCGGGCTGGTCTATGAGGACGAGGTCTTCCTTGGTCGGGAAGTGCCGGTAGACGGTTGTAGGGTCTCGCGGCCCGTGTCATACGGCATCGCCGTGACCTGCGGGTTCTCAGGCTGTCTCACGCCGTGTCCCTGCGCTCGTGTCTCACGGACGGTGGCACTTCCTCACGGGCCGACTCAGCGCCGTCTTCCCTGACGGACACTCGCTCTCTGCACCACTCCCTGCCCAAGCGTTCATCCCCAGCTTCTCCGTTGCCTCGCATGCTGAGGAAGCACACGGCCGGGCAGGCGAGCGGGCGACGGGAGTGCTGCGGTGAAGGCCACTCCGGAGAAGTCCCCCGACAGCGACCGACCGCATCAGTCCCCACAGGACGCATCGCCGGAGCAGAGTTCTCCGGCTCCTGACCGTGCGCCCGCGCCGGTTCCGCAGGCCCGGGCACTGAGCCGACAGACCGTCCAACTCCTTCAGGGCACGGCAGGGAATGCCGCGGTTGCCCGGTTAGTCGCACAGCGGTACGTGGCTCCGGTGTCGCCGCCGCCCTCCCAGGCACCGGGGATGCGGCGGGTGAATGCTGATGTGGCGGCGAAGAAGGTGGCGTTGGCGCATCACCAGCCCGCTGCTTCGGAGTCGAAGTCGGCGCAGGATGCAGCGGTGGCTCCGCCGGATGACCGGGAGGCGCAGGGGAAGGTCGCGAACTCCGCGAGGATGGATGTCGCGAAGCCGGGTGCGTTCGACAAGGCGGCGTTCATCAAGGCGGTCAACGACGCGATCGCCGCGCAGGCGCCCAAGAACCTGGACGAGGCCGACAAGTTCTCGAAGTCCGGTAAGGCCGAGGCGATCAAGGGTGCGGTGGACGGGAAGGTCACCGCGGGCAAGGACGCCTCCGCGCACGCC
The DNA here is from genome assembly GCF_907177275.1 of Actinacidiphila cocklensis. Taxonomy (GTDB): domain Bacteria; phylum Actinomycetota; class Actinomycetes; order Streptomycetales; family Streptomycetaceae; genus Actinacidiphila; species Actinacidiphila cocklensis. The sequence goes on from NZ_CAJSLV010000114.1 coordinate 192,882, forward strand.
ATTTCGAGTACGACGAACGCCCCGCCGGACACGTCGGCCGCGAAGGCCAAGCAGGTCACGCCGATGCAGGCGGACCACCCGCCGGGCAACCCTGGTGCCCCGAACGCGGCTGATGCCGCTCCGCAATCGCAGCCTGCCGCGGTCACGGACTTCTCCGGCGGTCCGAAGCAGACCGACCAGCAGATGGCCGCCGCCGACGTCACCGACCACCAGCTGGCCACCAGCAACGAACCCGAGTTCACGGGGGCGTTGAAGGACAAGAAGACCGCCGACGCGCATTCGGCGGCCGCGCCGGGCAAGGCTCGGGCAGGGGAGAAGCAGCACATCGCCGAGGCCAAGTCCGGGGCCGCTGCCTCGGGTGCCCAGGCAATGGCGCACCTGACCGCCACCCGGGCGGCCGCCGGCAAGGCGGTGGATGCGGGCAAGGGCGGGGCGAAGTCCAAGGACGAGTCCCGGCGGGCGGAGGCCACCGCCGCGTTGCAGAAGGTCTTCGACGCCACGAAGAAGGACGTCGAGGGCATCCTGTCCGGGCTGGACAAGCTGGTCGACCAGCAGTTCACCGCCGGGGAGGCGAAGGCCCGGGCTGCGTTCGAGGCCGACCAGAAGCAGCGGATGAACGCGTACAAGTCCAAGAGGTACGGCGGCTGGACCGGCAAGCTGAAGTGGGGCAAGGACAAACTGCTGGGGATGCCGAAAGAGGCGAACGACCTCTTCCAGCTCTCCCGCCAGCTCTACGTCACCCAGATGCAAGGGGTCATCTCGTCCATCGCCGACACCATCGGCCGTGAGCTGGGGAAAGCCAAGTTCCGCATCGCCACCGGGCGCAAGCAGCTCACCTCCGAGGTGAACAAGCTGCCTGCGGACCTGCGTGGCTACGGGCAGGAGGCCGCCAAGGACTTCGCGGGCAAGTTCGACGGCCTGGAGTCGGAGGTCAACGACAAGTCCAAGCAGCTGGTGCAGGACCTGGCCACCAAATACACCAAGGCCCTCAAGAGCGTCGATGACGAGATCAAGAAGCTCCAGGACGCCAACAAGGGCCTGGTCGCCAAAGCCGTCGGAGCCATCGCCGGCGTCATCAAGACCATCATCGAGCTCAAAAACATGCTCATGGGCGTCCTTGCCAAGGCCGCCACCGCCATCGGCAAAATCATCAAGGACCCCATCGGGTTCCTCAACAACCTCGTCCACGCCGTCGGCGCCGGCCTCAAACTCTTCCTCGCCAACATCGCCGACCACTTGAAGAAGGGCCTGGTCTCCTGGCTCCTTGGCACCGCCGTCAAAGCCGGCCTCACTCTCCCGGCATCCTTCGACCTCAAAGGCATCATCCAGCTCATCACCTCCCTCCTCGGCCTGACCTGGGCCAACATCCGTGCCCGCATCACCAGCAAAGGCGTCCCCGACCAGGCCGTCACCGCCGCCGAGAAAACCGTCCCCATCGCGGAGAAGCTCTCCAAGGAGGGCCCAGCCGGCGCCGAGAAGGAGATCGTCGCCGAGGTGGGCGACCTCAAAGCCACCATCCTCGGCAAGCTGACGTCCTACCTGATCCCCACCGTCATCATCGCCGGCATCACCTGGATCCTCTCCCTCCTCAACCCGGCGTCGGCGTTCGTCCGCGCGGTCAAAGCCATCATCGACATCGTCACCTTCGTCGTCACCCAGGGCGCCCAGGTCCTCGAATTCGTCAACTCCGTCCTCGACGCGGTGATCGCCATCGCGAACGGCGGTGAGGCTGGCGTCCCCAAGTTGGTCGAGGGCGCGTTAGCGGCCTCCATCCCCACCCTCCTCGGACTGCTCGCTTCCCTCCTTGGCATCGAAAGCCTCGCCAGCAAAGTCAAATCCGTCTTCCACGCCGTAGCCCGCCCCGTCAACAAAGTCATCGACAAAATCATCACCTTCATCGCAAAGAAAGGCAAGGCTCTCTGGAAAAAATTGAAGGGGAAGGACCCCGATTCGGGCAAGAAATCTTCCGCCCGCAAGCCTGCCGATGGGAAGAATGGGAAGAATTCGCCGTCGGAACTGAAAGCGAACTTTCCCATGGAAGGCCACGGGCACAGCCTTCGGCTAGGGTCCGACGGTCTGATGATGGCCAGCGCGCTGGAACGGCGAGTGGAGGATAAATGCAGGGCCAGACGAGCGCAATTGCAGCAGCAAGGCGCCGGGTCGGGGCCGGAATACCTCGCGCTGGGACGCATTATCAGCCGCAACACGCGAGCGATGAATCTGTATGAGCAGATGAATCGCGACGGGACCAACGAAAAAGTGAAGGCAGCATTCGCAGTGGTGCAGCAAGCTATCACTGAATATGCTTCACAGTTCGGAAAGATTGACATCGGCGCGGCCGCGAAATGGACTCCGGAAGTCGAAGCGGCGCTCCGCGGTCACGCTTCCAGCGCTGAATCCGACTTCAGCTCTACAGGCCTGAGCCCCGCGCAGATCGGAGACGTGGAGAGGGGTCGAGCAGAGGCCGGGGACGGTGTCGAATCGGATTCTGACAAGGCTCCATGGTACGTTCGCTTCTATCAGCATCAAGGTACTGTCATCGACGAGAATTTCAAGGTGCTCGCAAGGGCGGACACCCTCTTGGCGAAGAACGATGTCGCCATATCTCCGCGCGGGCTTCCAAAGGGCACAAAGATTCCAGATTTTTACGAGAAGAGTAAGAGCTGGTGGGGTGATGTGACGACAGAGAATGCTTGGCAGAAGCACCTCAATGACTACTCTCCCAATTTTGGTTCCGAGGCATTGGCGATCATCTACCAACCGATGACGTACAACGACTACGCGAGGAAGTTCCCAGAACAGATCGGAAAGGCTGACGATGAGTGACCGGCACCCTGGGCCCGGCGGAGTGGAAGCACTGTCGGTAGAGGTACTCGAGGCGCTGCGGCGAGGCACTGACCTGCATGGCCTGTCATCGCTCAACATTGCTGGGCGCCTCGACCTGAGAAATATTCGACTCGGGGGCGAAGAGAACGATCAAGGGGCGGGTATCGATGTGCTTCCTGGTGCGATCGTTTCGGACGTGGACTTTTCCGGAGCTGAAGCTCCGGGAGTCCGGCTAGTGGGAACCCGGGTGGTCAACTGCGTGTTCGAGAAGGCGAATCTCGATGGCCTGGAGGCTCGGGCGACCAATTTTGTCGGCTGCTCGTTCGCCGGGGCAAGCCTCCGTGGTGCACAGCTGAGCATTCCGCTGAATGATCGCTACAGCTTATATGAAGATGTCGACTTTTCGCGCGCCATGCTCTACGGTGCGAGTTGTGTCGATGCTTCGTTTAAGCGATGTGTATTTTCCGGGGTCAAAATGGGGGCAATGAGTTTCCGAGGGTCCGACTTTTTGGACTGTTCATTCTCCGGGGCTCTGCGTAGGGTTGTATTCTCGGACGATTCTCTTACCGGGAGGGTGCTACCGGGCCCCGTCATGCAGAACGTCGACTTTTCCGATGCAGTGCTGCGCGACGTCGAGTTCCGCGGTATTGATCTCAACGGTGTCTCCTTGCCCGAGGGCGATCCGCATATTGTAGTGAAGCATTATCGATGCGTCCTAGGAAGGATCTTGGACAGGCTTCCCGTATCTGGGCAGCCCTTCACTTACGGGTTGAGAGCGTACCTGGCTGCGGAGCTCGGTCACTCGCATCCTGCGAGAGGGCTAGGGATTTGGCACCGGGCTTCCCTAGGGAAGACTCCCGAGGAGCAGGAGTACGCCATTCGGCTGCTGCGCGCATGTGAGAGGGAATGCGAGGGTGATGGATAGTCGGTGCCGAGTGGTGAACGAATGGAGATTGCCGACCCAGATGGCAGATCTGATTAAAGCTCCGGTAATCATGTGGTGTTACTGGTCAGGGCGGGCCGATCAGGTCCAGTGGTGGGTGAAGGGTGTGTAGGAAACCTCTCGCGGGCTAGCAGCGATGCTGCGGTGCCCGGTGGCGGGAAGGGTGCTGATCGCGAAGTTGCGCAGCGTGGCCATGTTCTCAGGTCCGCGGCCGGTTCGGATCTTTGAAGCGTCCTCGCCGAACGTGGTGGCTCAGACGTGGTGCACGGCATCGATGCCTCAAGTGTGAGCGAGCGAGTTAGCCGATAGCCTGCGGTGATGCAGCCCGGACTGGCAGGTCGGTGATGATGTAGGCGGTCTTGAAGGTGAACTTGCTGGTCTTGAGGTTGGTGTGCGGTGCCGGAGGATCTTCGCAGCCTGTGCCACGTGCGGGAAGTCCAGGTCAGGGTCGGTGACAGTGAGGGTGCGAACCGAGCGGGTCTCGCGCCGTCCGTGCCCGACCTGTCGTTCGCAGCACCGCGCGATCGCCTCCTTCCAGGGCGAGCAACGCGGTGCATCGTGCAGCGACGACTGGTTCCGCTTGACCACGAGCACATAGTGCGCCTCCTTAACGTCCACCAGCCACCTCGCGTGGCCGCACGCTATGAGGTCCGACGTCCGCCAACACACCGCACCGGTACGGGTCTGAGGTTCCCCCGAGATGCGGGGAGAGGTGACAGCAGGTCAGATGGGACTCATGAGAGGAGCCCATACGATGCCTGCCCCGAGGAAATACCCGTTGGAGTTGCGCGAACGTGCGGTACGCATGTATCGCGCCTCCGAGCCGAAGCCCGTGATCCGCCGGATGGCTGAAGAACTCGGCGTGCATCATGAGGCCCTGCGCAACTGGATCCGCCAGGCCGAGGCCGACGCCGGCGAGCGGGACGACCTGCTCACCACCGAGGAGAAGGAGGAGCTTGCCCAGCTGCGGCGCGAGGTGCGCGAGCTGCGGCGGGCGAACGAGGTCCTCCGAACGGCCTCGGCTTTTTTCGCGGCGCAGCTCGACCCGACCCGGCCCAGGTGACGGCGCTCGTCGACGAGCATCCGCACCTGGGGGTCGAGCCCGTACTCCGGGAGCTGAACATCCCCTCGTCCACCTACTACCGATGGCGCCAGGCCGAGAAGGAGCCTTGTGAACGGCGCCGTCAGGACGCCGAGCTGACCGGGCGGATCCGGCAGGTCCACGAGGAATCCGGCGGCATCTACGGCTCGCCCCGAGTCCATGCCGTCCTCACCCGCAGTGGAGTGCACGTCGGCCGCAAACGGGTCGAACGGCTCATGCGCGAGGCCGGTCTCGTCGGTATCAACCCCCGCCGGAGCAAAAGCTTCACCCGCCGCGATCCGGCTGCCGACCTTGCCCCGCGGCCGCATCTTCGCGACCAGGGCCGAGGCCAACCTGGCGCTCTTCGAGTACATCGACGGCTTCTACAACAGCCGACGCATCCAGAAACGCCTCGGCTACCTCAGCCCCATCGAGTTCGAGGAGAAGCACTACGCTGACCAGGCAGCGGCCGAACCGGTGAACCTGAAACCACGTCAACCCGCCCTGACCAGCTAGTCAGCCACTCCCGCACAGCGGGGGAGCCTCATTGCTGGGCTTTCAGCGCAGGATGCCTGGCGGGCAACTGGAGGGTTCGGGTCTGGGTGAGGTCGAAGCCGCAGCCTCCCGTCGGCGGTCCGTCGGGGTGTGCGCGGAGGTTGCCGCAGATGCTGGGCGGGGGCACGGCTTTCCCGGAGCGGGGCCGCTCGCGCTGGACCTGGTCGCAGTTGGGGCAGTTGTCGGCGAGCAGGCGGTGGTGGAGGGTGCAGGCGAAGGCCCATCCCAGCCGCCAGGCCAGCTGCCACCTTCCTCCGCTGGTGGTGAGGCAGTCGGGGCAGAACCGTGATCCGCGGCCTCTGCCCCACAGCACACGGCGGTTGACGTGCCGGCGTTCCAGGTCGATGCTCAGGGCACGCTGGTCGTAGAAGGCCAGGGTCATCGCGGTGATCACTGCTGGGGCGACGCCGGTGGCGTGTGCGATGGCGGCGGTCTCGTGGTCGCGCAGTGCGATCGTCCAGTCCGGCGGGATGTCCCGCAGGTGGTTCCCGGACCGGCCTCTGCTCGGAAAGCCGAAGTGGGACAGGACACCGCCGAGTGGGGTGTTCATGCGCCGTGCAAGGGCCTCCAGCCAGGAGTCCAGTGCCTCGCCGGGTATGGGGGTCAGCCGGAGCGGGAGCGTTCGTGGTACGGCTGTCATGCCATCCGCTTGCGAGGCTTGCTGGTCAACCGTCGCCGTTCCAGGGCGGCTTCGAGTTCTTTGCGGGCTTGCTCGGAGGCTTCGTCGTTCTTCACGCCGTCCAGCAGGTCTCGGCTGAGGACTTCCTCGCCGCTGCGTACGGCCCGCTGGCTGCCGCGGTTGATCAGGGTCATCAGTGAGCCGATGTGGCCGGTGCTGCGGGCGAAGAGGTAGTCCGACAGGTCTTCGGCGAGCATGCCGGGGTATTTGTCGGCCAGGACCACGCGCTGTTCGAGGGCCAGCAGCATCTGCCGCCATTCCTGGCGGCCTTTTTCCTTCTCGATCGTAAAGGGACGCATGCCCAGCCGAGTCGTGCGGCGCCTGGTCTGGGCCAGGACCGCGTCGCCCTTGCTACCGCCCTCGCTGAACAGCCCCTTGCCAGCGAGTCCCACGCCGATCATCAGCAGCGTCACCGGGAACTCGTTGGCAATCCACTTCAGATGGTTGCTCACCTCGACGCCGTTCTTGTTGCGCCACCGGAGAAAGTGCAGATCATCAAGAGCAAGCAGCCGGACTTCGCAGGACAGGACACAGTCCAAGGCGCGTTGGCCGAGTTGGGCGGTGGTCCCGCGGTGGCGACCGGGGTGGCCGAAGAACTCCAGCATGGCCCGGTTCAGGTCCTTCATGCCGGTGTTGCCGGTCAACCCAACCCGGCAGACCGGTAACCGCTCGTGACCCTGATCGGTGAACTCGCCTTTCTCGGCGATCTCTCTGCGGTGGAACTCCCGAGCCAACGCCAGTACCGACGTGGTTTTGCCCAGGCCAGGGAAGGCATCGACCGCGACTGCGCCCTTGGCCTTGTCGCCGTCCTGCAGGTTGCTGTCGACGATGTCCCACAAGTCCTCATGCAACTCGGACAACTGCGGGGTCTTAAGCGGACCGAGATTGGCGTGCCACTCCCGCCGTAGCCGGTCGTGCTCAGCCCTCGCACCCCCGCCGAGGGCGGCCAGTTGGGCCCGAGTCATCGGTTCGGGCTGGATGCGGCGCGGTCCATCCGCGAACGCCTTGAAGTCCTCCTTCCGCGACAGCGCCAGATTCGCGGGCTGCGGCGGACTGGCCATGGTGGTCACACGTCCTCCAGAGCATCCGCGTAGAAGTCGTCCTCGTCCGCGAGGTCTTCCAGGTCGGCGTCGTCGTCATCACCGGTCTCCAGCGCCCCGGGCAGTTCAGGCTCCTCGGGCTCGGGGTTCGGCTGCTGTGTGCCGAGAGCCTTGCGGACCGAGGGAAGGGACACGACCACTTCTTCGTCAGTCTCGGGCAGTTCGATGGCCGCCTGCTCGCGGGAAAGCCGCAAGGCCATGCGCCGCTCGGCCAGTGTCGTGCCCAACCCGAGATTCCAGCGCTCCAGCAGGTCGGCAACCGCGAGTCGGTCGTCGGGATAGCGGTACTTCGAGGAGGCCAGCTTCCTCGCAAAGGCCAGGGCGTCCTCGCTCAGCGGCATACGGACCGATGGTGCGTGCTCCCACACCAGGGAGTGCCAGCGCCGGCTGTCAGGGTCCCGGAAGTAGATACGGGTGATGTCATCGGGGTCGGTCTGGAACGGCCAGCCGTTCTTCACCGGGGCGTCGTAGGGGCTCTTGGTGGTGCGGTAGGCGTTGAGGGCGGGCCCGTTGTATCGGCGGCGGTCGATCTCGACACCGTAGTGCTGGATCGTGCGCCACTTCGTCCGCAGGAACTCGAAGGCAAGGTCGGGGTCCCGCGGTGCTTCGATGTAGCCGGACCTGGCCACACCGTGCTCGAACATCTTCGCCGGAGACATCCGCAGACCCGGCAGACCCGGATCGACCAGACCCGCGTGCGGCCTGTGGTGATACACCACCGCCGTCCACTCCTGGATGATCGCCTCCAGCTCATCCAGGAAGAAGAAGGCGTCGTCCTCCGGCCGCTCACCCCGCGAGTGGATGTCAGGGCCCTTGTAACCGGGCAGGGCCTGCAGCAGGTCCTCGCGCAGGGTGCGGAAGAAGCGCTCGACCGGGCCCTTGTCACGGCCTGTCCGCAGCCGCGCGGGCTGGATCGGTATGCCCATCCGGCGGCAGACGCTGGTCAGATGCTCCGAGACGTAGACCTTGCCGTGATCGACCACCAGCGTCTCCGGCACCAAAGGCGGGGACGCCAGCCCCGGCCCTTCGGCCGCATCCACGTCTACCAGCACCGTCCGCGGGATGCCGTGCTCGGGCCAGACCGCGTGCCGCGGCCAGTCCCGCCCCGCCGGGCGAGGCCGGAAGGACTGGTAGAGCACCGCACTGACATCGGCCGCCTTCGTCGACACCGGCGTGACCCGGATCCCGGTAATGCAGCGGGTGTACCAGTCCATCCCGACCGAAAGCTCGGCCTGCACCCACTTGAGCGTCAGCGGATCGAACGCGAAGACATCCAGGCGGGTGGAGTCCATCACCAAGTACTCGCCCGGCCTCGTCGGCCGCAGCTTGCCGTATGGACCCTCCGGCCGACCCGCGATATCCCGGTTGCGCTTCGTACTCAGGCGGAACAGCGGATGGCGTCGCTCTAGTTCCTCCAGCAGCCGAAACGCCGTCGCCCGACTCGGCTGCGGCACCACACCCTCGCCAAACCGCGCGATCACCCGGGCCCGGGTCCGTTCGATCACCAACGTCCGCGAGGGTCTCGACTGGTCGGCGTGCTCGACCATCACCTCCACCGCAGTCTCCACCCAGCGCTCATCCACCGCGGACGCCGACTTCCCCCGAGTCTCCTTCGCGGGAACAAGCGCGGCCTCACCACCCGAACGGAACTGCGCGGCCCATCGGCTCACAGAACGGTGGCCGACGCCCAACTCCGCAGCTTTCGCCGCATAGCGTGCTTCCAGAGGCCGCGCCGGAGAGTACTCGGGGCGCGGCTCCCCCTCTTGAGCAAGCTCCGCAGTCCCGGAACGAAAACCCGTCAGGACCTCTCGAACATGAGCAGCCCGCTCCAGGAGCGTTGCCCGTTCAGCTTCCGTGAGCTGCCCCAGGACCACCGACGCAATCTCCTCGGCATCATCCCCAGCTGGACCCGCCTCACCTGGAACGATGACTGCGCGGTCCGAGAACAGCAGTTCTCTCAAGGACAGCCGCAACAGCTGCCCCCGGGCATCCTTCAGGACCACTTCGTTGCCAGCGGTGGTCGACGCCATCTCAACAACTTCGACGGTCTCCCCGTCGTAGCGGAAACGGGCACCGACTCCGACGCGTGCACCGGCCCCGCTCATGCCGCGATCCTCAGCACGCTCGACGAGCTGAGCGGACGCTTCAGATCCACAGCCAAATGGCACTTCCAGAGCAGGTGACAAACGGCTGCCCGGACTTCCGGCTCCAGACGATCCGGAATGCACGCAGAGAGCTCACCCAGTGGAACCCCGTCGAGGCCAGCGCAGCTGACCTCCTCCAGAAGCTCAGCGTCGAAGAGCCAGCCCCGGCGATAGCCCGCCAGGAAACGGATGTTCTCCAGTTCCACCGGGGGCGGCTCGCTCCAGATCTCGAACCTCCACCCCCGCGACTCCACCGCCTGCCGCACCCAGTCGAAAGTGAAAGCCACCTCAGCCTTGGTCACCCGGCGCAGCGGCTTGACATCGACCACCACCGGCCCCTGGTCCGTGACCAGCAGGAAGTCGGGGACGTGCTTGCGAACCTTCCCATCCACCGTGGCCTTCATCAAAAACGGCTGAGCCACAATATGCCGCACAGAAGAGTCGAAATCCGCGAAGAGCAACCGAGCCAGCTCAAGCCTCGACTCATAGATCACGTGGTCATGCGTCGTCGCCGACCAGTACGTGCCCGAGTAGTGCGGCTGTCCCTTGTACCAGCGGAACGTCCGCCACGGGACCGCTGTCCGCAACAGATCGGCCGACGCGTCAGTCCATGCCCGCTCATCAGCGACATCACTGTTCCGTCGACGGAAACTGACCGTCACCATTACGCACCCCAGACCCCACAGGTAACCGCTGTGGAACCAAGGTGCCAGTCACCCGCCCTGGGTGACCCGGACTACCGCCCGAGCCGCCCAAACGAGTGAAGTCCCTGAGCTGCGAGTCTCACGGCAGTGGCATTTCTGCCATCCATCTGCCAACTGCCGTGAGATTCCGCCAAGGCTTTTGAGACCCTACAAGGGTTGGCTGCCGCTCAGTCATATGGTAGACACTACCGAAGAGTTAGTCACTAACGCCAAGGAGGGTGTCCTGCCGAATTCGTGGCCCTGGCGTGCCCACCGGAGGGGGATGGGCAATGCCGAGCGCCACGGATCCCCCGATCCAGGATGACGGCTCCTTCACCCTGCGGGTGAGCGAGGCTGGTGCGTGCCCGCGGTAGGCCGCCGCCGGAACGGGGCGAGCGTGTCGCGTACGAGGTCGGCGGCGCCCCAGTCGGGGTCGAACTGGGCGATCACGGCCAGGTGCTGGCGCAGCTGCAGGATCGGCATGCGGTCGCGCCAGCCCCGGTCGAGCCCGGTCAGCTCGGCGTACCGCTCGAAGAACACGTGCGCCTCGGGTGGCGGCGCCGTCGTCCACAGGTGGGCCAGGTCGACCTCGGCCCACGTGTACGACACGGCCGGGTCGATCAGCGCGGGCCGCCCGTCGGCGGTGGCCATGACGTTCATCGCCCACAGGTCGCCGTGCGTCAGGCACGCGGGCCTGACCGGCAGCAGCTCGGGCAGCCGGTCGCACAGCCGCTCCAGCGCCGCCCGGTCCGCGGCGTCCACCGCCTGCTGGACGCGGGGCTCGTCGAGCCAGCGCAGCAGGCGGTGCTGGGCGAAGAACTCGAACCCGTCGTCGTTCCAGGTGTTGACCTGCCGGCGACGGCCCAGCCAGTTGTCCTGGTGCCAGCCGAACCGGGCGCTGCGCGTGGTGGTGTGCAGGCGGGCGAGCACCTGCGCGACCTGCTCCCAGAAGACCTCGGTGGCCGGCCGGGGTCGCAGCACGGACAGCACGAGCAGGTCGCGGTCCGCGAGGACGACCTCGGGCGTGGCGACGCCGCCCGCCTCGCGCAGCACGGTGAGCCCTTCGGCCTCCGCGGCGAAGGCACCCTCCGACGGCGGCTCGCCGAACGCCTTGACGAACACCGACGTCCCGTCACCGCGCCGTGCGAGCCCCGCGGTCGCGGCGAGACCCCCCACGGCCGGCTCGACCCCGACGACATCCCCCAGCCCGGCGGCATGCAGCTGCCCGAGCAGAAACGCTGCCCCATCCGTCACGGCCGACCTCCCCTTCGGGTCCCCTACTGTCTCGCGTCATGACAGTACTGATCATCGGCGGCAGCGGGTTCCTGGGTACCGAGCTGGCGCACCAGGCCGTGGCAGCCGGGCACACGACGGCCGCCACCTTCGCGACCAGGCCGGGAAAGACTCCGGGCGTCACGTGGCACGCCCTCGACCTGCGGGACCCGGAGCGCATCGAGGCAGTCCTGGCCGAGGCAGGGCACCCGCGCATCGTCGTCAACGCGTCCAGCGGGGACGCCGACTGGGCGGTCACCGCCGAAGGCCCTGTCCGCCTGGCGATGGCCACGGCGACGTACGGCTGCCGCCTGGTCCATGTCTCCAGCGACGCGGTGTTCTCCGGCGCCCGTGTCCACTACGACGAAACCTGCCTCCCCGACCCCGTCACCCCTTACGGCGCGGCGAAAGCAGCAGGGGAGACCGGGGTCCGCCTCGTGCGCCCGGATGCCGTCGTCGCCCGTACCTCGCTGATCATCGGTGACCGGCGGTCCGCGCACGTGCGCATGGTCCACGACCTCGCAGCCGGTACCCGGGACGGCCTCCTGTTCACCGACGACATCCGCTGTCCCGTCCACGTCGCCGACCTGGCCGCCGCCCTGCTGGAACTGGCGGCCTGCGGGGCGTACGGCGTTCACCATCTGGCCGGGGCCGACGCCGTGAGCCGTCACGAACTCGGCACCCTCATCGCGCGGCGTGACGGCCTCGACGCCTCCCTGCTGACCGCCGGCCTGCGGGCTGCGAGCGCACGTCCCGGAGCGCTCGACGTCCGCCTCGACAGCCGCACCACCCAGAGCAGGCTGCGCACCGCACTGCGCGGGGCGCGCCGGTTCCTCGCGCCGGAACCCGCGGCACATTCCCTGCCGCCGGGCAGGTGATCTCCGGCTGAATCCCGATTCCGGAGAACCCTTAGCGCAGTTGCGTCGTGTTGCTCGTGCGTACGGTCACCGCGTCGCCCAGCCGGACGGTGCCGGGCTCCAGCACGTCCAGGTAGACGCCGACGCAGGACAGCCGGCCCAGGCCCGGGACCGGAATCCGGTGCTCGCGGGCGACCGCTCGCATGATGCCCGGGTCGGCGGGCAGTTCGCCGTGCGCCAGGGTCGGGACCACGCAGCGGGGCGTGGGCACCGTGACCCGGAGAAGGGCCTCGCCGATCCGCAGCGTCGAGCCCGCCCAGGAGTCCTCGGGGAAGCCGGGTCCGCCGGGGAGGTCGACCACCAGGTTCGGCCGGAAGCGGCGCGGGTCGAAGTCCCCCGCGGGGTGGGCCTGGCGGAGGCGGTGCAGGCTCGCCGTGGTGACGAGGTGGACGGTGCCGTAGTCGAAGAAGGTGCCGGGGGCGACCCGCCCCGAGGTGATGGCGTCGCCGGTCTCGTCCACGCGGGCTTCGGCGCGCTGGGCGTCGGGGACGCCGCCGTCGTACTCGGGAACCGCCCGCTCAAGGGTCCCGGTCTCCGGCGGGCTGCCCGACACGGAGACCCGGCGGCCCAGCAGACCGGACAGCCGCGCGTCCAGCTCCGCCGACCCGGCGGCCAGGGCGGCGCCGTCGGGCAGCTCCACCAGGGCCGCGCCGGGGCCGGACAGCCGGCTCCGGCAGCGCAGCAGCGGCTCCCACTTGCGCGGGTGCTTGGCGCTGCCGACCGCCCCCGCGCCGTCGAGCACCCCGAACACCCGGTCGCCCGACAGCCCCGCCGCCGTGATCCGCACGTCCGTCAGCGCCTCGCCGAGCATGGATTTCACCGGATACCGGTGCAACGCCACCACTGTTCCCATCGGCCGATTATCCGATCGTGCGCAATTGGTGATCCACCGTATTTCCCGAAGGCGGCGGCAACGGCAGGTGCGTAACGGAACCCCGGGGACACTTCCCCGCGGCCCTGACGTGACGGCTGAGGTGAAGTTAGGCTGCCGGGACCGTCGTTGAGTGGAGGCTCCGTCATGGGACGCAACCGTCGCGGGTATGCAGGCGCGCATCCGACCAGGCACGGCGTACGGCGCAGGGCGGGGCAGGCGGTGGCGGCGCTCGCCGTCACCGCGGTCGTCGGGGCGGTCACCGCCGCCGCGCCCGCGCACCACGACCCCGGGTCGCCGCCCGCCAAGGCCCCGCTCGCCGTCGGGTACGGCGGGGCCGTCGCCAGCGTGGACGCCGACGCCACCGCGGCCGGCGTCGAGGTGCTGCGGCAGGGCGGGAACGCGGTGGACGCCGCTGTGGCCACCGCCGCGGCGCTCGGCGTCACCGAGCCGTACTCCTCGGGCATCGGCGGCGGCGGCTACTTCGTGTACTACAGCGCCCGCGCGCACCAGGTGTTCAGCATCGACGGCCGGGAGACCGCACCGCACAGCGCCACCGACCAGCTCTTCGTCGAGAACGGCCAGCCGCTGGCCTTCGCCGACGCGGTCACCAGCGGCCGCAGCGTCGGCGTACCCGGCACCGCCGCGACCTGGCAGACCGCACTGGACGCCTGGGGCTCGCGGTCGCTGGGCCAGGTGCTGCGGCCCGCCGAGAGGATCGCCCGCCAGGGCTTCACGGTCGACCCGACCTTCAACTCCCAGACCGCGGCCAACCAGGACCGCTTCAAGGACTTCCCGGCCACCGCCGCGCTGTTCCTGCCCGGCGGGCAGCCGCCGGCCGTCGGCTCCACCCTGCGCAACCCCGAACTCGCCCGCACCTACCAGGAGCTGGGCGCCAAGGGGGTCGGCGCGATCTACCACGGCGACATCGGTGCGGACATCGTCCGCACCGTGCGCAAGCCCCCGGTCGACCCCGCCGCCACCCGCGTGGTGCGCACCGGCGACCTGACCGCCGCGGACCTGGCGGCGTACACCGCGAAGAAGCAGCCGCCGACCCACACGCAATACCGCGGCCTGGACGTGTACGGACCCGCGCCGTCCTCGTCCGGCGGAACCACGGTGGCCGAGGCGCTCAACATCCTGCAGCACACCGATCTCAGCGACGCCTCGCAGGTGCAGTACCTGCACCACTACATCGAGGCGAGCCGGATCGCGTTCGCCGACCGCGGCCGCTGGGTCGGCGACCCGGCGTTCGAGCAGGTGCCGACCGCCGGGCTGACCTCGCAGCAGTTCGCCGACTCGCGGGCCTGCCTGATCAAGGACGACGCGGCGCTGACCAGCCCGCTCGCCCCGGGCGACCCCGCGCACCCGGCCGCGTGCGGCGGAACCGGAACGGCCGCGCCGACCACGTACGAGGGCGAGAACACCACGCACCTGACGGTGGCCGACAAGTGGGGGAACGTCGTCGCCTACACCCTGACCATCGAGCAGACCGGCGGCAGCGCGATCACCGTGCCGGGCCGCGGCTTCCTGCTCAACAACGAGCTGACCGACTTCTCCTTCGCCCCCGCCAACCCGGCCGTGCACGACCCGAACCTGCCGGGACCCGGCAAGCGGCCGCGCTCGTCGATCTCCCCGACCATCGTGCTCAAGGACGGCCGCCCGGACTTCGCGATCGGCTCGCCCGGCGGCGCGACCATCATCACCACGGTGCTGCAGGTCCTCACCGAGCACGTCGACCGCGGCCTGCCGCTGCTCGACGCGATCGCCGCGCCCCGCGCCAGCCAGCGCAACGCGGCGAACACCGAACTCGAACCCGCCCTGTGGAACAGCCCGCTGAAGTCCGACCTGGAGGGCATCGGGCACCACTTCGCGCAGAACCCGGAGATCGGTGCGGCCACCGGCATCCAGCGCCTCGGCGACGGCCGGTGGCTGGCCGCGGCGGAGCCGGTACGCCGGGGCGGCGGCTCGGCGATGGTGGTGGTCCCGGCGCAGTAGCGCTCCCGAGGGGCCCGCGGCCGGAAGGGGATCGGAAGCGGGCCGGTTCTGGCCGCGGAAGCGGCGCAGGCGGTGGCATCGGAGGTGACAACCTACCGAGGGAGCCCCTGTGAACGAGCCGGCACCGCCGTCCCCGATTCCGAGACCCGCCGCGCCGCCGCCCCGCACCCCGTCCGGGCCGCCGTCGCCCTATCGCGGTGTGGGGCTCGTGCCCGGCGCAGGGCCCGCCCGCCTCTGGGGCCTGGTCGTCGTCGGCGTGCCCCTGCTGGTCATCATGCTGATCGGCCTGGCCGCGGGGCCGTCCGGCAGCTCCGGGTCGGCCGCGCCGGACGGCGGCGGCTTCGGGTCGGGAACGTCGGCGGGCGGCACCTCGCTCGGCGCCGCCCTGCTCCCGTCCTGGACACCCCAGAACGGGCCGGAACCGTCGACCACGGCACCGGCCGTCACGCCCTTCCTGCCGGACACCACCGCCCCCACCGACACCTACACCGACACCTACACCGACCCGGCCACCGGCACCGCCACCCCGCAGGACCAGGCCACAGAGACCGGCACCGGGGAGCCTACCGCGTTCACCGGAGCGCAGGCGGTCGTCGCCGCCTACTTCGACGCGATCAACAACCGCGACTACCAGGCCGCCTGGAACCTCGGCGGCAGCAACTTCGCCGACGACTACGACCAGTTCGTCGCGGGCTTCGCCACCACCGACTCCGACGCCGTCACCTTCGTGTCCGTACAGCAGGACGTCGTGCGGGTGTACTTCCAGGCCTGGCAGAAGGACGGCACGGCGGACTCCTACAACGCCACCTTCACCGTCAGCGGCGGCAGGATCACCGGCGGCAAGGTAACACCGACCACCTGACCACCCAGGGCCGCGCCCGCGCGGGTGCGGCGGTACGACCGGAGCGCTGAGGCACCGTGACCATCACCCAGACACCGCAGCACCGTCCATCCGAACCACCCCAACCGCCACCGCCGCCGCCCCGCGAGCACGCGCGCACCAAGGCCACCCGGCTGCTGTCGGCGGGCACCTACCTCGACCCGGTCTACCGCAGGGCGGTCATCCGCGAGCTGGTGCGGAACCGCTTCCGGGTCGTCGCGCCCTCCTACGGCTACGACGCCGTGTCCGTCCTCGCGCACGCCCTCGCGGCCCGCAGGCTGCGCCGCCTCCAACTGTGGTGCAGCGCAGGGTCGGTGGCCCTGTTATGGATACTGGCCGGCAACGGCACGCTGAGCTACTTCGTCGCCTTGCCGCTGATGTGCTGGGCGGTGTGGGCGATGGCCTACCTGCGCCGGATCGCCACCCTGCACATCCTGATGAGCAGGCTGAAGGAGACCGGCACCGAAGGCGGCTTCGACGGCGCCTACCCCGCGAACCGCCGCCTCACCGACCTGCTGATCCACAAGATCGACAGCGAGCAGTCGGCCAGCGAGAGCCTGGTCTTCTACGGCGGCTTCGTGCCGTTCGTCGGAGCGGGCTTCGGCACCCGCGACTGGGCGAACGCCCAACTGCTCGTCGGCGCCCGCGTACTCCGCTTCACCCCCAAGGACCGCAGCGGGAGCGAGCAGCGGGCGCCCGAGGGGCGCGGGGTCGGCCTGGACACCGACGAGCGCAAGTCCGTCGTCCCGTTCACCGTGGACAAGATCACCCGCTACGTCGCCGAGCAGCTGTCCGCCGAGCTGCGCGAGCGGGCACGCCTGGACGAGCGCATCGAGGGGCTGACCGTCGAGCGGCGCCGCTTCACCACGGCGATCAGGACCAACGACCGTACCCGCGGCCCCGGCTGGTCCCGGCTGCCCGGCGTCGGCGACCTGCCGGACGTCCACTGGCGTGAGGACTACGACGCCGCCCGCGAGTACCTGTGCGTGCGGATCGGGTCGTGGAACGAGGAGTTGGTGACCTCGATCTTCGTCGGCTTCGACCTCAAGGGCAACACGCTGCACACCGAGTTCTACCCGCACGTCCTCGGACCGCTGGTGGAGGACTTCCACCTCGTCGACCGGCTGCCCGACGCCTTCGACGGCCGGCTGGCGGTGCGGGTGGCGTGGGACATGGTCAAGGCCTCGCCGCGCTGGGTGCTGGGCTTGTGGCTGCTTCCGCTTCGGGTCGTTCCCGAGCGCTTCCTGCCGTCGCTGCTGCGCCCGCTGGTACGCCCGGGAAGGCGCGGACCGAGCTCGATCCGTATCGGCGAACAGGCCGCGAAGGCGGACACCAGCGAATTCCGCCTCGGCCGCTACGTGACGAAGTCCGTCAACTGCGGTGCGCTGACCAGCGTGCGGGAAATGGCGACGAACGACTCCTACCACCATTTCTTCCAGCGGTCCGACGCCCTGAAGTACACCCAGATCGTGGAGCGGCGCCTCCTGGAGATCGTCCGCACCTTCCTGCACGACCACAACGTGGATCTCACCGACCACGACCGTGCGCAGAACAACATCCTCAACTACGAGGACAAGAGCATGAATGTGACCGGCGGAAACAACAGGAACTTCGGCTACGAGTACGCGCCGTCCGGCGGCGCTCCGGCGAACGGCCAGGGGGAGTGACCACCATGAGCGACAGCGGCGGCTACCAGGACAAGCGCATGACCGTCTCCGGCGGGCGGAACAGCGACTTCGGCTACGTCTACCGCCCGGCGCCCGCCGGGGGTCCGGCGCCGGACGAGGAGGAGGAGCGGCCGGCCGCCGTGCGGTCCGGCGCGGCCGAGCGGGACGCGCGGCCGGCGTCCTACGGGATCGACCGCGGCCGCAACGTCTTCGTGGTGCACGGCCGCGACGAGGAGGTGCGGCGGGAGATGTTCGCGCTGCTGCGCCGCCTCGACCTGCGCCCGCTGGAGTGGGAGGAACTGGTGCGGGCCACCGGCAAGACCGCGCCCTACCTCGGCGAGGTGGTCGCGAACGCGCCCTCGCAGGCGCAGGCCGCGCTGGTCCTGCTCACCCCGGACGACACCGCCAAGCTCCACCCCGACCTCCTCGGCGACGAGGAGCGGGCCGACGAGATCCGCTACACCGGCCAGCCCCGGCAGAACGTGCTGATCGAGCTGGGCATGGTGCTGATGGCCTACCCGGAGCGCACCGTCATCGTCGAGGTCGGCCGGCTGCGGCACGCAGCCGACATCGAGGGGCTCAACGTCATCCGCTTCGACGGCTCGCAGTCAGCTGTCTCCAAGATCGTCGCGCGGTTGGCGATGGCCGGCTGCCGGCTGGACGACACCCGGCCGGAGTGGCGCGAGACCGAGCACTTCAGGGACCTGGCGGCCTACCGGCGCCGCGCCTGACGACCGCGACGGGAAGGGGGCGGCCCGCGGGGCCGCCCCCTTCCCGTGCGTCCGGGCACCGCTCAGCCGCGGTCGAGACCCGACGCCAGGGTCCGCAGGAAGGCCGCCACCTCGGGCATGTTGATGCGCTCCAGGTCGCCGGGGCGCACCACCACCCGCAGCTCCCGGCAGATCGCGCCCTCGCGGGACCGGGCGATGAAGGACATCAGGATCAGCCGCAGCAGGCTCTCCTGGTCGAGGTGGTCGAGCCGGGACAGCCCCGAGCCGACCAGCGGCATCGCCACCTGCTCCATGCGGGCGTGCCGCCGCACCGTGTCCCACAGCCGGTTGAGGCTGAACCAGAGGTCCTCGACGCTGGAGGCGGCCAGGTAGTCGTTGCCGATCCGGCTGTACGCGGTGGCGAACGTCAGCTGCGGGCGGGCGCCCAGGACCGCCACGGTGCCGACCGGGTAGCGGTCGAGCTTGCCCAGCGGCTTGCCCTCCCGTTCCTCCCGCGCGACGGGCTCGACCGCGCCGAGCGCCGTGGCCAGCGCGGCATCCAGCCGCCGCACGTCACCGTCGTACCGGCGGAGCAGCAACTGCGCCTGCACGCTGGACTCGTCGATGACCACGCCGCCGGCCGAAGCGGTGTCGAAGGTGTCGCAGAACCCGACGACCAGGTGCGCGCCCTGGTCGAACAGGTCGCCCTCCTCGACCACGATCGCCATGTCGGGCCGCCGGAATTCCTGCCGCACCCGCCGTACCGTACGCGCCCGGCTCAGCCCCCACACCAGGCATGCCGCAAGAGACACCGCGGCCACCGGGCCGGAATCGGGAAAACTCTGCGGAAAGAACTGCCCCACGAACTGCAGGACCGCGGATATCCCGCCGAATGCCGCCATGGCATTGCGCAGGAGAATCTGCCGGCCGCGCCGCGTCAGCACGGGCGCACCAACTGCCGTACACCGCCGAGGGGTTCAGCGATCCGTTCGGCGGAAGCGGTCCCTTCGGCGGAATCCGTGAAACGCGGGGTTTGTCCCAGCTGTCTTGATAATCTGGGAAACGCCCCCACGGCGCCAGGGCGCGGGGGCAGGGACGGGCGGGGAAAGCGATGACGCGGATTCGGATAAGGGTACTGGGGCCGGTCCAGCTCGAAGTCGACGGCGTTCCGGTTCGGTTGACGCCGCTGACCACCAGGCTGCTGGTCCGGCTGGTGGCGGCCGACGGAGAGGCCGTGCCCGTACGCCAGTTGCGCCGCGACGTGTGGGGACTCGCGGACGAGCCGCGGCACCTGGCCCTGCGCGGCCGCAACGAGGTGCAAAAGCGCGTCCTGGAGCTGCGGCGTGCCCTCGACCCCCGCCAGGACGGCACCGCCGCCCGGGTGCTGCGCACCGAGCAGCAGGTCACCGTCGGCGGCCCGGAGACCGCCTACCGCCTGGTGCCCGACCCGGGGGAGGTGGACAGCGAGCGCTTCACCGCGGTCGTCGGCGAGGCGCTCCTCGCCCCGCCCGCCACCGCCGCCCACCGTCTCGCCGAGGCGCTCTCCATGGTGCGCGGCCGGCCGCTGGCCGAGGTCAACGGCGAGGAGTTCGCGGCCCCTTTCATCCGCCGCCTCATCACCCTGCAGGACTCCGCCCGCCGCGAGCTGGTGCGTTCCAGGACCCATCTCGGCCGCCCCGACCTGGCGCTGCCCGTCGCCGAGTCCATCGCCCGCGACCACCCCGACGATCCGGACGCGGCACGCACCCTCGACTCCCTGCGCGCCGCGCTGCGCGCACGGCACGGAGCCGAACTGCTGCGGCACGCCGTACCGCTGCCCGGCCGCCGGGTGGACGTCGTCCTGCTGCGCGGCGACCTGTTCGAGCAGACGGACGCCAATCTGGTGGTCGGCTTCACCGACACCTTCGACACGGCCACCGACCAGGACGTCGTCATCAGCCGCGGAAGCGTCCAGGGCCAACTGGTCGAGCACCTCTTCGGGGGGCGGCGCCGGCTGCTCGACGAGAAGCTGCGGGCCGGACTGCGTGCGGTGCCCGCCCTCGGCACCGAGAGCGCGCAGGCCAAGCGGCGCGGCCGGCGCGTGCGGTACCCGGTCGGCACGACGGTCGCCGTGCCCGTCGACGGGCGCCGGGTGTTCGCGACCGCCTACTCGCGGCTCGGCAACGACCTGGTGGCCCGCTCCGGACACGAGGACCTGCGGACCAGCCTGGACAACCTGTGGGCCTCCGTGGCCGTCCACGGCCTGTACAAACCGCTCGCCGTCCCCCTGATGGGCTCCGGGCTCGCCCGGGTCACCGAGCTGGACCGCGGCCAGCTGGCGGCCCTGATCGTCGACTCGTTCATCGACGCCTGCCGCCGAAATCCCGCGCTCACACCCGAGCTGCGGATCGTCATCCGCCCGGAGGATCTCGCCGGCACCGACCTGTCGCCGGTCGAGAAGCGTTTCCAGGACGTGGAGTCGGAGGCGGGCCGGGGCCGGGCGAGGTGACCGCGGCCGACGGGGTCCGCAGGCCAGGTGCTTCCGCATCTCCCCCGACCCCCCTGCGGCGCTGTCCTGCCGGCCACCCTGGCCGGCCGCGGCCGCCCGGCCCCGCAGGACCAGTGGACTCCGCCCGGCGCTTCCGCGGGTAGCGGCCGCCCGCTTCCGGTTCGCTTCCGGGAGCGGCGGTTTCCGGCCGCGCGCGGCCGCAGCGCCGCGGCTGCGTCAGGCGACCGCCTCGGCGAGCAGCTCCACCTGGTCGAGTCCGGAGGAGGTGGGTACGAGGATCAGCTCGTCGCAGCCGCTCTCCTCGAACGCGGCGACGTAGGACTTCACCATGTCAGCGGTGACCGCGGCGCCTGCCGCGATCTGGCCGGCGAGGTCGCCCGCGAAGGCGTAGTAGTGCAGGAGGTACGCGTCGGCGTGGGCGCGGGCCTCGGGGCCGAGTGCGAAGTAGGCCAGCGACAGCTTGCGCGGGGTGCCCTCGCGCCCCGCGTCCTGCCAGGCGGCGTCGACGCCCGCGGCGGCCTCGGCGAACATCTCCGGCGTGCCGCCGCCCATGATCCAGCCGTCGGCCAGCCGCGCGACCCGGCGGAAGGTCGTCGGGGTCGACCCGCCCAGGATCAGCTCGGGGCCGCCGCCGCGTACGGGCTCAGGCCCGATCGCCCCGGCCGACCCGCGCGCCTCACCGGCCCAGATGCGCTTCATGTCAGCGAGCTGCTCCTCCAGGCGGTGCCCCCTGCCCTGGGTGGACATCCCGCTGGCGGCGTAGTCGTCGTCGCGCCCGCCCAGGCCCACCCCCAGGACCAGGCGCCCTCCCGAGAGCCGGTCCAGCGACGCCGCCTGCTTGGCGAACAGCGCGCTGTTCGCGTACAGCGGCCCGATCAGCACGCCCGTCGTCAGCCGGATGCGGCTGGTGACCGTGGCGGCGGCGGTGAGGGCGATCAGCTCCTCGTACCCCGGGTACACCAGCCGGCCGATCGTACCGAGGGTGCTGAACCCCGCCTCCTCCGCCCGCCGCGCCCAGCCGGTGAGCGCGTCCGGTTCCGTTCCGGGAACCGCGTTCGGCAGGCCGATCCCGATCTCCATCACATGTGCCTCCAGCCGCCACGGGGAACACCGGTCGAAGCCAGCATGCGCGACGGCTCGCGGTCCCGCCTTCGCTCGCGGCCGGGCGGGGCTTTTTGGGACACTGGTGGTGTAGCGAGGAAGAAGACGAGGCGGATGATCTCCCAACCGGTGACAGTGCCCGTCGGCGACATCGACCTGGCGGGCGACCTGGACCTGCCGGCCGCCGCGCGAGCGGTCGTACTGTTCGCGCACGGCAGCGGCAGCTCCCGGCACAGCCCGCGCAACCGCGCGGTCGCCGCAGCACTGCGCACCGCGGGGCTCGGCACCCTGCTGATGGACCTGCTCACCGAGGACGAGGAGCGGCGCGACCGGGCGACCGGCGAGCACCGCTTCGACATCCCCCTGCTGGCCCGCCGCGTGGAGGCTGCGGTCGACTGGCTCGGGGCGACGCCGCAGACCCGGAGCCTGCCGGTCGTGCTGTTCGGCGCCAGCACCGGCGCCGGTGCGGCCCTGGTTGCCGCCGCCGGGCGGCCCGACGCGGTGCTGACCGTGGTCTCCCGCGGCGGGCGTCCCGACCTGGCGGGCGACGCGCTGCCTGCCGTACGGGTACCGGTCCTGCTGATCGTCGGCGGACGGGACCACCACGTACTGCAGCTCAACGAGGACGCCGCGCGCAGGCTGGGCGGCCCGCACACCCTGCAGGTCGTGCCGGGCGCCACCCACCTGTTCGAGGAGCGCGGCGCGCTGGAGCAGGTCGCGGAGTCCGCCCGGCAGTGGTGCGACGAACGCCTGGCGGCCGCGGACGGGTGACGACCGCCATGCGTCACAGGCACCGGGACGTACACCCGCAGGGCGGACCCGATCGGCCCGCCCCCGGGCACGAAAGGAGTGGATGCCGCGATGCAGTTCCATGATCGAAGCCAGGCCGGGCAGCAGTTGGCGGAGCAGATGCGGTACCGGCAGGAGCGGGGCGCCCTTCCCGACCCCGTGGTCCTCGCCCTCCCCAGGGGCGGCGTCCCGGTGGCCAGGGAAGTGGCCAGGGTGCTGGAGGCCCCGCTCGACGTGCTCGTCGTACGCAAGATCGGCGCACCCTTCCAGGAGGAGTTCGGCATCGGTGCGATCACCGGGGACGGCGAGCCGCTGTTCGACGAGGACGCCCTGGACCGGCTGGGCCTGAGCCACGCCGACCTCGCAGGGACGGTCGAGCGGGAGCGCGCGGAACTGCACCGCCGCGAAGAGCTCTACCGGCAGGGCCGCCCCGCCCCCGACCTGCGCGGGCACACCGTGATCGTGGTCGACGACGGGCTGGCGACCGGCGTCACGGCCCGCGCCGCGGTGCGCGCGGTACGGCGGCAGGCGCCGTCCGAGCAGATCGTGCTGGCCGTACCGGTCTGCTCGCCGCAGGCGTCGGCCCTGCTGCGAGCCGAGGCCGACGAGGTGATCTGCCTGCACTGCCCGACGTCCTTCACGGCCGTCGGCCTGTGGTACGACCGCTTCGACCAGCTCTCCGACCAGGACGTGCTCGCCGTGCTGCACACCGGCGCCGGCCGCTGACCGGCTCGCGCGCCGGGGGAGGACGGTCAGGGTTGCGCGGCGAAGCTGCCGTCGGGCTCCTGGGTGATGCGCACACCGCGGCTGACGCGGTCGAGGGTGCCCAGCAGCCATTCGCGGTCGGTCGGGGTCGCGGCTTCCAGCCGCATCCGGCGGGACCGCAGCGGGACCATGCGCAGGCCGGTGAGCAGGCCGCTGTCCGAGGCCAGGGTGACGAGGAAGGCCAGCCGCAGGTCGGCGCGGTACTCCTCGTAGCCGGTGATGCCCTCGTAGTCGTCGACGAAGTCGCCGCAGCCGTGCAGGACGAGCCGTCCCCGGTACACCTCGACGGACCGCGGGTGATGCGAGGAGTGCCCGTGGACGACGTCGACACCGCCGTCCACCAGGGCGTGCGCGAAACGGGTCTGCTCGCCGGGCAGGAGGTATCCCCAGTTGGAGCCCCAGTGCACCGACACCACCACGACGTCGCCCACACGCTTCACCTCGCCCACCCGGCGGACCACGGCGGCCGCGGCGGCAGCGGACAGGGCGGGGACGTAGGCGACACCGGAGCGGCCCTCGGCCGCCGCCCAGCCGGACGGGACACCGCTGGAGCCCGCCCCGAGGGCGAAGACGAGCACGCGGCCGCCCGAGGGGAGCGGGACCACCGCGGGCGCGTACGCCTCGCCGGCGTCCCGTCCCGCACCCGCCGTCCGCAGGCCCGCGCCGGCCAGCGAGCCGAGGGTCTCGGCCAGGCCCGCGCGGCCGAAGTCCAGTACGTGGTTGTTGGCCAGCACGCACACGTCCGGCCGGGCCGCGGCCAGCGCGGGCAGGTTGCCTGGGTGCATGCGGTAGTGCACGGCCTTGCCCGGTGCGAAGTCGCCGGCGCGCGTCACGGACGTCTCCAGGTTCACGATCCTGGCGTCCGGGGCGGCCTCGTCCAGCAGCGGCAGCGCCTCGCCCCAGGGCCACGGCGGATCGACCGGAGCCGGGATCGCGCCGCTGACCTCCTCCGCCATCCGCACGTAGGACCTGGCGTCCACGACGTAGGCCTCCCGCAGCTCCGGATCACCGGGATTCGGGAGGATCTGATCGACGCCGCGCCCGAGCATCACGTCCCCGCACAGGAACAGCGTCACCACGCCGTGGCCCATCTCTCCACTGTAGGTTCCCGCGGCGCCGGGCCGCGGCGCCCTGCGATCAGCGGCGCTGTCAGGGGCGGCCCTGTCTTCCCCCGCCGTCCGCCGCGTGCCCGCCCTCGGCCGCGGCGAGCCGGCGCAGAGCGAGTTCGGCGAGCAGGGCGGCGCCGTCCGGCAGTACCGCGTCGTCGAACACCGCGTCCGGGGCGTGGTTGCCGGGGGCGGTGGCGGGGTCGAGGCCCGGCGGGCAGGCGCCGAGGCTCGTCATCACCCCGGGGACGTCGGCGAGGACCCGCCCGATGTCGTCGGAGACCAGGGCGGGGCGGGTGCCGCGCACGAACCGCTCGGGGCCGAACAGCTCGGTGACGGCCGTACGCACCCGGTCGGCCTCGGCACCGTCGTTCACCGTGGCCGGGTAGCCGGGGGAGTACTCGATCCCGGCCTCCAGCCCGTGGGCGGCGGCGATGCCGCGCGCGGTGCTCTCCGCCGCGGCGGCCAGCCGGGCCAGCGTGGCGTCGGACAGCGCCCGCAGCGTCGCCTCCAGGCGGGCACGGTCGGGGACGATCGCGGGCCGGGTGCCAGCGTGCACGGTGCCGACGGTGAGCACCACCGGGTCGAAGGGGTCGAATCTGCGGGACGGCAGGGCGCCGAGCGCGGTGACCAGTTCCGCGAGCGCCGGGATCGGGTCGCGCGTGCGGTGCGGCCAGGCGCCGTGCCCGCCGGCCCCGTGCAGGGTGACGGTGAGGGTGCCGTTCGCGGCCAGCGCGGTGCCCGCGGTGTTGCTGAACTCCCCGGCCGGCGCACTCGCGCTGGAGTGCAGGGCGTACGCCGCCACGGGATGGCTGCCGGTGGTCTCCAGCAGTCCTTCCGCCAGCATCAGCCGCGCTCCGTCGTGGCCCTCCTCGCCCGGCTGGAACATCAGCAGGACGTCGCCGGCGAACCGGTCGCGGCGGGCCGCGAGCAGGCGGGCGGCGCCCACCAGCATCGCGGCGTGCTGGTCGTGGCCGCACGCGTGCCGCGGGCCGCCGGGGAACTCCAGGGCGTCCAGGTCGGCGCGCAGCAGCACCGTCGGCCCGGGGCGCGCACCCGGCACGACGCCGACCACGGAGGTCAGCGCCGTGCCGGTGTGCAGCTCCACACCGATGCCGTCGAGCGCGGTGAGCACCGCCTGCTGGGTGCGAGGCAGCTGCAGACCGGTCTCCGGGTGCTCGTGGAGGGCCTGCCGCAGCCGGTGCAGTCCGAGCGAACGGGCGTCCGCCAGCAGGGCGTTCACCGTGCGGTGCCGCGCAGCGCCGGCAGGACCGTCTCGGCGATCCGGTAGGACTCCTCCAGCAGCGGGTTGCCGGACAGGATGAAGGTGTCCACGCCGAGGTCCTGGAATTCCCCGAGGCGTTCGACGACCTGCGCGGTGCTGCCGACGACGGCGGTGCCAGGCCCTGGACGGAACAGGCTCATGCCCGGCCACAGGTTGGGGTGCTTCTCCAACTCCCGTGCGTGCCGCGGGACCCGGCCGCCGTGCTGGCGGAACTGTCGCGCCCAGCCCTCGCCGTCGTTGCCCTCGGGGTCGCCCAGCATCCGCGTGTACGTGGCCTGGCTGGTGACGTCGAGCAGCCGGTCCGCCGCCGCCCACGCCTCGTCCTCGGTGTCCCGGACGATGAGGTGCAGCCGCAGGCCCAGGCGCAACTCGCGGCCGTAGTGCGCGGCGCGCTCGCGCACCCGGTCCAGCTTCTCCTTCAGCAGATGGGGCGGTTCGCCCCAGGTGAGGTAGACGTCGACGTGTTCCGCGGCCATCTCGATGCCGGGCGCGGACGACCCGCCGAACCACAGCGGCGTGTGCACCCCGCCCTGGATCGGGGTGAGTTCGCGCAGCGAGGCGCCCGCCTGGGTCAGCTCGTAGAACCGGCCCTTGTGGTCGAAGACCTCGCCCGCGGTCAGCCGCTTGACGATGTCCCAGTACTCGGCGCTGAGCTGGTAGCGCTCGTCGTGCTCCAGGTGCAGCCCGGCCTGGCGCAGTGCCTCGGTGGAGCCGTTGACGACGTTGAAGCGCAGCCGGTCGGGGCCGAAGAGGTGGGCGAAGCTCAGCGCCATCTTGGCGAGCACGGTGGGGGAGACCAGCCCGGGGTGCACCGCGAGCAGCGGTTTGAAGCTCGGCCGGGTCGCCGCGGCGACGGCGCTCGCCAGCGGCCACACGTCGTACAGGTCGGTGGCGAACAGCGCCCCGTCGTAGCCGAGCCGGTCGACGGCGACGCCGAGCTGCTGGAGGTAGGCCAGGTCGACGCTGCGGCGCCCTTCGGGCTCCCAGGGGTAGGCGCCCTCGCGCGGGATGATGTACCAGAGGATCTCGGGGGCGGTCACGGTCACTTCTCCGGGGATGCGTGGGCTGCGAGGGCCTGGGCGGCGACGGCGTCGAGGCCCGGGTGGCGGGCGTCGGCGACGGTGACGGGCCGGGGCAGGAAGCCGGCCTCGGCGAGGATGTCGGCGGCCTCCTGCTGCTCCGCGACGAAGGCGTCGGAGGCCGGTTCGAGCCGCCACGGCAGGGCGGCCAGGGCCTCGCGCCAGTCCGCGGCGGTGCCGCCCTGGTCGGCGGCGGCGATGCCGGCGGCCTCGTCGAGGTGGCCGGCCGCCCAGGTGTCGGCGGCCTGCAGCGCGCGGATGATCAGTCCGACCAGGTCGGGGCGGGTGTCGGCGACGTCGCGGCGGGTGAAGAAGACGGAGCGGTCGGCGATCAGGTCGCCGGCCTCGGCCAGGGTGCGGACCCGGCCCTCGCGGCGGGCCGCGGACAGCTCCGCGCCCTGCCCCACCCAGGCGTCGATCCGGCCGTCGAGCAGCGCTGCGTAGGAGCCCGCCGCCGAGCGCTCCGCGGTGATGTCGGCGCCGTAGGACAGGCCCTGCCGAGCGAGGGCCTTCGCCACGAAATGGGTCTGCCAGGAGCCGATCGCCAGGTGGACGCTGCGGCCCTTGAGGTCGGTGACGGACGTGATGTCGCTGTCGGCGCGGACCAGCAGGGCGCCGTGTCCCGGCCGTGGCGCGGAGACGGCCGCGTACACCAGGTCGTACCCGGCGGCCTGCGCGGACAGCGGCGGGGTGGAGCCGGTGCCGCCGAAGTCGATGATGCCGTCGGCGAGGGCCGCGGCGGTGTCCAGGCCGCCGATCCGGTGCCAGGCGACGGTCTCGCCCTGCTCGGCGAGGATCTCCTCCAGCAGCCCGAGCCGCGACAGGTGGTAGAGGGAGGGGTTGGCCTGGTGGACGCCGATGTTGACGGTCATGCGGGGAGCTCCTTGGCGGGGGTGGGTGCGTGGTCGGCCGGCGCCCGGTGGACGCCGAGTTCGGTGAGCAGCCGGGTGCGCAGCGCGGCGAACCTCGGGTCGGCGCTGTCGCGCGGGTGGCCGATGGCGATCCGCTCGTCGGTGGCGAGCCGCCCGTCGCGCAGGACGGCCACCCGGTCGGCGAGCCGGATCGCCTCGTCGACGTCGTGGGTGACGAGCAGGACCGCGGGCCGGTGGCGGCGGCACAGCTCGCCGACCAGGTCGTGCATCCGCAGCCGGGTCAGGGCGTCGAGTGCGGCGAACGGCTCGTCGAGCAGCAGCAGTTCCGGCTCGCGGATCAACGCGCGTGCCAGGGCGACCCGTTGGGCCTCGCCGCCGGACAGGGTGGCGGGCCAGGCGTCGGCGTGCCGGTCGAGGCCGACCTCGGCGAGCGCCCGCCGCCCGGTCTCCCGGGTGTCCGCGCCGCGCGGCAGCGCGACGGTGACGTTGGCGAGCACCTTCTTGGACGGGACCAGGCGCGGTTCCTGGAAGACCACCGTCCGGGTCTCGGGGACGAGCACGGTGCCGGCGTCGTGCCGGTCCAGGGCGCCGAGGATGCGCAGCAGGGTGGTCTTCCCGGTGCCGCTCGCGCCCAGCAGGGCCAGGAACTCGCCCTGGGCGATGTCGAGGTCGAGCCCGTCCAGCACGTCGCGGATGCCGAAGGTCCTGCGCAGGCCGCGGATGCGGACCGCGGCCCGGCTGCCGCCCGCCGGGTCGCCGGGTGCGCTGTGCTGCTGCCGGCCGGTGCCGGCCAGTGTCCCGCTCATCGGGCGGCCCCTTGAGTGCGCCACGGCATCAGCAGCCGTTCCAGGAGCCGGGCGGCGCCGTCGGCGAACAGCCCGATGAGGGCGTAGATGAGGATGCAGACGGTGAGGATGTCGGTGCGGGAGTACTCCTGCGCGGTGGACATCAGGTAGCCGATGCCGGCGGTCGAGTTGATCTCCTCCGCGGCGATGAGGGCGATGACGCTCAGCGTCATCGACAGCCGCAGTCCCGACAGCAGCGCGGGCAGTGCACCGGGGAGCACCACTTCGCGGACCAGGGCCAGCCGGCCCATGCCGAAGCTGCGCATCGCCTCGACGAGTTTGCGGTCGGTGTTGCGTACGCCGCCGGCCGCCGAGACGTACATCGGGAAGCTGGTCGCCACCGCGATGAGCACCACCCGGGCCGTCTCGCCGATCCCGAACCAGACCATGAACAGCGGCACCAGGGACAGGAAGGGGATGGTGCGCAGCAACTGCAGCGAGGAGTCCAGCAGTTCCTCGCCGAGCCGGGAGAAGCCGGTGACCACGCCGAGCACCAGCCCGGCCGTCGCGCCGAAGGCGAGGCCGAGTCCTGCCCGGGTGAGGGAGACCGACAGCGCGTCGCCCAGCTGGCCGCTGGTCCACAGCTCCCTGAACGCGGACAGCACCTGGCGGGGCGAGGCGAGCAGGGAGGAGCTGAGGGTGCCGGACGCGGACGCCCAGATCCAGGCCAGCAGCAGGACGAGCGGGCCGAGCAGCCGCAGCCCCAGACTCAGGGCGCGCGGGCGCGGCCTGGCGATCCGGGGGCGCGGGGTGACCAGCCCAGGCGCCGACGGGTCGGCGGACGTCCCGACCGGTCCGACGGGAGCGGTCGCGCTCATTTTCCGCCTGCCGCGGGGGTGTTGACGTCGATGACGTACGGCTTGACGTCGAGGACGCCCTTGGTGATCTTCTGGTCGGCGAAGAACTGCGCCACGGTGGCGAAGTGCGCGAGCTGGGTGTCGCCGATGGGCTGCGCGGTGCCGAGCGCCTTGTCGATGGGCAGCTGCACGGCCTTCTGGGCGGGGCTGATCGCCTCGGGTCCTGAGGTCGTCTTGACGTTCAGGTACGCCTCGGGGTTCTGCTGCTGCTCGATCCCGGCGTCGTGGAGGTAGGTGTAGAGCGCCCGGACGACGTCGGGGTGCTTGTCGGCGAAGTCGTTGCGGACCGCCCAGACCGCGTAGTTCTCAGAGCCGACCTGCTGGCCGGTGGTCAGGAAGCGGGCGCCGGAGTTCGCGATGGCCGGGACGGAGTAGCTGGCCCAGGTGGACCAGGCGTCGACCTGGCCCGAGTTGAACACCGGGCCGATCTGGTTGGGCTGGAGGTAGACGCGCGTGACCCGGTCGACCGGGATGTGCTGCTGCTGGAGGGCCTTGAGCAGCAGGTACTCGCTGGTCCCGCCGTGCCACACGGCGACCCTCTTACCGACCAGGTCGCTGACGCTGTTGATGCCGGAGTCCTTCTTCACCAGGATGCCCTCGCCGAGCTGGTCGGGGTCGACGGCGACGAAGAGCTTGAAGCCGGGCTTCTGGGCGAGCGCGGCGATGGCGGAGGTGATCGAGCCCTCGGCGAAGTCCAGTGCGTTGGCGTCGAGTTCCTGTGCGGCGGGGGCGAACGCGCCGGCGGTGCCGGTCCACGCCACCTTGGCGTGCACCGTGGCCAGCGCCTTGTCGAGCGAGCCGTCCTTGCGGCCGAGCGCGAGCACACCGGAGTTGCCGCCGTCGGGGATGCGGACGGTGATGGTGGGGGCGCTGCCGCCCGCGGTGTCCGCGCGGGCCGACCCGCCGGAGGACGAGGAGCAGGCGGCCAGGCTCAGGGCGGCGAACAGGGACGTGGTGGCGAGGGCGAGTTGACGGACGTTCACGGAGGTCTCCAGGAGAGGGCCGGCCGGGGCCGGCGGGTTTCAGGGGGTGGTGGCGGGGCTGGGCGGGACGGCTGCCGCGGCCGTCCGGGTGGCTGCCTGCGCGGTTGCGCCGCCGGCCGCCTTCGCGGCGCGGGCGGCGCGCAGCTCGTGGGCAAGGCGCAGCGGCTCGTGGTCCGCCCAGCCGGCGACGTCCACGGGGGCGGGCAGGAAGCCGTGCGCGAAGAGGAACCGCTCCTGCTCGGCCAGCAGGTCCAACCGGCTCTGGCCGAGGTGGAGCTGCAGGCTGCCCGCGGTGCCGTCGCGATAGGCGCCTGCCACTCCTTCCGGTCCTGCCCCGGTCTCGGCGGACAGGATGCGGTGCAGGTCGCCGGAGTGGCCGGCAGCCCATTCGGCGGCTTCGAGCAGGACGGCGAGGAACCGCACCACCAGGTCGGGATGCTCGTCGAGCAGCCGCTGGTGGACGGTGATCGGGCGCGGGGTGCCGTTGTTGACCCGGGACCTGCGGTCGGGCACGGAGTCCAGGTCGATCGCGACCTTCGCCCCGTAGCGGCGGGCCGTCTCGACGGCGACCGCGCCCTTGACGTAGACCGCGTCGACCCGCCCGTCCCGCAGCGCGGCCAGCTCGCCCTCCCACTGGCCCTGCCGCACGCCGGGTACGTCGACGAGTTCGGCGTCCTCCAGGGTGAGGCCGGCCAGCCGCAGGGCGCCGGAGTGGCCGTGCAGGGCCATGGCCCGCCAGAAGTCGATGGCGATGTCATGGCGCGGGACGGCGAGCCGCCTGCCGCGCAGCTGCTCCGGTGCGTGCAGGTCGCTGTCCTGGCGGACCAGGATCGACTGCCGCTCCTCGATCCAGGTCAGGGCGATCACCCTGGTGGCCTCGCCGCGGGAACGCGCCCACAGCGCGGGGACGTTGCCGCCCTCGCGGAACAGCGCGGTCAGCTCGTGCGTGAAGTGGCTCTGCGGCAGCCCGTCGGAGTCCGCCCGAGCCGCGGCGTCCTGCAGCGAGCGGACGGCGATCCCGTCGGGGGCGAACTCCGCGGCGAGGCTGCCGCGGTCGGCCGCGATGCCGGTGGCGGTCGGAACGGGGCAGCGGGTGAACCAGATCTCGTCCGGAACGGACATGGGTGCTCCAAGCGGCATGCGTGGGGAGGGCGGGGCGCGGGGGTGCGCGGCGCGCGGGGCGTCGCAGGGCACCACCACGCGAGAAGGCGTACGAGTGCGGGGTACGGCGGGCGTTCAGCGACAGCTGGCGCCGCGGGACCGGCCGAGGTCCAGGTACAGCCGCGCGGACAGCAGCGAACGGAACGGGCTGAGCAGGCCGGGCGTGGTCGTCACGGGTGCTCCCCTTCCGTTGCGGTGTGCGGCATGCGGTCTGCAACGGAGGCTGGCACACACATTCGGTCGGAAGCAATCTTTCCCATGATGTGGGATGCCCTTCGCCGGGCAGAGTTCACGCCGGGAGACGTGGCGCAATGTTCCGGCAACAGTTGCCAGATCGTGGCAGCCTCCGCATGCTTGGGCCATGACGACGGATGCGCGCACCCATGCTGCCGGGGCGCCCCCGGGAGCGCAGGCGGTCACCCGCGCACTCCGGCTGCTGCACTGTTTCCGGGACAACACCGGCGAGCTGACCGCATCCCAACTCGCCCGCCGCATGGAGCTGTCGGTGTCCACCGCCCACCGGCTGGCCCGCACGCTGGTCGCGGCGGGCTTCCTGGAACAGGACGAGCACAGCGCCCGCTACCGGCTCGGCCCCTCGGTCGCCGAACTCGGCCAACTCTCCCTGCACCAGCGGGGCATGCACCGCGCGCTGCCCGAACTCGACGCGCTGGCACGGGTCACGGGCACCACGGCCGACCTGGCCATCCGCGGTGGCGCCCACGCGGTGATCCTGGTCGGCGGTTCGGTGAACGCCGCGTCCGGGCTGGGCCTGCGCCGCCCGCTGCACTCCACGGCGCTCGGCAAGGTGCTGCTGGCGTGGGCGCGGCCGGGCGAGCAGGAGCTCGACGCGCTGCCGCCCCTGCAGGCGCACACCGACCGCACCATCATCGGACTGGCCGAGCTGCGGGCCGAGTTGGACCGGGTCAGGCAGGCGGGACACGCGCTCAACGACGGCGAGTCGGCGTACGGCGTGCGGACCGCCGCGGTGCCGGTGCTCGACGCGGCCGGCCATGCGCACGCGGCCCTGGCGGTGCGCTCCACCCCGGACGTCATCACCGACGACCGGCTCGGGTGGTTCGTCGCCCGTGCCCACGCCTGCGCCCGCGCCCTGGAGGTCCTGCTGCTGCCCCCGGACCAGCGGCACTCCGCCGCCGACGCCGTCAATCCAGGTGCGCCCGCCGGTCCCGCCTCGTAGCCTCGGCGCCATGACCGACCACGCGTTCGTCCCCGACGACTTCGTGGTCCCCGTGGAGATGGTCACCCCGCGGTTCCGCCTGGAGCCGCTGGGACCCCAGCACAACGCCGCGGACCACGCCGCCTGGACCGGCAGCATCGAGCACATCCGGGCGACCCCGGGGTATCCGGACGGGCGCTGGCCGCCCCCCGACGGGATGACCCTGGAGGCGAACCTCGCCGACCTGCGGCGCCACGCGGACGACTTCGCCCGGCGCCGCGGATTCACCTACACCGCGCTCGACCCCGGCAGCGGCGACGTGATCGGCTGCGTCTACATCTACCCCTCCCGCGCCGACGAGCAGGTCACCGAGGTCCAGTCCTGGGTCCGTGCCGACCGGGCCGAGCTGGACGCCCCGCTGTATACGGCCGTCACGGCGTGGCTGACGGCGCACTGGCCGCTGGGAAGGCTCGACTACCAGCCCCGCTGACCGCGGTACGGGCCGCGTTGCGAGCCGTCGCGTGGCCCCGGGGGCGCCGTGACCGGTTCTGCCTGATTCTGCCCTTGTGGCCCGGCTCGGCCCGTTCCCATACTGGCCCCGTCGTGTCAGGGTCATGTCCTGAAGGGGTGCCACCGCGGTGCCCGGCGCGCATGAGCCACGGTGGCACGACGGCCTGACCCGTCCCCCCAGGAGGCCCCGTTGAGCATCGGACACCGCTTCACCGGCAGGGCCGCCGCCCGGCGCCTCGGCCTCGCCGTGGTCGCGCTCGCCGCCTTCGCCGCCCCGACGGCCCTCGCGGCCGGACCCGCCGCCGCGGCCCCCGGGGCCGGCACGCCGCGCCCCCAGGTCTCCGCGGGCGACACGATCTACGCCGACAGCGGCACCGCCTGCAAGACGGTGGTCAACGCGCGTAGTGGGGGTACCTACTACGTCATCATGCCCGGTCACTGCACCCAGGGGACCTCGGCCTGGTACACGGACGCCGCCCTCACCACGTACATCGGACCCACCGTCGCCACGTCCTTCCCCGGCAACGACTACGGGCTGGTCCGGTACGACAACCCCGCGGTGCCGCACCCCGGGGGCGGGTTCACCGCCGGCAACGCCTACGTCGGCGAGCGGGTCTGCCGCACCACCACTGCCGGCCCGCTGCGCTGCGGCACGGTCACGGCCCTCAACGCGACGGTCAACTACGGCGGCGGCCAGGTGGTCAGCGGCCTGATCGCCACCACCGTCTGCACCGATCCCGGCGACACGGGCGGCCTGCTGGCCGCCGGTTCCACGGCCATCGGCCTGTTCTCCGGCGGGTCGGGCAACTGCTCGGCGGGCGGCACCAGTTACTACCAGCCGCTCACCGAGGTCCTGGCCGCCTTCGGGCTGTCGCTGTACTGACCGCACCACATCTGTCCCGGTGAGCGCAGCGTCCCCCCCACACGCCCCCTTGCGCCAGGGGCCGTTGAGATCCACACTGCACCGTCGGCACTGATGCGCTGCCCGTTCGGGCCGCGCTGCGGCCGGTCGGCGACCCCTTCGGGAGGCGCCGTCCGGCGGGGAGGGAGCAGGTCGTGGCGTTCCGAGGCGCGGTCAGGGTGCGAAGTGCCGGCACAGGCCCTGTGGAGATCGCCGCCGTTTTCACCGTTGTCATGAGCCTGACACATATGGGCGGCCGCGGCAGCTGACCGCCCCGCAGGCCCGGCACACCGGCGGCCCGCGCGTACCTCGCGCCTCTCGCCGCCACCCCTGACGCGGCAGCGCCGGCCGCCACCGCCCGAACCCGGAGCGCACAGGCGGCCGTAACCCTGCCGAGGCCGACACCCCCGATCGGCCCGTAACCAAGGAGAGTCACATGCAACTGCTCAAACGCGCACGGCTGTTCGGCACCGTCGTCGCGGCCCTGGCGGCGATCCCGCTGGCCGTGCTCGGCACGGCGGCACCTTCCGGCGCTGCCGGTTCCGCCGGGGCGACGGTGCACTCCTGTGCCACCGCCAAGGCCGGCCACGCCGCCTGCAAGGCGGTCGTCCGCACCGACATCGTCTCCACGAAGTCCGTCGCGCCGAACGCCACTCCGTCCGGCTACGGCCCCTCCAGCCTGCAGTCCGCGTACAACCTGCCGTCCGGCACGGCGGGCGCGGGCCGCACGGTCGCGATCGTCGACGCGTACGACGACCCGACCGCCGAGGCCGACCTCGGCGTCTACCGCGCCCAGTTCGGGCTGCCGGCCTGCACCACGGCCAACGGCTGCTTCAAGAAGATCGACCAGAACGGCGGCACCACCTACCCGAAGAAGGACGGCGGCTGGGCGCAGGAGATCTCCCTCGACATCGACATGGTCTCGGCGATCTGCCCCAACTGCCACATCCTGCTGGTCGAGGCCAAGACCTCGTCCTTCGCCAACCTGGGCGCCGCGGTGAACCGGGCGGCGGCCACCGCCGGCGTCGTCGCGATCAGCAACAGCTACGGCGGCTCCGACGCCTCGGACGCCACCTACGGCTCCTACTACAACCACCCGGGCATCGCGGTGACCGCCAGCTCCGGCGACAGCGGCTACGGCGCGAGCTACCCCGCGTCCTCGCACTACGTCACCGCCGTCGGCGGCACCACCCTCAACACCGCGTCCAACACCCGCGGCTGGAGCGAGACCGCGTGGAGCGGCGCCGGCAGCGGCTGCTCGGCGTACAACACCGCGCTGAGCGGCGCGGCCTCCTTCGCCACCGGCTGCGCCAAGCGGGCCGAGGCCGACGTCTCCGCGGTCGCCAACCCCTCCACCGGCGTCGCGGTCTACGACAGCACCGCCTACCAGGGCTACGTCGGCTGGATGGTCTTCGGCGGCACCAGCGTGTCCTCGCCGATCATCGCCTCGGTCTACGGCCTGGCCGGCAACACCGGCTCGATCGACAACAACTACCCGTACACCCACTCCTCGTCGCTGTTCGACGTCACCTCCGGC
This sequence comes from Actinacidiphila cocklensis, assembly GCF_907177275.1. Taxonomy (GTDB): domain Bacteria; phylum Actinomycetota; class Actinomycetes; order Streptomycetales; family Streptomycetaceae; genus Actinacidiphila; species Actinacidiphila cocklensis. The sequence goes on from NZ_CAJSLV010000114.1 coordinate 228,661, forward strand.
AGCAACGGCAGCTGCCCGACCACCCAGTGGTGCAACGCCCGCACCGGCTGGGACGGCCCGACCGGCCTCGGCACCCCCAACGGCATCGGCGCCTTCTGACACCGGCGTCCCCACCGCCCCTGCGGCCCGGGCATCCCGCCCGGCCCGCGGGGGCGGCCGCGCCGCGCCCGCGCCGCAGGCCGCCCAGCCGGCGGCGCCCGACCCGCCGGGCACTGGCCCGCGAACTCAGCGGGCGCCGAGCGCCAGGGTGCGGGCGAGGGTGCGGGCGACCTCGGGGGTCAGGGGGGCGTGCCCCGACAGGAAGCGGAACCAGTAGACGCCGAAGGCCTGGTCGACCAGCAGGTCCACGTCGGTGCCGGCGGCCGTTTCGCCGCGCTCCCGGGCGCGTTCGACGATCGTGCGCAGATCGCCGCGCCTGGTCCGGGTGAAGTCGCGCAGCAGGTCGGCCACCTGGGGGTCGCGGGCCGCCTCGGCGAGCAGGGTGCCCAGCATGGCGGCGTTGTCGGGTGCCGTCCCGGCCTGGAAGAGGTCGCAGAGGAAGGCGGCCAGATCGGACTCCAGCGCGCCGGTGTCGGGCGTGCTGACCTGGTCGCGGGCGGTGCTGGTGAGGGCTTCGAGCAGCACGGCGCCCTTCGACGGCCACCAGCGGTAGATCGTCTGCTTCCCGATCCCTGCCTCCCTGGCGAGGGAGTCCACGGTCACCGGTTCGCCACCGCCGGCGGCGAGCAGCCGCCGGGCGGCGGCGAGGATCGCCTGGCGTGCGGCCTCGTTGCGGCGGCGTCCGGTGTGCGGGCGCCGCTCGGGTACGGGCGGCGTGGGAGGCATGGCCGGCATCCTACCTGTTGACGAGACCGTGAGTCTCGTCTGACAATCTGCCGAGACACCCGGTCTCGACATCATGCGGCCGAACCCGGCCCCGCACGCCGCCTCTTCACCCGCCTCGTCGCGGCCGGGACCGGACCCAAGCCGAGGAGTACCACCGCCCATGGCCCACCCCACCGACCCGCAGGCCGCACAGGCGACCGCGGGCACCGCCTCCCGCGACGCCGGCGTGCTCCACTACACCGCCTTCTCCGCCAGCCCCGCCGGAGGCAACCGCGCCGGGGTCGTCCTCGACGCCGCGGGGCTCGACGACGCCCGGATGCTCGCCGTCGCGGCCGAGGTCGGCTACTCGGAGACGGCGTTCGTCACGCCGGGACCGTCCGGCGAAGGACCGCGCAGCTTCGCCGTACGGTTCTTCAGCCCCAAGGCGGAGGTCGACTTCTGCGGCCACGCCCTGGTCGCGACGGCGGTCGCCCTCGCCGAGCGGCTGGGGGCCGGCGCGTTCGTCTTCCACAGCCAGGTGGGCGCCGTACCGGCAACGGTGGCCGTGCAGGACGGCGTCGCGAAGGCCACCTTGACCAGCGTCGACCCGCGCGTGAAGGAGGTGGCGCCCGGTGACCTCCAGGAGGCGCTGGCCGCCCTCGGCTGGAAGCCGGCCGAACTGGACGAGGCGCTGCCGCCGCGCATCGCCTTCGCCGGCAACGACCACCTGGTGCTCGCGGCGGCCACCCGCGAGCGGCTCGCCGACCTGGACTACGACGTCGACCGGCTGCTCGCCCTGATGGTGAGGCTGCGGCTGACCACGGTGCAGCTGGTGTGGCGCGAGTCGGCGACGGTCTTCCACGCCCGCGACCCCTTCCCGGTGGGCGGCGTGGTGGAGGACGCCGCGACCGGAGCGGCCGCCGCGGCCTTCGGCGGCTACGCCCGGGCGCTGGGCCTGGTCCCGCCGAGCGCCGCTCTCACGATCCACCAGGGGCACGACATGGGGCGCCCGTCCCTGCTCGAAGTGCGCCTGCACGCCGGTGACCCCCGGGTACGGGTGTCCGGCGCAGCGACCCGGATCACCCCACCGGCCTCGTGAGGCCGTCTACCGACCGCAGGTGACGGCGGCGGCCGTCGACGGGCAACTGGCCGCACATGAAGGGTGGTTGTAGACTTCTCCAACCAGTGGAGGTCGGTGCAACGACTGGGGGCTGCCGATGGGCGCGGAGAAGTCCGGTGCGCCGCACCGCCGTTGGTACGGCGTGCACAAGGCCCTCGCCGACCCGCTGCGCCTCCGGCTCCTGGAGGCGCTGTGGGACGTGCCGCAGTCCGCACGCGAGCTCGCCGACCGCGCCGACCTCCCCGCCGACCGGCTCTACTACCACCTGGGGCGGCTCGAACAGGCGGGCCTGATCGAGATCGCCGAATACCGGCCGCTGGCCGGGGGTAAGGTCGAGCGGGTCTACGCCCCCGCGGTCACCGAGCCCCCCGCCGACGCCGCGAGCCCCGAGGAGATGGCCGAGTTCCTCGGCTCGATGCTCGACGCCACCAGGGCCGACATCAACGCCGCCTACCGGTCCAGGCAGGCCGGCGGCCGCCGCGAGGTCGACCTCCACCGCGGCGCGCTGCGGCTGACCGACGAGGCGCTCGCCGAACTGCGCGAGCACATCGCACTGCTCGCCGACCGGTTCGGGGACCGGGACACCCCCGGGACCTGGACCCGGGTCGTCGTCGCGCTCGTCGACCTGCAGGACCGCCCTGCCCCCGCCGACGCCACCGCCCTGCTCGAGAGGTCGCCATGACCGGAAGCGAGGAGCACGCGCCCAGCGTGCCGTTACGCGCCTCGGACGCCGAGCGCGACGCCGTCGAGGCGCTGCTGCAGCACCACTTCGCGCTCGGCCGGCTGACTCTGGCCGAACTGGAGGAACGCGCGGCCGCCGCCTACGAGGCCCGCACCCGCGAGCAACTCGACGCCCTCGTCAGGGACCTGCCCGGTGAGGCGGAAGAAGCCAGGTCGCAGGCGGACGTCGTCGACTCCCGCCTGCTGATCATCCTGCTGTGCTGCGCGCCGCCCGCGGCACTCGTCTACTGGCTCGTCTCCCAGCGCGCGGCGCGGCGAAGAAGAGCGGACCTGCCGGTTCGGCATCCCCGTGCTTCCGGAGGGACCGAGGAGCCGGAGGCCCTCTGAGACTCGGCGCAGGGCTGTGGGCGGACCCCGGTCAGCTGCCAGTTCCGGCCCGTGCCCGAGTTCACGGCGGCCTGGCCGGCGGGGGTGCCGGCGGGGGGCCACGAGGAGGGCGTCGCCGGCCGGGGCCGGCTCGCTCGGCCGGGCGCCTCCCCGTGCGGGCCGGTCGGGCGGACCGGCCCGCACGGGCGCCGGGCTACAGCGGTGGAAGCGCCAGGTGCTCGCGCAGCGTCGTGCCCTCGTACGCGGTGCGGTACGCGCCGCGCTCCTGGAGTTCGGGGACGACCTTGTCGACGATGTCGGTCAGCGACGACGGCAGCGCTTGCGGAACGATGTTGAAGCCGTCCGCCGCCCGGGTGCGGACATAGCGCGTCCACTCGTCGGCGATCTGCGAGGCGGTGCCCACGAAGGGCGGCCGCCGGGCCGACACCTCCCGTACCAACTGCACGATCGACAGGTCGCGTTCGGCGGCCAGCTCCCGCCACTTGCGGATCTGCGCCAGCTTCCCCGTGCGGTCCTCGATGGCGATCGTGCCGCGGGACGGGTCGAGTTCACCCTCGCTCGGCTCGATGTCCGGCAGCGGGCCGTCCGGGTCCCAGGCCGACAGGTCCGTGCCCCAGTACTGTTCGAGGAAGGCGATCGCCCGCGGCGGCGAGACCTGCTCGTCCCTGAGCCAACGGGCCTTGTCCTGCGCGTCCTTCACGGTGTCGCCGACCACGACCATGGCGCCTGGCAGAATCCGCACCGCGTCCGCGGGGCGGCCGTACCGGGCCAGCCGGCTGCGCAGGTCCGCCGCGTAGGCCACGGCCTTCTCGTAGCCGGTGTTGGCGGAGAAGACCACGTCGGCGTGTGCCGCGGTGAGTTCGCGGCCGCCGTCGGAGTCCCCGGCCTGGAAGAGCACAGGGCGGCCCTGCCGGCTGGGCGGGACCGTCGCGGACGCGCGCAGCCTGACCAGGTCGGTGTCCCTGGTCACCGTCCGGTCCCTCGCGCCGTCGGCCGCGGCGGCCCACAGCGCCTTCGCGGCCTCCACGACGCCGGTGGCCCGCTCGTAGCGGTGCTCGTGCGCCAGCCAGCCGCCGTGCCGGAAGTTCGCGCCGGTCCAGGCGTTGTCGGTGGTGACGATGTTCCAGCCGGCCCGGCCGTCCGACAGCAGGTCGAGGCTGGCCAGCCGGCGGGCCAGGTCGGCCGGGTAGTTGTAGGTGGTGTTCTGGGTGGCGACCAGCCCGATACGGCTGGTGGCGCCGGCCAGCGCGGCGAGCTGCGTGATGGCGTCGGGGCGGCCGGCGACGTCGAGGTCGAAGACCCGGCCCTGGTTCTCCCTGACCCGCAGGCCCTCACCGAGGAAGAAGGCGTCGAACAGGCCGCGTTCGAGCAGCCTGGCCACGTCGAGGAAGGTCTCGATCGCGGTGTGCGACGGGGCGCCGGGCTCGGTCCAGATCAGTTGCGGGCCGACGCCGGTGAAGAAGACACCCAGGTGGACCTGGGCGCCGGGGTCGTAGTCGGGAGTGGCGGTCGCGTGCACCGCGTCCGGCATGGCGGTCACCTCAGGTGCTCGTGGTCGCCGCGAGGGCGAACCGGTTGGCCGGGCGGGGCAGGCCCAGGGTGTCGCGCAGGGTGGCGCCGGGCCGCGGCGGCCGGTGCAGGCCTTCGGCGGCCAGCGCGGGCAGCACCTGCCCGGTGAGCACCGGCAGGTCGGTGCCGAGCTGCGCGGGATGCAGCCGTACGCCGTCCACGTGGCGGGCCAGTCCCGCCAGCAGCGCGGCCAGCGCGGCCGGCGACCCGACGTGCCGCAGCCGCCCGGCCGGCTGCCAGGGCGCCGCCCCGTCCAGCCGGGCCAGCCGCTCGGCGGCCGGCAGGTCGGCGTCCAGCAGCACCTCGACCTCCGCGAACACCAGGGCGGCGCCCGCGTCCCTGGCGGCGGCCGCGGCGGCGGCCACGGCGTCGCGCTCCGGGCGCCGCACCAGCGCGACGTCCGCCCGCCCGCCCAGGCCCAGCGTGTCGGCGGCCAGCACCACGACCTGGCCCTGCGGCGGCCGGGGGGTGATCAGCGGACCCTTCACCGTGAAGCGGGCGCCCTCGGCGTCGACGTGGTGGACCTTGTGCCAGTCGAGGAAGCGGCCGGTGGCCACGTCCTTGATGACCGCGTCGTCCTCCCAGGAGTCCCACAGCGCCCGGGCCGTGTCGACGACGTCGGTGATCTCGCGGTGCAGCGCGTCCGCGTCCAGCGGGCTCGCCCCGACGGTGGCGTGGGCGTCCGCGCCGTTGGCGGCGCCGACCACCCAGGCCGCCCGGCCGTTGCTCGCGTGGTCCAGGGAAGCGAGCTGGGTGGCCAGGTGGAAGGGCTCGGTGACGGTGGCGTGCAGGGTGGGGGCCAGGCCGATCCGGTCGGTGAGCGTCGAGACGAGCGCGGCCCGCGTGCCGGCCTCCGGTCGCCACCCGCCGCCGCGCGGCGGCAGCGGTCCGTCCGCGAAGGTGACGAGCGTGAAGCCGCCTGCCTCGGCGTCGCCGACCGTGCCGCGCAGCGCGGCCGCGCCGCCGGCCGCCCGGGACCGCGCCTGCCCGGCCGCCGGGTGGGCGCCGTCGCCGTCGGTCTCCAGGGCCAGGTGCAGCCGGCGGCCGCCGGGGTCAGGTCTGGTCATGGCCGGCCGCCCCTTCGGCGGGGACGGACCTGGTCCCCTGTACGGGCGCCGTGGGGATCTTCTCGCCGGCCTCGATCGCCACCGGCAGCCGGTTCTCGGCCGGCGGCAGCGGGCAGGTGGCCAGGTCGGTGTAGGCGCAGGGCAGGTTGGAGGCCCGGTTGAAGTCGACCAGCACATTGCCCTCGGCGTCGGGCGGGTCGATGGACAGCGCCCGGTTGGCGGCGTAGGTGGTGACCCCGGAGGTGGCGTCGGTGAGCAGCACGAGAAGGCTGCCGGGGGCGTGCCCGTTGAAGGCGGTCAGCCGGTGGGTGGTGCCGTCCAGCTCGAACTCGACCTGGCCGGGGGCGTCGTAGACGTGCTGGAGGCCCTCGACGGCGGCGCCCACCGTCGTCGGCCGCGGCACGTCGAAGGGCACGTAGCGGCCGGCGCGCGCCCACCGCGGGTCGGGGGCGTAGGCGGGGGTGCCGGTGAAGGCCAGCCGCAGCGCGTTCTCCGGGTGCCGGGGGCGCAGGATGTCGTACCCGCCGCGCTTGGCCACCTCCACGACCGCGTCGCCCGCGGCGGGGAAGAGGCTCACCCGCTCCCCGATCACGCCGAAGTCGTGCCGCCCGCGCAGCACCTGCCCGTCCAGGGTCAGCTCCTCGCCGTCCGACAGCTCCACCACCACGCCGTCCGCGGTGCTCGACCAGGCTCCGGGCGCGTCGGGGAAACGGGCGGGCGTGGCGTCCAGCCAGTGCAGGCCGGTGATGGCGAGGAAGCCGTGCGGGCCGGCGAGCACCTTCTCCTTCTCCTCGTGCCACTGCTGCCACTCCTCGGCGAAGGCGGCGCGGTCGGTCTCTGCTGCCTGTGCGGTCATCACGACTCCTGGGTTCCTGTGGGGTGCGGGGTGCGCGGTGCGGGGCGGTGCCCGGCGTCGGCGGCGGGCTGTTCCAGCCGGCGGAACCGGCTGCCGTGGAAGACCAGCGGCGGCACCGCATGGTCGGCGTCCAGGGCGCGGATGCGCAGCAGGACGATGTCGTGGTCGCCGGCCCTGATGTGCTGCTCGACGCTGGTGTCGAACCAGGCGCCGGCGCCGTCGAGCAGGACCGCGCCGTCCTCGGTGGCGTGCCAGTCCAGGCCGGCGAACCGGTCGTCGCTGCGCGAGGCGAGCTGGGTGCAGGCGCGCTCCTGCGCGGCGCTCAGCACCGTCACGCCGAGCCGGGCGCGGCCGGCGAGCAGCGGCCAGGTGGTGGAGGTGTGGGCCACGCAGACCGACACCAGCGGCGGATCGAGGGACACCGCGGTGAACGAGTTGGCTGTCAGGCCGACCGGAATCCCGTCCACCAGGGCGGCGATCGCCGTCACCCCGGTGGGGAAGGCACCGAACACCTGCCGCAGCCGGGCCGGGGTCAGCACCTGCTCCTCGGGCCAGGACTGCTCGTCCGCGGGGGCCTGCTCGTCGGGCAGGATCCGGATGGTCATCGTCGCTTCCACTCCTCGGCCAGCAACTCGTACGAACGCACCCGGTCGGCGTGGTCGTGGGTGATGGTGGTGATCACCAGCTCGTCGGCGCCGGTGGCGTCGCGCAGCGTCTCCAGCTGGTCGGCGACCTGCTGCGGCGACCCGGTGAACTGGGTCTCCACCCGGTCCGCCACCAGGTCCCGCTCGTCCTGCGTCCACGCATGCGAGCGGGCCTCGTCCGGGCTGGGGAAGCGGATGGCGCCCGCCAGGCTGCGGATGCTGTGCACCCACAGCCCGTAGCCGGTCGCAAGCTCCTTCGCGGTGGCCTCGTCCTCGGCCACCACGACATCGGCGGAGACGCTGACGTAAGGCCGCTCCAGCTCCGCCGAGGGCACGAACGCCGCACGGTAACCCTCCGCGGCCTCCAGGACGGTGGCCGGGCTGACGTGGTAATTCGCCGCGAACCGCAGCCCGCCTGCGCCCGCGACCTGCGCGCTGACCCCGGCGCTGCTGCCCAGGATCCACACCTGCAGATCGGCGCCCTCGCCGGGCACGACATGCGCCTCGATGCCGTCGTGCACGTAACTGCCCTCCAGCAGCGCCAGGATGTCGGCGATCTGCTCGTCGTAGGGCTGCGGCTCCGCGCCCGGCTGGGTCAGCAGCCGCCGGTGCAGCGCGAAGCGGGGTGAGCCGAGCAGCTTCTCGTACGAGAACGGGGCCGGTATCCGCAGGCCCCCCGCTGTGCGGCCGTCCACCACCGCGGCGGCGCCGACCGGTACCGGCTGCCGCGCGGCCGGCGCCCCGCGCCCGCCGGAGCGGCCCAGGCCCAGGTCGAACCGGCCGGGGTGCAGGGCGTCGAGCAGCCCGAACTCCTCGACGGTGGACAGTGCGGTGCGGTGCCCGAGTTGTACGGCGCCGGCGCCGAGCCGGATGGTGTCGGTGGCGGCGGCGGTCAGCGCGAGGACCACGGCCGGCGAGGTGCCGGCCACGCCGGGGTTGAAGTGGTGTTCGGCGAACCAGTAGCGCGCGTAGCCGAACCGTTCCGCGTGCTGGGCCAGGTCGATGCTGTTGCGCAGGGCCTGGCCGGCGGTGGAACCGGTGGAGATCGGTACGAGGTCCAGGACCGCGAGCGGGGTGTGTGCCACGGCGGTGCTCCTTTTCAGGCGTGGGCGGGGGTCGCCGCGTCGGCGGGGTCGTCGACGCCCACCGGGCTCCAGGCCCACGGCGGGTCGGGGATGTCCTTGCGCAGCACGGGTGCGATGTCGGACTGGAAGAGTTCGAGTGCCCCGCGGTGCTGGGCCTCGGTCAGGCCGCCCGCGTCGGCGTGCAGGTGCAGAACGGTGTGCCCGAACTGCTCGTGGTAGCGGTGCACCTTGTCGATGACCTGCTGCGGGCTGCCGATCAGCGCGGAGCTGCGCTCGACGAAGTCCTCCAGGGTGGCGAAGACCGGTGTGACGCCGAGTTGCCTGTGGAAGGCCAGTTGGCCCTCGAAGACCGGCCGGTAGGCGGCCAGCGCCTCCTGCGAGGTGCGGGCCGCGTAGTAGCCGGCGGTGCCCGCGCCGACGGTGGCGAGCGCCGGGTCGTGGCCGTAGTGCTCCCAGCGCTCCCGGTAGTGGCGGACGAGTTCTGCGTACGGCTCGATGGGGTTGGTGACGTTGGCCGAGAACAGCGGGTCGCCGTAGCGGGCGGCCAGGTCGACGGACTCCCGGCTGGTGGCGCTGCCGTGCCAGACCCTGACCGGGTTCTGGTAGGGGCGCGGCCACACCTCGGCGTCCTTCAGTTCCGGCCGGAACCTCGGCTGCGCGGTGACCTTCTGCTGCCGCCAGATCCGCCGGAACAGCTCGTAGCTCTCGGCGTTGCGCTCCCACTGGTCGTCGGTGGTGACGTCGAAGAGGTCCCGCTGGGCCGAGCCGTTGCCCTTGCCGACGATCAACTCCAGCCGCCCGCCCGACAGGTGGTCGAGCGTGGCGTAGTCCTCGTAGGCGCGCACCGGGTCGAGCAGGCTCAGCGTCGTGACGGCGGTGAACAGCCGGATGCGGGAGGTCAGCGCGGCGAGGTGGCTGAGCACCACCGGCGGCGCCGAGGAGATGAACGGGCGCTCGTGGCGCTCCCCGACGCCGAAGCCGTCGAAGCCCAGCTCCTCGGCCAGCAGGGCGTTGCCGATCACCTCGCGGAAGCGCTCCTGGGTGGACTTGCGCACCCCGGTGACCGGGTGGGGGCTGTGCACGATCAGGGTGATGGTCAGGAACTTCACGACACCGCCTCCTCGCGGCTGCCGCCGGCCGGCCGGGCGAGAGCGGGCAGGCCGAGGTGGTCGCGCAGGGTCTCGCCCTCGTACTCGGTGCGGAACACCCCGCGTTCCTGGAGCAGCGGCACCACGGTGTCCGCGAACTCGTCGAGGCCGCCGGGGGTCAGGTGCGGGGCGAGGATGAAGCCGTCGCTCGCGTCGGCCTGCACGAAGTCGTCCAGCGCCCGGGCGACCTGCTGCGGGGTGCCTACGAAGGTCTGGCGCCCCGTCACCTCGATGACCAGTTCGCGCAGCGAGAGCTTCTTCTCCTCGGCAACGGACCGCCAGTGCGCGGCGGTTGCCAGCCGGTCGGCACCGCGGACGTCGGCCCGGCCGCGGACGATCGGGTCGGCGTCGATCAGCGGGTCCTCCGCGGGCAGCGGCCCGTCCGGGTCGCGGTCGCTCAGGTCGCGGTTCCAGATCCGCTCCACGAAGGTGATCGCGGTCGGCCCGCTGACCTGCTGGCGCCTGACCTCGTACGCCCGCTCCTCGGCGTCGGCCGGGGTGTCGCCGAGTACGAAGGTGACACCGGGCAGGATCAGCAGCTCCTCCGGCGACCTGCCGTACCGGGCCAGCCGGCCCTTGACGTCGGCGTAGAACGCCTTGCCGGCCTCCAGGGTGCCGTGCCGGGTGAAGATCGCGTCGGCCGCGGAGGCGGCGAACTCCCTGCCCTGCTCGGAGTCGCCGGCCTGGAAGATCACCGGCCGGCCCTGCGGGCTGCGCGGCACGTTGAAGCTGCCCGCGATGTCGAACTGGCCGACGCGGTGCGCGAACCGGCCGGCGTCCGGGTCGCGCAGGAAGGTGCCCGACTCCTTGTCCGCGGCGATCTCGTCACCGCGCCAGGAGTCCAGCAGCACCTTGACCGCGGTCAGGAACTGGTCGGCCCGCTCGTAGCGGTCCTCGCGCGCCAGGTAGCCGCCGCGGCGGAAGTTCTCGCCGGTGAACTCGTCCCATGAGGTCACGACGTTCCAGGCGGCCCGGCCCGCCGAGAGGTGGTCGAGCGTGGCGAACTGCCGTGCCACCTCGTACGGTTCGTTGAAGGTGGAGTTGATGGTGCCGGCGAGTCCCAGCCGGTCGGTGACCGCCGCCAGCGCCGCCAGCACCGTGAAGGTGTCGGGGCGGCCGACCACGTCCAGGTCGTGGATCTTCCCGCGCTGCTCGCGCAGCCGCAGTCCCTCGGCCAGGAACAGGAAGTCGAACTTGGCACGTTCCGCGGTCCGTGCGAGGTGGACGAAGGAGCTGAAGTCGATCTGGCTGCCGGCCGCCGGGTCGCTCCACACGGTGGTGTTGTTGACGCCGGGGAAGTGCGCGGCGAGATGGATCTGCTTGGGCGTGCTGCTCATGCGGGATGACCTTCCTGGGGTGTCGCGCCGGGCGCTCAGGCGGCGGTGTAGCGGTTGGCGGGGCGCGGCAGGCCGAGCAGCCCGCGCAGGGTGCCGGCCTGGTACGCCTGCCGGAAGGCCCCGCGCCGCTGGAGTTCGGGCACCAGCCCGCCGGTGATCCGTTCCAGGTCGTACGGCAGGGTGGCCGGCCGCAGCCGGAAGCCGGTCAGCCCGGTCCGCGCGAACTCCTGCAGCAGATCGGCGAGTTCGGCAGGAGTACCGGCGAAGACCAGTGCGTCGCCGGCGTAGGGCGCGTCGAGGGAGGCGTCCAGGCGTGCCCTGCGCTCGGCCGCGCGACCGGGTTCGTCGTCCAGCAGGACCACCAGGTCGGCGAGGATGTGCACGGTCTGCCCACCCCGGCCGGCCCGGTCCTGCCCGGTGCGGATCTCCTCGACGATCGCCGTCGCCTGCGCGGTGTCGTGCGGGGTGACGAAGCCGATGTCGGCGGACGTGGCGACCAGCCGGAAGGGCTCCGCGCGGTGGGCGAGGGCGGCCACCAGCGGCTGGCCCTGCGGCGGCCGGGGGGTGATGGAGGGACCCTTGACGCTGAAGTGCCGCCCTGCGAAGTCGATGTAGTGCAGCTTGGCGCGGTCGATGAAGCGGCCGGTCGCCACGTCGCGGATCTCCGCGTCGTCCTCCCAGCTGTCCCACAGCCGCCGCACCACCTCCACGTAGTCGGCGGCCTCGCCGAACAGCTCCTCCAGCAGCGCCCGTCCGGCGGGCGAGTCCAGCGCCGCGACCGGCAGCCGGGGCACCTCGCGGCGGCCGAAGTGCGCGGCCTCGTCGGCCCGGCCCGACACCCGGACCTGCACGCCGGCCCGGCCGCCGCTGACGTGGTCCAGGGTGGCGACCGACTTGGACAGGTGGAAGGGCTCGGTGTGGGTGACCACCGCGGCCGGGATCAGGCCGAGATGCGTGGTCAGCGGTGCGATCCTGGCCGCGGTCAGGACCGCGTCCAGCCGGCCGCGCACCTGGTCGGTGCGCCCGTCGGGTCCGGTGAAGCTGCTGGACTGCTGGCCGAGGGAGTCCTCGATGGTGACGAAGTCCAGCAGGCCGCGCTCGGCCTCGGCGGCCAGGTCCGCCCAGTAGCCGGCGGTGAACAGGTCGTTGGGCCGGGCGCCGGGCTCCCGCCAGGCGGCGGGGTGCCAGCCGGCGCCGTCCAGGGCGACGGCCAGGTGGAGGAGGGGGGTGGATCGGGACATGGGCGTACCGCTTCCTGGTCGGGCGGGCTCGGGCGGACAGCCGTCGCACCGGCATGCCGACAGCCGGTGCGTCGGCGGGGAGCCATGGCGCAGGCATGCCGAACGTGGCCCCGCAGCGGGCACGCAGCGGCCCGGGGGGGGCAGCGAAGGGTGAGGTGGGGGTGGAACCGAGGGGTGGTGCGGCGCTAGCCGGCGGTGCGCGGCAGCGCGGCGGGCCGGTGGTCCGGCCCCGGCACGGCCGTCGTCGAGCCCGGACACAGGGCGCCGGCGACACGCTGGAGGTCGATGTGGCGGCGCGAGAACGTGGCGAGGGAGGGCAGCGAGCGCCCAGTGGTCTCCCGCATCCCGTCACCTCCCGGTCCCGAACGGCTCACGCCTGTCCGGGTTCGCACTTGCCGAGCCGTCGTCGGCCCCGCCGGGTCGTCACCTGGAGCACCCCGCCGCGACGGAGGGTTGCCGGTCAGCAGGCCAGGGCCTTGGTTGCTGACGCTCATGACCTGCAAGCACGGTAACTCCGCCGCGCCGTGGAACACAATCCCATTCGGCCAGGAGTGACGCCGGTCGCTTCCAGCACCGTTCGGGCCGGCGGGGGATTGTCTGACCGGAGCGCTGCGGTTAACGTGCTGTAGGGACAGCGCCCTTGCACAGGGCGGATGAGTGCGATCCGACGAGAGCGAGGGGACGGACATGGACGCGGCACAGCGCGACCGCCGGTTGCACCCCGATGGCTCATTCCGTACCCGGGTGACCCGGCGGCACGTCGATCTGCTCCGGGTCAGCAGCGCCCTGTGTCCGGGAACGACCGCGGCCCACTGACCGTCCGCGGGGCCGCCCGCCGATCCGCAGGCCCCGAACTCCCGCCCGTGCACGGCAGGTTCGACGCGCGCCCGAACACCGGCGTGCGGCCATGCCGTACGCGGCACCGCTTCCTTCCCCCTTCATCCCGGTAGTCCCGAGTGGCTGTCCGGCGCCCCCGTGCGGGCTGCCGGGCCGCCCCGCGCTGCCGTGCCCTCCCCAGACGGGACACCCCGATGACCCAGCACGACCTCTCCGGGCCGGCCACCGCCGTGCCCGGCCACCCCCCGCCCGACCTCACGAAGCCCGCACCCGGCAGAGGGCCGCTGCATCCCCTCGACAGCCGGCCGGGGGACGGCGAACTGCTGGCCGCACGGCTGGTCCCGCTGCGCCGCCCCGGGCAGTGGATCTCCGCCGGGGTCCTGCTGGTGCTGTTCGCCATGCTGGTGCACACCCTGGTGGCCAACGACCGCTTCCAGTGGGACGTCGTCGGCCGGTACTTCCTGCGCGGCTCGATCCTGCACGGCCTGCTGCTGACCCTCTGGCTCACCGCCGCCGTGATGTCCAGCGGCTACCTGCTCGGCATCGGGATCGCCGCGATGCGGCTGTCGCGCAACCCGGTGCTGCGGGGCCTGAGTTTCGGCTACGTCTGGCTGATCCGCTCCGTCCCGCCACTGGTGCAGCTGCTCTTCTGGTACGAACTGGCCTCCCTCTACCCGCGGTTGTCGGTGGGCGTGCCCTTCGGGCCGGAGTTCGCCGGCTTCGGGACCGCGCACCTGTTCAGCGGCATCCTCGCCGCCTACGTCGGACTCACCCTGGACGTCGCCGCGTTCTCCGGGGAGATCGTCCGCGGCGGCATCCTGTCCGTCGACCCCGGCCAGAGCGAGGCCGCCAGGGCGCTGGGCCTGCGCGAGGGGCGGATCTTCCGCCGGATCGTGCTGCCGCAGGCGATGCCGGCCATCGTCCCGGCCTCCGGCAACCTGCTGATCGGGATGCTCAAGGCGACCTCGATCGTCAGCGTCATCGCCGTGCAGGACCTGCTGTACTCCACCCAGCTGATCTACAACCAGAACTTCCTGATCATGCCGCTGCTCCTGGTCGCCACCCTCTGGTACATCGTCCTGACCACGCTGCTGTCGATCGGGCAGTACTACGTCGAGCGCCACTACGCGCGCGGCAGCAACCGGGCAGGACGGCCGCCGGCCCGCGGGCTGTGGCAGGTGGCGCGGTCCAACATCCCGCTGTTCGGCCGGGCCAGGACCGACCTGGTGGGGCTGTCGTGACCGCGGACGAGCGGCCGCTGGTGCGGGTCCGCGGGCTGCGCAAGAGCTTCGGCGCGAACGTCGTCCTCGACGGCATCGACCTGGACGTGCGCGAGGGCGAGGTGACCGTCCTGCTCGGCCCGTCCGGCTCCGGCAAGTCCACGCTGCTGCGCTGCGTGAACCACCTGGAGAGGCCGGACGCCGGCTTCGTCGAGATCGGCGGCGACATCGTCGGCTACCGCCGGGACGGCACCCGGCTGCACGAACTGCGGTCCCGCTCGGTCACCCGGCAGCGCGCCGATGTGGGCATGGTCTTCCAGCAGTTCAACCTCTTCCCGCACATGACCGTGCTGGAGAACATCACCGAGGCGCCGGTCGCGGTACGCGGCCTGTCCCGCAAGCAGGCCGCCGCCCGTGCCCGCGAACTGGTCGCACGCGTCGGCCTCGCCGGCCGGGAGGACTCCTACCCCCGGCAGATGTCCGGCGGCCAGCAGCAGCGGGTGGCCATCGCCCGCGCGCTGGCCATGGAACCGCGGCTGCTGCTGTTCGACGAGCCGACGAGCGCGCTGGACCCGGAACTCGTCGGCGAGGTCCTCGCCGTCATGCAGGATCTGGCACTCAGCGGCATGACCATGATCGTCGTCACCCACGAGATCGGCTTCGCCCGGAAGGTGGCCGACACCGTCGTCTTCCTCGACGGCGGCCGCATCATCGAGTCCGGTGCGCCCGAGGACGTCCTGACCGACCCCCGGCACGAGCGGGCCAGGTCCTTCCTGGCCGCGGTGCTGTGACGGCGCCCCTCCTCCCGGACCGCCACCCCCTTCACACCTTCCTGCGCAGCCGTCGCCGCCGCCGGCCCGCAGTCCCTCCGCACGTCCCGCAGGCTCTCCCTGGTGAAAGGCACAACCGTGACCACCGAACGCCGCTTCAGCCGCCGTATCCCGTATCTCGCCGCCGCCACCGCAGGGTTGGTGCTCCTCGCCGCCTGCGGCAGCTCCTCCGACGACTCGGCGCCGGGCACCCCCAAGAGCAGCAAGGACGCCGCGGCGAGCGGCGCGCAGGCCGCCGACTCGGCCGCGATCCCGACGCAGGACGTGGTCTCCGCCATTGCCGCCGACCCGGCGCTGAGGGCGGAACTGCCCGCAAAGGCGCGCGACAGCGGCAAGCTGATCCTGGGCACCACCCGTACACCCGGCACCGTGGGCCTGCCGCACGGCGGCGAGCAGAACGGCACCCAGATCGGCCTGGACGTCGACCTGCGCAACGCCGTCGCCAAGGTGCTCGGCATCGAGTGGGACGTGCAGTACGGCACCTTCCCCACGGTGATCCCCGGCGTCCAGAACGGGCGTTACGACGTCGGCCAGGACAACTTCGGCGCCACCAAGGAGCGGGAGAAGGTGGTGGACTTCGCCACCTACCTCAACGACGGCCAGGCCTTCCTCGGCTCCAAGGACACCCCCGTCGACACCGTCAAGCAGCTCACCGACCTGTGCGGCCTGACCATCGCGACCGCCCCCGGGTCGACCTTCCAGCAGATCCTGACCGACGGCGCGGGAAAGTGCGCCGCGATCGGCAAGAAGCCCTACAAGGTGCAGTACTTCGCCGACAACGCGACGATCCTGCTCGGCCTGCAGAGCGGCAAGGTCGACGTCAGCTTCGGCCCGACGCTGGGCGTGAAGTACGAGGCGGCGCACCTGCCGGGCACCAAGTACCTGGGCGAGGTCAGCACCACGCCGGTCGGCTTCGTCACCGCGAAGGACTCGCCCGTCGCCAAGGCGCTCAGCGACGCGGTCAACAAGCTGATCGCCACCGGCGACTACGCGAAGATCTTCGCCAAGTGGAACCTCCCCGGCAGCGGTCTGACCGCCTCCCAGCTGAACCCGGCACCGTCCTTCTAGCCCTGCCGGTGCCTGCCCCCGAACCGGGGCGGGCACCGCCATTGCCGGCCGTCTGCCACGCGGCCGGACAACCGCCGGATGGGAAGGGCCTCGTGGCCGACCGCCGGGCGGGAGCCGGCCCGTATGCTCCCGCCATGAAGTTCTTCCGGTCGCGGGGCCGTCACGAGGCCGGAGGGGCGAGTTCGCCCCTGACTCAGGCCATCACCCTTTACGTGGACGGGCGTTACGCCGCAGCGGAGGCCGAGGCGCGCGCTGTCGCCGAGTCCCGGTCCTGGCGGCGCGACGATCCGCACGGGCCGCTGGCGTGGAGCGTGGCCGGGCTCGCGATGGGCGCGCAGGGCCGTCACGCCGAGGCCGTCGACGTCTACGACGCCGTGCTGCCCGACTTCGGCAGGATCTTCGGCGCGGAGGACCCGCAGACCCTGAAACTGCGCTCGGACCGCGCCCAAGGGCTGGCCCGGCTCGGCCGGCACGCGGAATGCGAGGCGGAGTGCGCTGCCGTCGCCCGGACAGCAGACCGCGGCGGTGCGCCGGAGATGGCGCTCGTGGCGGCGGCCGCCCGCAACGGGATGATCTTCGCCATCAACGCGCAGGGCCGCCACCAGGAGGCCGAGGCGGCCGCCCGTGAGGCGCTCGCCGCCGGACCCGCGGCGGAGCGGGACCGGTTCACCCTGGTCCTGCGGCTCGGCCTGGCCCGCAGCCTCAACGGGCAGGGCCGCCACGAGGAGGCTCTCGCCGAGGCGGAAGGCGCCGGTGAACTGGCTCGCGACCTGCCGGAGCGCGAGCGCCGCCCGGAGACCGGCGCCGTCGGCCTGATGGTGGCCACCGCGCTGCTCGGCCTGGGCCGCGCGGACGAGGCCCGGCTGTCGGCCGCAGCTGCCCACGACGCCTGCCTGGCCGCCTTCGGCCCCGGCCACCACCGCACCGCCGAGGCGCGGGCGCTGCTCGACGGCATCGAAACCGCCTGACCGGGCGCCGCGTCGACGGCCGCCCGCGCCGTCAGGTCAGTACGCCGTGACCATGCGCTGGAGCACCTGGGTGAGCGTCTCCAGGTGCTCGCCCTCGACGTGGTCCAGCAGGTGCCGCCGGACGCTGGCCAGATGCGCGGGCCAGGCCTCCCGGAGGTGCTGCAGGCCCGCCTCGGTGAGGACGGCGTTGGCGCCGCGGCCGTCGGCCTCGCAGCGGACCCGCTGGACCAGTCCCCGCTGCTCAAGCCGGGCCACGATGCGGGTCATCCCGCTGAGCGACAGGTCGCAGGCGGCAGCCAGCTCGCTCATCCGCATCAGCCGGTCCTGCGCCTCCGACAGGTGCACCAGCGCCATGTACTCCGACAGCGGGAGCTGACCCGCGCGCGTCATGTCCTGGTCGACGGCGCGCGGCAGCACCTGGAGCACTCTGCTCAGTGCCCTGACGAATGCCTCCTCGGCCGCGCTCATCGGCTGGACGCCTTCCTGCGTGGTCATGCCCACATCCTACTCGCTTGACGAAGCAAGTACTCGGGTGTTTGCTTGCTGCGTCAAGCAAATATTACCCGGCTCCAGCCGGAGTGACAGTGAAGGACCCCTTGTGACCAAGATCGGCATCATCATCGGCAGCACCCGTCCCGGCCGCAACGGCGAGGCCGTCGCCCGCTGGGTGTACGACATCGCCGCGCAGCGCAGCGACGCGGAGTTCGAGCTCGTCGACCTGCTGGACTACAAGCTGCCGCACCTCGACGAGGTCATGCCGCCGATGATGGGGCAGTACGCGCAGCCGCACACCGTGCAGTGGGCGGAGAAGATCGCCTCCTTCGACGGCTTCGTCATGGTGACCCCCGAGTACAACCACTCCACCTCGGGCGCCCTGAAGAACGCCATCGACTTCCTGTTCGCCGAGTGGAACAACAAGGCTGTCGGCTTCGTCAGCTACGGCTCGGTGGGCGGCGCCCGCGCCGTCGAGCACCTGCGCCTGATCGTGGGCGAGCTGCAGATGGCGGACGTACGCAACCAGGTCGCGCTGTCGATGTTCACCGACTTCGAGAACTTCAGCGTCCTCAAGCCGGGTGCCCACCAGGCCGACGCCGTCACCGCCACGCTCGACCAGGTGGTGGCCTGGAGCGATGCGCTGGCCCCGCTCCGCGCCAAGAACTGAAGGCGCGGCACACCGACCGGCGCCGCCCGGCTGAACGCGTGGAGGAGCGTTCGGCCGGGCGGCGCCGGTCGCTCGCGGGCCGCACGGGGTCAGGGGCGCGGCAGGAGGCCGACGGGTCGCGGACACCTCCGCAGCTCACGCGAGCCATATTCGATGGGGGAAGATTAATTTGATTACACTGACATTCACCTGAATCTGCTCAGCGCCGAGAGACGAGGCCGCCCGCATGTCCGCCACGCCCGCACCGCACCACGAAGGCCCCCGCCTCTACCAGGAGCTGCTCGCCGTGCACGGGATCATGCGGCGGGGGGCCGCCCTGGTCGCCGACTCCTTCGCCCGCCTCGCCGCCGGCGACCCGGTGGACCACAAGGCCCTCGTGGCGGCATCGCGCTGGCTGGTCGAGTTCGTGCACCACCACCACCGCAGCGAGGACGAGCTGCTCTGGCCCGTCCTGCGCGAGCAGTTCCCCGCGGCCGTGGCCGACCTGGACCGGCTCACGACCGAGCACGAGGCGCTGGACGCCGAGCTCGACGCCCTCACCGAGGCCACCGGCGCCATAGCCGCCGTGCTGAACGGCAAGGGCGGCGCCAACGTCGTGGCCGTCGTCGGCCTCGCCGCCACGGCGGCCAACCCGGCGGCGCAGAACGTCCGGGACATCCTGGCGAACCACCTCGGCGCCGAGGAGCCGGTGCTGCGGACCCTCTTCCCGCAGGTCCCCGACGCGCAGATCACCCGGCTGCGGCAGGCCGTCGTGGACGGCGCACCGCGCAGCGGGCCGCACCTCGTCCTCGGCCTGATGGCGCTGCCCGAGCCCGTCCCCGGCTACGCCGAGATGCGCGCCAACCTGCCCGCGCCGCTGCGCTGGTCCACCCCGCTGCTGGTCAACCGCTACCGTGCGCTCGCCAGGTCACTGGGCGCCGCGGGCGACCCGGCCACCGCACGACAGGCGGGGTGACGGGCGCCGCAGGCCCGGCGGGGACGCCGTCGATGTGTGGGGTGCGGGGGCCGGACGCACAATGGGGAGGGTACGCGGACGGGAAATCGGCGTAACGAGGAAATATGCGGGTCCCCTGGTCGTCGCCTCGCGAGGACACCGGCTGGTCCTGGCAGTCGAACCGGGGACTGGTCGCGATCCCGATCGTCCTGGTCGCGATGATCACCGTCGCCGACGTGCTGTCGCCGCCGGAGGTCCATCTCGGGCCGCTGCTGGTGGTGGCACCCGCCCTCACCGCATCGTTCGGCAGCGCGCGGCTGACCGCGCTCATCGGGCTCCTCGCCACCGCCGCGCTGTTCACCATCGCCGCGGTGCGCAACAGCATCCTCACGTCCAACCACGAGAGCCAGCTCGTCGCGCTGATCGTGATCTCCGCGTTCACGGCGTTCTTCTGCCGGCTGCGGGAGCGGCACAGCGCCGAGCTGAGACAGGTGCGCTCGGTTGCGGAGGCCGCGCAGCGCGTGGTCCTGCAACCGCTGCCCGACCGCATCGGCCCGCTGTCGGTCGCCTTCCGCTACGAGGCCGCGGCCGACCAGGCCCGTATCGGCGGCGACCTCTACGCGGCGGTACGCACCCGTCACGGGACCCGGCTGCTCATCGGCGACGTCCGCGGCAAGGGGCTGATGGCGGTCGACGACGCGGACCTGCTGCTGGGCGCCTTCCGCAGCGCCGCCCACCGCGAGCTGCCGCTGGGGGCGCTGCAGGCCGAGCTGGAGGCCGTCGTCGGCTGGGGGCTCGCCCAGCCCGACCGGCTCGGCCCGGAGGCCGAGGAATCCTTCATCACCGCCGCGCTGGTCGACATCCCCGACCACGAACCGCGCCTGAGCATCCTCAACAGCGGTCACCCCGCGCCGCTGCGCCTGCACGACGGCCGCGTCACCACGCTCGCGCCGCACCAGAGCGCGCCCCCGATCGGCGTCCTGCTGCCGCGGGCGTCCGGCGCCGCGCCGGACGTCTTCCCCTTCGAGCCCGGCGACACGCTGCTGCTCTACACCGACGGCGTCACCGAGGCCCGCGACGCCGCCGGCCGCTTCTACCCGCTGGCCGACCGGCTTCCCCACGTCGTCGCCGGCGACGTCCGCCCCGTCGACCTGCTGTCCGTCCTGCGCGAGGACCTGCTCGTCCACAGCTCAGGCGCCCTCGGCGACGACGCCGCCATGGTCGCGGTCCGCCGCGACTCCCCGGCCGACGGCAGCCCTCGGCGGCGGGCTCGGTCGAAGAAGTCCCTGATGTAGCAGCCCGCGCTCCTGCCGATGCCGGTCAGGCCGGTGGACCCGGCAGCCGGTCGAGGTCGTCCAGGTGCCGCCGGACGCGCTCGGCGTCGGCCAGGCGGTGCTGGGCCGTGTAGAGGTCGCGGGCCTGGCGCCAGGCGGCGCGGGACTTGCGCGGGCCGGTGCCGGCCGAGGTGGGTCTCGGCGATGTGGTGCAGGACGTCGGCCTCCAGGTGGCTGTGGCCCTGGGCGCGCCAGATGGCCAGGGCCTGGCGGGTCACCTACAGCTGACCCGGGGCCGCTGCCGCCGGCTCGGGCCGCTCCTGGACGGGGGCGCCCGCGGGCCGGCGCAGCGGGCCGCGGCGCAGCAGCGTGCCGCAGGCGACGGCGCCGAACGCGTAGATCCCCGCGCACCACCAGAAGACGGTGGTGTAGCTGTGGATCGCCGCGGCCTGGAGCAGCTGCGGGGTCGGCCGCCCGTGCACGTGGCCGGAGACGTAGCGGGTGGAGGCACTGGCCGCGACGGTGTTGAGCAGCGCGGTGCCGATCGAACCGCCCAGCTGCTGGCCGGTGTTGATGCTCGCCGAGGCCACCCCCGCGTCCTGTGGCGCCACGCCGAAGGTACCGGTGGCGGCCACCATGCCGAAGATGAGGCCGTTGCCGGCACCGCTCACCATGAGCGGACCGAGCAGCGCCGACGCGTAGCCGGAGTCCGCGCCGATCCTGGTCAGCCACACCATGGCCGCCGCGTTGAGCAGCATCCCGGCGGCGACCATCGGCTTGGGGCCGAAGCGCGGCAGCAGCCTGGTGTTGCCCACGGTGGCCAGGAGCCCGCTGAGCACCACTGCCGGCACCATGGCGACGCCGGAGCGGACCGCCGAGTACCCCAGCGTCACCTGCATGTAGTAGATGAGGAAGAGGAAGAGCCCGAAGGTCGCGGCCCCGAAGACCAGGACGGTCAGGTAGGCGCCGCCGCGGTTGCGGTCCAGGACGACCCGGGGCGGCAGCAGCGGGTGCGCGGTGCGGGACTGCCAGGCGGCGAACACCACCAGCAGCGTGACACCGGCGCCGAGGAAGGCCCAGGTCGAGGGCGTGCGCCAGCTGTGCGACGCGGCGTTGGAGAAGCCGAAGACCAGGCAGAACATCCCGCCCGACACCGCCAGCACGCCCGGGACGTCCAGCCGGCCGCCCGGCGACTTCTGCTGCCGGCCCACCAGCAGCACGCCGCCGGCGATCGCGACCGCAGCGAAGCCCGTGTTGATGTACATGCACCAGCGCCAGGACAGGTACGTGGTCAGCGCGCCGCCCAGCAGCAGGCCGAGGCCGCCCCCTGCGGCCGCGACCGCACCGTAGACGCCGAAGGCCTTGGCCCGCTCCTTGGGGTCCTTGAAGGTCGTGGCCAGCAGCGACAGGGCTGACGGCGCCAGCAGCGCGCCGAAGACGCCCTGGCAGGCGCGCGCCGAGACCAGCATCGGGAAGTCGACCGCGGCACCGCCGACGGCGGAGGCGACCGCGAAGCCGGCGAGCCCGGTCAGGAAGGTGACCTTGCGGCCGACCAGGTCGCCCAGCCGCCCGCAGAACAGCAGCAGGCCGCCGAACGACAGCGCGTACGCGGTCACCACCCACTGCCGGTCGGCGGTCGAGAAGCCCAGCGCGCGCTGCGCCGACGGCAGCGCGAGGTTCATCACGGTCAGGTCGAGGACGACCATGAGCTGGGCGGCGGCGATGACGGCGAGGATCAGCCACCGCCTCGGGTCCTGGTCCGCCGTCAAT
Organism: Actinacidiphila cocklensis; assembly: GCF_907177275.1. Taxonomy (GTDB): domain Bacteria; phylum Actinomycetota; class Actinomycetes; order Streptomycetales; family Streptomycetaceae; genus Actinacidiphila; species Actinacidiphila cocklensis. The sequence continues at coordinate 250,663 of NZ_CAJSLV010000114.1, forward strand.
GCCGCTCCCGGGCCTGTCCCGGCCGCGGGGGCCGTACTGTGCGCTGCCACGATCATCTCCCTGCCACACGAACACCGAACGCTTCGGGCCGCCGGGGCGGGCCGCCACCTGCGGACGGCGCGCTTCCCGACGAACACGGGACGCCGCCGTCCCAGGCCCTGTGACAGCGCGGGAATGTGACCTGGGCCACCGGCCGCGGGTGTCACAAAGCGGCGGGGACCGGCGTCTTGTGCGTGTGGGATGCGCGCAGCGAACGGCAGGGAGCCAGGCATGAGCGAGAGCAGCATACGAAGCACCGACACCGCGGAACCGCTCGGCGGCACCGGCCGGCCGGACACGGTGGACGCGGCCACCGCGGAGTTCGTCGCCCACCGCAACCTGCTGTTCACCGTCGCCTACGAGATGCTCGGCTCCGCCACCGACGCCGAGGACGTCCTGCAGGAGACCTGGCTGCGGTGGGTGGGCGTCGACCCCGACACCGTGCGGGCGAAGCGCGCCTACCTGGTGCGGATCGTCACCCGGCAGGCGCTGAGCCGGCTGCGCGCCCTCGACCGGCGCAAGGAGTCCTACGTCGGGCCGTGGCTGCCCGAGCCCCTGCTGACCGCGCCCGACGTGGCCGAGGACGTCGAGTTCGCCGAGAGCGTGTCGATGGCGATGATGGTGGTGCTCGAAACGCTCGCGCCGACCGAGCGGGCGGTGTTCGTGCTGCGCGAGGTGTTCGACCTGGAGTACGGCGAGATCGCCGCGGCCGTCGACAAGACCCCGGCCGCCGTACGCCAGATCGCCCACCGTGCCCGCGCCCACGTCGCCGCCCGCCGGCCGCGCGGCACCGTCTCCCCGGCCGAGGGCAGCGCCGCACTCGAGGCCTTCCTGCGGGCGATCAGGACCGGCGACATGCAGCGCCTGCTCGACATCCTCGCGCCGGACGTCGTCGCCCTCAGCGACGGCGGCGGCGTCAAGCAGGCCATGCTGCGGCCCGTCGTCGGCGCCGACAAGGTCGCCCGCCTGCTGGCCGGGCTCTGGGGGAAGCGCGGCGTCGAGGTCACGATCGAAACGATGCAGGTCAACGCCGGACCGGGCCTGCTCGTCCGCGTCGACGGGGAGCTGGACAGCGTGCTCGCGGTCCGCTTCGACAACGGCTGCGTCACCGGCCTGTACAACGTGCGCAACCCCGAGAAGCTCTCACGCGTGCAGCAGGAGACCGCCGTGAGCCGGTGAGGCAGGCCGCCGCGGGCGCGGCGTCAGGCGGACGCCCGCGTCAGCAGCTCCACTTCGTCCTCCGCCAGGCGCAGGTCCGCGACACCCAGCAGGGCCGGGAGCTGGTCCACCGTGCGGGCCGAGGCCAGCGGCGCCGCCACCGTCGGCTGCGCGGCCAGCCAGGCGAGGGCGACCGTCGCGACGGGGACCTGGTGGGCGGCGGCGATCCCGTCCAGCGCCGCGAGTACCCGGCCGCCGCGCTCGGTCCCCGCGTGCTTGGCGGCAGAGCCGGCGCGGGCGCTGTCGACCGTGGTACCCGGGCGGTACTTGCCCGTGAGGAAGCCGGAGGCGAGGGCGAAGTACGGGACGGCCGCGAGCCCTTCGCGGGCGGCGAGGTCCTGCAGCGGGCCCTCGTAGGTGTCGCGGGAGACCAGGTTGTAGTGCGGCTGGAGCGCCACGTAGCGGGCCAGGCCCTCGCGGTCGGAGAACTCCAGGGAGGCCCGCAGCCGCTCGGGGGTGATGTTGGAGGCGGCGATGTGCCGGACCTTGCCGGCCTTCACCAGCTCGTCCAGGGCGCCGACGATCTCCTCGACCGGCACTTCGGGCTTGTCGAAGTGGGTGTAGTACAGGTCGATGTAGTCGGTGTCCAGCCGGCGCAGGGACGCGTCGGCCGCGGCCTTGATGGTGGCCGCGGACAGGCCCTGGAAGTCGGGGTGCTGGCTGACCTTGGTGGCGATGACGATGTCGGAGCGGTTGCCGCGGGCCTTGGCCCACCGGCCGATGATGGTCTCCGACTCACCGCCCTGGTTGCCCTCGATCCACGCGGTGTACGCGTCCGCGGTGTCGACGAAGTTCCCGCCCGCGGCCGCGTAGGCGTCCAGGACGGCGAAGGAGGCCTTTTCGTCGGCGGTCCAGCCGAAGACGTTGCCGCCCAGAGCGAGCGGGGAAACCTCGAGGCCGGACGTGCCGAGCTTGCTGAGAGAAGTCACGCAGTGTGCCAGCGCCCGCGGCGGACCGGGTATTCCGTCCGCGGTGCGCGGCGACGGCGTAGGGGACCGGCAGCCGGCCGCGGGGGCATCATCGCTCCCATGAACGACGACGACATCGGGCGTTCGCACGGCATGCACGTGGTCCACGACGGCCCCCGGCAGGCACCGGCGCTGCTGCTGGTCCACGGCTCCGGGATGTCCAGCGGCTTCTGGAACCCGGTGGTGCCCGCCCTCGCCGCGGGCCACCACGTCATCCGGGTCGACCTCCCGGGCTGCGGCCAGTCGCCGCCGACCGGGTCGTACGGCGTGGCCGTGCAGGCGGGCCGGGTCGCGGCGCTGCTCGACGGCCTCGGCGTGCGCAGCGTCGCCGCGGCCGGGCACTCCAGCGGCGGCTACGTCGCCACCGCGCTCGCGGAGCGCCGCCCCGGCCTGGTGCGGTCGCTCGCGCTGGTCAGCTGCGGCCCGCGTCCCGACGCGCTCCTTCCGCAGCCGCTGGCCCTGCGAGCGCTGACGGCCCCGCCCTTCGGCCGGCTGCTGTGGGCGGCGCGTTCCGACGCGGCGATCCGCAGGTGGATCGGCGCGATGTGCGTACGCCCCGCAGGACTCCCCGACGGCGCGCTCGCCGAGTTGCGGGGCACCACGTACCGGGCGCTGAGGGCGGTGCTGCGGGGCAACACCGAGTACATCACCGAGCGGAGCATGCCCGAGCGCCTCGCGGCCCTCGGGGTCCCGGGGCTGGTGGTCTTCGGCGCGGCCGACCCGCGGTGGGAGCCGTCGTCGGCTCATCAGTACGGCGCGGTGCCGGGCACCCGGGTCGAACTGCTGCCGGGCGTCGGGCACGTCCCCATGGTCGAGGCGCCCGAGGAGACCGGTGACCTGCTGCGGCGGTTCGCTGCGGTGGGCGCGGCGGAAGGGGGGCCGTCGTAGGGACGGCCCCCCGTGATGCGGGCGGTGCGGCTAGCCGGCGTAGGTCTCGAACTCGGCGACCTTCGGCGTTCCGGCCGAGCCGGTGATGTCGAAGGTGATCTTCTTCAGCGAGGTCTGCGGGAAGGTGATGCTGCTGCCCGCTCCGCTGCCCGAGGCCAGGACGGCCCCGGTGTCGGCGTTGAGCACCCGCCAGGAGCCGATGCTGCCCGCGGAGCCTGACGCCTCCTTGACGGCGATCCTGGAGACGCTGGTGGCGGAGTCCCACTTGATCGAGATGGAACCGGTCGAGCCGGCCGGCGACCAGTAGGTGCCCAGGTCACCGTCCCGCACGTTGCCGTAGCTGGTGCCGCTCGCCTTGCTGGAGCCGTCGGAGCCGGCACCGAGGCTGAGGTTGGTCCCGCCGGGCTGGGACGTCGGGGACTGCGTGGGCGACTGCGTGGGCGACTGGGTCGGGGACTGGGTGGGTGACTGGGTGGGGGACTGCGTCGCGCAGCTGCCGTTCGACGTCTGCAGGCCCTTGCCGGCCCCTGCGGTCTGCGTCACGACGCTCGGCACGCAGCTCGCCGGGTCCAGGCTGTAGGAGTACGGGATGCTGACGGTGGTGTTGGACTGCGGGTTCGGGCCCGCCGGGTGGTTCTCGGTGCCGGCCGCGGTCCAGGTCACGTTGTCGAAGGTGTTGCCGCTGACCTGCCAGTAGCCGGCCAGGTCGGTGTAGAAGGTGCCCAGGACGTCCTGGGAGTCCTTGAAGTAGTTGTTCTCCACCTTGACGTGGGCGCCGGCCCGGGAGTTGATGCCCGACTTGGTGAGGCCCACGAAGTAGTTGTCGTAGGTGTGGGCCGTACCGCCGCGCAGCAGCGGCGTACGCGAGTCGATGTTCTCGTACAGGTTGTGGTGGTACGTCACGAAGCTGCTGTCGAGATCGCTGTCGCTGGACCCGACCAGGCCGCCGCGGCCGGAGTTGCGCAGGGTGCTGTAGGACAGCGTCACGTACTGGGTGTTGTTCTTCAGGTCCATGAGGCTGTCGTAGCCCTGGTCCTCGCCGCCCGACGCCAGCAGGCTGACGTGGTCGACCCAGACGTTGTGGACGTTGCTCTCCATGCCGATCGCGTCACCGCCGTTGGAGGTGGGCGAGCCGGACTTCTTGACGTTCTGGACGGTCACGTTCTGGATGATGATGTTGCTGGACTCGCGGACGTGGATGCCGATCTGGTCGAAGACGGCGCCGCTGCCGACCCCGATGATCGTGACGTTGCTGATCTGCTTCAGCTCGATCACGCCGTCGGCGGTGTCACAGCTGCTGCCCGACACCTTGCCGGTGTTGCCGACGGTGATGGTCCCCTCGACCTGGATGGTGATCGGGGTGCTGCTGCTGGCCCGGCTGCACAGGGCGGTGTGGATCGCGGTACCCGTGGTGGCCCGCACCGTCTGGCCGCCCGCGCCGCCGGTGGTCCCGCCGTTCTGGCTCGCGTAGCCGGTGGCGCCGGCGGTGGCCGCGGACGCGCCGGGCATCAGCAGAACCACCGCCGTGGCGGCTGACAGGGCCGTCGTGGCCAATGCCGCGGAGAGTCGCAGCGCGACTGGTCGCCTCATCCTGGTCTCCTCAGAGCTTTCGTCGTGGGGGGTTGGGTCGTGCTCGCGGTGCGCTGGTGACGTGGGCGGCCGCCGGGGTTGCCGACCTGGTCCCGGTGCGTGCCGTGCGTGCGGTGCGTCGCCGGTTGCCGGGCAGCCCGCAGTGCGGCCCGGTTCCGGGGTGCTCCGCTCGGTGCGCCGGGCGGTGTTGACGGCGACGTCGCCCGGGAGGCGGGGACCGCCGGCCCCGGCGGTGCGGCCGCCGGCCGCCGCAGGAAGCCCGTGACCGCCGCGCCGCGAGGGACGGCGCGACGGGGCTCCGCCGTGCCGGACCCGTCTTGGAGGGGCGTCGACATGCCGGGAGGAACTCCCCGCAAGGGGAGCGGCAGCGGCTCCTGCGCAAGGCCACCGGAGGTGTCCGCGGTCACCTCCAGCGCAACGATTCTTGTGATCAAGAAAGCGCTTTCTGTCCGCGAGCATAAGGTAGCCCTCGCGAGATTGGCAAGGGTTCGACCAACCGCAGAAAGCGCTTCGCCAGGGCGACCTGAGGTGCCGTCAGGTCCGGTCGCAGCGGCGGGGCTCGGGGGGCCAGAGCGCTGGGCCGTTCGGCGGAGGCGGCCCAGCCGGCCGCCGGCGCCCGCGAGTCGTCCGGCGGCGCCCGGAACCGGGCGTGATTGAGTCACCGGACCGGGGAGGTATCCGACGCTCAGGCAGCCACCGGAGGCGCGACCGTGACCGAGAACCAGGTGCTGGCCGGCCTGGGACTGATCGTCGTCCTGGCGGTCGGCTCGCAACTGCTGGCGTCCCTGCTGCGCGTCCCGGCGCTCCTGGTGCTGCTGCCGGCCGGGTTCGCCGCGGGTGCGCTCACCGACGACGTCGACCCGAACCGGCTGCTGGGCGACGCCTTCTCGCCGATGGTGTCGCTCGCGGTCGCGGTGATCCTCTACGACTCCGGCCTGAGTCTGGACCTGCGGCGGCTGCGCGGCCACACCCGCCGCGTCGTGGTCCGGCTGCTGTGGATCGGCACCCTGGTCACCTGGGCGGCGGCGGCACTGCTCGCCTACCCGCTGCTCGGCCTGTCGAGGCAGGCGGCGGTGATGCTCGGCGCGATCCTGGTCGTCTCCGGGCCGACGGTCGTCGGCCCGCTGCTGAACTTCGTCCGCCCCAGGGAGCGGCTGCAGCGCGTCCTCATCTGGGAGGGCTCGCTGATCGACCCGCTCGGCGGAATCCTGGGCGCGCTGGTCTTCCACGGGGTCGTCGCCGCCCAGCACAAGGGACCCGCCTCGCAGGTGGGGCAGTTCGCGATCAGCGTCGCGATCGGCCTGGCCGGCGGCGCGATCGGCGCGGCCCTGCTGTGGCTGCTGCTGCGGTACGTGCCGCTGGGCGAGGTGCTCGGCACGACGGTGCAACTGGGCGCGGTCGTCGGGCTGGCGGCCGCCTGCGACGTGGTCAGGGACGACACCGGGCTGATCGCGGCGGTGACCATGGGGATGGCGCTGGCCAACCTGCCGGGTCTCGACCTCCCCGCCCGCCGGTCGTTCTTCGAGACCCTGGTCTCGACCGTCATCGGGCTGCTCTTCGTCTCCATCTCGGCGACGGTCACCCCGCACTCGCTGCGGCACGTCGTGCTGCCCACGCTCGGGCTCGTCGCGGTGCTCGTCCTGGCGGTCCGCCCGCTGGTGGCCGCGATCGCGACCTACGGCACCGATCTCCCGCGCGGGGAGCGGGCGTTCGTGGGGTGGATGGACCCGCGGGGCATCGTCGCCGCCTCCACCGCGTCGACGTTCTCCGCCACGCTCGTCGCCAAGGGCATCGGCGGGGCGGACAAGATCCTCCCCGCGACCTTCGTGGTGATCGTCGCCACGGTCAGCGTGTACGGGCTGACGGCCCGTCCGGTGGCCCGGCGGCTGCGCGTGCTGAGCCCCGCCCGCTCGCGCCCGCTGCTGGTGGGGGGCGCCGCATGGGTTATCGACCTGGGCCGGGCGCTGTGCTCCGCGGGGCTCGACGTGCTGATGTGGGCGGCCCTGCCCGGCCAGCGCGAGCAGATCGCGGCGGCCGGCCTGCAACTGGCCCCGGGCGAGCTGCTCGCGGACGCCAGCGGGACGGGCGCGGAGCTGGCGGGGGTCACCGTGGTGCTGCTGCTGACCGACGAGGACGACTTCAACGCCCTCGCGTCGATGACGCTGCGGCAGAGCGCCGAGGGCGGCGTCCACCGGCTCGCGGCGGCGAGCGGTGCGCACGGCGTGGTCGCGCCGTACACCGGGGGTCCCGCGCTCTTCGGCAGCGGCCTCACCCGGCCCGAGCTGAACCGGCGGTACGAGGCCGGGGCGCGGATCGCGACCGCCGCCGAGGGCGCCGGCGTCCCCGCGGGCCACGAACTGCTGTTCCTGGTCAGGGCCGACGGAACCCTCGCCCCGGTCACGCAGGCCGGCCGCCCCGAGCCCAGGGCGGGGGACGTCGCCGTCGTCCTCCTCCCGCGGACGGCGGCGAGCCCGGTGCCGTCCGCGAACGGCGGGTAGCCGTCCGCCTCAGGTGGCGGAGAGCAGGTCGCGCGCCGCGGCCCGTACCGCGGTGTACGCCTGCTCCAGCACCTCGGGGGAGGTGGTCACCCGGGGCGTGTCGTCGGGGGTGTGGAACTGGCGGAAGTTGCCCGCCAGGGACAGCAGCGGGACCGCGTTCCCCAGTGCCGCGTTCCACACCGCGCCCTCACCGGGGAACTTGGCCGCCTTGGTGAACCGCGCGGTGGCCAGATCGGCCGCGAGCCCGGGCACCGCGTCGAACCCCGGGTTGCTCGCCGCGCCCCTGGGCGCCAGCTCGAAGTGCCCGTCGGGGCCTGCGGCGGCCGCCGCGAGCGCGGAGCCCAGGTGGAAGACGGCGCGCGGCGCGAGGTCGAACTCGTCGGCCAGGTACGCCCGGGCGCCGTAGTTGTTCAGCTCGTGGCCGGTGTTGCCGAGGAAGAACACCGGGTGTTCGCGGGAGAGTTCCGCGGCCAGCGCCAACGCCAGCGCGATGCCCGTACCGCGCTCGGCGGCGCAGGTGAACCAGCCGGTCAGCGGGGTGGTGACGACGATCGGGTCGGACACCGGCTTCCGGGTGCCGAACCACCCCGTCAGGCAGTACGTCCGGGCGCGGACGGTCCGCGCGGAGAAGTCGACGTCGGCGCCGTACTGCTGGATATGGCCCGCGAGGTGTCCGGGGACGAGCAGCGTCGGGACGCCGGTCTTCGCGGCGTCGGGGTCGCTGTTGTAGCCCACCAGCCCGTCGTAGGGCAGGTACGTCGCGGTGGTGCTGGTCGTCGGGAGCACCGCCACGGAGGCACCGGCGGCCGCGGCCTCCGCCACCGCGGCGAGCACCGCGGGGTCGCTGCCGTCCTTGCTGGTCGTCACCGGCCGCACGAAGTCCGCGCGGCCCTCCACCTTGCCGGTGCCTTCGTAGTACAGCGGAACGGTGGGCACCGGCACCCTCCCGACCCGCACCTCGGCCGACCACCGGTAGTGCGGGTAGTCGTAGTGCCACCGGCCGGTGACCGCACCCCGCTCCCGCAGCCGGTGCCCGAGCCAGTCGAGCGCGGCCGACTCGTCCTGGGTCCCGGTGCGGTGGGTCCACCGGCTGTAGCCCTCGACGACCGAGTAGAGCGCCGCGCCGCTGGCCGTCCCGTGCGGCGCGGTGCCGTGCGCCCGGTGGCCGCTGTCGGCGCGGGCCGGGGCGGCGCCGAGGGCGGTGGCACCGGCGGCCGCGGCTGCGGTGGCGAGCACGGCCCGGCGGGTCGGACGCCCGGGCGGTTTCGGTATGTTCGAGGTCATTCTCTGCTCCGTCAGGTTCGCTCGATCGGGCACGCGTCATGGCCCGCGCGGCCGTACGCGGGGCGCACGGCCGGCAGGAGGCGCAGCTCAGGGGGGCTTTCCGATCTTCACCGCCGGCTGCCCCGACGGCAACGGGACGGTCGGAGATTTCACGTGCCGGCAATGGTGGCGGCCGCCGAGGGCGCGGGACCCGGGCGGCCGCGCGGTTCAGGCGCTCAGGTCTGGCACTGCTTCGTGGCCGCGGGCGACCAGCCGCTCCAGACGCCCCCGTCGGCCTTCGCGTGGACCCGGATCTCGACCTTCACCGGCCCGCACACCCGGGTCGTGCTTCCCACTTCGACGGGGCCGATCTCCTCGCCCGCCCGGACGTAGGAGCGTCCGCTGCCCACCTTCTCCCAGTGGCCGCCGTCGACGACCCGGAAGAACGCCTCGTAGGAGACGTTCAGCGCCTTCGTCCCGGTGTTGCGCGCCTTGATGTACGCCGTGATGTCCCGGGTGGGGAATCTGCCGAGGGACCCCCGCTGGGCGCTGACGCAGCCGTTGACCGCGACCCGGCCCGTCGACACGCCTCCGCCGCAGGACACCGCGGCGGCCCCCGCGTCGGCCGGGACGGCCAGCACGGTGAGCGCGGCCGCGCCCAGGATCGTTCCGGCTTTGCGCACGTTCAACGTCGCGTTCCTTTCGGTGAGCCCCCTGCTCCCGAAGAGACCACGGCCTGGCCCGTGCCGTGCCGCGACGAGCGGCCGGACCGGGTTTTTCACCCGAAGAGAGCCCCTGCCCGTCGGTTACCGAGCCGCCTACAGCGGCAGGACGGTGAGGACGGTGGCGTAGTCGAGGCTCGTGACGACGGCCTCGGTGGCGCAGTCGGTAAGGCCAGGTCGGCCGCGGTGAAGGTCTCCACCACCTTCTTGCCGAGGAATTCGCCGGAGGCGACCGTGCCGGTCTCGGTGAGGATCGCGTTGCAGCTCACGTCCAGCAGCGCGGTCACGTCCCGCGTGCCGGCCGTGGCGGCGGAGCCGATCATGGCGGGACCTTTTCCGGCGGAACGGAAATTCTGCGGGCTCACCGCAGCGTTCGGCCGCCGCCGGACGTCCGCGAATGCTCGGCGTCGGCCGAAAGCCGCCCATGGGCCACGAGGCCGCCGCTTGGCGCTGCCCGGCCTGCGGGGCGACGCTGGATGGAAGGAGGCCCGCCATGAACTCCCACGCCGAACCCGTGCAGCAGCCGGAGACCGACGACCTCGCGCGGCGCATCGGCCAGCGCCGGGTACAGCTGGGCATGAGCGAGAACGCCCTGGCCGTGCAGTCCGGCATGGCCCCCCGCTACCTGCAGCAGCTGTTCTCCCAGGGGCCCGGGTTCGATCCCGGCGGCTTCATGCGGATCGCCTCCGTCCTGGGGCTGAGCTACCAGGAGATGCTGGAGGGACGCGCCGACCCGCCGCCCGGGCAGGGCGCGGCGGCCAGTCATCCGGTGCTGATGCACCTGACCGCGAACGAGTGCTGGGACAAGCTGGGCACCCACGGGGTGGGGCACATCGCCCTGCCCGGCGATCCGGCGCCCGTGGTGCTGCCGGTCAACTACGTGGTCGACGGCCACGCGGTCCTCTACCGGACGGAGACCCACGGGCCGGCCGCCCCCGCCGGCGGCACGGAGGTCTCCTTCCAGGCGGACCGGATCGACGACCGGCGCAGCGAAGGCTGGAGCGTCCTGCTGTCGGGCGTCGCGGAACGCATCGAGGACCCCGAGGCGGCGCGGCGGCTCACCGAGCAGCACCCGGCGGAGCCGTGGGCCGGCGGCGCCCGGCGGCTGTGGGTCCGCGTCGAGGCGGCCGAGGTCACCGGCCGCCGCATCACCGGCATGTGACCCGACAGGCGGCGGGGTCCGCTCGCCGAACGGGTGTCCCGCGGCGTACCCCCGTAAAGTGGAAGCACGGGGTCCGATGCGCAATCACGGCCGCGCCCATCGCCCCGGCGGGTTCCCACCGCGCGGAGCGGGGGTCGACGGGCAAGCGGAGGAGCAGGTCATGCGCGCACACACCGGAGACTGGATCGTGGTGGAGTCGCTGCACCTCGGCGGGGAGCGCCGCCGGGGCCAGATCGTCCGCCTCGAACACCCTGACGGCTCGCCGCCCTACGTCGTGCACTGGACGGACCACGACCGGGAGACGGTGTTCTTCCCCGGCCCCGAAGCGCACCTGGAGTTCGCGGGGAAGTCCGCCGCGGGCGGCCACCAGACCTGAGCACCGGCCGGCCCCCCGGGGCCGGGCGGAGTGAGGAGAAGGCCCATGAAGGCGCTCGTTTTCCACGGTCCCGGGCAGTCCTCCTGGCAGGACGTGCCGGACCCCGAGATCCGGGACGCCACGGACGTGATCGTCAGAGTCGAGGCGGTCACCATCTGCGGTACCGATCTGCACATCCTCAACGGCGACGTGCCCGACGTGCGGCCCGGCACGGTGCTGGGCCACGAGGCGGTGGGCCGGGTCGTCGAGGCCGGCAGCGCGGTACGCGGCGTACGGCCCGGGGACCGGGTGCTGGTGTCGTGCATCTCCGCCTGCGGGCGGTGCCGCTTCTGCCGGGAGGCTGCGTACGGGCAGTGCAGCGGCGGCGGTGGCTGGATCCTCGGCCACCTGATCGACGGGACGCAGGCCGAGTACGTCCGCGTGCCCTTCGCGGACCTGTCGGTGTACCCGCTGCCGGAGTCGCTGGACCCCGGGGAGGCGGTGCTGCTGGCGGACATCTTCCCGACCGCGTACGAGGTCGGGGTGCTCAACGGGCGGGTCCGGCCGGGGGACACCGTGGCCGTCGTCGGGTGCGGCCCCGTCGGGCTGGCCGCGATCACGACCGCCCAGCTGTTCTCGCCGTCCCGGATCGTCGCCGTCGACCTGGCCGCGATCCGGCTGGACGCCGCCAAGCGGCTGGGCGCCGACGCCATCGCCACCGCGAGCGAGGCGGAGCAGCTCGTCGCGGACCTGACCGGCGGGCTGGGCGCGGACGTGGTCATCGAGGCGGTCGGGACACCGGAGGCCTTCGAGCTGTGCGCCCGCATGGTGCGCCCCGGCGGGCACCTCGCCAACGTCGGCGTCCACGGCAGGCCCGCGGCGCTGCACCTGGAAGACCTGTGGAGCAGGAACGTCACCATCCGCACCGGGCTGGTGGACACCTCCTCCACGCCGACCCTGCTGCGGATGCTCATCGACCGCAGGCTGCCGGCGTCCTCCCTGGTCACCCACACCTTCGAGCTGGGGCAGATGGCGGAGGCGTACGACATCTTCGGCCGCGCGGCCGACACCGGCGCGCTCAAGGTGGTGCTCGGCGAACCGCCGCACGACACCGTGAGCGTGCGGACCGGCGGACGGGCCTGAGCGCCCGGCGTGACGGCGTCACCCCGCCGGGAGGTCGAGGGTGACCGAGCTGCCCGGCGGCACCGTCTCCAGCCGGTCGCCCAGGGCGATCCGCAGCGGTGCCTGCGCCGACTCCGGGGCGCTGACGTGCAGCTGCCCGTGCCGGACGGTGAGCCCGACACCCCAGTGGCCGCGGTAGCGCAGCGACAGGTGGAAACGCGAGAGGCCGGGCAGCGGCACCGGGTCCAGCCGCAGCGCGTCAGGCCCGGGGTCCAGGCCGGTCAGACCGCGCTGGACCAGGTCGAGCGTGCCGCCCATGGCGCCCAGGTGGATGCCCTCGCCCGTCGTGCCGCCCTGGACGTCGGCCGCGTCGCCGAGCAGCGCCTCCTGGACGTAACTCCACGCCTCCGACCGGCGTGACCTGGCCAGCACCCAGCCGTGCACCAGCCCGCTCAGCGTCGAGCCGTGGCTGGTGCGCCGCAGGTAGTGGTCGACGGTCCCGGTCCACAGGTCGTCGTCCAGCCGGTGGCCCAGCCGTCCGAACAGCGCGGACAGCTCCGCGGGCGGGAAGAGGTAGCCGAGCATCAGCACGTCCGCCTGCTTGGAGGCCTGGTAGCGGTTCACGCTGTCGTCCTCGGCCTCCAGGATGCGGTCGAGCCGCCTGATGTCGCCGTACCGCCTCCGGTAGCCCTCCCAGTCCAGCTCGGCCAGCTCGCCGTACCCGTCGAACTGGCTGATGACGCCGCTGTGGAAGGGCACGCGCAGCCGGCGTGAGACGTCCTGCCACCGCTCGGTCTCCGACGGTTCCAGGCCCATGCGCTCGTACAGCTCGGCCCTGCGCGGGGCCGGCAGGGCGTCCGCCAGCTCCAGCGCCCGGGTGAGCACCCACGCGGCCGTCACGTTGGTGTACGCGTTGTCGTCCAGCCCCGGGTGTGCCGCTCCCGGATAGGCGTCGTGGTACTCGTCCGGACCGACCACCCCGAGGATCCGGTAGCGCTCGTGCGCCGGGTCCCAGACCGCGGACCGCGCCCAGAACCGGGCGATCTGCAGCAGCATCTCGGCGCCCTCCCCGTACAGGAAGTCCGTGTCGCCACTGGCCGCGCAGTAGTGCCACACGTTGTACGCCACGGCGGAGCCGACATGGTGCTGGAGGTGGGAGTGGTCGGGGAGCCAGCGGCCGGACCGCGGGTTCAGGTGCAGGCGCTGGGTCTCCTCCCGGCCGTCGCTGCCGCTCTGCCAGGGGTACATCGCACCCGCGAGGCCCGCGTCGGTCGCGGCCTGGCAGGCCGCGCCGAGCCTGCGGTGGCGGTACGCCAGCATGGCCCGCGAGACCTCCGGCAGGTGCAGGTTCAGGAACGGGAGCACGAACAGCTCGTCCCAGAAGACGTGCCCGCGGTAGGCCTCGCCGTGCAGGCCCCTGGCGGGCACGCCCACGTCCAGGCCCGCCGTGTGCGGGGAGAGCGTCTGCAGGAGGTGGAACAGGTGCAGCCGCAGCAGGTGCCCCGCCTCGTCCCGCACGTCCACCTCCGCCCGCTGCCACAGGCTCTCCCAGGCCGTGGTGTGCGACGCCAGCAATTCGGCGAAGGCCGGGGCGCGGCCGGCCCGCTGGACCGCGGCGCTCACCGGGTCGCTGATCGCGGGGTCGCGCGAGGTGTGCACCGCGACGGTCTTCTCGACGGTGACAGGCCGCACCGGTGACGCCGGCCGCCGCAGCCGGTGGACGGCGGTGCTGCCGCCGGGGGCCGCGGGCGGGGAGAGCGGCGGCGAGCCGTCCACCACCCGGGTACGGGCCGCCATCGCGACCTGGATGTCGGAGGTGGAGGTGCGGCAGCTCAGCCAGACCGTGTCCGCGCCCGTGGCGCCGCACTCCACGCCGGTGAGGTGCCGGCCGTCGAGGCCGCGGTAGCGCTCGACGCCGTCGTTGCACACGTTCCCGTCGAGGGCGGACTCCACCTCCAGCTCCCCTTCCCAGCCCTCCGCGGTGACCGTGAGCCGCTGCCCGGCCAGGTGCGGGTCGCCCATGTGCACCACCCGGGTCTCCTCGACGAGCACACCGCGCCCGGCGCCGTCCCGCAGCCGCATGCGCCGGGTGTACACGCCCCGCCGCAGGTCCAGCGCCTGCTCGTAGGCCAGGACGGAGCAGTGGTCGGGGCTGAACCAGTCGCCGTCGACGGCCCGCACCCGCAGCCGGAGCCAGTTCGGCAGGTTGACCATGTCCTCGTTCTCGACCGCGCGGCCCGCGACCTGCGACGTCAGCCGGTTGTAGCAGCCGGCGGCGTAGGTGCCGGGATAGTGCACGGCGTCGGCGGTCGACTCGGCCGCGGCACCGCGGGTCGCGAAGTACCCGTTGCCGAGCGTGCACAGCGCCTCGCGCAGCCGCTCCTGTGCGGGGTCGTACCCTTCGTACCGCCAGGTCCAGTCCGGCACGCCGGCATCCCTTCCGCGTGGGCACCCCCTCCCATCGCACCACGTCCCGCACGGGCCTGCCGTGCCGCCGGCTTCCGCCGCGTGACCGGGCGGACCGGAGAGGGCGCGGCGCGCTGCTGGAGGAGCGCGACCGGATCGCTCGGGACCTGCACGACCTGGCCATCGAGCGGCTGTTCGCCACCGGGATGACGCTGCAGAGCGCGGTGCGCTTCGTGGACCACCCGCAGGCCGGCGAGCGCCTGCGGTGGCAGGTGCCGCTGGTACCGGACGGCGCCTGAGCCCGGACAGGCCGTTGACCGGGCGCTGCCCGGGCTCAGCGGCCCCGCTCGGGGCTGCCGTGGCCGGCGATGACCGCGGCCTGGATCCGGCGCTCGACTCCCAGCTTGCTGAGCAGCCGGGAGACGTTGTTCTTCACCGTCTTCTCCGACAGGTAGAGCCGCTCGCCGATCTGGCGGTTGGTCAGGCCCTCGCCGATCAGCGCG
>NZ_CAJSLV010000115.1 GCF_907177275.1 Actinacidiphila cocklensis
CCCGGAGCACGGCCGCCGCGACGGCCGCGGCGCCGAGCAGCACGCAGCCGGCCACCGCGAAGCCCACCCCGTAGCCGTGCACGAGCGCCGCCGCCGGATCGGCCCCCGCACGCGCCAGCCGGTGCCGGGTGGCGGTGGCCGCGACGGTGCCGAGCACCGCGAGCCCGAGGGCTCCGCCGACCTGCTGCGCGGTGTTCAGCAGCGCGGAGGCCACCCCGCTCTCCTCGCCCCTGACCCCGGCGACCGCGGTCAGTGCGAGCGGTACGAAGCACAGCCCCATCCCGCAGCCGCCGATCAGCAGCGGGCCGAAGACGTCGGCGCCGTACGTGCTGTGCGCGTCGATCCGCGACAGCCACAGCATCCCGCCGGCCGACACCAGCGTGCCCGCGGTCAGCAGCAGCCGCGGCCCGACCCTGGCCACCAGGGCGCTGCTCGCGGTCGCGCAGAGAGCCGCGCCGACGGCGAAGGCCAGGAAGGAGAAGCCGGTCCGCAGCGGGCTGAAGTGCAGCACGAGCTGGAGGAAGAGGGTGAGGAAGTAGAACAGCACGATCAGCGAGGAGCCCACCGCGAGCATGATGGCGAAGGCACCCGACCGGTTGCGGTCGGCGAGGATCCGCAGCGGCATCAGCGGGGTGCGCGAGCGCGCCTCGATCGCGAGGAAGGCCGCGAGCAGCACCGCACCGGCCGCCAGCGGCACGGCGGTGGCCGCGCTGCCCCACGCGTGCGAGGCCGCGTTGATCAGCCCGTAGACCACCAGCGACATGCCGCCCGTCGCGGCCAGCGCGCCTGGCAGGTCCAGGCGCCCTGCGGCAGGCCGGGACTCGCGGAAGGCGGCGGGTGCGGCGGCCAGCACGAAGGCGCCGATCGGCACGTTGACGAACAGCACCCAGCGCCAGCTCAGTTCGTCGGTGAAGACGCCGCCGAGCACGTTGCCCAGCGCGCCCCTGACGCCGGAGACGGCACCGTAGACCCCCATCGCCCGGTTGCGCTCGGCCCCCTCCTCGAAGGTGGCGGTCAGCAGCGCGAGCGCGGCCGGCGCGATGAGCGCGCCCGCGACGCCCTGCGCGGCCCTGGCGCCCAGCAGCCACGCCTGGCCGGTGGCCAGGCCGCCGAGCAGCGAGGCGGCGGTGAGCAGGGCGGCGCCGGCCATGAAGGTCCTGCGGCGCCCGTAGCGGTCCGCGATCCGCCCGCCGAGCAGCAGCAGGCCGCCGAAGGCCAGCGCGTAGGCGTTGACCACCCACTCCAGTCCGGCGGGGGAGAAGTCCAGCGCGTGCTGGATGGACGGCAGCGCCACGTTCACGACCGAGACGTCGAGGACGACCATCATCTGCGCCAGCGCGATCAGCGTCAGCGCCAGTCCCTTGCGGGACGCGGGCCGCCCCGCGGCGGCCCGCACGGACGGCGGGCGGGTGTCGGTCATGGGAGGGCTCCTGTCCGGTGGTCCCGAAAGTGTGGGGCATGATGCACCACATCTATGGAACAGAATGCCCCGAAGAATGGTCCGGGGCAAGCTGCCCCACAAGCCCGGGCGCACGCGGAGACGCCGGAACGGCGGCGGTCCGTGGACCGCCGCCGTTCCGGCGTGGGGGACAGGCGGGGTCAGCCGCCGGCGGCGACGGCCTCCAGGGCGGCCGTCAGCCGCGGGGCGGTGAAGTCCCGCACCCAGGCCAGGTGTTCGCCCGAGTCGCCACGCGGGACGACCTCGGCCAGCATGATCAGGTACAGGTAGCTGCGGTAGAGCGCCAGCCGCACCCGGGCCGCCGCGTCGAACTGCGTACGCCCGCCCTCCGCGCCGTAACCGGCCAGGAACGCCGGATCGGTCTCGGCGTCAGCGTCCATCAGCGACAGCGACGCGAAGTCCGCCAGCGGGTCGCCCCAGAACATCCGCTCGCCGTCGATGAGCGCACCGACCCTGCGCGCCCCGGGCGCACCCTCCAGCAGGACGTTGCCCGGCCACAGGTCGAAGTGCACCAGCGCGGGCTCTGCCACCTCGGCCAGCGCCTCCGCCCCGCCCGCGAGCACGGACCGTATCGCGCCCGCCGGCCGCGGCAGCCACGCCCCGTAGGCCTCGGCGTCGTCCAGCACCGCACCGGTCATCGCCTCGAAAGCGGGCGCCCAGCGGTCGGCCAGCGGGGCCACCCGCTGCGCCGGGTAGCCGTAGCCCGGCCCCCGCACGCTGTGCAGCCGCCCCACCAGGGCGCCCAACTCCTCCCGCAACCACGCGCGTTCACCCGCCACCAGCGACTCGGCGACCCCGGACCACGGCACCCCGGGCACGTGCGTCATCACCAGGAAGGGCGACGCGGCAGCGTCCTCGGCCCACTCGTTGTGCACCACCCGCGGCGCCGGCACCCCCACCGCGGCGGCGGACTCGTAGAACAGCGCCTCGCCGCACAGCAGTTCCGCCTCGTACCGCAGCCGAGGGTTGCCGGCCGGCGGCGGCACCTTCAGCACCAGCCGCCCACCGTCGGCCAGTTCGAGGCTGTGCAGGGCGTTGTACGTCCCGCCGGCCAGCGGCGTCCGTGCGACGACCCGCCCCGCGTCGACACCCGCCCGCGCCAGCAGCCCGTCCACCGTCCCGTCGCCCACCGTGTGCACCGCCATCGGCCCTCCCCTTCGTCCGGGGGGCACCCTACGCCGTGAGCACGCCCCAGCAGAGCGCGCCCACCGCGGCCGCCGCGTACACCCACGCCCCGGCCAGCACCGCCCGCCGCTGCCTGGCCGCCGGCCACCCCGTGCGGGAAACCGCCCAGGCCAGCGCGGGGAGCACCAGCACCGCGTGCAGCGTCACCCCGTGCAGCGGCTTGAGCATCCCCGTCGAGTGGTACGCCGCCTGCTGGTGGCCGGTCCTGGTCTCGGCCACCCCGCGGGCGATCATCGCCGCCCCCGACAGCAGGCCGACCGCCAGCGACGCGAACCCCGCCCGCAGCGCCACCGGCATCCCCGCGGGACCGGAGGGCGCGGACCGGAAGGCGGCCACCGCGAAGGTCCCGAGCACCACCACCAGCAGCGCGCCGCCCGCCGCGAGCGACATCGCCACCGCGGTGTCCGCGGGCGTCTCCATGTCGAAGTGCGACGGCACCCCGCGCCACGCCTGCACGGTGATCCCCGCGACCTCCAGGACGCAGTCCGCGCTGAACAGCGCCAGCAGCACCGCCCGGGTACGCGCGGCCATCCGCACGTACGACGTCACCCAGGCGACCGCGATCAGCGTCAGCCCGAACGACACCCCGAAAGTGAACGGCTTGCGCCAGGACACCGGCCCGTCCCACGGCCCGCCGTCCACGAAGAAGACCACCAGGTGGACCAGCCCCGACCCGACGAGCCCGGCACCGACCGCGCAGGCCAGCCGCTCGACGGGCCGCGCCGCGCGGACGGCCCCGGTGACGGCGGCGGCCGCCGTGGTGGTCGCGGACATGACCGGCTCCCGACTCTCGTCACCCGGGCGCCGTACCCGGGCGGAACGCGCCCACGCTAGGACCCGGCCGCCCGCCGCCGCGTCGTCGTGGGGGAGGCCGCACGGCTGCTCCCGGCGCAGTACGTACGCCCGCGAGGGTGCCGCCGCTGCGGCGGGCGGGTGTTTCCAGCGCCGCGGGGGATTGGTCCGCGCACCGGTCGGACAGACAGATCACCGGAAGATCCGGACAGCGCGGAGGGACCGGGATGAGCCAGCAGACCACCGAGCCGCTGCCGGACGACCAGGCCGCGGGAACCGGCGCCACGGGCGGCACCGCCCGCCGCCGTCGCCGCCTGCTGCCGTGGAAGCACCGGCGCGACCTCGACCCCGCGCAGTTGCGCCGCCGCAAGCTCCTCACCCGCGGCCTCACCGGGGTCTGCGTGGTCTGCGCCGGCACCCTCGCCTGGTCCGTCGGCCAGGCGCTGACCTACCCGGGCAAGGACAGCACCACCGCCCGCCTCGCCGAATGGGCGCGCGACCACGAACTCGGCTTCGTGGTCGACAAGCTGGAGGACGTCCAGTACTCGATGGACCCGCCGAAGGTCGGCGGCACCCTGCCCGCCGACGCGCTGGCCCGGATGAAGGCCACCCAGGGCGCCGTCCCCACCCCGGCGCACGTCGCCGCCCAGCTCCTCGTCCCGCTGCACGACCCGATGCGGCCGCTGGTCGGCCCGGCGCTCCCCGGCGAGGGCGTCTACCGCACGCTGGCCGCCGCCCACGGCCAGCCGATCGTCCAGGGCACGTACGTACGCCCCGACGGCGCGCACACCTCCTACGAGGCCGCTGTCGCCTGGATCAGCGGCAAGTACTCCCGCTTCCAGCTGCACCCCGGCTTCCGGGAGCCCGGCGGCACCTTCGACGTGCCGCCGACCATCCCCGAGGGCATGCGCACCGGCCTGGTCGCCACCTGGAACGGCGGCTTCCGCATCACCGACGGCGGCTCCCGCGGCGGCTTCTACCTCGACGGCAAGACCGCCGGCGAGCTGCGCGACGGCGCCGCCTCCGAGGTCTTCTACCGCGACGGCTCGTTCCGCATCGGCGTGTGGGGCCGCGACGTGCGCATGACGCCCGACGTCACCGGCGTCCGCCAGTGCCTGGAGCTGATGGTCGACGACGGCCGGGTCGTGCCCGACATCGGCAACGACTCCAAGTGGGGCGTCAGCGACCAGAGCCGGATGTTCGTGCCGCGCTCGGGTGTCGGCGTCACCGCGCAGGGCGACGTCGTCATGGTCGTCGGCCAGGCGCTGTCCGCGCAGACGCTGGCGCAGCTGATGCAGCGGGCCGGGGCGGTGCGGGCCATGCCGCTCGACATGAACCGGGCCTGGCCGTCCTTCATGTCCTACGACGGCACCCGCAACTCCGCGGACCCGACCCCCACGAACATCCTCGACTTCGAGGACCCGCCGGACCGCTACTACACCCAGGCGACCCGCGATTTCGTCGCGGTCTACGCCCGCTGAGCCCCTCCGGGGAGGTGGTGGGTGGTTGCCCTCGCGGTGGGCGGTCCGCTTTCCGCCGTCGGCGGGTTCCGCCCGTAGTTCCCCGCGCCCCCGGGGCGGGAGCCCTTGCGGTGGGCGGCCGCCTTGCCCGCCGTCCCGGCTCGGCTCGCAGTTCCCCGAGCCCCTTCAGATCCTGCCCCTTGCGGTGCCGTGCTTGCCTGCCGCGCCGTCGTGGCCGAGCGCGCAGTTCCGTCCCCAGAGCTTCGCCTGGGGGTACCCCCAGCGCCGCCTGAAAAACGGTTGCCCTCTGCGCAGAGGGCGAACCCCTGCCAGGGGCGAATGCCGGGCGTCGGAGGACGCAGGCCAAAAGGGGCGCGGGGAACTGCGCGACCAGCCACGACGCAGCCGCAGGCAAGCAACGCACCGCAAGGGGCAATCACCCCGGGCGCTGGGGGCGGAACTGCGCGCGGAACCACGACGTACCGAAGGGTGCGAGCTCACCGCAAGGGGCAATCACCCCGGGGCGCTGGGGTACCCCCAGGCGAGGCTCTGGGGGCGGAACTGCGTGAGGAGCCACGGACCGGGGGGAGGTCGGATGCTCAGCCCGGCCCGGCAGGGCGTACCGCCTCCGTGAAGGCGCGGACACGCGCATTCGCGCGGGACGCGCGCCACACCGGCCCCCACTCCAGCGGAGGAGTGTCGTGGAAGGGCACGAACGCCACGTCCGCCCGCGCGTGGAAGCGCGCCGCGTGCGCCCCGACGGGGAAGACCCCGAGACCCGCCCCCACCAGGGTCAGGATCTCCTGGAAGGTCGCGGCCGTCCGCCCGAGCGGGATGGGCCGCCCGGCGGGCGTGACCCGTGGGGAGTCCGGCTCGCGCCAGTGGTCCGGCAGCGAGCACGGTGCCCGCAGCAGCTCCGTGTGGGCCAGGTCCTCCACCGACACCGCCGTGCGCCGCGCGAAGTGGTGGTCCGCGGGCACCGCGAGCAGCCGCGGCTCCGACAGCAGCACGGGACCGTTCGCCAGGTCGGGACCCGACAGCGGCAGGCAGGCGATGAGCACGTCGAGCCGGTCGGACCGCAACCGGTCGAGCGCCTCGCCCATCTGCACCTCGTGCATCCGCACCTCGACCTCGGGGTGCCGGGCGGCGAACCGGTCGGTGGCCTGCACCAGCAGCTGCCCGGCCGCGGCACCGACGAAGCCGACCCGCAGCTCGCCCGTCACCCCGCGCCCGGCCGCCACCGCCGTGGCCAGCGCGGCCTCCAGCTGTTCGAAGGCCGGCCGCAGGTCGTCGTGCAGCCGCCGGCCGATCGGTGTGAGGGCGACGCTGCGGCTGGTGCGTTCGAACAGCGGGGCGCCGACCCGCCGCTCCAGCTTCCCGATCACCTGGCTGACCCGGGCCGTGGTGACCCGCAGCCGCACCGCGGTACGCCCGAAGTGCAGTTCCTCGGCGAGCACAAGGAACGCCTCGATCTCGTACCGCTCCACCGCAGGCCTCCCGTCGTACCGTGCACGTTAAATCGTACGTAACGACGGCTGAGCGGAACTCCGTTGACCCGGTGGCCCCCGCGCCCGCAGGGTGGCGGCATGCTCTCCGCCCACCCCCCGGCGGCGGTTGACACCACCGGCCGGGCTGCCTAGCGTCATATCCGTATGTGACCGAGATTCACATGGTCGAACGACAGGGGAGTGGGACCGTGGCAGAACAGCGTCGCGTCGTGGTGTCGGGCGGCGGCACCGGTATCGGCAGGGCCACCGCGGCGGCCTTCGCCGCCGACGGCGAGCACGTCACCCTCCTCGGCCGCCGCGAGGACGTCCTGCGCACCGCGGCAGAGGAACTGAACGACGCCCACGGCAAGGGCCTGGTCGACCACTTCGCCGCCGACCTCGCCGACCCCGCCCAGGTCCGCGCCGCGGCCGCGCACATCAGCGCGGACGGCCAGGTCGACGTCCTGGTCACCAACGCGGGCGGCAACGTCGCCTTCTCCACCGACGGCACCCTCGAAGGCATCGCCGACGGCTACCTGCGCAACTTCCACGCCAACGTCCTGACCGCGGTCCTGCTCACCGAGGCGCTGCTGCCGCACATCAGCAGGCCCGGCGGCCGTATCGTCCACATGTCCTCCATCGCCGCCCAGCGCGGCCCCGGCTCCTACGGCGGCGCCAAGGCCGCCGTGCACGCCTACACCTTCGAGCTGGCCCAGCGGGTCGGCGCCGACGGCATCACCGTCAACGCGGTGGCGCCCGGCTTCGTCGGCGACACCGAGTTCTTCGGCGACCGCGCCACCCCCGACTTCGTCGCCTCCCGGGTCGCCCAGTCCCTCACCGGGCAGCCAGGCCGCCCCTCCGAGATCGCCGCCGCCGTGCAGTACCTGGCCGCGCCGGCCGCCGCGTACACCACGGCGCAGATCCTGCACGTCAACGGCGGCGCCGCACTGGGCCGCTGACACCCGCCGCCGCAGCCGGAAAACCACCGTGTGCCGCTGCCGCCCGCCGCGTTAGGCTCGAAGGCATGGCAGCAGCTGCACAGGAAGGGCACGCCGGGAGCGTGCGGGTCGACAGCTGGATCTGGTGCGTACGGCTCACCAAGACCCGGTCGCAGGCGGCCACCGCGTGCCGCGCCGGGCACGTCCGGGTCAACGGCGAGCGGGTCAAGCCCGCCCAGGCCGTCAAGCCCGGCGACGAGGTCCGGCTGCACCACGCCGGACGCGAGCGGATCGTCGTGGTGTCCAAGGTGCTGAACAAGAGGGTCGGCGCCGCCATCGCCGCCGACTGCTTCGTGGACAACAGCCCGCCCCCGCCGCCCCGCGAGGACGTCCTCGCCCTGGGCCTGCGCGACCGCGGCACCGGACGCCCCACCAAGCGCGACCGGCGCGAGCTGGAAAGGCTGCGGCTGCACGGCTCCGCCCGCCCCGGCAGCGGAGCCTGAACCATGGCCGCCGTCACCGCCGACGCACCGGAAGCCGTCTTCGAGCAGTACCGCCCGCTGCTGCTCGGCCTCGGCTACCGGCTGCTCGGCAGCATGTGGGACGCCGAGGACATCGTCCAGGAGGCGTATCTGCGCTGGACGCGTACCGACCGCGACCAGGTCCGCGAACCGCGCGCGTTCCTGGTCACCGTCGTCTCCCGGCTCGCCCTCGACCAGCTCCGCTCCGCCCGCGCCACCCGCGAGGCCTACGTCGGCCCCTGGCTGCCGGAGCCCGTCGACGCCGCGGAACTGGGACCGCTGGACACCGCGGAACTGCGCGACACCCTCTCGTACGCCACCCTGCACCTGATGGAGCAGCTCACCCCGCCCGAGCGGGCCGCGTTCGTGCTCCGCGAGGCCTTCGAGATGCCCTACGACGCCATCGCCGGCATCGTCGGCGGCACCGCGGCCAACAGCCGCCAGCTCCACCACCGCGCCGCCACCCGGCTCGCCGCCGCCCGCGACGACCGCTTCCGGCCCAGCGGCGAGGACCACGCCGATCTGCTCACCCGTTTCCTCGACGCCGCACGCGGCGGCGACCTCGACGCGCTGACCGGCCTGTTCAGCCAGGACGTCGTCGCCTGGAACGACGGCGGCGGCCGCGCCCGCGCCGCCCTGCACCCCATCACCGGCCGCGACCGGGTCATCGCCTTCGTCGTCGGACTGGCCCGCCGCTACCCCATCGACCACATGCGGCTCACCGAGGCCAACGGCCAGCCCGCCCTGTGGCTGTCCGTCGACGGCAACGACCAGCTCGCCCTGCTCGACATCAAGGACGGCGTCATCCACGAGGTCTTCGCCGTCCTCAACCCCGACAAGCTCACCCGCCTCGCCGGCCGCGACCGGCC
This sequence comes from Actinacidiphila cocklensis, assembly GCF_907177275.1. GTDB lineage: Bacteria > Actinomycetota > Actinomycetes > Streptomycetales > Streptomycetaceae > Actinacidiphila > Actinacidiphila cocklensis. The sequence continues at coordinate 8,712 of NZ_CAJSLV010000115.1, forward strand.
CGGGAGAGCTGCGGACCCCCCACGACACCACACCCCTGACGATCAGTAGGGGCTTGGCCGCCCCCCGCCCGTCTGGGAGAATGGCCGACGTGCTGCCACCGACACCTCGACGTGCGGAGTCGCCATGACCGGCCCTGACGGGGCACATCTGCTCGCGATCAGCGACCTGCACGTCGGGTACCCGGCCAACCGGGAGATCGTCGAAGCGCTCAGACCCGAGCACGACGACGACTGGCTGCTCGTCGCCGGCGACGTCGCCGAGCGCACCACCGACATCACCTGGGCGCTGAGCACCCTCAAGCAGCACTTCTCCACCGTCATCTGGCTGCCCGGCAACCACGAGCTGTGGACGCCTCCGGACGACCCGGTCCAGCTCCGCGGCGACGCACGCTACCGCCACCTCGTCGACGACGTCCGCCGCCTCGGCGTGATCACCCCCGAGGACCCGTACCCGCTGTGGGAAGGCCCGCGCGGACCCGTCGCCGTCGTCCCCATGTTCCTGCTCTACGACTACACCTGGCGCGACGGCACCCCCGGCGCCCGCACCAAGGACGAGGCGCTGGCCAAGGCCCGCGCGGCAGGCGTCGTCTGCACCGACGAGATGTTCCTGCACCCCGACCCGCTGCCCGGCCGCGACGACTGGTGCCGCGCCAGGGTCGCCGAGACCGCCCGCCGGCTCGACGCGCTCGACCCCGACCTGCCCACCGTGCTCGCCAACCACTGGCCGCTGCACCGCGAACCCACCGCCGTCCTGCACTACCCCGAGTTCGCCCTGTGGTGCGGCACCGAGCAGACCGAGCAGTGGCACACCCGCTACCGCGCCACCGAGGTCGTCTACGGCCACCTCCACATCCCGCGCGTCATCTGGCGCGACGGCGTCCGCTTCACCGAGGTCTCCCTCGGCTACCCCCGCGAATGGGGCAAGCGCCCCGCAGGCCCCGCGGGACCCCGGCGCATCCTGGCCGGCCGGCAGCAGGCGGCCCACCGGTGATCGAACACCTGCTGCCCCCCGGCGTGTTCTCCCGCGCCGCCTACGGCGACGAACTCGACCTGGCACCCCTGCACCCCGAGGAGAGCGCCGCCGTCGCCCGGGCCGTGGCCAAACGGCAGCGGGAGTACACCGCGGGCCGCGCCTGCGCGCGCGCCGCACTCGCCCGCCTCGGCGCCCCGCCGGGACCGCTCCTGCGCGACCCCCACCGAGGTGCCCCGCTCTGGCCGACCGGTGTCGTCGGCAGCATCACCCACTGCGACGGCTACCGGGCCGCGGCCGTCGCCCGCAGCACCGACATCCTCACCCTCGGCATCGACGCGGAACCCCACGACCGGCTCCCCGAAGGCGTCCTGGACGCCATCGTCGCCACCGACACGGAAAGGGCCGCGCTCGCATCGCTCACCCAGCGCGCACCCGCCGTCCACTGGGATCGGCTGCTCTTCAGCGCCAAGGAGACCGTCTACAAGGCGTGGTATCCCTTCCACCGCCGCATGCTCGGCTTCAACGAGGCCGAACTCCTCTTCACCGCGGACCCCGTCGACCCCGCCGTGCCGCCCGCCGACACGCCGGGCGGCACGGGCGCACACGAACGCGACACGCCCGGACACGTCACGCTCGGACACGTCACGCCCGACCGGGGAAGTTACACCGCCCGGGTGCTGATCCCGGGGCCACTGCTCGCCGAGGGCACCGGCCCCGACGTCTTCACCGGCCGCTGGATCGTCCGTGACGGCCTGCTGGTGACCGCCATCGCCGTCCCCGCCGCCCTGCCCGCCGGCTGACCCCGGTCACGGCCGCCCGACTCCCGGCGCCGGCGCCGCCACCGCCAGCAACTGCCCCGTACGCGGCCCGCCCCGTGCCTTGTCCACCCCGCCCCACTCGGTCGCCACCAGGAAGAGCGTCCTGCCGTCCGGGCCGCCCAGCGCGCACGCGAAGCAGCCCCGGTCCAGCTCCACCGCCGCGAGTACCTCACCGCCCTCCCGCACCCGCACGCACCGCCGGTTGGGCACATCCGCGTACCAGACCGCACCCTCGGCATCGAGGCAGATGCCGTCCGGGCAGCCGGTCCCCAGATCCGCCCACACCCTGCGGTTCGACAGCCCGCCGTCCGGCTCGACGTCGAACGCCGTGAGCCGGTTCGCGTACGACTCGGCGACGATCAGCGTCGCGTCGTCGGGCGTCACCAGCATGCCGTTGGGAAAGGCGATGCCGTCCGCGACCTGCCGCGCCCCGCCGTCCGCGGTGACCAGCGCGATCACCCCCGGCCTGAACTCCTCACCGGCCATCAGGTCGAAACCGGCGCCGTTGACGTAGACGCGGCCGCGGCCGTCCGCCGTGATCTCGTTCCAGCCGTGCGCCACCGCGGACAGATCCGCGTACGGCGCCAGCGAACCGTCCGCCGTCCGGCGCAGTACCCGGTCCTGCCCGGACGACACCACCAGCAGCCCGCCGCCGTCCGGCAGCCACGCGATGCACATCGGGAACGTCGGGAAGTCCGGCCGCAGCACCACCTCGGCCGCGCCGTCGCCGCCGACCGCGACCACCTCGCCCGCACCCCAGTCGGCGAACCACAACCGGTCGCCGTACCAGCGCGGCGACTCCCCGAAAGCGATGCCGTCCAGCAGGACGCGCGGCTTGTCCATGGCGGAAACTCCCTCACCCGGCCGACAGCCGGCCGTCACCGGGACAGACCGGCCCGGGCGGCGGAAATCATCGCTCCGCGCGAAGACGGGGGCAGGCCGTCGCTCCCGCCGCCGTCACCGCCGCACGCCGGCCACGGCTTCAGGCGGAATCCCGCTCCACCAGCGTCGTCTTGAAGATCACCGAACGGGTCTCCTGGGACGGGTCGTCGATCAGCGCCATCAGCAGCTTCGCCATCTCCGCCGCCATGTCCTCCACCGGCTGCCGGATGGTGGTCAGCAGCGGCCGGGACGCCAGCGCCGCACTGCTGTCGTCGAAACCGATCACCGCCACGTCCTCCGGCACCCGGCGCCCCTGGTCCCGCAGCACCAGCAACGCACCTTGCGCCATCAGGTCGTTGGCGACGAAGACCCCGTCGGTGTCGGGATAGCGCTCCAGCAGTTCGCGCATCGCCAGCTCACCGCCGACCTGCGTGAAACCGCCCTCCACGCTGGGCACGTACGCGTGCCCGTGCTCGGCCATCGCCTCGCGGAAGCCCGCCAGCCGGTCCTGCCCGGCCGGCGAGTCGAAGGGGCCGGCGATCGTGGTGATCCGCCGGCAGCCGCGGGCCAGCAGCCGCTCGGCGGCCAGCTTCGCCCCCGCCTGCTGCGCCACGTCCACGTAGCTGATCGGGATCGGCGTCGACGGCCGCGCGAACAGCACCGTCGGCAGGCCCGCCTCGGTCAGCAGGAACGGCAGCGAGTCGCCGGGCGCTATCGACACCAGCGCCACCCCGTCGATGTGCTCCTGGCGCAGGTTGGCCACCAGGGTGTGCCGCGCGTCCTCGGAGTCGGCGAGCATCAGCACCGGGTGGACCCCGCGCGGGCGCAGCACCGTCAGCAGGCCGCCGACAACCCGCCCGAAGAACGGGTCGCTGAAAACCTGGCCGAGGAAGGGGTCGTCGGCGGTGCGGTGGGCCGGTACCGAGAACACCAGGGCCACCGAGTCGGTGCGCCGGGTCACCAGGGTCCTGGCCGCCCGGTTGGGCACGTAACCGGTGGCCGCCACCGCCTCCTGGACGATCCGCTGGATCTCCGGGTCCACGTTCCGCGTCCCGTTGACCACCCGCGAGACCGTCGCCCGCGACACCCCGGCCGACCGGGCCACGTCTTCCAGGGTGGGCTGGCGTGGCCCCGCCGGACGGCTGCTCGTCATGCGTGCAGTTATACCATGGCCGGGAGAGCGCTCTCCGGGTCCCGGTGCAGGCCACAGCACGGATGGGGCGGGGTACGGCAGCCCCCCACAGGCCTGCCGCGCCCCGCCCCGGTCTCATCCGGGCCGGCCGGTCACGCGTAGACCCCGAACTCGTACAGCGAATCGCCGTACGCCGTCCCGCGCTGCCCGATCGTCACCCGCACGTACCGCCCGGAGCCGCTGACGTCGAGGGTGTCGACACCACCCGTCCCGGTCGTCGTCGAGTAGACGTTCGTCCATGTGCTGCCGTCGTTCGACAACTGCACCTGGTACGCCTTGCCGTAGGCCGCCTCCCACGCCAACTGCACGTGCTTGACCGCCGTGCCGGCCCCCAGGTCGACCTGGATCCACTGCGGATCGCTCCAGTCGCTCGCCCACCGGGTGCCCATGTTGCCGTCGGTGGCCATGCCCGGCGTGCACGGGCAGCCGCCGGTCGGGTCGCTCTGGTACGACGACGCCGTCGTCGGCTTGCCCAGCGCCACGTTCGTCCCCGGCACCTGCGGGGCGACCACCCGGAAGGACTTCGTCTCGATGCCGACGTTGCCGTGCCCGTCGAAGGCGTAGACGTAGACCTTCCACACCCCGAGCGTCTTCGGCGCGGTCGCCGTGAACTGCCCGTCCCCGGTCTGCGTGAAGTCCACCTGGTGCAGCCCGGTCCCGTTGTCCACGTACTTCGACGAGTACATCAACTGGTACCTGATCGGGTCGCCGTTCGGGTCGCTGGCCGTCGTCGACACGGCGAACTGGCCGCCCGCCGGAACCGATCCGCTGTTCGCGACCGTCATCGAGCTGATCACCGGCGGGGTGTTGGCCTGCGGCGTACCGCCGAAGTCCTTCGCCAGCGAGTAGTACGCCAGCCGCTTCCAGCCGCTGGGGCGCACGTTGAACCAGACGCCGCCGAAGTCGTTCTCGTCGCCGTAGTGGAACATCGTCGCCCCGAGCCCGACACCGGTGTGCCCGACGACGCAGTTCCACGCGGAGACGTAGGCGTCCCGCTTCTGCGCGTCGGTCGGCTCCGTCGGCACCCCGTTGGCGTCGTCGGGCACCTCCCACTCGCCGGCCTCACCGGACTCGGTCACGATGTACGGCTTGTTGTAGCCGCCGTTGATCCAGTCCTGCTTGACGTTGCAGACCGCGCCGTAGGAGTTGACCGCGTAGAGGTCGAGCGAGGGCGTGTACTGCTTGTAGTACGGCCACGCCCCGGTCCAGGCGTCCGTCGAGGTCACCGGGTGGTTCGGGTCGATCGCGTGGATCGCCTGCACCACCTGCTCCACGTACTGCGCGTACGCGATCCGCTGCTGCTCGATCGCCGCACCCGAGTAGTGGTCCTGGGTGGTCAGGAGCACCTCGTTGCCGACGTCCCACATCAGCACGCCCGGATGGTTCTTGTACGTGGTCACCCAGTTCTTGATGTCGTTGAGGGTGTTGGTCTTGTACGCCGTGTCGTTGACGTAGTCCGCGCCCTGGTTCAGCCAGAAGCCGTTGACGACCTTGAGCCCGTAGGCGGCGGCCGAGTCCAGCAGCGGCTTGCTGCTCGCGTCGGTGCCCCAGGTGCGCAGCGTGTTGACGCCCATCGACTTCAGGTCCCGCATGTGCGAGTCGGCCGTGGTGCTGGCAGGACCCCAGGTCACTCCCCGCACCTGGTACGGCTTCCCGTCCACCGTCAGCTGCCAGTTGCCCTGGCTGCCCGTGACGTGCACGTTGCTCGGCGCGGTCGGCACCGGCGGGTCGGTCAGCGGGGCCGGGGCGCTGCCGGTGGTCTGCGACACCGTCACCTTGTCGATGCTCAGAGCACCGCCGGAGGTGGTGTCGGCGGCCGGCGAGGTGCAGCCGCACACCGCGTTCGGGTACGAACCGCCGATGCGCAGGCTGAAGTCGACGTAGACCCCGTGGTGCACCGCCGCGTTCCAGGTGGACACCCCCACCTGCGACTCGCTGACCTGCCACACCTGGTTCCCGTCGAGATACCAGCGGATCTGCTCGTCGGAGGTGGTGCGGTCGATGATCTCCGAGTAGGTGTGGTAGCCGCTCTGGCACCCGGTGCAACTGGCCAGGCCGCTGGTGAGGCCGTTGTATTCAGAGCAGTTGCCGCCGGGCGCGGTCCCGCAGTGCAGGGTCGCCGACAGCTGGTTGCGGCCGTTGACGTCCTCCATGATGTCGCTCTCCCCGACGGCCGGCCAGGACGCCAGGTTGCCTCGGTAGTCGGCGCCCATCGCCCGGAAGGACGCCCAGTAGCCGAGCGCCTTGGCGACGGAGGGCTGCTTGAGGGTCGCGGAGATCTGCAGCCGGCCGCCGGCCGGCGCGGTGAAGTCGGTGCGCTTGGTCTCGATCCGGCCTGACGTCCACGACGTACCCGACTTCAGCGCCGTCAGGTTGAGGTGGCCGCCGCCGTCGAGGCCCACGTTGGCGGGCGAGTTGGTGGCCGTCTCGACCTCGCCGGTGCCCCAGTTGGCGGGGCCGCCGGGGTAGGCGGTGCCGGTGTCGGTGATCCAGTTGCCCGCGTCGGGGGAGGTGCCGGCGGCGCCGTTGAAGTCGTCGCTCCACAGGGTCGTCCAGTCGCCGGGCGGCGGGGTGCCGGTGCTGCCGCCGTCGCCACCTCCGGTGGTGCCGCCCGTGCCGCCGGTCCCCGCGGTGCCGTAGACCTGGAACTCCCACAGCGAGTAGCCGTAGCCGTTGCTGCGGGCGGTGCCGTACATCCGCACGTAGCGGCCGGTGCCGCTGACGGTCAGCGTCTCGGTGCCCGCGGCCCCGGTCGTCGTGGAGTACACCGACGTCCACTGCGAGGCGTCGTTCGACACCTGGATCTGGTAGGCCGAGGGGTGGTTCTCCCAGTTCAGCACCACCTGGCTGATCGTGGCGGTGGCGCCGAGGTCGACCTGCAGCCACTGCGGGTCGGCCCAGGCGCTGGCCCAGCGGGTGGTGGTGCTGCCGTCCACGGCGGCGGAGGCGGGGTAGCCGGCGCCCTCGGTGGAGGAGGCGGTCGCGGGCCGGCCCTGGGAGAGCAGGGTGTCCGCGGCGTGTGCGGGGGTGTTGGGGACGGCCAGCGCGTACAGCGCCAGGCCGACGGCCAGCAGCAGGAGGAAGGCGGCGCGCAGCGAGGGAGGAAGGGCTCCCGTTCGCAGGCGTGCCGAGGGTGACGCTCTCATGGCGTACTCCAGCGGTGGGGGTTGGGAGGGGGAGAGCGGAGGGAGCGGCTCCCGGGTGCGGCGTCAGCGGCTGGGGGGAGGGTGTCAGAAGCATGGGAGAGCGCTCTCTCAGTGGCCCTGATGGTTGCCGCTGGGTTTCCGGGGTGTCAAGAGATCGGACGCGAACGGTCCTCGCCTGAGGGTGTCCCGTAGTCCGCGGTGGACCAGCGGGCGGCGTCAGATGCGGTGCATCGCAAGGCGAAGGGTCGCCCTCATACCGGGTCGTATTCGGGCGAGCCCGACAATGCAGCGAGGTGCCGTAGCTGTCGTCGCGCGCCCGCCGGGGATTGCGGGGCAGCCCTTAGCGGTCCGGTTGGCCGTGATGTGACGGAATGCGCCGCCCGTCGGGTCGCTTTTCCGGCGATCCGGGACGGACGGGGCTTGACATGCGGACTACCGGCAGGCGAATGTACCCAGTGGGAGAGCGCTCTCCCAGTTGTTGTCCCCGTCCTTCCGCGACGCTCGTCACCAGCCTGCCGCTCACCGCGGCCTCCCTGCCGATGGGCCGTCACGCAGCGGGCGGCGCCACGCAGGAGGCCATGAAGGGATGACCATGATCACCCCCGGGTCCGTGTCCGCCCCGCAGCCCGCCGCCGCGCCCCCGATCGGCGACGCGCAGATCGACGCCCTCGTCGCCCGGCTCGACCTGCCCGCCAGGATACGGCTGCTGTCCGGCGCGGGCACCTTCCGCACGCAACCGGAACCCGCGGTCGGCCTGCGGGAGATGGGCGTGTCCGACGGGCCGGCCGGCGTACGCGGCGAGAGGTGGGACGAGCGCGACACCGCACTCGTGCTGCCCTCCGCGACCGCGCTGGCCGCGGCCTGGGACGACGACCTGGTCACCGGACTCGGCGGGCTGCTCGCCGCGGAGGCCCGCCGCAAGGGCATCCACGTCCTGCTCGCCCCCACCCTCAACCTGCACCGCACCCCCGCCGCGGGACGGCACTTCGAGTGCTACGCGGAGGACCCGCTGCTCACCGGGCGCACCGCGGCCGCCTACATCCGCGGCGTCCAGGCCGGCGGCGTCGCCGCCACTGCCAAGCACTACGTCGCCAACGACTCCGAGACCGACCGGCTCACCCTCGACGCCCAAGTCGACGAACGCACCCTGCACGAGGTCTACCTGGCGCCCTTCGAGGCCGCGGTGCGGGCCGGGGTGTGGGTGGTGATGTCCGCCTACAACCGGGTCAACGGCGTCACCATGTCCGAAAGTCCGCTGCTGGCCGAGCCGTTGAAGGGCTCCTGGGGCTTCGACGGTGTGGTGGTCTCCGACTGGGGCGCCATCCGCAGCACCGAGGGCGCCGCGCTCGCGCCGCAGGACCTGGCGATGCCCGGGCCGCACCCGCTGTGGGGCGAAGCGCTGCTCGCCGCGGTGCGCGAGGGCCGGGTGCCGCGCTCCGCGATCGACGCGAAGGTGCGGCGCCTGCTGCGGCTGGCCGCGCGGGTCGGCGCGCTCGACGGCTTCCCGCCACCCCCGCCCGCGCCCGCGCCCGCCGACGCGC
>NZ_CAJSLV010000116.1 GCF_907177275.1 Actinacidiphila cocklensis
GCGGCGGGCGGCGGGCGGATCCCGAAGGCGGCGGCCGGCGGATTTCGCTGACGCCGTGCGGCTACTGCGGCCCGGTGCCCGCCTGCACCGGGCCCGGTACTGCGGCACGGGCAGCGGCCACCGCGCGGCGGGTGTCGGCGGCCACCAGGTCCGCGTTGATCGACGCGGCCGCGCGGACTCCCGCGGCCGCCGCGCCGATGACCTGCTCGGCGAGGTTGGCGACGTTGCCGGCCACCCACACCCCGGGCACGGCGGTCGCGCCGGTCGGGTCCGCGAGGATGCGGGTGCCGAGCACGTGGCCGCCCATCTCCTGCTCCTCGGCCGTCAGGCCGAGCCCGCTCAGCAGGCCGCCGTTGGCGGTGAAGCGCGGGGCGACCGCCAGCGCGTCGCAGCCGATCCGCCGGCCGCCGGCCAGCTCCACGGCCGCGAGCCGGCCGCCGTCTGCCACCAGCGCGGTGACCTCGCCGTCGACGACGGCGACGCCACGTGCGGCGAGCTGCTCGTACGCCTCGTCGTCCGGTTCCGGCGCGGTGTGCAGGAACAGGGTGATCCGGTCGCTCCACTGCCGCCACAGCAGGGCCTGGTGCACGGCGAACGGGCCGGTGGCCAGGACTCCGACGGCCCGGTCGCGCACCTCCCAGCCGTGGCAGTAGGGGCAGTGCAGCACGTCGCGGCCCCACAGTCCGGCCAGTCCCGGCACCGCGGGCAGCTCGTCGGTCAGGCCCGTGGTGACCAGCAGGCGGTCGGCCAGGACAGCGGTGCCGTCGCCCAGGGTGACGCGGAAGTCCCCGTCCAGGCGGCGCTCGGCCGCGGTGACCGTGCCCGACCGGATCTCGCCGCCGTAGCCGGCGACCTCGGCGCGGCCCGCGGCGAGCAGGTCGGCCGGCGGGGTGCCCTCGCGGGCCAGGTAGGTGTGGACGCCGGACGCCGGGGCGTTGCGCGGGTGCCCGGCGTCGACCAGCAGGACCGAGCGGCGGGCGCGGGCCAAGGTCGACGCGCCGGCGAGTCCTGCGGCGCCACCGCCGACGACCACGGCCTCGTAGTGCGGCTCGGGTCCTGCGGGTGCGGTGTGCGGGCGCCTCTGCGGCGGGGTGTTGGTCATCTCTGCCTCCTTGCCGCGATGCTCGGCGGACCGGTCGCGTTCGGCAAACCTTCTTGCCGGAACAGCAACACGGCGGAACGGGTTTGCCTATGGGGCAAATTTTTTGCCTCTCAGGCATGCCCTGCTGTTCCATGGAGTCATGACAGCCACCGACCACCAGCAGCCCGCGGTCCCCGACGACGAGCTCGTCCTGGCCCCGCGGCTGCGGGACCTGCGGCAGGCCGCCGGGCTGACGCTGGAGAGCGCGGCGAGCCGGGCCGGACTGTCCGCGGCACATCTGTCGCGGCTGGAGTCCGGGCTGCGCCAGCCCTCGCTCCCGGTGCTGCTCGGGCTCGCCCGTATGTACGGGACCACGGTCTCGGACCTGCTCGGCGAGACCGCGGGCGAACCCGATCCCATCGTACGCGGCGCCGACGCCGCCGCGGTGCCGGCCGGCGGCTGGACGTACTGGCGGGCCGGCGGCAACGGGCGGGCCATGCAGGCGCTGCGGCTGCACATCCCGGCCGGTACGCAGCGCACGCTGGTCCGGGTGCACCCGGGCGAGGAGTGGCTGTACGTCACCGCAGGCACGCTCGACCTGACGCTCGGCGAGCGCACCCACACCCTCGCGCCCGGCGACTCCGCGCACTTCGACTCGCTCGTGCCGCACCGGCTGGCCGCGGCCGGCGGCGCGGGGGCCGACGTGCTGTTCGTGCACACCCTGATGCAGAGCGAGACGTCCGCGCTGTGCGTCGGCGCCCCGTCCTCCCTCACCACCGCCGCGCTCCCCGCGGCGCACCGCACCGCCACCCCACGAGGAGACCGGTCATGACCACGGAAGCCACCCCGCACGACCCCCGCCCGCAGGCACCGGTCGTCGTCCCCACCACCAACGGCAGCGAGAAGCGCAAGCAGCGCGGGGTGGTCACCCGGGTGCTGGTCTACGTCGTGGTCGCCCACCTGCTCGCCGCCTACCTCTACTTCCTCTTCGACATCGCCGCCAAGCACTGACCCTCCCGCCGGGTGGCGGCGCGGCGCCTGCGTGGTCGAATGGGCCGCACGGTCCCCGCAGGACCGCACGACACGGCACGGCTCGTGGAAGGTGACCCCGATGGCGCTCCCCGACGACGCATGGCAGACCGAGCTCCTTGCGGGCCTCGAGTCGCTGTACGAGGACCTGCACCGGCATCCGGAGCTGTCCGGCCAGGAGCACCGCACCGCGGCGAAGGCAGCGCAAGCGCTGGCCGCCGCCGGGTACGAGGTGACCGAGGGCGTCGGCGGCACCGGCGTGGTCGGGCTGCTGCGCAACGGCGAAGGACCCGTGGTGATGCTGCGGGCCGACATGGACGCGCTGCCGGTCCGCGAGGAGACCGGGCTGCCGTACGCGTCCGAGGTGTACGCGACCGGCCCCGACGGCGACAGCGTGCCGGTCGCGCACGCGTGCGGCCACGACATGCACGTGGCCTGCCTGGCCGGGGCGGCGGCACTGCTGGCCCGGCTGCGTCCGCACTGGTCGGGCACCGTGCTCGCGGTCTTCCAGCCCGCGGAGGAGCTGGTCGCGGGGGCGCGGGCGATGATCGAGGACGGGCTCTTCGAGCGCTTCCCGCGGCCGGACATCGTGCTCGGCCAGCACGTCGGCCCGCTGCCCGCCGGCATGATCGGGCACCGCGAGGGTCCGGTGATGGCCGCGGCCGACTTCGCGGACGTGGAGCTCTTCGGGCGCGGCGGCCACGGTTCGCGCCCCGAGGCGACCGTCGACCCGGTGCTGCTCGCCGCACACGTCGTCGTGCGCCTGCAGGGCATCGTGGCGCGCGAGGTGCCGGCCGCCGAGACCGCGGTGGTGACGGTGGGCCGGCTGCAGGCGGGGACGAAGGAGAACATCATCCCGGACACCGCACGGCTGGGCATCAGCGTGCGCTCCTACACCCCGCAGGTGCGCCGGCTGGTGATCGACGCGGTCGAGCGGATCGTCAACGGCGAGGCGGCGGCCAGCGGTTCGCCCAAGCCGCCGGTGATCGCCTGGAAGTCGGCGGCGCCGGTACTGGTCAGCGACGTGGAAGCGACCAGGGCGGTGCTCGCCGACCTGGGCGGGCACTTCGGGCAGGAGCGGATGCTGCCGCTGCCGCCGATCGCGGCGAGCGAGGACGTCGGGCTGTTCGGCGAGGCGGCCGGGGTGCCGACGGTGTTCTGGTTCTGGGGCGGCCCGGACGCCGCGAGCGTGCTGGCCGCCTTCCAGGAGGGCCGGCACGACCAGCTGCCGAGCAACCACTCCCCCGAGTTCGCGCCGGTCGTCCAGCCCACCCTGACCACCGGCGTGGAGGCCCTGACGGTCGCGGCCCTCGGCAGGCTCGGCGGCTGACCGCCGCGGGCGGTGCGTTCAGCGGGCGTTGCCCGCGCGGAGCCAGCCGAGGTAGTCCGCGACCGCGCGGGCGGTGTCGTACTCCGGGGTGTAACCGGTGTCCTGGCGCAGCCGGGTGATGTCCAGGCAGATGTCGGCGGGCGCCTGCGGGGCGCGGCCCGGGGGGAGGTCGATCGGGCTGCCGGGGGCCAGGGCCGACAGGGCGGCGACGACCTCGGCGTTGGTGGTGACCCGGCCGGAGGCGACGTTGTAGGTGCGGTGGTTCAGCCGCGGCGCCTGCTGGAGCAGTGCCAGCGCCCGGCCGCAGTCCTTGGCGTAGATCAGGTCGATGCCCTGGTCGGCGTGGGCGGGAGCGTACAGCGCCGACAGGTCGGGGGCGGTGCCGCGGGCGGCGGCGTGCACGAGCTGCGGGGCGGCGAAGAAGACGGACGCCGGCCGGCCGAGGGGTCCCCAGGCCGCGGATATGCGGGCGTTGACCAGGTCGACGCCCGTCGCGGCGGCGAGGTGGTCGGTGAGCAGCTCGCCGATCTTCTTGAACGCCGGGATGACATGGCCGCTCGTCATCGGCAGCGGCAGGTCCTCACCGAGCGGGGCCGCAGCGCCGGGGTCCACGTCGCCGTGGCCTGTCTCGGCTCCGGCTCCGGCTCCGGCGTAGACGCCGATGGTGCTGGCGACCACGACCCGGGCGGCCTTCCACTCGGCTGCCGCCTGCACGACGGTGAACAGGCTGTCGAGCGCGGCCCGGGCGGCGTCCACGGGGTGGCCGGGGGCGGGCGGCCAGGGCACGGACCCGGCGAGGTGGACGACGCCGGTGATGCGGTGCCGGTCGCCGACCGCGCGCACCTGCTCGCGGTCGGCGAGATCGGCCTGCTCGGTGAAGAGCCGGGTGCCGTGCTCGGCGGCGAGGGTCGCGGGCAGCGCGGTGACCGCACGCCGCTGCAGCAGCACGCACGACTCGCCGAGGTCGAGCAGTGCGCGTGCGGTGTGGGTGCCGATGAAGCCCAGGCCGCCGGTGACGAGGATCATCCGAGGTGCTCCGTTTGAGGTGTCGGTGGATACGGTCGGCGGCGCGCATCATCACGTCGCCTCAGCTGATCGTCAGTCTTGAAGAACGTCAGCTTCACTGACATTCACGCTAGCTGTAGAATTCCCCGGTGTCCACCACAGCCCCGGAGCTGAGCGGCCGGCTCGGCCATCTCTTCAAGCACGCGCAGCTGCGGCTCGCCGAGTTGAACGCGGAGGCGCTCGCGCCGTTCGGCATCAGCGGGCGCGAACTGGCGGTGCTGCTGGTGCTCGCGGGGCAGGAGGCGGCCTCCCAGCAGCAGGCCGCGGGCCGGCTGGGCGTGGACCGCACCACGATGGTCGCCTTCCTTGACGCCCTGGAGGACAAGGAACTGGTGGCCCGCCGCCCCGATCCGGACGACCGCCGCCGCAATGTCGTCGTCCTGACCGCGAAGGGCGCAGACACCCTCAAGCGGGCGACCGCGGCGAGCGACGCGGCCGAACGCCGCTTCCTGGCCCCGCTCGCAGCGGCCGACGCGACCCGCTTCCGCGCCGCCCTCCAGGCCGTGGCCCTGCACGACGACGCCCGCACCTGACGGACGCCGCCGGGTGCGTCAGGACGCGGGGGCGTCCGCCGTGCCTCGGGGGTGGCGCCGGAGTCCCGGCGCGCGATCGCCGCTTCGTTCGTCCAGGGAGAAGTCATTCGGACGGGCGTAGGGCGGCCCGGGGAGCCCGTCCTGCTGGTTTCGCAGCCACAACTCGACGTCCCCTTCCCGTGGTTGTGCGACGACCGCCGCCCGGCGCTCCCTCGCGGGAGGACCGGGCGGCGGCCGCGCCCTAGACCTCGTCGTCCCACAGGTGCGCGCTGCGGTCGCGCACCCGGCAGCCGATGCGGCGCAGCGCCTCGTCGGACGGCAGCGGGGCCGGGCGGCGGCCGTCGCGCAGGCGCAGCGCCACGGCGCCGGCCGCGGCCTCACGGGGGCCGAGCACGGCCTGGTAGGGAGCGAGCCGCGCGGCCCTGATCCTGGCGCCCAGGGTGCCGTCCGCCGGGTGCGCGGCCTCCGCCCGCAGGCCCTGGTCGAGGCACTGCCGCAGCAGCGCGTCGGCGTAGGGCACCTCGGCCTCGGTGAGCGGCTGGAGCACCAGCTGGACGGGGGCGAGCCAGGCGGGGAAGGCGCCGCCGTGCTGCTCGATCAGCTGGGCCACGGCCCGCTCGACGCTGCCGACGATGCTGCGGTGGACCATCACCGGGCGGTGTCGGCCGCCGTCGGGGCCGATGTACTCCAGGCCGAACTGCTCGGGCTGGTGGAAGTCGACCTGGACGGTGGACAGGGTGCTCTCCCGCCCGGCCGCGTCGGCGACCTGGACGTCGATCTTGGGGCCGTAGAAGGCGGCCTCGCCCTCCACCGCCTCGTACTCGAGACCCGCCGCGTCCAGCGCGTCGGTCAGCAGTGCGGCGGCCTTGCGCCACATGTCCTGGCTGCCGACGTACTTGCCGCCTGAGCCGCCGGAACCGCCTGCCAGAGACAGGCGGTGGCGTACCGGCACGATGCCGAGCGCCGCGTACGCCCGCCCGATCATGGCCAGCGCCGCCCGCGCCTCATCCGCGACCTGGTCGAGGGTGCAGAAGATGTGGGCGTCGTTCAGCTGGATCGCCCGCACCCGGGTCAGGCCGCCGAGGACGCCGGACAGCTCGGAGCGGTGCATCCCGCCGAGTTCGGCGATGCGCAGCGGCAGTTCGCGGTAGCTGTGGGCGCGGCGGCGGTAGATCAGGGCATGGTGCGGACACAGGCTGGGCCGCAGCACGAGCTGCTCGCCGCCGACGTCCATCGGCGGGAACATGTCGTCGCTGTAGTGCGACCAGTGGCCCGACACCTCGTACAGCTCGCGTTTGCCGAGCACCGGCGAGTACACGTGCCGGTAGCCGGCTCTGCGCTCGGCCTCCCGGATGTACTCCTCCAGGGCGTGCCGGACCGCCGCGCCGTCGGGCAGCCAGTACGGCAGGCCCGCGCCGATCAGCGGGTCGGTGTCGAACAGTGACAGCTCGCGGCCGATCCTGCGGTGGTCGTTCATGGCGGTCTCCTCGGGGAACGGCAGGACGGGAGACCACACGGCGAAGCCCCGGGGCACCCGCCCCGGGGCTTCGCTCACGGACATCGGTCAGCGCGCCGGGACGTACTCCGGCGTCGTCGTCAGTCCGTTGCGCTTCATGCGAGGGACGCTAGCAGGGCCGCCAGGCGGCCGCATCCGGTTTTCGTACGGCCGCGCGCCTCACGCCTCGGGGCTCCAGTACGCCAGCGTCGCGTCGAACCCGGCGATCCACGCGTCGAGTTCGGCCGCCTGGCGGGTGGTGACCTCGCAGGAGTGCAGGGTGCCGTCGAGCAGGGCGAGGGCCACCACCAGGGTGTGACCGCGGCCGCGGCCCTTCTCGCACCAGGCGACGTCGACCGCGGGCCAGGGGAAGGACAGGACGGCGCCGTTGGCGCCGAGCAGGATGCCGCCCGCGTCGAGGACGACGGCGTTTTTCCGGTCCATCGCGAGGAACTCGGGCGCGGCGGGCGGCCCGGCCGCCGCGCCCGGCGGCGGGATGGGGGCGCCGGGGCCGTACGCGGACGGCGGGGGCGCGGGCGAGGTGGCGGCGGGGGCCGGCGGGTAGGCGGGCATCGCGGGGACGGCCGGGGGCGGCGGGGTGTCGTGCGGCGCGTACGGGCCGCGGAGCGCGCCCGGCGGGTACGGGCCGCCCGGCCCGGGCGCGTCGTGGGGTGCGTACGACGCGCCCGACGGGTACGGGCCGCCCGGCCCGTTCGGCTCAGGGGGGTTCGGCGGCGCGAGGTCGTAGGAGGTCCGCGCGGCGGGCTCGGGCCCGTAGGCGAGCGTGCTGAACCGGTCGAGGAGCTGCTCGGTGCCGGGCCTGCGGGCCGGCGACTTCTCCAGGCAGGCCGCGACCAGTGGCCGCAGCCGCTCCGGGACGGCGGACACGTCGGCCTCGTGGTGCACCGAGCGGTAGACGAGCGCGACCGGGGTGCCGCCGCCGAAGGCGCTGCCCCCGGCCGCCGCGACCAGCACCGCGCCGAGCGCGAAGACGTCGGCCGCGGGGCCGACGTCCAGCCCTTCGGCCTGCTCGGGCGCCAGGAAGCCGGGGGTGCCGAAGGCCGTGCCGGTGGCGGTGAGCCGGGCGTCCTCCATCGCCCTGGCGATGCCGAAGTCCAGCACCCGGGGTCCGTCCGCGGCCATGACGATGTTGCCGGGCTTGAGGTCCCTGTGCACCAGGCCGCAGCGGTGGACCGCCTGCAGCGCCTCGGCGAGCGCGGCCCCCAGCGCGCTCAGCCGCGGTTCGTCCATCGGGCCTTCCTCGGCGAGCAGCCGGGCCAGGGTCGGCCCCGGCACGTAGGCGGTGGCGAGCCAGGGCGCCGCGGCCTCGGGGTCGGCGTCCACGACCTGCGCGGTGTGGAAGCCGCCGACGCTGCGTGCCGCGGCCACCTCGCCGCGGAACCGCGCCCGGAATCCGGGGTCCGCGGCCAGTTCGGGCCTGACGACCTTCACGGCCACCAGGCGGCCGCCCCGCGACCGGGCCAGCCACACCGTCCCCATGCCGCCCTCGCCGAGCTTGCGCTCGACGGCGTACCCGCCGATCCACTCCATACGGCCCCTCCCCCATGTCCGACCCCGTGATTATGACGAAGCCCACGTCCCGGCCCCGCACCGGCCGACACCCCTGTCACCTGGGCGCGGCCGGACGTGCGGGCGGTTTTCGGACGGCGGACGGGTTGCGGCGCGGCGACTGTGCCGGTTTCGAGGGCGCACGTCCTTGCGAACTGCGGCTACCTTCCCGGTAGTCATTGCCTCATCCGAGGTGGTTCGCCGACCAGAGAGGACCCAGATGAGTCAGTCAGGGCAACGAGTGGGCGTCGTGGCCGAGTCACGGGCCGGGGAGACGCGGGTGGCGGCCACCGCGGTGACGGTCGGCCAGTTGCGCGGCCTGGGCTACCAGGTGGTGGTGGAGAGCGGCGCCGGGCTCGGGGCGAGCCTGGACGACGAGGCTTACCGGGAAGCCGGCGCGGACATCGGGAGCCGGACGGAAGTGTGGGGCGCCGACGTCGTCCTGGCGGTCAACGCGCCCTCCGCGGAGGAGATCGCGCTGCTGGCGGACGGCTCGACGCTGATCTCGCTGCTCGGCCCCGCGCAGAACCCCGACCTGCTCGACGCGCTCGCGCGGCGGCCGGTCACGGCGCTCGCGATGGACGCGGTACCGCGGATCTCCCGGGCGCAGTCGCTCGACGTGCTCAGCTCGATGGCCAACATCGCCGGCTACCGGGCGGTGGTGGAGGCCGCGCACGCCTTCGGCCGGTTCTTCACCGGCCAGGTCACCGCGGCGGGCAAGGTGCCGCCGGCGAAGGTGCTGGTCGCCGGCGCCGGGGTGGCGGGGCTCGCGGCGATCGGCGCGGCCGGCAGCCTCGGGGCGATCGTGCGGGCGACGGACCCGCGTCCCGAGGTCGCCGACCAGGTCAGGTCGCTCGGCGGGGAGTACCTGTCGGTGGAGTCGGCGGAGGCGGAGGTGAGCGCGACCGGTTACGCCAAGCAGATGTCGGACGACTACAACGCCCGCGCCGCCGCGCTGTACGCCCAGCAGGCCCCCGAGGTGGACATCGTCATCACCACCGCCCTCATCCCCGGCAGGCCGGCACCGCTGCTGATCACCGAGGAGATGGTGGCGAGCATGCGCCCGGGCAGCGTGATCGTGGACATGGCCGCGTCGCAGGGCGGCAACGTGGCGGGCACGGTCGCGGGCGAGGTGGTGGTCACCGCCAACCAGGTGTCGATCATCGGCTACACCGACCTGGCGTCCCGGCTGCCCGCGCAGGCGTCCCAGCTGTACGGCACCAACCTGGTGAACCTGCTGAAGCTGCTGACCCCGGGCAAGGACGGGCAGTTGGTGCTGGACTTCGACGACGTGGTGCAGCGCTCGGTGACGGTGGTGCGGGACGGTGCGAAGACCTGGCCGCCACCGCAGGTCCAGGTGTCGGCGGCGCCGGCGCCCGCCACGGGTGCGTCCGTCGCGCCGGTGGCGGCCCCGCGCAAGGCACCCTCGCCGGGTCGTACGTACGCGCTGGTGGGACTGGGGGCCGCGGTGCTCTTCCTGGTGACGGCCTTCGCACCCGAGCAGCTGATCGGCAACCTGACGGTCTTCGTGCTGGCGATCGTCATCGGCTACTACGTGATCGGCCATGTGCACCACGCCCTGCACACCCCGCTGATGTCGGTGACCAACGCGATCTCCGGCATCATCGTGGTCGGCGCGCTGCTGCAGATCGGGCACGCGCACACCGCGGTGACGGTGCTGTCCTTCGTGGCGGTGCTGCTGGCGTCCATCAACATCTTCGGCGGTTTCGCCGTGACCCGGCGCATGCTCAGCATGTTCGCGAAGGACTGAGCCGACATGACCGCATCGACTGCCGCACAGGCGGCCTACGTTGTCGCCGCACTGCTCTTCATCCTCAGCCTCGCCGGCCTGTCCCGGCACGAGACGTCGCGCTCGGGCGTGACGTACGGCATCGGCGGCATGGCCATCGCGCTGGTGGCCACCATCGGGCTCGCGTCCCGCAGCATCGCGGCGACCGGACTCGCCCTGATCGCCGTGGCGATGGTCATCGGCGCCGGCATCGGCCTGTGGCGGGCCCGCCGGGTGGAGATGACCGGCATGCCGGAACTCATCGCCATACTCCACAGCTTCGTCGGTCTGGCCGCCGTCCTGGTCGGCTGGAACGGCTACCTCGACGTCGAGGCCAAGGGCGCGGGGCAGACCGAGATCGCCTCGGACCTGCTGCGCATCCACCACGCCGAGGTCTTCATCGGCGTCTTCATCGGGGCGGTGACCTTCACCGGCTCCGTCATCGCCTTCCTCAAACTGTCGGCGCGGATCAAGTCCAGCCCGCTGATGCTGCCCGGCCGCAACGCGATCAACCTGGGCGGTCTGGCCGCCTTCGTGGCGCTGACCGTGGCCTTCGTCGTGTCGCCGCACCTGTGGCTGCTGATCGCGGTGACCGCGGTGGCGCTGGCGCTCGGCCTGCACCTGGTGGCGTCGATCGGGGGCGGCGACATGCCGGTGGTCGTCTCGATGCTGAACAGCTACTCGGGGTGGGCGGCGGCCGCGTCGGGCTTCCTGCTCGACAACAACCTGCTGATCGTGACGGGCGCGCTGGTGGGCTCCTCGGGTGCGTACCTGTCGTACATCATGTGCACCGCGATGAACCGCTCGTTCCTTTCGGTGATCGCCGGCGGCTTCGGCATAGAGACCGGCCCCGCCGACACCACGGAGTACGGCGAGCACCAGGAGATCAACGCCGCGGACACCGCGAAGATGCTGCGGGACGCCACGTCGGTGGTCATCACTCCCGGCTACGGCATGGCAGTAGCACAGGCGCAGTATCCGGTGGCGGACCTGACCCGCAGGCTGCGCGAGCGGGGCGTGGAGGTGCGGTTCGGCATCCACCCGGTCGCGGGCCGGCTGCCCGGGCACATGAACGTGCTGCTCGCGGAGGCGAAGGTGCCGTACGACATCGTGCTGGAGATGGACGAGATCAACGACGACCTCGCCGCGACCACGGTGGTGCTGGTCATCGGGGCGAACGACACGGTCAACCCGGCCGCGATCGACGACCCGGGCAGCCCGATCGCCGGTATGCCGGTGCTGCGGGTGTGGGAGGCGGAGAGCGTCATCGTCTTCAAGCGCTCGATGAACCCCGGTTACGCCGGGGTGCAGAACCCGCTGTTCTTCCGGGAGAACAGCCAGATGCTCTTCGGTGACGCGAAGGAGCGGGTGGAGGACATCCTGCGGTCGCTGTGAACCGGTGGCACCGGGCGGCGGACTGCTCCACCCGCCGCCCGGCCCGCCGGCGCCCGCTCCGGGCTGCTGGACGACCTGCCCGAGGTGCCACGCGCGGCCCCGGCCCCCGGCCTGCCGACTGACCAGCCGTCACCGCCCGCTGTCCGCAGCGCCGTCCGGCCGCTGCGCCACCACGACGAACTCCTTGCCCGGCCGGTCGGGGGCGTCGCGCACCTCCCGCACGGCGAAGCCCTGCGCGGCCAGGTCGGCCTCGATCTCCGCGCGCTCGCGGAAGCGCAGGGTCGAGTGGGAGGTCAGCGTCTGCCCGTCGGAGGCGAAGACGTACGTGCCGCGGAAGGTCACCAGCGGCAGCGCGACCTCCAGCAGGTCGATCCAGGTGTGCACCTCGCCCACTCCCGGGATCTGCGTGACGCGGTCGGTCTCCGCGCGGTTCCACGCCTCCCAGGCACGGCGGGACGGGTCGCGGGTCTCGAAGACCAGGTACCCGCCGGGGCGCAGCGCCCGGTGGGCGCCGGCGAGCGTCCGCTGCCACACGTCGGGGGCGGCGACGGCCTGCGCGACGTTGCCCGTCATGGTCGCGAGGTCGGCGCGCAGCGGCGGCAGCGCGGTGGCGTCCGCGCAGATCCAGCGCACCCGCTCCGCGCCCGGTTTGGCCCGCGCCACGTCGAGGGACGCGCGCGCCGGGTCGACGCCGGTGACGTCGATACCGCGGTCGGCCAGCAGCAGCGCGAAGGTGCCGGTGCCGCAGCCGATGTCCAGGACCCGTTCCGCACCCAGCTCGGCGGCGAGGGCGAGGTAGGCGTCCAGGTCGCGGCGGTCGGGGTCGAGCGGGTCGTAGAGCGGGGCGAGACGCGGATGGACGTAGTGCTCGTCTGTCATGCGGCCGACCGTACAAGGGGCGGGCGGCGGGGTCACAGCCCCGGATCACTCCCCCGGGTTGATCTCCGGTGGGGTGTCGGGGGCGGCGTCGACGGCCGGCGGGTCCTTCACGGGGTCGAGTCCGGGCAGCGGGGTGTCGTGGCCGGCCGCGGACCGGCTCTGCTCGGCCACGTAGCGGTTGACGGCGCGGACGCTGTCCAGGAGCTGCGCGGGGAAGACGATGGTGCTGTTCTTCTCCACGGCGATCTCGGCCAGGATCTGCAGGTTGCGCAGCTGGAGGGCGACCGGGTGGTCGGCGATGACGTCAGCGGCCTCGGCGAGCCGGCCGGCGCTGAGTGCCTCGCCCTCGGCCGCGATGATCTTGGCCCGCTTCTCCCGCTCCGCCTCGGCCTGGCGGGCCATCGCCCGCTGCATGCTGGTGGGCAGCTCGATGTCCTTCAGCTCGACGAGGAAGACCTGGACGCCCCACTGCTGGGTGATGCTGTCCAGGATCTCGCGGATCGCCAGGTTGAGCGTCTGGGTGTCGGTGAGCACCTGGTCCAGCAGCGAGCGGCCGACGATGTTGCGGACCGTGGTCTGGGCGATCTGGCCGACCGCCTGGGAGACGTTCTCGATCTCCACGATCGCCTTCACGGCGTCCACCCGGCGGAAGTACGCCACCGCGGCCACGCCGATCGACACGTTGTCCTGGGTGATCACCTGCTGTGACGGCACCGGCATGGTGACCGTGCGCAGGCTGACCTTCCACATGCGGTCGGAGAACGGGATCATGAAGTGGAAGCCCGGTCTGCGGACCCCGCGCAGCCGGCCGAGCCGGAAGACGACTCCGCGCTCGTACTGCCGCACGATGGCGATTCCCATGTTCGGCATGGCCCAGCCTCCCGATGTCGGCTCCCTTCCAGCATCCCTCGCACTCGCCCGGGCCGCGCGTACGGGCGATCCGCGCAGGTCAGGAGGGGGTCGCCGGGGCCGGCGGGGCTGCGGTCACGCCGCCTCGTCGTCGATGGACTCCACCCGGACGACCAGCGCGGCGATGTCGTCGTCGAGGCCGCCGCCGCTGAAGCGCAGCAGCTGGCCGTGCAGCTCGTCGAGCATGCGGCGCGGCGGGACGTCGACCTGGCCGCGCAGCCAGGTCAGCAGCGGGAAGAAGGTGCCGGAGCGGTTGCGGGTCTCGGTGACGCCGTCGGTGTAGAGCAGCAGCTGGTCGCCCGGGGCCAGCGGCAGGGTGTCGACGGTGTAGTCGCCGCCGATCAGCCCCGCCATGTGCAGCGGCGGCGAGGGGGCGGTCGGTTCGAGGACGCTGATGTCCGCTCCGCGCATCAGGATCGGCGGCGGGTGGCCGCAGTTGAGCACGGTCGCCCGGCCGCCGCCGTGCGGGATCTGGGCCACCACGACGGTGGCGAACCGCTCGGCGGACTCGGAGGTGGGGAAGGTCGCGCTGTAGCGGACCATGCTGGTGTCCATCCGCCGGGCGAGCGCGGCGAGGTCGGGCTCGTCGTAGGCGGCCTCGCGGAAGGAGTTGACGACCGCGCCGGCCGCGCCGACCGCTGCCAGGCCCTTGCCGCGCACGTCGCCGATCAGCACCCGCAGGCCGTGCGGGGTGTCGACGGCCTCGTAGAGGTCGCCGCCGATCCTGGCCTGCGCGGCGGCGGCCACGTACAGCGTCTCGATGCTCACCCCGCAGATCCGCCGCGGGATCGGCCGCAGCACCACCGACTGGGCGGCTTCCGCGACCGATCGGACCTCGAACAGGGCGCGCTCGCGCTGCAGCCGGATGTGGCAGGCGTAGCCGGCCGCGGCGGTGACGGCGGCGATGGCGCCGCCGGTGAAGTAGGTGGCCGACTGGTGGTAGAGCACTTCGATGGTGACGACCACGACGAGGGCGAGCGCACCGAGGCCCACGGTGGCGCTGACCGACCACATCGAGGCGGCCAGCGCGGGAGCGGCCGGCAGCAGCCGGCTCACGGCGAAGTCCCGGGGTGTGGCGAGGGCCGTCACGCCGACCGCCACGGTCAGCAGGAGCGGCGCCATCGGGGGGCGGCCGCTCCGGCGGGGGGCCGGGCGGCGGCGCCTGAGCAGCTCGGTCGTCGTCACATCGCCGAGCGTATCGGGGCGAACCGGAAATACCGCGCTGCCGCAGACGCGGTCCCCATCGCGCTTTCCCTCACCGGTTCCAACTCCCCGCGGGGCCTGATCGTTCCCGTCCCCGCTGTGACAATTGCCCGCCCGGCCAGGCATTCCCGGCGTGGCGCCCGGTGGGCGATACTCCGGTCTCCGCTACGAGAGGAATCGATCATCCATGGCCTCACGGACCATCACCGCCGCGGCAGCCGGCAGCAGGCAGCTCGGCGATCTGACGGTGAACCGTATCGGCTTCGGCGCCATGCGCCTGACGGGCAGTGCCGCCTTCGACCTCGGTGTGCCCAGTGACCGCGAGCAGGCGCTCGGGGTGCTGCGGCGGGCGGTCGACCTGGGCGTCAACCACATCGACACCGCAGCCTTCTACTTCTCCTCGCTGCGCTCGGCGAACGAGCTGATCGGCCGGGCGCTGGCGCCGTATCCCGACGACCTGGTGATCGCCACCAAGGTCGGCCCGGGGCGCGACCCCTCGGGGCAGTGGCTGCCGCTGGCCAGACCGGACCAGCTGCGCGGGCAGGTCGAGGAGAACCTGCGGCAGCTCGGCCGCGACCACCTGGACCTGGTCAACCTGCGGGTCCTGCCGTCGGTTGAGCTCGCCGAGCACTTCGGCGCGCTGGCCGAGCTGCAGGCGGCGGGGCTCATCCGCCATCTGGGGGTCTCCAACGTCACCGGCGCGCAGCTCGCCGACGCGCGGGCTGTGGCACCCGTGGTGTGCGTCCAGAACCTGTTCGGGCTCGACGACCGGGAGCGCAGCGCGGACCTGCTGCGGGAGTGCGGTGAACTCGGCATCGCCTTCGTGCCGTTCTACTCCATCGCCGGCAAGGGCCGGGAGGCGGGCGCGGCCCGGGACAGCAGCGAGCAGGTCGCGGCGGTGGCCCGCGCACACGGGGTGTCGGCGGCGCAGGTCAGGCTGGCGTGGACGCTGCAACAGGGGCCGCACGTGCTGGCGATTCCGGGCACCGGCGACCCGGACCACCTCGTGGAGAACGTGGCGGCGGGAGCGCTGCGGCTCACCGACGACGACATGGCGCTGCTGAACGCGGCCTGACCCGCACGGTCCGACAAGTCCTGAATGAACTCATCCGATCTTTTACCGACATTGCACAGGGCGCAATGACGGCAACCGTCCCGTGAATGCAGTGCTTTGCGGACAATTCACCGATCCGGTCGGGACCCTTGACGGGATGTTTGTTTCAGCAGTTGAATCCCTGCATACCTGAAACCGCGCTTTCGGAAGTGCTCAGCGTGGTGCGTGTCATGGGACTGCGCGCGCCTCCCCCCACCGCAAGTCAGCCCGAAACAAGCGGATTCCATCGCGGCCGTGACGCGCTCCGTCACGGCCGCGCGCGGGGCACTGGGTTCACCTGTTGAAGTTGAAGCTGGACACAGCAGGTTTCCGTGCGCTCAGTCCACCGTCGCGCCGGCCGACCGCGCCGAGCGCCGCCGTTCGGAGACAGCCATGTCAGTTACGCGTCGCACGTTCATCGGCACCGCGGCCGGCGGGGTCGCCGCCGCGGCCCTGGGCACTCTCGGCATCGCCCGTACCGCGTCCGCGGCCAGCGCACCCGGTGACGTGGTCGGCAAGGTCACCGTCGGATACCAGGGCTGGTTCGCCTGCATCGGCGACGGCGCCCCGATCAACGCGTGGTGGCACTGGAGTGCCAACGCCGGTCAGGCTCCGTCGCCGTCGAACACCGGGATCGTGGCGTGGCCGGACGTGCGGGACTACGCGACGACGTATCCGACCGGTTACGCGGCGCTTGGAGGCGGC
>NZ_CAJSLV010000117.1 GCF_907177275.1 Actinacidiphila cocklensis
GCCGCGAACCGGGCGGCCCGCCGCGGCTGCCCGGCGGCTCCCGCCCCTACGTCCGGGCGCCGCTGCCCGCGGCGCCGAGCCAGGGGGAGCTGGAGTACGACCGGGAGCAGCGCGAGCTGCGGATCGGCGCGGGCCGCATCTCCCCGGTCTCCCCCGCGGCCTGGGACCGTACGGCCGGCGGGGTACGGGTACTCGAAGCCTGGTGGGAGCGGCGGACGGCGCCGGGCGCACCGGATTCGCTGGAGGCGCTGCGCCCGCCGCGCTGGACCCGGTCGTGCACCTCGGACCTGCTGGAGGTGGTCAGCGTCCTGACGCTGCTCGCCGAACTGGACGACGCGCGGCACGCCCTGGCCCGCCGGCTGTCGGAGCGACCGGAGCGCACCCTCGGCGCGACGGTGCTGCGCGACGCGGGCGTCCTACCGGTGCCGGCGGCCAGGCGCAGGCCGGCGAGCGTACTCGACCATCGTGAAGAGGGACCTGACGGTCAGTTCGCGCTGGTGTGAGTGCAGCGGGGCGCAGAGGTCCGCACTCGCGGGACCGGCCGGCGGGGAGAGGCGGGCAGGCTCGGCGGAGTCGAGGACCAGGGCGCACCGAAGCACCGAGGGAGAGCGGCGCGAACAGCGGAAACCGTTCAGCGGCGGTTGCCGAAGAGCGATCTGCGCAGCCGTCGGAGCGGGGCGAAGAGCGAGACCCTGGCACCGCGATTCGCCGTGGTGTGGGCCGGATTGCGCGAGGTCAGCTCCCGCAGCAGCACGGTCGCCTCCTCGGTCTCGCGCTGCGGCAGGGCCGGCCCGGCCAGTATCGCCAGGTGCCGGTCGAGACGCGCACTGGACGCACCCGTTCCCGCACTGATGGCAGGCACTCTCGGCCTGCCGTGCATCGCTATCTGTTCCATGACTCTCCCCACCCTGACGAGGGCACCCGGCCCGGGCAGGCTAACCCTATCGCCCCGCCGCGTCACGTGCGCATCCCACGTCCGACCAGAATGCCCGATTCACCTTCTTCTCAAGGGTGTTGACACTTTCGGGGCACCGCAGTCGAACAGTGGCAGAACCGTACTCCTGTTCTGGCACCGCCGGTGACCACGGTCGGCCGGGCGCCTCGGGCGGCGGAGCCGGGACCCGACCGGGACCGAAAAACACTGGGCCAAAAGGGCAGGGGTGCCCGATCATGGGCACATGCCCGCGACACCGCGTGAACCGAGGAGGCCAGTGCCGCCCACCACCGGACCAGGAACGGGCCGGGCCGCAGAACCGACCGCCCCGCATCGTGCCCTTCCCGTCCATCTGCGCCTGGACGACAGCGACTCGCCGTCCGATGTGGTGGACGCGCTCTTCCTCGGACGCTTCACCTCGGGCGAGCACCCGTTCGCCCGCGGTGCCTCACTGGACACCGTCAAGTCCGGACTCACCCTGCTGCCGCCGGACGCCACCGTCCTGCGGCAGGCCCGCGACAAGGACCGCAGCGCGACCCTCGCCGAGGGCGACGGCTGGACGATCCTGATCTCGCGGTGGAATCGCGGTGCCGACGTCACGGTGGCGGCCGTCACCGACGAACTCGCCGAGCAGGTGCTCAAGTCGTCGGTGGACGACGCGGAGGACGAGCCGGAGCCGGAGCCGGAGAGCGTCACCATGGGTTTCTGGTACGTCTCGCCGCGCCGCGGACCGCACCGCACCACCCGGCAGATCTCCGCCGCCACGTGGGAGGAACTGCGCGGCAACTACACCGCGCCGGTCGCCGAGGCGATGGACAGCCTGATGAAGCTCAGCGTGGACGACATCGCCGGGCGGCTGCTGCTGCTCCACGGCCCGCCCGGCACCGGCAAGACGTCGGCGCTGCGCACGCTGGCGCGCTCCTGGCGGGATTGGTGCCAGGTCGACTGCGTCCTGGACCCCGAGCGGCTGTTCAACGACGTCGGCTATCTGATGGACATCGCGATCGGCGAGGACGACGGCAGCGCCGGCGGGCGCTGGCGGCTGCTGCTCCTGGAGGACTGCGACGAGCTGATCCGCGGTCAGGCCAAGCACCAGACGGGCCAGGCGCTGTCGCGGCTGCTGAACCTCACCGACGGCCTGCTCGGCCAGGGCCGCAACGTGCTGGTGGGCATCACCACCAACGAGGACCTGGAGCGCCTGCACCCCGCGGTGGTCCGCCCCGGCCGCTGCCTGGCCAGGATCGAGGTCGGCCCGCTCAGCCGCGACGAGGCCGTCAACTGGCTCGGCACCTCCGAGGGCATCGGCCGCGACGGTGCGACGCTGGCCGAGCTGTACGCCCTGCGCCGCGGTACGAACTCCGCACTGCCGGTCCCCGCCCAGGCCGCGGACGGCCTGTACCTGTGACCCGCGCCTGCGCCTAGTCGCCGTAGGCGGCGCGCAGCGCCTCCTCGACGGCGGCGCGGGCCGCGGCGCGGTCCAGGCCGAGGCGGCGACTGCGCTCGACGTACGCCGTCGCGGCCGCGGCCACCTCGCGGGCGCGGGCGTCGGCGGCGGCCACGTAGGTGCCGTGCCGGCCGCGGGTCTCGATCACACCGTCCGCCTCCAGCGCCCGGTAGGCCTTGGCGACGGTGTTGGCCGCGAGCCCGGACTGCTCGGCGAGGCCCCGGACGGTGGGCAGCTTGTAGCCGACCGGGAGCCGACCGGCGCGCGCCTCCTCCGCGATCTGCCCGCGCACCTGCTCGTACGGTGCGACGGCCGAGCCCGCGTCGATGGTGATCTCCAGCGTCATATCGGGGATCCTGGCACAACGGGTGCCGCCAGGGGGACGGCCCGGTCGACTCCGGCCGCGTCGTACGCGATCAAGTCGCCGCTCTCGTGCAGGTGCGTCAGGAAGGGCACTCCCGCGCGGAAGGCGTCCAGGCCCGCGCGGCAGTAGGCGACCATGTCCTGCGGCAGGTCGTCCAGCGGATACCAGCCCAGCTCCGAGCACTTGTCCGGCTCGCGGTTGGCCGGCTCGGCGCCGGGGGCGAGCCGTGCGGTGAAGAACCAGCCGATCCTGGGCCTGCCGTCGGGGCTGCGGTGCTGCATCACCACCGCCGCCTCCAGTTCGTGCGGCGCCAGGTCGATGCCGATCTCCTCCGCGGTCTCCCGGATCATCCCGGCCCTGACGTCCTCGCCGTCCTCCAGGTGTCCCGACGGCGCGTGCAGCAGTCCGTCCGCGTATCCGGTGCCCGCCCGCCGGGCGAGCAGGACCTCGCGGCCGCGCAGCAGGATCAGATGGACGTCGACGACCTCGGTGTGCCGCTGCGGCGGGGCGGGCCTGACCACCGCCGCGTACCGCTCGTCCGCGACCTCGCGTCCCCACAGTTCGGGGTGCGGCCCGAGCTGGTGGATGGTGGTGGACCCGCCGAGGCTCGCGGCCAGCCGGGCAAGGATGTCCGCGGCGATTCCGGCCGGGCTCACGGTGCCCCAGCGGCCCTCGACCAGCACGAGCCTGCCACCGGGCCGCAGCAGCCGGGTCCAGCCGCGGAGCGCGGCGGCAGGGTCGGGCAGCGCCCACAGCACGTGGCGGACCAGCACCACGTCGAAACGGCGGCTGCCGACCGGGGGCAGGGTCGCGTCGCCGACCACCGCCTGCGCGCCGGTGCCCGCCAGCTTCGCGCGCGCCCGCGCGATCATCCTTTCCGACCGGTCGACCGCGGTGACCCGGTGGCCGTCCAGCGCCGCGAGCAGCGCGAGGCTGCCGGTGCCGCAGCCGAGGTCGAGCACGTCCGACGGGGCTTCGGGCAGCCAGGACCGCAGGCGTATCGCCCAGGCGTCCCTGACCTGCGGGTCGCGCAGGCCGTGGTCGGGCTCGTCGTCGAATCGGTCGGCTTCGTCGTCCCAGAACTGCCGTCCCGCGGTGTCCGTGGTCATGCGATCAGCGTGCCATCCGGGACTGACATCGACCGGCGCCCGCAGGCCGGCGCAGGCCCGGCCGGCCGCCGCGGGCCGGCGCGCTCACCAGCTCGGCCGGATCGGGCCTGCCGGGGCGAGCCTGACCAGTTCGTCGCGGAGCGCCAGCAGCCGGCGCTCCCCCACCATCTCCACCCACGGCCTGACCGCCTCCGCGGCGGACGCCTCGGCCGCGCGGGTGCAGCGCCACCCGCGTTCGGTGAGCAGGATCAGCCGGGACCGCGCGTCGTCGGGGTGCGGGCGGCGCTCCACGTAGCCCTTGCGCTCCAGCTCGTCGACGATCTGGCTGGCCGCCTGCCGGGTGAATCCCAGGTGGGCGGCGATGTCGGTGACGGTCGCGCCGTCCGGGGCGAGCCGGGTGAAGACGAATCCGTGGGTCGGGCGGATGTCGTCGAAACCGTGGGCCACCACGCCGGTCTGGATGTCCTGGACGAGGGAACCCGTCGCGCCGAGGAGGGCGGCGGTCAGGCTCATCGCATCGGAGTTCTTCATCAGGACAGCTTGACACAGTGGGCAAGCTGCTTGAGTATGTAAGAAAGCAGCTTGAGCAAGTTGCTTGAGTAAGTCTCTTGCCTATCGGGCGGACCGATGTCAGGACCGCCCTGATTCGTTCTTCTTTTTGGGGGTCGCCATGCCTTTCATCGCCGCCGACGAGCCCGTCGTCCACGACCTGCACGGGGTGCGCTTCGTGTCCTACGCGTCACCCGCGTTCGGCAGCAAGGAGTTGTGCGCGTGGCGCGGGGAGGTGCCCGCCGGGAGTCGCGGGCAGGTCCACACGATCAGCCGCGAAGAGGTCTTCCTCGTCCTGTCCGGCTCGCTGCGGCTCACGATCGACGGCGACGCGCGGCTGCTCGGCGCGGGGGACGTGGCGATCGCACCGGCCGGCTCCACCCTCGGTGTCGCCAATCCGACGGAGGAGCCGGCCGGGATGTGGGTCACCACGAGCGTCGGCCTGTCAGCCACGCTGCCCGACGGTTCGCGGATATCCCCGCCGTGGGCTAACTGACGGCCGACAGGCAGTTCGTCGGGGTGGCGTGCGCGGGGTCGAGGGCGTTGGCCACCTCGTGGAAGGCGATGCGGTCGGTCAGCCCGATCGCGACGTGCTCGGAGACGTCGACCGCGCAGAGGTCCTGCAGCAGCACGTTACGGACGTCCGGCCCGGACAGCGCCTGGGTCGTATACGGGGTGACGACCTCGTCGTAGATGGTCGAGATCACGGTGTAGTGCACCCCCGGCACCGTGTCGCCGCCGGCGTTGAGCGTGCGGATGAAGGGGGAGCCGGCCACCTGGTCGTAGAGGCCGGGGGTGTTGTCCTGGAGGAAGTCCGCCGCGCCGGGGAAGTAGGGAAGGAGCTTGGTCAGGCCGTCGAGGGTGGTGCCGTGATTGTCGGGGGCCAGCGCGACCAGGGAGTTCACCTTGGCGGCGCCGCCGAGGAACTTCAGGTAGTAGTTCGGCATCATGCCGCCCTGGGAGTGACCGACGAGGTCGGCCTTGGAGGCGTGCGTCGCCGCGAGCACCCGGTCGGTGAAAGCGGACAGCTGCCCGGCCGAGTCGGCGATCGGCCCGAGGCCGCCGATCAGGTTCTCGCCCGGGAGCATGCCGTAGTCGAAGGAGTAGACGCAGTAGCCGCGATCGACCAGATAGGGGGCGAGGACCAGCCAGTTGTCGGTGCCGTTGGCAAAGGTGCCGTGCACCAGGACGACGGGTCGGGGGTGTTGCGCCGAGGGGCGGCAGGAGAAGTTGTTCCAGCCGCTGGAGGGCGCCGAGCCGGCGGACGCGGCAGCCGTGGGGACCGTCACCGCCGCCACAGTGAGGGAAAGCGCGGCCAAGAGCCGTCGCCAGGGCAGCTTCATAGGATCTCCTTGCAGGTCAGGACATGTGGGGGTACACGCTCGCCCTGTGATCCGGATCACTGACTTGCCGGGCTCATGACAAGTTACGCACGAGTAGGAAGCGAGGGATAGTTACGCGCGGGTAAAAAATGGCGTCAGCGCTTGCGGGGCTGGGCGCCCGTCAGATCGGGGGCCAGAGTGGCCGGGTGGACGCTGTCGGGACCGAAGCGGCGACAGGCCCGGTCGGCGGCCGCTTCCGCCGCCCGGGCGCGGCCGTCACGCGGGTCGAGGCTGAGCTGGTGGTGCGCGTGGCCGGCCGGCGCGAGGTCGTCGACGCGGATCGCGAAAGCCCGCACCCGCGCACGCTGGAGCCCCAGGGAGACCAGGATGCCCAGGGCCGCGGCCGCCAGGTCGGGCGAATGGCCGGTGGGCTCGGGCAGGGTGCGGGTCCTGGCGGTGGAGGTGCGGTCGGCGTAGCGGACGGTGAGGGTGAGGCGGCCTGTCACCTGGCCCTCGGTCCTGAGACGTTGGCCGAGCCGGCCGGCCAGGGAGAGGACGGCCCGGTGGTGCCGCTCCGGGTCCAGGCAGTCCTGGTCGAAGAGGTGATCGACGGTCATATGGGCCGCGGGGGCCTGCGGGGTGACCGGGCGGGGGTCGCGGCCGCGTGCGCGGTCGGCCAGCAGGCGGGCAGGTCCTGCGCCGAGCAGGCGCTGGAGGGTCGCTGCGGGGAGGTCCGCGACCTGGCCGATGGTGTGCAGGCCGTATCTGCCCAGGGTGGTGGCGGTCGCCCGCCCGACCCCGGGCAGCGCGGTCACCGGCCGGGGCCGCAGCCAGGCGTCCATGGCGGCCTGGTCGCGGGGGATCTGCGTGGTGCGCCCCGGGGCGGAGACGGCTGCCGCCATGGCGGCGAGCATGCGGTTGCCGGCCAGGCCTGCGCTGCACTCGATGCCGTACAGGGCCATGAGCCTGAGCCTGGCCATCTGGACCAGGCCGTAGGGGTCGAGGTCGAAGTACCGGAGGGCCGAGGTCAGGTCGAGCTGGACGGCGTCGGGCGGGAAGGCCTGGACGTGCGGGGTGATGCCGGTCAGCAGGTCCAGCACGTCCGCGTACCGGCCGTCGTCCGTCACGCCGTGCAGGTGCAGGTGGGCGATATGCCTGGGGCGTGGGGTCATCCCGCACTTCCCGGGCTTCGGTGGCCGAGCTTGCGCAGGTCGGCCGAGCGGCTGCCGGCGGGCTGCAGGTCGGCGTAGGGGTGCAGCCGGGCGCCTGCCGTGCCGTCGGGCAGGCTGCGGCCCGGCTGCGCGGGAGTGGGCTGCGGGCCGTCCGCGCCGAGCAGTTCGAGGGCGGCCTCCGGGCCGTTGTCGCGCCGGGCGGCGGCGATCCGCTCCAGGTCCCAGGCCATGGTGCCGACGACGGTGCGCCGCCTTCCGCGGACCTGCACCGTCCCGCGGACAAGCAGCAGCCCGGAGTGGAAGACCGTGTGCGCGCAGGCTTCGTGGGAGTCCTCGAAGAAGGCCAGGTCCACCAGGCCCGATCCGTCCTCCAGGGTGACGAAGATGACGCGCTTGCCGCTGGCGATCGGCGGCGTCTGGGTCGAGGCGCGCACCCCGGCGACCAGGACCTGCCGGCCCGCCTGCAGGTCGGCCAGGTGGGCGGCGTCGGTCGCGCCGATCTCCCGCAGCAGCCGGTGGTGGTGCTCCATCAGGTGCTTGGAGACGTCGATCCCGAGGGTGTTCAGCTCCGCGCTGAGGGCCTCGCGCCCGGTCATCTCCGGCATGCCGCTCGGTTCCGCCCCGCCGACCGCGCCCGCCTCGATGGGCAGTTGGCCCTTCCCCGCGCTGCGGGCGCGGGACTGCTGGTGGAGTTCGGCGATCTGCAGGAGCAGGTCCCGCCGGGTCAGCCGCCCGTCGTGCAGTTCGTCCAGCGCGCCGATCTCGGCGAGGCGTTCGGCGACCGGCCGGCTGGGGTGCCCGCGCTGCCAGAGGTCCGACAGCGACCCGTAGGGCTGGCCCGCGGCGATCCGCGCGCACTCGTCCGTGCTGATCCCGCGCACCCCGGACAGCGCGAGCCGCACCCCCCACCGGTCCCCGGCAGCCCGCTCCACGGTGTGCTCGGGCCTGGAGTGGTTGACGTCGACCGGCAGGACCGGCACCCCGCGGCGCCGGGCGTCGGCGACGATGACCCGCTTGGGCCACATCCCCGGGTCGTGCTCCAGCAGCCCCGCCAGCAGGAAGGCCGGGTAGTGCGCCTTCAGCCAGGCCGACTGCAGGGCGGGCACGGCGAAGGCGACGGCGTGCGCCCGGCAGAAGCCGTACGCGCCGAAGGACTCGACGTTCGCCCAGACCTGGTCGCGGACCTCGGGGGTGTAACCGCGGGCGGCCGCCTTGCCGTGGAACCAGTCCCTGATCCGCGGCAGCCGCTCGGTGTCCCCCAGCGCCCGCCGGGCGATCTCGGCCATCGCCAGGTCGCAGCCGGTCAGGACGCTGATCGT
This sequence comes from Actinacidiphila cocklensis, assembly GCF_907177275.1. Classification (GTDB taxonomy): domain Bacteria; phylum Actinomycetota; class Actinomycetes; order Streptomycetales; family Streptomycetaceae; genus Actinacidiphila; species Actinacidiphila cocklensis. The sequence goes on from NZ_CAJSLV010000117.1 coordinate 8,214, forward strand.
CTCGATGACCTGCTCGTGCCAGATCGTCACGCCGTAGGTGTCGGCGAGCACCGGCTCCAGGTCGGGGTGGGCGTAGTGCGGGTCGCCGCCGTGCCGGGCGGCGATGTACCGCTCGGGCATGCCGCCCTGGACCGGTCCCGGGCGGAAGAGGCTGATGTCGGCGATGACGTCCTGCACGTCCCGCGGCTGCAGCCGGGACAGCAGGTCCTGCTGGCCGGGCGACTCCAGCTGGAACATGCCGATCGTCTGGCTCTCCTGGATGAGCTTGAACGCGAAGACGTCGTCCAGCGGGACCTGCGCCGGGTCGTCGAGGTCGACCCGGTCGCCGGTGGCCCGCTCGATCTCGGCGACGGCGTGCGCCATCGCGGACTGCATCCGCACCGCCAGCACGTCCAGCTTGATGTTGCCCAGTGCCTCGACCTCCTCCTTCGCCGCCATCGCCATCGGGTAGTCGCCCTGCGGGGTCGGCTGCACCGGCAGCCGGTCCAGCAGCGTCGCGTCGCTGATGATCACCCCGCAGGGGTGCATGGCCATGCCGTGCACCAGGGAGTCCAGCCCCTCGGCCAGCTCCCACAGCGGCCCGTAGCGCCCCGCCTCGGCGGCGAGCCCGCGCAGTTCCGGCAGTTCGGCCAGCGCGCTGGTGATGTCGGACGCCCGCAGGTGCGGGAAGCTCTTGGCGATCCGGTCCACGTCGTGGGGGGCGATACCCAGCGCGAGGCCGGTGTCGCGCAGCGCCCTGCGCGCCCGGTAGGTCTCCGGCATCGCGGTGACCGCGACCCGCTCGTGGCCGAACCGGCGGAAGATCGCGTCGTAGCACTCCAGCCTGCGTGCCGACTCCACGTCGATGTCGATGTCCGGCAGCGAGTCGCGCCGGACGCTCAGGAAGCGTTCGAACAGCAGGTGGTGGTCGAGCGGGTTGGCCGTGGCGATACCCAGCGCGTGGCAGACCATCGACCCCGCGCCCGAGCCGCGGGCCGCGACCCGGATGCCCAGCTCGCGGATGTCGGCGACCACCTGGCCGACGGCGAGGAAGTACGCGTCGAAGCCCAGCCGGGCGATGATCCCCAGCTCGTCGGCCATCCGCTCGCGTGCCGCCCGGTCCTGGTCGAGACCCCGCCTGACCAGGCCTGCCGTCGCCTTCTCCCGCAGCGTCTCGGTGGCGCCGTCCCGGCCGGCCCCGACGACCTCCGCCTCGGGGAAGTGCCGGGTGCCCAGGCCGATGTCCCGGGGGGACAGCCGGCAGGCGGCCGCGGTGGACGCGGTGTCGGCGAGCAGCCGGCCGGCCCGGCGCGGCCCCGTGCCGGCGCACTCGGCGATCTGCTGCGCGGTCCGGGCCATCTCCTCCTCGCCCTTGAGCCAGCGCTGCCCCCCGTCGAGGCGCCGCCGGTCGATGGGCCGCAGCAGCCGGGCGGCGTCCAGGACGTCGGCGAGCCGGTGCTGCTCGGGGTCGGCGTAGCGGACGGCGTTGGTCAGCACCGCGGGCGTACGGGTGCGGTCGGCGAGGGCGAGGGTGCGGGCGGCCAGCCGCAGCGAGCCGGGACCGGTGCCGGGACGGCCGTGGACGACCGCCTCAAGACGCAGGCCCTCACCGAATATCTCCCACCAGGGCCGCAGCAGCTGCACCGCGACGTCCTCCCGGCCGGCCGCCAGTGCGCGCACCGGCTCGGACGTCGGCCCGAGCAGCGCGATCAGCCCCGGGCCGCCGTGCTCGCGCAGCGCGTCCCACGCCACCTCCACGGGAGCGGCCCGGCTCGCCGTGCCCGCATGGGCGGCGCTGGTGATCCGGCACAGCCGCGCCCAGCCCTCCTTGTCGCGGGCCAGCAGCACGAACCGCAGCGCCGGCTCGGCCACGTGGGCGCCGCCGCGTACCGGGGTCCGCGGCCGCTGCGCCGGGGGCGGCGGCGCGAGCGGCGCCACGGCGAGGTCGATCCCGAAGACCGGCCGCACCCCCGTTTCCGCGCAGGCCTCGGCGAACCGCACGGCCCCGGTGACGGTGTCCCGGTCGGTCAGCGCCAGCGCTTCCATCCCCCGCTCGGCCGCCCGCAGTGCGAGCTGCTCGGGGTGCGCGGCGCCGTACCGCTCGGAGTAACCGGACGCGACATGCAGATGGGCGAAGCCCGCCATGCCGCACCTCCACACTCCACCCCTTTTCAGCCATCCGCCCGAAACGTTCCTCGTACGTTCGTTCGATTAGCTTAGCGCGGTACTCCCAGGTCAGCGACTCGAACACGCTCACGCCGAACGATCCGGCCGCGGAAAACGGTGGCCGGATCGAGCACTTACGCGTCATCTCCGCAGCCCGGCAACGGACTTGGCACGGCGGCCGCAGTTTCGAACAATTTCGAACAAGGGGGAGCCGCGTCAGCGGGTACGGCTCGGGTCCTCCGCGGCACGCACCCGGCAGCCGTCACCCGCACCGGTCCCCACCCGCGCACCGGCGGGGCGCCGCAGCAGCAGGAGCCAGGCCGCCGCCGCGCCGCCCGCACCGACCGCGACGAGCTGCAGCCGGTAGTCGACCAGCGCGACCAGGACCGCGCCGAGCGCCGCGGCCACCGCCGTGGGCGCGAAGACCACGGTGCCCGCGGCCGCGGCCACCCGGCCGACCAGCGCCGGCTCGGTGTGCTGCTGCACGGCGGTGAAGGCCGCGACGATCACCCACGGCAGCCCGACGCCGATCGCGACGGTCCCGGCGAGCACGACCGGCAGCGACGGCACCGCACGCACCGCGGCGCCGGCGGCGAAGAGCAGCAGACCGGTCGCGGCGAAGGCGCGTTCCGGCAGCCGGCGCATGACGGCGCCCGCCACGGTCCCCGCCACGATCGAGCCCGCGCCCTGCACCGCGTAGAGCACGCCGACGAAGGCGGGCAGGCGGTGCAGGCCCGCGTCGGCCAGTTCGTAGATCGCGGCGCTGCTGACGCCGGACAGCAGCATGGCGACGGCCCCCGCCCCCACCAGCCGCAGCAGCAGCGGGTTGCCGCGCAGCGCGCGGACGCCCTCCGCGGTCTGCGCGCGCCAGCCGCCGGCCGCGGAGGCGGGCGGCTCCTCGCGGACCCGCAGCGCGGCGAAGGCGAGCGCGGCCAGCCCGAAGGTGACCGCGTCCAGCAGCGCGACGGCGCCGCCGCCCCAGCGCAGGAACAGGCCCGCGCCGGCCAGCGGGGCCAGCAGCTTCATGGCCTCGTTCACCGTCATCCGCAGCCCGTTGAAGTCACCGCGCAGCCCGGCCGGTACGGCGCTGACGACCAGCCCCGCCTCGGCGGCGTCGCAGAGCACGGAACCGGTCCCGACCGCGGCCAGCACCACCAGCAGCAGCCAGACGTCGCGCCCCGAGCGGACCGCGAGCAGGGCGGGCAGCAGCACGGCGAGCGCGGCGTTGACCCCGATCAGCAGCCGCCGCCGGCGAACCCGGTCTGCGGCGGTCCCCAGCAGCGGTCCCGCCAGGGTGGGCGCCCAGACGCAGGCGGTCACCGCGGCGGCCAGGCTGCTCGATCCGGTCAGCGTCTTCACCCAGATCCCGGCGACGAGCAGCATCGCCGAGTCCCCGAACCCGGAGACCAGGACGCCGCCCAGATACGTCGCCGCGCCGCGGTCCCGCAGCACCTTCCGCACCGTCATGACCCCCCAACCTATTGCTTGGGGGTGGGCTGGACAATCCCCGCATCCGGCTGCCGGGAGCGGTGTAATGGGCGTATGACCGCCACCGATCCCCTGTTGCGCGCCCTCGCCCACCCGGTGCGGCTGCGTATCGTCTCCCTGGTCTGGAACGTCCCGCTGTCCGCCGCGGAGCTGTCCCGCGAGCTGGGCATCTCGCACGCGCTGGCCAGCCAGCACCTGCGCCGCCTCGACGCGGTCGGCCTGGTGGAGCTGGCCGAGGTGCGGGCCAACCGGGGCGGCCGGGAGCGCCGCTACCGGGCGGTGCACGGCTCCCCGCTGTCGGACCAGCGCCACGAGGGGGTCCGGCTGATCGCCGAGGCGATGGCCCACAACCTGCGCGAGCGCGCGGGCCGCCGGGCGCCCGGCGCCGAGGGGGTCACCTCGGACGCGGAGCTGTGGGTGGCGCCCGAGGTCTGGACGGACTTCAGGCACCGACTGGCCGCGCTCTTCGGCGAGTTGCACGACGCCGCCCGCGCCCCGCACGCCCCGGGTACGGTCGGAATCGGCGCGACGGTGATGGTGTTCCCCCTCGCGGAACCCGACGGCACCGAGCCGGCGGACCCCGCGCCCTACACCCGCGAGCCGAACGACCCCCAGGAGTGATCGTGAGCCCCGCCCCCGCCACCGACACGCTGCTCGACCTGCTGCGCAAGCAGCGCACCGGAGTGCTCGTCACCCTCAAGAGGGACGGCAGGCCGCAGCTGTCCAACGTGACGTTCACCTACGACGACACCACCCGGACCATCCGCATCTCGGCGACCGACGACCGTGCCAAGACCCGCAACCTGCGCCGCGACCCGCGGGCCAGCTTCTACGTCACCGCGCCCGACATGGGCGCGTATCTGGTCGCCGAGGGCGACGCCGAGCTGACCCCGGTGGCCGCCGACCCGCACGACGCGACCGTCGAGGAGCTGATCGACGTCTACCGTTCGGCCGTCGGCGAGCACCCGGACTGGGACGAGTACCGTGCCGCGATGGTCACCGACGGGCGGCTGGTGATCAGCCTGCGCGCGGACCGGGCGTACGGGATGGGCGCGCTCGGGCCGGTCAGCGGCCCGCTGGACTGACCGGCGCGGTGCCGGCCGCCCGGGTCGCATGCACGGGGTGGCCGAGCGCCCGCGCAGCGGCCGTGCGGAGGTCTCCGGCATGCGGCCGGTCTGCCGGCGGCCGCGGACGGGTACTGCCCCGCGAGCGGCGGTACGCCCCCGCCGTGCGGACACGGCGGGGGCGTATGGCGAACGGGACGTGCCGGCAGGTCAGTAGACGCTGACGCCGTACGCGCTGAGCGCCTCGGTGACCGGCTGGAAGTAGGTCGTGCCGCCGGAGCTGCAGTTGCCGCTGCCTCCGGAGGTCAGGCCGATGGCCTTGGCGCCGTCGTAGAGGGAGCCGCCGCTGTCGCCGGGCTCGGCGCAGACGTTGGTCTTGATCAGGCCGGAGACGATGCCGTCGGCGCCGTAGTTGACGGTGGCGTTGAGCGCCTGGACGGTACCGCTGTGGATGCCCGTGGTGGAGCCGCGGCGCTTGACGGACTCGCCGACGAAGGCGTTCGCGGCGCTGGTGATGTCCTGGCTGCCGACGGTGCCGTCATGGGCGACGGAGGTGTCGTAGCGGACGATGCCGTAGTCGTTGCCGGGGAAGCTGGTGCCCACTGTCGGGCCGATGTACGAGCCCGAGCTGGTGTAGTAGTCCGGGTAGCCCTGGGTGCAGTGGCCTGCGGTCAGGAAGTAGTACGTGCTGCCGCTGCGGACGTTGAAGCCCACCGAGCAGCGCCAGCTGTCGGTGAGGACGGCGTCGCCGCCGGACAGCAGCTTGCTGAAGGTGCCCGACACCCGGGTGATGTGGACGGCGTCGCCGTAGGCGGCGGTGGACTTGGTGAGCGCGGCGAGCTGGGCGGCGGTCACCCGGCTGTCGGCGCTGACCTCGAGGGTGTTGCTGCGCGGGTCGACCGACCAGGCGGTGCCCGCGATGTCGGCGGCCTGCGTGGTGTCGCCGGCCTTGGCGAGCTGGGCGGCGCTGTGGCTGACCAGCCGGGGTGTGGCGCCCGCGGCGCGGACGCTGTCGGCCGTGGCCTGGTCGGTGACGTTGACGACGGTGCTCTTGGTCGCGCTGTCGTAGTAACTGCCCGCGGTGCGGTCGGCACCGAGGTGGGCGGCGAGCGTCGCCGCCGCTTCCGGGGTCGCCTTCGCGGCGCCTGCGGCCTGGGTGGCGCTGGCGGACGGAAGGGCGAAGGCGGTCGCGGCGAGCATGCCGGTGGTGACGGCGAGGAGTTGTATGCGTCGGGTGGACTTCACTCGTTCCTCCTGTGGGGGTGGAGGGGGAATTTGTCGATGTACGGTCAGGAGACCGATTAACGAACGCGGCGTCAGCCTGACGGGTACTCATGGGAGTATTCAGGCCTCACAGGGAACACACAAGAGGGCCTTGACACCGGCAACCTGCTGGAAACACACGCGCCCCGGCGCCCCCAAACGCGCCGGGCGCAACGGCATACGACCTCGGTTCGGGCACGCGCCGGCCCCGCACCTGCGGCCGGCCCCCGCCCGGCCCGGGTGGCGGACCGGCCCGGCGGACCGGCTAACTCCCAGGCCGGGACAGGCCCAGGTGGTCCCGCAGGGTCGTGCCCGTGTACGCCGTCCGCAGCGATCCGCGCTGCTGGAGCAGCGGCACCACCCGGTCGACGAACGCGTCGAGCCCGCGGCCCGCGGCCGCCGGGTCGGGGCGCAGGACGAAGCCGTCCGTCGCGGCACTCTGCACCTGCGTGTGCAGGCGGTCGGCGAGTTCGCGTGCCGCGGCGCCGGAGGCGGCGGCCTCCGCGGCCAGGTCGAGGCGGGACAGCACCCGGGCGCGGCGGCTGCCGTGCCGCCCGCCGGGCGGCAGCCCGGTGAGCAGCACCTCGGGCGTACCGCCGAGGTCCAGCAGCGCCGGCCGGGCCTGCGCGCCCGAGGGGTCGCAGAACCTCACCGGCGGCCCGCCCGCGCGCCCGCCGCTGAGCCGGTCGAGTACGGCGATCCTGCGGGCCAGGTCGTACGGCTCCCGCCCCGCGCCCGCCCCCGGCAGGGCCACCGCCAGGCCGATCCTGCCGGTGACCGCGGCCAACGCGTGCAGCACGGTGACCGGTTCAGGACCGCAGCCGCGCTCCCCCGCGAGCAGCACGACGTCGAACAGCCCGCGCTCGGCGACCCTGGCCAGCGCGGCCCAGCTCTCGAAGTCCGCCCCCGTCCCGCCGCCTTCGCCGCCCAGCGGCAGCTCGACGCCGAGATGCAGCTGCCGCACGCCGGCGCCGGCGCCCCGGCGCGCGGTCACGACAGCACCCCGCGGGCGGCCGGGCGGGCGGGGCGGTGCAGGTCGAGGTGTTCGCGCAGGGTGGCGCCCGGGTGGAAGGAGCGGAAGAGGCCGCGGTGCTGGAGCAGCGCGGCCGTGCCGTTGACGAACCGCTCTAGGTCCCGCGCGGGTTCGACCGGGCGGACGTGGAAGCCGTCGACCGCGGCCTGCCGCTGCCAGTCTGCGATCAGGTCGGCCAGGTCGACCGGGCCGCCGCGGAAGAGGACCCCGCCGGACGCGTCGGGCAGCAGCGCGATCTCGGCGCCCGGCTCGGCGCCGACCTCGCCGCCGCCGAGGTCCACCGACAGGTCGGCCACCACCAGCAGCCGGTCGGGGTCGCGGCCCGCCTCGGCGGCGAGCCGGTGCAGGTCCGCCCTGATGAACCCGGCGTCCTCGGGCCGGGTCGCGCGGACGAAGGCGACGTCGGCGTGCCGGGCGGCGACACCGCGGGCGGCGGGCTCGGTGGCGTCGAGCACGGTGACCGGAGCGGCCGGCGACGGCCAGCGGCCGCCGCGCCACAGGCCGGTGACCGCGGCGGCGGTGTCGCCGGCCGCC
>NZ_CAJSLV010000118.1 GCF_907177275.1 Actinacidiphila cocklensis
GTGCCCGGGGTGACGTTGGGGGCACACACGTCCCCGGTGCCCGGGCTGTCCCGCCGCGGGGTCGGGGGCGACCGCCGGCTGCTGCCCGCCGCGACGCTGGCCGGCACCGCGGGCGTCGCGCTCGCCGCGGCCGAGATCCCGGCCGCGGCCCCCGCACGGCAGGACAGGACCTGGCTGGCCCGGGGCCTGGCCGGCTGGTACGCCGCCGGCTACGGGGCGCCGCAGGCCCGGGCGGTGGCCACCCCGGACGCCGCCCGCATACGTGCCGCGGTCGGCGCCGGGATCACCGGACTGCCCGCGCTGCAGGGCTCGCTCGTCGCCCGCTCCGCAGGACCGCTGCCCGCCGCCGCCGTGGCCGCCTGCGCGCCGCTCGGCCGGGTCCTGGCCAGAAGGATGTCCCCGACATGACCGTCCGCTTCGGCTACGGCACCAACGGCTTCGCCAACCACCGCCTGACGGACGCGCTCGCCGTCATCGCCGACCTCGGCTACGAGGGCGTCGCCCTCACCCTCGACCACGACCACCTCGACCCGTTCGGCCCCGACCTGGCCCGCAGGACCGACGCCCTGGCGGCCCTGCTCGACCGGCTCGGGCTCGCCGTCGTCATCGAGACCGGCGCCCGCTACCTGCTCGACCCGTGGCACAAGCACGCCCCGACACTGCTGGACGACGAGCCCGCGCTGCGCCTGGACTTCCTGCGGCGGGCGGTGCGCATCGGCGCCGACCTGGGGGCGGAGGCCGTCTCCTTCTGGGCCGGGATACGCCCCGCCGCGGTGCCCGAGGACACCGCGTGGGACCGGCTGGTACGGGGCTGCGCGGAGGTCGCCGCCGAGGCGGACGCCGCAGGTGTGCAGTTGGGCTTCGAACCCGAACCCGGCATGCTCGTGCAGACCCTCGACGACTGGTTCACGCTGCACGCCCGGCTCGGCGGCCCCGGCTGCTTCGGCCTCACCCTCGACATCGGGCACTGCCGCTGCATCGAGCCGTGGCCCGTCGAGGAGTGCGTCGCCAAGGCAGGCCCGCACCTGGTCAACGTGCAGATCGACGACATGCGCAGGGACGTCCACGAGCACCTCGAATTCGGCACCGGCGAGGTCGACTTCACCGCCGCGCTGCGCGCCCTGGACGCCACCGGATACAGCGGGCTCACCGCCGTGGAGCTGCCGCGGCACTCCCACGCCGCCCCCGGCGTCGCCCGCGCGTCGCTGGCGTTCCTCACCGACGCGCTCGCCGCGGCCCGGGCGGGCGGACCACGCGAAGCCAAGGAGGTCCCGCAGTGACCGGCGGACAGCTCGCAGACGTACTCGAAGGCCGGGTCGCCGACCCGGACTGGCTCGCGGACGCGGTGGACCGGGTGGCGCGCGACCCCGACGCGGTCGCCGCCCTCTTCCCCGCGGCAGGCCGCCGCTGCGGCCGCGGCCCGCTGCCCGACGAGGCCCTCGGCCGGGACGCGGGACCCGACGCCGCGCCCGACCCGGTGGGCTGGACGGTGGACGACGCGGCCCGCGTCCTGCTGCTCACCGCGCTGCCGCTGCACGGCACCGCGCTGGCCGGGCAGGTCGACGCGCTCTACCGGTACGGCAGCGCCGACGAGAAGCGGGCGGTGCTGCGCGCGCTGCCGCTGCTGGACCTCGGGTCCGCGGGGGTGGACATCCTGCACGACGCGCTGCGCACCAACGACACCCGGCTGGTCGCCGCCGCCGTCGGCCCCTACGCCCGCCACCTGGACGACCGGATGTGGCGGCAGGCCGTGCTCAAGTGCGTCTTCATGGAGATCCCGCTGACCGCCGTGGCCGACCTGGACCGCCGGGCCGACGGCGAACTGGGGCGCATGCTCGGCGACCTGGCCGACGAGCGGCGGGCCGCGGGCCGCACCATCCCCGCGGACGCCGGCATCCTGCTGGCGCTGATCGGCGACCTGCCGCCCGCCGGCGGCGACGGCACGGCGGACCGCACGGACGAACGCGAGGGGAAGGCAGGCTGATGCGCATCTTCGACCCGCACATCCACATGACCTCACGGACCACCGACGACTACGAGCGCATGGCGGCCGCCGGCGTACGGGCGCTCGTCGAGCCGGCGTTCTGGCTCGGCCAGCCGCGCACCAACGCCGGCTCCTTCACCGACTACTTCGACGCGCTGATCGGCTGGGAGCCCTTCCGCGCCGCCCAGTTCGGCATCCGCCACCACTGCACCATCGGCCTGAACCCCAAGGAGGCCAACGACCCGCGCTGCCGCGAGGTGCTCGGCCTGCTGCCCCGCTACCTCGCCAAGGACGGGGTCGTCGCGGTCGGCGAACTGGGCTACGACTCGATGACCCCCGAGGAGGACGAGGTCTTCGCCGCCCAGCTCGCCATGGCCGTCGCCCACGAGCTGCCCGCGCTGGTCCACACCCCGCACCGCGACAAGCAGCGCGGCACCCTGCGCACCCTGGACGTGGTCAAGGAGTCCGGCATCGCCCCCGGCATGGTCGTCGTGGACCACCTCAACGAGGTGACGGTCGGCTCGGTCGCCGGCAGCGGCTGCTGGATGGGCTTCTCCATCTACCCCGGCACCAAGATGTCGCCGGACCGGATGGCCGCGGTGCTGCGCGAGTACGGCCCCGAGCGGATGCTCGTCAACTCCGCAGCCGACTGGGGCCGCAGCGACCCGCTGCTCACCCTGGCCACCGGGCAGGCCATGCTGGCGGCCGGCTTCACCGACGACGAGGTGGACCGGGTGCTGTGGCGCAACCCCGTCGAGTTCTACGGGCAGTCCGGGCGGCTCGACCTGTCGCCGACCGACGGGCAGGACGCCGCGTTCGCCGGCAACTCGCTGGCCCGCGGGGGCAACTGATGCGGCTGCGGCACCGCGACGGGCAGACCGTCCACCTCGGCTACTGCACCAACGTCCACGCCGGTGAGGACCTGCCCGAGATCGTCGGCCAGCTGGACACCTACGCGGTCACCGCCAGAAGGGCGCTGGGCACCGACCGGCTCGGCGTCGGGCTGTGGCTCGCCGCCCCGGTCGCCGCCCAACTGGCCGCGGACCCCGGGGCGGTGGAGCAGCTGCGGCACGACCTGGACGTGCGCGGCCTCGATGTCGTCACCCTCAACGGCTTCCCCTACGGCGCCTTCCACGCCCCGGTCGTCAAGCACGCCGTCTACCGGCCCGACTGGCTGACCGAGGCGCGCATGGACTACACCGCCGACCTGGCCCTGGTGCTCGCCGGGCTGCTCCCCGACGACGCCGCCCGCGGCTCGGTGTCCACCCTGCCGCTGGCCTGGCGCACCCCCTGGACGGCCGCGGACCGGGCCGCCGCGCGCGGGCGGCTCGCCGAACTGGCCGACAGGCTCGCCGCCGTGCACGCCCGCACCGGCCGGCTGGTCCGGGTCGGCTTCGAGGCGGAGCCCGGCTGCGTCATGGAGACCACCGGGCAGGCCGCGGCGGAGCTGGCCGGCGTCGACACCCGCTACCTCGGGGTGTGCCTGGACCTGGCCCATCTGGCCTGCGCCTGGGAGGAGCCCGCCGCGGCGCTCGCCCGGCTGGCGGCGGCCGACCTGCCGGTGGTCAAGGTGCAGGTGTCCGCGGCGCTGCAGGCCGAGGACCCGCAGGACCCGGTCACCGCGGCGGCGCTGCGCTCGTACGCCGAGCCGCGCTTCCTGCACCAGACCCGATCGGCGGCAGGACCCGCCGCCGACGACCTCGGCGAAGCGCTCGACGCGGGGCTGCCGGGGCCGTGGCGGGTCCACTACCACGTGCCGCTGCACGCCGACCCGCAGCCGCCGCTGCGCTCCACCGTCGGCCTGCTGCGCACCGCGCTGGCCGAACTCGTCGGCGGCGAGCGGGCCGTGTGCGACCACCTGGAGGTGGAGACGTACACCTGGAACGTGCTGCCGCCCGGCCAGCGCCCCTCGGGACCCGACCGGCTCGCCGAGGGCATCGCCGCCGAACTCGCCTTCACCCGCGGCGAACTGCTCGCCCTGGGCCTGCGCGACCAACCCGTGAGGGAGATGACCAGGTCAACTTCTCGGCCCTAAAGGACCGAGCTTGTCGGCTCGGTTCTTTACGCCTTGTCGCGCTCCTGACTGCCCGCTACGAGGGGGCGGTCACAGGTCGCATCCACCAGCCGGGGAGGTCAATCCCTTTGTGGTACGGGTCCGTTGACAAGAACCCACGCCGAGCGTGCGCGGTTGCGTACGTTGACCCCGGCGACGTGGTCGGCCGGCCCAGCGAGGCCGCACCGACGACAGCAGAAATGGTCCCGGGTGGGACGATTGTTCCTCGCCGTGTGACCGCACCGGGGACACATCTGCGAGGTGTAACGGGCGTCCACCGCGATCACCGGTACCCCTGCCCTGCAGGCCTTGTACCGCAGGTGCTCTTCGAGCTGGTGGAACGGCCAGGACGAGAACGTGGCCCGCTGGTCGCGGGAAGGCCGTACCCGGTCACGAATGCCACCCAGATCCTCCAGGGCAACACCACGACCGGTGCGTTGCGCAACGGCCACGATCTCCTTGCTGATCTTGTGATTGATGTGCGCGGCGTGCCGCGCTTCCCTCTTCGCCCGCCGCTTGGCGCGGCGATTCGCGCTGCGGGTCCCCTTCGCCTGCAACTCCGCACGTTTACGGGCGTGCCAACGCCGGTACCGGCCAAGCCTGCGGCCCTGATAGTTGTCCCCGTCGGAGGTGGTCGCCAGGTTCACGATGCCACGGTCCACCCCGATCCAGTCCACCGGGCACGTGTTCAGCGCGTTTTCCGGGACCTCGCAGGTGGCGATCAGGAACCACATGCCGTCCCGGTGGACCAGATCCGACTCACCCCGCCGGTACTTCGCCAGCACCGCAAGATGATCCGGATGCCCTGCGAACGCAATGCCCTTGATCCGCCCGGCGGTGGTCCAGACGGATACCGTCCGCGCATCGTGCTGCCACGACAGAATCCGGTCGTCATACGGCTGAGCCGCACCAGGCCGGAACCCGATCGGCTTCGACTCCGCCCGCCTGCGGCGCTTCGACCCCTCGGGGCCGAGATTCCCCGCCCGGACGTTCGCCCGAAGTGTCGCGTAGGCGTCCACAACCTTCTTCACCGTACGCACCACGGGCTGCGCCGCCAGCCCGAACTCGGCCTTGACCCGCGTGTAGACCAGCTTCTGCAACTCGTTACGGGACCTGGTGCCCGACTCGTGCGCCACCACCGATACCGCGTCCGCCGCCTTGTTGCACGCAGCAAGGGTCGCGGCCAAAGCCGCCCCCACCTCAGGCGACGGCAACGGCTTCACCCGTACCACGATCTTCACCCCACCAACCTAACCCCGGCCACTGACAACACCCGAAAGCACAGGTCACACCGGATGCGCAGAGAACTCCACCGCTACGCGGCTCCGCCCCAAGGACCCATTCCTCCCCGGCCTGAAGGCCGGGGCTTCCTAGGAGAAACCAGGTGAACCGACCGCCGACCCCGCTCGTCGTCCTCGACATCGTCGGGCTGACCCCCCGGCTGCTGCGGCACATGCCGCGCCTCGCCTCGATCGCCGACACCGGCTGGCAGTCCGGGCTCACCCCGGTGCTGCCCGCCGTCACCTGCTCGGTGCAGGCCACCCTGCTCACCGGCGCCCCGCCGAGCGAGCACGGCATCGTCGGCAACGGCTGGTACTTCCGCGACCTCGGCGAAGTCCTGCTGTGGCGGCAGCACAACGGCCTCATGGGCGGCGACAAGCTGTGGGACGCGGCCCGCCGCGAGCACCCCGGCTACACCGTCGCCAACATCTGCTGGTGGTACGCGATGGGCGCCGACACCGACTGGACGGTGACCCCGCGCCCGATCTACTACGCCGACGGCCGCAAGGAACCCGACTGCTACACCGACCCGCCCGAGCTGCACGACGAACTCACCGCGGCACTGGGCACCTTCCCGCTGTTCACCTACTGGGGACCCACCGCAGGGCTGCCGTCGTCGGCGTGGATCTGCGGCGCCGCACAGCAGATCATGGCCCGGCACGACCCCGACCTGACGCTGGTGTACGTCCCGCACCTCGACTACGACCTGCAGCGGTTCGGCCCCTCGGGTCCGCAGGCGGCAGCCGCCGCGGCGGAGCTGGACGCGGTGCTCGGCCCGCTGCTGGACGTGGCGCGCGAGCGCGGCGCGACCGTCGTGGCGCTGTCGGAGTACGGCATCACGCAGGCCAGGCGCCCGGTCGACGTCAACCGGCTGCTGCGCAGGGAGAACCTGCTGCGCGTCCACACCCAGGCCGGCATGGAGTACCTGGACCCGTGGACGTCCCGCGCCTTCGCCGTCGCCGACCACCAGGTCGCGCACGTCTACGTCGACGACCCGGCCGACCTGCCGCTGGTGCGCAAGCTGTGCGCCGAGCTGCCCGGGGTCGCCGAGGTGCTCGGCGAGCAGGAGAAGGCGGCGTACGGCCTGGACCACCCGCGGGCCGGCGACCTCGTGCTGGTCGCCGAGGCCGACGCCTGGTTCACGTACTACTACTGGCTGGACGACGCCCGCGCACCGGACTTCGCCCGGCTGGTGGAGATCCACCGCAAACCCGGCTACGACCCCGCCGAGCTGTTCTTCGACCCGGCGGCGCCGGCCGCGGCCAAGCGCAGGGCGGGCGTCGCGCTGGCCCGCAAGAAGCTCGGCATGCGCTACCTGATGAGCGCGATCGGCCTGGACGCGGGCGCCGCCGCCGTCCGCGGCAGCCACGGCCGGCTGCCCGACGACCCGCAGGACGGCCCGGTCCTGCTCTGCTCGCAGCCGTACGGCGCCCGCGAGCAGTACGAGGCGACCGAGGTCAAGCAACTCCTGCTGGACCTCGCCGCCCGCTAGCTGTATTGCCCCGGGCGCCGGCGCCCCGGTGGTCCCGGGGCGCCGGCGTTTCCCGGCTCAGGCGGTGACGACCACCGGCTTGCCGGTCTCGCCCTCCTCGCCGGCCTCCTCGGCCAGCCGCATCGCCTCGTCGATCAGCGTCTCCACGATCTTCGACTCGGGGACGGTCTTGACGATCTTGCCCTTGACGAAGATCTGCCCCTTGCCGTTGCCGGACGCCACCCCGAGGTCGGCCTCGCGGGCCTCGCCGGGACCGTTGACGACGCAGCCCATCACCGCGACCCGCAGCGGCACTTCGAGCCCGTCCAGGCCCGCGGTGACCTCCTCGGCCAGCTTGTAGACGTCCACCTGGGCACGGCCGCAGGACGGGCAGGAGACGATCTCCAGGCGGCGCTGCCGCAGCCCGAGCGACTCCAGGATCGCGATGCCGACCTTGGCCTCCTCGGCGGGCGGCGCCGACAGCGACACCCGGATGGTGTCGCCGATGCCCTCGGCCAGCAGCACCCCGAAGGCCACCGACGACTTCACCGTCCCCTGGAAGAACGGCCCGGCCTCGGTCACCCCCAGGTGCAGCGGGTAGTCGCAGGCCGCCGCGAGCTTGCGGTACGCCGAGACCATCACCACCGGGTCGTGGTGCTTCACCGAGATCTTCAGGTCCTGGAAGCCGTGCTCCTCGAACAGCGAGCACTCCCACAGCGCCGACTCCACCAGCGCGTCGGGCGTCGCGCTGCCGTGCTTGGCCAGCAGCCGCTTGTCCAGTGAACCGGCGTTGACGCCGATCCTGATCGGCACCTGCGCGTCGGCCGCGGCCTTCGCGATCTCGGCGACCTTGTCGTCGAACTCCTTGATGTTGCCCGGGTTGACCCGGACCGCCGCACACCCCGCGTCGATCGCCGCGAAGACGTACCGCGGCTGGAAGTGGATGTCGGCGATCACCGGGATCTGCGACTTGCGGGCGATCTGCGGCAGCGCTTCCGCGTCATCCGCGGACGGCACCGCCACCCGTACGATCTGGCAGCCGGACGCGGTCAGTTCGGCGATCTGCTGGAGCGTGGCGTTCACGTCCGCGGTCACCGTCGTGGTCATCGACTGCACACTCACCGGCGCCCCGCCGCCCACCAGCACGGCCCGGTCGTCGTGGCCCAGCTTCAGCTGCCGGCTCACCCTGCGCGGGCCGAGGGTGAGCGGTACCTGCGGTATGCCGAGATCCACCATCTGTGATCATCCTCTCCGTTCGGTCGTACCGGGCCGGCCACATCGGGTGCCCCGCCCGTTCCCGGTGGGCCGTCAGCGGTCCCGGTAGGCGACCTGCGTCGCCATCTCGCCCAGCCGCTCCCGCCAGCCGCCGGCCAGCGGTGCCGCGTCCAGTGCCGTACGGGCGGTCGTCACCAGCTCGTCGATCCGCTTCTCGATCTCCTCGCGCACCCCGGAGGCCAGCAGCGCCGCGCGCAGCCCCGCCGGGTCGAAGTCGCCGTTGCCGCCCTGCTCCAGCAGCCGGGCCACCTCGGCGTCCTCGGTCGCCGCGAGTGCCAGCAGCAGGTTCATCTTGTGCTCGCTGACGTCCAGGCCGGCCGGCTTGCCGGTCGCCTCGGAGTCGCCGAACGCGTCGAGCAGGTCGTCGCGCAGCTGGAAGGCCTCGCCGGCCGCCAGCCCGTACGCCTCGAAGGCCGCCTGCAGGTCGGGCCGCCCGGCCAGGGCCGCGCCGAGCGAGAGGGGGCGCTGGATGGTGTAGCGGCCGGACTTGCCGACCGCGATCCAGCGCGCCAGGTCCGCGTCCGGGACGGCCTCGGCCGCCAGCGCGATGTCCAGGTGCTGGCCGACCAGCATCTCGGTGCCCAGGTGCATCCAGATCGCCCTGGCGTGCGCGGGCAGGCCGCCGGCCAGCCGGTGGGCGTAGCCGAACGCCAGGTCGCCGGCCAGGATGGCGACGCCCTCGCCGTACCGGCGCGCCTCCCCGGCCCAGCCCGACTCCGCGTGCAGGCCGGCGTGCCGGGCGTGCACCGTCGGCTCGCCGCGCCGGGTGGGGGAGTTGTCCAGCACGTCGTCGTGGATGAGCGCGTGGGCGTGCAGCAGTTCCAGGCCCGCCGCCGCGGCGACGACCGCGTCCGCGCCCTCGGCGTCCTCCAGGGTGCCGCCGGCCGCCAGGTAGCCGCTGATGCAGAAGGTGGGGCGCAGCCGCTTGCCGCCCGCCGCGACCAGCTCCCTGACCGCCTCGACCGGCACCGCGGCCCGCGCGTCGACCGCGCCCCAGTGCGCGATCTCGGCGTCGAGCAGCTCGTCGATGCGGGCGCTGACCCGGTCGAGCAGCTCCGCGCACGCGTCGTCGTCGCCGCCCCGCGCCGACGGCGGCTCCAGCCCCAGCGGCGGCCGGAAGACCACCGTCTCGACCGCGGTGACCTCGGTCTCGACGTCGCCGTAGCCCAGCTGGGCCAGCCGCTCGATGACCTGCTCGACCAGCAGCTCGGGCGCGCTGGCGCCCGCGCTCAGCCCCACGGTGCCGACGCCGGCCAGCCACTGCGGGTCCAGGTGCCCGGCGTCGGGCAGCAGGTACGCCCGGGTGCCGGCGTCCTCCGAGACCTCCACCATCCGCACCGTGTTGCTGGAGTTGGCCGAACCGACCACCAGCACCAGGTCGCTGCGGGCGGCGATCGACTTCACCGAGTTCTGCCGGTTCTGGCTGGCGTAGCAGACGTCGTCGGTCCCAGGACCGGTCAGCCGGGAGAAGCGCTCGTGGAGGATGGAGACGATCTCCTCGGTGTCGTCGAGCGACAGCGTGGTCTGGGTGAGATAGCTGACGTTCGCGTCCGCCGGCAGGTCCAGCCGCCTGGCCTCCTCCGCGTCCTGCACGATGACCGTGCGCTCCGGCGCCTCGCCGAAGGTGCCCTCGATCTCCTCGTGGTCGGCGTGCCCGACCAGGATCAGCGTCCGCCCGTCACGCGCGTACCTGCGCGCCTCCTGGTGGACCTTGGCCACCAGCGGGCAGGTCGCGTCGATCACCGTGAGGTTGCGCTCGGCGGCGTTGTCGCGCACCTGAGGGGACACGCCGTGCGCGGAGAAGATGCACACCGCCCCGTCCGGCACCTCGGTCTCGGAGTCGACGAACCTGGCGCCGCGCTCCTCCAGTTCGCGCACCACGTGCTCGTTGTGCACGATCTGCTTGCGTACGTAGACGGGAGCTCCGTGCAGCTCCAGCGCGCGCTCCACGATCTCGATGGCCCTGCGCACACCGGCGCAGAAGCCGCGCGGCTCCGCCAGAATGACCTTCTTGCCGCCCGATTGCCGCGTGTTCTCCAGTGTGGTAGCCATATGGAAAAGGGTGCGGAACCGCGGGGGCGAACACAAGGAACCCGGTGGGGCAGATTATTGTCACGCCGTCTCAATGACGTGCCGGCAAAGCCCCGGTGACGCCGGGCTTCCACGACTGTCCCGTGAGTTGGCGGTGGCTTGGCGACACGCGCTCTTGACGGGCCGTCAGGAGGGTGACGCGAGACGCGTGAGGTCAATCGAAGCGGCTGTGACCTGCGCTGACATGATCACACGGGTATTTTCCGCGCCCTGCCAAGTCGTCGCCAAGTGGTTCGCAAGTTAAATGGGCAACGATATGGCGTACTGCGTTCGGAGACTTCGGGGAAATCTCGACCCACAGAAGGTGGATGCCAGGTATGGCAACTCTGTGCAAGCCAGCGGTGAGCGTGCCGGAATACGTCATCACCATGGAAGACACCCTTGAATTCGCCAAGAAGGTGCACAAGGGAAAGCCACAGCTTCCGTTGGCGCTTCGTCTGATCCAGAAGACCGGGGTCACGAAGCGGCATATCGTCCAGCCCATCGAGAAGACACTTCTCCACCCGGGCTTCGAGGAGCGCAACCGCGTCTACGAACTGGAGTCCAAGAAGAGGTGCCCTGAGGTCATCGAGACCGCCCTGGCGAACGCCGGCGTGACGGCGCAGGACATCGACGCCATCATCTACGTGTCCTGCACCGGCTTCATGATGCCGTCGCTGACCGCCTGGCTGATCAACACGATGGGCTTCCGGTACGACACCCGGCAGATCCCCATCGCCCAGCTGGGCTGCGCCGCGGGCGGCGCCGCGATCAACCGCGCCTTCGACTTCTGCGAGGCGCACCCGGACTCCAACGTCCTGATCGTCTCCTGCGAGCTGTGCTCGCTGTGCTATCAGCCGGTCGACGACAACGTCGGATCGCTGCTGTCCGACGGCCTGTTCGGCGACGCTGTGGCCGCCGCGGTCGTCAGGAGCAACGGCGGCACCGGCGTGCGGCTGGAGCGCAACGCGTCCTACCTCATCCCCAACACCGAGGACTGGATCTCCTACGCGGTGCGCTCCACCGGCTTCCACTTCCAGCTGGACCGCCGGGTCCCCGGCACCATGGAGCCGCTCGCCCCGATCCTGCGCCAGCTCGCGGCCGACCACGGCTGGAACGTCGCCAACCTGGACTTCTACATCATCCACGCCGGCGGCCCGCGCATCCTGGACGACCTGTGCAAGTACCTCAACGTCGACCGCAGCATGTTCCGGCACAGCTGGTCCACCCTGAGCGAGTACGGGAACATCGCCAGCGCCGTCGTCCTCGAAGCGCTGCGCCGGCTGTTCGAGGAGGACGAGATGCTGCCGGGCGGCACCGGGATCGTGGCCGGCTTCGGCCCCGGCATCACCGCCGAGATGGCGGTGGGCACCTGGGCCGTCGACGTGCCGCGCAGCCGGCAGGCGACGCCGATCGCCGCTTCCGCGACCCCCCTGGTGTGACACTCGCGCACACCGTGCACCCGGTCGCCGCCGGGCGCGCGCCCGGCAAGCCGCAGGTTCGTCCCGACCGCAGGCCCGCACGCGGGCCGCAGGTCCCCAGAAGTGTCGCCGGAGGTGGCCACATTGGACCCGATCCCCTTGGTTCACGCGAGTTTGGGCAAGCAGGAACTGGCCGCCGTCGAGGAGGTGTTCGCCTCGGAGTGGACGGCCGGGCAGGGGCCGCGCGGCAAGGCGCTGGAGAAGGAGCTGGCCGAGCGCTACGGCGTCGCTGACGCCGTCACGCTCAGCAACTGCGCCGCGGCCCTGCACCTGGCGCTGCTCGCGCTGGGGGTGGGGCCGGGCGACGAGGTGATCGTCGCCGACTACACCTTCCCCGCCCCCGCCCACGCCGCCCGCTACGTCGGGGCCGTGCCGGTCTTCGCCGACGCGCGCCCCGACACCGGCACCGTCGACCCGCAGGCGGTGGCCGACCTGATCGGCCCGCGGACCGTCGGCGTGATCGCGGTCGACACCGTCGGCCTGCCCGCCGACTACGCGGAGCTGGAGGCGATCACCGGCCGCCACGGGCTCTTCCTCATCGAGGACGCCGCGTGCGCGGTCGGCGCCACCTACCGCGGCCGCCCGGCCGGCGCGCTGGCACCCATCGGCGCGCTGTCCTTCCACGGCCGCAAGGGCATCACCAGCGGCGAGGGCGGCGCGCTGCTCGCCGCCGACCCGGCGATCGGCGCCGACGTACGGCTGCGGTCGTCCTTCGGCATCGGCAGCATCTTCGACAAGTCGCAGACCATCGGGCTGCCGATCCCCGAGTTCACCGAGATCGGCTACAACTACAAGCTCTCCGACATCGCCGCCGCGATCCTCCAGGTGCAGCTCGGCCGGATCGGGGAACTGCTCGACCGCCGCAACGCGGTCGCCGCACGCTACGCCGAACTGCTCGGCGGCGAGGAACTGCTGACGCTGCCGCACGTCCCGGCCGACCGCACCCACGCCTGGCAGTCCTACCTGGTCGCCCTCGACCCGACGGTGGACCGTGCCGCCGTCGCGGCGGAGCTGCGGGCACAGGGCATCGGCTGCGGGCACGGCACCTGGGCGAGCCACACCCAGCCGGTCTACGAGGCGAAGCAGACCTGCCCGGTCTCCGCGGACCTCTTCGCCCGCCAACTCGCCATCCCCATGCACGCGGAGCTGACCCTGGACCAGGCGGAGCGCGTCTCCACCGCCCTGCGCGCCGCCCTGCGCAGCCACGCGGGCACGCACCGGCCGTCCGCCGCACCGCAGACCCCCACCGCCAGCCCGCGCGAGAACCAGGAAGGTACGTCATGACCAGCAGCCAGCCGACGTCGGACCGGATCATGCGGCTCATCACCGGCTACTGGGCCACCGGCATCGTCGGAGCGGCGTCGAGCCACTCCGTCTTCACCCACCTGGAGAACGGCGCCACGAACGCCGAGCAGCTGGCCGACCGCGCCGCGATCTCCCAGCGCGGCGCGCAGGCCCTGCTGGACGGCCTGGTCAGCCTCGGCCTGGTGGAGCAGCACGGCGGCGGCTACCGCAACTCCGCCGAGGCCTCCGCCTTCCTGGTGGAGGGCAGCCCCGACTGCCTGACCGGCTTCGCCAAGCTCAAGGCCGGCCACATGGCCTCGCTCACCGACCTGCCCGAGGTCGTCCGCGTCGGCGGCCCGATCTCCGACGCGGTCGTCGAGGTCGCCGACAACCCGCACTGGGAGGAGCTGGTCCAGGCCCTCGCCGCCCAGTCCGTCCCCGTGGCGCGCACCGCCGCCGACACCCTGAAGATCGCCGACGCCGGCGCGATCTCGATCCTCGACATCGGCGGCGGCTCCGGCATCTACTCGGGCACCTGGCTGGAGCGCAACCCCGCCGCCCGCGCCACCCAGCTCGACTGGGCGCCGATCAACGCGATCGCCCGCCGGCTGCTCGCCGAGCGGGGCGTGGGCGACCGCGTCACCTACGTCGACGGCGACTTCCACACCACGGAACTCGGTGCCCCCGGGTCGTACGACATCGTCGTCTACTCCAACATCGCGCACCAGGAGGGGCCGGACGACAACATGGCGCTCTTCTCCCGGGTGCGGAGCGTCCTGAAGCCCGGCGGCACCCTGGTCGTCTCCGACTACGTCGTGGACGACGACCGCAGCGGACCGCACTACCCGCTGACCTTCGCCTCCGAGATGCTGCTCAAGAGCCGGCACGGCAGCACCTGGCGGCGGGCCGACTACCACGGGTGGCTCAGCAAGACCGGCTACGACGACATCACCTTCCAGACCACGCTGTCGCCGACGACCCTGGTCTTCGCCCGGTAGCGGCGCCGCGGTGTGGGTGGGGAGTCCGACGCATCACTGGTGGAGGCATGGGATGCCATGACCGGAGCCGCCGCAGCTCCTACGAGTACGAGCACCAGCCAGAACACCTCCGGCCTCGGCGACCTGCTGCTCAACCGGATGACCACACCCGCCGGCTACATCGGCACCACCCCGACGGAGCTGATCGGCCGCTCCCGTGACCTGGAGCGGCTGGCCGCCGTGACCGCCGCCCCCGACGCGGGGCTGGTCACGGTGACCGGCCCCGCCGGGGTGGGCAAGAGCCGGCTGGTGATGGAGTTCTTCCGGCATCGGGGCAGCGGCCCCGGCGGGGGCGTCGAGGTCTTCGACTTCGCCCAGGTGACCGACACCTCGGTGGCCGGCCTCATGCTGCGCCAGCTCAGAGAGCAGTGCTACGAGGGCTCGCCCGCGGTCAGGAAGGCCCTCGAACGCGTCGCCGCGGGCAAGCACACCCTGCTGTTCGACCACTACGAGGACGTCGCCGACGACCTCGCGCCGCTGCTCGCCGAATTCCGCCGCTGCTGCCCGCAGGTCCGCATCGTCTGCGTCGGCACGGCCCGCCTCGGCCTGTACGGCGAGCGGGTCGTACGGATCGGGCCGCTGTCCACCGCAGGCCCGGAGGACGCCGAGCGGACCGCCGTCGCCGCCGTACCGGCGGTGGAGCTGTTCGTGCAGTGCGCGCGTTCGGTACGGCCGGAGTTCGCGCTGACCGCGGACAACGCGCGCCACGTGCTGGCGCTGTGCCGGCAGGCCGGCGGGCTGCCGCTGGCCATCGAACTGGCCGCCGCCCAGATCACGCTGGCCGAACCCGACCTGATCCTGGAGCGCTTCGAGAACGACCCCGGCGACCTGCACCGGCTCGACCACCACCCCTACTCGCGGCACTCCAGCATCGGCGACATGGTGGCGTGGGTGCTGGCCAGGCTCCGCCCCGAGGAGCGGACGCAACTGGTGCACCTGGCCGTCTTCCAGGGGCCTTTCACCATGCGCGCGGCGGTCGGCGTCCTGGACGGGCTGCACGGCGCGGCCTACCGCACGATGGAGCGGCTCATCGACAAGAGCGTGCTGATCCCCGACGAACGGCACGACGGAGAACTGCGGTTCAGCATCCCGCACGCGCTGCGGCTGGCCGCCGCCGGCCTGCTGGCCCGGCTGCCGGTCCATCCCGCGCTGCGGCGCGCGCACGCCGAGCACTTCAGGGGCGCCGCGGACGCCGGGGCGGCCCGGGGCCGCCCGGCTCCCGGACCCGAGACCCGGGCCGACCTGCTCGCCGCCTTCGACCACTGGCGGGAGGCGGGCGACGGCCGGGCCATGGCCGCCATCGCGCACGCCCTGCGCGGGCAGTCCGCGGCCCCGGCGCAGGCCATGCAGTGCCTGGTGCTGACCGAGGAGGCGCTGCGGGCGGTCCCCGCCGACGACCTCAGGCTGCAGGCCCGCACCTGGGAGGCCGCGGGCGACCTCGCGCTGCGGCTGGGCGCCCCGGCCGCCCGCGACCACCTCACCCGCGCCCACGACGCCCACCGGGCGGCCCGGGACGAGCAGGGCGCCCGGCGCTGCCTCGCGCTGCTCGGTGAGGAGGCCTACGCGGCGGGGGAGCCGGAGCGGGCACGGCGGCGCTTCGAGGAGGCGCGCGCGGCGGCCCCCGGCTCCGCGC
>NZ_CAJSLV010000119.1 GCF_907177275.1 Actinacidiphila cocklensis
GGTGCGGTCCGCCCGCCGCTGCCTCCGCCCGGCGGGCCGCTGCCCCCAGGACCCGGCCCCGCGATGCCGCCGGAGCCCGATCGGCCGGGCAGCCCCGCGCGTCCCGTACCGCCGAGGCCGTCCGCACCTGTCGTGCCCGGTCCGCCCGTCCACACCGGCATGCCTGCCACGCCGCCACCCCCTTCACCGCATTCGCCTGCCTCTTCCCGCCCGCCCGCCCCGAAGCCGGCCGGTCCCGCACAGCCGCCGGTATCCGCCCCGGCCCCGGGCCACGCGGCGCCGTCCGGCGCCGGGGCCGCGCCTCTGCACCCGCCGGCCCGCCCGTCCGCGACGCCGACCGCCGGGAGCGCGCACCCCTCCGGGCACGCCTACGAGCAGCGGCGCCCGCTACCCCACCGCGGCTACACCGGCCGAGCGCCCTCGCTCGTGCCCGACGCGGAGGAGTCGGGGCCGGCGTCTGCCCCGCCCGCCACCTCGGGAGTGGGGCAGCAGGAGCCGTCGGACCCCTCCTACGCACCCGGCCACCGCGTACGCAGGGTGCTCCCGCTCGGGGTGGGGATGACGCTGGTCGGGCTGGGGCTCGGCTTCCTCGGCCTGCGCCTCCGCCGCTCCTGACCACCACCAGGACCACCCCCCGACCAGCTCGCCCGTACTGCTTCCCCTGTGCGCCCGCCCGCGCCCACGCACGTCGCGCGGGTGCCCGCCCGCGTCCGCACGCGAGACCACCGGCGCGTTCGCTCGTGACGGCGAGTGACCGCTCCTGTTCATGATTGCCTGCCGCCGGGCGTTCCGAACCCGCGACGCTATTCGACCACTCGTTCGAGTGAAGCCTTGCGCGATCCCGCCGATCAGCCTTGCCTGCGCCGACCTTACTGGGTATACATACTCAGTATGTCGATCCGTCACGGCCTGCTGGCCCTCCTCGAACGGGGTCCGCGCTACGGCTATCAGCTGCGCACCGAGTTCGAGTCGCGCACCGGTTCCACCTGGCCGCTCAACGTCGGGCAGGTCTACACGACCGTCGCGCGACTGGAGCGGGACGGCCTGGTCGTCCCCGCGGGTGAGGACGAAGCGGGCCACGCCCTCTACGCCATCACCGAGGACGGCAGGGACGAGCTGAGGCAGTGGTTCGCCACCCCCGTCGACCGGGCCAACCCGCCGCGGAACGAACTGGCGATCAAGCTCGCGATGGCGGTCGGCTCGCCAGAGGTCGACGTGCGCTCGGTCATCCAGGCCCAGCGCGCCCACACCATCCGGGCGATGCAGGACTACACCCGGTTGAAGGGACAGGCGCTGGAAGCGGCGGCCCGCCGGCCGGGGGAGTTCGACCCGGACGACGTGGCCTGGCAGTTGGTCCTCGACCAGCTGATCTTCCAGGCCGAGGCGGAGGCGCGCTGGCTCGACCACTGCGAGACCAGGCTCGTACGGCTGGCCCCGCAGGCCGCGGTCGCAGAAAGCCGCAAGGCCCCCGCGGCCGACCCCGCCGACCCCGCCGACCCCGCCGACCCGGCGGACGGCGGACGGAAGCCGGGCGCCGCGCAGGACGGAGGGCTGCGCGGCGCCCTGAGACGCTCCCGCCCCCGGCGCTGACCAGCCGGGAGCGCTGAGCGGCAGGACCGCAGCGAGGCGCAGGAACAGCAGGACAGCAGCAAAAGCAGGAACGGCACGAGCAGCACGAACGGCACACGCAGCGCGAACAGTCCGGACCGACCGGCCCGGGCCTGAAGTAGGGGGAAGCAGTTCTGATGTCCAGCCAGCCCACACCACCGGCCGAACCGCACGACCCGTCGCACCCGGCGAGCACAGGAGCGGGCCGCGGCCCCGGCGCCACCGCGCCCACCGCGTCCGCGGAGCCCGACCGCACCGCGGAACCCGTCCTCAGCCTCGAAGAGCTGACCCGGGTGCACGGCACAGGTGCGGCCGAGGTGCACGCGCTGCGCGGCATCAACCTGGACGTGCACCCGGGGGAACTGGTCGCGGTGATGGGGCCGTCGGGGTCGGGGAAGTCCACCCTGCTGACCATCGCGGGCGGCCTGGACCTGCCGACGTCGGGCCGGGTCGTGGTCGAGGGCACCGATCTGACCACCGCGAGCCGCAAGGACATAGCGGCACTGCGCCGGCGGAGCATCGGCTACGTCTTCCAGGACTACAACCTGATCCCGGCGCTCACGGCAGCTGAGAACGTCGCACTCCCCCGCGAGCTGGACGGTGTCGGCAGCCGCAGGGCGCGCAGGGAAGCCCTGGTCGCACTGGAGGAGTTCGGGCTTGAGCAGCTCGCCGACCGCTTCCCCGACGAGATGTCGGGCGGCCAGCAGCAGCGAGTGGCGATCGCCAGAGCGCTGGTGGGGGACCGCCGGCTGGTGCTCGCCGACGAGCCCACCGGCGCGCTGGACTCCGAGACCGGTGACGCGGTGCTCGCCCTGCTGCGGTCCCGCTGCGACGCGGGGGCGGCCGGCATCCTGGTCACGCACGAGCCGCGGTTCGCGGCCTGGGCGGACCGGGTGGTCTTCCTGCGGGACGGCTCCGTGGTCGACATGACACTGCGCTCCTCCGCGGAGTCGCTGCTCGCGGGCGGAGCGGCCCAGTGACCGGGCGGGCGCGGTCCGGCGTGCCCGGGGTCGGCCGGCTGCACGCCTGGCGCGCGGCGATCAGGATCGCCCGCAGGGACGCCGTGCGGTTCAAGGGCCGCAGCCTGCTGGTGCTGGCGATGATCGCGCTGCCGATCATGGGTGTGAGCGCGGCGGACGTGACCATCCGCAGCTCGCAGCTGACGGCCGCGGAGAAGGCCACCAGGGAGTTCGGCACCGCCGACGCCCGGCTCAGTGACGCGGGCCAGGGCCCGCAGCCGGTGTACCAGGAACCGACGGGCGAGGGCGTCGTGCCGGTGCAGGAGAACGCCGGGAAGAAGGGGCTGACCCGGACGGTCACCGTCACCGGGGACGACGGTTCGACCACCACTGTCTCCAGCGGGGAGAGCGATCCGGTCGATCCGCTGGTGGCGCTGCCCGCCGGCGCCCGCAGCCTGAGCGATGCCTCCACCTATGCGCCGGTCCGGACGAAGTACGGGCTGCTGGACGTCGACATCAGGGAGTTGAAGGCGGTCGACCCGCTGGCTGCGGGGATCACCGAGCTGGACCGGGGCCGGTTCCCCGCGGCCCAGGACGAGATGGCCGCGACCAACGGCTTCCTCAAGTCCAGCGGGTTGCACGTGGGTTCACGGGTGACAGTGCGCGGGCTCGACCGGTCCTACCGGATCGTCGGTGCCTACGACCTGCCCAGCGAGCTGGACGCAGAACAGCTCAACGCGCTGCCGGGGGCCTTCATCGCGCCCTACGAGGCGGTGCGGGGCGAGGCGGAAGGGATCATGGAGCCCAGCAAGCCGACCTACCTGGTCTCGGTGGCGGGTGACTTCACCTGGGACATGGTGAAGCAGGCCAACACCCTGGGCGTCGAGGTCGATTCACGGGCCGTCCGGCTGCACCCGCCGGCCAGGGCCGATGTGCCGATCTACCGGACCGGGTTCGGCAGGAGCTCGCTGGTGTATGACGGCGGGGACGTCCGGGCGAAGGCCATCGCCGCGGGGGTGACGATAGGCGGACTCAGCATGCTGGAGATCTGCCTGCTGGCCGGGCCGGCGTTCGCGGTCGGGGCACGCCGCTCGCGGCGCCAGTTGGGCCTGGTGGGTGCCAACGGCGGTGACCGCAGGCACATCAGGGCGATCGTGCTCTCCAGTGGCCTGGTGGTCGGCGCGGCGGCGGCCGTGGTGGGCACGCTGCTCGGCGTGGCCGTCACCGTGCTTCTGCGCGGGACGCTGGAGCGCTACGTCGGCCAGCGGTTCGGCGGACTGACGCTGCGGCCAATGGAGTTGGCGGGGGTCGGCGGGCTCGCGGTGCTCACCGGGGTGCTGGCGGCGGTGGTGCCGGCGATCGGTGCCTCCCGGCAGAGCGTGCTGGCCTCGCTCACCGGGCGGCGCGGGGTGCGGCGGGCGAACCGCATGCTGCCGATCGTCGGCGTCTTCTTCCTGGTTCTCGGCGTCACCGTGGTCTTCTACGCGACGATGCACAACGACAGCAGTTACACCGCGGCGCTGGGCGCGGCGCTGGCGGAGCTCGGGCTGGTGATGATGACCTCGGCGATCGTCGGGGCGTTCGGCAGGCTCGGCCGGTGGCTGCCGCTGGCACCGCGGCTGGCGCTGCGGGACGCGGTGCGCAACCGGGGGCGTACGGCTCCGGCGGTGGCGGCGGTGCTCGCCGCGGTGGCCGGCTCGGTCGCGGTCGCGACCTATGCGGCCAGCCAGGCGCAGGAGGACCGGCAGTCGTACACGGCGGAGCTGCCGCGCGGGGAGGTCGCGATCGGGGGGTACGGCGAGGAGGCGGGTGACCTCGGGCCGCTGCGTGCCGCGGTGCAGAAGAACTATCCGGTCACCGGCCGGGTGGACGTGTCCCGGCTGTACGTGGGGCCGGCGTCCTGCACCAGGCAGGTGGGTGCGCCGGGTTGCGGGCGCGTCGACCTGGTGATGCCGCCGGCCAACAGGTGCCCGTCCGACGGTCCGACGGGCGCCGCGCGGCTGACCGTGGCGCAGCGCGAGGCGCTGGTGCACGACTGGCGGTGCATCGGGCCGGGCCATCCTTCGGCCATCCCCATGGACGACGGTGTGCTGGTGGGCGGTCCCGCGGTGCTGCATGTGCTCGGCGTACGCGACGGCGCCGCGGAGCAGGCGCTGGCCCGCGGCGAGGCGGTGCTGTTCAACCGGGCGTACGACGAGCACGGCACCCTGAAACTGATGGTGATAGCGGACGTGACGAAGGAGCCGCAGGACGGCTCGGAGCCGACCGGGCCGGTGAAGACGCTGGCGGTCCACCTGGCGCCCGCGCAGGAGCCCTACGGGGTGACAGCCGTCGTACCGCCGCAGGCGGCGGCGTCGCTGGGCCTCAGGACCACACCGCTGGGCTCGTACTACACCACCTCGCAGATGCCGAGCGGGGCGCAGCGGCAGGCGCTGAACAGCGACGTGGCCAAGATCGGTACCAGGGCGACGGTGTATCTGGAGCGCGGCTACGTCGGCGACGACAACCTGATCCTGCTGGCACTCACGCTCTTCGCCGGGGTGGTCACGATCGGTGCCGCCGGAATCGCGACGGGGCTGGCGCAGACTGACGCGGAGCCGGACCTCAGGACACTGGCGGCGCTAGGCGCGGCGGGGCGGGTGCGGCGCACGCTGTCCGGCTTCCAGTGCGCGGTGGTCGCGGCGATGGGGGTGGTGCTGGGCTCGGTGGCGGGGGTGCTGCCCGCGATCGCCCTGCGGCGCAGCGACCTGCACCAGCGCTGGGCCACGTACCACCGGGCGATAGACATGGGCTGGGGCGTCATGGGCGAGCCGCGGGTGCCGGTGGTGGTGCCGTGGGGCACTCTGGTGATGCTGGTCGTGGCGGTGCCGCTGGGTGCGGGACTGCTGGCGGCGCTGGTCACCCGGTCCCGTCCCGAGCTGGGAAGGCGGGCCGAGGGATGAGGGGGCACGGACCCGGCGGGGGCGGGGGTGCGGGACAATGGCCACATGGAGATGCCGATGAACGAACGGTCGCCGGATAGCTCGCAGAATCAGCAGGTCCTGGTCGTCGGGCCGGACGGAATGGCCCTCGGGGCCGCTCCGGGCGCTGACGGCGAGGAGGGCCGCGAGATCCCGGTGACGGAGATGGTCGAGCAGCCGGCGAAGGTGATGCGGATCGGCAGCATGATCAAGCAGCTCCTGGAGGAGGTGCGGGCAGCACCTCTCGACGAGGCCAGCCGGGTGCGGCTCAAGGAGATCCACACCAGCTCGGTGAAGGAGCTGGAGGCGGGTCTCGCGCCGGAGCTGGTGGAGGAGCTGGATCGGCTGTCACTGCCGTTCACCGACGACAGTGTGCCCAGCGAGGCGGAGCTGCGGATCGCCCAGGCGCAGCTGGTGGGCTGGCTGGAAGGGCTCTTCCACGGCATCCAGACCGCGCTGTTCGCCCAGCAGATGGCGGCCCGTGCGCAGCTTGAGCAGATGCGGCGCGCGCTGCCGCCGGGTGCGCTCGACCATGACGAGGAGCAGGACGCCGGTCACCCGGGTTCGCGCTCTGGCGGCCCCTACCTGTAGGCCGCGGTGACGCGGGGCCGGCCGCCGGTGTGCGGCCGCCCCGCACTCCGGGCGCACCGCACCCCCCCCGGCGCACCGGAAGGCGCGGCCCGGGATCAGGAGCCGGGGATCAGGCGCGGGGGATCAGGAGCCAGGACCCAAGTGCCCGGGGATCAGCTGGCGCCCTTGCCGGTGGACACCCAGATGGTGATCTTCTGCCCGGAGTTGATGTCGAAGTCGTCCAGGTCCTTGGGCGACTGGTCGGTGATGGTGCCCTTGCCCCACTGCTGCTCGTCCATGTCCTTGATCTCGTAGGGCCAGTTGGCGGCCTTCATGCAGGCCACCGCCGAGTCCACGTATATCGAGGTGAAGTCCGGCATCGTCATGATGTTGGGCTTGCCCGGGTTGATCAGGTCGTTGTGGGCCTTGGTGCACTCGGTGGCCTCGATGGTGCGGCTCTGGTCGCCCTGCACGACGTTCTCGGTCGGGGCGGCCGTCGGGGAGTCGGACGTGGTGACGGTCGGGTTGTCCGTCGGGTTGTCCGTCGGGTCGGACTCCGGGTTGCCGCCACCTCCGGACATGGCGACGATGACCGAGACGACGACGATCACGGCCACGGCGGCGACCGCCGCGCCCACGATCAGCGGGGTGTTCCGCTTGCGGCCGCCGCCACCGGGACCGGGACCCATGCCGCCACCGGGCGGCCGGCCGCCCATGTGCTGCTGCGGCATCGACTGCATGGACGGCGGCGCGCCCATGCCGTAAGCGGTGCTCGGCGGCGGGGTCTGCGGGGCGCCGCCCTGCTGCGGGTAGCCGTAGGCGGAGGGCGGCGGGGTGGTCGGGCCGAAGCCCTGCTGCTGCTGCGGCGGCGTCGGGGCGTACGGGGTGTGCAGCTGCGGAGGCGGGGTGTGGACCGGCCCCTGGGGGGAGGGGAAGACGGAGGCGGCGACGCCCTCGCCGCGGTTTCCTGACACGGCGTCGCCGGATATCAGCGGCATCGTGTTGCGCGTGGTGGCCGCGAGCACCCGGTCGGTCTCGTCGTGCATGGCGTCGGCGGTCGGGAAGCGCTCGGCCGGGTTCTTGCGCAGGGCGCGGGCGACCAGGGCGTCGGCGGCCGGGGTCAGGGCGCGGTTGAAGGAGCTGGGGGCCGGCGGCGTCTCCTGGACGTGCTGGTAGGCCATCGCCAGCGGCGAGTCGGCGTCGAACGGCAGCCGCCCGGTGAGCAGTTCGAAGAGCATGCAGCCGACCGAGTAGAGGTCGGAGCGCTCGTCGACGCCCCGTCCCAGGGCCTGTTCGGGCGACAGGTACTGCGGGGTGCCGACGACCATGCCGGTCTGGGTCATCGAGGTGACCCCGGACTGCATGGCGCGCGCGATGCCGAAGTCCATGACCTTGACGATGCCGCGCCGCGTGATCATCACGTTGCCGGGCTTGATGTCCCGGTGGACCAGGCCCATTTCGTGGCTGACAGCCAGCGCGGCCAGCACGTCGCCGGCGATTTTCAGCGCTTTGTCGGCCGGCATGGCGCCGTGCTGGGCGATGTCGGCGGCCAGGACGTCGCCGAGCGGCTGGCCCTCGACGTACTCCATGACGATGTAGGGGACGACCTGCCCGTCGATCGTGTCCTCGCCGGAGTCGAAGACCGACACGATGTTGGTGTGGTTGAGCTTGGCGACGGACTGGGCCTCGCGGCGGAAGCGCTCCCGGAAGGACTGCTCGTGGCCGAGATTGGTGTGGAGGGTCTTGACGGCCACCGGCCGGTCCAGCACGGTGTCATGTGCCAGGTGCACCGACGCCATGCCGCCTTGGCCGAGCAGGTCGCGCAGTACGTATCGCCCACCGCCGACCGAGCGTCCCGTGTACCCGCCGCCCTGCGTGGCGTCCCCGCTCATCAGTACCGCTACCCCCATGAAAGTCCAACGGGAAGACACACGTCCCCGAGCTTGCCCGCCAAGTCTGGCTGATCGCGCGAGCACGTCAAGTTCGTTGACCATCTCGTCACCTGATGCGCATCGGGTACGCACAGAACGCGGAACTTTCGCAAGTATCAGGATCGGCGCGTCAAACCCGGGTAAGCGCTGGGTCGTGGGCAGACGAGCGCCGTGGACGGCGGCCGAAAAGCGGTACGGTGGCGCACCAGACGAAGCACGAAGCGATGGCGAACGACGGCGAGGACTGATGGTCGACCCGAACGAGACGGCCGACGGCAGCAAGGCGTCCACCACTGCGCGGGAGGCTTCAGGCGAGTCCTCCGGCCAGTGGGGCGTGGGCTCCTTCGTCGGCGAGGGCCGCTACCGGCTGACCGGGCGGCTGGGCCGCGGCGGTATGGCCGAGGTTTTCGCGGCCGAGGACGTACGCCTCGGCCGGATCGTGGCGGTGAAGCTGCTGCGCGGCGACCTCGCGGAGGACCCGGTCTCCAAGGCGCGCTTCACGCGTGAGGCGCAGGCCGTCGCGGGCCTGAACCACCACGCCGTCGTGGCCGTCTACGACTCCGGCGAGGACAGCACCGCGACCGGCACTGTCCCCTACATCGTGATGGAGCTGGTCGAGGGCCACACGATCAAGGACCTGCTGACCGGTCCGACCCCGCCGCCGGTCGACCAGGCGCTGCTGATCGTCTCGGGTGTCCTGGACGCGCTCGCGTACAGCCACCAGCACGGGATCGTGCACCGGGATATCAAACCGGCCAATGTGATCATCACCACGGGCGGCGCGGTCAAGGTCATGGACTTCGGCATCGCGCGCGCCCTGCACGGCGCCGCCAGCACCATGACGCAGACCGGCATGGTCATGGGCACCCCGCAGTACCTCTCGCCCGAGCAGGCGCTCGGCAAGCCCGTCGACCACCGCAGCGACCTCTACGCCACCGGCTGCCTGCTCTACGAACTGCTGGCGCTGCGCCCGCCCTTCGTCGGCGAGACCCCGCTGTCCGTGGTCTACCAGCACGTCCAGGACGAACCGCGGGTCCCCTCGCAGATCAGCGACCGGGTGCCGCCCGAGCTCGACGGCATGGTGCTGCGGGCGCTGGCCAAGCAGCCGGAGGACCGCTTCCAGAGCGCCGACGAGATGCGCGGCGTCGTCGGCTACGCACACCAGGCGCTGACCCAGCAGGGCGGCTGGACCGGCGGGACGTGGAACACCGGCGTGGTGACCGCGGTCCTCCCGCAGTCGCCGCGCGCCGGCGGATCGCACCACCCGGACGGCCGCAGCGGCAGCACCGCCGAGCTGGGCCTGCCCCTGGTCCCCGGCGTCGTCGGCGGCGCCGACAGCAGGGGCAGCGGCTACGACGACGGCTACGGCGGCGGGCACGGTTCGGGAGGCGGCCAGGGCGGCAACCGCTGGCTCAAGCCGGTGCTCTTCGCCGTGGCCGCGGTGCTGGCCGTGGTGCTCGGCGTCTACCTGGCGACCAAGCCCAGCGACCACGGCGGCGGCGACACCCCCGCCGACACCAAGCAGTCGGCATCGGTGGGGCAGACCGACAGCCAGCCGACTGATTCGCAGCCGACGGACGAGCCCACCGGCGACGACCCGACGAACGACACCGGCGGCGAGCCGAGCACCGGCCCGACCACGCCGACCGCGACCCCGTCGACCAGCGCCCCGACGACGACCCCGTCGACGAGTGCCCCGCCCACCACCAACCCGCCCACGACCAACCCGGCGACCACCAAGCCGGCGACCACGCCGCCGACGAAGGACACCACTCCGCCGACGCCCACGGACACGCCGAGCGGCACGAGCGACCCAGGAGACACCGCAGGCACATCCGGCTGACCCCGGCCGGCCCGGAAGGCCCGCGCGGAGAGCCCGCACTACCCCGCGAACGCGTCGAGCACCGCCTCGTACTCCCCCGTCCACCACACGGCCAGCGCCGACGCGGCGGGGAAGAGCGGGTCGGAGCGGCGGTCGAGGCGCTCGTAGCGCCAGTGCAGCATCCAGAAGTCGTTCAGCCGCTCCCACCACACCCGGTGGACGGCGGCGGCGACCTCCGCCTCGCCGGCGCCCGAGGCGAGCCGGTACGCCCGTGCGTAGGCCCGTACCTTGCGCAGGTCGAGGCGGCCGTCGGCCGGGTGGACGAAGAAGATGGCGGCGGCCCGTACGGCCTCCTCGGCGCGCGGCTGGACGCCGAGCCGGTCCCAGTCGACGATCGCGGCGGGTTCGTCACCGCGGTAGAGCAGGTTGAGCGGGTGGAAGTCGCCGTGCACCCAGCCCTGGACGCGGTCGTCGGGCGCGGGGTCGGGCGGCCGGCGGTGGGCGTGCCGCCGCAGCAGGTCGCCGCGCTCGACCAGCCGGTGTTCCGCGTGCCCGTCGAAGTCGTCGTGCGGGTGGTGGGCGCGGACCAGGGCGAGCAACCGGGCGATGTCGGCGTGCGTGCGGTCGGGGTCGGCGCTGGGGCGCGGGCCTGCGGCGGGCGGCGGCTGGACGCGGGCTAAGCCGGTGTGGACGCGGCCGAGCAGGGTGCCCAGCCGGCGGGACTGCCCGGCGGTCAGCTCGGTGCCCTCGCGGTGGGTCCCGTCGATCCAGGGGAAGAGCGCGTAGCCGTCGCCGCCGAGCACGGTCACCGTACGGCCGTCGGCGTCCGGGAGCGGGGCCGCTGCGGGCAGGCCGAGCCGGGCCAGGCCCCGGGTGGCGCGGTGCTGGCGCGCGATGAGGGCGGGTGCGGCGGTGTCGGCGGAGATGTACTGCTTGAGGAAGTAGCGGCCCGTGGTGGTGGTCACCCGCCATCCCCGGTTGAGCAGCCCCCGGGGGACGGCCTCGCAGGTCAGGGGCTCGCCCGCGTCCTCGTACCGATGCAGCAGGGCGGTCAGCGGAGCCCGCGCGTGCGGCTCGGTCGCCGTGCCTGTCACGTGCCACAGCGTAGATCACCAAGGGGGGCCGTCCTGGCGCGGTGGCGCCACCCCGCCTTGACCTGCTAAGGGCACCCTTACGGCCGCCCCGACGCCTCGAACCTGGCGCCTCGACCCCGCGACCCCGCGACCCCGCGACCCCGCGGACTACGGCATCGGCCTGGTCAGCCGCGCGGCGTACGCCTCCGCCTGAGTGCGCCGCTCCATGCCGAGCTTGGCCAGCATCCCGGACACGTACTTCCTGACGGTCTTCTCGGCGAGCCCGGTGTGCTCGCCGATCTGCCGGTTGGTGAGGCCTTCGCCGATCAGGTCGAGCAGCCGCCGCTCCTGGCCGGTCAGCTCGGCGTGCTGCTCCTCGTGCTCGCTGCG
This sequence comes from Actinacidiphila cocklensis, assembly GCF_907177275.1. Classification (GTDB taxonomy): domain Bacteria; phylum Actinomycetota; class Actinomycetes; order Streptomycetales; family Streptomycetaceae; genus Actinacidiphila; species Actinacidiphila cocklensis. The sequence continues at coordinate 11,314 of NZ_CAJSLV010000119.1, forward strand.
GGCGCCGCCCTCCCTGAGGCGTTCGATGACCTGGGCGGTGGCGACCGGGTCGAGCAGCGAGTGCCCGGCGGCGACCTCGCGCACCGCGCTGATCAGGTCGTCGCCCCTGATGACCTTGGGGACGTAGCCGGACGCGCCGGCCATGACCGCGTCGAAGAGGGCTTCGTCGTCCGCGAAGGACGTGAGCATCAGGCACTTCACCGACTGGTCGTGGGAGCGGATCTCCCGGCAGGCCTCGACGCCGCTGCCGTCCGGCAGCCGTACGTCCAGGACGGCGACGTCCGGATGCGCGTCGGGGACCCGGTCCATCGCCTCGCCGGCGCTGGCGGCCTCGCCGACGATCTCGATCGACGGATCGACGGAGAGCAGGTTGTTGACGCCGCGGCGGACCACTTCGTGGTCGTCCAGGAGAAAAACCCTTATGTGTCCGTTTTCGCTCACGTGCCAAGCCTCGCACTCCCCGCCCGGGTGTGCCTCCCGCGGCGGAGCCGCACCCACCCCGCCACCGACCCCGCCATCTGCCCCGCCACCCGCCGCGGCCCCCCGGGCGGCCCCTTACGTATGTCCGGCATCCGAGATACGGTGCCGTTGTCCCGGTGGCCTGCGACAACAGGTCGACCCGGCAGGCCGACACCGGCCGGGTTGCCCGCCCGGAAGTGCCGCGCCCGCGAATTTACTAGGAAATCCAAGCAAAACCGCAGGTCGGACGGCTTCGCGCGAATGCGGGACTTCTGGGTAACGTCTGTATTGCAGGCCTTCGCCGGGACACTGTCACGCCTGGCTCGGCCATGCCGCACACACCCCGTGCGTCCCGCCGGACCAGGTGCGCCGCCCCCTCGACATCGTGGGGGAGGCCCCATCCTGCTCCCCGGCAGATCCCGGGGGCCGGACAGACGGAGGAGCGAACGTGAGCGTGAAGAGCACTGCCGCTGGGGGTTCCCCCGCTAAGAGCAGGGGGCGGACGACGACCCGCGGCACCGCTGCGAAGCGCCGTGCCGGCGAGCCCGGGCTCGTACAGCTGCTGACCCCCGAGGGCGAGCGGGTCGAGCACCCGGACTACGCGATCGACCTGACGCCGGAGGAGCTGCGCGGGCTGTACCGCGACATGGTGCTGACCCGGCGTTTCGACGCCGAGGCGATCACCCTGCAGCGGCAGGGCGAGCTGGGCCTGTGGGCCTCGCTGCTCGGCCAGGAGGCCGCACAGATCGGCTCGGGGCGGGCGACCCGTCCCGACGACTACGTCTTCCCGACGTACCGCGAGCACGGCGTGGCCTGGACGCGCGACGTGGACCCGCTGAACCTGCTGGGGATGTTCCGAGGTGTGAACCACGGCGGCTGGGACCCCAACGAGAACAACTTCCAGCTGTACACGATCGTGATCGGCTCGCAGACGCTGCACGCCACGGGTTACGCCATGGGAGTGGCCAAGGACGGCGCCGACGCCGCCGTCATCGCCTACTTCGGCGACGGCGCGTCGAGCCAGGGCGACGTCGCCGAGGCCTTCACCTTCGCCGCGGTCTACAACGCGCCCGTGGTCTTCTTCTGCCAGAACAACCAGTGGGCCATCTCCGAGCCGACGGAGAAGCAGTCCCGGGTGCCGATCTACCAGCGCGCGGCCGGCTACGGCTTCCCCGGCGTCCGGGTCGACGGCAACGACGTGCTCGCGGTGCTGGCCGTCACCAGGGCCGCCCTCGAACACGCCCGCAGCGGGCAGGGCCCGATGCTGGTCGAGGCGTTCACCTACCGGATGGGCGCGCACACCACGACCGACGACCCGACCCGCTACCGCAGCGACGAGGAGCGCGAGGAGTGGGCGTCCAAGGACCCCATCGCCCGCCTGCGGACCTACCTGGAGCGCGAGGGCCTCGCGGACGAGGCCTTCTACGCCGAGATCGACACGGAGAGCGACGCTCTGGCCAAGCGGGTGCGCGAGGGTGTGCGGAACATGCCGAACCCCGGCACCATGGCCATCTTCGAGAACGTCTACGCGGACGGCAGCGCGCTCGTCGACGAGGAGCGCGCGCAGTTCGCCGAGTACCTGTCGTCCTTCGAGACCGGGGACGTCGAGACCGCGGGAACGGGGCACTGATCATGACCCAGACGATGGCAGTGGCCAAGGCCCTCAACGAATCCCTGCGCAAGGCGCTGGAGAACGACCCCAAGGTCCTCATCATGGGTGAGGACGTCGGAAAGCTCGGCGGTGTCTTCCGCATCACCGACGGCCTGTACAAGGACTTCGGCGAGGGGCGGGTCATCGACACCCCGCTCGCCGAGTCGGGCATCGTCGGCACCGCGATCGGCCTGGCGCTGCGCGGCTACCGGCCGGTGGTGGAGATCCAGTTCGACGGCTTCGTCTTCCCCGCGTACGACCAGATCGTCACGCAGCTGGCCAAGATGCACGCCCGCGCGCTCGGCAAGATCAAGCTGCCGGTCGTCATCCGCATCCCCTACGGCGGCGGCATCGGCGCGGTCGAGCACCACAGCGAGTCGCCCGAGGCGCTGTTCGCGCACGTGCCCGGCCTCAAGGTGGTCTCGCCCTCCAACTCCTCCGACGCGTACTGGATGCTCCAGCAGGCCATCGAGTGCGACGACCCGGTGATCTTCTTCGAGCCGAAGCGGCGCTACTGGGACAAGGGCGAGGTCGACGTGGCCGCGCTGCCCGGCGACCTGCACCGGGCGGTCGTCGCCCAGCAGGGCACGGACGTCACGCTCGCCGCGTACGGCCCGATGGTGAAGGTGTGCCTGGAGGCGGCGGCCGCGGCGGCCAACGAGGGCCGTAGCCTGGAGGTCGTGGACCTGCGCTCGCTCTCGCCGATCGACTTCGACACGATCGAGGCGTCGGTGCGCCGCACCGGCCGGCTGGTGGTCGTGCACGAGGCCCCGGTCTTCTACGGTGCCGGCGCCGAGATCGCCGCCAGGATCACCGAACGCTGCTTCTACCACCTCGAGGCGCCCGTGCTGCGGGTCGGCGGCTTCCACGCCCCCTACCCGCCGGCCCGCCTGGAGGAGGAGTACCTGCCGGGCCTGGACCGCGTACTCGACGCCGTCGACCGCGCGCTGGCGTTCTGAGGGAGAGTTGTGACGACCATGACCGTACAGGCACAGCGCTTCCGCGAATTCCGGATGCCGGACGTCGGCGAGGGCCTGACCGAGGCCGAGATCCTCAAGTGGTATGTGGCGGTGGGCGACACCGTCACCGACGGCCAGGTGATCTGCGAGGTCGAGACGGCCAAGGCGGCCGTCGAGCTGCCCATCCCCTACGACGGGGTGGTCAGCGAGATCCGCTTCGACGAGGGCACGACGGTGGACGTCGGTACGCCGATCATCGTGGTGGACGCCGGGGGCCCGGAGGAAGGCCAGGCCGAGGCGGCCGCGCCGGCCGCCGAGCAGCCGCCGGCAGCCGAGCCCGCACCGGCGCCCGCCGTCAAGCGGGAGGCGGTGCTGGTGGGTTACGGGGTCGCGCCGTCCTCGACGACGCGCCGCCCGCGCCGGCCGGCGGCGCCCGCCGCGCCGGTCAACGG
>NZ_CAJSLV010000120.1 GCF_907177275.1 Actinacidiphila cocklensis
GCCTCGGGCACCGCGCCGCCCGCCGCGCCCAGCTCGCCGCGCGCCCGGTCCGCCCACGGGCGCGCGCCGAGCCGCTCGAAGGTGTCCAGCGCGCCGCGCAACCGGGTGCGGGCCTCGTTCTTGCGACGCGCCCGCCGCAGCCACTCGCCGTACAGCAGCGCGGTGCGGGCCGACTCCATGGCCCGCCGGTGCGGGTCGTGCGCCGCCAGCGCCTCGCGGAAGTACGCCTCCGCCGCGTCGTCCGGCGCCCGCAGCGCCCGGCAGCGGGCCACCAGCGCCGCCGCCCAGCCCTGCCCCGACCGCGCCGCCCACGCCTCGAACCGGCCGAAGGGCGCGTCCGCGCGCTCCGGCACGCCCAGCCGGACCGCGGCCTCCACCAGGTCGGGGACGCTGCGGGTCGCGCAGATGTGGTGCCGCACGGACTCCTCGCCGAGCAGCGCGAGCCGCTCCAGCGCGGCCTGCGCGCGGCCGAGCCCCAGCTCCAGCAGGCCCTGCGACCAGTACGCCCACGGTGCGCCCGGCGCCATCGCGGTGCCCGAGCCGCCCGCGAGTGCGGCGTCCACCATGCGGCGGCACTCCTGCCCGTCGCCGCGCACCGCGGCGATGTGCGCCAGGGCGCTGCTCAACTGGCTCACCCACTGCCGCTGGCCGGTGTCCGCGGCGATCCGCAGGGCCTCGGCGGCCGTCGCCGCCGCGTCGTCGTAGCGGCCGTCGAAGATCTCCGCCTCGGCGCGGAAGAACATGATCGTGGTGAGCCGGCCCACCCCGCCGCTCTCCCGGCTCTCCGCGGCCAGTGCGGTGGTCAGCTCGTGCGACTGGGCGTCCTGGCCGAGCGTGAGGCCCACCCCGCACAGCATCACCAGGTCCCGCGGGTCGACCCGCCCGCCGTGCGCCGCCCGCGCGGCCGCCGCGGCCGCACCCACCTCGGGGGGCGTCCGCCCGGCCGCTTCCCGGCCCAGCGCCCCGGTGAGGAACCGGGCCACCGGCAGGATCGGGGCTCCCGCGGGCAGCGCGAGCGCCGCCAGTCGCTCGACGGTGTCGGCGACCTCGTCCGCGCCGAGGTACCACGCGGTGTGCGTGGCCTGCACCAGCATCCGCGCCGCCCGCGCCGGATCGCTTCCCGCGACCAGCCCGGCTCCCTCGACGAGCACCCGGTGCGCCCCGGGGAAGTCCCCCTCCCAGAAGTCCGCCAGCCCCTGCACGGACATCGCCCGAGCCCGCGCCCCCGCCCGCCCGGCGCCGGCCTCGCCCGGCGGCCCGCTCCCGGTGGCCGCCGGGCGTGCGGCCTGGGCGGCCTGGTCGGCGAAGGCGCGGGCCTGGGGGATCTCGCCGGCCTCGGAGGCGGACTCCGCGGCCAGCAGGAGGCGGCGCAGACGGCCACCGGGGTCGGTGCTCAGGCGGGCGGCGCGGGCGTACGCGGCGGCTGCCGCTGTGTGGCCGCTGCGCTCCCTGGCACGGCCCGCGGTCTGTTCGAGCGCGGTCGCCACCGTCTCGTCGGGGCCGGTGGCCGCGGCGGCCAGGTGCCATGCCCGGTGGTCCGCCTCGCGCTCCGGGTCGGCGGCGCGGGCCAGCGCGCGGTGCGCGGCGAGGCGTTCAGGCAGCGCGGCCCGCTGGTGGATCGCGGCCCGCACCAGCGGGTGGCGGAAGCGCAGCGCGGTGCCCTCCACCGTGACGAGCCCGGTGTCCTGCGCGGGCGGCAGGTCCGCGACGTCCGCGCCGAGGTCGGCCGCGGCCCGCAGGATCGTGCCCAACTCGCCGGTGTGGTCCGCCGCGGCCACCAGCAACAGCGTCTGGGTGGCCTGCGGAAGATGGCTGACCCGGCCGTGGAAGGCCAGTTGCAGCCGGCTGGTCAGCGGCAGCGTCCCCGCCACCCCGGTGCCGGCGGCCGAACCGCCCAGGCCGACCGGGAGTTCGAGCAGCGCCAGCGGATTGCCCTGCGCCTCGGCGAGCACCTGGCGGCGTACCGGCTCGGCGAGCGGACCCGCCCGGTCGGCGAGCAGCGCGGCCGCCGCGGCCTCGTCCAGCGGCGCGGGGCGCAGCTCCGGCAGCCCCGGCGCGGCGAAGGCGCCCTCGCCGTCCCGCGCGGCGAAGACCAGCGCGACGCCCTCCGCGTCCAGCCGCCGGGCCGCGAACAGCAGCGCGTCGGCCGACGCCCGGTCCAGCCACTGGGCGTCGTCCACGACGCACAGCAGCGGCCCGTCGCCCGCGTGCTCCGACAGCAGCGACAGCACCGCGAGCCCGACGAACATCGGCTCGCCCGCGCCCTCGGTCGCCAGGCCGAACGCCGCCCGCAGCGCCCGCCGTTGCGGCTCCGGCAGCGCGTCGAGCGCGCCCAGCGCCGTACGCAGCAGCAACTGCAGTCCGGCGTACGGCAGTTCCGCTTCGAACTCGACGCCGGAGCCGCGCACCACCGTCATGTCGCCTGCCGCGGCCACCGCGTCGTCGAGCAGCGCGGTCTTGCCGATGCCGGCCTCGCCGCGCAGCACCAGCACCCCGCTGCGCCCGGCCCGCGCGCCGTCCAGCAGCACGCGCAGCTCCGCCGCTTCCCCGTCCCGTCCGTGCAGCATGGTCCGCACGCTAGCCGACCGGCCCGCCGCCGTCCGAGCCGCCGAGCCCCTGCCGGATCGCCGACTCCACCGGCGAGTACGCCCCGTCGGCCCGCTCCAGCTCCAGCGGCACCGCCGGATACAGCGGCGGCTGCGCCAGGAAGCGCGGCCTGCTGCCGTGGTGCGGCTGTGCCGCGTGCACCAGGAACGGGTGGCACAGGAAGACGTCGCCGGCCCGCCCGGTGGCCTGCACGACGGGCCGGTGCCCGCTCGCGGCGACCAGGGCGGGTGCCAGCGCGAGCCCGGACACGCCCGCCTCGCCGTACGGGGCGAGCAGCGGCGGCATGTCGAGGTGCGAGCCGACCCGGACACGCGTCGGGGCGTCGTGCTCGTCGACGTCGGTGAAGAGGAACAGCATCAGCAGCGCACGGTCCCGGGACCGCACGTTGGTGAAGTACCAGTCGGCGCCCTCCGGGAGGTAGCTCCCCTCGATGTGCCAGCCGGCGTCGTCCGGCTCCTCCTCGTGCGGGAAGCGCAGCGGGAAGGAGCCGAGCGAGTCCCGCGGCACCCACCGGCCCGCGCCGACCAGCAGGTCGAACGCGGCATGCAGCACCGGGGTGTTGGCGGCGGCCGCGAAGGGCGGCTGCGCCATCCCGCCGACCCAGTGCACCGGCTCGGTCCAGGTCGCCGGGTCGCCGGGGTCGCACCCGGTCTCCTGCCACAGCAGTGCCGCGCACTCCTCGGCGGTCTCCCGGGGGAAGGCCCCCTCGATCTTCACGAAGCCGTCCCGCAGGAAGGCCTCGACCATGGATGCACCGCCCCCGGCCCCGTCCTGCGTGCCGCCGCCGTCCCCGCCGATCCCCGCGTTCGCGTCCATGCGCCCGATCATCACGCGGCCCGCTCCCGGCGGGCCACCGGATTTCCGCCCGCCGGCGGTCAGCCCGCCCCGGGGAGCGTGCCCTGCACCTGCCGCAGGAAGGCCGCGTTGTCCGGGGTCTTGCGCAGCTTGTCCAGCAGGACGTCGAGGCCGGACTGCGCGTCCCGGCCGTGCAGCACCTGCCGCAGCCCGCGCACCACCGGCAACTCCGCTGCCGGCAGCAGCAGTTCCTCGCGCCGGGTGCCGGACACGGTCACGTCGGCGGCCGGGAAGACCCGCCGCTCCGCCAGCGCGCGGTCCAGGTGCAGCTCCATGTTGCCGGTGCTCTTCAGCTCCTCGTAGTAGAAGTTGTCCGCCCGCGAGCCGGTGTCGATCAGCGCGGTCGCCAGGATGGTGAGCGAACCGCCCTCCTCCGCCAGCCGCGCCGCCCCGAAGAAGCGCTTCGGCCCCAGCAGTGCGGCGGCGTCCACACCGCCGGACAGCGTGCGGCCGCTGCTCGCGCCCGCCGTGTTGTGCGCCCGGCACAGCCGGGTCAGCGAGTCCAGCAGGATCACCACGTCCTGCCCCAGCTCCACCAGCCGCTTGGCCCGCTCGATCGCCAGGTCCGCCAGCGCGATGTGCTCCCGCGCGGGCCGGTCGAAGGTCGAGGCCAGCACCTCGCCGCGCACGCTGCGCCGCATGTCGGTGACCTCCTCGGGCCGTTCGTCGAGCAGCACCACCATCAGGTGGCACTCGGGGTGGTTGGCGGCGATCGCCGCCGCGATGTTCTGCAGCAGGATGGTCTTGCCCGCCTTGGGCGGGGCCACGATCAGCCCGCGCTGGCCCTTGCCGACCGGGGTCAGCAGGTCCATCAGCCGCCCGGACAGCGCGCCCGAGCCCTTGAGCAGCCCGCTTTCCAGGCGCAGCCGCTCGCGCGGGTGAAGCGGTGTCAGGTCGGCGAAGTGCGGCCTGCGGTGCTGTGCGGGCAGGCCGTTGACCAGCAGGACGTCGCCGAGGGCGCCGGGCCGTGCGGTCGTGCCCTCCACCAGGTCGCCCCTGCGCAGCCCCGCCTTGCGGATCTGCGCCGCGGAGACCTGGACGTCGCCGGGGGTGGCGTGCCACCCGGAGGTGCGCAGCCGGCCCTGGCCGCCGGAGCCCTGGATGTCGAGGACACCCGCCACCCGGCTGGTTGTCTGCGGCCGTACGTCCGGCCGTTCGAGTGTGTCGGTCATGAAGAAGTCGTCCTTTCGCGGACGGAAACAGGGGTGTGCGGCGCGAGCGGACAGATCACGCTCCGCGGACCGCGGACATCGCCTGGTGGCCCGGGCCGTGGCAGAGGGCCACGGCGCTGGGGGCGAACCGGCGCACGTCGTCGCACATGAGGTTGTGGGGAACCGGCATGCTCACGACTGCTGAGAAGAGCCACCGGGCCGAACGGGACTGCCGTCGGGCGGTGGGGATTCGGAACCAGCACCGGCGCCGCTGAGAAGAGGGCGCAGACAGATGCTGCTTGCACTGTAGCACGCTGACCGCCGCGCGCTGCGGCGACCGGTCACCGGTTGCGGCCGCCGCCCGTCCTGCGCCGCAGCAGCAGGACGGACGCGGCCGCGACCACGGCGAGGCCGCCGCCGACGTACCAGGCCCGCGCCGAGGTGTTCGAGGAGTGCGCCGCGGGCGCAGGGGCCGGCTTCTGCTCGGATGGTGCCGCCTTCTTCTGCCGGGTCTGCTGCTTCGGCTCCTGCTTGGCCGGCGCCGGGGCCTGCGCGGGGATGCCCTTGAGGTGGTAGGCGGTCGGTGCGGCGTTCAGGGTGCCCACCGAGGCGCTGCGGCCCGCGGCGTCGAAGCCCCAGTCGAGCAGCTTGGCCGCCTCCTTGTAGACCGCCTGGGGCAGGCCCGACTGCGGGTTCATCACGGTGACGATGAGCGTCCTGCCCTCCCGGGTCGCGGCGGCGACCAGGGTGTTGCCGGCGTTGGTGGTGTAGCCGTTCTTCACCCCGATCAGCCCGGGGTACGGGGTCACGCCGCTCGCGCCGGTCAGCAGCCGGTTGGTGTTCTGGATGCCGAAGGACTTCACGTAGACGCCGTGCGCGTCGAAGCCGCCGGGGAACTGCGCGCTCACCGTCGAGGCGTAGGAGGCGAAGTCGCGGTTCGCCAGCCCTGCGCGGGCGAAGAGCGCCAGGTCGTACGCGGACGAGACCTGGCCGGGGTAGTCGTAGCCGTCGGGCGAGACGACATGGGTGTCGTCGGCGCCCAGCATCTCCGCCTTGGCCTGCATCTGGGACACCGTCAGCGGCACCGAGCCGTTCATGTGCGCGAGGACGTGGACGGCGTCGTTGCCCGACGCGAGGAAGACGCCGCGCCACAGGTCGGCGACGGTGTACGTCTGCCCGGCCTGCACCCCGACCAGGCTGCTGCCCGCACCGATGCCCTCCAGGTCCCCGTCGGCGACCGTGTGGGTCTCGTCCGCCGGGAAGCGGGGGAGCACGGTCACCGCGAACAGCGTCTTGAGCGTGGACGCGGGCGGCAGTTCGCGGTGCGCGTTCTTCGCGGCGAGGACCTGACCGGTCCTGGCATCCGAGACGGTCCACGACAGGGCGCTGATGCCGGAGGGCAGCCGGGGTGCGCCGTCCTCGCGGTCCACGTGCACGCCCGGCTCGCCGAGCAGGGCGCCGCCGACCTGCGAATCCCCTGCCGCGTACGCCGGTACGGCGAGTACGGCCAGACAGCATCCCGCGCCGAACACGGCGGCGACGCGGCGGCGGACACGGGTGGCTGCGCGGCGGTTGCTCATGCGTTCACCGTATGAACGCCAGCGCTCTCCGGGCGCGGTGGCGGGACCCATCCGGGCGCCCCCGTCCACCCCCTGGGGTGACTCCGTACTCCGACCAGCCCCCTGGGGGGTTCCCTCGCGCAGTGCGGCGACCCTTCCGCAAGGGGGAGGCAGGACCCGCCGGGGTCAGGAGAGGAGGCCGGCCAGGAGGCGGTGGGACTCCAGAAGCCGACGGCGGTCATACGTGCTGGTCGTCACCAGGAACTCATCCGCCCCGCTCCGCCCGAGGAGCCCCGCGAGCTCCGCGGCGACCGCCTCGGGCACACCGTGGAGCTGCCCGGCAAGCGCAGCGTCGAAGCGCGCTCGTTCCGCAGAGGTCATCGTCATCGCCTCGACCGCCTCCGCCGGCATCAGCGGGGGGAAGACACCGTGCGTGCGGGAGTACACCGTCGACCAGGCCTCGGGCAGCAGCATGCGGCGGGCCTCCTGCGGCGAGGGCGCGACCGCGACGGTACCGGACAGGACGACGTACGGCGCGGCGGCCCACGGCGACGGCCGGAAGGCGGCACGGTAGCGGTCGACCGACCGCAGCATCGCGTCCTCGCCGCGTATCCCGCCGATGACCAGGGGCAGCCCGAGTTCCGCCGCGAGGTCGGCGCCGCTGCCGGTGGCCAGCAGGAACGGGGCAGGGCGCAGGCCCTCCGCGGGCCACGCGTGCACCCCTGGGTGCGCGGTCTGGCCGCCGGTGAACCACCCCAGCAGCTCCGCCACCTGCTCGCCGAAAGCGCCCGCCGCCTCCTTGCCGTGGCCCAGCGCCCGGCGTACCGCGTCGGTGAAGCCGACCGAGCGGCCCAGGCCCATGTCGATCCGGCCGGGGAAGAGCGACTCCAGCACGCCGAACTGCTCGGCCACGACCAGCGGCCGGTGGTTGGGCAGCATCACCCCGCCCGTACCGACCCGGATACGCGAGGTGGCCGCGGCGACCGCGGCCGCCAGGACCGTGGGCGCGGAGCCCGCGACGCCCGGCACACCGTGGTGCTCGGAGACCCAGAAGCGGTGGAAGCCGAGCGCCTCGGCCTCCCGGGCGATCGCCACCGTGTCGCGCAGTGCCCGCGGGCCGTCCCCGCCCTCCCTGGTCCTCGACCGGTCCAGGATCGAGAACGGCGTGTCGCGCAGTACGGAGCTCACCCTCTTTCCAACGCTCACGCCCGCCGGTGATTCCCCGCCTGCACCGTGCGGCGTACCGGGGACGTACTCGTGGCAGTGCGCCCTTGTGGCCCGCCCGGGGCGGGCCTACTCTGTGGCCGCCCGGCAATTCGGGCGTATGGCAGCCCGGGCCGCGGAGCGCGGCGCCGGACCGGTCCCGGGGAGGACTCGCGCTATGCCCTTACGCGGACGCCACCGCCGTTACCGCCCGAGCAGGGTCTCCCAGGCCTCGCTGACCGTCACCGCGGGCGGGGCGGGCCTCGCGCTCCCGCTGATCGGGCTGAGCAGCGCCCACGCCGAGTCGGCCGGGGTGTGGGACAAGGTCGCCAACTGCGAGTCCTCCGGCAACTGGCACATCAACACCGGCAACGGCTACTACGGCGGCCTGCAGTTCACGTCCTCCACCTGGAAGTCCTTCGGTGGCGGCACGTACGCGGCCCGCGCCGACATGGCCACGAAGAACCAGCAGATCGCGGTGGCCGAGAGGGTGCTGCGCAGCCAGGGTCCGGGCGCCTGGCCGGTCTGCTCGGTGAGGGCCGGGCTCACCCGCGAGGCGGCCACCGCCTCGCACACCGTGCAGGTCCCCGCGGCGAAGATCAGGCCCGCGACGGCGCACACCGGCACCGCGAAGAAGGCGCCCCCGGCGCACACCGGTACCGCGAAGCCGTCCCCGGCCAGGAGCACGGCGAAGTCCGCCCCGGCCGCGACGCACGCCCAGGCCCCGGCGAAGGCGGCCGGGCACGACCGCTACACCGTCGTCCCCGGCGACACGCTGTCCGGCATCGCCGCCGACCAGCACGTCAGGGGCGGCTGGCCGAAGCTGTATGCCGACAACCGCTCGGTCGTCGGCGGCGACCCCGACCTGATCCTGCCCGGCCAGCGGCTCGCGCTGACCGCACCGCACGCGTCGCAGGCGGCGCCCGCGAAGGCCGCGCCGGCCAAGGCCGTACAGAGGACGGCCCCGCAGCCCCGGCCCGCCGCGAAGCCCAAGCCGGCGCCCAAGCCCGCCCCGAAGAAGACCGTCACCGCCGTGTCGGCCCACACCAAGCCGGCCACCGCCCCGCACACCGGCTACACCCTGCCGGTGCACGCCTCGCTCGGCACGCCGTACCACGCCTCGGGCAGCCACTGGGCCAGCGGTTACCACACCGGCATGGACTTCCTGGTCCCGACCGGCACCGCCGTGCACTCGGTCGCCGCGGGCAGGGTCGTCACCGCCGGCTGGGGCGGCTCCTACGGCTACCAGGTGGTGATCCGGCACGCGGACGGCCACTTCAGCCAGTACGGCCACCTGTCGCAGATCTCGGTCAAGGTCGGCCAGCAGGTCAACGAGGGCCAGCGGATCGCCCGCTCCGGCTCCACCGGCAATGTCACCGGGCCGCATCTGCACTTCGAGATCAGGACCGGGCCGGTCTACGGCGACGACATCGACCCGCTGCGCTACCTGCGCGCCCACGGCGTGTCCGTCTGACCGTCAGCGGTCCGGGTCCGGGTCCGGGTCCGGGTCCGCGTCGGAGTCGGAGTCGGAGCCCGGTTCCGGCGTACGGTCCGCGTACGCGGCCAGCGGCGGCAGCAGGGCGGTGAGCCAGCACGCGGCGAACAGCCAGCCGCCGACCACGTCGGACGGCCAGTGCACACCCAGGTAGACCCGGGTGCAGCCGATCGCGACCGCCGCCAGGCCGCAGAGCGCGGCCATGACGCGGCCGGGGGTGCCCGGCCGGGCACGCAGCAGGCCCCAGGCGAGCAGGCCCGCGGCGATCGCGCTGGACGCGGTGTGCCCCGAGGGGAAGGAGTGGCCCGACGCATGGGCGGCCCAGTCCGCGACGGGCGGTCTGGCCCGGTGCAGCGCCGCCGCCAGCAGGGTGCGCAGCCCCTGGCCTGCCAGCAGGACCAGCACCGCGAGCAGCGCCACCCGCAGCCCGTGCCGCAGGGTGCGCCCGCCGGCCAGCCATCCGCCGAGTGCGGCGGCCAGATAGGGGTAGGGACCCGTCCCCGCGTCGGTGACGGCCCGGGCCGCGGCGGCCGCGGCGTGCGGGCGGTGCGCGACCGACCAGCGGTGCGGCCCGGTGTCGAAGGCGTAGGGCGTGCCGTGCCTGGCCAGCACCAGCCAGCCCAGCAGGGCGAAGGCAGCGGCGAGCACGGCGGGCGGCAGCAGCCGGGACCGGCGGAGGCGGACGGTCATCGCGCGGTTGGCCCCTCCCTGCGGCGGGCACGTGATCCGGAGGTCCGGCCGCGGCGGTGAATGACTACAGATGTGTAGTCAGACTACCGCCGCGCGCACGGCCGTCCTACCCGTTACGGCCGGGCCGTCGGGACGTTCTCGTGGACCTTGTGCGGGTCGGTCACCGCGACCGGGTCGAGGATCCGGTCGATCTTCGCCATCACCTCGGCGTCCAGGCGGACGCCGGAGGCCTTGGCGTTCTCCGCGACCTGCTCGGGGCGGGACGCGCCGACGATCGCCGCCGAGACGTTGGGGTTCTGCAGCACCCAGGCGACCGCGAGCTGGGCCATCGACAGGCCGGCGTCGTCGGCCAGCGGCTTCAGCTCCTGGACGCGGGCCAGCAGGTCGTCCCGCATCCAGCGGCCGATCATGGTGGCGCCGCCCTTGTCGTCGGTGGCGCGGGAGCCGGCCGGCGGCTGCTCGCCCGGCAGGTACTTGCCGGTCAGCACGCCCTGCGCGACCGGCGAGAAGACGATCTGCCCCAGGCCCAGCTCCTCGGACGCGGGGATGACCTCGCCCTCGATGATCCGCCACAGCGCTGAGTACTGCGGCTGGTTGGACACCAGCGGAATCCGCAGCTCGCGGGCCAGCGCGTGGCCGCGGCGGATCTGGTCGGCCGTCCACTCGGACACGCCGATGTAGTGCGCCTTGCCCGAGTGCACGACGTCGGCGAAGGCCTCCATCGTCTCCTCCAGCGGCGTGAACCGGTCGTAGCGGTGCGCCTGGTAGAGGTCGACGTGGTCGGTCTGCAGCCGTCGCAGCGAGTTGTCGATCGACTCCATGATGTGCTTGCGCGACAGGCCCCGGTCGTTGCGACCGGGGCCTGTGGGCCAGAAGACCTTGGTGAAGATCTCCAGGTTCTCGCGGCGCTCGCCCTTGAGCGCCCTGCCGAGGACGGACTCGGCGCGGGTCTGCGCGTAGACGTCGGCGGTGTCGAAGGTCGTGATGCCGACGTCCAGGGCGGCGCGGACGCACGCGGTTGCGGCGTCCTCCTCCACCTGGGAGCCGTGGGTGAGCCAGTTGCCGTAGGCGATCTCGCTGACGATCAGGCCGCTGCGGCCGAGGTGACGGTATTCCATGGTGCCCGACCTTAGACGTCACCTCGGCACGAGTGAAGGCGGCTCAGGAGGAGTAGGCCTCCAGTTCGGAGAGCTGGGCGGCGGGCCAGCCGGTGTTGCCGGTGACGGTGAGCCGCAGGTAGCGGGTGCCGGTGGGGGTCAGGGTGAGGGTGGCGGTGTTGCCTGTGGCGGGGTCGAGGGTGTAGCCGGCCGAGGTCTTCAGGGTGGTCCAGGTGGTGTTGTCGGTGGAGCCGAGGACGGCCAGGGTCTCGGTGCGGGTGGCCCAGGCGGTGGCGGGCGGGAGCTTGATCACCAGGCGGCCGACGGTCTTGGTGGCGCCGAGGTCGACGGTGATCGACTGGGGGAAGGCGTTGTTGGTGGATTCCCAGTAGGTGCCGGCGTTGCCGTCGACGGCGTTGCCCGCGGTGTAGACGTCGGCGTGGCCGGTGTCGCTGACCGGGCGGTTCAGCGCCAGGTTGCCGCTCGCGGGGGTGGTCGGCGGGGTCGTCGGGGGAGTGGTGGGGGGCGTCGTGGGCGGAGTGGTCGGCGGGGTCGTCGGCGGGGTGGTGCTGCCGCCCGTGGTGCCGCCGCTGCCGCCGGTGGGCACGCCGCCGTTGGTCCAGATCGGCGCCGGCCAGGTGCCCGTGCAGGTCTGGCCGGTGTTCCAGCCGGAGTTGCCGCCGCCGTCGGTGATCTGCAGGGAGGTGCCGACGCAGTTGTGGATCGGGGTCGCGGCCTGGCCGATGTTCTTGGCCTTGACGTTGATGAAGGTCATCTGCGCCGCGGCCTGCGCCTGGATGGCGTAGGTGCCGGCCCCGTCGATGTTGACGTTCTTCATCGTGACGCCGGTGACGCCGCTCTCGATGGACTGGATCGCCTCGTAGGAGCTGTCCAGGATGTCGGTGTCGCTGATCTGGATGTTGGCGTTGACCTGGCCCTGGAGTCCGTCGAACCAGATGGCGCCGACGCCGAACTGCCAGTTGTAGTCGCTGTTCCCGGTCCTGATCAGGGTGTTGCGGGCCGCGGTGATGGTGCCGGCGACCGCGGTACCGGAGCCGGCGTTGACCCCGGGGTAGCGGTTGGCGATGTGCAGGCCGCCGCCGTTGGTGATGGTGTCGGCCATGACGTTGTCGGACAGATTGAAGTCCTTGCCGCCGTAGGTGACGATGTTGTTCGCCAGGATCGGCAGCACCACAGTGTTGTGGTCGAAGCTGTCGTTGACGTTCGGCTTGTTCTCCGGCCAGCCCGCCAGGCCGTCGTCACCGGTGTTGCGCACGAAGGTGTTGGTCACCGTCGAGTTGGTCACCCCGATGTGGAAGTTGACGCCGTCGGCGGTGGTGTCCAGGATGCGGCTGTTCTTGATGGTGAAGTGGTCCATCGGACCGTCCATCCAGGCGCCGACCTTGACGTGCTGGATCCACAGGTCGTCCACCGTCGAGTTGGACATCGCGCCGCCGAGACCGTTGACCTGGTCGTCGTCGACCCGCTCCTGGATGTCGCCGATGATGGCGAAGTCCTTGAGGTTCACGTTCGTGCTCGGGCCGCCCTGGTTGACGTACTTCCCGTAGAAGCCCGCCGCGTTGGCGCGGTTCACCGGGTCGCGGCCGCCGAAGACGGTGTACCAGGGGCCGGCGCCCTGGACGGTGACGCCGTCCACGATGACGTGGCTGTAGAGCGTGTAGGTGCCCTGCGGGACGTAGACGACCTTGCCCTGCGCCTTGCCCGCGTCGACCGCGGCCTGCATCTTCGCGGTGGAGTCGGTGGCGCCGGTCGGGTCGACCCCGTAGTCGGCGACCGCGTCGATGGCGCCCGCGGGCTTGCCGATCGGGCTGCCGACCTGCTCGAAGTCGGCCAGGTCGATGGTGAAGGTCGGCGACTGGGCGGTCGAGGTGACCTGGACGCGGAGGCGGGTGCCCGCCGGGTAGGTGGTCCCGAACATCGTCCGGGCCTCGTCGTAGAAGTGGTGCGGGTTGCTGTCGCCCGGGTTGTTGTTGAACGGGTAACCCCCGTAGTACCAGCTGTACTTCGAGGTCACCGGCAGCGTCCTCACCGACTGCCCGTCGGCCTGCACGTCCAGGCCGGCGCTGCGGCCCTTGCCGTCGGCGGAGTCCGGCAGGCTGTAGCGCAGCGACATCGCGTTCGCGGGCGCGGTCAGCGTGAACTCCACGTACTGGCCGACCGCGTTGAGCGTGACCGCCTGGCGGCCCGAGGCCTCGGACGGCAGGTGGCCGTACAGCCGGTCGGGGCCGATCAGGGTGCCGTTGGTGTTGGCGTACTCGGCCTCCAGCTCCTTGAACGGCACGGTCGCGCCGCGCCCGGAGATGCCGACGGGTGACGGGGCGGGCACACCGCCCGCGGCGTGCGCGGTGGGGGCGCCCACCAGGGTGACGGCGGTCAGCGCGGCGGCGCCGGCCACCGCGAAGGACAGGACCGCTGCCATGCCGCGGCGTCCGAACCGCCGGTGCCGTCGGGGAGTCGGGAGTGCGGCGGAATTCTGAGGGGTCGGGGGAGTCGGCTGAGGGCTGTGCGGTGGGTGCGACACAGGCAGGTCCTTGCGGCTCGGGAGTGGGGGGATGCGTGAGCGCCCGGCCGGGGCGCTGCAGAGACTACGAGCGTCGACGCAGTAAGTCCATGAGTCTGTGCAAAACAGCGATAGTTCTTCGCAATATTCACGACACTCAACCGTCATACACGGGGCGGAAGTCGGTGATTCTCCGACCGCCCGGACGCGGGGCACGCGGCGGCCCCGCCAGGCACCGATCGCGGTGCGGCGGCGGGGAGATGGGGTCAGCGGGTCCTGCGCGGCGACGCCAGCAGGAAGGGCGCACCGTCGCGGGCGCGGTGCTCGGTGCACTGCCAGCCGCAGCGGCCGAGCAGCTCCGCGCACCGGGCCAGCGCCTCTGCGGCGGCGGCCCGGTCGGGGGTGCCGCGCCAGGCGATCTCCGGCAGGCCGTCCTGGCCGCCGGCCGTCACCGCGTACCCCGCGCCGCCGTGCCCGGACGCCGGGCAGCCGCCCGCCTCCAGCGCCAGCGCGACCGCGTGCACCGCGCGGTCCCGCTCCCAGGGCGCGGGCACGTCCGTCGCGCCGTCCAGCAGCAGCGCCCTGATCCGCAGCAGGCCCTCCCACGCGGTGGCCACCTCGGCGGCCCGCCGCGGCCCGCCGGGCGGCGCGGCCCCCGTGCCGTCGTCGGC
>NZ_CAJSLV010000121.1 GCF_907177275.1 Actinacidiphila cocklensis
CCCATGTGCCGCTGCCCGCCGCGGAGTTCGTCCGCGGCGAGCGGCTGCCCGTGCGCTGCTCACCCGTCGGCAGGACGGGCGCCGCGGCGCCCGTCCTCCGCGGCACGCTGGACGACGCCCTGCCGGACGGCGCGCGCACGCTGCCGTTCGCGGGCCGCGGCTGGGACGTCACCGGCCCCGCCCTGCCCCCGCGGGGTGTGGCGGCTCGGCCCGGCCGTCGCGGAGTACCACGACCCCCTGGGCCTCGCCGTGACCCGCACCGAGCCGTCCGCGCCCGGCGCCCGGTTCACCGTCCGCCCGCGCACCCCGGCCGCCGTGCCGTGGGTCGCGGAGGCCGCCGCGGCCCACGCCTCGGGGGCCGCGCGGCTCGACACGGACGAGGCGTTCGAGATCCACGGCATGCGCCGCTACGTCCCCGGCGACGACCTGCGGCTCGTCGACTGGCGCAGCACCCTGCGCACCGGCACCTTCCACGTGCGCGAACGCCGCGGCGGCGGCTCCGCCCCGGCCGTGGTCCTGCTCGACACCGCGGCCGGGGACGGCGAGGCCTTCGAGACGGCGGTCGACTGCGCGGCCGCGGTCGCCCTGAGCGTGCTGCGGCTCGACCGCCCGGTCACCCTGGCGGGGCCGGGTGGTGCACCCCGCCGGTTCGACCCCGCGCCCGGTGCGCCCGAGGCCGTGCTCGACCTGCTCGCCCGCGTACGCCCGCGCGCCGGAGCCTCCGTCACTCCCCTCGCGCGTCTCGCCGCGGGCATGCCCGGCGGCGCCCTCGCCGTCCTGGCCACCACACGGGACCCCGCGCTGTGGCGCCCCGCCCTGTCCGCCCTGAGCGCCCACCGCGCCACGGTGGTCTGCCTCCACGCCACCCCACCCGCCCCCCGGGACCACCCGCGCCAGTACCCGGGCTTCCGCGTACTGCGCGTCACCACGGTGGACGACCTGGCCCGCGTCCCGGGGGGCCGGTGAGCGGGATGGCGGTGGCCGGGCGGCCGGTGGCGGCGGGAGCGGGCTCGCGGGTCGGTGCGGGGCGATGTGCGGGGATGGCGGCCGGTGACGGCGGGAGTGCGGCGTCGGGGTGGCGCATGGCGTCGGGCGTGGCGGTGGGCGGGGGATGGCGGTGAGGTCGGTGGTCGGGCGGCCGGTGGTGGGAGCGGGCTCGCGGGTTACTGCGGGGATGGCGGTCATGCCGGTGGTCGGGCCGCCGGGGGCGGTGGGAGCGGGCTTGCGGGCTGCTGCGGTCCGGCGACGGGAGGAGTGGTGATCGGGGTGGGGCGCGGGTGGGAGGTGGTGGGAGCGGCGGTCGGGGCCGCCACGCTCGCCGGGATGCTGCTGGCGGCCCGCGGGGCCGGCCGGGTCGGGCGGGGGCGGTCCGCGCTCGTGGCCGGGGCGGTGGTGTGCGTCGCGGCGGCATGCGTCTTCGTGCCGCTGCCGCGGATCGTGCCGCACCGCGAGGTCGTGGCGGTACGGCCGGCCGACCCGCCCGAGACCGACCCGCTGTCCCGGCTGCCGCAGTGGAACGACGCCCCGCGGGACCCGCTCCTGCACGCCCGGTTCGTCGGGCCGCCGGGGGACGCCGGCCGGTTGTGGCCGCTGCTCGCGTACGGCACCTACCGCGGCGACACGGGCTGGCAGGCGTCCCCCGCCCTCACCGCGCTGCCGGCGAACGGCACTGGCACCGGCACCGGCACCCGGGTGGAGGTCGTCCTGGCGCACCTGGAGCGCCTGGTGCCGCACCCCTTCGGCGTACGGACCGCGCAGCCGGCCGGCACCCGCTACGACCCGCGGTCCGAGGCGCTGCGCACCCCCGGTGCCGGCACGGCGTACTCCCTGGCGGTGGACACCGGCCCCCGCACACCCGTCGGGCCGCCCGCCGGCGCCACCCCGAGCACCGCGTGCGCGGGACCCGAACTGGGCTCGCTGGTCGCACGGGTGCACAAGGACGCGCCGCTCGCCGATCAGCTGGCGGGGCTGGAGCAGGTGCTGGCCGGAATGGGCGCCGCCGAGCCGGCCGGGCAGGTCGAGGACGGCTGCGCGGCGGTGACGGCGGCGCTGCGCGAAGGGCGCGGCACCAGCGACCAGTACGCCACCGCCTTCGCCCTCGCGGCCCGCATGCTCGGAGCGTCGAGCCGGGTCGTGGCGGGCTTCGCGCCCCAGCGGCAGGTCGCCGCGGACGGCGGGCTCGACGTGCTGGGCGGTGACGCCGTGGCCTGGCCGCAGATCGCCTACGCCGGCGGTGTGTGGGTGGACTACTGGCCGCTGTCCGGCCGTACGGCCCTCGGAGACCCGGGGCACACCCCGAGCGCCGCCGCCACGGAGCCCGTGCGCGACCCCCGGCACAGCGACCCCGGCGCCCGCGGCCGTTCGGTGGGGCCGCTGGTGCTCGCGGCGGCCGCTGTCCTGGTGCTGCCGGCCGCCGCCGCGGTCGCCGTCGCGCTGCGCCGCCGGCGGGCCGGGCGGATCGCGGAGGAGCGCGCGGCGGCCGATCGGTGGGCGGCGCTCGGCCCGCGGGAGCGGATTCTCGCGCTGTGGCAGCGTTCGCTGCGGGACGGCGGGGTGCCCGCCTCGCGCTCCACCACCACCCGCGACATCGGTACGGCCACCGGCCTGGCGCCGCTGCGGGAGCTGGCCGGGCTGGTGGACCGCACGCTCTACGTCCCGGGCGCGGAAGCGGGGGAGGAGGAGGCCGAGCGGGCGGAGCGGCTGGCGGCGGCCGTCCGCGCCGGGTCAGGAACGGGGTCCGGGACCCGGCGCGGGGTGGACGGCCGCCGCCGGTAGGGGGTTCAGCAGGAGCTCGCCTCCATGTTGACGGTGACCTCGTCGAGCTGCACGCTCCCCGCCGGGATCGTGATCGGCACCGACGGCTGCCACTGGGCGGCCTTCTCCGCCCCGCTCGACGACAGCCAGAAGGTGAGGATCTGGGCGGGGCCGTAGTCGTGGCAACTGCGGAAGATCTGCAGGTCCTTGGTCCAGGTGGTGGAGCCGACCTCCTGGGCGTGCCCCTCGTCGATCGGATACTCGGCGAACATCGGCCGGTCGGCCAGCGGGGTGCCCTGGCCGTTGGACAGGATCCTGACGACCACCCAGAGCCGGCCGTCGTCGGCGCTCTGCGGATACGCCGGGACCTTGAGAGTGATCACCGGATAGGGCGACTTGAGCTTCGCGCCGTTGCAGGGGCTGACGAAGGCGGCGCTGAATCCGTGTGTCTTCTTGGGCGGGGCGCACGGACTGTCGCCCACCGGCGCCACCGGCGCCGCCGGCGCCGCCGACGTCTCCGGCGCGGTGGTGACGGTGGTCGTGGTGACGGGCGAGGGGGCCGGCGTGGTGATCACCGGCCCGGCGGGCGGGTCGGCGTTCTTGTCCGAGCCGCCGCCACGCGAGACGAACGTCCCGATCAGGGTGATGAGCGCGACGACGACGAGGCCCGCCGTGCCGATCATCGCGACCTGGATCCTGGTCCTCGGTGTCTCGACCTCCACCGTGCCGGAGCCGGCGGCGACGGGTGAGGTGGTGCCGGCCGCGTCATCGGGCGTCGGCTCGTCGTTTTCTGGCATGCGGAGTCGTCCTTTCGGCTGCGGGATCTGCCGGGTGGCGCGGTCAGGCCGCGCCGGGGTCAGGGACCGGTCGGCGACGCGTTGGTGGGCGACGCGGTCGTGGGAGACGGTGTGGTCGGCGAAGGACCGGTGGGCCGGGGGCCCGTCGGCGAAGGGTCCGGGCCCGTCGGTGAAGGGCTCGTCGCCGGCGGGCTGGTGGGCGGCTGCGTGGTCGGCGACGGGCTGGGCGACGGGCTGGTGCTGGGCGACGGGCTGGTGGGGCAGGAGCCGTGCCGTTCGACGGTCACCTCGTCCATCAGCTCGCTGCCCTGGGGCAAATGGGCGATGGGCACCCCCGGCCGCCACGTGTGCGTCGACTCCTGGACGCCGGCCTCGGTCAGGAAGTAAATGCTCAGCGTCGTCCTGCCGCGATCCTGCTTGCAGGGTGTTCCGACCTGTGCCCGACCCGCCCAGGTGTTCTTCTCCTTGCTCAGGTTCGCGTCCGGCGAGATACCCGCGGGGAACATTCCGAAGACGGGCCGCTCTTTGATCGGCCCGTCCTTGTCCGTGAGTACGGTCTGGACGACGGTGAAACCGCCGTGGCCGGCCGCCGGATATCCCGAGACGTGAATGACGAGCACCGGGTAGGTGTCCGTCACGGAGTTCTCGCACGGGAAAGTGAAGTAGACCTCGAAGCCGTGGACGGTCCGCGGCGAGCCGCACCCGGCCGGTTCCGGCGTGCCCGTGCCGGCCGACGGTCCCGCGCCCGGCCCCGCGCCCGTGCCGGTGCTGTGGCCGGGCTTCCCCGAGGTGCTCGCGGTGCCCCCGGGACCGGGCGGCCCGCTGCCGCCCGACCCGGCGGTACCCCAGGTCGGCGGCCCTGTCGTGGGAGGGCCGGACTGCGGCCCCGGGCTCGTCGGCGGCCGTGAGGTGACCGTGACGGGCGCGGTCGTGAGCGAGGTCGTGGGCGGGGTGGCGGCCGGGGGAGTGCGCCCCGGCCACGAGGTCCTGACAAGGCGCACCCGGTCCGCGTCCACGGTCGTCGTGCGGTGTATCTGCGTGCCCAGTTCAAGGGCGAGGCCGGCACCGATGCAGGTGAGTGTGCAGGCGATGACGACTAATCGGGAGTCGCGTAATCCTCCCATGCCGATATTCCCCCCGGAGGCCAAAGGCCCGCTGGTGTGAGCTTGCAGAAAGTGTATCGACGGGTTCGCCGGGTGACAGCGTTTCCGAATAACCGCCGGGGGTTTTGGGCGCCGGGTTTTCCCGGTGCGGAACGGTCGGTGCCAAGGGTGCGTATTCGCATTACTGCGACGTAGGCCGGGCGCCGGTGGGCGCCCGGCGACGTCCCGGGGGTCAGGCCGCCTGCCGGCGGAGGGCCGGGAGGCGGCCGGCGTCCGAGAGCAGGGTGGCGGTGGCGCGGCGGGCCGAGAACAGTGCGCCCTGGAGGGTGCTGGTCGTGCGGTGGGAACCGCAGACGTACAGGCCGTGCAGGACGCGGACGGGCCGGCGGAGGTCGTGCGGTGCGGGCATCGCCGTGACGGCCTCGGGGTCGGTGTGCATCCCGAGCAGCTCCCATCCGTCCGTGCTCACCTCGTACAGCTCCGCCAGATGCGCCCGCACCGACTTGTCGGAGTCGCCGTCGGGCGGCGGCCCCAGCACGACCGAGGTGATCAGCGGCCGCCCGCCCGGCACCCGGGTCGGGTCGACCGCGCCGGCCGGCAGCGTGTGCGAGACCGGCCCGAGCCGGTCGGCGTCGAGCACCAGCACCGGTTCGCGCAGCGGCGCGACCGGCGCGGTGTGGTGGAAGACGGTGACCTGGTGGAAGGCCGGCACCCGCAGCCCGGGCAGCAGCCGTGCGGCCGCCTGCGCCCCGGTCGCCACCAGGACCGCCCGGCAGGGCAGTTCCCCGCCGTCGGCGACCCGGACGCTGCTGATCGCGACCCGCACCGCGGGCGTGCCCAGGCGTACCGTGCCCGGCGGCAGGGCCGCGGCGAGCTGTTCCGGCAGGACCGCGGCGCCCCCCGCGGGCAGGCAGGTGCGGCCGCGGGCGAAACCGCGCAGCACCAGGTCGGCGGCCAGGCTGGAGGTCTGCAGCTCCGGGTCGCACAGCAGCGCGGCCAGCAGCGGCCGCAGGAAGCCCTCGACCGTACGCGGGGCGAAGCCGCGCCCGTTCAGCGCCCGCGCGGCCGTCGTCTCCCGGCGGGCGGCCAGCCTCGCGTCCGGGGTGCCGGCGAGCCGGTTGAGCGTGGCGTTCATCCGCGCCCGGTCCAGCGCCGAGCCGAACGCCGCACGGGCGCCGCGCTGGTCCCCGACCCGGTAGCCGCGGCCGCCGGCCCGTACCAGTGCGCCCGGCGCGAGCGGGGCCAGCGGCAGGCCGCGCAGGCTCCGGGTGCGGTGCAGCTCGGGGTAGGAGGTGTTGAGCAGGTGCGGCCTGCGGTCCAGCCGGAAGCCGGCGACCTCGTCGGTGGCCATCCGGCCGCCGACGCGTTCCGCCGCCTCCAGCACGGTCACCGTCAGGCCCGCGTCGAGCAGGTGGTGTGCGGCCGCAAGGCCGGCGGCCCCGGCTCCGATCACGATCACGTCCACAGGTATTGCCGTGGTCTTACGGCGTGCTGGCAGAAGCACGATTTCCCTCCCCGAGGTCGGGCCGACTCCCCGCTCGTGTCAGCGCATGCGCGACCACCGAGGCGATTGGCGCAGAACGCTGGTAAGGGTCATGCCCCCATCAATGGCAACTGATGCGGTCGCAACCGGTCCGATCCGGCCTTATCCGGTACGCAACGCCGCCGCGATGGCCTGCTCGATCTCCGGGAAGGCGTACGTGAAGCCGGACTCGACCAGCCGCTTGGGCCGCACCCGCTGGCTGCCCAGCACATCCCCGGCGAACTCGCCCAGCGCCACCCGCAGGACGGGCGCCGGCACCGCGGCGAGCGTCGGCCGGTGCAGGACGCGGCCCATGGCCGCGGTGACCTCACGGTTCGTCAGCGGCTCGGGGGCGGTCAGGTTGACCGGGCCGGACAGTGCGGGGGTGTCGAGGATGTACTGCATCGCGGCGATCTCGTCGTGCAGCGCGATGAAGCTCCAGAACTGCCGGCCGTTGCCGAGCCGGCCGCCGAGCCCCGCCTTGAACAGCGGGAAGAGCCGGCCCCATGCGCCGCCCTCCCGGGCCACGACCAGTCCGGTACGGGCGAAGGCGGTACGGATGCCGGCTGCCGCGGCGGGTTCCGCCGCGGCCTCCCAGTCCTGGACCAGCTCCGCCAGGAACCCCTCGCCGGGCGGGCTGTCCTCGTCCACCCAGCGGTCGGCGGTGTCGCCGTAGAAGCCGATCGCGGTGCCGCACAGCAGGACGCCGGGCGGGCTGTCCGCCGCCGCGGCCGCGGCGGCGATCGTCGCGGTGCCCCGCACCCGGCTGTCGTACAGCTCCTTCTTCCGCGCCTCCGTCCAGCGGCGGTTCCCGACGCCGGCTCCGGCCAGGTGGACGACGGCTCCGCAGCCGCTCAGCGCGCCGGGGTCCAGCACGCGCCTTGCCGGGTCCCAGCGGATCTCGTCCGCCGCCTGCGGCTCCCGCCTGACCAGGCGGACGACGTCGTGGCCCGCGCGGGCCAGGGCGGTTGTCAGGGCGCCCCCGATCAGCCCGGACGCCCCCGTCACGGCAATACGCATGGCAGCCATCCTTCTTCCGAGGCGGACGGTCAGGTGAAGAGGGTCAGGTGAAGACGGCGCGGTGAAGAGGGTCAGGTGAAGCGGGACCAGAGTTGGGGGAAGCGGGCCGCCATGGCCGGCTCGTCGTCGAAGTCCAGCGGGTCGCCCTCGGGCCGCTCCTGGTCGGGCAGCCCGAGCTCGGGCAGCCGGACGGCCGTCAGCTGCTCGTACGCCTCGTCGGCGGCGTAGCCGAGGTCCTCGGCGTCCCCGTCCGTCTCCGCGTCGAAGTCGGTGATGAGGAAGGCGAGGTCGTCGGGCGAGTGCAGCGCGCCCTCGAAGATGTGCCGGCCCTGGCCGATGAGCCAGCAGCGGAAGTAGTCGAAGGACTCGTCGTCGGCACCGCCGAGCATGATGTCGGCGGCACCCCACAGGTCCCAGCGGAAGGCCCGGATGAAGCGGGTCTCGAAGTGCCGCGCGAAGTCGATCACCGCGTCCGGGTCGAGCTGGGCAAGACGCTCCACGAGCAGGTCGGCATGGTCCTCCGGCTCGCCGCCCGACGCCTCGCGCGTACTGTCGACGATCTCCCAGAACTGCGTCTCGTCCATCACCCGTACAGCTTCCCGGTTGCCACGCGCCGGTGCACGCCCTGTCAGCCGGATGCGTCCGTGTCGTTACGCACACCCGCCGCTCGGGCTAGGCCCTTGGGCCTGGGACAGCCCTTAGCGGCGCCGCAGGCGCAGGCGGAAGCGGACGGTGCGGCGCAGGGGGCGGAAGCCCAGGGAGGTGTTGACCGCGAGCAGGTGGCGGTTGTCGTCGGGGACGCAGGTGTGGATCTCGGCCAGGTCCGGTTGCACGGCGGGCAGCCTGCGCAGCATCTCGGCCTTCATCCACAGGCCGAGCCCGTGGCCGCGGTGGGCGGGTACGACCGCGGTGTCGTGCTGCTGGGCGCGGCGGGCGCCGTCGCCGGGCAGCAGGACGGTGGTGTAGCCGGCGACGTCACCGCCGTCGTGGAGCGCGGCGACCGTGAGCAGCCGGTCGCCGCGGCGGGCGGCGAGTTCGGCCGCCTCGTGGACGGCGGCCGGGTCCCAGCGGCAGCCGCCCGTGTCGAGGCCCGCCGCCGGCGTGGGCAGCGCGCGCAGGGCGCCGAGGAAGCCGTCGGTGAGCGTGTCGGGGACGGCGCCCTCCCAGGCGGTCAGCCGGTAGCCGGGGTGCGGCACGTCGGGGAGCTTGCCGACCGGGTCCGGGATGTCGTCGAGGGCGAGCCGCTGCCAGGTCAGCCGGGTGACGGGGACGAAGTCGCGGGTCGCGAGGAAGCCCTCGCCCGGGGTGCCGGACACCGCTTCCGCGGCCAGGCTGGCGCAACCCGCCGCGGTGGCCGCCTCGGTGACGGTGGCGAGCAGCCGGGAGCCCGTGCCGAGCCTGCGGTGCGCCGGGTGGACGGTCATCTGGACGTCGGCGGGGCCGTCGGTGCCGCTGCCGTCCGCCGCGGTGCCGGACAGCCGCAGGACGGCGGTTGCGACCGGCTCGTCGCCCGAGCCGCGCAGCAGCCACAGGACCAGCTGGCGGCGGCTGCCGGTGGTGGTCAGCCCGGCCCGCACCGCGGCCTGTGAGGGCACCGGCTCACCGGGCCGGTCGTGCGCGAGCGCGGCGGACTGCACGTGGTACCAGGCGCGGTGGTCCTCGGCGGTGGGAGCCGCCAGAGGACTGGGGTTGGCAGGCATCCGGGGGAACGTAACCGGTACTTGTAGGCGCCCGCAATCCCTTTCGAGTCAGTAGGTTAGGCCGACTCCCGGGTTCCTCAGGTTTCTTGGGTACACCTGAGCACCAACAGGCGCCGCCGCCACGGGAGTTGGCACAGGCCACACCCGTGACGGCGGCAAGGCGCCGGAGGCGTACCCGGCGGCCCGGCGTCAGAGCCCGTAGCGCTCCGCCGCCTCCTTCACCGTGGCCGGCTCGACCTCGCCGCGGCGGGCGAGGGCCGCGAGCGCCTGGACGGTGAGCGACTGCGGGTCCACCCCGAAGTACCTGCGGGCCGCGTCGCGGGTGTCCGACAGGCCGAAGCCGTCGGTGCCGACCGACGTCCAGTCCTGCTCCACCCAGGGCGCGATCTGGTCGGGCACCGCCCGCATCCAGTCGCTGACGGCGACCACCGGCCCCGGCGCCCCCTCCAGCGCGCGCGTCACGTACGGCGTGCGCTCCTCGCCGCGCAGCCGGGCCGCGTCGCACTCCAGCGCCTCGCGCCGCAGCTCGGTCCAGGACGGCGCCGACCACACGTCGGCCGCCACACCCCAGTCCTCGGCCAGCAGCCGCTGCGCGTCCAGCGCCCAGTGGATGGCGGTGCCGGAGGCCAGCAGCTGCAGCCGCGGGGCGCCGGGCGCCGCGTCGGCGGCGGTCTGGTAGCGGTAGAGGCCCTTGAGGATGCCCTCCTCGACGCCCGCCGGCATCGCGGGCTGCACCTTCGGCTCGTTGTAGACCGTCAGGTAGTAGAAGACGTCCTCGGCCTCGGGGCCGTACATCCGCCGCAGTCCCTCGCGGACGATCACCGCGACCTCGTACGCGAACGCCGGGTCGTAGGAGAGCGCCGCCGGGTTGGTGGAGGCGATCAGGTGCGAGTGGCCGTCCGCGTGCTGCAGGCCCTCGCCGGTCATCGTGGTGCGGCCGGCGGTCGCACCGATCACGAACCCGCGGCCCAACTGGTCGGCCAGCGCCCAGAACTGGTCGGCGGTGCGCTGGAAGCCGAACATCGAGTAGAAGATGTAGAACGGGATCATCGGCTCGCCGTGCGTGGCGTACGCGGTGGCCGCCGCGGTGAAGTCGGCGAGCGAACCGGCCTCGGTGATCCCCTCGTTGAGGATCTGGCCGTCCTTCGCCTCCTTGTAGTACAGCAGTTGGTCGCGGTCGACCGGGTCGTACGTCTGGCCCTTGGGCGAGTACAGGCCCGCGGACGGGAAGAGCGACTCCATGCCGAAGGTGCGCGCCTCGTCCGGGACGATCGGCACCCAGCGGCGGCCGGTCTCCTTCTCCCGCATCAGGTCCTTGACCAGCCGCACGAACGCCATCGTGGTGGCGATCTCCTGCGTGCCCGAGCCCTTCTCCAGGCTCGCGTACGCCTTGTCGGGCGGCAGCGGCAGCGGTTTGGCGACGACCTTGCGGGCCGGGGCGGGACCGCCGAGTGCCGCGCGCCGCTCGCGCAGGTAGCGCATCTCGGGCGAGTCCTCACCGGGGTGCCAGTACGGGACGGTGCCCGCGTCCAGCGCGCTGTCCGGGATCGGCAGCTCCAGCAGGTCGCGCATCGCGCGGAACTGCTCGTTGGTGAGCTTCTTCATCTGGTGGTTGGCGTTGCGCGACTCGAAGCCGGCGCCCAGGGTGTAGCCCTTGACCGTCTGCGCGAGGACCACCGTCGGGGCGCCCTTGTGGTCGAGGGCGGCGCGGTAGGCCGCGTAGACCTTGCGCGGTTCGTGTCCGGCGCGCGAGGTCTGGAACAGCTCGATCAGCTTGGCGTCGGAGAGCCGGCCGCCGATCGTGCGCAGCGAGGCGTCCGCGCCGAAGAAGTGCTCGCGGATGTAGGCCGCGTCGCGGGTGGCGTAGGTCTGGAACTGCGCGTCGGGCACCTCGCGCAGCCGCCGCAGCAGCGCGCCGTCCACGTCCTGCGCGAGGACCTCGTCCCAGGCCGCGCCCCACAGCGCCTTGACCACGTTCCAGCCGGCGGCGCGGAACTGCGACTCCAGCTCCTGCACGATCTTGAAGTTGGGGCGGACCGGGCCGTCGAGCCGCTGCAGGTTGCAGTTGATCACGAAGGTCAGGTTGTCCAGGCCCTCGCGGCCGGCCAGCGCCAGGGCGGCCGTCGACTCGGGCTCGTCCATCTCGCCGTCGCCGAGGAAGGCCCACACGTGCGAGTCGGAGGTGTCCTTGATGCCGCGGTGCTCCAGGTAGCGGTTGAAGCGCGCCTGGTAGATCGCGGACAGCGGGCCCAGGCCCATCGAGACGGTGGGGAACTCCCACAGCCACGGCAGCCGCCGCGGGTGCGGGTACGAGGGCAGGCCGTCGCCGCCGGCCTCCTGCCGGAAGCGGTCGAGCTGGCCCTCGGACAGCCGGCCGTCGAGGAAGGCGCGGGCGTAGACACCGGGGGAGGCGTGGCCCTGGATGTAGAGCTGGTCGCCCGAGGTGTCGCCCTCCTTGCCGCGGAAGAAGTGCTGGAAGCCGGTCTCGTACAGCCAGGCCGCCGACGCGAAGGTGGCGATGTGGCCGCCGAGCCCGAGCTTGCTGCCGCGGGTCACCATGGCGGCCGCGTTCCACCGGTTCCAGGCGGTGATCCTGGCCTCCAGCGCCTCGTCGCCCGGGTAGGCGGGCTCGGCGGAGGTCGGGATGGTGTTGATGTACTCGGTCTCGAGGAGCGAGGGGAGCGCTATGCCGTCGGCGCTGGCGCCTTCCAGCGTTCTGCGCATCAGATACGCGGCCCGGTGCGGCCCCGCCGCCTTGGTGACGGCGTCGAGCGACGCGAGCCACTCGGTGGTCTCTTCCGGGTCGCGGTCGGGGATCTGATCGAGCTGACTCGGCCGGGTACGGCCAACGGCGTCAGGCATGGGTGTGCCGCCTTCCGAGCGGAGGAGGTGGTGAGTGCGAGTGATGAGTCGGCAGACAGGGCTCGCCCTCCGGCTTCCACGATATTCCGCGATCGATGATCGATCAATGCTTCGCGGCGACCGATTCCAAGTCGGCACGGGGTGCCAGCCTTCCGGGCACGCGGTGCCTCGCCCGCTCTCCTTCGATTCCCAGGGCGACGCCCTGGCGGCGGGTCAGACCTGCGGGGCGCAGCTCAGGACGTGCGACTTGATCAGTTCGCAGATACGGGGGTCGCGGCGGGTGAACGCCTCGACGATGTCCTGGTGCTCCGACGCGTAGGCACGGGGGGCGGGGCTGAGCCAGCGGATCGACAGTGTGGTCCACACCTCGATGCCCAGCGACTCCCACGTGTGCAGCAGCACCGCGTTGTCCGCCGCACGGACCAGCTCGTGGTGGAAGGCCACGGTGTGCCGCACCTGGGCCTCGCCGTCGAGCGTCGTGTCGGCCACCCGCAGCGCGGCGACCTCGCGCTCCAGGGCGGCCGGGTCGGCGGCCAGCCGCTCCGCGGCCAGCTCGGCAGCGACCTGTTCGAGGCCGGCCCGCACCGGATAGCTCTCCTTGAGGTCGGCCGCGGTGAGCCCGCGCACCCGCACGCCCTTGTTCGGCGCCGACTCGATCAGCCGCAGCGCCTCCAGCTCCCGCAGCGCCTCCCGCACGGGAGTCTGGCTGACCTGCAGCTCCACCGCGATCCTGCGCTCCACGATCCGCTCGCCCGGCTTCCAGCGCCCGCTGACGATCCCCTCCAGGATGTGCTCGCGGATCTGCTCGCGGAGGCTGTGCACGACCAGGTGGGGGACGGCGGCAGGGGCCATGGGGCGCGCTCCTTCACGTGTTGCGTGACTTAGACGATACGACGGGGAAGCAACCGTGCCTCCCCCGCGGCGGCCGCCGGCATGCGGCGGCGCCCCCGTCCCGGGTGAGCCGGGACGGGGGCGCCTGTGCCGTACAGCGGTCGTGCGGGGCGCTTACAGGCCCAGCTCGACCTCGAACTCGCCGGCCTCGAGGATCTCCTTGACCGCCGTCAGGTAGCGGGCCGCGTCGGCACCGTCCACCAGCCGGTGGTCGTAGGACAGCGACAGGAAGGTCATGTCGCGCACCCCGATGACCGTGCCGTCGGGGGTCTCCACGACCACCGGGCGCTTGACCGTCGCGCCGATGCCCAGGATGGCGGCCTGGTTCGGCGGCACGATGACGGTGTCGAAGAGCGCACCGCGCGACCCGGTGTTGCTGATGGTGAAGGTCGCACCGGCCAGGTCGTCGGGGGTGATCTTGCTCGCCCGGACGTTGGCCGCCAGCTCCGCGGTCTTCTTGGCGATACCGGCGATGTTCAGGTCGCCCGCACCCTTGATGACCGGGGTCATCAGACCCTTCTCGGAGTCCACCGCGATCCCGATGTTCTCGGAGTCGAAGTAGGTGATCGTGCCCTCGTCCTCGTTGATCCTGGCGTTGATCACCGGGTGCGCCTTGAGGGCCTGGGCCGCGGCCTTCACGTAGAACGGCATCGGCGAGAGCTTGACGCCCTCGCGGGCGGCGAAGGACTCCTTGGCCTGGGCGCGCAGCCGCATGACGCGGGTGACGTCCACCTCGACGACGCTGGTGAGCTGCGCCTGCGAGTGCAGGGCCTTCATCATGTTGTCGCCGATGACCTTGCGCATCCGGGTCATCTTGACGGTCTGGCCGCGCAGCGGGGACACCGCGACGGCGGCCTTCGGTGCCGCGGCGGCGGCCGGGGCCGCCTTGGACGCGGCGGCGGCAGCGGCCCTCGCGGCCTCCGCGGCGGCGATGACGTCCTGCTTGCGGATCCGACCGCCGACGCCCGTGCCCTGCACGGAGCCGAGGTTCACGCCGTTCTCGGCGGCGAGCTTGCGGACCAGCGGGGTGACGTAGGCGCCCTCGTCACCGGTCACGGCCGCCGGAGCGGGCGCGGCCGGGGCGACCGGAGCCGGCGCCGGGGCAGCTGCCGGAGCAGGCGCGGGGGCGGCGGGAGCTGGGGC
>NZ_CAJSLV010000122.1 GCF_907177275.1 Actinacidiphila cocklensis
CGCCGGAGCCGGCGGCGCCGCGCGCCTCGCGGCGCAAGCGGTTCGCCGCCCTGGCCCGCAGGTCCGCGCCCAGCAGCGCGGTCGCCGCGGCGAGCGGCCTGGCGCTGGCCGCCGCCTTCCCGCCGTACGACCTGTGGCCGCTGTCGCTGGTCTCGGTCGCCGCGCTGTCGCTGCTGACCCGCGGCAGGACCGTACGCCAGGGCGCCTGGCTCGGCTTCGCCTTCGGCTGGCCCTTCTTCATCTGGCTGCTCCAGTGGCTGCACACCGTCGGCTGGGACGCCGTGGTGGGCCTGGCCGCGATCGAGGCGGGCTTCCTGGCCGCGCTGGGCGCCTGCCTGGTGCTGGGCCAGCGGCTGCCCGGCCGGCCGCTGTGGGCCGCGTGCCTGTGGGTGACCGAGGAGCTGGCCCGCGACCGGCTGCCCTTCGGCGGCTTCCCGTGGGGCCGGCTGGCCTTCGCCAACACCGCCTCCCCGTACACCCCGCTGGCGGCGCTGGGGGGCGCCCCGCTGGTGACCTTCGCGGTGGCGCTCAGCGGCACCCTGCTGGCCGCGGCGGCGCTCACCGGCGCCCGCCTGTACCGCACCCGGGCCTGGAGCCCGCGGGCGGTGCTGCCCGCGGCCGGCGCCCTGGTGCTGTCCGCGGCGGTCCTGCTGGCCGGGCTGCTCGTACCGGTGCCGACGAACGCCACCGACCACGTACGGATCGCCGTCGTGCAGGGCAACGTCCAGCAGCCGGGGCTGCACTTCCTCGGCCGGCCGATGATGATCCTGGACAACCACGTCAAGGCCACGCTGAAGCTCGCCGCGGACATCAAGGCGGGCCGGGTGCCCAAGCCCGACGTGGTGCTGTGGCCGGAGAACTCCTCCGACCTCGACCCGTTCTCGAACCCGGCCGCCTACGACAAGATCACCGAGGCCGTGCAGGCGGTCGGCGTCCCGGTCCTGGTGGGCGTGCTGGTGGACGGCCCGGACGCCGACCACGTGCAGAACGAGGGCATCGTGTGGGACCCGGTCAAGGGTCCCGGCGCGCACTACACCAAGCAGCACCCGGTGCCGTTCGGCGAGTACGTCCCCTTCCGCAAGGAACTGACCAAGGTCATCAGCCGGCTCGACGAGATCCCGCGCGACTTCTACCCCGGCAAGACCACCGGTGTGCTGCAGATCGGCCCGGCCAGGCTGGGCGACGTGATCTGCTTCGAGGTCGCCTACGACGGCATCGTGCGCGACACCGTCAACGCCGGTGCGCGGGCCATCGTCGTCCAGACCAACAACGCCACCTACGGCAGGACCGGGCAGCCGGAGCAGCAGCTCGCCATGTCCAGGCTGCGCGCGATCGAGCACGGACGGGCCGTCGTCACCGCCGCGACCAGCGGGATCAGTGCGATCGTCGGTCCCGATGGCAAGATCGAACAGCGCAGCAGGGAATTCACCCAGCAGGTGCTGAACGCCGACATCCCGCTGCGCGACGGCAAGACGGTCGCCGATCGCGTCGGTGCGGCACCCGAGTGGACCCTCGCTATGGTGGGGCTTCTGTCCTGTGCGGTCGCCATCGCACTCGGCAGGCGGGGCCGTACCCGCACCACGAAAGGACAGGAACAGCAGTGAACGACGGCGAGCAGCGGAGCTTCGGGCCGCTCGGCAGGGTCCTGGTCATCATCCCGACCTACAACGAGGCCGAGAACCTGGTGCCGATCGTGCGGCGGGTGCGGGCCTCGGTGGCGGACGCCGACGTCCTGGTCGCCGACGACAACAGCCCTGACGGCACGGGCAAGCTGGCCGACGACCTGGCAGTCGAGGACCCGTCGGTGCACGTCCTGCACCGCGAGGGCAAGGAAGGGCTCGGCGCCGCCTACCTGGCCGGCTTCCGCTGGGGCATCGACAACGGCTACGACGTCCTGGTCGAGATGGACGCCGACGGGTCCCACCAGCCCGAGGAGCTGCCCCGGCTGCTGACCGCGCTGAAGAGCGCCGACCTGGTGCTCGGCTCGCGCTGGATTCCCGGCGGCCGGGTGGTGAACTGGCCCAAGAGCCGCGAGTTCATCTCCCGCGGCGGCAGCACGTACTCCCGGCTGATGCTGGGCGTCACCATCCGCGACGTCACCGGCGGCTACCGGGCCTTCCGCAAGGAGACCCTGCTGGGCCTCGGCATGGACGACGTCGCCTCCGCGGGCTACTGCTTCCAGGTGGACCTGGCCTGGCGCGCGGTCAAGGCCGGCTTCCACGTGGTGGAGGTGCCGATCACCTTCGTGGAGCGCGAGCGCGGCGACAGCAAGATGAGCCGCAACATCGTGGCCGAGGCGCTGCTGCGGGTCACCGGGTGGGGGATCAGCTCCCGGGCCGCCCGGTTCACCGGCGGCAAGCCCGCCGCCGTCGGCGAGGCCGTGCCCGAGGACGACGGCGACGAAGGCGCCGACGCCGACGCCGATCCTGCCGTACGCCTGCACGTCGGCCCGCAGGCGGACGGCGAGGCGGACGCCGCGATCACCGCGGAGGCCGGCCGCCCGTCACCGTCCTAGGCTCAGGTCCTAGCCCAGGATGTTCACCGCTCGCGCCACCACCAGCACCACGGTCAGCAGCGACACCGCGGACTGCGCGAGCATCAGCGCCTTCGCCCAGCGCGTCATCGGCATCACGTCGGTCGGGCTGAACGCGGTGGAGTTGGTGAAGGACAGGTAGAAGTAGTCGAAGAAGGCCGGCTCCCAGTGCGGCGGGGCCAGCTCGGGCGACTGCATCTGGACGAAGAGGAAGTCCGGTACGTCCCGCTCGCCCTGCGAGCGGGCGGCCGGGCCGCCGCGGTCCAGCTCCCAGTACAGCAGGGCGAAGATCACTGTGTTCGTCAGCCAGATCGCGCCGCCGGTCAGCAGCAGCGCCCCCGCCGCCGAGGTCTCGGTGCCGCCGATCAGGTCGGCCACCAGGCGCACCGCCGAGTAGGCGTTGGCGCCGCCGATCACCAGGGCCAGCCCGATCTCCAGCGCGCGGATGGTGCGCGAGCCGCGCTCGATGCGGTGCGGGTTGCTCGCGACGAGCGCCACCAGCAGGGCCAGCTCCACGGCCGGCATCAGCCACTGCGGGTGCACCACGAGCCGGGACGGCAGCGTCAGCTGGATCACCACCACGGCCACCACCGCGGCCGTGGAGGTCCAGCGCGGCTCCCCCCGGGTGACCCGGCGCCAGGCCGGCGCCGGCAGATGCTCTGTTTCCCGCGGGTCGTCCGTCACGTGCCACATCGTGTCGGTACGGCACCGCCGAGTCCACCGCGGGCAGCCCCTGCCGACCCGGCCTTTACCCGCTCTTTGGCACACTTGAGCTATGACGACGAGTACCCCGCCCCCCGTCCGCCCGCGCTCCGCGCAGCCGCGGCGGCGCTCCCGCGCCAGGACCGTGGTGCCGCTGGTGATCGCGGCCTGGGCGGTGCTGGAGATCTGGCTGCTGACGGTGGTGGCCTCGGCCACCAGCGGCCTGGTGGTGCTGCTGAGCATCGTCGCGGGCTTCGTGCTGGGTGCCGCGGCCGTCAAGCGGGCCGGGCGCAGCGCCTGGCGCAACCTGGCCGCCACCATGCAGCAGCAGGGCGCCGCCGCGCAGGGCGCCGAGGCCACCGTCCCGCCGGTCGGCGGCGGGCGCACCGGGCTGCACATGCTGGGCGGGATGCTGCTGATCATCCCGGGCTTCATCTCCGACGCGGCCGGGCTGCTGCTGCTCTTCCCGCCCACCCGCAAGCTGATCGGCTCGCTGGCCGAGCGCGCCGCGGAACGCTCGCTGCGCCGCCACGCGGGGGCGGTGGACCCCGGTTCGCTGGGCGACCTCTTCCAGCAGGCCCAGCAAGCCGGTGAGCAGACCCGTATCCACCGCCCCGACGGCAAGGTCATCCAGGGCGAGGTCGTCGACCGCGAAGGCCCGCGGGAGGGCTGAGAGCCCGGAGGCGCGGGGGTTCGGGACCTCGGGGGGCTCAGGCCCTCCGAGCGGCCTCCCGGGTCCGTGGGAGTCGGTCCGTGGGAGTCGGTCCGTGGGTGTGCGGACACGACAAAGCCGCCCGGCGAAAAACGCAACGCTGCGTTCCGCGCCGGGCGGGATAGTCGGTGCCGCCCCCGGATCTCACCCGGGGGACGGGCGTCAAGCGGTCTTGCGGTTGTCCCGCGGATGCACCGCGATGTTCATCGCCCCGGAGCGCAGGACCGCCAGCCGTTCGGCCAGCACCTCCTCCAGCTCCTCCAGCGTGCGCCGCTCCATGAGCATGTCCCAGTGCGTGCGCGCGGGCTTGGTGGTCTTCTCCTCGGGACCTTCTCCGTCCACCAGGAGTGCGGTCTGGCCGCAGGCGCGGCACTCCCACTCCGGCGGAATCTCGGCCTCGACCGAAAACGGCATCTCAAATCGATGTCCGTTCCGGCATGCGTACTCAACGGTCTGGCGCGGGGCCAGATCGATACCGCGGTCGGTCTCGTAGCTGGTGGCCCCGAGTCGCGTGCCGCGGAGAGCTCGCTCACTCATGAATCGTGCCTCCCGGGCTTGGTCGCCCACAGGACAGGTGTCGCTGTCGTCGTCATCCGGTCAACGTCCGGTCGGCGGTGAAGATTCCCGATGAGGGAGATGCGTCGCCCGTCGTGTCGCCCCTGTTTGTACCCACCGGCGCCCGGTTTGTCACATCTGAGGGGAGATGTCACCCGGTGTTGTCATATCTTTTGTGTGCAGTAACGGTCAAGCTACCGGGCCAACCGCGTACACTACCGGTCCGCGCGGCCCGGGACTAAATCGTGTCCGCCACCGCGCGTTCCCGGGGGCCGGGTGCCGCCGGTGTTCCGGTCCGGGATCGGGTACCCGTCCGGGAGCCGCCGAAAACCCGGAGGAAGAACTGGGCGAGCGGGCCGATCGTCAGCGCATAGAGCACGGTACCGACCCCGACCCCGCCGCCGAGCAGGAATCCGGCGGCGAGCACGGTCACCTCGATGCCGGTGCGGATCAACCGCAGCGAGCGGCCGGTCCTGCGGTGCAGGCCGGTCATCAGGCCGTCCCGCGGCCCCGGGCCGAAGCGGGCGGCGATGTAGAGGCCGGTCGCGACGCCGTTGAAGAGCACTCCGGCCAGCAGCAGCGGGATACGGGCGCTCAGCGCCTCCACGTGCGGGACCACCGCGCAGGTGGCGTCGATCGAGGCGCCCACCAGGACGACGTTGGACACCGTGCCGAGTCCCGGCCGCTGCCGGATCGGCCACCACAGCAGCAGCACCACCGCACCGACGAGAATGGAGATGTTGCCGATGCTGATCCCGGTGTGCCGGGCCAGGCCCTGGTGGAAGACGTCCCACGGGTCGAGGCCGAGGTCGGCGCGGATCACCAGGGCGTCGGTCGCACCGTAGAGGACCAGGCCGACGTAGAGCCGTACGAGGCGGCCCACCGGGAGCGGGCCACGTGGGAGAAGAGGCGGACGGGACGGAAACGGGCGAAACGGTGACAACGGAAACCCCCCTGGCGGTCGTACGGACGCGCATGTCACTGTGTGGCCTGTAAGGGGATGCGATCCATGGCCAATCCGCGAAAGGTGGACTGAATTTCATGTCGCAGTGGACTGCGTCGGTCAGCGCGGCACATCTGGCCCGGCTGCTGGAGCCGGGTCCCGCGACCGGAGGCACCGGCCGCAAGCTGCCCGCCTACCGCGGGCTGGCCGACGGCGTACGGCTGCTGGTGCTCGAAGGCCGGGTGCAGGTCGCGGCCAGGCTGCCCGCGGAGCGGGAGCTCGCGCTGGCGCTCGGCGTGAGCAGGACCACCGTGGCGGCCGCGTACGAAGCGCTGCGGGCCGAGGGCTTCGCGCGATCCCGGCGCGGCGCCGGCAGCTGGACCGCGATCCCCGAGGGCCATGTGCTGCCCT
Organism: Actinacidiphila cocklensis; assembly: GCF_907177275.1. Lineage (GTDB taxonomy): Bacteria > Actinomycetota > Actinomycetes > Streptomycetales > Streptomycetaceae > Actinacidiphila > Actinacidiphila cocklensis. Next base: position 5,857 of record NZ_CAJSLV010000122.1, read on the forward strand.
CCCGCAGCCTCGAACCGCTGCCGCCGGACGCCGCGGGCTCCGTCATCGACCTCGGCTGCGCCGCGCTGCCGGCCCCCGAGCCGTGGCTGACCAACGCCATGCAGGGCGCCCTCGCCGAACTCCCGGCGTACGCCGCCACCCACGGCGACTTCCCCGCGGGCCTGCCGGTGCTGCGCGAGGCCATCGCCGACCGCTACACCGCGCGGGGCGTGCCGACCATGCCCGAGCAGATCATGGTGACCACCGGCGCGATGGGCGCGATCGGGGCGGCGGCCCGGCGGGTGGCGGGCCTCGGCGAACGCGTCGCCGTGGAGTCGCCCAGCTACGCCAACGTGCTGGAACTCTTCCGCGAGACCGGGGCGCGGCTGGTGCCGGTCGCGCTGCGCGAGGGCCTCGGCGGCTGGGACATGGGTGCGTGGCGGCGGGTGCTGCGGGACGCGGCGCCGCGGATGGCGTACGTGATGCCGGACTACCACAACCCCACCGGGACGCTCGTCGGCGACGAGGAGCGGCGCGAGCTGGTGGAGGCGGCCAGGGCCGCCGGCACGGTCGTCGTGGCGGACGAGACGATGGCCGAACTCACCCTCGACGGGGCGGAGCCGGGCGTCCGCCCGATGGCCGCGTTCGACCGCGGCGGGACGGTGATGACGGTCGGCTCCGCCAGCAAGGCGGTGTGGGCCGGGCTGCGGATCGGCTGGGTCAGGTCCACGCCCGACGTGGTGCGGCGGCTGGTCTCCGCCCGCGCCTACCTCGACCTGGGCTCGCCGGTCGTCGACCAGCTCGCCGTCGCCTGGCTGCTGCGGGGTGGCGGCTGGGACCAGGCGCTCGCCGCGCGGCGGGCACGTGCCCGCGAATGCCGGGACGACCTCGCGGCGGCGCTGCGCGAGCACACACCCGGGTGGGACTTCACGGTGCCGCGCGGCGGGATGACGATGTGGGTGCGCACGGGTGACGTGTCCGGCTCCCGGGTCGCCGTGGCCGGCGAGCGCCTCGGCGTCCGCGTGCCCTCCGGGCCGCGCTTCGGCGTCGACGGGGCTTTCGAGTCCTACGTGCGCGTTCCCTTCACGGTGAGCGGCTCCGCGGCGGTCGAGGCCGCCACCCGCCTCGCCGCCGCCGCCGACCTCGTCCGCTCCGGCGCGGCGCCCGACGCAGAGCCTTCAGGCCTCTTCGTCGCCTAGCCCCTCCGGGGGGGCCGCCCCCCACACGGTCCCCTCACCCCGGGGGTGCGCTTCCGCCGGCCGCGGGGGCTGAGGGGGCGCCCCTGCGTCGTGCGTCGCGCTTCAGCCGGCTGCGGGGGCTGAGGGGGTGCCCCTGCCGAGGGCGGTGCTTTTCAGGGGCGCGGGGAACTGCGCGGCCGGCCCGCCAGCGGGGTGCGGGTCGTCACCGGCCGCAAGGGGCTGTTGCTGTCGCATCCGGACCACCGGTGGGTGGGTGGCTGAGCGCGCAGTTCCTCGCGCCCCTGGGGGGTGGCGGTCCGCCGCCGTGCGACGGTCGTGGGTTCGTGTCGTGTGCCGCGGAGGGCGAGCACCGGGGGTGCGGGGAACTGCGCGGCCGGCCCGCCACCGGGGTGCGGGTCGTCACCGTCCGGAGGGGGGTGTTCGGTCCGTGCCGGACCACCGGCCGGTAGGCCTGGGGTGGTGGCGGTCCGCCGCCACGCTCGCCCCCGCGGAGGGGGCCGTACGACCGGCGTGGGCGGGGAAGAGCGCCGGCTTGGGCTAGCCCAGGTCGGCGACCGTGCGGATGACGGCCTCCTTGCGGAGGGTGGAGGGCTCCGGCTCCGGCTCGGGGTCGGGGGCCGGGGGCTCGGGGGTGGCACCCGGGAGGAGGGCGAGGACGGCCTCGCGCTGCGGGGAGGTCGCCTCGTCGTCGTAGGGGTCGGGCGTCGCCGGCACCTGGAGCCGGAGCACAGGCCCGGTGCCGAGCCGGGCGTACCCCCGCCCCGGGGGCACCTCCGCGGCCGGGGTGGTGCGCTGCGCCGCACCGAGCACCGCCTCGACGTGCTCCGGCGCCAGCCGCCCGAGCACGACCCGCGCCCGGGTGTGCGCGATGACCACCGGCGCCAGCGCCTCCGTCGCGTCGAGCTGGTCGGCGACGGCGACGGCGACGTTGGCCGTACGCCCGTGCCGCAGTGGCACGTCGAGCAGCAGCTGCGGGTCGGGCCGCCCCTCCGCCAGCGCCAGCTGGCTGAGCGCGGTCGGCCGGTCGACCAGGATCCACAGCGGGCGGCGCGCGTCGTCGTCGACCGGCCGCCCCTCCTGCCGGGCGCGGTTGACCGCGATGAGCCGGCGCTCGGTCTCGTGCGCGGCCCACTCCAGCGTGGCGGCCGCGCCGAGCAGCCCGTCCTCGACGGCGAGCACTCCCGGCCGCCCGGTCAGGCACGCGTACTCGCCGGTGCCGCTGCCGTCCACGATGACGACGTCGCCGTGCACCAGCGACTGCAGCGCGATCGACCGCAGCAGGCTCGTCGTCCCGGTGCCCGGCTGGCCGAGCGCCAGCAGGTGCGGCTCGGTGGAGCGCGCCCCGGTGCGCCACACCACCGGCGGCGCGTCGCGAGTCTCCTCGCCGCTCCCGGCGACCGGCACGGTCCGCGGGACGGCGTCGGGGTCGGTGAAGCCGAGCACCGTCTCGCCGGGCGCGGTGACGAAGCGCTGGGCGACGATGTCGGTGGGCAGCGGCGGCAGCGCGGTGAGGGTGAGGTGGTTGTCCTCCTCGTCCCAGTCGAAGCGGTACTCCCGGCCCCGCCCGGCCTTGGCGTGCAGCAGCTGCTCGATCCTGGCGCGCGATTCGGCCTCGCCGTCGGTGAAGTACGCCGGGTAGCGCAGGTGCAGCCGCACCAGCCGGCCGTCTTCGAAGTCGAAGGAGCTGAACGCCTTCGCCCAGCTGCCGTCGTGGGTGTACAGCGGCGCGGGGTCGGCCGGATCGGACAGGTACGGCACCAGCGCCTCGTACAGCGACTGCAGCCGGCCGGTCTCCGCCTCGCCGGGGCCGGCCGGCGCGGACGGCGTGCGGTCCCGGCCCATCCAGGCCGCGGACGCCAGCAGCGCGACGACGGCCAGCAGCGGGCCGTACGGCATCATCACCACGACCACCACCCCCGCGACGGCCAGCAGCAGCGCGGGACCGCGGCGGTCCTTGGGGGTACGGCCCCACCAGCCGCCGGTCCAGGCCGCCTGCCGGCGCATGCCGCGGGCGATGGTGATGACCGGGTGCAGCACGTCGGAGGCGCCGTCGGCGGCGCTGCGCGCCAGGTCGCGGCCGCGGACGAGCGCCGGTCGGCTGCTCAGGATGCTGGGAAGGGGACGCCTGGCCACGGTTGCTCCATCGGGTGACTCGGGTGCGGAGGCCGCGTGGGACGCGCGGCGGTGCAGCTGGGGAGAAGGTGGGACCGAAGGCGACCCGGGAGCGGGCGACCGCTCCCGGGCCTGCGGGTGGCGTACGTCGTGCTCTCTGCCGGGGACGGCCGGCTAGATCTTGATCCCGCCCAGCAGACTGGCCAGGCTCGCGCCGCCGGCCGTGATGCTCGGGGCGATGGCGGTGCTCGCGAGGTAGAAGCCGAAGAGCGCGCTGACGATGCCGTGGGACACCTTCAGCCCGTCCTTGCGGAAGAACAGGAACACGATGACGCCGAGCAGGACGACGCCGGAGATGGACAGGATCATGGGCTTTCTCCTGGGTGCTGGGGACGGTCACCATGAGTTCTTCAAGGGTCACAAATAGTCATGAATCCCGCGCGCTGGCAAACGGGTGATTTATAGAGAATTTCCCCTATATGAGTGGATGATCGGGGAGTTCGCCCCGCCGCCGCACGGCTTTCGCGCTCCGGCAGGATGGCCGTGTGCAGCTCACTCCGATCACCTGGCCGCGGCTCGCGGAAGCCCTCGCCGACCGGATCGCCGCCTCTCCGCCGCCCGCGGGACCCTGGTGGCGCGTCGCGGTGGACGGCGCCCCCGCCGCCGGCACCGCCGACCTCGCGGACGCCCTGGCCGCCGCGCTGCCCGCGCTCGGCCACCCGGTGCTGCGGGTGCGGGCGCAGGCCTTCTGGCGGCCCGCCTCGCAGCGGCTCGAATACGGGCACCAGGACGTCGACGCGTACTACCAGCTGTGGCTGGACACCGGCGCCCTGCGCCGCGAGGTGCTCGACCCGCTCGGCCCGGGCGGCAGCGGGCGCGCCCTGCCGTCGCTGCGCGACCCCGGCACCGACCGCTCCACCCGTGCGGAGTACGTGGCGCTGCCGCCCGGCGGCGTCCTGGTGCTGGACGGCCCGCTGCTGCTCGGCCAGGGCCTGCCGCTGGATCTGACGGTCCATCTGCGGCTGTCGGAGGGCGCGCTGCGGCGGCGTACGGAGGCGGCGGAGCAGTGGACGCTGCCCGCCTACCAGCGCTACGCCCGCGAGGCGCTGCCGGAAGAGAGCGCCGATGTCCTGGTACGTGCCGACGATCCGCGGCACCCGGCCTGGACCGGCTGACGGCACCGCGGCGGGCCGCGTCCCTCCCGCCTTGCCGTGGGGGTACGCGCCCCGCTAGCGTCCTCGAACACCATGACTGTCGCCACCGCGCCGCTGACCGCCGAGCACATACCCCTGGCCGTGCAGCGTTACGACCGCTGGTTCTCCCGGGCGCGACGCCCCCCGTCCCAGCGGTCCTGGCTGGCCGACGGACCCGTACGCGGCGACGAGTTGGTGGGCAGGCTGCACGCCGTCCCCGGCGTCGAAGCCTGCCGCGCCCTGGACGGCGACGGCAACCTGATCGGCTACCTCGCCGCCCAGCCGGTCACCCTGGCCGCCGACGACCCGGCCGCGCTGCGCACCCATCCGCGGTCGGCCCTGGTGCCCTACGGCGGCCACGCGCTGCCGGGCGGGCGGGAGACCGAGGTGCTGCGCTCGCTCTACGCCAGGATCGCCGACCGGCTGGTCGCCGACCGCCGGCTGGTCCACTACGTGCAGGTGCCGGCCGGCGACGTCGCCACCGCCCCCTGGGCCGACCTCGGCTTCGGCCGCGAGCTGGTGCACGGCCTGATGGCGGTCAAGGCCAGGGGCCGCCAGCCGCGCGGCGTCGAGGGCCTCGGCATCCGCAGGGCCGGTCCCGGCGACCTGCCGCAGGTCGGCCGGATGGCCGCGGAGTCCTCGCGGCGGCAGCGCGAGTCGGCGATGTTCCAGCCGCAGCCCGAGGGCGCACTGGCCGCCCTGCGGCTGCACTACGCCGATGCGCTCGCCGACCCGCGCTGCGGTGCCTGGATCGCGTCCCGCAGGGGCGAGGAGATCGCCATGGTGCTGGTCGTGCCCGCCACGCCCGACCCGGTGATACCCGGGTCCTGCGTCGAACTGGCCGAGGCGTACGTGGAGCCCGCCGCACGCGGCGAGGGCATCAGCCGGGTACTGCTGGCCACCGCACTGGCGTGGGCGTACGACAACGGCCACCGCTACATGTCGGCCCGCTGGCACTCCGCGTCCCCGCTGGCCGCGGGGCACTGGCCCGCGGTCGGCTTCCGGCCGGTCGGCTACCGGCTCAGCAGGACCCTGGACGCCCGGATCGGCGGGGCGCCGGGAAGCTACTGAGCGGAACCTGACGCATCGCCAGTGGTGAATCGGGACGTATGGGAAATACCCCTGCAATTCGGGCATTTCGCAGTGATCCGGATCACTGCGCCGCCGCCGCGTGACCGGGCTCACCGGAGGAACACGGTCCGGCTTCCCCGTGACACCCGCTGTTCCCGACATGGCCGATTTGTCACCGCGTGCACCCCGCCCCTCGACCCGCGGTGACCGACGCGCGCACGGAACGGTGCGGCCTCGCGGCGGGGAGTAACCGCCGGTTCGGGCGGAATGGGGTGGCATGCCGCCTTTGGTTGCCCGCCGATCCCGGGGTCGTCTAGCTTCGCCCTACCGCGGGCCGGACGTCCGCGAATCCGCCGGGCGGGACGCCGAATCCTGCCGCCGCCCGGTCACGGGAACAGCCGAGCATTCAGGGCAGGAGCGGGGGACCCAGGTAAGCCGCCGTCCGGGGACACCGGACGGCTCGGGGTGAAGTCGTGCCGCCGAACGCCCGCCGCGCAGCGCGGGCACGGTGATCACGGCCGGGCATCTCCTGCCCGAACCCGACAGCTCACCTCGCAGGCGTAGGAGAGGAATTCCCCCATGCCCGCAAAGGGACAGCACCGCAAGCCCCGCTCGCTCAACCGCCTCACCCGGGTGTGCATCGCCGCGGGCACCGGGGCCGCCGCCCTCGCGCTGCCGCTGGTCTCCGTCGCCCACGCGTCGGCCGCCGAGCCTGCCAAGGCCCCCGCCGTCTCCGCCAAGGCGCAGCAGTACACCGTGGTCCGCGGCGACACCCTCGCGAAGATCGCCACCGCCCACCACGTCAAGGGCGGCTGGAAGTCGCTCTACAACGCCAACAAGAAGGTCATCGGCGCCAACCCGAGCCTGATCCGCCCCGGCCAGCACCTCACGCTGAACACCGCCGTGGTCAAGGCCGCGCCGGCCCCGGCGAAGAAGGCCGCCCCGGCCGCCGCCGTCAAGAAGGCCGCCAGCCCCTCCGGCTACAGCAAGCCGGTCGGCGACGCCGCCATCGGCACGCCGTACCACGCCGAGGGCTCCAACTGGTCCTCCGGCTACCACACCGGCGTCGACTTCCTGGTCTGGAGCGGCACCCCGGTCCACTCGGTCGCCGCGGGCACCGTGGTCCACGCCGGCGCGGACGGCTCCTACGGCAACGACGTGATCATCCGGCACGCGGACGGCAAGTACACGCTGTACGGCCACCTCACCAACCCGGTGGTCTCGGTCGGCCAGACCGTCACCTCCGGCCAGGAGATCGGCATATCCGGCGCCACCGGCAACGTCACCGGGCCGCACCTGCACTTCGAGGTCCGCACCACCCCGGACTACGGCTCCGACATCGACCCGGTCGCCTACCTCGCCGCGCACGGCGTCACCGTCTGACCGATCCGACGGCCCAGCCGCCGCCCTGCACGTGCCCGCCCGGTCTTCACCACCGGGCGGGCACCGCCTTTTCCGGCTCTGTCCTGAGCCTCCGGCCGCCGCGCCGGTCAGAACATCCCGGCCAGCTCGCCGCGGGAGACCACGCCGAGCTTCGGGTACGCCTTGTAGAGGTGGTAGCCGACCGTGCGCGGGCTCAGGAACAGCCGGGCCGCGATGTCCTTGTTCGACAGGCCCTCCGCCGCAAGCCGCACGATCTGCGACTCCTGCGGGGTGAGCCCCGCCGCCGCGTCCACCGGCCCGCTCGCCCGGCCCGCCTCGGGCAC
>NZ_CAJSLV010000123.1 GCF_907177275.1 Actinacidiphila cocklensis
GGCGGCGGCGGCCCGCCGCCCGAACCGCCCGCCCGCCCACGCGGCGGCGCAGCTGAGCAGCGCCGCGGCCCCCGCCGCGAAGACCGGGCGCAACTCGCCGACCGCCCCGAGGACGACGCCCACGGTGCCGGCGCCGCCGGTCCACCACCCCGCGGCGGTCAGTTGCACCCGGCGGCCCCCGGCGTTCAGGGCGCGCACGCGGCGTTCTCCGGGGCGGGGACGCGGGCCAGCAGCGAGGTGATGACCGCTGCGGCGCCGCCCGACGGCTCGACCCGGTGGGCGAGCACCGGGACGGCGAGCTGCTGCACGTCCTTGGCGTCGGCGTGCCCGCGGCCGTCGAGGAAGGCGCGGGCGCGGGCCGCGGCGACCAGCGCGGCGCTGGCCCTGACGCTGACGCCGTGGGTGAGGCGGTCGGTGCTGCGGGTGGCCTCGGCGAGGTCGACGGCGTAGCCGACCAGCGTGTCGGTGGCGGCGACGGAGCCGAGGCCCGCGCGGGCCGCCACGATGTCGGCGGCCTGCAGCGCCGGCTCGCCGAAGTCGTCGGGGTCGGTCAGCCGGCCCGCGGCGATCGCCACTTCCGCGTCGCGCGCGGGGAAGTCCACCGCCACCCGGATCAGGAAGCGGTCGAGCTCCGCCTCCGGCAGCAGGTAGGTGCCGTTGAGGTCCACCGGGTTCTGGGTGGCGACCACGAAGAAGGGCTCGGGCAGCAGGTGGGTGCGGTCGGCGACGGTGACCTTGCCCTCCTCCATGGCTTCGAGCAGCGCGGACTGCGTCCTGGGCGAGGCCCGGTTGATCTCGTCGGCGACGACCACGTGGGCGAACAGCGGCCCGCGCCGGAAGTCGCTCATGCCGCCGGTGAGCAGCGGCTGCTCGTAGCCGGTGATCTCCGCGGGCAGCAGGTCGGGCGTGAACTGGACCCGCCGCCACGCCTCGGCGCCCGGCGCCGGGGCGACGCAGGCCGCGATCGCCCGGGCCAGCGTGGTCTTGCCGGTGCCCGGCCGGCCCTCGACGAGCAGGTGGCCGCCGGCCAGCAGGCATATCGCGGCCATCTCCACGGCGGCCGGCTGTCCGGTGAAAGCGCGCTCCACCGGCTCGATCAGGCCGGTGCGTAACCGCTCCGCCCAGTCCGTACCCCCGGCCACAGCAGTGGCGGACATCGGCAACCCCCCTGGTCCGGCCCCCGGCCGTGTCACGTGTGCGCCCGGCCGGCCCCTGGCCCGGCCCGGGCCGGGCGGCTGCCCGTACCGTGATCGCGAACATACCGTCGGTGACCGCCCAGAGGTGCGGAAACCGCATCAGTGGCACATCTTCGGTACGAACGCGTACGGCGACGGGCGGAGTGCGGGCGGCGGGCCGCCCCGGGGGTCAGGCGAGGAGGCCCGTGGACGCCGCCAGGGCGAAGAACTGCCGGCCGGGGGCGGTGTCGCGGTAGGGGTCGAGGCGGCGGGCGAAGTCGCGGGCGTACTCCGCCGCACGGGTGGAGCGCATGTCCGCGGCCTGCCGCACGACCTCCGCCCCGAGGGCGCAGGCCGCGTCCACCTCGCCGAGGGCGAGCCGGGAGGTGGCGAGGACGGTCCGGCAGAAGAGCCGGCTGCGCGCGTATCCGGCGGCGCGCAGCTGCAGCGACCGCTCGGCGTGCTGCACGGCCGCCCGGTGCTGCTGCAGATCCCGGTGGCAGTGCGCGAACTCGTCCGCGAGCTGCGCCTCGTCGAAGAAGCGCGCCCAGGGCGGCAGCTCGTCCCCCGACCGGGCCGCCGCGAAGGCCCGCTCGGCCCGGGCGAGCGCCGCCGTGCAGGCCCGGGTGTCGCCGAGCACCCCGTGCCCGCGAGCTTCGGCCGCGTGCATCAGCGCCTGCACGGCGGCCGGCGCCGTCGTACCGATGCCCTGCTGGGCGACCCGCGCCAGCTGTACGGCCTCGCGCCCGTGCCCCAGGTGGACCGCCTGGCGGCTCATGGTGACCAGCACGTAGCCGCCGTGGACCCGGTCGCCCGCCGCCTGGGTGAGCCGCAGCGCCTGCACGAAGTAGCGCTGGGCCAGGCCGTGCGCGCCGATGTCGTACGAGGTCCAGCCGGCCAGCCGGGTCAGGTCGGCGACGGAGGCGAAGAGCCGGCGGCCCTGGGCCTCGGTGTAGCTGCCGCGCAGCATCGGCTCCGCCTCGTGTTCGAGGTAGCGGACCAGGGCCTGGCGGGCGTGCCCGCCGCCGTAGGCGTGGTCGAGGGTGCGGAAGAGGTCGGCGACCGCCCCCAGCGCCGCGATGTCGCCGGCCCCGACCCGGCCCGCGGGGGCGGCCTGCGGTGCGGTCCGTAAGTCCTGCGCGGCCCGCGGGCCGCCGCGGGTCTGCGCGGGGACCAGCCCCGCGCCCCTGCGGGCGAGGGTGTCGTCCGCCGCGCCGATCAGCCAGTCCCTGCTGGGCACGACGAGACCTGCCGGACTGAACGCGATCTTGCGCAGCTCCGCCTGGTTCCCGGTGTCCTTGCGCCACAGCCCGCTGACGATGTCGACGGCCTCGGCGGCGGACGCGGCGTATTCGAGCCCGGCGTAGACCGGCGCACACGCGTCGAGGCCCAGGTCCTGGGCGGACAGCCGGCGGCCGAGCCGCTGGGTGAAGACCTCGGCGATCAGCGCGGGCGAGGTGCCGCGCGGCTGCTGGCCGCGCAGCCAGCGGGTCACGGACGTCTTGTCGTAGCGCAGGTCGAGCCCGTGCTCCTGGCCGAGCCGGTCGACGCGGCGGGCGAGGCCCGCGTGCGAGAAGCCGGCCTCGGCGATGAGGGTGGCGAGCTGGGTGTTGTGCCGGTGCGGGCGGCCGGCCCGCGCGCCCTCCGTACCGTCGGGCGTAGCGGGGGACGTACCGGGGGGCGGCCCTTCGGGCGTGGCGGAAGGCGTACCGGAAGGCGGGCCGGAAGGCGTACCGGCAGCGTCGTCGGCCGGCTTCTCCGGGCCGCCGGCCGGGTCCTGTGGGGGCCGGTCGGCGTCCGGGCCGGCGGAGGGTCCGTTCGGGGTTCGCTGCGTGGCACGGTCCGTCATCGGCGGTGCGGCCCACTTCCTCTGCAGGGTCTTCAGATCGGCGCGAATGTAACGGTCAGCGCCGCCCAGCTCACCGCAAGAGCCGCATATTCGTCCGATTGAGCGACAGCAGTCGTCAATGCCTGGTGAGGCGTCCGCACCGGTGCAAGCCACCGTGCTATGGCGCCGCCCCGCGCGGGCCGACATATGCCGCCGCCGTACAGTTGCAGAGGCGCGTATCGCACAGCAGAGGAGTCGTGTCGTGAGTGAGCTGCAGTTCGTTCACCTGGGTTTCGGGGCCGACGCGGTGGAGTACGGGGAGGCGTGGCAGCGGCAGCGCACCGTCCACGCGGCCCGTTTCGCCGACGAGGTCCCCGACACGTGCCTGCTGCTCGAACACCCGCCGGTCTACACCGCGGGCCGCCGCACGGCCGACAGCGAGCGCCCGCTCGACGGCACCCCGGTGGTGGACGTCGACCGCGGCGGCAAGATCACCTGGCACGGCCCCGGCCAGCTGGTGGGCTACCCGATCCTGAAGCTGCCCCGCCCGGTCGACGTGGTGGCCCACGTGCGGCGGCTGGAGGACGCGCTGATCCTCACGGCGGCGGAGTTCGGCCTGGAGACCAGCCGGGTGGAGGGCCGCTCGGGGGTGTGGGTGCTGGGCGACCCCGTTCCGCAGGTGGTGGGCGGGCTCACCCTGGACTTCGACCCGCGGCTCGCCGACGAGGAGTTCGACCCGCGGCTGAACGGCCCGGAGTACGCCCCCTCCAACGCCGGGCAGCGCCGCGAGGACCGCAAGCTCGCCGCGATCGGCATCCGGGTCGCCAAGGGCGTGACGATGCACGGCTTCGCCCTGAACTGCAACCCCGACACCACCTGGTTCGACCGGATCGTGCCGTGCGGCATCAGGGACGCGGGCGTGACCTCGCTGTCGGAGGAGCTGGGCCGGGAGGTCGGTGTCGCCGAGGTGCTGCCCGTGGTGCAGAAGCATCTGACGGCGGTCCTGGCCGCGGCCGTCCCGCTGCCTCGCGCTGTCTAGGAATTCCGGGGCGTACCCTGGCGTTTACCGAAGAATCTAAGCCGTACGCACAATCTCAGCTTTAGGGAGCCGGTCGTGTCCGCAGTCGCACCCGACGGACGCAAGATGCTGCGCCTGGAGGTCCGCAACAGCCAGACCCCCATCGAGCGCAAGCCCGAGTGGATCAAGACCCGGGCGAAAATGGGTCCCGAGTACACCCAGATGCAGAAGCTCGTCAAAAGCGAGGGCCTGCACACGGTGTGCCAGGAAGCCGGCTGTCCCAACATCTACGAGTGCTGGGAGGACCGCGAGGCGACCTTCCTCATCGGCGGCGACCAGTGCACCCGGCGCTGCGACTTCTGCCAGATCGACACCGGCAAGCCGCAGGCCCTGGACCGCGACGAGCCGCGCAGGGTCGGCGAGTCCGTGGTCACGATGGACCTGAACTACGCCACGATCACCGGTGTCGCACGTGACGACCTGGAGGACGGCGGGGCCTGGCTGTACGCCGAGACCGTCCGGCAGATCCACGCCATGACCGCCGGCCGGGCCGCCGGGCGCACCAAGGTGGAGCTGCTCATCCCCGACTTCAACGCCGAGCCCGCGCAGCTCGCCGAGGTCTTCGGCGCCCGCCCCGAGGTGCTGGCGCACAACGTCGAGACGGTGCCGCGGATCTTCAAGCGCATCCGCCCCGGTTTCCGCTACGAGCGCTCCCTTGAGGTCATCACCCGGGCGCGGGAGGCGGGCCTGGTCACCAAGTCCAACCTGATCCTGGGCATGGGCGAGGAGCGCGAGGAGATCAGCCAGGCGCTGCAGGACCTGCACGACGCGGGCTGCGAGCTGATCACCATCACGCAGTACCTGCGGCCCTCGGTGCGGCACCACCCGGTGGAGCGGTGGGTCAAGCCGGCCGAGTTCGTGGAGCTGAAGGAGGAGGCCGAGGAGATCGGCTACGCGGGCGTGATGTCCGGGCCGCTGGTCCGCTCGTCCTACCGTGCCGGACGGCTCTTCCAGCAGGCGGTGGACCGCCGCCAGGAGCTGGGTGCGGCGGCGCGGGCGGTCTGACAACACGCGGTGTGAATCCCCTCACCCGGCCCTAACGGGCTGCCGGAAGAGTGACCTGGCGGGGCGGGGTGCGGGCGGCACCGGGGCTTTCATGTGAGATTGACCGGGTGGTCACCGGCTGGTAACACGTTGTGGCGAGCCTTGGTCCACCGCACAGCACATCCGGTTCGTCTCGTTGCCTTTGCGCACGTTGCCTTGAGGGGGACGCCATGCCGTCCGAGTCGGTCCACGCCCGTCCGTACGCCCAGCTGCCCGCACACACCCCGGTCGCCGGGGCGCTGCGGGCCGTCGAATCCTTTCTGCTGCGCGGCGGCCAGCAGACCGCCCGGCGCAACGCCTGGGCGTCGGTCGTCGCCGACCGCCAGCGCGCCAAGGACCGCAGGGAGGCCGAGCACGAGATGGCGGCCCTGCTGACGGGCGTGCGCGGGGACGTCGTACGCGACTGACCGCGCTGCGTGGCCGCGGCTGACTCCCCTGGGTGGCCGCGGCCGGCGCCGGCGGGGCGGCCGCGGTGACGGGTGAGCGGGCGGCCACGTATCCTTTGCCACATGGCGAGGAAGGAAACATCCGAGAATCCTGGGCGACTGGCACAGATCGTTCAGACCTACAAGATGACCAGGCAGGCCGACTCCAAGATCGGGCTTGTCCTTGCGGCGGTGGGAATCGTCACCTTCGGTGTCATCCTCGCCCTCGGCTTCTTGATCGACCACCCCATCTGGGCCGGAATCCTGGGACTCCTGCTGGCGCTGCTCGCGATGGCGGTGGTCTTCGGCCGCCGCGCCGAGCGTGCCGCCTTCGGACAGCTGGAGGGCAAGCCGGGCGCGGCCGCCGCCGTGCTGCAGAACGTCGGCCGCGGCTGGACGGTGACGCCGGCGGTGGGCATGAACAAGAGCCAGGACGTCGTCCACCGGGCGGTCGGCAAGGCCGGTGTGGTGCTGGTCGGCGAGGGCAACCCCAACCGGGTCAAGGGCCTGCTGGCCAACGAGAAGAAGAAGGTCTCCCGGGTCGTCTACGACGTGCCGGTGCACGACTTCATCGTCGGCAACGGCGAGGGTGAGCTGCCGCTCAAGAAGCTGCGCGCCACCCTGCTGCGGCTCCCCCGCACCCTGACCGGCCCGAAGACCACCGAGGTCAACGACCGCCTCAAGGCGCTGGGCGACCTGATGTCCAACATGCCGATCCCGAAGGGTCCGATGCCGCGGGGCATGCGGATGCCCAAGGGCCGCTGACCCGGCTCACCCACGACGCACGAGGAGGGCGCCCCCCGGCCGGGGGGCGCCCTCCTCGTCAGATACGGACCTGGACGGCCTTGACGGCCCTGTCGTGCAGGCCGCGGCTGTCGCGGTCGAACACGACGGCCGGGACCACCAGGACCAGCAGCAGCGTCCGCAGTGCGGCGCCCACCGGGGTGAGCCGGCCGCCGTCCACCTGGACGACCCGCAGCCGCATGATCATCTTGCCCGGTGTGCTGCCGACCAGTCCGAGGCTGATCACGCTCACCACCGCGAAGACGACGAGCGCCCAGTTGTTCGCCTGGTGGAGATCACGGTGCGCGATCAGACCGTATGCGATCAGCACGCTCAGAACCCAGTCGATGAACAGTGCGGCGACCCGCCTGCCGACCGATGCGATGGAACCCGGGCCGTCCTTGGGCAGACCGAGCCGCTCGCCCCGGTACCCGAAGTCCGCGCCCATCTTCTCGGCGGCCGCACGCGGCCCCGACAGCCACGATCCGATTACTTCCCTGTTGTCCACCCGTCCACGGTAACCCCCGAACGGCCCAGCCCCCGCGGGCGGGGACCACCCTTGGGGCGTCGCGGTTAACGTCCAGGAAACAAATGGGTCATGCTGGAGAAATCCCTGATCCCTATGGTCAGGGCAGTGTGCGCCACCGCACTGGCCGCACCTCGATCGCCAACCCGACCCCTCGGGCCGGGCCTAGGAGGAGTTGGATGTTCCAGAACGCCGACGACGTCAACAAGTTCATCTCGGACGAGGGCGTCAAGTTCGTCGACGTCCGGTTCTGCGACCTGCCCGGTGTGATGCAGCACTTCACGGTCCCGGTCTCGACGTTCGACCCGAGCGAGGAACTCGCCTTCGACGGCTCGTCCATCCGCGGCTTCCAGGCCATCCACGAGTCGGACATGGCGCTGCGCGCCGACCTGTCCACGGCCCGGGTGGACCCGTTCCGCAAGGACAAGACGCTCAACATCAACTTCTTCATCCACGACCCGATCACCGGCGAGCAGTACAGCCGTGACCCGCGGAACGTGGCGAAGAAGGCCGAGGCCTACCTGGCGTCCACCGGCATCGCGGACACCGCGTACTTCGGCCCGGAGGCGGAGTTCTACGTCTTCGACAACGTGCGCTTCCAGACCTCCGCGAACGAGTCGTTCTACCACATCGACTCCGAGGCCGGCGCCTGGAACACCGGCGCGCTGGAGAACAACCGCGGCTACAAGGTCCGCTACAAGGGCGGCTACTTCCCCGCCCCGCCGGTCGACCACTTCGCCGACCTGCGCGCCGAGATCAGCCTCGAACTCGAAGCGGCCGGCCTCCAGGTCGAGCGCCAGCACCACGAGGTCGGCACCGCGGGCCAGGCCGAGATCAACTACAAGTTCAACACGCTACTGGCCGCCGCCGACGACCTGATGCTCTTCAAGTACATCGTGAAGAACGTCGCTTGGCGCAACGGCAAGACCGCGACCTTCATGCCCAAGCCGATCTTCGGTGACAACGGCTCCGGCATGCACGTCCACCAGTCGCTCTGGCAGGGCGGCACCCCGCTCTTCTACGACGAGCAGGGTTACGCGGGCCTGTCCGACACCGCCCGCTTCTACATCGGCGGCATCCTCAAGCACGCCCCCTCGCTGCTGGCCTTCACCAACCCGACGGTGAACTCCTACCACCGCCTGGTCCCGGGCTTCGAGGCCCCGGTCAACCTGGTCTACTCGCAGCGCAACCGCTCCGCCGCGATGCGCATCCCGATCACCGGGTCCAACCCCAAGGCCAAGCGCGTCGAGTTCCGCGCGCCCGACCCGTCCTCGAACCCCTACCTGGCGTTCTCCGCCCTCCTGCTGGCGGGCCTCGACGGCGTCAAGAACAAGATCGAGCCGGCCGAGCCGATCGACAAGGACCTCTACGAGCTGGCTCCCGAGGAGCACGCGAGCGTCCCCCAGGTCCCGACGTCCCTCCCGGCCGTCCTGTCCGCCCTGGAGGACGACAACGAGTACCTCCAGGCCGGCGGCGTCTTCACCTCGGACCTGATCGAGACCTGGATCGACTTCAAGCGCACGAACGAGATCGCCCCGATCCAGCTCCGCCCGCACCCGCACGAGTTCGAGCTGTACTTCGACATCTGAGCCGCACCGGCGCCGAAAGGCGCTGACGCGCCCCGGGCTACGGCCCGGGGCGCGTCAGGGCACTCCCCCGGGATGTTCGCGACGCAAGGCCGTCGACCGCCGCCGCAAGGCCCGGTCGGCGGCCTTCTTCGTCGCGGCAGCACCGACGTGATCATCGTCGGAACGGCCGCCGATGGGGCGATCTGCGACCTTTCGGGGATATTCAGGGGGTGGTTGACGCGCGTTGACCCCTCGGGCACTCTCGTGTCGTCCGCCAACCCTCCCGGAGGCATGATGTTGAAACGTCTGATCCGCTCATTAGTCACGATTGTCATGGTTGCGTCAACCGTAGTCATCGGTACGGTGGTGACCGCCGGCACCGCGCACGCGGACGGCTGCTACACCTGGGGCCGCTCCCTGAGCCAGGGCACCAGCGGTGAGGACGTCCGGCAGCTGCAGATCCGGGTCGCCGGATACCCGGGCTACGGCTCGGTGCTGGCGATCGACGGGCAGTTCGGCCCGGCCACCGCGGCCGCCGTCACCCGCTTCCAGCAGGCGTACGGCCTGGGCGCCGACGGCATCGCGGGGCCGCAGACGTTCGGCGAGCTGTACGCGCTCCAGGACGACGACTGCACCCCGATCCACTTCACCTATGCCGAGATGAACCGCTGCAACTCCGACTGGTCGGGCGGCGCGGTGAGCGCGGCGACCGCCAAGGCCAACGCCCTGCAGAACATGTGGAAGCTGGAGGCGCTGCGCCACGCCCTGGGCGACCGGCCGCTCTCCACCAGCAGCGGCTTCCGCTCTTACTCCTGCAACAGCGCCGCCGGCGGCGCGTCCAACAGCAACCATCTCTACGGGCGTGCCATCGACCTGATCGGCAGCCCGACCTTCTGCCAGATCGCGCAGCAGGCCCGCTACCACGGGTTCAACGAGATCCTCGGCCCTGGCTACCCGGATCACAGCGACCACGCCCACCTGGGCAGCCAGAGCTCCCGCTTCTGGTCCGCGTCCAACTGCGGCATCTGACGACGCCCGGCCGTACACCGGCCCTGGACGGCCCGGCAGCCGGCGCGCTCATGCGCCCGGACACCGGGCCGTTCCGGCGTAACGGGGGGAATCGGGCAGACTGGAGGCATGCCAGAACTGCCCGAGGTCGAGTCGCTGGGACGGTTCCTCGCCGACCGGGTGGTCGGG
Source organism: Actinacidiphila cocklensis (assembly GCF_907177275.1). Taxonomy (GTDB): domain Bacteria; phylum Actinomycetota; class Actinomycetes; order Streptomycetales; family Streptomycetaceae; genus Actinacidiphila; species Actinacidiphila cocklensis. Next base: position 9,625 of record NZ_CAJSLV010000123.1, read on the forward strand.
GGGACGGTGGAGCGCGTCTTTCCGGTGGCCGTGCACGCCCTCAAGACGTACGAGCCGGCGGTCACCGCGCTGGAGGGACGGAGCTTCGACGGCGTGGAGCGGCACGGGAAGTTCCTGGCGCTGCGGGCCGGCGGCCTGTATCTGGTGATGCACCTGGCCCGGGCCGGGTGGGTGCGCTGGAGCGACGCGGTGGCCGAGGCGCCGCCGCGGCCGGGGAAGGGGCCGCTGGCCTTGCGGGTGCGGCTGGTGGGCGGGGCCGGCTTCGACGTGACGGAGGCCGGGACGCAGAAGCACCTGGCCGTCTACGTCGTGCGGGACCCGCGGGAGGTGCCCGGGATCGCGCGGCTCGGACCCGACCCGCTGGCCGAGGGCTTCACGCCGGAGGTCTTCGCGGGGCTGCTGGACGGTGAGCGGCGGCAGATCAAGGGGGTGCTGCGGGACCAGAGCGTGATCGCCGGGATCGGCAACGCGTACTCCGACGAGATCCTGCACGCCGCGAAGATGTCCCCGTTCAAGCTGGCCGCCACGTTGACGCCGGACGAGGTGGCGCGGCTGTACGAGGTGGTCGGGACGACGCTCGCGGACGCCGTCGAGCGGTCGCGGGGGCTGCCGCTGCGCGACCTGAAGGCGGAGAAGAAGAGCGGGCTGCGGGTGCACGGGCGCACGGGCGAGCCGTGCCCGGTCTGCGGGGACACCGTCCGCGAGGTGTCCTACCGCGACTCCTCGCTCCAGTACTGCCCGACCTGCCAGACCGGCGGCAAGCCCCTGGCCGACCGCCGGATGTCCCGGCTGCTCAAGTAGGACCGGCGGGCAGGACCGCCGAACGCGCTCAGCCCGCGTCGACGGCGTCCCGCCAGGAGTACCGCGGCTCGTAGCCGAGCACCTCGCGTGCCCGGTCGATGCTCAGCAGCGTCTCGTACGTGCCGATGTCGCGGGTCAGCCGGACCCCGGGGAAGACCTCGGCCAGCAGGTCGGCCGAGGGGCGGTCCATGATCGTGTCGGCGGCGGCGATGACGAAGCTCTGCGCGCCGGTGACAGGTGCGGTGAGGGCCTGGCGGCAGGCGGCGGCGACGTCGCGGGCGTCGACGTAGCCCCACAGGTTCCACCGCCGGGAGCGGGCGTCGTCCCAGTATCCGGGCACCTGGCGGTAGTCGTCCGCGGTGTGGACGTTGGACAGCCGCAGCGCCACGAAGGGGATGCCCGACCACTCGGCGATGTGCCCCGCGGTGGTCTCGCCCGCGACCTTGGACAGGGCGTAGGTGGTGGTGGGGAACGGGTAGTGGTCCTCGTCCACCGGGGCGTACCGCGGGGGGACGTCGAAGGGCAGCCCGAGGGTGGTCTCGCTGGACGCCCACACCACCCGGGAGACCTTGTGCTGCGCGGCGGCGAGGAAGACGTTGTCGTTCATCGCGGTGTTGGTGCTCAGCGTGAACGCGGCGGGGGCCAGGCCGGGGGCGGGGATGTTGGCCAGGTGGATCACCGAGTCGGCGCCGGCCAGGGCGTCGACGGCCTGCCCGTAGTCGGTGAGGTCGGCCCGCATCAGGGGCACGCCGAGCGCGTCGAACTCGGTTCGTACGGCGGGACTCACCGCGACGTCGACGGCGAGGACGTCGATGCCGTGCTCCAGCAGGTCCGCGACGACGACGCGGCCGGTCTTCCCGGTCGCTCCGGTGACGGCGACGGTGGCCATGGGCGTACTCCGAAGGTAGAGAGGGTGGTCAGACACGGTCGATGTGCACGCTGGTGGACTTCACCCGGGCGACGGCCTCGGCGCCGACCTCAAGGCCCAGCTCCTCGACGGCCTCGCGGGTGACCAGCGACACCAGGCGGTGCGGGCCTGCCTGGATCTCGACCTGCGCGGCGACGTCGCCGAGCTTGATCGCGGTGACGATGCCGGGGAAGGCGTTGCGCACCGACGTGGAGGAGGTCTCGGCGTCGTCGTTGTGGGCGATCTCGACCGAGAAGGCGGCCAGGTCGCGGCCGTCGATCAGCCGGCGGCCCGCGTCGTCGCGGTGGGTCGCGACCCGGCCGGCGTCGGCCCACCGGCGGGCGGTGTCCGGGCTGACGCCGAGCAGGCGGGCGGCCTGCCCGATGGTGTACGACTGCATGTCCCCAGCCTATTGCGGTGCCGGCGGCGCGCGACGCGGCGGGGGCGTGGCGGGGGACGCGGCGGGGGCGGCGGACCCGCGGGGCGATACCCGCAGCCCACACCGCCGAAACCCTCGGCGTACAGGGGTATCGCGGGGCAGACTTGCCGCATGACGTCGAAGCCGCTGAGCAAGGGTGCCAACACGCCGGTCACCGTGTCCTCCGTACGGGTCGTGCTGACCTGGGCCGCGGGGCCGCCCGGGGGAACCGACCCGGACGCGTCCGCGCTGCTGCTGACCCGGGAGGGGAAGGTGCGCGGCGACGATGACTTCGTCTTCTACAACCAGCCGCGGCACGCGTCCGGCGCGGTGCGCCACATGGGCAAGCAGGGCGCGGCGGGCGGCACGGTGACCGACGCGGTCGAGGTGGACCTGGCGGGGCTCGAAGCGGTGGTCGACCGGGTCGTGGTGGCCGCGTCGGTGGACACCGGGACGTTCGGCGCGCTGTCCGGCCTCGGGCTGCGGCTGCTGGACGCCGCCTCGGGCACGGAGCTGGCGCACTTCGACTTCACGGCGGCGACCGAGACCGCCCTGGTCGGCGGCGAGTTGTACCGGCGGGACGGCGGCTGGCGCTTCCGGGCGATCGGGCAGGGGTACGCGGCCGGTCTCGCGGGGCTCGCCACGGACTTCGGGATCACTGTGGACGAGGACCAGGCCGCCGCGCACACCCCGGCCGCCCCGCGCCCGGCGACTCCCCCGCCCGCGCCCCCGGTCTACCAGCGGCCCGCGCGCCCGGCGGCGCCGCCCGCATACCCGGCCGCCCCGCCAACCCCGCCGGCGTACCC
>NZ_CAJSLV010000124.1 GCF_907177275.1 Actinacidiphila cocklensis
GTGCGGGAGCCGGCGCCGCGGGGGCGGGCGGTGCCGGGATGGTGGCCGCGGGGGCCGGGGGCACGGGCTGGCCTGAAGCCACCGGTGCGGTGGCGGCGCGTGCCGCGGCACCCGAGGCCCCGCCCTGGCCCGCGGGGGCCGCCGTGGCGGCGGAGCCGTCCGGCTTGTAGTCGGCGAAGAAGTCCCACCAGGCTCGGTCTACCGAGTTCGGGTCCTGGAGGTACTGCTGGTAGATCTCATCGACAAGCCACTCGTTCGGGCCGAAACCCGCTGCAGGGCCTTCGCCCTGCGGTTCGTGGTCGGTCGTGACACTAGAGCTATTGGGGGACTGTGGCGACACGGCGGTAACCGCCCTCTTCCGCTTCACAAGATGGTGGACAGCGGAAATAAAGGCTACGCCTACCGGAGCCTCCACCGCAGGCCCGGGGTGCAGTCGTCGCGCAAGTCACACCCGAAGTATGGTTTCAGGGTCGTTCCTGGCGGGAAACTGGTCCCTCTTGAGGGTTCTCGGGCCGGAAGTCGTCGTCACGCACGGCCTGAAGTGCGCGCACGCTGCGTCAAGGTGCGGCGGCGACGGCACCCGGAAGGGTGACGTGGATGCGGCAGCCCCGAGGGGATTCGGCCACTTCTATCCGTCCGCCGTGCAGATCCACCGCCCAGCGGGCGATCGCCAGACCCAGCCCCGTACCGCCGTCGCCGCCCGGGTGCGAGCCGCGGTGGAAGCGCTCGAAGACCTGTACGCGGTCCGCCTCGGGGATGCCGGGACCCTCGTCGACCACGTCCAGCTCCAGGCTGCCGGGCGCCGGCCCACTGCGCGCCCGTACGGTGACCCGGCCGCCCGGCGGGCTGTGCTTGACGGCGTTGTCCACCAGGTTGGCCACCACCTGGTGCAGCCGCTCGCCGTCCGCGTAGGCCGTCAGCGCCGGCGGCGACACGTCCAGGTGCAGCGGCACGTCGGCCCGCGCCCGGGAGCGCGACCCGCTGCCGCCGGTGCCCATGCCCAGGCTCGCCGTCTTGAGCACCGCCGACAGGTACGGCCACACCTCGAACCGCTTGGCGTCCAGCCGGGTCGCCCCGCTGTCCAGCCGCGACAGGTCCAGCAGCTGGCTGACCAGCTTGCCGAGCCGCTCGGTCTGCTGGAGGGCCAGCCGCATCGTCTCGGGGTCGGCGGCCGACACCCCGTCCACCACGTTCTCCAGCACCGCGCGCAGCGCCGCGATCGGGGTGCGCAGCTCGTGTGAGACGTTCGCCACCAGCTCCTTGCGGTGCCGGTCGGCCGCGGCCAGGTCGGCGGCCATCCGGTTGAAGGTCTCGGCCAGCTCCCCGACCTCGTCCCTGCGCACCCGCGTCACCCGGCGGCTGTAGTCGCCGCCCGCCATGGCCCGGGCGACCGCCGTCATCTCCCGCAGCGGGGCCGTCAGGCCGTTCGCCACGATCTGGGTGATCAGCAGCGACGCGATCGCCGAGAAGATGGTGATCACCCGCAGCTCGGTCGCCGAGTGGATCGCCAGGATCACCAGGCCCGTGGTGATCAGCACCGACACCAGCACCAGCGCCTGCAGCGCCGCCTTGATCGACCGGTAGGGGTCCCACGGCCGCAGCGCCGCCCAGATCCCCGCCCACACCCACCGCCACCAGCGTCTCACCGGCGCACTCCTGCTCACTTCGAGGGCATCTCCAGCGCGTAGCCGACGCCGTGCACGGTACGGATGCGGTCCGCGCCGATCTTCCTGCGCAGCGCCTTCACGTGGCTGTCCACGGTCCTGGTGCCCGACGCGTCCGCCCAGTCCCAGACCTCGGCCAGCAGCTGTTCGCGGGACAGTACCGCCCTGGGCTGCTGCGCCAGGCACACCAGCAGCTCGAACTCGGTCGGTGTCAGGTGCACGTCGGCCCCGCCGACCCGCACCCGCCGCTGCGCGTGGTCGATCTCCAGGTCGCCCAGCTGGATCGCGGCGCCCCGCGGGCTGTGCGCGGCCGTCGCGGCCCGCTCGACCCTGCGCAGCAGCACGTGCACCCGGGCGGCCAGCTCCCGCATGGAGAACGGCTTGGTCATGTAGTCGTCGGCGCCCACGCCGAGGCCGACCAGCATGTCGGTCTCGTCGTCCCGCGCGGTCAGCATCAGCACCGGCACCGGCCGGTCGGCCTGCACCCTGCGGCAGACCTCCAGGCCGTCGTAGCCGGGCAGCATCACGTCGAGCACCAGCAGGTCGGGCTGCCAGGAGTGCGCGGCCTCCACCGCGGCGGGGCCGTCACCCGCCGTCCGCACCTGGAAGCCCTCGGCCTGCAGCCGCGCCGCGATCGCCTGCGTTATCGTCTGGTCGTCCTCGACCACCAGCACCCGGCGCTGAGCGCCCGTCGTCTGCGTGCCGTCCAATTCCGCCCCACAAATTCGTCCTGGAATACCCGGCAGCGTACGGGGCGGGCCGCAGCCGTGACCATCACGCCTTACGACGCCCGGTGTGCCAGGTGCACGACATCCGGCACACCGCGGATCACGGGGATCTCAAGGGTGTGCACCCGTTCGAACCCGGCGGACCGCAGTGCCGCCTCGAAGGTGGCCGACGGCTGTGCCGACCACACTGCGAGGACGCCGCCCGGCGTGAGCCGGTTCCGGCAGGCGTCGAGGCCGCTGGGACTGTAGAGACTGCCGTTGTTCTCGGTGACTGTCCAGTCCGGGCCGTTGTCGATGTCCAGGCAGAGGGCGTCGTACGGCTCGCCCGCACGGTACAGGTGCGCCAGCAGGTCGTCCTGGACGAGGGTCACCCTCGGGTCCTCCAGGGCGCCCTCGGAGTACGCCGCGAGCGGCCCCTCGCGGTGCCACCCCACGACCGCGGGCTCCCGCTCCACGACGTCGATACGCCCCCAGGACGCGGCGGCCGCCCGCGCCAGCGAGAAGCCGACCCCGAGCCCGCCGATCAGGACGCGTGGCGCGTCGTCTCTCCCCTCCAGCGCCTGGAGTGCCGCGTCGACCAGCAGCCGTTCCGACGTGCCGTCGGAGGTGTCCATCAGGAAGCAGCCGTTGGCGATGATCTCGTACGTGCGGCCGCGCTGCCGCAGTACGACCTCGCCGGCCGGGCCTTCCCGCCGCTCCACCACGACGACGTCGCTCTCGCTCAACACGCCCCCACCGTATGCCCTGTCCGCGTTCCCGGGACCTTCCCCCGGTGGCGTCGGGGCGACGGCCCGCCGCAAGGGGCGGTCACCCCGGGGCGCCCGGAGAAGGGCGGGGGGTCTTCGGGCCGTGGACCGCGAGGTACGTGGAGGTGAGCCAGGGGGCCAGGTCCGACAGGAGCAGGGCGAGGGCCGCCGGGTCGGCGGTGGGGGTGCGGGCCCATCGTGCGGCCTGCCGCATGGCCGCACCCCGGTCGGGGTAGTACCCCGCGAAAACCTCGGCCTGGAGGTCGAGCGAGCTGGTCCAGCCGCCCCACCGCGGCATGACGAGCGTGAACCCGGTCCGTACGATCCGCCGGGCCACCCCGCGGCACAGCGCAGTGCGCTGGTCCTCCGAGCCGGCGGCAGCCGCCCGCTCGCGCCACCCGGGCAGGGCGAGCCCGATGTCCCCGTTGGTCTCCCGGGCGAGCAGCCCGTCCGGCCGGTACCGCGGCAGGGCCCCCGCCAGGTCCTCGCCCAGCAGCGGCGTGCACAGGCACGCCACGAAGAACCCCAGGTCGTACCGCTCCAGCTCGCTGAGCAGCGTGTCCGCGTCGTCGAGCAGCAGCCCGACCCCGTCGATGACGGCGAAGTCCGCGTCGAGGCCCGCCTCGACGCGGTCCGCGGCCGCGCGGTCCGCCGCGGACGGCGGCTCGTTCAGGACGACCAGCAGGTCGAGGTCGGACCGCCCGGCGCGAGCCGTACCGCGCGGGATGCTGCCGTAGACGTACGCGCTGTGCAGCCGCCCGCCGGGGAAGGCCGCACGGATGCGGTCCCGCGTCTCGTCCAGCAGGCGCGCGTACGCCGCCGGGACCTTCGACAGCGCGCCCTCGCGGGCGATCGTGCCGTCGGCGGCGAGCCCGGGCCTCATGACGGCGGCGTCCAGACGTAGGGCGTGGTCGTGGTGATGGCGCGCAGGCCGAGCCGGCGCAGGATGGGCGCGCTGTCGTCGGAGGCGTCGACCTGGAGATAGGTGACGCCGCGGTCGGCGGCGAGCCGGGCGCGGGCGGCGACCAGGGCGTGGTAGATGCCGCGGCCGCGGAACCCGGCCAGCGTGGAGCCGCCCCACAGGCCGGCGAACTGCGTGCCGGGGCGGAAGACCAGCCAGGCCGCCGAGACGACCTCGCCCTCCGCCTCGGCGACGAGCACGGCGATCTGGTCGGGCGCCGCCTCGATCCGGCCGGCCAGGTCCGTGCCGAGCCATTCCATGTCCATGCCCCAGACGGTGCTGAGCATCGTGCCGACCCGGGCCAGGTCGGCCGGGTCGGTGGTCTGCCGCAGGGTGACGCCCTCGGCGAGCGGCCGCTGCCCCGCTCCGGCGGCGGCGAGCTCGTCGGCCCGGCCGACGAGCACGGTCTCCTGGTCCTCCGCGGCGAAACCGGCCGCGCGCAGCCGCTCGGGCAGGTCGGCGGGTGCGTCGTGGCCGCGGATCTTCCACTCGACGGCCTCGCCGCGGGCGGCGAAGTAGTCGCGCTGCCGGGCGATCAGCGCGTCCAGCTCCGCACCGCGCAGCCCGAGGTCCTGAGGCGCGGTCACGAACCCGCGGAACTGCCCGACGATCCGCACCAGCGGCCCGTCCTGCTCGTAATGGGCACCCACCGGCCGCACCGGCGGCACCCCGCGCATCTGGGCGTCGTACGCATCGAGCAGCTTCGCGTCGTCTTCGGTCATCCCCCGACGTTACGACGCCCTGCAACCGGTTTTCCGCCGGCTGCGAGCGGCCCCCCGGCCCGCCGCATCCGCGGGTCCGTGCTGGTCACGCCCGTGGAGCAGGCGATCGCTCAGAGCGAACACCCGGCCGGGAACACCGGCGGAGCCCCGTGCATTGAGTGGGGTGTACTCAACTTGCTTGCAGGAGGAGCGATCATGCCGATTGAGTCCATCCCTTCCAACCCGCTGACCCTGCCGGTCCTTCCGCTGGACGGGGAGGTCGTGCTGCCCGGCATGGTCGTGCCGCTGGACCTCACGGACACCGAGGTACGCGCCGCCGTGGAGGCCGCGCAGGCCGCGAATCCCGCCGGGAGCGGGAAGCCGCGGGTGCTGCTGGTACCGCGGATCGACGGGAATTACGCCGCCGTCGGCACCCTGGGCACGGTCGAGCAGGTCGGACGGCTGTCCGACGGCGATCCCGGTGCGGTGATCAAGGGCCGTAAGCGGGTGCGGATCGGCGCGGGCACCACGGGACCCGGCGCCGCGCTGTGGGTCGAGGGCACCGTGATCGAGGAGCCCGTACCCGCCGAGTCGCCCGGCACGGTGGCCGAGCTGATGAAGGAGTACAAGGCGCTGGCCACCAGCTGGCTGCGCAAGCGCGGTGCCTGGCAGGTCGTGGACCGGGTGCAGCAGATCGACGACATCGGCCAGCTGGCCGACAACTCCGGTTACAGCCCCTACCTGACCGCCGAGCAGCGCGTCGAGCTGCTGGAGACGGTCGACCCGGTGGCCCGGCTGCGGCTGGCCATCCAGCGGCTGCGCGACCACCTCGCCGAGCAGGACGTGGCCGAGACGATCCGCAAGGACGTCCAGGAGGGCATGGAGAAGCAGCAGCGCGAGTTCCTGCTGCGCCAGCAGCTCGAAGCCGTCCGCAAGGAGCTGGCCGAGCTGAACGGTGGTCAAGAGGATCCGGCCGATGAAGGCGCTGCCTACCGTGCCCGCGTCGAGGCCGCCGACCTGCCCGAGAAGGTGCGCGAGGCGGCGATGAAGGAGGTCGAGAAGCTGGAGCGGTCCTCCGACGCCTCGCCCGAGGGCAGCTGGATCCGCACCTGGCTCGACACCGTTCTCGAACTTCCGTGGAACACGACCACCGAGGACACCTACGACGTCGCCGGCGCCCGTGCGGTGCTGGACGCCGACCACGCCGGTCTGGACGACGTCAAGGAGCGCATCACCGAGTACCTGGCGGTGCGCAAGCGCCGGGCCGACCGGGGCCTGGGCCTCGTGGGCGGTCGCCGCGGCGGCGCGGTGCTGGCGCTGGTCGGCCCGCCCGGTGTCGGCAAGACGTCGCTGGGCGAGTCGGTGGCGCGCGCGATGGGCCGCAAGTTCGTCCGCGTCGCGCTCGGCGGCGTGCGGGACGAGGCCGAGATCCGCGGCCACCGCAGGACGTACGTCGGCGCGCTGCCCGGCCGGGTCGTGCGCGCCATCAAGGAGGCCGGGTCGATGAACCCGGTGGTGCTGCTCGACGAGATCGACAAGGTCGGCTCGGACTACCGCGGCGACCCGGCCGCGGCGCTGCTCGAAGTCCTGGACCCGGCGCAGAACCACACCTTCAGGGACCACTACCTGGAGGTCGAGCTGGACCTGTCCGACGTGGTCTTCCTGGCCACGGCGAACGTCCTGGAGTCCATCCCCGAGCCGCTGCTCGACCGCATGGAGCTGGTCAGGCTGGACGGCTACACCGAGGACGAGAAGGTCGTCATCGCACGCGACCACCTGCTGCCGCGCCAGCTGGAGCGGGCGGGCCTGGACGCCGACGAGGTGACCCTGGAGGAGGGCGCGCTGCGCCGGCTGGCCGGGGAGTACACCCGGGAGGCCGGGGTGCGGGCGCTGGAGCGTACGGTCGCGCGCATCCTGCGCAAGATCGCCGCCCGGCACGAACTGGGCGACCAGAAGCTGCCCTTCACGGTGGGACCCGACGACCTGCGCGGGCTGATCGGCCGGCCGCACCACGTACCGGAGTCCGCGCAGGACCCGGAGGAGCGGCGGACGGCGGTGCCCGGGGTGGCGACGGGCCTGGCGGTGACCGGGGCCGGCGGTGACGTGCTCTACATCGAGGCGTCTCTCGCCGACCCGGAGACCGGCGGGTCGGGGCTGCAGCTCACCGGGCAGCTGGGCGAGGTGATGAAGGAGTCCGCGCAGATCGCGCTGTCCTTCCTGCGCTCGCACGGCGCCGAGCTGGAGCTGCCGGTCGGCGACCTCAAGGAGCGGGGCGTGCACATCCACGTACCGGCCGGTGCGGTGCCCAAGGACGGGCCGAGCGCCGGTGTCACGATGACCACCGCGCTGGCGTCGCTGCTGTCCGGCCAGCGGGTGCGCACGGACGTGGCGATGACCGGTGAGGTCTCGCTGACCGGCCGGGTGCTGCCGATCGGCGGGGTCAAGCAGAAGCTGCTGGCCGCGCACCGCGCGGGTATCACCACCGTGGTGATCCCCAAGCGGAACGAGCCGGACCTGGACGACGTCCCCGCCGAGATCCTGGACGTCCTCGACGTCCACCCGGTCAGCGACGTCCGCCAGGTGCTGGCCCTGGCCCTGGCCCCGGCGGACGCCGGCGCCGAGCCCGAGCTGCCGCAGGTGGCCGTGGCGGCCTGACCGCACGGAAGCGGCCCCTTCCCCCGCACCCGGGGGAAGGGGCCGCCGCCGTGCCGGGGCTCAGCCCTTGGCGTAGGCCTGGACACGGTCCAGGGCGCCGTTGAAGCGGTCCTGGTCACCGGGGAAGGTGCCCGAGTCGGCCCACTGCCAGAAGGTGTAGTAGCCCCATCCGGCCGGCAGGGTGCCGACCGCGGTGGAGTAGCGGGCCACCCAGAGCGCGTTGGCGCCGAACGCGCTGCTGTTGCCCGTGCAGGTGCTCCACCAGCTGGTGGACGTGTAGATCGTCGGGTAGCGGCCGGTCTTGGCGTGGTATTCGTTCGAGAACGACGTGATCCAGCTGACCATGGCGCTGGCGGACTTGCCGTAACACGTCGCGCCGTAGGGGTTGTACTCCATGTCCAGAGCGCCGGGCAGCGTCTTGCCGTCGCCCGACCAGCCGCCGCCGTGCGCCACGAAGTAGTCGGCCTGCGCCGCGCCGGTGGACACGTCGGGCAGGGCGAAGTGGTAGGAGCCGCGGATCATGCCGACGTTGTAGGAGCCGTTGTACTGCTGGGTGAAGTAGGGGTTGGTGTACGAGGTGCCCTCGGTCGCCTTGATGTAGGCGAACTTCGAACCGTTGGACCAGGCGCCGGCCCAGTTCACGTTGCCCTGGTAGCTGGAGACGTCCATGCCCGGGGTCTGGGTGACCATCGGGGTGACGGCCTTGGCGTCCGCGGCGGAGCCGGCGCCCTCGTGGATCTTGATCTGGGAGCCCAGCCAGTCGAGGTCGGGGTGGGTCATGTGTCCGGAATTCGCCGCGTGCGCCGTGCCGGGTGCGGCGAGCGCCATCGCGAGCATCGTGACGAGTGAACCGGCCAGCAGCGCGAGCCTGGTCCGGACCGAGCCGTTGCCGTGCACGACGGAGAAAACTCCGTGGGACATGCGTGCCTCCAGTGGGGGACTCGGCATGACCTTGGGATGGTCATGACAGTGGGACGGTACGTGGGACGCTACGCGCGTGGAAAGAGGGTCCTGTTACCGCCGTTGGTCTACTCCTGCGAAATACTTGACGTGCTGCGGAAACCACCGTGTGTGAAGACAACTTTCAGGCGTTGAAAGCGGGATTGCAGTGATCGACGCGCGCAATGCGGCAGATGTGACGGGTGCCGACCCCTCGGCGGACGCGCTGGAGCGGGAGCTGACGGTGCTTTTCCGCCGCGCCAGGGCGGCCTCGGGCGAGCTCGCCCGGGCGGTGCATCCGGACCTGGAGCCGGCGGCGTACGGGCTGCTGGTCCGGCTCCAGGAGGCCGAGCCGGAGAGGGCCACCGACCTGGCGTCCTACTTCGGGGTCGGCAAGGCGACGATGAGCCGTCAGCTACGGGCACTTGAGGCTCTCGGGCTGGTCGACCGCGAGCCCGATCCGGCGGACGGCCGGGCCTTCCTGATGCGGCTCACCCCGGGCGGCAGGGAGCGCTTCAACCGGGTCCGCCGGGCCCGCCGCGCGGCCTACCTGCGCCAGCTGTCCGGGTGGGACCGGGGCGACCTCGCGGACCTCGCGCGGCTCCTCCACGACCTCAACGAATCGACCGCGGAAGTTCTGTGACCTCCGTACCCCCACCGGGGTGACCGGACCCCGCCGGGGGAGTCAGAGGGCGACGAGGACGGCGGTGGCGTCGTCGAAGGGCTTGCCGCGGGGTACGTCCGCGCCCAGCGGATCGGCGGACTCCTGATCGCGCACCCGGGTGAGCAGCCGCTCGGGTCCCGCCTTGTGCAGCAGGGCGAGGGTGGACGCCCAGTCGTCGGTGCCGAAGACCTCCACGCCCCGCGCGGCACCGTCGCTGAGCGCGGCGAAGGAGCGGACCGACGCGACCGGCACGCGGCCGGTGACCGCCTTGGCGGCGACGGCCGGATCGGCGGCGGCCGTGAAGAAGCCCCCCGGCAGGTTCCGCAGCGGAGCCACCCGCCGCCCCGCGGCCCGCAGCCGGTCGATCCGGTCGTCCAGCACCGCGGTCACCGAGCCGTCGGCGCCCTCCACCAGCAGCACCGAGTCGGAGAGCACGAGGTGCTCCAGCTCGTCCGCCCCCCACCGCACCGCCACCACGGTGGCTTGCGGAGTGAGCGGGTGAGAAAGCTCACACGTGCCCCGGTGGGCGTCCGCCGTACCGGCGATCGCAATCGACAGACAGTCGGCAAGTGTGATGTCCGGCCGCGAAACGGACAGTTCGAGCAGCGCCCCGCCCAGCCGGGCGGTGAACCACGGCACCGAGTGGACGCAGTTCCCGTTGTCCGGCGGCGGGGTCACGCCGTCCAGCAGGACCAGCGCACCGCCGTGACCACCGGCGGGCAGCGCCACCGCCACGAAGTCCTCGTTGGGGGCGCCGGGCGTCCCGGGAGCCGTCGCCGTCTCGATACGCATGGCCTCAGTGTGCAGCAGCCCGCGTTCGAACCGTTCGACCGGGCGGTCGGTCGGCCCGGCTGTGGGCGGGCATCCTGTCAAAAGCCGCCCGGCGGCGCCAGTATGCGCGCGGCGCGGCGAAACGGTGTCCGCTCTACTCGGCTTGTCCGGTGTGTCGCCGGTGCGATTCACTCGTTCGAGTGTCCGGGGGAGGGAGGCATGGCCCCCCTCCTGGCGGGACTGCAAGGGTCGTGTCAGCCCCTGCATATTCCCGGGGAACTCCCGCCTGCGATACGTGATTGCGAGCCAGAAGTGCGTGAACGACGTCAACCGCGTGCGCGTCGGGTCAGGCAGCGCATGCTCGCCGCCCTGCTGGTCTGCGCCACCGCGGTCATGGCCGCGGCTGCGCCAGGCGTCGCTCTGGGCGTCGGTGATCTGACGGCGGCGCAGGACCGGGCCGCAGCAGCCGAGCTGGCCACCCGCACCACCGTCCTGGCCCACGACCTCGCCGACGAGCGGGACGACGTGGCCGCACTGGTCGCGGCCGGCACGAAGGCGCCGAAGCTTCCCGCCGCGGACGGGACCCGTACCGACCGGCAGCTGCGGGACGTGCTCGCGGCCGGCCCGCCGGCCGATCTGCGCACCGCGCTCGCCGCGCTGCCCCGCACCCGCGCGGCGGCGCTCGCGGCGCAGCCGGGGAAGCAGGGCGTCCAGGCCGTGGTGACCGGGTACCAGCCCCTGATCGACGCGCTCGGGCGGGCCGGGGAAGGGCCGGGCGCCGACCCGCTCACCCGGCTGGCAGGCGCCGCCTCGGTGCAGCGCGGGCTGCTGGTGGGCGCACTCACCCAGGGCGGCACCCAGCCCTCGCTGGTGGCCGCCGCGCAGTCGGCCAGGCTCCAGGAGGCCGCCGCGCTCGCCGACTTCCGCGCCACCGCCCCTGCCGACCTGCGGGACCGCTACGACAAGACGGTGACCGGCGCCGACGTCGCGAAGGCCGACCAGGACACCGCGGCGCTGCTCGACGCGCCCGAACTCACCCGCACCGACCGGGCGATCGGCGCCGCCGCGGTGAAGTCCGCGCTCACCGCGCGCATCGGCCTGATCCGCAGCGTCGAGGCGTCCGCGGCCGCCGACCGGGTCGCGGCCGCCACCGCGCACCGCAACCACACCGTCACGGTCCTCGAACTGCGGTCCGCGCTGGCCGCGTTGTGCCTGCTGCTGCTCGCCGGGGCGCTGGTCGCGCTCTTCCGCGGCCTGAACCGCCCGCTGGCGGCGCTGTACCGCTGGTCGCGCACCGACGCCGAGAGCGGCCAGGGCGTCGAGGTGATCGGCCAGGACGAGTACGCCGCCGTCGCCCGCCGCGCCAACGCGCTGACCCACGAGGCGCAGGCGCTGCGCGCCCGCGCCGCCGAGCTGGCCGGCGAGCTGACCGTGCAGCGCGGCGCCACCCAGGGCACCAGGGGAGCGCTGGCCGGCGCCGTCGCGGAGAAGGACGCCCTGCGCCGCGCCCACGACGAGCTGATCGCCCATGTCGCGGACCTGGACCGTGAGTTGAGTGCGGCGGCGGTCCGCAATGCCGCGCACATGACCCATGTCAGCCTCAGCCTGCGCACCTTGGGCCTGGTCGAGCAGCAACTCGCCCTCATCGAGGGCATGGAGGAGCAGGAGCAGGACCCGGACCGGCTCGCCACGCTCTTCCAGCTCGACCACCTCGCCACCCGGATGCGCCGCAACTCCGAGAACCTGCTGGTGCTCGGCGGCACCGAGCACAGCCACGGCGCCACCGCCCGCCCGGTCCCGCTGGTCGACGTGGTCCGCGGCGCGATCTCCGAGGTCGAGCGCTACGAGCGGGTGCGGATCGAGGTGCTGCCCGCCGTCCGCGTCGCGGGCCGGGCCTCCGACGACGTGGCCCACCTGATCGCCGAACTCCTCGACAACGCCACCGGGTTCTCCGCGCCGACCACCGAAGTCCTGCTGTCGGGACAGCTGATGGAGACCGGCGAGGTCGCGGTCGCCGTGGTGGACGCGGGCATCGGCCTGCCCGCGGAACGCCTCGACGAGCTCAACGCCCTGCTCGCCGACCCCGATCCGGCACCGCCCGGCGCGGTCGCGGGCATGGGCCTCTACGTGGCGTCGCGGCTGGCCCGCAGGCACGGCGTCCGGGTGCGGCTGCACCCGCTGGCGTCCGGCGGCATCCAGGCCGTGGTCGTGCTGCCCGGCCTGCTGGTGCCCCCGGTCGACCCCGACGAGCCGCCCGTCACCCCGCTCGACCCGGCCGCCTTCACCGGCGGCGACCCGCGCCGCTACGCCGCCGCCGCGCCCGCCGGCC
>NZ_CAJSLV010000125.1 GCF_907177275.1 Actinacidiphila cocklensis
GAGCCCGACCGGCTGCCGCCGCGCCCCGCGCAGCCGCCGCCGGTCCCCGCGCACGCGCCGGGCACCGACGGCAACCACAGCCGGCACGGTGCGGCAGAGCCGGTGCAGCTCGCCGGGTCCGCGCCGATCGGTCCTGGCCTGCGGGTCGCGGACGCCGCCGAGCACAAGGCGGTGAGCGGGGCCGCGCCCGGCACCGAATGGGTCCGCCGCAGAGCCGGGGCGCACCGGGCGGGCGACCCGGCGCAGGCCGCGGTCCCCGCGCAGGGCACGACGGCGCCGGCACCGTCCGCGGAGTGGCGGCCCTGGCGCTTCCGGATGTCGAACGACGTGTGGGGCACCCCGGTGGTGGCCGGCGGGCTGCTGTACGTCACGTCCTTCGAGGTGCACGCGCTGGATGTGGCCAGCGGGCGGCGCGAGTTCAAGACCCGGGACGTGGCCTGGACGATGGCGGTGGCCGGCGGGCGTATCCACGCCTCCGACGGGCCGAGCCTGTTCGCGCTGGACGCGGCGGACGGCAGCGACCGGTGGCGTACGCCCATCGACGGCTGGGTCTACGCGGTACGCACCGACGCCGGCACCGTCGTCACCGGCACCCGGGGCGGCGGGGTCCAGGCGTGGGACGCGGGCCGCGGGATGCTGCGGTGGGAGCGGGGCGGGGCGCAGACGGAGTTCGAGTCGCCGGACTCGGGCCCGACCGTCGTCGGCCGGGCCGTGTACTACCAGGGCGGCGGGCAGCTGCACGCGGTGGACGCGCTGACCGGGGCGGAGATGTGGTCGTACCCGGTCGGTGAGCCGGGCGCGGCCGGTGCGATGCCGACCAGGCCGGTGGTCGAGGACGGCGTCGTCTACCTGACGGCGGGCACCCGGGTGCTCGCGCTCGATGCCCGCAGCGGCACCGAGCGCTGGCGTTTCGACGCCCCCGCGGTGATCTTCGCGCCGCCCGCGTACGTGGCGGCCTCCGGGTCCTCGGGCGGCGGGGTCTACGTCGCCGACCACCTCGGTACGGTCTACGCGCTCGACCCGGCCGGCGGGCGGGAGCGGTGGCGGATCGCCACCGAGCCGCGGCAGTCCGTGGAGCCGGTCGTGGTGGCGGCCGGCGCGGTGCATCTGGGCGCGGGCAGCGCGCTCTACACCCTGGACGCGTCCGACGGCACCCCGCGGTGGAGGTTCGCGGCGCAGGGCGAGGTCGTCGGGTCGCCCGCCGTCGCCGACGGCCGGGTGCACTTCGGGTCCAAGGACCACTGCCTCTACACGGTGGACGCGCAGGGCGGGCAGTTGCGCTGGAGGCTGGAGACCGGCGGCGAGATCACCGGCTCGCCGGTCAGCGCGGACGGCGTGGTCTACGCCTGCTCCAAGGACCGCTGCGTGTACGCGCTCGACGCGACGAAGGGGACCGGGGCGTCGTCCCGCAGGGCGTAGCCCAGGAGAGCGAAGAGGGAGCCGAGCAGGGCCGCGGCCGCGGGCGTGGCACCGGCCCCGGTGACGAGGCCGTCCACCCGTGCTGCCGGACCCGTGGCGCCCGCCCTGCCGGAAACGGAAGGGGATCCGGACGGCGGACACCGCTCCGATGAGCGCGAGGAGCGCGAGCCGGGGATGTTGCGGAGCATCCGGCGGCACCGCTCTCTTCCGCGTACTCAGCCCCCTCGGGCCCCGAGGTTACGCCGGGTGCATCGGGTTTGCCACGCCAGGCGGCACAGCGGAGTCAGCACAGCGGGGTCAGCACAGCAGGGTCGGCACGGCAAAGAGCAGACTGACCGCAGCGTCCCCTCCGAGCTGCGGTCAGTCTGCTCCTGCGAGCCCGGGGCGTTCGTCCGCGGCCCTGATCCGCGGACGATTCCCCCTCCCGGGCTGCCCCCCTGGTCCCCCGTATTCCCCCCCGGTTCCCCCGGTTCCCCCCCGGTTCCCCCGTGCGACCGCTCCCGTCAGCGGACGTCTCAATGGGCGCCTCAGTGGTTACTGGCGCGTGCCGTCGGTGTAGACGTTGGTCGGCTTCACGGTGCCCGGAGCGGTGGACGGCTCGGCGGCCGTCTCCGGGGTGCTGTCGGTGTACACGTTGTCCGGGTCGACAGTTCCGCCGTCGTGCGTCGGAGCCTTCGGCGTCTTCGGCTGGTCTGCGCTCATCGTGCTCTCCTGTGTGCTGTGCGTGTGGGGACGTACCGTCGTGACGCCCGCCCGGCAGCGACCCCCGTGCACCACCGAGCGGGCAGCTCGTGCAGTGATGGAATCCTGGCACCCCGCGATAATCAACTGATAAACGGCATCAGTTGAGCGATAAAGGGTCGATCTGCTAGACGGCGAACGACGTCCGCGGCTCGTCGTGGTCCTCGTCGCCGAGCAGGCGGCGCACGTCGGCGGCCTCCGGTGAGCCCAGCTGGGTGAAGATCGCCAGCGCGTCGTGCCAGCAGGCGTGCGCGCGGATCTCCTGGCCCATTCCGTCAAGTGCCAGGCCCAGCACGGTCAGCGCGTTGGCCATCCGCCACTCGCCGCCGGTCTCCCGCAGGATGGCCAGCGCCTGCTCGACGTGGGAGGCGGACTGCCGCCACCGCTTGGCGGCCAGGTGGACCTGCGCCAGCCGGAAGAGCGTCATGCCCTCCCAGAACTGCTGCCGGACGGCGAGGAAGATGTCCAGCGCCTCGGTGAGGCAGTCGAGCGCCTCGTCGAGGCGGTCGGCGGCGGTGAGCGTGACGCCCATGGTGTACAGCCCGTTGCCCAGCCGGAAGCCGGCGCCCAGCTCCCGGTGGATCGCCACGACCCGCTCCGCGGTGGCCGTCGCGGCCTCGGTGTCGCCGAGGTTCTGCTGCGCGCGCGCCAGGTTGCTCAGCGCCGACGCCTCGCCGTGCTTGTTGCCGTCCGCCCTGAAGGCTTCGAGCGCGGTGGTGTGGTAGTCGGCGCTCTCGGCGAAGCGATGGTCGACGTGGGCCAGCGAACCCCGCAGGTTCGGGGCGTAGCTGCACGTCATCGGGTCCTCGGCGGCCAGGCCCAGCAGCATCGCGCGCTTGGCCTCGTCCTCCGCCGCCTCGAACCTGCCGGACAGCCGCAGCTGCTGCCCCAGCCAGAAGCGGGCGCGGCCCTCGACCAGGGTGTCGCCGCAGTCCTGCGCGGTGACCACCAGGGCGCGTACGGCCTGCTCGTACTGCCGGGCGTAGACGCCGGACTCCATCAGGTCCTGGGTGGCCAGCAGCACGTCGACGGCGCGGCGCAGGAAGCTCTCGCAGCCGCCGCCGGCGGCCTGCTGCACGGTCGCCAGCAGCCCCTGGGCCTCGGAGAACAGCCACTCCAGGGACTCCTCCCTGGTGCCGAAGGCCAGGCCCGGGTGACTGGTCGGGGTCAGGTGGTCCATGATCCGGTCGCCGGGGTTCTCCAGCGCGTACGCGGACACCGCGGAGGCCAGCGAGAAGTCCAGCAGCCGGGACAGCGTCGCGCAGCGGTCCTCGGCCGTCTCGTCGGCCTCGGCGCGCTCGCGGGCGTAGAGCCGCAGCAGGTCGTGGAAGCGGTAGCGGGCCGGCGCGGCCGACTCGATGAGGCTGATGTCGACCAGCGCTTCGAGCAGTTCCTCGGTGTGGTAGCGGTCCAGGTCGAGCACGGCCGCCGCGGCGTCCAGCGAGATGTCGGGACCCTCGGGCAGCGAGAGCAGCCGGAAGGCGCGGGCCTGCGCGGGGGAGAGGTGGTCGTAGCCGAGGGCGAAGGTGGCCTTCACCGCGAGGTCGCCGGCCCGCAGCTCGTCCAGCCTGCGCCGGTGGTCGGCGAGCTTGTTGGCCAGGACGGACACCGTCCAGGTGCGGCGGGCGGCCAGCCGCGAGGCGGCGATACGGATCGCGAGCGGCAGGAAGCCGCAGGCGGCGACGACGTCGAGGGCGGCCTGCCGCTCGCTGTTGACCCGCTCCTCGCCGACGATACGGGTGAACAGCAGCAGCGACTCCTCGGGCGACATCACGTCGAGGTCGACCAGATGCGCGCCCGCCAGGTCGACCATCCGCACCCGGCTGGTGACCAGCGCGGCGCAGCCGGGGGTGCCGGGCAGCAACTGGCGTATCTGCGCGGCGTCGTAGGCGTTGTCGAGCAGCGCGAGGACGCGGCGGCCGTCGAGGGTGGAGCGGTAGAGGGCGGCGCGGTCGGCCAGAGACTCGGGGATCGCCGCGTCGGGCAGGCCCAGGGCGCGCAGGAACGAGCCCAGGACGGCCTCGGGTTCCGCCGGCCGCGGCCCGGTGCCCTGCAGGTCGACGTAGAGCTGCCCGTCGGGGAACTCCTCGCGGGCCTCGTGCGCGACCTGTACGGCCAGCGTGGTCTTGCCGACGCCGCCGATGCCCGCGACGGCGGAGACCGCCATCACGCCGCTGCCCTGCGACGCCCCGGCCAGCTGCTCGCCCAGCTCGCGGACGAAGGCGGCGCGACCGGTGAAGTCCGAGACGGTGGCGGGCAGCTGCGCGGGCCGCAGGATCTCCGGTGCGCCCGGTGCGGCGGCCCCCTGCGGCGGGGCGAGGGCGGTGTCCGCCTCCAGGATGCGCTGGTGCAGCTCGCTCAGCTCGGCGGACGGGTCGATGCCCAGCTCGTCGGCGAGCAGCCGCCGCGTGTCGGCGTAGACGCCGAGGGCCTCGGCCTGCCGTCCGCTGCGGTAGAGGGCCAGCATCAGCAGGGCGCGCAGCCGTTCGCGCAGCGGGTGCTCCGCGGTGATCGCGGTCAGCTCGGAGACGGCCTCGGCGTGGGCGCCGATCTCCAGGTCGAGTTCGAGCCGCACCTCGATCAGGCTCAGGTGCCATTCCGCGAGCCGGACCCGCTGGGTCTCGGCGAAGGGTCCTGACAGGCCGGCCAGCGGCTCGCCCTCCCACAGGTCCAGGGCGCTGACCATCAGGTCGCGGGCCTGCGCCGGGTCGGCCTGGCGCACCTTCTCCGCCTCCGCGGCCAGCTGCTCGACCAGGGTGGAGTCCAGCGCCTCGACCGGGATCTGGATCGCGTAGCCGCCCGACTCGGTGACCAGGGTCTGCGAGCCGAGCGCCTTGCGCAGCCGGAAGGCGTACGAACGCAGGGCGGCGAGCGCGGTGTTGGGCGGCTTCTCGCCCCACAGGGCGTCGAGCAGTTCCGACGCGGTCGCCGTACGTCCGCCGCGGAGCAGCAGCACGGCCAGCAGCGCGCGCTGCTGGGGTGCGCCGGTGGCGATCGGCTCGTCGTCGCGCCAGGCGCGCACCGGTCCGAGGACCGCGAACCGCAGGCCGCCGCCCGGTTCCGTCCCGCTTCCCATCCCTGCCCCCTGAACCGCCTGCGAGAGCCGCACCGGTCACGACATTGCCGGGCCGGGTCGGCTCTCCGCGCGTATATCAATCATTCATCGCCGAACGGAACAGTTGTCCGCACGGCACTCGTCGGCGGAGCAGTGCGTTCAGCCCCGTCCGTGTCAGTTTGCCGTGTCGGGCCGCCCCAGGTCACCCCATGCGGGTTCCTAACCGGCCCAACGGCAGAAGTTGGGCCGAATTTGATATTCCGTCTGTGCGTGCGCGGAGGTTGTGGTGTGTGGGGATGGATCGAGGCGTGGGGCTTTGCGCGACAGGACGGGTAGCTGAGCCGCGATGTGTGCGAAGTGTGCGGATATCGCGGGTGGCCCGCGCCCGACGGTGGTACGGGGTACCGGCGCACCTGATGCGCCGGGTCGGCACGCGGCCGACGGCCGCGGAGCGGGGTCGTACGGGCCGGGCGGCGGCCCACCCGACACGGCCTACGCGGCCCGGGCGCTCGACGGTACGGGTGCGCTCGACGGCTCGCTGGGCGGGCAGTCCGGCTGGTTCGGGCGGCCGCAGCGCGAGTCCGTACGGCGGCTGCACGCAGCGCAGCCGCCGGGTACGACGTACGCGCCGCAATATGCCGGGCCGCGGGAGACCGCTGCTATGAGCGGCGGAAAACACAGCAAGCCGCGCAGGTCGCGGACCGGCGGCGGTGGCGGCGGCGGTGCGTGGCCCGTCGCCGGGGACGGCGGCCGGCTGCCCGGGCCGCTGCTGCGCCGGCGCGCG
The DNA here is from genome assembly GCF_907177275.1 of Actinacidiphila cocklensis. Lineage (GTDB taxonomy): Bacteria > Actinomycetota > Actinomycetes > Streptomycetales > Streptomycetaceae > Actinacidiphila > Actinacidiphila cocklensis. The sequence continues at coordinate 6,000 of NZ_CAJSLV010000125.1, forward strand.
GAGCGGCACCCGACCATGGTTCCCGAGCTGCCCTTCGAGGGCCGGGCGGGCGCGGCGGTGGGCACCGCGGGCTGCAGCTTCGCCGAACTCGACCGGCGTGCCCGGGCGATCGCCGCACGGCTCGGCACATTGCTCAGCCCCGGCAGCCGCGTGCTGCTCGTCTATCCGGAGGGCCCCGACCTTGCGGGCGCCTTCTTCGGCTGCCTTTACGCGGGCATGGCCGCGGTCCCGCTGGTGCTGACGACCCCCGGCGCCATCCACACGGTGCCGCGCGCCGTCCAGCGCTGCGCCCCCGACCTGGTCCTCACCGGTACCGACGGCTGGCACGCGCTCGACGTCGACCGCAACCGCACGCAGGTCGTCGAGGCGGACGGCGTACGCGTCGGCGGGGAACCGGTGTGGCGGCTGGCCACACAGTGGCGCCCGGTCGGCGTCCTGCGCGGCGCCCCCGCGTACCACTGCTACCACGACGACGGCCCGGCGGGCGGCCGGCTCGAAGCGGCAATGTGCCACGGCGACCTGGCCGAGGTGATGACCGAACTCGCGCAGGCCGTGCGGCTCGGCACGGACGAGGAGAACGTCGGCTGGATCGCGGCGGTGCACGGCCTGGAGGAGGCCGTGTGGCGCATCCTGCTGCCGGTCCGGGTGACCGGCTGACATCGGGCGGGCCGCGGATCCCACCTGGTGCCGAGCCGGCGAAATCCGCTCGCCGCCCTGCTCAGCGGTGCTGTTGACTGCGGGGCGGATCCGGCAGGCGAGCAAGCAGGGGGAGCGGCATGGCAGCGCAGTTCCGTACGGCAGGACCCGGCGATGCGGCGGCGGTGGCGCGGCTGCACGCCGACAGTTGGCGGCGCCACTACCGCGGGGCGTACTCCGACGCCTATCTCGACGGCGATGTCCTCACCGACCGGCTGGCCGTCTGGTCGGGGCGCCTTGCCGCGCCCGAGGGCACGCGCACGCTGCTGGCCGAGGACGGCACGGAGGTGCTCGGCTTCGTCCACGTCGTCCTCGACGAGGATCCCGAGTGGGGCACCCTGGTCGACAACCTGCACGTGACGTCGGCCCGGCAGCGTACGGGAGTGGGCCGCGCCCTGCTCACCCGCGCCGCGCAGGAGGCCGTCGCCGGCGCGCAGTCCCCGGCGCTGTACCTGTGGGTGCTGGAGCAGAACACGCCCGCCCAGGCGTTCTACAAGGCGCTGGGCGCCGCCCACGTCGGGACGACCCTCGTCGGCGCCCCGGCGGGCGACCCGGCCTGCCTGAACGGCACACCGTCCAAATTCCGCATGTCCTGGCCCGACGCGACCCGCCTGCGCCCTGCCTGAGACCGCGAGCCGCACGGGTCAGCCGCCCTCCAGGCGCCGTACCGACTCCACCGGGTACGGCGTCCGGGCGTCCTGCTGCAGCGTGCGGCGGAAGTCGGTCAGCACCGCGGCCAGCGGGGCGTGCCGGGCGATGAACGCCGCGGGCTGCGCCGGGATGCCCGTGGGGCGGGCGCCGGCGGCGAAGGCGCGCAGGAGCGCGTCGTGCTCCGCCTCGCGCGGCTCGTACAGCGCGGCGATCAGCCGGTGGACCAGCGAGGTGACGGTGTAGCCGCGGTCGTAGGCCTGGTGGCGCGCGAAGAAGGCGGCTTCTTCCTCGGCCAGTTCGAAGCGCGAGGACAGGGCGAGGCCGAAGTCGGTGGCGTACAGGCGCCGGCCGTCGGTGAGGATGTTGCCGAAGTGGGCGTCGAAGTGGAGCAGCCCGCGGGAGTTCATGAACGAGGTGAGAGCGGCCAGCTCGCGCGCCACCATGGTGCAGGCCCGGTCGGCGGTACGGCCGCCGGCCGCCAACCGCGGCGGCAGCCAGTCCTTCAGGTTCTCCGGGATGTACTCCAGGAAGAGCGCGAGACTCGCCGTCGCCCCGCCGCGCTCCCCGATCAGCCGGCGGACCGCCTCGTCGCCGCCCCAGTAGGCCACGACGCTGTCCACGTCGGCGAGTTCCGCGGGGACAGCGGCAGGCGCGGTGCCGGGCAGCACCCGCCAGTGGTACATCAGCGGGAATCCGGCGCAATGTCCCGCGAGTACCCAGTCCGTGGTCATGGTGTGCACGGCGAGTTCGCGCCACGCCCCGAAGCCCGGGCTGCTGCCGAAGCCGTAGTGGCAGATGGCGGGGACACCGTGGATGTTGGCAGTGGACCGGGCGGATTCCGGGCGTGTCTCCCGCTCGGTGAGCGTCACCAGCTTCACGAACACCTCGGTGCCGCCGACGTCGAGCAGCGCGGTGCTGCCGCCGATGCCGGAGCCGAGCGGCGCCGCCGCCTCGACGGCGTCCCGCAGGGCGCGGTCGCTGTGCAGGGCCAGTGCCGTGGAGACGGCTCCATGGGTGGTCAACCGGGAACGCCGCGACATGTCACGGGCTTTGGCTGCTTCCGGCACGCGCACCGACCTCGATCCGTCGGCGCCCGCCGCCTGCGCGCGCCCCGTGCCCGACACTGCCACATGGCGGCGGTGCCGGGCGCGGGTGTTCGCGGGGCTACTCGCGGCCGAGCCAGATCGGGTTGGTGATTGCCGCGGCGGGGCCGGGGATGCCGGCCGGGGTGCCCGCCGGGGCGGGGTGGCGGACCTCGGCGCGGACGTAGGCGGCCAGTGAGGCGGTGGTCTGCCAGCTGACCGTTCCCGACGCGGGAAGCGCGGAGGCGAAGACCTGGCCCTCGTCGGAGACCAGGCGCAGCAGCGAGTCCGCGGGGACGCCGGAGACGGTCAGGGTCACCGTCACCTCGGCGTCGGGCGCGACCGGCAGCCGGTCGCCGATGCCCGCGTGCTCGCCGTGCGGCCCCGATGCGGTGAAGGACAGCTGGACGGCGGCGTTCTCCGCGATCCAGGAGTGGCCGGCCCTGATACCCGCCTGCAGGGCGCGGCGGTTGAGGCCGTCGGCCAGCACGACGGTCTGCGGGAGGCCGACGACGTCGGGGTCGCGGTGGGCGTCGGAGTTGCCCATCGCGGGCACCCAGTGGCCGTCGCCGCGGCGGACCGCGCCGGTCAGCAGGTTGTCCCAGGTCAGCAGGGAGAGCTCGTCGTCGGTGGTCCAGGGGCCGTTCCAGACCTCGATGGCGTCGACGTTGTCGTAGCCGAACTTCCACTGGCTGGCCAGGCTCGTGCCGTACGGGTGGGCCGGCACCACGATGCCGCCCGCGCGGCGGATCTGCCGGGCGAAGGAGTCGAAGGCCTCGTCGCGCGCCCGGTAGCGCCAGTCGACGAACTCGCCGCCGTCCAGGCCGATCGCCAGGTAGTGGCCGTTGCGGGTGGTCACCTCCTCGCCGGTGAGGATCAGCAGGTCGTCGCCGGCCAGCGGGCCGAGGAAGGGGTGCGCGGCGCTGGTGTTGTGGTCGCTGGAGTTGATGAAGTCCAGCTTCGCCGCCCGGGCCAGCGCGGCCAGCTGCTCCAGGGTGCGCTTGCCGTCGGAGTGCACGGTGTGCAGGTGGCAGTCGCCGCGGTACCAGCCGCGGCCGCGGCCGGCGACCTGCTCCGGCGGGTAGTCCGGCTTCGGGGTGCGGCCCTGCTCGCCGGGCGTCAGGGTGACGGTCACCGTGTAGTCCAGGCCCTGCGGCGCCACGGTGTACGGCCCGAGGACGACGTACCAGGTGCCCGCCTCGACCGGCCCGGCCAGATAACCGGGGGTGGCCTCCTCCGCGCTGATCGCGAACTCGGTGCGCGCGCCCCCCGACCAGCCGCGGAAGCCGCGCCCGCCCAGGGCGGTGCCGTGCTGGTCGAAGATGCCGATGTCGCACGCGTTGCCGAGGGTGCCGGCCGGCACGGCGGGCCGGTCGTAGCTGTACGACACCGCGATCTGCCGCACCCCGCGCGGCACCTCGACGGGCAGGTACACGAAGTCGGCCACTCCGGTGGGGAGGTGGCCGGTGACGGTCCTCGTCAGGTCCTGACCTGACGCAGGGCCCGCGGAGCCGGCGGAACCGGAGGGGTCGGAAGCTGCGGCGAAGTTCACGGGGGCCAGCGTAAGCACGGTGGTCGTGCCGGCCAGTGCGGAGAGTTTGAGTACGTCGCGTCGGTCCATAGCGGTCACGTTTACCCCGGCGGGTGACGCCGAAGTAACCCCCACCTTGTGGGCAGGTGCACCGTCGCCTAAACCCCCCACCGCCGGCCGGTTGTCCCCTACGGGCGGCTATGCCCTTTTGAGGTGGCGGTGACCCGCCCGCCCGTCGGAGGACGTCTGTCGCAGGGGCGACCTATGCTCGGGGGATGACCTTGGAGCCGCCCACCGCCAACGCCATGCGCCGCGCCCTGCACCGCGCGGCGGAAGGTGTCGCCCTCGACACGGGCGAGGCCGCCGTGCTGCTGCAAGCCCGCGGCGGCGACCTGGACAGGCTGGCCGCGACCGCGGCCAGGGTGCGGGACGCCGGGCTGGAGGCGGCGGGAAGGCCCGGCGTCATCACGTACTCGCGGAAGGTGTTCATACCGCTGACGCGGCTGTGCAGGGACACCTGCCACTACTGCACCTTCGTCACGGTGCCCGGCAAACTGCGCCGGGAGGGCCACGGCCTGTACCTCTCCCCTGACGAGGTGCTGGACATCGCCCGGCGCGGCGCCGCTATGGGCTGCAAGGAAGCGTTGTTCACGCTCGGCGACCGCCCGGAGGACCGCTGGCCCGAAGCGCGCGAGTGGCTGGACGCGCACGGCTACGACGACACGCTCGCGTACGTGCGCGCCATGTCGGTGCGGGTGCTGGAGGAGACCGGGCTGCTGCCGCACCTCAACCCCGGGGTGCTGTCGTGGACGGACCTGCAGCGGCTCAAGCCGGTCGCGCCGTCCATGGGCATGATGCTGGAGACGACCGCGACCCGGCTGTGGTCCGAGCGCGGCGGCCCGCACTTCGGTTCGCCCGACAAGGAGCCCGCGGTGCGGCTGCGGGTCCTGGAGGACGCCGGCCGCTCCAACGTGCCGTTCACGACCGGCATCCTGATCGGCATCGGGGAGACGTACGAGGAGCGCGCCGAGTCGCTGTTCGCGATCCGCCGCACCGCCCGCCGCTACCACGGCATCCAGGAAGTGATCATCCAGAACTTCCGGGCCAAGCCGGACACCGCGATGCGCGGCATGCCCGACGCGGAGCTGGAGGAGCTGGCCGCGGCGATCGCCGTGGCAAGGGTGGTGCTCGGCCCCGCGGCCCGCATCCAGGCGCCGCCGAACCTCGTGGACGGCGAGTACGACCGCTTCATCGCGGCGGGCATCGACGACTGGGGCGGCGTCTCGCCGCTGACCCCCGACCACGTCAACCCCGAGCGCCCCTGGCCGCAGATCGACGACCTGGCCGCCCGTACCGCGCAGGCCGGCTTCACGCTGCGCGAAAGGCTCACCATCTACCCGGAGTTCGTGCAGCGCGGCGAGCCCTGGCTCGACCCGCGCCTGGTCCCGCACGTGCGGGCGCTCGCCGACCCGGACACCGGGCTGGCGCGGGAGGACGCCGTCGTCGAGGGCCGGCCCTGGCAGGAGCCCGACGAGGCCTTCCCCGCGGCAGGCGGGCGCACCGACCTGCACCGCACGATCGACACCGAAGGCCGCACCGCCGACCGCAGGGACGACTTCGACGACGTCTACGGCGACTGGGCCGAACTGCGCGAGCAGGCCGCGCCCGGCATGGTGCCCGACCGGGTGGACGCCGACGTCCGCAAGGCGCTGTCCGTTGCCGCGGACGACCCGACGAAGCTCACCGACGCCGAAGCGCTCGCCCTGCTGCACGCCGACGGCCCCGCCCTGGACGCCCTGTGCCGGATCGCGGACGACCTGCGCAGGGACGTCGTCGGCGACGAGGTCACGTACATCGTGACGCGCAACATCAACTTCACCAACGTCTGCTACACCGGCTGCCGCTTCTGCGCCTTCGCGCAGCGCCGCACCGACGCCGACGCGTACACCCTCTCGCTCGACCAGGTCGCCGACCGGGTCCAGCAGGCGTGGGAGGTCGGCGCGACCGAGGTGTGCATGCAGGGCGGCATCCACCCCGACCTGCCGGGCAGCGCCTACTTCGACATCGCTCGGGCGGTCAAGGCCCGTGTCCCCGGCATGCACATGCACGCCTTCTCGCCGATGGAGGTCGTCAACGGCGCCACGCGCACCGGGCTGTCGATCCGCGACTGGCTGACCGCCGCCAAGGAGGCGGGCCTCGACTCGATCCCCGGCACCGCGGCGGAGATCCTCGACGACGAGGTGCGCTGGGTCCTGACCAAGGGCAAGCTGCCCACCGCGACCTGGATCGAGGTCGTCAGCACCGCCCACGAGCTGGGCATCCGCTCGTCGTCCACCATGATGTACGGCCACGTCGACCAGCCGCACCACTGGCTCGGCCACCTGCGGCTGCTCGCCGAGATCCAGCAGCGCACCGGCGGCTTCACCGAGTTCGTGACGCTGCCCTTCATCCACACCAACGCGCCCGTCTACCTGGCCGGGATCGCCCGCCCAGGGCCGACCGCCCGCGACAACCGGGCCGTCACCGCGATGGCCCGCCTGCTGCTGCACCCGCACATCACCAACATCCAGACCAGCTGGGTGAAACTCGGCGCGGAGGGCGCGGCCGAAATGCTCCGTTCGGGTGCCAACGACCTCGGCGGCACGCTGATGGAGGAGACCATCTCCCGTATGGCGGGCTCCGGTTACGGCTCCTACCGGTCCATCCGCGACCTGGTCGCCATCGCGGAGGCGGCCGGGCGCCCCGCCCGGCAGCGCACCACGCTGTACGGTGAGGTGCCCGCCGAGCGCATCGCGGCCGGCCTCGCCTCCGACGGCCACCTTCCCGAGCTGCTGCCGGTGCTGGGGGACTGAACGGGCGGCGGAGGCAGGGCGAGCGCTGACGGGAGCGGACAGGGCGTGGCCGGCGAGCAGGTCTCACTGCAGGACGGGATGCGGCGGCGGCGTCGCGGCGGCGCCTTCGTCGGCCGCCGCGACGAACTGGCCGTCCTGCTCGGCAATCTCGACACCGACCCCGGCGACGAGACGCACCACTTCCTCTTCCACGTCCACGGCCCCGGAGGCGTCGGGAAGTCGACCCTGCTGGCCCGGTTCGCGCAGGAGGCCCGCGCCCGCGGCGCACTCACCGCCACCGCGGACGAGGACGCCATGACCGTGCCCGCCGCCATGACCGTGCCCGCCGCCATGGCCGCGGTCGCCGCCGGCCTGGCGGGGCAGGACCGCCCGCTCAAGGCCTTCGACCGGCTCTATTCCACCTACCGGCAGCGCCGCTACGAGGCCGACGCCGTGGGTGCGGCAGGAGCCGCGTCGCCCTCCGCGGGCAGCACCGTCGTCGCCCAGGCGGGACTTGCCGGGCTCGGACTGGTGCCGGGCCTGTCCCTGGTGACGGGCGCCGTCGACCCCGGGCGGGTGGCGGAGGGCGTCGACCGGTTACGCGCGGCCGGCAGCAGCCGCTTCCGCAACGGGCAGGACCTCCAGCTGCTCCTCGACCCGGTCGCCGTCCTGAGCCCGGTCTTCACCGCCGACCTCGCCGCGGCCGCGTCCGGCGCCCGCTGGCTCGCCCTCTTCTTCGACACGTACGAGCGCACCGGCCCCGCACTCGACGGCTGGCTGCGCGAGCTGTTCGTCCACGGACGGTACGGTGCGCTGCCCGCCAACGTCGTCGTCACCCTCGCCGGGCAGGGCGCCCTCGACCCGGTCGGCTGGGCCGACTACCTGGACCTCGTCACGCCGCTGCCGCTCGGCCCCCTCAGCGAGGCGGAGGCGCGGCAGCTGCTCGCCGCCAAGGGCGTCACGGACGAGGCCGTCGTCGAGGTGGTGCTGCGGCTGACCGACCGCCTCCCGCTGCTGGTCAGCACCCTGGCCGCGACCCGGCCCAGCGGCCCCGAAGCGGTCGGCGACCCGGCGGACACCGCCGTGGAGCGCTTCCTGGCATGGGAACGCGACCCCGCGGCCCGCGACGCCGTCCTTGCCGCGGCGCTCCCGCTGCAGCTCGACGAGGACGTCTACCGCGTAGCGGTCGGCGACGACGTCCCCGCGGCCGCCGACCGCTACGACTGGCTGCGCGGCCTGCCCTTCGTCGACGAGGCCGGCGGGCAGGCCCGCTACCACGACATCGTCCGCGGCCAGATGCTCAGGCTGCTCCGCACCCGCTCCCCGCAGCGCTGGCGCGACCGGCACGAGCGCCTCGCGGCGGCGTACGGGTCCTGGTGCGAGCGCGCGGGGCGCGGCAGGAGCGGCGGCGACCTGTGGGCCGACGCGACCTGGCGCGACTACCGCCTGCACGAGAGCTACCACCTGCTGTGCGCCGACCCCCGCGCGGCGCTCCCCGACACCCTCCTCCACGTCGCCCGCGCCTGCACGGCAGGACCGGACTCGGCCCGCCGCTGGCTGCGCATGCTCACCGCCGCGTCCACGGACGCGGACGTGCCGGAACCCGCGCAGTGGTCGCGGTCCCTGACCGCGGTCTACGGCGCCACGCCACCCCCGCAGCTTGCGCCACGAGCCACCGTCCCGCCGGCGCGCCGACCAGAAACGGCGCTGCCTGGCGGGGGATCCGGCGCGGCCGGTGAGGACGCGGCAATGGGTCGCGGGAACGGCCTGCCCGGCCAGGGCGCGGCAATGGGCCGAGGCGTTGGCGGGTCCGGCGAGGGCGCCGCAATGGGCGAGGGTGCCGCAATGGGCGAAAGCGCGGGAATGGGCGAAGGCGCGGTAATGGAGCGCGGGTTCGCCGCGGACGCCGAGCGGGCCGTCGGAGTGCTCTCGATGATTCTTGAGCGGGGCGGGCTCGACCGGGAGCGGCGGGCGATCGCGTACGCCATCAGGGCATGGACGCAGCGGCAGGCCGGGCGGCAGGCGGCGGGGCTCGCCGACTACGACCGGGCGGAAAGACTCGGGCTCGGTACATTCCTGCTGTATTCGGAACGCGGCGCCACCCACTGGACGTTGGGCCGGCCCGCGGAAGCCGCCGCCGACTACGCCCGCGCGCTCGCCGCCGACCCCGCGGACCCGAAGGCGTCGACCGTACGCGCCCAGCGCGGCGGCGCGCTGCTGCAGGCGGGCCGGATCGCCGAGGCCATGGCCGAGTTGGACACCGCGGTAGCCGACGACCCCGCGGGAGCCGGGGCGGCCCTCGTCTTCCGGGCCATGGCGCTGCTGCACCTCGACCGCCCCGCCGAGGCCCTGGCCGACGTCGAGGAGTGCATCGCCGCGGCGGCGCCCGACGCCGACACCCTCGCCCTGCGCGGCCTCGTCCGCCAGCGGCTCGGCAACAACCGGGAAGCGCTTGCAGACTTCGACGCGTCCTTGTCCCGGCGGCCCGACGCCGCCCCCTGGGTGCTCACCGGGCGCGGGCTCGCCCTCGAAGCGCTCGGACAGTACGCCGACGCCGCCGACTCCTTCACCCGGGCCGTCGAGCACGGCGGTGCGGCCGACATCGACACCCTCACCCACTGCGCCCGGCTGCTGCGGCTGGCCGGCCGCCCTCAGTACGCGCTCGCGGCAGCGGACCGGGCCTGCGCGCAGGACCCGGCGAATCCGGGCGCCGCCAAGGAGCGCGCGCTCGCCCTCGTCGACGCCGGCCGGCTGCCGGAGGCCGCCGACGCCTTCGAGCGGCTGCTCGCACTCGAACCCGGCGCGGACGACGCGCTGATCGCCCGCGCGCGCATCCACGTGTGGCTCGGGCGGCCCGCCGCCGCCCTCGACGACCTCGGACGGCTAGCCGAACTCGGCCCCGTCCCGCCGTGGTTCCACGGCAGGCGGGCCCAACTGCTCGTGCTCACCGGCGACGTCGCCGCCGCGCGGGCCGCACTCGAAGAGGCCGGGCCGCGCACCCTCGACGACCTGCTGACGCTGGCCGTCTGCCACCGGGAGGAGGGCCGGTACGCGGACGCGGCCGCCGCGCTCGACCAGGCCGACGCCCTGGCCCCCGGGCACGGCGGGGCCGCGCTGGAGCGGGCGCTGCTCTCCGCCCTCGCGGACGGCTTCCCCGCCGCACGCCCGCGATGGCTCGCACTGCGCGCGGCCGGGGAGCCGGACGGGATCGCGCCCGAGGTCTGGCGGACGATGGTGGCGTGCGGGCTCGGGCGGTGGGACGACGCGGGCGTCCACCTTGCGGCGCTGCTCGCCGTGTCCACGCCGTGGGCGGTGCGGGCGGTCCTCGCCCGGGACCTCGCCGCCCTCGACGCGGCTCCGGCGGCGCCTCACGGCGCGATGGCACCCCTCCTCGCCCGGCTCCGCGCCACGCTCTGACCGGGGCGCCCGGTGGCGGGCCCGTCGGGTGGCTCCCCGCCCCCGGAGGGCGTGTCGGGGTGCTGCCGTGCGCCGGAGCGCGCTCCGGGAGATATGGCGCCATCTCCCCGGACGCGGGCCTTCCGGGACAACCCTCACCTACCTCGTGCACCCCTTCCGCTTCTGGCGACGTCGGCTATCGTGCAGGCGCAGAACGGGTTCGGATCGGGGGAAGATCGAAGGGGACCGCTTTGACCGCTGTCTGGGGACGCGCGCAGCAGCAGGACTTCCGCAGCCGCGTCCGTGGCTGCTTGCTCGGCGGGGCCATCGGTGACGCGCTCGGCGCGGGGATCGAGTTCGAGTCCCTCGACGCGATCCAGGGCAACCACGGACCCGACGGTGTCACCGACTATGTCACCGCCTACGGGCGGCGCGGCGCGGTCACCGACGACACGCAGATGACGCTGTTCACCGTCGAGGGCCTGATACGCGCGCAGGTGCGCCGGGACACCGGCGTCTGGCACCCGCCCACCGACATCCACCGCGCGTACCGCCGCTGGGCGACCACGCAGAGCGAGTGGGGACCCGACGAGCGCCGCAAGGACGCCGGCTGGCTGGCCCGCGAGGAGTGGCTCTACGCGCGCAGGGCGCCCGGCAACGCGTGCCTCAGCGGCCTGTCCGACGACCGCATGGGCACCCTGGAGGAGCCGAAGAACCCCGGCTCCAAGGGGTGCGGCACGGTGATGCGCTCGGCGCCGTTCGGGCTGCTGGTCGGGTGGGAGCCGCAACTGGTCTTCCAGCTCGCGGTGGAGTGCGCCGCGCAGACCCACGGCCACCCCACGGGGCAGCTCGCCGCCGGCGCGTTCGCCGTCATCATCCACGGGCTCGCGCGCGGCGAGGCGCTGGACGGCTCCGTCCAGCACGCCCTGGCGCTGCTCGGCGCCCGCCCCGGCCACCAGGAGACCACGGACGCGCTGCAGAGCGCGCTGGGCGCCGTACGGCAGGGAATGCCGTCGCCGCAGCGCGTGGAGGCGCTGGGGGAGGGCTGGACCGCGGAGGAGTCGCTGGCGATCGGCGTTTACTGCGCTCTGGTCGCCGAAGACGTACGCCACGGGCTGCTGCTCGCGGTCAACCACTCGGGCGACAGCGACTCCACCGGGTCGATCTGCGGGAATCTGCTGGGGGTCCAGCACGGCGAGACGGCGTTGCCGCCGGCGTGGATCGCGGAGCTGGAGGGCCGCGCCACGATCCTCCAGCTCGCGGACGACTTCGCCATGGAGATGACGCAGGCGCCCGCCCTGCACGGCCCCTCGGGCGCCAGCCCCGCGTGGCTCGACCGCTACCCCGCCGCGTAGCTCCTCCCGGGGTGCCCCCCGGCCCGCATTCCCCGCGCCCCGGAGCGGCGCTCGCCCTGTCGGGGAAGTGGGCGAGCCGTCATGGGCGCGGGGAAGGGCGCGGCTGACTGCCCGCGCCGGCTCGGTGGGCTATTCCGTGCTGGCCGCAGGCCGCAGCGTCTCGTCGTCGGAACCCTTCGGCTCGGGAAGGGCCACGGAGTCGTCGCCGTCGGAGTTGATCTTCGCGAGGAGGGCGTCCCGCTCCGGCGTGTCCTCCGGCTTGATCCAGCCGATGGCGATGTACAGCACCAGCGAGACCGCGAGCGGCAGCGAGATCTGGTACTCGAGGTTGACGCCGCCGGAGATCGCGTCGTTGATGGGGTAGTTGAGCAGGTAGAAGGCCAGCAGGCCGAGCGCCCAGCTGGTGAGCGCCGCGGTGGGGCCGGAGCGGCGGAAGCGGGGGAGCAGGCCGAGCATGAAGGGGATCGCGATCGGTCCCATGAGGCCGGCGACCCACTTGATCACGACGGTGATGATGTCCTTGAACGTCGGCGAGTTGACCTGCGTCGCGACGGCCATGGACAGGCCGAGGAAGGCCAGCGTCGTGACACGGGCGGCGATCAGGCCGACGCGGGTGGTCCAGTCGCGGGCCTGCTGGGAGAAGGCGGGCGCAATGTCCCGCGTGACGACCGCCGAGATGGCGTTGGCGTCGGAGGAGCACATGGCCATGGTGTGCGAGAAGAAGCCGACCACGACCAGGCCGAGCAGCCCGTGCGGCAGCAGCTGTTCGGCGAGCAGCCCGTAGGAGTCGGAGCCGTCCGGCTTCTTGGCGTGCACCAGGAGCGGGGAGATCCACATCGGGAAGAAGAGCACGACGGGCCATACGAACCACAGCGCCGAGGAGAGCATGGCGCCGCGGGTGGCCTCCTTGGCGGAACCCGTGGCCATGTACCGCTGGGCCTGGTTCCACATGCCGCCGTTGTACTCGAAGGTCTTGATGAAGAGGTACGCGATCAGGAAGACGGTGGTGTAAGGACCGGCGGTGGGGTGGCCGTGGTGGCGCAGCGCGGGCTCGTCCCAGACGTTCCAGATGCCGCTGACGCCGCCGATCTTGTTCAGCGCGGCGACCAGCATCGCCAGGCCGGCCGCCAGCTGGATGACGAACTGGCCGAGTTCGGTGAGCGCGTCGGCCCACAGCCCGCCGACGGTGCAGTAGACGGCGGTGATCGAGCCGGTGATGACGATGCCCTGGGTGATGGTGACGCCGGTGAAGACCGACAGCAGGGTGGCGATCGCCGCCCACTTGGCGCCGACGTCGACGATCTTGAGCAGGACTCCGGACCAGGCGAGCGCCTGCTGCGTGGTCAGGTTGTAGCGGTTCTTGAGGTATTCCAGCGGTGAGGAGACGTGCAGCCGGGACCGCACCCGGTTCAGCCGCGGGGCGAAGAGCTTGGCGCCGATGGCGACCCCGATGGCAATGGGCAGCGCCCAGGTGACGTACGAGGTGATCCCGTACTTGTAGGAGATGCCCGCGTAACCGGTGAACATGACCGCGCTGTAGCCCGACATGTGGTGCGAGATGCCGGACAGCCACCACGGCATCCTGCCGCCCGCCGTGAAGTAGTCGCTGACGGTGTCGACGCGTTTGTGCGACCACACGCCGATCGCGACCATGACGCCGAAGTAGGCGACCAGCACGGTCCAGTCGAGACTGTTCATTGTCCCCTCCAGGGGGTCCGCCTTGTGAACGGGAACGCACTTCGCTGTTGCGCTCGTCCGGGCGGGTCGCCCCCGTGCGGGAGTGGGGACTTCCGGGATTGAACCCCTGGTTCTGACGGCGGGTCAAGGGCTCCAGCGTTCAAGAGTCTGAATCCAGGTCAGAAAGCCGAACGATTTTACTTGCTCTTTACTGTCCGCGGCATTGTGATGATCACGACAGCCAACCCACCATGAGCGGGCACTTCGCTGGGCGCGGGAACGCGGGAATGTACGCCGGCTGCACGGTTGGTGCGGAAGCGGGCATGACGAAGCGGCCGTACGGGAGCGGGTCCCGTACGGCACGGAGGGGAGGGCGCGGCGAGCTGGCGGACCGTCAGCCGAAGGACAGTGCGAGGCGGCGCAGCCCCTCGGAGATCTCCTCGGGCGTGTGCGTGGTGAAGGACATCCGCAGCGTCGCGGGGTCCGGCTCGGCGGCGTAGAAGGGGGCGCCCGGCACATAGGCGACGTTGTGCGTGATCGCGGTGCGCAGCAGCGCGGTGGCGTCCTGGCCCGCGGGCAGCCGCACCCAGACGAACATCCCGCCCTCGGGCCTGTTCCAGGTGCTGCCGGCCGGCAGCACGGCGGGCAGCCCCGCGAGCAGCGCGTCGCGGCGTGCCCGGTAGGCCGTACGCACCCGGTCCAGATGCGCGTCCAGGTCGTTGTCGGCGAGGTAGCGGGCGGCGGCCGCCTGGTCCACCGTCGAGGTGTGCAGATCCGCCGCCTGCTTGGCGATCACGCAGGGCCGCCGCAGCGCTGCGGGCGCCCGCAGCCAGCCCAGCCGCATCCCGGGCGCCATCACCTTCGAGAAGCTGCCCAGCAGCGCCGTACGGTCCGCGGCGGCCTCGTGGGAGCTGATCCACGGCAGCCGGTCGCCTTCGAAGCGCAGCTCCCCGTACGGGTCGTCCTCGGCGATCCACAGCCCGTGCCGGCCGGCCACCTCGGCGACCGCGCGGCGGCGTTCCGCGGGCAGTGTGCGACCGGTCGGGTTCTGGAAGTCGGGTATCAGGTAGAGCAGCTTGGGCCGCTCGCGCAGCACCAGCTCCTCCAGCGCGTCCGGCAGCACCCCGTCCTCGTCGGTCGGCACCGGCACCACCCGGGCGCCCGCGAAGCCGAAGCACTGCAGGGCCGCCAGATACGTCGGGCTCTCCACCAGCACCACGTCGCCCGGCTCCAGCAGCACGGTCGCCAGCAGCGCGAGGCCCTGCTGCGAACCGCCCGTCACCACAAGGTCGTCGGCGTCGGTGGCGAGCCCCCGCCCGGTCAGCCGGGCGGCCACCGCGGCCCGCAGGGCGGGATCGCCCTCGGTCGTCGAGTACTGCAGCACCGTGCGGGGCCGCTCGGCCAGCACGCGGTCGTACGCCGCCCTGAGGCCCGCCGCGTCGAAGAGCTCGGGCGCGGGCAGCCCGCCGGCGAAGGAGATCACCTCGGGCCGCGCGGTCAGCGCCAGGATCTCCCGGACCGGCGAGGCGGCGACCTCGCGTGCGCGGGCGGCGAGTGCGGGCGGTGCTGCGGCAGCGGCTGCGGCGGTCGTCGTCATGTGCTGCAGCCTACGAAGAATCGTTGTACTGTCCAGGCACTTTTCACGATCCGGTCGGCGGCCGGAAACACAGCGAGCCCTCTCGGCCAGGACGGCGGCCGGTCGAGAGGGCTGTTGCGGTGCTGCGGTGTTGAGGTGCTGCGATGTTGCGGTGCTGCGGTCGGAACCGGCGTGGCCTGCGGATCAGCGCAGGTCGAACGTACCGTGGTCCACGTCGGAGACGAAGGACGACCACGCCTCGGGGGAGAAGGTGAGCACCGGACCCTGCGGGTCCTTGGAGTCGCGGACCACGACCGCCGCGACAGCGGGGGACTTCACTTCTACGCAGGCACCGTTTCCGGTGGACCGCGAGGACTTCCGCCACGCGGGGGTACTGCCCAGCTTGATTGCCATCTCTGCTCCGGTCTGTGCTGGTGACGGCGGCGGGGGTGTACTCCGCAAGGCATCGAGCCGTGGAGATGAGGTGTACACCACTACCTGACTGCGCTCGACGCTACTAGCCAACATCACTGACAGGGTGGGCTCTTCACCCGACCAGGTGGCATATTCAATGCAACCGTTGCCAGTTGGCTGTGCGATAGAGTATTTTGACCGCCTTCACCCGGGGCGTCCCCGTCTGGCACCGCATCAGCACCGGTTCAGCGCGGCTGCCTCATGTGTACCGCAGCGCCGCGTCGCCGATGAACTGCCGGGTGGCCTCGGCGCTCAGGGCCTGCGCCCGCAGGTGCTCGTACATCACGCTGTACGCCTGCACATCGGTGTCCTTCTCCAGATACAGGTCGCTGTTCACGCCCTCCAGATAGACGACCGTCGCGTCGGTGGCGTCGGTGAACTCCAGCACCGCGAACTGCCCGCTCAGTCCCGGGTGCGCGCCCGCCTCGAACGGCAGCACCTGAACCGTGACATGCGGCAGATGACTCAACTCCAGCAGGCGATCGAGCTGTTCGCGCATGATCTGCGCGTCGCCGACCTTGCGGCACAGTGCCGCCTCGTCCACCACCGCCCACAGCCGCAGCGGCCCGTCGGGGTCGGTGATTCGTTCCTGCCGGCGCATCCGCACGCTGACCCGCTTCTCGACCTGCTCGGGTGTCGCCTCCGGCAGATTGCCGGCGATCATCGCCGAGGCATACCCCGGGGTCTGCAACAGGCCGGGCACCACCTGGGGCTCGAAGACCCGCAGGCTCGCCGCCTCGGTCTCCAGTCCGATGTAGACGCTGTAAGGGATGTCGCCGAAGGCGTGCCACCAGCCCTGCTGGCGGGACTCCTTGGCCATCTGCATCAGCGACTCGACGATACGGACGTCCTCGACGCCGTACACCCCGCACAGATCGCGGACGTCGCGCTGGCTGATGCTGCGGCGGCCGTTCTCCAGACGGCTGATCTTGGACTGGGAGACCAGGAGCCGGGCCGCGACCTCCTCGGCCGTCATCCCCTTCTCCTCACGGAGCTTGCGCAGCTCCGAACCCAGACGGCGGCGTCTGACGGTGGGGTTGACGTTGGCCACCACAGGAACTGCACCTCCACGCTGATCCGTACTGATGGTCAGCAGCCTGCCACTAGCGGTCATCACCGCGCTGGCGAATGGTCGTAACAAGCTTGCCCGGTCCGTGCGCCGGGGCGCGCGGAGCGTCCCTGTGCGCCCCGGGGGGGGCGGGAAAAAACGTGCCGCGCGGGGCACCGGGTCCGGACATCTGTCCGGCGCCCGCCACCCCGCGCGGCACAGCGGCTCCCGGAGGGGATCTCGCTGCGGACGGAAGCGAGTCCGCGGTGTCCCGTCCCTGCCGACGGACACCGCCTCCCGTCCTGCGTCGTTACGGGTTGCGATTGCGCATTGCAATGCGTTGCGCGTTGCGTGTTACGCGTTGCTCATTGCCGAGTGCTCAGTTGCGTGCTTTCTGCTGTGCTCGCGTACTGCCGTGTGCTCACGTGCCCGGCGACGTCGGGACGCCGCCGGTGTGCTCGGTGCTCAGTGTGCTCGGACGCACTCGACGTCAACGGGCACCAGCCCTGGCCATCGTGCCGTGTCCCACCGCGCGCTGTGCCTGGGCGGGTGGCCGCTTGGGCTGTGCGGCCACGCCGTTCTGCACGTCCATGACGGCGTGCGCGACGAGTCCGCCCATCGGGTCGTACCTGATCAGGTCCCGCAGGCGCGATCGTGACGACCGGCCTTCGTTGCCCGGGTACAGATGCTTGCCGAGGCCCACGGAATGGGCGAGCGCGGCGAGCGCCGCGGTCCGCGGGTCCGGCGGAACGCCGGTGCGGATCGCACTGTCCAGCCGGGATCTGATCTCCCTGCTGACCGCGCTGTCGGTCGCCTGATACCGAGTGGTCGGCAGTACCCCGCACATCTGACCCGGCACGGCATGCACCATGCCGCACCGCTCCAGGTGCACGAGATACGTCTGGCGCAGCCCCAGTCGGGGCCCGCCGATCCAGTGGACCGCCCGCACCGGGCTGCCGCGACGGCGCAGCAGTTCCAGAGCGGAGTCCAGTGTCGGATCTCCGGTCGGCCGTGGATGCACCACGGCGATACGATCCCCGTCAGGGGCTATCCGTCCGGCCAGAGCCAGCTCGACGAGCTGTGCTCCGGCGAGGCCGAGGTCGAGTGATTGCGGCTGCGCCGTGGTCCCGGTCGTCGGGTCCAGGGCGAGCAGCAACAGCTCTTCCGGAATTGTTCTGCGGCTCTTGCCCATCCATGCCTCCCCGCGTGGATGAATGACAGGGTGACGCCTCTCACACCGGCCTGTCGAGAGCGCCTCCTCCATATCGGCGGGAACCGACTGGTATGTCGTTCTCGTCTACGGGGGCGGTGGTGGTGTCGCAGACGGCCTGCGGGCCTGTCGCGGGACTATTGCAAGTGTGGGTCAGGACGGCTAGGGGTGCCATCGGGCGCCCCGCACGATGTGTGGAGGAGGTCTGCGTGGCGGGCGAGTCCCCCGGCAGGGAGCAGCAGCACGGGACGTCGGGGGAGGTGGCCGCGTCTAAGGTCGCGGACCCACGACTGGTGGTGTTCCGTACGCCGGTTGAGGTGCGCGAGGTCGCTGTGGCGGACGCTGTGCCGGTACGGCCCGATGGCGCACCCGCCGACGGAGTCCAGCCGGACGCCGCGGAATCGGCCGATCTGCCGGGCGCGGAAGCCCGTTCGCAACCCTCGGAGACCTCCACCGAAAGTACTGGGACAGATGCGCCCGGTGATGTGGTGGTCGTGGACATGATCACCGATGCTGCTACGACCGACGCCCCGCGGGGCCTGGGGGAACCGGCCGCGGAGCCCCGGAAAACGGAACCAAATCGTGATCCGGCGGATGGGGCTGAAGGGGCGGACGAGGCCGCCGATGCGGCTGAGGTGAGTGAACCTTCAACTCGGGAAGCCGGGGTCGGCGCTGACTCCGAGCCGGAGGATGCGCCGGAGAGCGCTCCCGAGGATGTGCCCGAGGACGCGCCGGGGCGCACTCCGGTGGCGGAAGAGGGTGCCCGGACGGCGGGCGGCCGGGAGGGTGAGTTTTCCGCGCCGGCTTCCGGCGAGGATTCCGGCACGGATGAGGCGTCGGAGGCCGCGTCGGATGAGGCGCCCGATGACGCGCCCGAGGACGCTGCCGACGGGGTTTCCGAGGACGAGCCCGAGGACGAGCCCGAGGACGCGCCCCAGGACGCCGCCGCGGACGTTCCTGCCGACCCTCCGGCGGCCGCTGCCGAGGCTGCCTCCGCGGGCGAACCGGCGGACGAACCGGCGGACGCTCCGGCTGACTCCCCGGCCGGAGCGGAATCCGGCGGTGCCGCCGCCGGGGAGCCGGAAGCCGGCCCCGAGGACACCGGTGTGCACCGGGCCGCGGTACGGAAGTCCCTGCTGCGGCCCCTGGTGTCCGATCTCCCGGCCGAACGGCCCGTCGGACGCACCGGACGCCCCGCGGCCGGTGCCACGCCCGCCTGGGCCGCCTCCACGCCCTCCGCGCCCCCGTCCGCCGCACCGCTGCCCCCCGCCGCCACCCCCGACGAGGACGACGACCCCAGCGGTCCCGAGGGCACGCGGGTCATGCCCGTGCCGCAGCTGCTGCCGCACGGCTCCGGCCACACCGGGTCCACGCCGCTCAAGCTGCTGGCCCACCTCACCAACACCCCGCCGCCCCGGCAGACCGTGGTGCGCAGCGTCGTCCGGCGGTTCAAGATCTGGACGCCGCTGGTCGTGCTGCTCGCGGTGGTCTTCGTCGTCGTCCAGGCCGTACGCCCGCTGCCCGCCACCAGCCTGCAGCTGACCAGCGCGTCCTCGTACGCCTTCGCCGGCGCCCCGCTGCCCGCGTCGATGCCGTGGCCCACCGGCAAGGGCAGCCAGTCCGTCGTCGAGGTCGAGGGACTCGGCTCGCTCGGCGTGCACGGCGCCCAGGACCCGGTGCCGATCGCCAGCCTCACCAAGGTCATGACGGCCTACGTGGTGCTGCGCGACCACCCGCTCACCGGCAAGCAGAACGGTCCGACGATCACGGTCGACCAGCAGGCGGCCGCCGAGTCCGGGTCCGCCGACGAGTCGACCGCGCACGTGACGGCCAACCAGAAGTTCACCGAACGCCAGATGCTCCAGCTCCTGCTGGTCCCCTCGGGCAACAACATCGCCCGGCTGCTGGCCCGTTGGGACGCCGGTACGCAGGAGGCCTTCGTCACCAAGATGACCGCGGCCGCCGCCGCGCTCGGTATGACCAAGACCACGTACACCGGCGCGAGCGGCTTCGAGGAGACCACCGTCAGCACCGCGGTCGACCAGCTCAAGCTGGCCCGCGAGGCGATGAAGAACGAGGTCTTCCGCTCGGTCGTCGCGCTGCCCAACGTCGTGGTGCCCGGCGTCGGCCGGATCTTCAACAACAACAACGACCTGGTCAATCCCGGCGTCATCGGCATCAAGACCGGTTCGAGCACGCCCGCGGGCGGCGCCCTGATGTGGGCGGCGAACAAGAAGGCCGGCGGCAAGGAGCAGTTGATCCTCGGCGTCGTCCTCCAGCAGCGCGGCGGCACCACCGTCAACGACACCCTGCAGGCCGCGCTCACGCGCAGCCAGCAACTCATCGAGTCCGTGCAGGGCGGACTGACGTCCGCGACGGTGGTGAAGAAGGGCGAGGTCGTCGGGGAGGTGCGCGACGGGCTCGGCGGTTCGACGCCGGTCGTGGCCGCGGCCGACCTCACCGCGGCGGGCTGGGGCGGGCTGCGCTCGACCATCACCCTCACGCCGCCGGCGGACGGGCTGCCGCACAGTGCGAAGGCGGGGGCCGTGGTGGGCACCCTCACCATGGGGACGGGGTCTGCGCGGGTGTCCGTACCCGCAATCCTCCAGTCCGACCTGGCGTCGCCGTCCTTCACGTCGAAGCTCACGCACTTCTGACGTCCTGGGGGCAGCCCTCCGGGGCTGCCCTCCCCCCGGGCCCCGGGACCTTCCCCCGTCTCTGCGCTGGGCGCTCCGTTCTCCCCCGGAGCCTCGCCCGGGGGTACCCCCACGCGCCCCCTGACGAACAGTCACCCTCTGCGCAGAGGGCAAGCTGCGCCAAGGCTTGTCCCGCAAATGATCTCCGGGTGAGTGTGGGCGGGGCAGTTGGCGGTTGGGTCCCGTCGGCCTATCCGGCGAGGGCGAGGTTGTGTCCAGCGGTAGGCCCTATGGCCGACCCCGGCGTGAAGGGTCAACCACCTGACGTCGCACTGAGGTCGCCAACTCGCCGAACTGGCGCGGGCTCGGCCCGTTGGAGGGAACTATCCAGGACGGCGCCGCTGCCGTGATCAGACCAGACACGCGATGGTCATTCCAGCCCTCCTGCCGCCGCGGGTCCCGTTTCCTCGGCCCAACGTCGACTCCAGGCGTCCAGCGGGCTCAGCGCCTCGACAAGGTCCTGGCCGAGCTGGGTGAGGCGGTAGCCATCGCCGTCCAGGGCGAGCAGGCGGGCGCCGGACAGTTCCTCGATCCGGGTACTGAGCACGCTGGAGGACATGCGCTCGCACCGGCGCTGCAATTCACGGAAGCCGGTCGGAGCTTGACTCAGTTCCCACAGGATCCGCATCGTCCAACGCCGTCCGAGCAGGTCGAGTGCGGCCATCACTGGACGACCCGATTCGGACCCCCGCACTGGCACACCCGGACGTGGCGCGCTGGCTTCCATACTCACTCCTTGCGCTTCGGTTATCGAAGCATCATAGTGATTCGAAAATCGAAGCAGGAGGTGCCGCGATGCCGCGCATCGAACCGCTCACCCCGCCCTACACCGCCGACGTCGACCGGGCGCTCCGCCGATGGATGCCGCCGGGCGTGCCGCACGAGCCACTCGCGCTGTTCCGCGTACTGCACCGCAACCCGGACTTGGCCTCACGCATGTTCGCCCTCGGCGCCGGACTGCTGGGCCATGGACTCCTCCCCGCTATAGACCGGGAGATCGTCATCGCCCGCGTGGCCGCGCGATCCGCCTGCGCTTATGAATGGGGCGTCCACGCCGCGACCCTGGCGCCGCAGGCCGGACTCAGCCTGGAACAACTCCGGGCGACTACCCAACCCGACGCAGCAGTCAGTGCTCCATGGTCGCCACGCCACACGGCACTGCTCCACGCGGTTGACGAACTGAACGACACGACCCAGCTCACACAGTCCGCCTGGGACGCTCTGCGCATGTACTACGAGGAGACTCAATTACTTGAACTGCTCGTACTGATCGGCTGGTACCGAACCATCAGCTGTCTGGCCAACGGGCTCCTCCTGGAAGAGGAACCCTGGGGTGCCCGGTTCCCCACACGGTGACTACGTTCCGCCCCGACCCGCCACCGCGGCGCTGGTCGGCATCCGCGCCATGGCGATCACGACGCTGACAAGCCTCGCTCTCGCCCGCCGACGCTCGTCCGAGACCAACCCGTACGTCAGATGCACTCATCCCCACACTGGAGGTTCCATGCCCAAGGGCTACTGGGTCAGCGTCTACCGCACCATTTCAGACCCTGAGAAGCTGGCCGCCTACAACAAGCTGGCCGCTCCGGCCGTCAAGGCCGGGGGCGGTCGAACCTTCGCCCGTGGCGGTCGGGTCGCCGCATACGACGCCGGAATCGCCGAACGTACCGTTCTGATCGAGTTCGACAGCTTCGAACAGGCCGTCGCGGCGCGCGAGAGCGCGGCCTACCAGGAGGCGCTGGTCGCCCTCTCCGACGGCGTCGAGCGCGACTTCCGCATCGTCGAAGGCATCGACTGACCGAGGTCCAGTCGGATCCTCACTGAAGTTCATTGCGGGGCAAGCCTCAGGCGATGAGCTCGCGTTCGAGAGGGGTGCGGAAGCGCGGGGTGACGCGGGCGGCGGCCAGCAGGGTGGTGAGCGCGGCGGCCTCGGCGGCGATTTCTGCCGTGGCCGCGGCGCCGCGGTCGGTGAGGAGGCGCCAGACCACGGAACCGTCGGCGCGCTGAGCCCAGCCGCCGATGACCTCGCCGCCCCACCAGACGGTGGGGCCGATGTTCCCGGTCCCGTCGAAGAGCGCGGCGTGCTCCGGCGGCAGGAACCAGCCACGCCCCCGCCACCCCATCGGCGCCGGGTCGAGCGCGGGCAGCAGGCGGACCGTGGGCGGCCCGGCAGGGGTGGTGGGCTCGGCGTCGCCCGGGAGGACGTATGCGGTGGCGCCGTCGTCCAGGACGACCGCCTTGGCCCCGACCGCCCCCAGCGCCTTGCGGGTCTCGCCGAGAGTCCAGCCCGTCCACCACTTGAGGTCGGCCTCCGTGCCGGGTCCGTACGCCCCCAGCCAGGCCTTCGCGAGGGCGGCCCTGGCGGGTTCCGCGGGCACCTCGGGGAGCGGCTCGGCAATTGCCCAGCGGAACGCCCCGCTGGTCCAGGAGCCCATCGGGGTGCACCGCTCGATCCGGCCCTCCGCGGCCATCGTGCGGATGATCCGGCTCGCGACGTTCTGCGTCGCCTCGTACGGCTTGCCGCGGGCGACGACGACCTGTTCGCGCAGCCGCGGTACGAGCCGGGACAGTTGGGCGCCGCTGCTCTCCGGGTGCGCGGCCAGCGTGGCGACGACCTCGGCCTCGACCTCGTCGAGCCACGCGGCGTCCCAGCCGCCGCCGTCCGCGAGATAGCCGAGCAGGTCCTTGCGCTGCTTGACGGCGATGCGGTGTCCGGCGGCGGCGTACACCTCGGGTGCGAACGCGCGCCGGACCACGAACATGGTCCGGCGCATCGCCAGCATCCGGGTGAGCCGCGCGGGCCGGGCGTACAGCTCCCGCTCCACGGCCTGGATCGCGTCGCCGCGGTATGCGAGCCGCGCGGCGACCGCGAGGTAGACCGTGGCCGGATCCGTCGCATGGACGGCGACCAGCCGGTCGACCACGTCCGCGACCCCGCCCGCCCGTGCCATGAGCCGCGCCGCCGCCCGCGCCCGCCGCGCCTGCGTGGAGAACCGCCGCACCTGTGCCATGCGCCCATCCTGGCAGCGCACGCACCGGCCTACCGGGCCAGGGGCGAGAACCTCCGCAGCCGCAGGCTGTTGCCGACGACGAAGACCGAGGAGAAAGCCATCGCGGCCCCCGCGATCATCGGGTTGAGCAGTCCGGCCGCGGCCAGCGGCAAGGCCGCGACGTTGTATGCGAACGCCCAGAACAGGTTCGCCTTGATCGTCGTCAGCGTCCGCCGCGCCAGCCGGATCGCGTCCGCGGCGACCCGCAGGTCCCCCCGTACGAGCGTGAGATCGCCCGCCTCGATCGCCGCGTCCGTGCCCGTACCCATCGCGAGCCCCAGGTCGGCCTGCGCGAGTGCGGCCGCGTCGTTGACGCCGTCGCCGACCATGGCGACCGTGCGGCCCTCGGCCTGCAGCCGCCGGACGACGGCGACCTTGTCCTCGGGAAGGACTTCGGCGTGGACGTCATCCGCGGCGATGCCCACTTCCGCGGCCACCGCCGCGGCGACGGCCGCGTTGTCCCCGGTGAGCAGCACCGGCCGCAGCCCGAGCGCGCGCAGCCGCCGTACGGCCTCCGCGCTGTCCGGCTTGACGGCGTCGGCGACGACCAGGACGGCCCTGGCGCGGCCGTCCCAGCCGACGGCCACCGCCGTGCCGCCGGCGGCCTCCGCGGCGGCCTTGGCGCGTACCAGCTCGGGCGGCAGCGGCTGCGACCTCTCGCGCAGCAGCTGCTCGCGCCCGACGAGCACCGCGTGGCCGTCCACGACGCCCTCGACGCCGAGGCCCGGCAGGTTGGCGAAGTCCTCGGCGGAGGGCAGCGCGCCGACGCGGTGCGCGGCGCCTGCGGCGACGGCCCGCGCGACGGGGTGCTCCGAGGCGTGCTCCAGGGCGCCCGCCAGCCGCAGTGCGTCCCGTTCCGCGACGCCGTCCGCGAGCAGCACACCGGTCAGCGTCATCGAACCGGTGGTGACCGTGCCGGTCTTGTCGAGCACGACCGTGTCCACCGCCCGGGTCGACTCCAGCACCTCGGGTCCCTTGATGAGGATGCCGAGCTGGGCGCCGCGCCCGGTGCCGACCATGAGCGCGGTGGGCGTGGCGAGGCCCAGCGCGCACGGGCAGGCGATGATCAGGACGGCGACCGCCGCGGTGAAGGCGGCCTCCGCGCCCTCGCCGAGCGCCAGCCAGGCCGCCAGGGTGCCCAGGGCGAGCACGATGACGGCGGGCACGAAGACCGCCGAGATCCGGTCGGCGAGCCGCTGCGCGGCCGCCTTGCCGTTCTGCGCGTCGGCCACCAGCCGTGCCATCCGGGCGAGTTGGGTGTCGGCGCCGATCCTGGTGGCCTCGACGACGAGCCTGCCGCCCGCGTTGACCGTGGCGCCGGTGACCCGGTCGCCGGGGCCGACCTCGACCGGCACGGACTCGCCGGTGAGCATCGACGCGTCGACGGCCGACGTGCCGTCCACCACCAGGCCGTCGGTGGCGATCTTCTCGCCCGGCCGTACGACGAAGCGCATCCCGACCGCCAGCCGGCCGATCGGGATGCGCACCTCGGTGCCGGACCCGTCGCCGGTTCCGCCGGCGGGGCGCAGAACTGCCACGTCCTTGGCGCCGAGTTCGAGCAGCGCGCGC
Source organism: Actinacidiphila cocklensis (assembly GCF_907177275.1). Classification (GTDB taxonomy): domain Bacteria; phylum Actinomycetota; class Actinomycetes; order Streptomycetales; family Streptomycetaceae; genus Actinacidiphila; species Actinacidiphila cocklensis. The sequence continues at coordinate 30,842 of NZ_CAJSLV010000125.1, forward strand.
AGCGCGGCGCCGGCCCGGCGCTTGGCGCGCGCCTCGAAGTAGCGGCCTGCCAGGAGGAAGGCGGTGACCCCGGCGGCCGCCTCCAGGTAGATCTCGCCGCCGCCCTGCGTGCGGGACACGGTCAGCCGGAAGGAGTCCGTCATGCCGGTCGTCCCGGCGTCGCCGAAGAAGAGCGCCCACAGCGACCAGCCGAAGGCGGCCAGCGTGCCGACCGACACCAGGGTGTCCATGGTCGCGGCGCCATGCCGGAGATTCGTCCAGGCGGCGCGGTGGAAGGGCCACCCGGCGTAGACGACGACCGGCCAGGCCAGGGCCAGCGACAGCCACTGCCAGTTGTCGAACTGCAGGGCGGGCACCATCGCGAGCAGGATCACCGGGACGGCCAGCACGACCGCGGTGGCCAATCGCTGCCGCAGCGTGGTCAGTTCGGCGTCGGCCGCGGTTGCCGCGGGCGCCGCGGCGGCGTCCTGCGCGGGGTCGTCGGCGGGCGGCGGGGGGAGCGCGGCGGTGTAACCGGTGGCCTCGACCGTCGCGATCAGGTCGGCTACCGCGACACCGCCGCCGTAGCCGACCTTCGCCTTCTCGGTCGCGTAGTTGACGCTGGCGGTGACGCCGTCCATGCGGTTGAGCTTCTTCTCGATCCTGGCGGCGCAGGACGCGCACGTCATGCCGCCGATCTCCAGCTCGACCCACTGGCCGACCGGCTGCGTGCCGCCGTCCCTGTGCCGTACGTCCATGCCGCTCATCGCCCGTCCGCTCCCCTCGCCGCCCCCTCGCCGTGTGTGGTCAGGCCCGCCCGACCAGCTCGTAGCCCGCCTCGTCGACCGCGGCGCGGACCGTGTCGTCGTCCACCGGCTGCGCGGAGCCGATGGTCAGCAGACCGGTGGAGGCGACCGCCTTGACAGAGGTGACGCCGGGGATCGCGGTGACCTCGCGGGTGACGGCGGACTCGCAGTGGCCGCAGCTCATTCCGGACACCGAGTAGACGACATCGCTCATGGTCCTGCTCCTCGTGGCGTGTTCGGGGACGGCTCGTTCCGTTCCCTCTCCCGCCAGCATATACCCCCTAGGGGTATTTTGCCGATCACCCCCCGGGGGTATGGCGCCCGGTGCGGCGCGGCCGCGTCACTCGTCCGCAGCCAGCCGGTCCAGCAGCGCCGCGGCCAGGCGGAGCACTTCGCGCTCGGTGTCGTTGAGTTCGGTGTCCATCCGCTCCTGCAGCCATGCGTCGCCCTGGCGTACGTCGCGGGACATTGCCGCGAAACCGCGCTCGGTCAGCTCGACGACGTACTGCCGCCCGTCAGCCGCGTCCCTGGTCCTGCTCACCATCCCGTCGCCGGCCAGTGCGGCCAGCGTCCGGGTCAGCGACTGCGGCTGCACGTGCAGGGCCGCGGCCATGGCGCCGGGCGTGGACGGACCCGAGCGGTACAGGTGCGCGAGCGCGCCGAGGCGCCCGCTGGGCAGGCCGTCCTGCGGCCGCTCGGCGCGCATCCGGCGGCTGAGCCGGTTCACCGCGCGGCGCAGTACGGCAGCGGGGTCCTGGGGCGGGGGAGGGAACATGGCGGCCATTTTCGTAAGCTCGGCGTACTATCTTCGGGGGATGGGGATGCTTTTGGCGTCAAGGCGTGGCTAGTGGTTCGGCGCGTTCGTACGCCAGGCGTAGGGGATGGTGAGGGGATTGGGACAGCCCGTACGGGACCGGTTGCGACTGCTCGACCCCGGACGGGTCCGGCTGCGGGTCGCCGTGCGCACGATCCTGGCGGCGCTCGCTGCGCTGCTGGCCGCCGCGGCAATGTGCGCGGCAGCGGACCTGCCCGGCGGGATCGTCGTCATCGCGACCGTCGTCGCCGTCATGGTGTCCCGCACTCTGCACGAGACCAGCCTCGGTCATCGGCTCTCCGCTCTGCTGTACGTCCCCGCGATCGGCCTGGCGGCCGGATACGCGGGGCGCTTCATGCTGCACCACGCGTGGTGGGGCGCGGCAATGTACGTCGCCGCGGTCGGCGCCTCACGCTATCTGCTGCGTTTCGGCGGCAATGTACGCAGGCTCGGGCGGCTGGCGCTCACCCCGCTCATCGCGGTGCTGGTGGTGCCGATACCGCCGAGCGCCGCCCAGGCCGCCGGGCCGGTGTGGAGCGCGGTGGCCGGGGCCACGGCGGTCTGCTGCGTCCTGCTCTCCCAGGCCGCACTCCCCACCCGTCCCACCCGGGAGGCCGCCGCCGCAGCCCGCGACCTGGTCCTCGCCGCCCGCCGCCTGCGTACCCTCGCCCCGGGCACGCCCCGGCACGCCCGTGTCACCCGGGCACTCCACCGTGCGGCCCTGACCTCGGAGGACCGCCTGTCCGCCGCGTCCCTTTCCCCGGCCGCCCTTTCCGCGCCCCTGTCCGCGGCAGTTCTGCATGCGGAAGTCCTTGCCGCCGGGGATGCTCCTTTGCCTTTGCCTTTGCCGGCTGCGCGGGGTGCTGCGTCCGGTACGCGGGAGGTGTCCGCGCTGTCGGCGGCGGCGGGCGGCGGTGGGCCGGGCGTTGCCGTGCTCCCGGCGGCCGGGGGCGCGGTGCCTTCGGCGGTGGCAGCGGGGGGCGGGGCGCCGTCGGACGCTCTTGGCAGGGCTCTGGCCGAGGTCGAGGCGGCGGCCGCGGCCGTGCGGGGCATCCACGCCCGGGCGCGTCCCGCGGCGGAACCGCCGCGGCCTCCGGCCCGCAAGGGGCTGCAGCCGCACACCAGGCTCAGCGCGCAACTGACCGTCGCCATGGCCCTGGCTTTCGCCGTCGGCCACCTCCTCTTCCCCCAGCACTGGACGTGGACCGTGATCACGGCCTTCGTCGTGTGCGCCGCCGCCCGCGCCCGCGGCGACGTCGTCCATCGCAGCGGGCTGCGCGTGGCCGGGGCCTTCATCGGCGCGGTGACCGGCACGCTCGCCGCCCACGTGGTGGCGGGCGTACCTGCGGCTGCCGTCGCGGTGATCTTCTGCTACCTCTTCGTCGGCGTGTGGCTGCGCGACGTGAGCTACGCGGTGTGGGCGTTCTGCGTGACCAGCCTGCTGGCGGTCCTCTACTCGCTGAACGGCGAGCAGGGCACCGCCCTGCTCCTGCAGCGGCCCGAGGGCATCCTGGCCGGTTCCGCGTGCGGAATCCTGGCCGCGTACTTCGTGCTGCCGCTCCGCACGGAGACGGTGATGCGGGGCAGGGCGGCCCGCGCCCTGCAGATCCTCCAGGACCTGCTCACCGCGGCGCGCGAGCCCCACCCGGAGCCGGTCGTGCTGCGGGAACTCGCCCGGGCGCTGGACCGCGCGGCGCGCGACCTCGGCGACGCGGCGGCCTCGGCGCGGGCGCACCGCACCCTGTTCGGCCGCGGTACGCCGCACGCGGCGGACTGGGCGGACACCGTGGCGGTGTGCGTCGGCGAGGCGCGGGCGCTGGCCGTCGCGCCCCCGGCAGACCTCGCCGCCGCCCGCCCGCAACTGGTGCTGGCCGCGCGCAACCTCGGCCAAGTACGGCGCCGGCTGGGACACCGTCCGGACGCCGAGCCTCCCCAGCCGCCCGCCGCCGCGTCCCCGCCCCACCTCCACCGCCTGAACGCCGCACTGGCCGACCTCTACCGCCGACTCCCCGCCGCGGCTTAGACCCTGCGGGACGCCGGGACGCCGGGACTGCGCGGGCGGCCCGAACGGGCGGTTGCCGTCAGTGACGGACCACCGGCCGGCCGCAAGGTTGCTCGCGCCGTACCCCGCGCCCCTGCAGGGCGCCCTGCAGGTGAGAGATTGGGCACTACCGGCGCCACCCCCCCGGCGGAGGGCCGAGCGGGGGCTCTACCCTGGTCGGGTCGGCGCGTACCCCGGGCGGGGACGCGACCAGCTCAGGTACCAGGAGGCGGCACCGTGCTGCGCACCATGTTCAAGTCCAAGATCCACCGCGCCACCGTGACCCAGGCGGATCTGCACTACGTCGGGTCCGTGACCGTCGACGCCGACCTGATGGACGCCGCCGACCTGCTGCCGGGCGAGCTGGTCCACATCGTCGACATCACCAACGGCTCCCGCCTGGAGACGTACGTCATCGAGGGCGAGCGCGGCTCCGGCGTGATCGGCATCAACGGTGCCGCGGCCCACCTCGTGCACCCGGGCGACCTGGTGATCCTGATCAGCTACGCCCAGGTCGACGACGCGGAGGCCCGCGCCCTGCGGCCGGCCGTCGTCCATGTCGACGCCGCGAACCGGATCACCGCCCTGGGTGACGACACCGCGGAACCCGCGCCCGGCACCGACGCCGTACGCCCCCCGCACGCGGCAGTCCGCGCAAGCGTCTGACGGACCGTCCGTCCCGCCCGGGGAAAGCTAAGCCGCCGTCACGACCGCGGCGCCCGTGACCGGCCCTGAGACCGCGCGTATCCCGACACCGCTGCCGCGCGCGGCAGCGGTCCAGCGGGCGCGCAACCGCGCCAACTCCGCCAGTTCCTCGGCCGTCCAGGGCCGGTCGCCGTGCTCCTGCACATATGCGCGCAGAGCGGCGTTCGCCTGATCGAGAGTTCCCCCGTACATGTGAACCACCCTAGACGGGGGCACTGACAATCCTCGAATCCATTGGCCACCGCCCGTACCGGCCCCGCCACGGTCAGCCAACCCCCTCGACGCCCGCCGACGACCCCTCTGACCAGCCCAACGCGCCCCGGCCGAGCGTGGGAACGCGGATTGTCGGCGGCTGATGCCATGCTGAGTGTGAGAGAGGACACAGCGTCCAAATCCGGCAGATCGATCGCCCCACCGATCACTCGGCCCACGGAGGTCTCCAGCATGCTCACCAATGACTACGTGCCCGGTACGCCCAACTGGGTGGACCTGGGAAGCCGCGACGTCACGGCGGCAGCCGCCTTCTACGGTGACCTGTTCGGCTGGGGGTTCCAGCCTGCGGGGCCGGAGATGGGGGGCTACGGGATGTTCCAGCTGGGCGGGGAGACCGTCGCCGCGATCGGCCCGCTCCAGGACGAGCAGGCCCAGCCCGCCTGGACGGTCTACTTCCACACGCCCGACGCCGACGCGACGACCAAGGCCGTCGAGCAGGCCGGCGGCGGCGTCCGCTTCCCGCCGATGGCCGTCGCCGACCAGGGCAGGCTGGCCGGCTACTCCGACCCGGGCGGCTCGGAGTTCGCCGTCTGGGAGCCGGGGACGAACCCCGGGCTCGACAGGGTCGGCGACGGCGGCCTGTGCTGGACGGAGCTCTACACGACGGATGCGGCGAAGGCCAAGCAGTTCTACGGCGCCGTCTTCGACTGGGACTTCGAGGACATGCCGCTGCCCGGCGACGCCGGCTCCTACGCGGTGGCGTCCCGGTCCGGTGGCGGCCGGCAGGGCTCGCACTCCGGCATCATGCAGCTCGGCACGGACATGCTCCCCGAGGGCACCAGCTACTGGCAGCCGTATTTCTCGGTCGCCGACGTGGACGGGACGGTCGCCAAGGCCGCGGCGCGCGGCGGCGCGGTGCTCATGCCGGGCACCGACATGGCGGGCGTCGGCCGGCTCGCCCTGCTCAGGGACCCGGAGGGCGCCTTCTTCGCCCTGCTGCGCGCCGCCGACCCGGACACCCCCGTCTCCCCGGGTGCCTGACCACCCCTCAGGCCTCGTCGCCGGCCCAGGCGGCAAGACGCAGCCGGCTCTCGAAGCGCATCGCCCGCCCGGTCAGCGGGTCGGTGAACTCCAATGCCCTGGCCAGCAGCTGGAGCGGCTGTGACCAGTCGTCAGCGGCCGCCTCCGGCAACTGCAGCGGGTAGAGGGGGTCGTGCAGCAGCGGCAGCCCCAGGCCGCTCATGTGCAGCCGCAGCTGGTGGGTGCGACCGGTCGCGGGCAGCAGCAGGTAGCGGCCGAGGCCGTCGCGGTGGTCGAGCAGGTCGATGCTGCTCTCCGCGTTCGGCGGGCCGTCCGTCCGTTCCTCGGCCGCCATCCGCCCGCGCTCCTTGACGATCCGGCTGCGCACGGTCCGCGGCAGCGGCACCGCCGGGTCGTGCCGGGCCACGCCCTCGTACTCCTTGCGGACCTGGCGGTCGCGGAAGAGCGTCTGGTAGGCGCCGCGGTCCTCGGGCCGTACGACGAAGAGCACCAGGCCGGCGGTCAGCCGGTCCAGGCGGTGGGCGGGGGCGAGCAGCGGCAGGTCGAGGTGGTGCCGCAGCCGGCTCAGCGCGGTCTGCGTGATGTGCCGGCCGCGCGGGGTGGTGGCGAGGAAGTGCGGCTTGTCGGCGATCACGATCCGCTCGTCGCGGTGGACGATGCCGACCTCGTACGGCACCTCCGCCTCGGGCTCGCGGTCGCGATGGAACCAGACCCAGCCGCCCGGCTCGTACGGCGTCGCCGGGCCGACCGGCCCGTCCGCGGTCACGAAGCGCCCCTCGGCGAGCATCGCCTCCACCCGTTCTGCGCCGACCGCGGGACCGTACCGCCCGAGCAGATGCTCCCGTACGGTCGCCCAGCGCTCGGCCCCGTCCCCGGGAAGCCGCAGCCGTACGGGGTCCACCCCGGCGTGCTGCGGCAGCGGTGACGGCGGCGGCCTGCGACCTGCCCTGCGAGCCACGCCCCGCACCTCTTCCCGCTGTACGCGCTCCGCGCCTGACTGCGCCGATCCGCCGTACGCGTCGGCCTGCGGGCCGCCCTGGGGGCGGCGGACGCGGCAACGGAGAAATTGTGTGCCCCAGGCAGGATTCGAACCTGCGACACCGGCTTTAGGAGAGCCGTGCTCTATCCCCTGAGCTACTGGGGCCGGGGGGCGCAGAGCCAGGCTCCCGACGTGGAACAGGGTAGCGGATCCGGCGTCCGGGAGTGGTCCGCGGGGCACGGCCGGCGCCGTTCCCGATCCGTGCGGACACGAACCCCGGGGTTCGTCCCACCTGGTCGGGGCCGCCTGTGTCCTTCTTTCCGGCCATGTGGTCTGACCTGCAAAGGGGCGGTTTCCGGCGCGTGAAATGCTCCCAAGGATCCGTAAAATCTTGCTCCCAAAGCGGGTTGACGGTGCGCCATATCCCCTGACAGGATCCCGATTCTTCAGTGAGTGAGGATCTGCGAACGGGGAAGCGGATGCTTGATGGGAGCGCTCCCATGGGGGGCGGTGTCGATCCGGGCACGGGGCCGGTGTCGATCCCGCAGGCGGGGCCGGGGCAGGAGCCGGGGTCGGTGTCGGCGGAGGCCGAGGCCGTGGTCAAGAGCTACGTCGACGACCTGACCCTCGCGCTCGCCCAGATGGAGGCCGGCTCGATGGCCGCCGTGCTGGAGGCGCTGGTCCTTGCGATGCGGGAGGGCCGCCGGGTCCTCGTGGCCGGGAACGGCGGCAGCAGCACCGCCGCCATCCACATCGCCAGCGACCTCATGGCCGCCTCGGCCGCGCCGGGCGGCACCGCGCCTCAGGCCGTGGCCCTGACCGAGAACATCGCCCGGGTCACGGCGATAGCCAACGACTACTCCTACGACGAGATCTTCTCCCGCCAGCTGCCGGGCTGGGCCAGGCCGGGCGACGTCCTGCTGCTGCTCAGCGTCAGCGCGCGCTCGCCGAACCTGGTGCGGGCCGCCGAGGTCGCCCGCGACCTCGGCATGACGGTGCTGGCCGCGATCGGCGACCCCGGCGAGCTGGCACCGCTGACGGACCGGTACGTCGTCTTCGGGCAGGCGGACTACGGCCTCACCGAGGACCTGCACGTGGCGCTCGGCCACATGGCCGTCCGTGTCCTGGGCGGCGGCGACGCCTGCCGCTACCGAGCCGCTGTCGACGGGTGAGCGCAGTGAACCACTACACCTCCAGGATCTTCCTGACCGTCCGCTACCTCGTCGGCCTGTTCGGGCTGACCCTGACGCGGACCTCCACCGAACTGAGCAGCTTCCGCATCCACGCGGGCCACGGGCGCCACGACGACACCCGGCCGCTGCCGCCCGGGCTCGCCGCCGTCCTCGACGACCGCGACCCCGACCTCCAGGAGCTGCGCGCCGCCTACCGCCGGCTGGACTCCCCCTTCAAGCCGGGCAGTTTCTGGCGGCGCAGCCGCCGCCTGCGCGACCTGAACCTCAAGTACTTCCGCGGCGACAACGCGTACGTGTGGCAGCTGCGCCAGGTCGGCGACAACGCCCGGCTGAAGTTCTTCCTCCTCGCGCAGTACGTCCGAGCCCTCGACAGCCACAAGCTCCTGGAGCGGACCGCGGAGGACGGCGCCTTCGGCTGCTGGACGTTCGACTTCGAGGAGCTGCCGACGGCGAGCAGGGACCTGCTCGACTCGGTCAACGAGATGTACTTCCTCGACCGGCACTGGGGGTTGCTGTCCAGGACCGACTTCACCGTCGTCGACGTCGGCGCCGGCTACGGCCGGCTCGCGCACCGCATGGTGGAGTGCGTGCCGGGCCTGTCGCGGTACCTGTGCGTCGACGCGATACCGGAGTCGACGTTCCTGAGTGATCACTACCTTCGCTACCGCAAGGCCGACCACAAGGCGACCGTCCTGCGGCTCGACGAGATGGAGGCCGGGCTCGCGGCGGGGCGGCCCGACCTGGCGGTCAACATCCACAGCTTCTCCGAGATGCCGCTGTCCGCGATCGAGGCGTGGATCGGGCTGCTGGCGCGCAACGACGTGCCCGCCCTGATGATCGTGCCCAACGAGGGCGACAAACTGCTGAGCCTGGAGAACGACTACCTCCGCCTGGACTTCGGCCCGGTGCTCGAACGGCACGGCTACGTGCTGGCGGCACGCGAGCAGACCGTCGCCGACCCGGACGTCCGCGACCTGGTCGGCGTCGGCGACTGGTTCATGCTCTTCACCCGCGACAGCGCGGAACCGACGCCCGATGCGTCATGACGGGCCGCGCACCGGCCGCCGCCGCGGCTCCCGCGCTGACGCGTGAGGCGCTGCCGCTGGAGTTCGCCGGCCTGGACGGCGGAAGCGCCGAGCTGACGTGGGGCCAGCGCTTCGTCTGGGACATCCTGGAGGCGCTGGCGCCCGACAACCACTACATCAGCCTCCGGCTGCGGGTTCACCTTCAGCCCGACGTCACCCGCGAACGGGTGCTCGGCGCACTGCACGCCCTGGTCGCGCGCCACGAGGTGCTGCGCACCCGCTTCCCCGTCGGGGCGGACGGCGAGCCCCGGCAGCTGTGCGACGGGGCGGGTGAACTGCCGGTGGAGATCGTCGGGACCGTTCCCGGCCGGGTCCGCAGGATCGCCGAGCAGGACGAGCAGCGGCTGTGGCACCAGCCGTTCGCGCACGGTAGTGAGTGGCCACTAAGGGCGAGCGTCATCGTCGCCGAAGGCCGGCCGCGGCAGGTCGTGTTCGTGTTCTCGCACCTCGCGGTCGACGCCTGGGGATGCACGGTGCTGCGCGGCGAGTTCCTGGACCTGCTGCGGGACGGGCACGCGAAGCCGGCATCGGCCGGCTGGCAGTCGCGCGCCCGGGCCGCGTACGAGGGGTCGGCCCCGGCCCGCAAGGCCAACGACGCGTCGCTGGCGTACTGGCGCCGGATGCTGGAGAGCGCACCGCAGACCGCCTTCCCCAACCTGCCGACGGCGGGGGAGACCCCGCTCTTCCCCGGCGTCGGGCTCCAGTCGACGGCGCTGGCCGCGGCCGCGCGGGCGGTCGCGGTGCGGCTGCGGGTCAGCCCGGCCGCAGCCGTCCTGGCTGCGCTGTCGACAGCCATCGGCATCAGGACCGGCACCGACGCCGTGCCGCTGGTCCTCGCCGCGGGCAACCGCTTCACCGCCGCGGACTCCGCCTCTGTGGGGACCTTCTACCAGGGCGCCCCCGCCCTGGTCCGGCTGGACGCCGACTCGCTGGCCCGTACCGTCAAGGCCGCGCACCAGGCGTCGGCGCTGGCGTACCTGCGCGGCCAGAGCGACCCGAGGGACGTCGCCCGGCTGGTGGCCGAGACGACGTCCGCGCGCGGGGTCGCCGTCGGCCTGCTGAGCACCGTGAACGTGGCGCCCGAGCCCGGCACCGCGGGGCTGCCGCCCGCACTGGGAGCCGCCGAACTGCGCGAGCTGACCGAGTCCACCCAGCTGTCCGACCTCGAAGGCCGCGACAAGGAGCAGCTGAAGCTGTACTTCCACGTCAAGGCGCTGCGTTCGCGCGCGGTCATCGAGCTGTTCAGCGACAGCCGGTTGCTGGACGCGGCGAGCGCCCGCAAGCTGCTGGCCGGGCTGGAAATCGTACTGATCGAGCTGTTCGAGACCGGTGACCTCACGCGCGACCGGGTCGCCGAGCTGGTGGGCGTCGGCCCGCTCGCCGAACCCGAGCACAAGGTAGTGGTCGATCACTGCCGGATCGACCTGGACGCCGTCCGCGCGATGCTCGCCGGCCTGCCGGAGACCGTCGCCTGCGAGGTCTTCGTCGACCACCCGGAAAACGGCCCGTCCCGGCTGGTCGGCTACCTGGTGACGGCACCGCGGACGACACCCGAGCAGCTGCACACCGCGCTGCTCGGCCGGCTCGACGGAAACCTGACCATGACGCCGCACTGGTACGTGCTGTGCCACGACGCTCCGACCCGCCCCGACTCCCGCGCCGGCTGGGAGCGGCAGGCGGTCATCCTGCAGGGCAGCGGCCGGCCGGGCGGGCTCGCCGCGGCCGCCGGCCCGGCGCCATCCACCGACGCTCGCCTGGGGGCCTAGCGTGCTGTCCGTCATCATCCCCACCTACAACCAGGCCGACTGCCTGGATCTGACCCTCGGGTCGCTGGCCCGGCAGAGCGCCGGCCGGGACCGCTTCGAGGTGGTCGTGGTCGACGACGCCTCCGTGCAGGACGTGCACGCGGTGGTACGCCGCCACGAGGCCGGCCTGAATCTGCGCTACGTACGCCACGAGGCAAACCGCGGCCGCTCGGCCGCCCGCAACTCCGGGGCCGCCGCGGCCACGGGCGACCGCCTGCTGCTGATGGACGCCGACTCGCTCGCCGCCCCCGACCTGGTCGAGCGGCACCTGCGGGCGCCCGGCGACACCGGCCCCGAAGTGGTCTACGGCCGCCGCATCGAACCCACCTGGGGAACCTTCGCGGCGCTTCGCCAGGCGCCACCGGACGAGCGCGACCTGCTGCCGATGGAGGGCGACCACCGCGACCTGCCGCAGAGCGACCCCGGCGTCTTCGACGTCTACCGGCGGACCGGCTGGATGTTCGGTTTCACGCACAACCTCTCGCTGTCCCGCGCGCTGTACGAGCAGATCGGCGGCTTCGACGAGTCGTTCGTGCAGTGGGGTTACGAGGACACCGACTTCACCTACCGCATCTACCGGCACTTCGGCCGCGACAGCAGCTGCTTCCGCTACGACCCCGCGGCCCTGTGCTACCACGCACCGCACTTCAGGGACTGGACGACGGAGTGGGAGAAGACCAAGCCGGTCCTGCCCTACCTGGTCGACAAGTACCGGCACTACGACATCGAGTTCTTCACCCACCCGTCGGACAACCACCGCCGGGTCGCCAGGACGCTGCCCTTCTACGAAGACTGCCGCGAATTCCTCCGCGACCACCCTGGCCGGGTCGCCGCCGACCGCGTGCACAAGGCCGTCGGCCTGCCGGACGCCGCGCGCAGCCTGTGGATCGGCTTCGACGTCGCGGCTGCGGCGCCGGCCGGCGCGACCGCGACCATCGACCACGGCGCCGACTTCGGACCGGACAACCCGCACCTGTTCGGCGTCCGCACGCCGTACGCGGACGGCTCCTTCGACAGCGCGGTGCACCTCGACCTGTGGCGCATGCTCACCCCCATCGACCTGTCGGCGCTGATCATGGACAGCCTGCGGATCGCCGACTCGGCGCTGCTGGTGATGTCCAAGCAGGTGCGCAGGGACGCGGGCGACGGCATCGGCATGATCGACGACCTGGGCTACTTCCTGTCACTGGTCACCCCCCGGTACGAGGCCGGGATCGCCTACGACGACCCGGAGATGGCCGTCGTCCGGCTGGCGCGGCGCGAACCCGCCGCGGGGGCCGCCCGATGACCGCCCCGATACCGGCGTCCGCCCCGATGCCGGCGTCCGCCTCGATACCGGCGCCCGCAACCGTGTCGGCCGTGGCCTTCGACCTCGACGGCACCCTGGTCGACCTGGAGAACCTCCACCACGAAGCGTGGCTGGCGGCCGCCCGGCAGGCCGGCGTCGTACTCACCCGCGACCAGGCCATGCACCGGCTGCCGCACTTCATCGGCGGCCCCGACCCCCAGGTGGCGCAGGAGATCGCGGCGCTGTCGCCGGCCGCGGTGCCGCCCGCCGAGACGGTCGCCGCCAAGCAGCGGTGCTTCGACGACCTCGTCGGCGCCGTCGACGAGATCGTCCCGCGGGCCGGGGTCGGCGCGGTCCTCGACCGGCTGTGCGCTGTGGGTGTCCCGGTGGCCGTGGGCACCGCGACCGAGCGGGCGACGGCGCTGGCCATCCTGCGCAGGGCCGGGCTGCTCGCGGTGTTCGGGGAGGCCCGGGTGGTGGCCGCACGCGACGTGCCGCGGCTCAAGCCGGCGCCCGACGTCTACCTCGCCACCGCGGACCTGCTCGGCGTGCCGCCGCAGAGCCAGCTGGTCTTCGAGGACTCCGTCACCGGCGCGCTGGCCGCCCGCGCGGCGGGCAGCCGGGTCGTCGCCGTCCCCACCGTCCACGACCCGGACTACCTGCGGCGGTTCGAGGCGGCCGGGGCCGTGGCCGTCGTCGAGGACTGGCAGGCCCCCGGCCTGCTGCCGCTGCTCGACCGCCTGACGGCGGCCGGCCGCTCCGAGAACGCCGGGACACCGGGAGCCGTATATGTCCGAGCATGACCGCGGTCCGCTGACCGCCGCCCAGCGGCGGCTGTGGTTCCTCAACCGGCTCGACCCGCAGGACGCCGCGTACAACATCTCCGCCTCCGTCCTGCTGCGCGGCGACCTCGACACCGACCGGCTGGTCCGCGCCTTCGACACCGTCATCGCCCGGCACGAGAGCCTGCGCACCCGGTTCGCGGAGTACGACGGCGAACCGGTGCAGGAGGTGCTCGCGCCGCGGGCCACACCGGTGCACCGCGCGGACGTGGCGGACCTGGACGAGGCGCGGCGGGCCGTCGAGGAGCTGATCGTCCGGCCGTTCGACCTGGCCGCGGGGCATCTGATCCGTATCGGCCTGCTGCGGCTGAGTGCGACCGAGCACGTCCTGTGCGCGGTCACCCACCACACCGTCGGCGACGGCTGGTCGCTGAACCTCCTCTACCGGCAGGCCGCGGACGCCTACCGCGGCATCGACCCCGCCCCGCCGGGCATGCGCTACCTGGACCACGCCCGCGCCCGCCAGGGCGACGACGAGGCGTCGCTGGCGTACTGGCGGGCGGCCCTGGACCAGCCGCCCACGCTGGAGCTGCCGCTCGACCGGCCCCGCCCGGCGCGGCGCACCTCGGCGGGGGTGTGCGCCGAGCGGGCCTTCGACGACGACACCTGGACGCGGGTGCAGCAGGTCGCGCGGGAGCTGCGCTGCACTCCGTTCATGGTGCTGATGACGGCCTACCAGCTGACGCTGTCCCAGCTCAGCGGGCAGGAGGACCTCTGCGTCGCCACCGCGGTGGCAGGCCGGGACGACGTGGCGGCCGAGTCGGTCTTCGGCTACTTCGTCAGGATGCTGGTCCTGCGCGCCGACCTGTCGGGCGACGTCACCGTACGCGACCTGGTGCGCCGCACCCGTACGGCCTGCCTGGGCGCCTTCGCGCACCAGGAGGTGCCCTTCGAGCAGCTCGTCGCCGACCTGGGGCTGGCCCGCGACCCGAGCCACAACCCCTTCTTCCAGGCGACCATGACGCTGCACTCCACCATGGACGTCTCGGCGACCGGCTTCGACGGGGCCGACGGCTTCGAGGGCGTCACGGCCGAGGGCTTCGGCGACGGGTCGCGGCGCACCCTGACCGACGTGGCGATGGACGTGTTCATCAGCCCGACCGCGATCAACGCGCGGTCCGGGCAGGCCAGGATGGAGATCCTGCTCACCGCGGGAGCCGACGTCTTCGACCCGGCCACCGCCGAGGCGATGGCCGACCGCTTCACCGCCGTGCTGCGCGCCGTCCTCGCCGACCTGGACGCCCCCGTACGGCAGATGCCGCTGGTCGACAAGGCCGCCGAGGCCGAACTGCTCGCGATCGGTACCGGCCCCGCCCTTCCCGGCGGCTCGACGCCGGCCGCCGCCGTCGAGCGGGCGGTCGCCGCCGCGCCCGACGCGGTCGCGCTGCTCAGCGGCACCGAGCAGGTCAGCTACCGGCAGCTGTGGGAGCGGGCCGGCGAACTCGCCGACGCGCTGCGTGCCGCGGGCGTCGAGCCCGGGCACCTGGTGGGGGTCGGTGTGCCGCGCGGCCCCGACCAGATCGCCGCCCTGCTCGCGGCCTGGCGCAGCGGCGCCGGATACGTACCGCTCGACACCGCACTGCCCGGGCACCGCCGGGACGTGATGGTCGAGCAGTCCGGGGTCGCCGCGGTCGTCACCGCCGACGGGATCAGGTCCGGCGCGCAGGCACCCGTGCGGGCGCCCGGCGCCGCGTACGTCCTGTTCACCTCGGGCTCGACGGGCACCCCGAAGCCGGTCCTGGTCGGGCAGGCCGCGCTGCGGGACCGCGTGGCGTGGATGACCGGGGCCTACGAACTGACGCCCGCCGACCGGGTGGTGCAGTTCGCGGAGCTGGGCTTCGACACCCACGCCGAGGAGGTCTGGCCCACCCTGGCGGCCGGCGGCACCCTGGTGCTGCTGCCCGGCGGGACGCGGTCGCTGCCGGACGTGCTGGCCGCCGACCCGGCGATCACCGTGCTCGACCTGCCCACCGCGTACTGGCAGGCGCTGCTCGACCTCGGTCCCGACTGGCCGGCCGCGCTGCGGCTGGTGATCCTCGGCGGCGAGCAGGTCGACGCGGCCGCGGTCGCCCGCTGGCGGGACCGCCACGGCGACCGGATCAGGCTGGCCAACACCTACGGGCCGACCGAGGCGACGGTCATCGCCACCGCGGTCGACCTGACGGGCGGGCAGGACGGCCGCAGGCCGCCCATCGGCCGCCCGATCGGCGGGGTCCGCGCGTACCTGCTCGACCCGGCGGGCCGGCTGGTGCCGCGCGGCGCGGTCGGCGAACTGTGCCTGGCCGGCGCCGGGCTGGCCGACGGCTACCTGGGCAGGCCCGACCTGACCGCCGAGCGGTTCCGCCCCGACCCGTTCGGCGGCGGCCGGATGTACCGCACCGGCGACCGGGCGCGCTGGCGCCGGGACGAACCGGTGCTGGAGTTCCTCGGCCGGCTCGACCGGCAGCTCAAGGTCCGCGGCGTACGGATCGAGCCCGGCGAGGTCGAGGCCGTCCTGACCGCGCACCCGGGGGTGGGCCAGGCCGTGGTCACCGCCGTCGCGCAGACCCTGGTCGGCTACGTCACCGGCACCGCCACCGCGGAGGACGTACGCGCCCACGCCGCGGAGCGGCTGCCCGCGCTGCTGGTGCCCGGCGTCGTCGTGGTGCTGCCCGCGCTGCCGCTGACCGCGAACGGCAAGGTCGACCTGGGTGCGCTTCCCGCGCCCGCCGCAGGCGACGACGTGCGGGCCGCCTTTCTGGCGCCGCGTACCGACGCCGAGCAGCTGGTCGCCGCGATCTTCGCCGAACTGCTCGGGATCGGGCAGGTGGGCGCCCTCGACGACTTCTTCGTGCTCGGCGGGCACTCGCTGCTCGCGGTACGGGCGATCGGCCGGCTGCGCGCGGCCGTCGGGCTCGACCTGCCGGTCCGGCTGGTGTTCGAGCAGCCCACCGTGGAGGGCTTCGCGCTGGCCGTCGAAGCCGCCCTGCTCGCGGAGATCGAGACCCTGACCGACGACGAGGCGGCGGCGGAGCTGGCCGCGCGGACGGCGGCACGATGACCACCACCTCGGGAGAGCTCTCCGCCGCCAAGAAGTCCCTGCTGGCCGCCCGGCTGCGGCAGGCCGCCGCTCCCGCCGCCGCCCCCGCCGACGTCATCCCGGCCCGGCCGGCCGGCACCCCGGTGCCGCTGTCGCCGGCGCAGGAGCGGCTGTGGTTCATGGAGCAGTACGCGCCGGGCACCGCCGCGTACACCGTCCCCGTGGTGCTGCGGCTGCGCGGCGGCCTGGACGCGGCCGGGCTGGCCGCCGCGCTCGACGCGGTCGCGGCCCGGCACGAGAGCCTGCGGATGCGCTTCGCGGCCACCGACGACGGCCGGCCCGAACTGCACATCGACGAGGCGGTGCGGATCCCGCTGGAAACGGCGGACGCGGCCGGCGCGGACCCGGCGGCCCGCGAGGCCTGGGTGCGCGCGGCGGTCACCGCCCGCCTGGCCGAGCCGTTCGACCTGGCCCGCGGCCCGCTGCTGCGCGCGGCCCTCTACACCCTGGAACCAGGCGACCAGGTACTGGCCCTGACGGTGCACCACATCGTCTGCGACGGCTGGTCGGCGGAACTGCTCGTCGGCGAACTGCTCGCCCTGCTCGCCGCGGACGGCCCGCAGGCCCCGCCGCTGCGCAGGCAGTACGGCGACTACGCGCTCTGGCAGCGCGAAAGCCAGGGGCGGCGGCTCGCCGACGGCGCCCAGGAGCGCGACGTCGCCTACTGGCGGGACCGGCTCGCCGGGCTGCCCCCGCTGGACCTGCCCACCGACCTGCCCCGGCCGGCGCGGCCCAGCTTCCGCGGCGCCCCGGTCGGCGTCCACCTGGACGAGGCGTCGACCGCGGCCCTGCGGCAGTCGGCCCTCGACCGGGGCGCGACCCTCTACATGGCGGTGCTCGCCGCCTACGCGGCGGTGCTGTCCCGCTACGCCCGGCAGGACGACTTCGCCGTCGGCTCACCGCAGGCAGGCCGTACGCACCCGGAGCTGGAACCGCTGATCGGCATGTTCGTCAGCATGCTGATCACCCGGGTGGACACCGCCGGCGACCCGACCTTCGCCGAACTGGTCGCCCGCGTCCGCGACACGGTCCTGGACGGTTACGCCCACCAGGAGCTGCCGTTCGAGCAGCTGGTCACCGAACTGGACGTGGACCGCGACACCTCACGGTCGGCGGTCTTCCAGGCCGCCCTGTCGATGCGCACCGCGGCAGCCGCAGGGCGCCCGCCCGCCGCCGGGATCGAGGTCGAGCCCTTCGTCGTCGAGGTGGTGGCGACCCGCTTCGACCTCGAACTCGACCTGATGGCCGGGGACACGCTGTCCGGCGCCCTCATCTACAACCGCGACCTCTTCGACGGCGACACCGTCCAGCGCATCGCCGGGACCTTCGCGCGCTTCGCCGGCGAGGCCGCCCGCGACCCGGACCGGCCGCTGAGCGCGCTCTTCGCGTCCGCCGCCGGCGCCGCGCCCGCCGCCTGGAACGACACCGCCGCCGACTTCCCCGAGGACGCCACCCTGCACGGCCTGGTGCTGGCCAGGGCCGCCGCCACCCCCGACGCGCCCGCGGTCTGCTTCGAGGGCAGCACCCTGACGTACGGCGAACTGGCCGAGCGCGCCCACCGGGTCGCAGGCCGGCTGCGCCGCGAGGGCGCGCGACCCGGCCGGATCGTCGCCGTGTGCGCGCACCGCGGCCCCGACCTCGTCGCCGCCCTGCTCGGCGTGCTCGTCTCGGGCGCGGCGTACCTGCCGCTCGACCCCGACCACCCCGCGGACCGGCTCGCCTTCATGCTCGCCGACGCGGAACCCGTCGCCGTACTGACCTCGGGAACGGCCTGCGACGCCCTGCCGCCGGCCGCGTGCCCGGTGCTCGCCCTCGACGACCCCGCGCTCCTGGCCGAGGCAGCCGACGAGCCCGGGGGTGGCGCGGCAGGACCCGGCGACCCCGCGTACGTCATCTACACCTCGGGATCGACCGGGCAGCCCAAGGGAGCCGTCAACGGCCACCGCGGTGTCGTCAACCGGCTGCACTGGATGCAACGCCGCTTCGGCCTGACCGCGGCCGACACCGTCCTGCAGAAGACCCCCGCCGGATTCGACGTGTCCGTCTGGGAGTTCTTCTGGCCGCTGCTGGCCGGGGCCAGGCTGGTGCTGGCCCGCCCCGACGGGCACAAGGACGCCGGATACCTGCGCGACCTGATCGCCGCCGAGGGCGTCACCACCGCGCACTTCGTCCCGTCCATGCTCGCCGTCTTCCTCGCCGAGGACGGCGGCGAGCGCTGCGGCACCCTGCGGCGGGTGATCTGCAGCGGCGAGGAACTCCCCGTCGACCTGGCGCTGCGCACCCTGGCCGCGCTGCCCGGCGCGGAACTGCACAACCTGTACGGCCCGACCGAGGCCGCCATCGACGTGACCGCCCACCGCTGCACCGCCCGGGAACTGGCCGGCCGCGCCCGGGTGCCCATCGGCGCCCCCATCGACAACATGCGCGCCGACGTGCTCGACGAGCAGGGCCGGCCGCTCCCGGTGGGCGTGCCCGGCGAGCTGTACCTGGCCGGGGTCGGGCTCGCCCACGGGTATCTGCGCAGGCCCGAGCTGACGGCGGAGAAGTTCGCCGCCGGACCCGACGGGCAGCGCCGCTACCGCACCGGCGACCTGGCCAGATGGCGCCCCGACGGGACGCTGGAATTCCTCGGGCGCATCGACAGCCAGGTCAAACTGCGCGGCCTGCGCATCGAACTCGGCGAGATCGAGGCCGCGCTGCGCGAGCAGCCGGGAGTACGCGACGCGGCCGTCGCCGTACGCGAGGACACCCCGGGCGACCGGCGGCTGGCGGCGTACCTGGTGGCCGGAACCACGCCCGATGCCACGCCCGATGCCATGCCGGATGCCACGCCCGACGCCACCGCGCTGCGCACCGCCCTGCGGCGGCGGCTCCCCGACTACATGGTGCCCGCCACCTTCGACGAGCTGCCGGAACTGCCGCTGAGCACCAACGGCAAGCTGGACCGCCGCCGGCTGCCCGCCCCCGTGCGGGTCCGCGCCGTCGCGGCCGCCTACGCGGAACCCGTCACGGACACCGAGATCCTCCTCGCCGACCTGTGGACCGGCCTGCTCGGGGTGCCGCGGGTCGGCCTCGACGACGACTTCTTCGACCTCGGCGGCCACTCCCTGCTCGCCGTCCAGGTCGTCGCGGCGCTGCGCCGGGCGGTCGGCGCGGGCGTCACCGTGATGGACGTCTTCGCGCACCGCACCGTCCGCGAACTCGCCGGACTCGTCGACGTACCCCTCGACCAGCGCGGCCCCCGCGACCTGGTGCACGAGCTGACCCGCCCCCTGCCGGCGGCGCAGCGGGTGCGCACCCTGGTGTGCGCGCCCTACGGCGGCGGCAGCGCCGTGGTCTACCAGCCGCTCGCCGACGCCATGCCCGCCGGGCACCGGCTGTTCTCCATCGCCATCCCCGGCCACGACGTCGGCCTGGACGAGGCGGCACTTCCCCTGGAGGAGCTCGCCGAACGCTGCTGCACGGAGATCCTGGCGAAGGCCGAGGGGCCGCTCGCGCTCTACGGCCACTGCGGTGTGGGCTCCGCGCTCATCATCGAGATCGCCCGCCGCCTGGAGCGCAGCGGCCGGGAGGTCGACGCCGTCTACATCGGCGCGATCTTCCCCTTCGCCCGCCCCCGCAACCGCGTCTGGTCGGCGCTGTCCAGGGCGGCCAGGATGGAGCCGCTGCGCTCCGACACGCTGTACACCAACTGGCTCACCGGCCTCGGCGTCGACATGAACGACCTGGAACCAGACCAGGCCCGCCACCTCATCCGCACGATGCGCCAGGACTCCGACAACGCGGAGGCGTACTACACCGAGCTGATGCACTCCGGCACGCAGCGGCTGCGCGCACCGATCATCAGCGTGGTGGGCGACCGGGACCCGGCGACCGAATTCCACGCCGAGCGCTTCACCGAATGGCACTTCCTCACCGACCGCACCGCCCTGGTGGTGCTCGACGAGGCCGGGCACTTCTACCTCAAGTGGCGGGCCGGCGAGCTCGCCGAGATCGTCACCGGCGTCGACCCCGCGGTGACGGCCGAGCGGACGCAGCCGCTGGCCAGGCCCGCGCGCGGCGAAAGGGCCACCTGGTGGCTGCACGGCACGTCCCGCTCGGCCCGCCCGGTCGCGCCCACCGGGCCGCAGCCCAGCATGGGCCGCTTCCTGGTCGTCGCCTTCGCCCAGCTCATCTCGCTGCTCGGCTCGACCCTCACCGACGTGGCCCTGCCGCTGTGGGTGCTGGAGCGGACCGGGTCCGTGCTGAACTTCGCACTGCTGGCGGTGACCGGGCTCGTGCCCAGCCTGCTGGCGATGCCGATCGCCGGGGCCATCGTCGACCGGCACAGCAGACGGCGCGTCATGCTCTGCGGCGACATCGGCGCCGGCGGCACCCAGCTGCTGCTCGGCATCCTGCTGTGGACCGGCTCCCTGCAGACCTGGCACATCTACCCGCTGCTCGCGATGCTCTCGGTGGCGCTGACCTTCCAGCGGCTCGCCTACAGCTCGGCCATCCCGCAACTGGTCCCCAAGCAGTACCTGGGGCACGCCAACGGTGTCGTCCAGATGGTCGGCGGCGGCGCCACCGCCCTGATGCCGCTGCTGTCGGTGGCGCTGCTCGCGGTGATCGGGCTGGGCGGCATCCTCGTCGTCGACGTCGCCAGCTACGCCGTCGCCGTCGCCATCGTGCTGCTCGTCCGCTTCCCGCGGACGCTGGCCTGGCGCCGCAAGGAGTCGCTGGGCACCGAGATACGCGAAGGCGTCCGCTTCTCCTGGGGGCACCGGGGCTTCCGGTCCATGCTGCTCTACTTCATGGTCCTCAACGTCTTCCTGTCGCCGCTGTTCCTGATGATCACACCGCTGGTCCTGGCGTTCGCCGACCTGCACCAGGTCGCCGAGGTCTCGGTCGCCGGCGGGGTCGGGGCGCTCCTCGGCGGCCTGGCGATGACCATGTGGGGCGGGCCGCGGCACCGGCGGCTCCACACGGTGCTGTGCTGCTCGCTGCTGCTGGCCGCCTTCTGCGTCGTGGTGGGCCTGCGGCCCACGGTGTGGGTGATCGCGGCCGGCTCGTTCGGCATGTCGCTGGCGCTGGTCCTGCTCAACGGCGTCTACACGACGATCGTGCAGGTCAAGGTCCCGCAGCGGTTCCACGGCCGGGTCTTCGCCGTCAACACCGTGATCGCCTGGTCCACCCTGCCGATCGGCTGGGCGGTGCTGGGGCCGATCGGCTCGCACATGCTCCAGCCGCTGATGGAGCCCGGCGGGGCGCTGTCCGGCTCCTTCGGCCGGGTCCTCGGCGTCGGCCCCGGCCGCGGCATCGCCCTGCTCTACCTGCTGCTCGCGATCGCCATCGCGGCCGTGGCACTGACGGCGATGCGGCTCCCGCGGACGGCACGCTTCGACGACGAGGTCCCCGACGCCCGGCCCGACGACGAGGTGGGCGCGGAGGCCGTACGGGAGCGGGTGGCGGCGGGCGGGGCACACGAGGGCGCGGCCGAACGGGCCGTGCCCGCCGAGCAGGGGGTGCGATGAGCACGCGACGCCTTCCACCGGTGGCCCTGACCGTGCCGCGGCTGCTCGCCGCGCGTGCGGACGCCGAGCCCGCGCACATCGCCGTGCACCAGGGCGGCGGCACGCTCGACCTGGGCACCTGGCAGGCCAGGACGCAGGCGGTCGCCGCCGGGCTGCGGGCGGCCGGCGTACGCACCGGCGACCGGGTCGGGCTGCTGTACGGCGCCCGGGACTGGATCGCCTACGTCTGCTCGTACACCGGTGTGCTCGCCGCCGGCGCGGTCGCCGTACCGATGTCCACCAGGGCCGCGCCCGACGAAGTGGCGTACATGCTGGAGCACAGCGGCGCCACCGCCCTGCTGCACGGGCAGGACGCCGGGCGCTTCGCCGCCCGGGTCCGGCTGCGCTGGGGTCCCGGCGACGTCGAAGGCCTGCCCGCGGCGGCACCCGTGGACGGGCCGCGGCCCGGCGATCCGGCGCAGATCCTCTACACCTCGGGGACGACCGGCCGGCCCAAGGGCGTCGTCGCGGCGCACGCCAACCTCACCCACGGCGCCCGGCTGAACCCGCCGCTGCGCACCCTGGCCCACTCCCGGCAGTTCCTGCACGCCTTCCCGATCGGCACCAACGCCGGGCAGACCATGCTCTTCAACGCGCTCACCGCGCAGGCCGGGATGCTGGTGACCGCGCGGTTCGGCCCCGAGCACTTCGCCCGGCTGATCGAGCAGCAGGCGGTGGGAAGCGTCTTCGTCGTCCCCGCGATGGCGATCGAACTGCTGGCCTCGGGGGCGCTGGACCGCCACGACACCTCCAGCGTCGTGCTGTTCGGCTCGACCGCCGCCGCCCTGCCGCCGACCGTGGCCGCCGGGCTCGCGGCGGCGCTGCCGGCCGCCACGATCGTGAACTACTACACCTCGACCGAGGCCGCGCCGACCCAGACCAGCATGATCTTCAGCCCGGAGCGCCCCGCGGCCCTCGGCCTCGCGGTCGCCGGGGGCGCGCTGCGGGTGTGCGACGAGGCCGGGCTGGCGTGCCCCGCCGGGGTGACCGGCGAGGTGTGGATGCGCAGCGCGGGCGCCCCGCGCTCGTACCTCGACGACGACTCCGCCACCTCGCAGGTCTTCAGGGCCGGCTGGACCCGGATGGGCGACATCGGCTACCTCGACGCCGACGGCTACCTCTTCCTCGTCGACCGCGAGAGCGACGTGATCAAGAGCGGCGCCGACAAGGTCTCCACCATCGCCGTCGAGGCGGCCCTGCACGAGCACCCCGAGATCGTCGAGGCGTCGGTCTTCGGGCTGCCCGACCCGGTGCTCGGCCTGGCCCCCGCCGCCGCGCTCGTCACCACCCGCGAGCTGCGGCTCGCCGAGGTGCGCCGCTTCCTGGCCACCCGGCTGGCCGGCCACGAGCAGCCCAGCCGGATCGTCCGCGTCGACGAACTGCCGCGCAACGCGGGCGGCAAGGTCGTCAAGAGCCGGCTGCGGGCGCTCTTCGACCCCGCGCGGGAGCCCGCGGCTGCATCGGCGGCTTCCCGAACTTCAGCCACGTCCAGCGCTTCAGCCACGTCCAGTGCATCAGCAGCGTCAGGAGAGGAGGCGGCGAGTCCATGGCCGAAGCAGTGACCGGCATCCCGATGACCCCCGCTCAGCAGGGTCTGTGGTTCGCCGAGCGGGCCATCGGGGCCGCGGCGGCGTATCTGGTGCCCGCGGTGGTGACCGCGCCCGACGCGGTGGAGCCCGCCGCGCTCGACAAGGCGTGGGCCGCGCTGACCGACCGGCACCCGCTGCTCGCCGCGGCCGTGGCCGAGTCGGCGGGCGAACCGCTGCTCCTCGCCGGCGAGGCGGCCCCGGTCGTCCACCGCGAGGTCGGCGCGGACGAGCTGCGGACCGTCCTGGCCGCCGAACTCGCCACCGGATTCGACTTCGCCGACTCCGCAGGCCCGGTCGGTCCGTTCGCCCGCTGCACGGCACTGAAGGTCGACGACGGCCGTACGGTCGTGATGGTCGTCGCGCACCACCTGGTACTCGACGGGCTCGGCCGGGACATGCTCGTCGCCGACCTCGGCGCCGCGGTGGCCGGGCAGCCGCTCGGGCCGGGATCGCTGGACCGCTTCGCCGGGTTCGCGCGGGCGCAGGCCGAGCGCGTCGCCGCGGTCCTGCCGGCGGCCCGCGAGTTCTGGGCCGCCCGGCCCACCCCGCCCGCCGAGGTGCTGCTGCCCGGGCTCGCGGCCACGCCCACCGCCGCCGAGGACGCCACCCACATCGACCTCGCCTGGGACGCGGAGCTGGACGCCGCCCTGACCGCGGGCGCGGCGGCGCTCGGGGCGACCCGGTTCGAGGTGCTGCTCGCGGGCGTGCACGCGCTGCTCGCCCGGTACGGCAACACCGCGGGCTCGGTCGCCGTGGACGTCTCCACCCGGCGCCCGGAGACGGCGGGCGAGATGGGCATGTGGGTCAACGAGCTGCCCGTCACGCTCGGCGCCGACCTGGAGCGGCCGTTCGGCCGGCTGGTGCGCGACGTGCGGGCCGAGGCCCGCGAGGTCTACGGCCACCGCGAGGTGCCGTTCGGCCGGGCCGTGGCAGGGCTGCCGCCCCGCCTGGCCATGGCGCCCGTCTCGACCAGCTACATACGGCTCCGCACCGACTCGCCTGGCCAGGACGCGTCCCCGGTCGAGCGGCTGTTCGCCACCGCGACCGTCCGCGCCGCGATGCACCTGCACTTCATCGACACCCCCGACGGGCTGACCGGGCGCGTCCACGTACCGACCCGGCTGCTGCCGGCCGCCGACGCCGAGCGGGTCATCGGGCACCTGCGCACCCTGCTCGCCGCCGGTCTCGCCGAGCCCGACCGGCCGCTCGGCGACCTGGACCTGCTGCTGCCCGCGGAGCTGGCACTGCTCGAACGGATCAACGACACCGCACGGCCGCGCCCCGCCACCACCGTGCTCGACCTGGTCAGGGCGGCCGCCTACGCCGCCCCCGACGCGGTCGCGGTGTCCGGCGACGGCGGCAGCCGCACGTACCGCGACCTGGTCGCCGCCGCACACCGGATCGGCCACGGGCTGCGGCGGCGCGGCGTCGGCTCCGGCGACGTCGTGGGGCTCTGCGCCCACCGGAACGTCGAACTCGTCGCAGGCCTGCTCGGCGTTCTCGCCGCCGGCGCCGCCTACCTGCCGCTGGACCCGACAGCCCCGGCGGCGCGGCTCGGATTCATCGCCGCCGATGCCGGGACCAAGCTGGTACTCGGCCACGCCGAGGCCATGGCCGGGCTCGGCGAGCAGTCCGTCGAGCTGCTGGCACTCGACGGTCTGGCCGCCTTCGCCGCCGAGCCCGAGACGCCGCCCGCCGCCACCGACCCGGACGGCCTCGCGTACGTCATCTACACCTCGGGCTCCACCGGCCGCCCCAAGGGCGTCGAGGTCGGCCACGCCGCGCTGGCCAACATCGTCGCCGCCATCGGCGAGCTGGTCGGCTCCGACCCCGCCGACCGCTGGCTCAACCTGACCACCCTGTCCTTCGACATCAGCGGCCTCGAACTGTTCGCGCCGCTCACCACCGGCGGCCGGGTCGTGGTCGCCGCCGACGCGGCCGTACGCGAGGGCGCCGCGCTGGCCCGGCTCGTCGCCGACGCCGGGATCACCCACGTCCAGGCCACCCCGTCCAGCTGGCAGCTGCTGCTCGACGCCGGGTGGACCGGCGCCCCCGTCACCGCGCTGTGCGGCGGCGAGGCGCTGCCGCTCCCGCTGGCGCGGCGGCTGCGCCCGCTCGTCGACCGCATGGTCAACGTCTACGGGCCGACCGAGACCACCGTCTGGTCCACCGCGGCCGAGATCCCGGCCGACCCGGACCGGGTGACCATCGGGGGTCCGCTCGCCAACACCACGCTGCAGGTCCTGGACGCCCGGCTGCGCCCGGTTCCGGCCGGGGTACCGGGGGAGCTGTGCATCGGCGGCGCCGGGCTGGCCCGCGGCTACCGGGGGCGGCCGGAACTGACCGCCGAGCGCTTCGTGACCGACCCGGCCGGCCGGCGCCTCTACCGCAGCGGCGACCTGGTGCGGCTGGGCGCCGACGGGCAGTTCGACTTCCTCGGCAGGGCCGACGACCAGATCAAGCTGCGCGGGCACCGGATCGAGCTGGGCGAGATCGAGCGGACGCTGCTGGATGCGCCCGGCGTCGCGCAGGCGGCGGTGGCGGTACGGGACGGGGAGCTGGCGGCGTATCTCGTCGCCACGGTTGGGGCGGACGCCTCCGGCGACGTCGCGGCGGTACGGGCCTACGTCGCCGACCGCCTGCCGCGGTACATGATCCCGCGGGACTTCCGCCTGCTGGACGAGCTGCCCCGCACCTTCAACGGCAAGCTCGACCGGGCCGCCCTGCCCGCGCCGGGCGCCGCTGCCGAGCCGGGCGTCGTTGCCGCGCCAGGTGCCGCCGTCGAGGGTGGCGGCCCGGCGGCCGGGGAGGACGCGGACCTGACCGCTGTCGTGACCGGCATCTGGGCGGAAGTGCTGCGGGTGGACGACTTCGCCCCCGGCGTCACCCTCTTCGACCTCGGCGGGCACTCGTTGACGATCATGCAGATCATCGCCCGCATCCGGGAGCGCCTGGGCGTCGAGGTGCCCTTCGACGCCTTCTTCGACACCCCGACCATCGACGGGGTGGTCAGCGCCGTCGACGAACTGCGACAGGAGGAGCCCGAGTGACCGCCCAGGAACTGCACTCGCAACCGCACCCCGAACTCCACCGTGAGCTGGCCGAGCTGGTCGTCGAGGCCAGCGACGGCCAGATCAGCGCCGCGGAGGCGTTGGCGGAGGAGCCCGAGCCGCTCGGGCTGCTCGGCCTGACGTCGCTGGGCTTCGTCCGGCTGATCCAGGCCGTCGAGAGCCGCTACGGGGTCGTCGTCGAGATGGACGACGACCTGTCCGCCCTGGACACGGTGCCCGCGCTGGCGGACTACCTGCGCGAGCGCGGCGCGGGCGGCGCCTGAACCGTCCGGCCCGCCTGATCCGTTCGACCTGTCCGACCATCGTTCTGACCGACCGAAGAGGCATCCAGTGAAGGAAATCGTTGACGCCATCACCTCCGGTCAGGCGACTGCCGGAGACTTCGCCGCGCTCCGCCTGCCGGAGAGCTACCGGGCGGCGACGCTGCACAAGAGCGAAGCCGACATGTTCGAGGGAATGGCGTCGGTCGACAAGGACCCGCGCAAGTCGATCCACCTGGACGAGGTGGCGGTGCCGGCGTTGGGTCCTGGTGAGGCGCTCGTCGCGGTCATGGCGTCCTCGGTGAACTACAACACCGTGTGGTCCTCGATCTTCGAGCCGGTGCCGACCTTCGCCTTCCTGGAGCGCTACGGCCGCCGGTCGCCGCTGGGCAAGCGGCACGACCTGCCGTACCACGTCATCGGCTCCGACCTCGCGGGCGTCGTGCTGCGCACCGGCCCGGGCGTCAGCGCGTGGCGGCCGGGGGAGGAAGTGGTCGCTCACTGCCTTTCGGTCGAGCTGGAGTCGAGTGACGGGCACAACGACACGATGCTCGACCCTGAGCAGCGGATCTGGGGCTTCGAGACCAACTTCGGCGGGCTGGCGGAGATCGCGCTGGTCAAGTCCAACCAGCTGATGCCGAAGGCCAGGCATCTGTCCTGGGAGGAGGCTGCCGCCCCCGGGCTGGTGAATTCGACCGCGTACCGGCAGTTGGTGTCGCGCAACGGTGCGGGGATGAAGCAGGGCGACAACGTGCTGATCTGGGGCGCGAGCGGCGGTCTGGGCTCGTACGCCACGCAGTTCGCGCTGGCCGGCGGTGCGACGCCGATCTGCGTGGTCTCCAGCCCGGAGAAGGCGGAGATCTGCCGCCGGATGGGCGCGGAGGCGGTCATCGACCGCAACGCCGAGGGCTACCGGTTCTGGCGTGACGAGCACACCCAGGACCCGCGGGAGTGGAAGCGCTTCGGCGGCCGCATCCGGGAGCTGACCGGCGGCGAGGACGTCGACATCGTCTTCGAGCACCCCGGCCGCGAGACCTTCGGCGCCTCGGTCTACGTCACCCGCAAGGGCGGCACCATCGTCACCTGCGCGTCCACCAGCGGCTATACCCACGAGTACGACAACCGCTACCTGTGGATGAGCCTGAAGCGCATCATCGGCACCCATTTCGCCAACTACCGTGAGTCATGGGAGGCCAACCGGCTGGTCACCAAGGGGCGGATCCACCCGACGCTGTCGCGGGTCTACCCGCTGGAGGAGACCGGCCGTGCCGCGTCCGACGTCCACCGCAACCTCCACCACGGCAAGGTCGGCGTGCTGTGCCTGGCCCCCGAGGAGGGCCTCGGCGTCCGCGACGAGCAGCTGCGCGCCGAGCACGCCGAGGCCATCAACCGCTTCCGCGTCCCCGCCGCCGTCTGACCGCCCGGCCTGCCTTCCCGCCCCCTGTGGAAGGGGGGCGGGAATAGTCGCGGGGGGCCTTTCGTTCGGGTGGTTGAACAATCAACCAATTGGACGGTGGGTGAGATGCAGTTCGGGATCTTCACAGTCGGCGACGTCACCACGGACCCGACGAACGGACGCACGCCGAGCGAGCACGAGCGGATCAAGGCGATGGTCACCATCGCGCAGAAGGTCGAGGAGGTCGGGCTCGACGTCTTCGCCACCGGTGAGCACCACAACCCGCCGTTCGTGCCGTCGTCGCCCACCACCATGCTCGGCTACGTCGCCGCGCGCACCGACCGGCTGATCCTCTCGACGTCCACCACGCTGATCACCACGAACGACCCGGTGAAGATCGCCGAGGACTTCGCGATGCTCCAGCACCTGGCGGACGGCCGCGTCGACCTGATGATGGGCCGCGGCAACACCGGCCCGGTCTACCCGTGGTTCGGCAAGGACATTCGGCAGGGCATACCGCTGGCCGTGGAGAACTACGCCCTGCTGCACAAGCTGTGGCGGGAGGACACCGTCGACTGGGCCGGCAAGTTCCGCACGCCGTTGCAGTCCTTCACCTCCACCCCGCGCCCGCTGGACGGGGTGCCGCCCTTCGTCTGGCACGGCTCGATCCGCAGCCCCGAGATCGCGGAACAGGCCGCGTACTACGGCGACGGCTTCTTCGCCAACAACATCTTCTGGCCCAAGGAGCACTTCAAGAAGCTCATCGAGTTGTACCGCGAACGCTTTGCGTACTACGGGCACGGCACGCCCGAGCAGGCGATCGTCGGACTGGGTGGTCAGGTGTTCATGCGAAAGAACTCGCAGGACGCGGTACGCGAGTTCCGGCCGTACTTCGACAACGCGCCGGTATATGGGCACGGCCCGTCCCTTGAGGACTTCACCGAGCAGACGCCGCTGACCGTCGGGTCGCCGCAGGAGGTCATCGACAAGACGCTGGCCTTCCGCGAGACCTTCGGCGACTACCAGCGGCAGCTGTTCCTGATGGACCACGCGGGGCTGCCGCTGCGCACGGTGCTCGAACAGCTCGACCTGCTCGGCGAGGAGGTCGTCCCCGTCCTGCGCCGCGAGTTCGCCAAGGGGCGCCCGGCCGACGTGCCGGACGGTCCCACCCACCAGTCCCTGCTCGCCCGCCGCGACACGAAGGAGGTCGACGTATGACCAGGCGCATCGTCGTCATCACCGCAGGACTCGGCCGCCCGTCCTCGACGCGGCTGCTCGCCGACCGGCTGGCGGCCGCCGTGCGGCGGGACGTCACCGACGGCAATGTCGACAATCCGGGCGGTGACGGCGAGGTCGAGGTGCAGGTCGTCGAGCTGCGCGACCTCGCCAACGAGATCGCGCAGAACATGGTCACCGGCTTTCCCGGCCCGCAGCTGCGCGACGCCGTCGACGCCGCCACCTCCGCCGACGGCCTGATCGCGGTCACCCCGGTCTTCACCGGCTCCTACAGCGGCCTGTTCAAGTCGTTCTTCGACGTGATCGACAAGGACGCGCTGGCCGGCACCCCGGTCCTGATCGCGGCGACGGGCGGCACCGCCCGCCACTCCCTGGTCCTGGAACACGCCATGCGCCCGCTCTTCAGCTACCTCAGGGCGGTCGTGGTGCCGACGGCGGTGTACGCGGCCACCGAGGACTGGGGCGCCGCGGGCGACGACTCCCTGGCGCTGCGCATCGACCGCGCGGCCGCCGAACTCACCGCCCAGGTCACCGCCCGCCCGGTGCCACGGGGCGGGACTGGTGCTGAGGCCGGGGAGACGTTCGTTCCGTTCGACCAGCAGCTCGCCGCCCTGGCCCCGGAAGGGTGACCTGCTCGGACACCGCTCCGCGGAAGTCACCCTCGCGGCGTCCGGTTGACGCCGGACGCCGGCGAACTCGCCGACGCCGCCCGGGTGAGCGCGGACTACACCGGTTGACGCCGGTCCGCCCATCGGGTCACGCCGAACGGGTGAGGGTGCGTTAGCTGTTTCGACACCGCGGTTAGTGATCGTTGTGCAGGTGCAGCACCACACTCCGTGGCCGTCATCGCCACCAGGGACGGTCGTCCGATGGCGGTCGCGGTGGATTCCCGCCCCGCCCTGCCCGGCACCGCCGCCCTCCCCACGGGGGCCGCGGCGTCCCACATGGCGAGGGCGCTGAGCTGGGCCTAGCGTGGAAATTCCGGGGGGACGCGCGCAAGCGCAAAGGAGATCCACGCCATGGCCCGAAGCTCGCCCGAGACATCAGCGGCCGCCGGCCGGGTCAACCCGGCCGGCACGCCGTCCGGACAGGACGACCTCTCCGAGCCCCCCGCCCACCGCTGGTGGGTGTTGTGTGTGATCGGCCTCGCCCAGCTGATGGTCGTACTGGACGCCACGATCGTGACCATTGCGCTGCCCTCGGCCCAGCGCGACCTGGGCTTCAGCGACGGCGCCCGCCAGTGGGTCGTCACCGCGTACGCGCTGGCCTTCGGCTCGCTGCTGCTGTTCGGCGGGCGTCTCGCCGACCTCGTCGGCCGCAAGCGGATCTTCCTGATCGGCCTGGTCGGCTTCGCCGTGGCCTCGGCGATCGGCGGTGCCGCGCCGAGCTTCGAGATCCTGGTGATGGCCCGAGCCCTGCAGGGCGCCTTCGGCGCGATCCTGGCACCCGCCGCCCTGTCACTGCTGACGACGACCTTCACCGACTCCAAGGAGCGCGCGAAGGCCTTCGGAATCTACGGCGCCATCGCCGGCGCCGGCGCGGCGGTCGGGCTGCTGCTCGGCGGCATCCTCACCGAGTACCTGGACTGGCGCTGGTGCCTGTACGTCAATCTGATCTTCGCCGCCATCGCCTTCATCGGCGGCATGCGGCTGCTGCGCCCGGGGACCCCGCCCGACCGGCCCGACCTCGA
The DNA here is from genome assembly GCF_907177275.1 of Actinacidiphila cocklensis. Lineage (GTDB taxonomy): Bacteria > Actinomycetota > Actinomycetes > Streptomycetales > Streptomycetaceae > Actinacidiphila > Actinacidiphila cocklensis. Next base: position 61,506 of record NZ_CAJSLV010000125.1, read on the forward strand.
CATACCCGGCACGCTCCTGGTCTCCGGCGGCCTGTTCTGCATCGTCTACGGCTTCTCCAACGCCGAACGGCATCCGTGGAGCGCCCCCAGCACCTGGGGCTTCCTGCTGGCCGGCGCGGTCCTGCTGGCGGCGTTCGTGTGGTGGCAGCAGCGTGCCAGGCACCCGCTGCTGCCGATGCGGGTGGTCGCCGACCGCGACCGCGGAGCGTCGTTCATTGCGATGTTCCTGTCCGGCGCCGGAATGTTCGGCGTGTTCCTCTTCCTGACGTATTACATGCAGCGCACGCTCGGGTATTCACCGGTGAAGACGGGCCTCGCCTTCCTGCCCATGGTTGCCGTGCTGGTGGTCGCCTCCGTGACGACGACCAACGTGCTGGTGCCGAAATTCGGCGCCAAACCGATCGTGCCCACCGGCATGCTGCTGTCCGCCGGCGCCATGGCGTGGATGACCTCGCTGAACGGCAACAGCACCTACGTGGCGCACGTCATGCCGCCGCTGCTCCTGCTGGGCCTCGGCCTGGGCCTGATCTTCGCCACGGCGATGAACCTCGCCACCGCCGGCAACAAGCCGCAGGACGCCGGTGTGGCCTCGGCCATGGTGAACACCAGCCAGCAGGTCGGCGGCTCGGTCGGCACCTCGCTGCTGAACACCCTCGCCACGAGCGCGGCCACCAGCTACCTCGTCGGCCGCCGCCCGACACCGGGCGCGATCGCCCAGTCGCAACTGCACAGCTACGCCGTCGCGTACTGGTGGTCGGCGGGCTTCTTCGCCTTCGGCTTCGTGGTCACCTTCCTGCTGTTCCGGCCGGGGCCGCCGCGTATTGCCGAGTCGGCCTCGGACGAGAACCCCGCGCCTGCCGTCCCCTGACCGCCCGCGCCGTCGCCGTATCCACATCGCGGAAACCGGACCCATAAAGCTGGTGTATACAGCTATCGTTCGGCCATGACAGCCCACGCGACAGGTGCCACGCCCACCGCGATCGCCGTCCTGGACGGCGTCAGTGTTCGTCGCTACACCACCGGCCAGGTCATCCTCGACGACATCAACTGGACCGTGCGCGCGGGCCAGCACTGGGCGCTGCTCGGCGCGAACGGCGCGGGGAAGACCACGGCCATGCGGCTGATCGGCGCCCTCATGCACCCGACCACCGGCACGGTAGACGTCCTCGGCCACCGGCTCGGCCGGGTCGACATGCGCGAACTGCGCGCCCGCATCGGCCTGGTCTCCTCCGCGCAGAAGGTGCCGCTCGACGCGACCGCGCACACGGTCGTCCTGACCGGCCACACCGGCACCGTGCAGCCGCTGTGGCGCAAGTACGACAGCGAGGTGCGCGACCGTGCCACCGAGCTGCTCGCCGAGCTGGAGATCAAGGAACTCGCCGAACGCGCCTACGGGGTCTGCTCCGGCGGCCAGCGCGCCCGCATCCTGGTGGCGCGGGCGTTGATGGCCGACCCGTCGCTGCTGCTGCTCGACGAGCCGTTCAACGCCCTCGACCTGCCCTCGCGCGAGGACCTGATCGACGCCATGCACCGGCTCGCGACGACCAGGGCGGGGCTGGCCACCATCACCGTCACCCACCACCTGGAGGAGCTGTCACCGGCGATCGGCCATGTCCTGCTGCTCAAGGAGGGCCGGGTGCTGACCTCCGGACCCGCGGAACAGGTGCTCACCGGTGAGTGGATGACGCAGTGCTTCGGCCGTCCGATCGAGGTGAGCCGGCACGAGGGACGCTGGCTGGCGCGTTCCGGCCGCGTACGCCCGGCCACACCATGAGCGGCGGCCGCTTCGCGCGCGCTCACCCCCCGCAGGTGAGTTGCGCGGCGCGGCATTGACCGCGCCGCGCGACCTTCAGCGCAGCCAGGGCACATCGGCGCCTTCCGGCTGGTGCAATCCCTCGGCAATGACCCGCGAGATGTCGCCGAGCTGCCGGGTCTGCTCCGCCGTGAGCCGGTCGAAGATCGCCGACCGGACGGCGGCGACGTGCCCTGGCGCGGTGCGCACCAGCTCGGCATGGCCTGCCTCGGTCAGGACGCACACCTGGCCGCGCCGGTCGGTGGGGCAGTTCTCGCGGCGCACCCACCCGTTGCCCTCGAGGCGGGCGACCGCGTGCGACAGCCGGGACCGGGTGATCTTGACCTGCTCGGCCAGCTCGGTCATCCGCATCCGGCGGCCGGGCGTCTCGGACAGCGTGCTGAGCAGTGCGTAGTACATGTGCGGCATGCCGGCGTCGCGCTGCAGCTGACGGTCGAGATGGTCCTCGAGCAGCATCGTGGCGTGCAGGAACGCCCGCCAGGTCGCCTGCTCCTCTTCGGTCAGCCATGTCATGGCGTTCATGGTAAGGCCACTTCTTGAACCTTCAATAAAAGCCCGCCGCGTGGTGCCGTGCACCGCCGCGCGCCGCCGCACCAACCGCACGCCTGGCGCCCGCGCGTATGTGACGCGAGTCACCCGGCCACCCCGAAATATCCGGGGACCAGGCCCCCGTTTAGTGTGGTGACTCGGAAACGGAGACTGATTGTCCGTTTCGGATTCGTGACTGACCCATGCCACCCACGACACCCCGGGGGGAGTCCGCTGTGCCGCTCGACATGGAGACCGCCGTGCCGCCGCGAGCGGTGCGGCTGCGCGCGGACGCCACCCGGAACCGGGAACGCATAATCGCCGCCGCCCGCGAGGCGATCGTCGAACTCGGCCCCGACGTCGCGCTCGACGAGGTGGCGCGCAGGGCGGGCGTCGGCAATGCCACGCTCTACCGGCACTTCACCGATCGTACGGAGCTGATCCGCCAGGTCACGTTGTCAGTGATGGCCCGTACAGTGAAACGAGCCGAGGACGCCCTGGCGCAGGAGCCGGACGCGTTCACCGCGCTGTGCCGTTTCGTCCTCGAATCGGCAGACGAGCGGATCGGCGCTCTGTGCCCCCTGCTCTCCGACGTTTTCGACCGCCAGGACCCCGCGGTCGTCAGCCAGGTCGAACAGATGCAACGATCGATCAGCGCCATCATGGAACGCGCCCAGAGCGCGGGCCAGTTGCGCACCGACATCGCCGTCGGTGACCTGATGGTCGCCGTGACGCAGCTCACCCGGCCGCTACCGGGCACCTGCTGCGCGGGCTTCGACCGTTTCGTCCGTCGCCACCTGCAACTGTTCCTCGACGGCCTGCGCGCGCCCTCGCGCTCCGTGCTCACCGGGGAAGCCGTGACCCTGGAGGATCTGCAAGCCCGCCAGCCATAAACCGTTCGCAATACCCATCAGTCGGGTTATAGCGTGATCAGGTTCGCCGAGTCCGCGAACCTGCGCAGCCCGAGCAGCAACTCGTCCTGCCTGAGCAGAGCCGGACCCGAACCCGAAGGCCGGCTGGGATCCCTGACCCCGATCCCCCGCTGCAGCGTGGCGCCGGACCACTGCTGACACACGTCCCCACGTCCTGTCACTCCGCATCCAATAGTGAGACCAGTCATGCCTGAAACACATCAGCCGGATCCGAAGCGCTGGACAGCGCTGATATTCATCGCCATTGCCCAGCTGATGGTCGTGCTCGACGCGACCGTCGTGAACATCGCGCTGCCCTCCGCCCAGGCCGACCTGGGGATCTCCGACAGCAACAAGCAGTGGGTCATCACCGCCTACACGCTGGCCTTCGGCGGCCTGCTGCTCTTCGGCGGCCGGGTGTCCGACCTGTGGGGACGCAAGAACACCTTCATCGTGGGCCTGCTCGGCTTCGCGGCCGCCTCCGCCATCGGCGGCGCCGCGGTGAACACCGCCATGCTGCTGGGCGCCCGCGCCCTCCAGGGCGTCTTCGGCGCCCTTCTCGCACCCGCCGCACTGTCGCTGGTCGCGGTGACGTTCACCGACGCCAAGGAACGCGCCAAGGCGTTCGGCATCTACGGCGCCATCGCCGGCGCCGGCGCCGCGGTCGGCCTGATCCTCGGCGGCGTGCTCACCCAGGTCCTGAACTGGCGCTGGGCGCTCTTCGTGAACATCCTGTTCGCCGTGGTCGCCGTCATCGGCGCCGTCGCCGTCATCCGCGAGCCCGCCGAGGGCCGCAACCGCAACCGCCTGGACACCCCCGGCGTGGTCCTGGTCAGCGCCGGCCTCGTCGCCCTCGTGTACGGCTTCACCCGCGCCGACAGCGACGGCTGGACGGCCCCCGTCACCCTCGGCCTGCTCGTGGCCTCCGTGGTCCTGCTGGCGGCGTTCGTGTTCGTCGAGAGCCGCGTCGCGGCTCCGCTGCTGCCGCTGCGCGTCGTGACCGACCGCAACCGCGGCGGCGTCTACCTGTCGCTGGGCCTGGCCATCATCGGCATGTTCGGCCTGTTCCTGTTCCTGACGTACTACCTGCAGCTGGTGATGGGCTACTCGGCCATCAAGTCGGGCTTCGCCTTCCTGCCCATGATCGCCGGCATGATCGTCGGCTCCACCCAGATCGGCACGCGGCTCATGCTGCGCGTCCGCCCGCGCCTGCTGATGGCTCCCGGCTTCCTGGTCGCCGCCGTCGGCATGGGCATCCTGGCGCAGATCAAGGTGGACTCGTCCTACTCCGCGGTGCTGCTGCCGGGCCTGATCCTCATGGGCCTCGGCATGGGTACGGCCTTCATGCCGGCGATGAGCCTGGCCACGCACGGGGTCCGGCCGGAGGACGCCGGCGTCGCCTCCGCAATGGTCAACACCTCGCAGCAGGTCGGCGGCTCCATCGGCACCGCGCTGCTGAACACCCTGGCCACCAGCGCGTCCGCGACCTGGGTGTCCTCGCACCTGAAGTCGCCGGCCGACCTGCAGCACCGGCTGTTCGTCAACGAGTCCATGGTGCACGGCTACTCCGTCGCTATTTACTGGGCGACGGCGATCCTGCTGCTCTCCTCGGTGCTCGCGTTCGTCCTGGTCAACGCCGGCGTGCAGAGCGGCCCGGAGCGTGTCGACGGCGACAAGTCGGCCGACGACGACTTCGCCATCCCGGTCATCGCACACTGACCGCAGGCCGATGCGATCGTACGGTCGCACCGGCCGCCCGGTTGCCGTACCAACGGCAGGTCCCCACCGCTTCCGTTCACTCGGAAGGGTGGGGACCCGTCGTTTGGTCGTACCGCCGGTCGTACGACGGTACGGACGCCGCGCAGCGGTGACGTCGCAGGCTGCTTGTCCTACAGACCTTCCGGCCACGCATACGTCGACGGCACCTGCACCTTGTCGGCCGGTGCGCCGTAGACGACGGCGATCTCCTCGTGCGCGCCCAGCTTGATCGCTGCGGGGTCGCCGGTCTGCTCCTTGCCGTTGACGTAGACGTGCAGTTCCTTGCCGCCACCGGTCTTGAACGTGCCGAGGACGTCGTTGCCGATCGGGACGTTCCACTCGGTCATGAACTGCCCGAGGGTGAACTCCGCCTGCACCGGCGACTCGATGTGCACGACGCCCGTCGTGTCGTGCGTGTGCAGCGGGCTGATCTGCTGCTTGGGGACGTCGATGCCGATCTCCGCCGGTACGGTCACCGCCTTGCCGTCCACGAACACGTCCAGGTGGCTGTGGATGTGCAGCACCTGGCCCTCCTGCCCGAGCATCGGCAGCCCCGCCGCCTTCACCTGGGCGCTGGCGTCGGAGGGCGCGGGCCAGCTCACCGAGGACGCCGCCGGCTTGTCGTCGCCGCCGGCCGCGCTCGGAGTGCCGGCCGGGTCCTTCTTGCTGTCGGAACCGCACGCGGCCAGGGTCACAGCGCCGGCCAGGACGGCCACGCCGATCGCGATGCGTCGTTTATGCATGGGCATGGGTGAGGTGTCTTCCTGTTCAGCCGAGCTGGAGGGAGCGTTTCGCGAGTCCCATCCAGAATCCGTCGATGATGCTGCGCTGGCTGCCGAGTTCGGACTCGGCGGCGCCGAGCGTAACGAACAGCGGGGCGAAGTGCTCTGTCCGCGGGTGCGCCAGCCGCCCGGCGGGCGAGGTGTGCTCGAAGTCCAGCAGCGCGTCGACGTCCTGCGCGTCCAGCGCCCGCCGGCCCCAGTCGTCGAATTCCGTGGACCATGTCGGCGGCTTCGGGCCGGCGTGGCGAAGTGCGGCGAGATTGTGGGTGAAGAAGCCGCTGCCCACGATCAGCACGCCTTCGTCGCGCAGCGGTGCGAGGCGGCGGCCGATGTCCAGCAGCCCGGCCGGGTCGAGGGTCGGCATCGACACCTGCAGCACGGGGATGTCGGCGCCGGGGAACATCTCCACCAGCGGCACGTATGCGCCGTGGTCAAGGCCGCGGTCCGGGACGTCCTGCACGGGGCTGCCGGCCCGGCGCAGCAGCTTGCGCACGTCCTCCGCCAGCTCGGGCGCGCCCGGCGCCGGATAGGTCACCCGGTAGTAGTGCTCGGGGAAGCCCCAGAAGTCGTAGACCAGCGGCACGGTGGTCGTGGCGCCGATCGCGAGCGGAGCGTCCTCCCAGTGGGCCGAGATGACCAGCACGGCCTTGGGACGCGGCAGGCCGGCCGCCCATGCCGCCAGCTGCCCCGGCCATACGGGGTCGTCGGCGAGCGGCGGAGCGCCGTGCGAGAGGTAGAGCGCGGGCATGCGCTCCGTGGCAGCTGCGGTCATGGCCCCTCCTTGAATGTTCAAGCGTACGGGACGACGGTAGCGGCGCTTTATTGAATCTTCAAATACTTCAGTCCATCGCGGCGGCTTCCGCCAAGGCCGAGCCGCTCAGCTCAGCCGCTTCTCCAGCCACGCCACGTCGTGATAGGCGCCGAACTTCCGGCCGACCTCCTCGTACACCCCGATCTGCTTGAACCCGAAACGCTGGTGGATACGTATGGACGCCTCGTTGGGCAGCGTCACGCCCGCGTACGCACGGTGTACGTCCTCCTCGGCCAGCGCCTCGAACAGCGCCGTGTACAGCAGCGTGCCGATGCCGCGGCCGCCCGCGTCCGGTGCCAGGTAGATGCTGGTCTCCACGGACGTCGCATACGCCGCCTTGGGGCGGAACGGGCTGCTGGTCGCGTAGCCCAGAATCCGCCCGTCGCTCTCCGGCTGAGCAACCAAGAGGCGGTGTGGGCCGTCTTCCGGGTGGGAGAGCAACCAGGGGCGGCGCTCGTCGGGGGTGATGGGGCTGATGTCGAAAGTGATCGGCGTCTCACGGATGTAGTGGTTGTAAATGTCCGTGAGCGCCACCAGATCATCGTCCCTACCGGCTCTGACCTGGACCTCCGTACGTTCCGGCATGACATGACCTCTCAATGTGGCGGGACAGGGTACTGCATGATCATAAAAAATAGGTGACGACATGGGAATTGTGTCCGGATTCCAGTCGTTATCCCGATCGGATGGGGCAAGCGCACAGCAGAGCCGAAGAGCTACGGCAGCCACCCCAAAGGCTGCGCCAGCAACTCCACGGCAACGGCTGTGACCGTACCCGGTCCGACCGAGACCGACCGCACCTTCGTAAAGGGAGCACGCATGGCAACCCGTGCCGTCGCCCGTCGTCACGCAGGCGGGACCAGCAGCGTTCGCGCAGCAGGCGGGGAAGTAGCCGACCGCGACCTCGTCGGCATGTACCTGGACGAGATCGCGCGTACGCCGCTGCTCGACGCCGCCCGCGAGGTCGAGCTGTCCCGTGACATCGAAGCGGGCGTCTACGCCGAGCGTATCCTCGCCGGCGATCCGGAGCTGCCCGCAGGCGCGGGCAGCGACGGCAAGCGCGAGGAGCTCGAGGCCCTGGTGGCCGCGGGCGAGCAGGCCAAGGACGTCTTCATCCGCTCCAACCTGAGGCTCGTCGTCGCCGTGGCCCGGCGCTACCCGCGCAGCGGCCTGCCGCTGCTGGACCTGATCCAGGAGGGGAACGCCGGCCTGGTCCGCGCCGTCGAGAAGTTCGACTACGCCAAGGGCTTCAAGTTCTCCACCTACGCAACGTGGTGGATCAGGCAGGCCATCACCCGGTCCATCGCCGACCAGTCCCGCACCATCAGGCTGCCGGTCCACCTGGTCGAGGAACTCGGCAGGATCCGCCGCGTGCAGCGGGAATTCAACCGCGAACACGGCCGCGACGCCGAGCCCGCCGAGATCGCCACCGAGCTGGCCTCCACCCCGGAGCGTGTTTCGGACGTTCTGGACTGGGCACGTGACCCGGTATCCCTGAATATGTCGGTGGATGCCGAAGGTGAGACCGAGTTCGGCGACCTGGTCGAGGACGGCGCCGCGCCGTCCCCGGAGGACTCCGTGCTGGTTATGCTGCGCCGCGAGGAGCTGGACGGACTGATCGACCGGCTCGACGACCGCACCGCCTCCATCATCCGCGCCCGCTACGGCATCGTGGACGGCCGTGAGCGTACGCTCACGGAGGTCGGCAAGGAGCACGGCCTCACCCGCGAGCGCATCCGGCAGATCGAGAAGCACGCCCTCGCCGACCTGAAGCGGATGGCCCGCGCGACCGGCCTGGACTACGAAGCCGCCTGACAGCTCCATAACGCCGGTCCGCCCGCGGACCGGCCCCACAGACCCGGACCCCGGTGCATCCCCCCCGCGCCGGGGTTCGGCCCGTCCGCGCACCCGTGCGCCGCCCGATCCGGCCGGGGCTGGGGGTGAGACGCTTCGTGGCATGACTGACGACAGCGCCGGGGCCGAGGAGCCGGGCGGCGCGGGACCGCACCCGAACGAGCCGCACCACGAAGGGCTGAGCACCCGGCTGAACTGGCTCCGTGCCGCTGTCCTCGGCGCCAACGACGGCATCGTTTCCACCGCCGGCCTGGTCGTGGGCGTCGCGGGAGCCACCGACTCGCGGTCGGCACTGCTGACCGCGGGCCTTGCGGGCCTGATGGCGGGGTCGCTGTCGATGGCTGCGGGGGAGTACGTGTCGGTGAGCACCCAGCGGGACTCCGAGCGTGCCGCCCTCGCCCTGGAACGCGAGGAGCTGGCGGCCACCCCGCAGGCCGAACTCGCAGAGTTGACCGGTCTGCTGGAGGACCGCGGCATCACCCACGACCTCGCCCGAGAGGTCGCCGAGCAACTGACCGCCCGCGACGCCCTCGGCGCCCACGCCCGCGTCGAACTCGGCATCGACCCCGACGCTCTCGCCAACCCCTGGCATGCCGCCTGGGCCAGCTTCGTCTCCTTCACCGTCGGCGCACTGCTGCCACTGTTGGCCATCGTGCTGCCACCGCAGGACTGGCGACTGGCAGTGACAGTGGTGTCAGTCCTGGCCGCCCTGACCGGCTGCGGCTGGATCAGCGCCCGGCTGGGCAGCGCACCCGTACGCCCAGCGGTCACCCGGAACGTCGCCGGTGGCGCGATCGCCATGGCCGTGACCTACGCCGTGGGCGCGCTGCTAGGTGCAGCCGGCGTCTGACCGCTCGCAGCAAACGCCCTGCCGGTCCAGGCCGTGTACGCCACCACAGCCGCGGCCACCACTGCCGGCCCGGCAAGCGATGCCGCATCCGCCTCGCCCCGCGGCAACCGTGGCGGAAGCACGGCCATGACACCCGCCTCGACCAGGCAGCCGGCACCCCAGGCGGCGGTCAGCCGGTACTGCACGGCCCGAAAGGCCGCGCTCCGCAGCCACAACCCGTTCCATCGCGCAGCCGCCGCCGAGCCGTCGGCCGCGAACCGCCGGCCGAACCAGAAGGTCAGCGGCCGCCCGAAAGCCGGACTCACAGCAAAAGCCACCCCGACCAGCCCGGTGAACGCCGCATCCGCACGGACACCCATCCAGCGCCCGCCGCCCGCAGCCGCAGCGGCGGCTGCCAACAGCAGCGCCGCGAATATGAGCATCCCGAACTCGTCCACCCGGTGATGCAGCGCGAAATACAGCCCGACCTCCAACGCGGGCCAGGCAGAGACCAGCAGGAGCGCCGGCGCCCCGTGCACACCGCGCCCGGCGAGCTGGTGGTAGGTGATCCACGGCAGAACCATGGCGAAGAGCACCGTCGGACCCCATGAGAGCAGTACGTCATGAGCGTGCGACGACGCCCCACTCCCGCCAGTGCCGTCCTGCGTCCGGGCATCGGTCATCGCCGCGTCCCTGCTTTCCCCGTGTGATCCCCGTAATTCCCCGTCACGAACGCGCGGCAGCCGCATCGTTCGCACAGGTGATCGTATGATCATTTGGGTAGGTCCGTCAGCGGGAATACGCCAACCCTCCACGACGCCGACACATGTCGGCTCCGGCACCGACCCATCGCAAGTGCCCGCCGCCAGGGTCGACTGGCGTCCACCGTTGTGGTCTGCTCAGCCGCCGCCAGGCGGATTCACCGTTTCAAGTGACCCGGTGACCAGAAAACGTTCGATGCGCTCCACGTACGGCGTGATGTCGATGCCCTGAGTCGAGAGCCAGGTGTCCGCGTAGTACTTCTCCAGATAGCGCTCACCCGGGTCGCACAGCAGCCCCACCACGCTGCCGTGCTCGCCGCGCGCGCGCATCTCGGCGATGATGCGGAACGCCGCCCAGAGCCCTGTGCCGGTGGACGCGCCCGCACGGCGGCCGAGCAGCCGTTCAAGGACCCGGATGCCCGCGATCGACGCCGCGTCCGGGACCCGCATCATGCGGTCGATGGCCCCCGGCACGAAACTCGGCTCCACGCGCTGCCGGCCGATCCCTTCGATCCGGGAGCCGGTATAGGTGACGGCTGCCGGATCGCCGTCCCGCCAGCCCGGGAAGAACGCCGAGTTCTCCGGATCGGCCACGCAGATGCCGGTGGTCGCCTGCGCATAGCGCACATACCGGGCCAGAGTCGCCGACGTCCCACCAGTTCCCGCGGTCGCCACGATCCATGTCGGCACGGGGTGACGTTCCGCTGCCAGCTGCCGGAAGATCGACTCGGCGATGTTGTTGTTGCCCCGCCAGTCCGTCGCTCTCTCTGCGTACGTGAACTGGTCCATGTAGTGGCCGCCCGTCTTCGCGGCCAACCGGGTCGCTGCCTCGTACACTTCGCCCGGGCCGTCCACCAGGTGGCATCGGCCGCCGTGGAACTCGATCAGGTCCACCTTCGCCCGTACGGTCCCGCGGGCCATCACGGCCACAAAGGGGACACCGATCAGGCGCGCGAAATAGGCCTCCGACACTGCCGTCGATCCACTGGACGCCTCGATCACCGGGCGCCCCGGGCGGATCCAGCCGTTGCACAGGGCGTACAGGAACAGCGAACGGGCCAGGCGATGCTTCAGCGACCCGGTCGGATGGGTCGACTCGTCCTTCAGATAGAGGTCGATGCCCCAGTCCGCCGGCAGCGGCACGGACAGCAAATGGGTATCGGCGGACCGGTTCGCGTCCGCCTGGACCTTGCCCACTGCCTCGCTCAACCAGCGGCGGTACGCGAGGTCGCTTCGGTCGACGTCCGCCTCCTGCGCCGGAGTGTGAGGGCGGGCGGCGTGAGGTTTCGGTTCTGGTGCGTGCATGAGGCCAGGTATATCCGTCGGGCCCCGTCAAACGGACGCTTGGAGTACCTCCCCCCACCTGCTTGGGTGCCGGGCCGGATGGGCGGCCGGGGCCAGCGCCGTACGCTTGAGGCATGAGTACCGCCGCAGACTCCGAGCACACCTCAGCCACGGACGGGGCCATGGGCCACCCCGGGGCGGGTGGCGGCTCAGGGTCCGCCGGCGATGCCGCGGCCCCCGACACCGAGCTGTCGCAGACTTCGTCCGGGGCCGGCGTAGTCCCGCGTGAGAGAGCCGCATCCGCGGGACTGGTCTTCGATGACCCGCTCGACCGACCGTCCTCGGATGACACAGACCGAGGCTGGGGCGATCCGCTGTCCGGCTCCGCGGACGACGATTTCACCCGCTTCCTCAGCGAGAAGCCGCCGCACCACCTCTGAACCCGTTCGACGCCCGCAGTCAGCCCGCGCCACCGGACCTGGGGGCCACCAGCGCGTCGCGGATGTCGCGGAGCAGCGTGATCTCCTCTACCTCCTCCGCCACCGGCGCCACGACTTCCGCCGGCTTCTGCCGGGCCGCCCGACGCGCCAGGTAGCGCGCCATCGGGAGAACCATGAGGAAGTACACGACTGCGGCGGTGATCAGGAAGGTGAGCGTTGCGCTCAGCGCCGAGCCCCACAGGATGTGGATACCGCTGGTCAGGTCGCCCTTGTCGTTGACCACGCACGGGCCTTTGAGACAGGACGAGTAGCCAGCGAGGTCCTTCGTACCGAAGGCACCGACCAGCGGGTTGATGATCCCGTTGACGACGGAGTTCACGACGCTGCTGAACGCCGCGCCGATGACGACCGCGACCGCCAGGTCGATCACGTTCCCCCGCATGATGAATTCTTTGAAGCCGGCCAGCAGGCTCGGCTTGCCCGCTTCGCTCATCGACGTGCCTCTTCCCTGGTGCCGGCCTGACGGAATGAAAGGTTCCGCCATGGAAGGCAATCCGGGGCTGACCCGTCCAATCGCCTTTCACGAAAGGGTGATTCAGCACAGTGCCACCGCCAGCGGGGACGACACGGCAGCGCCGGACAGTGCCGCGGCAATGCGCCGTGGCACCGCCAGGACGACCAGCGCCCCTCCCGTGGTGACTGCATCGGCATCGGCAGTCGGCAGGTTGCTTCCCTCGGATGTCACGGACGTGCCCTGGCCGCCCGATGGCTCGGGGACAGCGACGACCGGTACCCCGGACGCCACCACCCGCGCCGCTGCCAGCACGTCCACCCGGTCACCTGGTCGCAGCAGCCGTACCGCGGCCGCGTCGGTGATCCGCACCGGAGCCCTGACGATCTCCTCCGCCACGTCAGGGACTCCACGGGCCGACACCGGTGGGTGCGCCGATCCGTGTGTGGTCCTCGGCGTGCGCGTCGGGGAGCTGTGAGCGGCCGACACCGCCAGAGCGACAGCCGCCACGGCCAGCCCGAGGGCGAGCGGCCGGCGACTGAACCGCAACGTCCGCGGCATCAGACGCCGGCCGCCGCGTCCACCCGCCCTGATCGGCGGGAAGACCGGAACCGTGCAACCGGGCGGGGTGTAGGGCTCGGGGGTCTCCAGGCCCGTGGACTGCGACGGGCCGGGAGCAGGGGGCGTCGGTTGGGCGAACAACGAGATGTCGAAGCGTGCGGGAGCTGGAGTCGGATCGGCTGTCGAGCTGGACAGGGGGGACGCGGGTGCGCGCATGAACATCACCGCCAGATGCGAAGGGACATCGACCGGACATTCGGTCGATGTCCCCACCATCGCGCACATCCAGGACGATGCGGCGGGCGCCTGTGGATAACTTCACGCCTGTGGATAACCGGCATACTGAGTGCTCCAGGCGCCCGCGGTGCCTGCTCGAAGCCGGCTACGGCAGCGTGATCCCCGGGTCCTGTCCGCCCAGCGCCTCAGGGCACAGGCAGTTGCGTTCGTCGTTGTCAGGCAGGGCGCCGATCACCTCGAAGAGCACGTCCCGCATGCGCCCGACGTTGGCTGCGAAGACCTCCAGCACCTCCTCGTGAGAGACGCCTTCCCCGGTGTCCGCGCCCGCGTCCAGGTCCGTGACCAACGTCAAGGAGGTGTAGCAGAGGCCGAGTTCCCGTGCGAGCACCGCTTCCGGGTGCCCGGTCATGCCGACCACCGACCAGCCCTGTGCGGCATGCCAGAGCGATTCTGCGCGAGTGGAGAAGCGAGGTCCCTCCACCACGACGAGCGTCCCGCCGTCCACGGGTTCCCACCCGCTCGCCCGGGCGGTGCTCACTGCGGCCTTTCGGCCCACCGGGCAGTACGGATCGGCGAACGTCACGTGCACGACATTCGGCACCTGGCCGTCCGCCCTGGCCTCCCCGTCGAAGTACGACTGTGCTCGTGACTTCGTGCGGTCCACAAGCTGGTCGGGCACGAGCAGCGTCCCGGGGCCGTATTGTGCGCGTAGCCCGCCCACCGCGCACGGGCCAAGAACCTGCTGCACCCCCACCGAGCGCAGCGCCCACAGGTTGGCCCGGTAATTGATCTTGTGTGGTGGTAGATGGTGGTCCCGCCCGTGTCGCGGCAGGAACGCCACTCGCCTCCCAGCCACCGCTCCGATGAAGAGCGAGTCGCTGGCTGGCCCGTAGGGGGTGTCGACCGTGACTTCAGTCACATCGTCGAGGAAGGAGTAGAAGCCGGACCCGCCGATCACGCCGATCTCGGCCCGCTCCTGTGTCGCATCGCTGCTGTGCACCATGGAGATCACCTTAAGCCGGGTCGGAACGCGACGAACCCCCGTCGTCACGCGACGGAGGTTCGTGAAGTCACGCAGGTCCAGCGGCTTGCGGCCAGTCGCCTCAGGCGGCCGACGAGCTGCTCGACGTGGACGAGGAGCCGGAGGAACTCGACGAGGACCCGGATGAGGTCGAGCTCGACGAGGAACTTCCGCTCGGCTTGCTGTCCGTGCCCGCACTGCCACTCTTGGTGGCGGGTGCGCTGCTGGACGAGGAGCCGCGGCTGTCGGTCCGGTAGAAACCGGAGCCCTTGAAGACCACGCCCACGGCGGAGAACACCTTGCGCAGCCGTCCGCCGCAGTTGGGGCACACGGTCAGCGCGTCATCGCTGAACTTCTGCACCGCCTCAAGGCCCTCGCCGCACTCGGTGCACTGGTACTGATACGTCGGCACTAGCTCCTCCTGGCACTCTCACTTAATGAGTGCTAACGACGCTCAATAGTGCAGCATTTCCGTGCGTCAGTCCACCGTGACCGCCCGACGGTGACCGATCGCACCCACCGCAATCGTTCCCCGCGGCGTCGGCACCAGGTGCCCGCGCAGCACCGCGAGCATCACGAACGCCACAGCTGTGCCGGTCAGAGGCACGGTGAAGCCGGCATGCGAACCGGCGTGGTCGGCCAGCAGGCCCGCAACGGTGACCGCTGCTGCCTGGCCGAGCGCGACTGCCCCCGTCAGCCAGGTGAAGGCCTCGGTCCTGGTCGCTGCCGGCACCAAGGCGTCGACCAGCGTGTATCCGGTGATCAGGGCCGGCGCGATGCACAGCCCCACCACCAGGCCGAGTGCGCCGAGCACCGGCAGGGCCTGTACCGCCCACAACGGCACGCAGGCAAGCGTCAGGGCCGCGTACCCGGCCAGCAGGCGCCGACGGGGACTGCGTCGCCATGTGACGGCGCCGTAGGCCACGCCCGCCAGCATGTTGCCCGCCGCGAAGGTGCCGTAGACCACTCCGCTGAGGCCCGGGTGACCGGCTTCCTGGGTGAATGCGGTGATCGACACCTGCATGCCGCCGAAAACGGCGCCTATACCGAGGAAAGCGATCACCAGCGCGCGCACTCCTGGCACGGACAACGCCGAGCCGTGGTGCGAGTCGCTGCCGGCCGCCGTGCGGTGCGGGCGAGGTGCCGTTCTCCGCTGCGCCGCGAAGAGGCTTCCGCCCGCAAGCGTGAGCGTCGCCTCGGCAATGAGCCCGGCCGCCGGATGCACCCCCGTGCACAGTGCCGTGGCGAGAACGGGGCCGATGACAAAGGTGAACTCGTCGGTCACCGATTCGAAAGCGGCTGCGGTCTGCATGAGCGGCGAGGGCCGAGCCGAGGGGCCGGCCAGGGCCACCGCCCAGCGGGAGCGCACCATCGGCCCGATCTGGGGCACGGTCGCGCCGGTCGGCACCGCCGCTGCGAAGAGTGCCCAGGCTGGTGCATGCGCAAGCCCCAGGGCCACCAGGGCGCCCACAGAGGCGGCGTGCAGCGCGATTCCGGGAATCAGCACGGCACGCTGCCCGAACCGGTCGGCGAGCCGTCCGCCGCGCGGCGCACAGACGGCCATGGCCACGCCCGTGACGGCGGCAACGGCCCCCGCGGTGCCGTAGGAGCCGGTGGTGTGCTCTACGAGGAGCACCATGCTGATCGTGAGCATGGCGAAAGGCTGCCGCGCAGCGAAGCCCGGAAGGACGAACGCCCACACCCCAGGTGTGCGCAGCAGCTGCCGGTAGCCCGGCGCACGGGCAAGGTCATGCTGTGAGGAAGACGACGGGGACGGCGAGGTGGGCACCGTGGATGCCACAGCCTGGTCTTTCTGCTGCCTGGTAGCGCGACTGCGGCTGAGAGCCGTCACGCCGCGCCGAGAGCCGTCCGCTCAGCGCGGTGATCCACGCCGGCTCTGCATCAGGCAGAGGTTGTACTCGACAATTACCTGACCATGGTACGTGGCAGCGCAGGTGCACCTCCCGGGTCCGGCCGCCCCCTCACACCTGGCGTTGCCTGTCACGCTGCCCGAGCCACCCCGCCAGCTTGCCGCCGCGTCCCACGGCCCGCAGACGGTCCTCCGCGGCGTCCCGAACCGGGTCGGTGGCGACGACGAGCAGTTCGTCGCCGCGCCGCAGAGTGGTCGACGGCAGGGGGACGAAGCTGGCGCCGTCACGGACGATGAGGGTGACGGCCGATCCGGTGGGAAGGCGAAGTTCGTTGACCTCGACGCCGTGCATGCGTGAACCCTCTGGAATGGCCATGGAGAGCAGGTGGCCCTGGAGCCTCTCGAGCGGTGCCGACTCGATCCCCAGGTCTGCCGCGTCGCTGGTCCCACTGAGGCGCAAGCGCCGCGCCAGCCAGGGCAGCGTCGGACCCTGGACAACGGTGTAGAAGATCACCAGTACGAAGACGATATTGAAGATCCTGCGACTGTCGCCCACTCCGGCCACCATGGGAATGGTGGCCAGCACGATCGGTACAGCGCCGCGCAGCCCGGCCCACGACATCAGTGCCTGCTCGCGCCAGGGGATGCGGAACGGCAGCAGGCTGATCACGACCTCCGCCGGCCGCGCGAGCACGGTCAGGAACAAGCCGATGATCAGGGCGGGCACGACGTCGTCACCCAATTCGTGCGGTGTCACCAGCAGACCGAGCAGCACGAACAGGCCGATCTGGGCGATCCAGCCCAGTCCCTCCGCGAAGCCGCGCGTTGCCGGGCGGTGCGGCAGTTTCGCATTGCCGAGGATGAGCGAGGCGATGTACACCGCGAGGAAGCCCGAGCCATGAGCCATGGCGCCGGCTGCGTAGGCGGCGACCGCGATGGCCATCACGGCGATCGGGTACAGGCCGGAGGCCGGCAGGGCCACGTGCTTGAGGCCGTACGCGCCGATCCAGCCCACGGCGAGTCCGATCGCGGCCCCGATGGCCAACTCGAGGAGGATTTCGCCGAGCAAGTAGTACCAGGAGTCGATCGGGCCGGTCGCGGAGAAGGCGACGACCATGATCACGACAGGTGCGTCGTTGAACCCTGACTCGGCCTCCAGGACGCCGGTCACACGTTTGGGCAGCGGTACATGGCGCAGCACCGAGAACACTGCGGCGGCATCGGTGGACGACACCACCGCGCCGATGATCAGCGACTGCCGCCAATCGAGCCCCACCACGTAATGCGCTGCGCCCGCCGTGATGAAGACGCTGACAATGACACCGACCGTCGACAAAACGGCGGCAATGGGCATGACGGGTTTGATCTCATGCCATTTCGTACCGAGTCCACCCTCGGCGAGAATCACCACAAGTGCGGCGTAACCCAGTACTTGGGTCAGTTCGACGTCGTCAAACGTGAAGCCGAACAGGCCGTCCTGTCCAATGGCGACACCGATGCCGAGGTAGATGAGCAGCGTCGGCAACCCGCTCCGGGAGGCCAGGCGGACGGCTACGACGGCGACGAGCAGCACTGCCGCGCCGACCAGCAGGATCTCATTCAGGTGGTGGACAGTCAGGGGCTCGATCCTTTCAACTTTGTTGCCTAGTCTAATATTTTACCCTCTCTTGACGTTGCATGGTCCACCTTATGGCTGGCTCGACTCCGCGTCCGAGGCCCGCAGGGCATGCGCCTATGGTTGCCCTTGCACAACGAGCACCTTGATCATCTGGTCCGCCCTGCCCCTCGAAGGACAGCGATGCCCGCACGGAAGAAGTCCCGCCGCGTCCGCTACATCGTGATCACGATCGTGCTGCTGCTCGTGGCAGGCGCCGGCTTCGGCTCGTACTGGAGCGTCAGTACGGTCCGTGCCTCGTTCCCGCAGACGTCCGGCTCGCTCAAGCTCGACGGCCTGTCCGCACCGGTCGACGTCAAGCGCGACGCCTACGGCATCCCGCAGCTCTACGCAGACACACCGCGGGACCTCTTCCGCGCCCAGGGCTACGTCCAGGCGCAAGACCGCTTCTATGAGATGGACGTACGCCGCCATCTCACGTCCGGGCGGCTGTCGGAGATGTTCGGCAAGGGCCAGGTCGAGACGGACGCCTTCCTGCGCACCCTGAACTGGCACGGCATCGCGCAGGAGGAGTACAACACCAAGCTCGACGCCAGTACCAAGCAATATCTGCAGGCGTACAGCGACGGCGTCAACGCATACCTCAAGGAGCACAGCGGTGCCGGGCTCTCCGTCGAGTACGCCGCGCTGAAGTTCAGCAACAACTACCAGCCCGAGCAGTGGACACCCGTCGACTCGGTGGCCTGGCTCAAGGCGATGGCGTGGGATCTGCGCGGCAATATGCAGGACGAAATCGACCGCGCCCTGATGACGAGCCGGCTCAGCCAGTCGCAGATCAAGCAGCTGTACCCCGCCTACCCCTATGACCGGAATCTGCCGATCGTCGATGCAGGCTCCGTCGACCCGGTCACCCGTGACTACACGCCCTCGAACGCCGCCGGTCCGCAGGGGCTGAGCAGTGGTGTCGACGGCCAGCTTGCCGGAATCTCGCAGATCATCGACCAGATGCCGGCGATGCTCGGCCCTACCGGGAGCGGCATCGGTTCCAACTCCTGGGTGGTGTCCGGCGCATACACCACCACGGGCAAGCCGCTGCTGGCGAACGACCCGCACCTGGCACCGCAGTTGCCTTCACTCTGGTACCAGATGGGACTGCACTGCCGCACGGTGAGCACGGCCTGCCCGTACGACGTGGCCGGTTACACCTTCTCGGGCATGCCCGGTGTAGTGATCGGTCACAACCAGGACATCGCCTGGGGAATGACCAACCTGGGTGCCGACGTCACCGATCTCTACCTCGAGAAGGTGACGGCGAGCACCTACCTCTACGACGGCAAGCAGAAGCCGTTCACGACCCGCAAGGAGGTCATCAAGGTCGCCGGGGGCAAGGACCGGGTGATCACCGTGCGAAGCACCAACAACGGCCCGTTGATCTCCGACCGAAGTGACGAGATCCGCACCGTGGGACAGACCGCGCCCGTCACGGACGCACCAGGTGGTGTCAACGCCGGATATGCGGTCGCTCTCAGATGGACGGCTCTCACCCCTTCGAAGACGATGGATGCGGTCTTCGAGCTCGACAGGGCGACCGACTTCGACCACTTCAGGACCGCTGCCGCCGACTTCGCGGTGCCGTCGCAGAACCTGATCTACGCGGACACCAAGGGCAACATCGGATACCAGGCACCCGGGCAGGTGCCCATCCGCCCCGACGGCGATGACGGCACGTATCCCGTGCCCGGCTGGGACTCGCACTACAAGTGGGGCGAGAACATCCCGTTCAAGTCCATGCCGTACGAGTACAACCCGCCCCGTGGGTACATCGTGACCGCGAACCAGGCGGTCATCGACCAGAGCAAGTACCCGTTCATGCTTACCCAGGACTGGGGATACGGCACCCGCAGCCAGCGCATCAACGACCTCATCGCGTCCAAGATCAAGGACGGCGGCAAGGTCTCCATGGACGACATGCAGTCGATGCAGGGCGACGACAGCAGCGAGATCGCCAAGCTGCTGGTTCCCTACCTTCTGAAGGTCGACATCACCAACGACAAGAACAGCTATGTGCGCAACGCACAGAAGCTACTCGAGGGCTGGGACTACAACCAGGACGCCGACTCCGCTGCCGCGGCGTACTTCAACGCCGTGTGGCGCAATGTGCTCAAGCTGGCCTTCGGCAACAAGCTGCCGAAGGAGCTGCGCCCCGAAGGGCAGTGCCTGCGGGTGCCGCCGGTCGGCCAGACCGGGCCGGTCGACAACCTCGACGGCAAGGGCATCGTCACCGTGCAGGAGTGCGGTGAGCGCGACCCCGCAGAGGCGCAGCCGGACGGCGGCGACCGTTGGTTCGAGGTGCTGCGCGACGTACTCCCCAACCAGACCAACGCCTGGTGGACGATGTCCACCACCGCCTTCTTCGGTACCGACACGAACAAGGCCCACCACAGCACCCGCGACCAGCTGCTCGAGCAGGCCATGAAGGACGCCCGCTATGAGCTCACCGCCGACCTGGGCAAGGACATAAACACCTGGAGCTGGGGCCGGCTGCACAAGCTCGACCTGAGGAACCAGACGCTCGGCACGGACGGCCCGGGTGTGATCAAGTGGCTGCTCAACCGCGGACCTTGGCAGCTCAGCGGCGGCGAGGCTGCCGTGGACGCGACCGGCTGGAATGCCGCAGGCGGATACGACGTTGTCTGGGTCCCCTCGATGCGGATGATCGTGAATCTCCAGGACCTCGACAAGTCCCGCTGGATCAACCTCACCGGCGCCTCAGGCCACGCATACAACGCTCACTACACCGACCAGACCGACAAATGGGCCAACAACGAGCTGCTGCCCTGGTACTTCTCCGATGATCGGGTGGACCGGGCGGCCAAGGCGAAGATGGCGCTGACCCCGTAACCCGGCGTACATGGTGCGCGAAAACGACGTCCGCCCGAGACGCTGTGCCCTTACGCCGGGAAACGTCAACCGCGGAAGCGGTGCACGCCCTCAGGGGTGAGGGCGGCGTCCACGAGGTGGTCGTGAGGTTCGTTCGGGACCGACGCGACCACCTCGTCCGCGTACAGAAGTACGACCAGAGCCGGGTGGGTGGCGGCCCGCCGGACTCGGGCGAGCGCGCGGTCGTAGGAGCCGCCACCGCGGCCCAGACGCACGCCGTTGGAGTCCACGGCGAGACCCGGCAGCAGTATCAGCTGGGCCTGTGTGACGGCGTCGGGTCCCAGCCGGGGACCGGTCGGCTCGAACAGCCCGCGCCTGGCCCGCGCCAGGGCGTCAGGGCCGTTGTACTCGGCCCAGTCGAGGTCGTTGTCGGACAGCAGGACGGGCAGTAGTACTCGGGTACCGGCCTTGCGTAGTCCCTCGATGAGCGGGCCTGTGCCGGGCTCCGTGCCCATCGAGACGTAGGCGGCCACGGTGCCCATGTCGGACCACTCGGGAAGGCCGCGTACCCTCTCCGTGAGCGCCCTCGCCGCCACCTCGCGCTGGTCGACGGTCAACTTGCCTCTGGCGCGCAGGATTTGTGCCCGCAGCTCCGTCTTTTGCGCTCGAATCCTGCTCATACCATCCACGACCGCTGTATACCAGCTGTGATGATCCGGTTCTTCATCTTCCTCACATACGCGAACGCTATGGTGTAGCGCATGACGCGCACACGTACCCGGATCAGCAAGGCTGTGATCCCAGCAGCCGGTCTCGGCACCCGCTTCCTGCCGGCGACCAAGGCGACACCCAAGGAGATGCTCCCTGTGGTGGACAAACCGGCGATTCAGTACGTGGTCGAGGAAGCCGTCTCGGCGCAGTTGTCCGATGTGCTCATGATCACCGGTCGGAACAAGCGCCCGCTGGAGGATCACTTCGACCGCAACTACGAGCTGGAGGAGACACTCAGCCGCAAGGGTGACAAGTCGCGGCTCGCGCGAGTGCGCGAATCCAGTGACCTCGCCACCATGCACTACGTACGCCAGGGTGATCCCAAGGGCCTTGGCCACGCAGTCTTGTGCGCTGAGCCGCATGTAGGGGACCAGCCGTTCGCGGTGCTGCTCGGCGACGACCTGATCGACCCGCGCGACCGGCTGCTCGCCCGCATGATCGACGTGCAGGAGCAGTACGGTGGAAGCGTCATCGCGCTCATGGAGGTCGCGCCCGAGCAGATCCACCTCTACGGTGCGGCCGCCATAGTGCCCACCGGCGACGGTGATGTCGTCCGGGTCACCGACCTGGTGGAGAAGCCCGAAGCCGATCAGGCGCCGTCCAATTACGCGATCATCGGCCGGTACGTCCTGGATCCCGCGGTTTTCGACGCCATCCGTAAGGTCGTCCCCGGTCGCAATGACGAGATCCAGCTGACCGACGCCCTGCGCGACCTGTCCCACAGGGACGACACGGGCGGCCCGGTACATGGCGTCGTCTTCAGCGGCCGCCGCTATGACACCGGCGACCGGGGCGACTATCTGCGGGCGATTGTCCGACTGGCATGCGAGCGTGACGATCTGGGACCGGAATTCCGGACCTGGCTGCGTTCGTACGTCACCGAGGAGATGCAAGAGTGAGCCACGGCGCCGACCATGTGTGGTCCGTCACCGAGTACCTGGACAGCATCCTGGGCCAGCTGACCCCGCTGGAGGCGATCGAGCTGCAACTGCTCGATGCCCAGGGATGTGTGCTGGTCGAGGACGTCACTGTGCCGGTGGCGCTGCCGCCGTTCGAGAACAGCTCCATGGACGGCTATGCGGTACGTGTCGCCGACACGCAGGCCGCAACGCTGGAGCATCCCGCCGTGCTGGAAGTCGTCGGCGACGTGGCTGCGGGCAGCGACGCGCTGCCCGCGGTCGGCCCCGGCCAGGCCGCGAGGATCATGACGGGCGCCCCGCTGCCGCCCGGCGCTGAGGCCGTAGTCCCAGTCGAGTGGACCGACGGGGGAACCGGCGGTGGACCGGCCACCACGATGGCCGCTCACAGCCTGGACCCGTCCGGTGCCGGCGGCGAGGTGCGGGTGCACCAGGGGGCCAGGAAGGGGCAGTTCGTACGAGCACGAGGCAGCGACGTCGCGGCAGGCGAGCTGGCCCTCGCCGCGGGTACGGTCCTCGGCCCCCCGCAGATCGGCCTGCTGGCTGCGATCGGCCGCGGCCAGGTCAAGGTCAGGCCGCGCCCGCGCGTTGTCGTGCTGTCGACCGGGAGCGAACTGGTCCAGCCGGGTGACGAACTGGGACCCGGGCGCATCCACGACTCCAACAGCTTCGTCCTGACTGCCGCCGCCCGTGACGCCGGAGCCATTGCCTATCGTGTCGGCGCCGTCATCGACGAGGTCGAGACGTTGCGCGCCACCATCGAGGACCAGATGGTCCGCGCCGACATCATCGTCACCACCGGCGGCGTCAGCGTCGGTGCATATGACGTCGTAAAGGAAGCGCTGTCTTCCCTCGGCGGCACAATGGACGACGCCGAGGACGGTTCGGGCGGCGCTCATGGCCACGTCGAGTTCCGCAAGCTGGCCATGCAGCCGGGCAAGCCGCAGGGTTTCGGCCGGGTCGGCCCCGACCGCATCCCACTGCTGGCCCTGCCCGGTAACCCGGTCAGTGCATACGTCTCGTTCGAACTCTTCGTCCGCCCCGCCATCCGGACGCTGATGGGCGCAGAATCCGTGCACCGGGACGTCGTACGGGCCGCGTGCGTGACCGCGATCGACAGCTCACCTGAAGGGCGCCGCCAGTTCCTGCGCGGCCGCTACGACCGGACCTCGGGCACGGTGACCCCGGTGGGTGGCGCCGGATCGCACCTGGTTGCAGCACTCGCCCATGCCAACGCCCTGATCGTCGTCCCCGAGGCTGTGACCTCGATGGAAGCCGGCGGCGAGGTCGACGTCGTGGTGCTGGGCTAGGTCCCCGGAACGGTGCGTGCGGGGTCCCGGGGCGCGGAGCCGCGCCTGCCGGTACGGTGTCTGCCCTAGAGACCGCACCGGGAGAACGATGAGCAGCGCGCAGCATCACCTCACCCACCTCGACGAGGCAGGCGCGGCCCATATGGTCGACGTCTCCGCCAAGGACGTGACCGCCCGCTCCGCCCGCGCGAGCGGGCGGGTCCTGGTCAGCCCTGACGTCGTAGAACTGCTGCGTGGTGGCGGCGTGCCCAAAGGCGACGCAATTGCCACGGCGCGTATCGCCGGCATCATGGGTGCCAAGCGAACCCCTGAGCTGATCCCGCTGTGTCATCCGCTGGCAGTCTCGGGCGTCACCGTCGACCTGGAGGTCGCGGACGACGCAGTGGAGATCACCGCCACGGTCAAGACCACGGACCGCACCGGCGTGGAGATGGAGGCGCTGACTGCTGTCAGCGTCGCGGCCCTCACCGTCATCGACATGGTCAAAGCCGTGGACAAGGCAGCGGTCATCACAGACGTGCGAGTCGAGGACAAGACCGGCGGCAAGTCCGGCGACTGGCACCGATCATGACCGGTGGAACCGCTGCCATGCGGGCACTTGCTGTGACCGCTTCCAATCGCGCAGCCGCGGGAGTGTACGAGGACCGCGGTGGACCGTTGATCGTCAGCGCGCTGGAGGCCCTCGGGTTCGCTGTCGACGGGCCGCAGATCGTCCAGGATGGCGAGCCGGTCGGTCAGGCGCTGCGGGCGGCAGCAGCCGCCGGTTACGACGTCGTGGTCACCACCGGCGGCACCGGCATCTCACCGACCGACCGGACCCCTGAGGCGACGCGCCAGGTGCTGGACTACGAAATCCCCGGCATTGCCGAGGCGATCCGGGCCGCAGGGCGGGAGAAGGTGCCGACCGCGGTACTTTCCCGCGGTATTGCGGGGGTCGCGGGCCGCACACTGGTGGTGAACCTCCCCGGGTCGACCGGCGGGGTCAAGGACGGGCTGGCGGTACTCACCCCTCTCCTGGCGCACGCAGTTGATCAGATTCAGGGCGGCGATCATCCGACTTCCGCGCCTTCGGAACCTTCAGTCCCTGGGAGACCGAGCTGAACGGGTCCTGGCCGACGGAACTGGTGGACGGTGACATCACCCTCCGCCCGATCAGAATGCGCGACCAGCGTGCATGGCGTGAGGTCAACCGTCGCAACCGCGACTGGCTGCGCCCCTGGGAGGCCACCGTGCCGCCGGCGCCACCGGGCCACATCGCCCAGCGGCCGACATATCGACAGATGGTGCGCCATCTGCGCAGCGAGGCGAGCGCCGGACGCATGCTGCCGTTCGTCATCGACTACCAGGGCCGGCTGGCAGGCCAGCTCACCGTCGCGGGTATCACCTGGGGGTCGATGTGCTCCGCGCACATCGGCTACTGGGTGGACGAGGCGGTGGCAGGCCGCGGGGTGATGCCGACGTCGGTCGCGCTCGCCGTCGACCACTGCTTCCGCCGCGTCGGACTGCACCGCGTCGAGGTGTGCATTCGGCCCGAGAACGGACCGAGCCGCCGGGTCGCCGAAAAGCTCGGCTTCCGGGAGGAGGGGCTCCGCCCGCGGTATCTCCATATCGACGGCGGCTGGCGCGACCATCTGGTCTACGCGCTCACCGCCGAGGAAGTACCCGAAGGCTTGCTCAACCGGTGGCATCAGGCGAAGCCCGGTGCATCCCAAAAATAAGACAACTGTTCGAAAATGAAGCCTATCGCAAAAAAATCTCGGCCTATCAGCCAGATCGTGCGACACACCGGGCCAAATTCCGTATGGCGTGTCTCGATCCCCCCTACCGTGTAACGCGTGAGCAGTAGTGGCCTCATCTACGCAGTCATCGTCGGGGCCTGGGCTGCCTACCTGGTGCCGATGTGGCTCCGTAGGCAGGACGAGCTCAACGAAGCGCGTCCGACGGAACGCTTCAGTACCGCCATCCGGCTGCTGTCCGGGCGGGCGGCGATGGAGCGGCGCGTCGCCAAAGCGCGAGGTGAGAACGTCGAGCCCGGTAGCGGCGACGTCGAGGACGACCTCGACCCCGCGGACGTTGTGGACGTCCGCGGCCTTGCTGTGCCCGCGACCGAGGTGCGCCCCGTCGCCGGCCGCGACCGTACGGCGGGAACCGGCGCGACGCGCCCGGACCCCCGTGCTCAGGTGCTCGCCCGGCGCCGCCGGACGACCACGCTGCTCTTCCTCGCGTTCACCGTCGGCGCCGTCGCCGCGGCAGTGGGCGGCTTCGGGCTGCTCTGGGCGCCCGCGATCCCGGCCGCGCTGCTGACGGTCTACATCGGCCAGATGCGCCGCCAGGAACGCCGTCGCTACGAGGTACGCCTGGATCAGCGCCATGCCGCGGAGGCGGCGCGGCGCCTGCGTGCCCGGCCTGACCGCGCCCGCCAGGAGCGAGCCCGGGCGGAACTGCCTGCTGTGCCCGCCGAGGAAGCCGCGGCGCCCGCTCCGGCGGTTCCCACGCCGTCACCGCGTACGGCCGACCGCCGCGCGCTGGTCGAGCAGACGGACCACGCCGAGTGGGTCGATCAGCAGCGTGCCCAGCAGTCGGCAGACGACGGCTGGGACCCCGTACCGGTGCCGCTGCCCACCTACGTCACTGCCCCGGTCGCGCCGCGCACCACTGACGGCGTGGACCTCACCGCGGCCGACACCTGGAGCTCAGCCCGCTCGGGGACGACGCCGACTCCCGAGCCCACCGCGCCGCCGGCGGCCCCTCCGGCCCGTCCGCGACCGCGTACCACCCGCACTCCGCTGTTCGACCAGTACGCCGACCCCGACCGTCCGCGCGCGGCAAACGAGTAGCGCTCCCGCCAGCCGATATCGCGTTCACGACCACCCGTGCCGGGATGCTAGAGTTTCCCTCGTTGCAAGGGCCTGTGGCGCAGTCCGGTAGCGCACCTCGTTCGCATCGAGGGGGTCAGGGGTTCGAATCCCCTCAGGTCCACAACAATTCCGTTCTCGCGAGAGAGCGGGAGCGATTGACGAGATCCCGCTGGCCATCATGGTCAGTCGGGATCTCTGTCGTTTCCGGCACTCGTATGCCATGACCATGTCCGTCAGGAGATCCGCCTGTGCGGCTTCCCCGGAAGGCCGGCGCTTTCGGTCGTCGATATTGCCGAGCCGGAGCCGAGGCGAGGGGTGTGGCAACTCCGCCACCGTGGTTGTGCGTCTGCGCCTCGTCCAGCACCAGTGCGACCACGGAGGCGCAGGAGGCGCGAGGCGGCAGCAGCGGACACCGCGGGTCTGTGGGCGGCCGGAGGCGGCGTGCGGAGCCGCCAATGCCCGCGGATGAAGTCCGGGGCGAAACACCGCGGCGCCGTCGGCCAGGGCGATCTGGTCGGCCTCTGCCTTCGACGCCGACTCCACGCCGACGCCCCCCGCACACCCCTGGTACGTCAGCCGGCCTGTGCTAAGCAGGGCATAGGGGGACCGGTTCGTGCGGCTAGGCAAGCAGATAGGCGATCAGCGACAGCGACGCCATGGACAGCAGGGTGGACAGGAGCACGGTGTCGCGAGGCAGGTCGGTGTCCAGGTCGTACTCGGAGGCGAAGATGAACGCGTTCTGCGCGGTCGGCAATCCGGCGCACATCACCACGGCGAAGAGGGCGTGGCCGGAGAGCCCGACACAGTAGCGCGCGAGTACGTAAGCCAGCGCCGGTTGAACCGCGATCTTCAGTGCAACCAGGAGGCGGCGTTCCGTGCGGCCCGCGGGAGTCGGGCGGGTGCGGGCGTTGAGGGACATGCCGAGGGCGAAGAGCGCCGTGGGCACGGCGGCGCCGCCGAGTATCTGCAGGGGCGATGTCAACGCGCCGGGCAGGTCGTCACCCTTGCCGAAGGCGGCGACAACCAGGCCGGCCGCCGACGCGGCGATGACGGGATTGCGAAACGGCAGTCGCAGCATGCGCGGCCAGAGGTCGCCGCTGCCGCGATGAGTGTCGAGATCTATGAGCACCAGGATCAGCGGTGTGATGAACAGCATCTGGAAGAGGGCGGCCGCGATGATGAACGACGTGTCGTGCAGGACGTGCACAGCGACGGGGATGCCGAGGTTCGCCGAGTTGACGTATGCCGCGCACATCGCACCGATCGCCTGATCGGCCTGGCGGCGGTGGAAGACCCAGCGGCTGAGCGCGAGGCCTGTTGCGAAGACGGCGACGAGACTTGCCGCGAAGACGCCGACACCGGCGGTTGCAAGGTCACCGGCATGGGACTTGGCCATGGTCAGGAACAGCAGCGACGGCATTGCGAAGGTGAACGCGAACCTGCCCAGCACGTGTTGGGCACCGTCGCCGAGGAGGCGGTAGCGGCCGCCGAGCCAGCCGAGCGCGGTGACGGCCCAGATGGGCAGGAACCCGGTCAGTACCGAATGCACACGCCCGCCTGATCGCTGCCGTGACCGACCGCTCTTCTCACCGCGTCAGCATGCCTGAGCCGTGCGGAGTGTTGGCGACTGGGGGGCGTATGACCCGATGGTCGTAGTAGTAGTCCCTCCGACCGCCGCTCGGCAGGCCGCCGTTGAACCGATGATGTGACGTGGGCCACGGGCCGACGCGGAAATATTCCGGCGCCCGCAAGAGCTTGAGTTTTCAAGATCTTACGAGGGAGTCGCTATGTCGGCAGACGCAAGCCCGGTGCCCGCAGCGGTGTCCGCTGTACCGCCCGCCGCCGCTGTCCGTACCAAGGTGCGCGTTCCGCTGCGGTTCTCCGACGGGTGGGAGACCACCGTGGACGTCTTCACCTTCACCGGGCTGGCCGACGGCAAGGAGCATCTGGCGCTCGGGATCGGCGACTACGAGGGCGTGGCGGTACCGCTGGTGCGGCCGCACTCGGAATGCCTCACTGGTGACGTCTTCGGCTCCCAGCGCTGCGACTGTGGCCCGCAGCTGCGGGAAGCCCTGGAGCGTATAGGCGAGCGTGGCGGCTATCTCCTCTACCTGCGACAGGAGGGCCGCGGTATCGGCCTGTACGCGAAGCTCGACGCATACGCGCTGCAGGACGACGGCCTGGACACGTACGAGGCGAACCGTGCGCTGGGCCGGGGCGAGGACGAGCGCGACTACACGGCCGCGGCGCAGATGCTCAACGCACTCGGGGTGGCTGCCATCCGGCTGCTGAGCGACAATCCCGACAAGGCGCGGCAATTGGCTCAGCTCGGTACGCAGGTGGCCGAGCGGGTGCCGACCGGGGTGCACATCTCCGACGCCAATGTCCGTTACCTACGCGCCAAGGTCGAACACACCGGGCACACCCTGGCCCTGCCGGCGTGAGGCCGCTGCCGGCGCCGGCGTTTTGCCGCGGGGACAGGTGACGACCTTCGTCGGCTGCGCAATGTGCGTCGGGAATCGACCGCGGGGCGGACAGTGCGGTTGCGCGGCAGGCGAGTGATACGACCCACGATCGAAACGGTGGCGTTTCGATCGTGGGTCGTCTACGCTCTAGGTGTACGACATCGTTTCGATGACGAGGCTACGCGCTGTATCCGACTCATAGAACGACGCCGTACGCTGTGCCCGCCAACCAGTGGATTTCGGAGGTCAGGACATGACGGCTCAGGCGTCCGCCGCGCGTCGTACCCGCCTGACTCCCGAGCGTGAGCGGGAACTGTACGAGGCGGTGGTCGAGCTGCTGCGGGAGGTTGGCTACGAAGCGCTGACCATGGACGCGGTCGCTGCCCGTACGCGGTCGAGCAAGGCCACCCTCTACCGCCAGTGGAAGGGCAAGCCGGAACTGGTCGCCACCGCGCTGCGGCATTCCAAGCCGGTGTCCCTCGCGGACATCGACACCGGGTCGATCGCAGGGGACCTGCACGAGCTGATCCGCTGCCACGACGAGAACGAGACCAAGCGCGACCAGGAGCTGATGCGCGGCCTCGCGCACGCCGCCTTCCGGAACGAAGATCTTTTCCGCGCCCTGCGGGAACTGCTGATCGAGCCGGAGCTGGACAGCTTCCGCGTTCTGGTGCGGCGGGCGGTGGACCGCGGTGAACTGGCCGCCGACAACCCGGCGAGCGAGTTCATCCCGCACATGTTGTTCGGCGGCGCAATGGCGCGTCCCATCATCGAGGGCATCGACGCCGATCCCGAGTACAGCCACAGATACATCGACGCCGTGGTCGTCCCCGCTCTCGGCCTGTCATAAGCCCCACCAGTACGTCTCACCAACGGGACGATCAGCGCACAAGCACGCCGTTTGAGCGGTTCGGTATGCCCCAATGCCGCCGCTCACTTTTCTGAAGACCTTCTGACCTGCCCTACCTGACACGCCGCTCTCGTCGTCGGGCTGGTTCCACACGCCCATTTCCGACCCTTCCTGACGGGAGCCCCTGCCTCCATGGCCACTTTCCTCTACAAACTGGGCCGGTTCGCCTTCCGGCGACGGCGATACGTCGTCCTCGTCTGGGTCGCGCTGCTCGCCCTCGCGGGTGTCGGCGCAGCGACAGCACCGTCTGCGCCGGCGGACAACTTCACGGTGCCGGGCACGGAGGCGCAGAAGGCCTTCGACCTGCTGCATGAACGTTTCCCCGGGACCAACGCCGACGGCGCCAGCGCGCGCATGGTGTTCAAGGCGCCCGGCGGCCAGAAGGTCACCGCCGGGCCGAACAAGGCTGCTGTGGAGAAGGTCGTCGCCGAGCTGGGGCAGAGCCCCCAGAAGGCCACGGTCGCCGATCCGTACACCGCAGACGCGGTCAGCAAGGACGGCACCACCGCTTATACGACGGTCACTTACCAGGCCAAGTCCGCCGAGATCACCGATGCCACGCACAACGCGATCGAGAACGCCGCTCAGCACGGCAGGGACGCCGGATTGACGGTCGAGGCAGGCGGCACCGCGCTGGAGGCGTCGCCGTCCACGGGCAACAGCGAGGTCATTGGCGTCGGTATTGCCGCGGTCGTGCTCTTGATCACGTTCAGTTCACTGGTCGCGGCAGGGCTGCCCCTGTTGACCGCCATCATGGGTGTCGGCGTCGGTATCGCGTCGATCACCGCGCTGGCGAGCACGTTCGGCCTGTCCGCCACGTCGTCGACGCTTGCGTCGATGATCGGACTGGCGGTCGGCATCGACTACGCCCTCTTCATCGTCTCGCGCCACCGCCATGAGCTGATGGAGGGCCGAGACGGCGAGGACGCGGCAGGGCGCGCGGTCGGCACCGCCGGGTCCGCGGTCGTCTTCGCGGGACTCACCGTCCTGATCGCGCTGGCCGGCCTGTCGGTCGTCAACATCCCGATGCTCAGCAAGATGGGCCTCGCGGCGGCCGGCACCGTGGCGCTGGCCGTGCTGATCGCCCTGACCCTGATTCCTGCGCTGCTCGGCTTCGCCGGTCCCAAGGTACTCACCCGCAAGGTGCGCAAGGGCCGAGCGGTCGCCGACGGCAAGCCCAACATGGGGACGCGCTGGGCGCGGCTGGTGGTGCGACGGCGCGTTCCGTTCCTGCTGGCGGGCGTGGTCGCGCTGGGGCTGGCGGCCGTACCGATGAGCAGCATGCAACTGGGTCTGCCCGACGACGGCTCGCAGCCGGTCAGCACCACCCAGCGCAAGGCATACGACATGCTGTCCGACGGCTTCGGAGCGGGCTTCAACGGGCCCCTCATGATCGTGGTCGATGGTGCGCACAGCGACAACCCCAAGGCGGCGGCGCAACAGGTCAAGAAGGCGATCGCCGGTTTCGACGACGTCAAGACGGTGACCGAACCGGCGTTCAACCCCAAGGGTGACGCCGCGACGCTGAGTGTGGTGCCGGAGTCCAAGCCGAGCAGCGCGCAGACCGAGGACCTGGTGCATGTCATCCGAGGCCATTCGGGTGAGTTCACGAAAGCCACCGGCGCCGAGGTCCTGGTGACCGGCACCACCGCGATGAACATCGACGTCTCGCAGCGGCTCAACGATGCGCTGGTGCCCTACCTGGCGCTGGTCGTCGGCCTGGCCTTCCTGCTGCTGATGATCGTGTTCCGGTCGGTCCTGGTGCCCCTCAAGGCTGCGCTCGGCTTCCTGTTGTCGGTGCTCGCCGCGCTCGGTGCGGTGGTGGCGGTCTTCCAGTGGGGCTGGCTGGCCGGTCTGATCGGAGTGGAGCAGACCGGACCGATCATGAGCATGATGCCGATCTTCCTGATCGGTGTGGTGTTCGGCCTCGCAATGGACTACGAGGTCTTCCTCGTCACCCGCATGCGCGAGGCCTATGTCCACGGCGAGACGCCGGGGCAGGCGGTGGTCACCGGATTCACTCACGGCGCACGGGTGGTGTCAGCGGCCGCGGTCATCATGATCAGCGTCTTCGCCGGATTCATCGGATCGTCTGAGCCGATGATCAAGATGATGGGATTCGGCTTGGCAATTGCGGTGGCATTCGACGCGTTCATCGTTCGTATGACCATCGTGCCCGCGGTGCTGGCGCTGCTGGGGCGTGCCGCGTGGTGGTTGCCGCGACGTCTGGACCGCGTGCTGCCCAACGTTGATGTGGAGGGGGAGCAGTTGCGCAAGAACCTCGCCGTTCAGGCGCAGCCGGCGGCCGCGGAGGAACGGCAGCCGGCGGTGATCTGACCCGCACCTCACCCGCGCGGGTGAGCGCCCTGCCGGGCGGTTCGCACACCGAGTGCGCACCACCGGCAGGGCGCTCCTTGTTCACCTGCTCGCCCGGTGGTCGCCATCATTCCGATGGGCATACGTGCCTACGATCTGGCGACATCACCAGGATCGCGCACAGCGGGGGAAATCGACCGATGGCAGTTCAGCAAGACCCCGCCGGTGCCGCCAACCGCTGGCGGGCAGCGCTGTTCGGCACCTTCTCCGCAGTGCTGGCCTTCTGCGTCGGTGACGCCTTCGCGCAGAACTATCCCTTCGGGAAGCGCACCCGCAGCGTCAACGACCTCGGTAACCAGTTCATCCCGTACCACGCCCATCTGTGGGACCTGCTTCATGGCAAGGCCGACGGCGGGCTGCTGCTGAACTGGCAGTCCGGTTACGGCACCAGCTTCCTGCCGGACCTGGGTACGTACCTCTCCAGCCCGTTCGCCCTGCTGGTCGGGGTCTTCCCGCGGGACCGCATCGACCTGGCCGTCTACTTCATCACCGTGCTGAAGATCGGCGCTGCAGCCGCGGCCATGGCCTGTCTGCTGCTGACGCTGCGCGGAGGGCGCTGGTGGGCCGCGGGGCTGCTCGGCGCGTCGTACGCGATGTGCGGCTGGACGCTCGCCGCGGCGTCGTACAACACCATGTGGCTGGATGGACTGATCGCCTTCCCGCTCTTCTGCATGGTCGTGGAATGGGCGCGGACAGGGCGGCGGCCTTTCCTGTCGGTGGCAGTGGTCGCGCTCGGCTGGACGGCGAACTTCTACATCGCGTACATGGCCACGCTCGGCTCGGCCCTGGTGCTGATCGCACTGCTGCTGATGGAGCCTGACGCCACCCGGCGGCACTGGCTGACGTCGATCGGCCGCGCGTCACGGTCCATGGTGCTGGGCATCGGTCTGACCGCGCCGCTGCTGCTGACGATCGTCAAGGGCACGAAACTCGCCTACCCGGGGGCGGTCCAGGAGTTCCAGCCGGCGTCCTGGGCCGACATCTTCGTGCGCCTGCTGCCGGGCACGTACACCTTCGCGACGCCGGCGGTGTACCTCGACACTGCTGCGCTGCTGCTGGCCTTCGTGCTGCCCTTCCACCCGAATGTGCCGCGGCGCACGCGGACGGTGTGGACCGGCCTTGTGCTGGCGGTGACGCTGTCGATGCAGTGGAAGCCGACGCACTTGGCATGGCATGCGTTCGCCACACCCAACGGCAGCGCGTTTCGGCAGACCTTCGTGCTCAGCGGTGTGATGGTCATCGCGGCCTGGCTGGGACTCGCACACGGCCTGCCGAAGCTGCGGCAGATCGCCTGGGGCGCCGGGGCCATGGGCATCGTGGCGGTGATTGCCGCGGTCGGCGCGGCCGACGGGGTGGCAAGCCCCGGTACATACCCGGTGTTCGGCGCAGGCCTTGTGCTGGCCATCGGGGCGCTGCTGCTGCTCGGGCGTGCCGAACTCGTACGCAGCAGGGGTCTCGTGGTGGCCGCCGTCGTGGCCCTGGTCGTTGTACAGATCGGACAGTCGGCCTTCACCAACGCCTGGTCCGACCGCAAGCGCATCGAAAGGCTCGACGACTACGCCCCGTGGGGCAACCGCCAGAACTCGCAGGTCGCGGCAATTGCGTCGGCCGACAACTGGCCCGACTACCGCACCGACCCGGGCCGCGAGCAGACCGTCGGCAACGATCCGATGATGGTCGGCGGACAGGGCGCCGCCTACTACAGCAGCCTGACGCCCGACATCTGGACCTACACGCTGACCTCGCTCGGCGGGGGGTGGACCTCGCACGGACGGTCGCTGCAGAGCCTCAACAGTCCGGTCACCGATGTGATCTTCTCCGTCGGTGCCCGGTCCCACCAGGTGCTCGACCCCCACGACCCGGGGAACCCGCAGAAGAAGGTGCCCTCGACCATCACCCGGCAGCAGGTGCCGCCCCTGGTCACCGTGCACTCGGACAAGCCCGCGTCGGGCTACGGTGAATCGCCTTATCGCAACCAGGAACTGCTGCTCGGCCACAACGTCTATGACACCCCGGGACCGATCACCCTGCACGACGGGGACGGCAACCTGATACCGCCGGACGGCGACCGCTTCCATGTGGTCGGCGGCTACGCCAATCCCAAGCGGAGCACCTACAAGCTCGATGCGGTCTGCCCGGCGGGCGATCAGGTCTATCTCTACACGCCGAACGTGTTCAGCCGTGTGCAGCCGCCGGACGGCGGTCCGAAAATCCGCTTCACGGGGCGCCCGACGTCGAGGCGGGCCGCTGCTGAGCATGTGGGTGATGCGCCGGCCGACGGCCATGTGCTGCTGTCGATGCGCGTCCTGGAGACCAACACGTTCGGCACCGACGCGATCGGCTGCCTCAACATGGGCAAGCTCGCCGCTGCGGAACGCCAGATCGCTGCGACCGCTGCCACATCCGAGCAGGTGACGGACGACGGCATCACCGCGCAATTGCCGCGGGGTTCACGCGGGTTCGCGGTCATCGCGGCGCCGGCCATCAGCGGGTGGCAGTGCTCGGCGGGCAACGGCAGCGTCCACCCCGGTCGGCCGTATCTGGGTCTGCTGTCCGTACCTCTGCCGGCTGACGGCAGTGCCACGTCCGTCTCCTGCTCCTTCACCCCGCCCGGGCTGCACAAGGGCGAGGCCGTCGCCGGGGTGTCGCTGCTCGGGGTTGCCGCACTTGCCGGTTACGGCTGGTGGCGGCGACGGCGTTCCGGCGGGATGGCGGACGGCGGCGACGACGGTGGCAGTGACGTCGTCGCGTCACCCGAGCCGGTGAGCGCGGCGCTGGCCGAGGGGTGAGTTGCGGGGCGTCAGGTTGACGCCCCGCCCGGCGGGGACCTTGAGCCGCCCGGACGTCAGCTCAAGACTGCCTGCTGGGCGCCGCTCTCGAAGCTCAGCAGCCAGCGCTTGCGCTCCAGGCCGCCGCCGTAACCGGTCATGCTGCCGTTGGCGCCGACCACTCGGTGACAGGGGACGATGATCCCGACCGGATTCTTGCCGTTGGCGAGGCCCACTGCGCGGGAGGCAGTGGGCTGCCCCAGGACCGCGGCGAGTTCGCCGTAGGAAACGGTCTCGCCATACGGGATGTCGCGCAGGGCTGCCCAGACCCGACTCTGGAACGGCGTGCCTGATGTCGACAAGTCGATGTCGAAGTCCGTGATGTCGCCGGCGAAGTACCCGGCCAGCTGCTCGGTGGTACGGGCCAGGACCGGGATGTCGTCGGCGGCGACCTGCGAGCCGAAGGTTTCCTGCGGTGGCCTGTGCCGCTGCTGCGTCATGTACAGGCCCGCGAGGCCACCCTCGCGGGTGACCAGGGTCAGTGGGCCGACCGGGCTGTCCATGATCGTGTGGGCGGATGCGCTCAGGGTCGCAGCCTTGGTCGTGCGAGCCGTCGTCGTCATCGTGAAGCGCCTTCCGGTTGAGGATGGTCGGTGGGCAGGACGTTGATCGGATGATCGCCCGTCGCCCACAGGTACTGCGTCGCGTAGGCCCGCCACGGCTGCCAGGCCGCGGCATGCCGGGTCAGCGCCGCCGGTGTGCCGGGCAGGCCGAGGTCACGGGCGGCGTAGCGGACGCCCAGGTCGGTCGGGAGGAAGGCGTCGGGGTCGCCGAGCGCCCGCATGGCGATCGTCTCGACCGTCCACGGCCCGAAGCCCGGCAGGGCCTCCAGCCGCGCCCGTGCGTGCTGCCAGTCGCTGCCGACGTCCAGGTCGAGGTGGCCGTTCTGCAGGGCGCTCAGCAGGGCTGCCAGCGTGTTCCTGCGGCTCTGCGGCATGGCCAGCTCCGCCGGGTCGTGGGCGGCCAGCGCGGCGGGGGAGGGGAAGAGGTGGGTCAGGCCGCCTGCGGGGTCGTCGACGGGGTCGCCGTAGGCCCTCACCAGGCGGCCGGCGTGGGTGCGGGCCGCGGCTGTCGAGATCTGCTGCCCGAGCACCGCGCGCACCGCGAACTCCGGCCCGTCGGTGACCCGCGGCACCCGCCGGCCCGGTGACTTGGCCACCAGCGGAGCGAGAACCGGGTCGGCGGACAGTAGCGCGTCCACCGCCAGCGGGTCGGCGTCCAGGTCGAGCAGCCGGCGGCAGCGGCTGATCGCCTGCGCGAGGTCGCGCCAGTCGGTGAGCCACAGCCGGCAGCCGATGTGATCGGTTTCCGGCCGCAATTCGACGATGCCCGGGCCGTGCGGCAGCCGCAGGGTGCGGCGGAACGCGCCCGCGCGCCATTCCTCGACGCCTGGGACTGCGGTCGCCGCGAGGTGGCCGAAGAGGTTGTCCGGGGTGAGGGGGCGGCGGAAGGGCAGCCGCAGTGCGATGGAGCCTGCCGTGGCCGCGGGGCGGCCCCTGGCGACCCGGGCGCGCAGTTCGCCGGGCGCAAGGGCGAAGACATCGCGCACTGTGTCGTTGAAGGTGCGGATGCTGGCGAAGCCCGCCGCGAAGGCGATCTCGCCCATGGGCATGGTGGTGGTCTCGATGAGCAGCCGCGCGGTCTGGGCGCGCTGGGCGCGGGCCAGTGCGAGGGGTCCCGCGCCCAGTTCCGCGAGCAGCTGGCGCTCCACCTGGCGGGCGCTGTAGCCGAGCCGGGTGGCGAGCCCCGGGACGCCGTCGCGGTCCACCACGCCGTCGGCGATCAGCCGCATGGCACGGGCGACGAGGTCGGCACGCTCGTTCCACTGCGGTGAGCCGGGGCTGGCGTCGGGGCGGCACCTCTTGCAGGCGCGGAAGCCGGCCTGCTGTGCTGCGGCGGCGCTCGGGTAGAAGGTCATGTTCTTGACCTTCGGAGGGACAGCCGGGCAACTCGGCCGGCAATAGATGCGGGTAGTCAGCACCGCCGTGAAGAACCACCCGTCGAAACGGGCGTCCTTCGACTGGACGGCGCGTACGCAGGCGTCGAAGTCCGTATGCACCCCACCAGCATCGCTCCTCGTCACCGTGCTGGTCTGGCGAGAAAACGACATCACGGTGCCGGGTGCTGGCGGGCACCGGCTCCGGTTGTCAGTCGCTGACGCTGCTCTCCGGTACGAACTGCAGATCGTCGTACTCCGGGTGCCTGGCCAGCCACCCGGCAATGAACGGGCAGATCGCCAGAACCCGCAGCCCTTGTGCGCGGGCGTCGTCCAGGGCGGTCCGGGCCAGTGCGGAGCCGATCCCGTGGCCCTCGTAGGCGGCGTCCACCTCCGTGTGGATGAAGGCGATCACCTCGGGCGTGCGGATGTACGCGGCCGTGCCGGCCAGCTCGCCGCCGATCATGGCCTCGTAGCGGCGGGCCTGCGGGTCGTCGGCGACGCTCACCGCCGCGGCGTCGCCCTTTGCGCCGGGAGTCGTCACGACCGGTAGCCCTCCACCGTCGAGGAGGGGCGGACACGGGCGCCACCGGGGTCCTCGCCTGCCTCGGTCAGGGCGCGGCGCTGCCGCAGCAAGTCCCAGCACTGGTCGAGTTCGTGTTCCAGCGCGGTCAGGCGCGCGCGTTCGTCCGCACCTTCGGGTCCGGCGTCGGCGAGAAGATCGCGAAGCACCTTCTCGTCGGCGACCATCTTGCTGATGCGGCCGAGTATGGCCTGCTCCGCACTGGCGTCGTGGGGCTGTTGCACGGGGGACACCTCCCAGGGGTCACTGTTGTCCACTCTTGCAGGTCGTCGGGCGCGGCGCTCGCGATACGCGGGTCAGCCGCCCTCGGCGGGCCGCTGCGGGTCTCGCTGGGCCTCGGACGGCGCGGAGTGCCGCGCGCCGGCCGCGGAGTCCGAGGCGGCAGCCTGGCGGCGCAGCCACGCGTCGATCTCGATGCGCACCCGGCGTTCCATGGCCAGCGACATCTCGGCGTCGACGATGTCCTTGGCCAGCGGGCGAAGGCGCTGCATCGCGTCGGAGATGTGCTGGGCCTGCTCGGGCGGTACGTCGTCCAGTGGGCCGAGTACATGGGTCTTGACGACCTGGGTGAACAGTTCGGCAATGGCGTCGACGTGGCTGCGCACCTCCCGGCCCGCGGCGAGGACCGCCGCCAGCGGTACGCCTTCGCGTACGAGGGCGGCCGACACGTCGAGCAGGCGGCGGCTGGTGTGCAGTGCGCTCTCGCCCGCCACGGAGATGTAGCCGATTTCCAGAGCCGCGGTCAGGTTCTCCGGGCTGGCGTCGTCGCCGAAGTAGTCGGCGAGATCCTCAGGGGTCAGGACGACCGGGGTCTCGTCGGACCAGGGGGCCGCGAGGGTGCCGCCGAGGCCGAGCAGCTCTGCCACGCCGTTGAGCGTGCGGCCGTTCTCCCATGCGGTGATCAGTTCTGCGATGCCGCCGAGGGTGTGGCCGCGTTCCAGGAGCGCGGCGATCGTCTGCAGCCTGGCGAGGTGGCTCTCGGAGTACCAGGCGATACGGCCGTCGCGTCGCGGTGGCGGAAGGAGGCGCCTTTCGCGGTAGAAGCGCAGTGTCCTGACGGGTATGCCGGCCGCTCTTGCCAGCTCCTCAACGCGGTATTCGCGCGCGCCGGGTTGTCCGCCGGAGCGTGCGCCGGCGCCATCCACTGTGCTCGTGTCGTCCACGCGGTCGTTCACCCGCCCAGCCTATGCGTTTGCGTAAGGGGCTTCATCCTGGTGCGGCGTTCCTTACCCTGCTCCAGGCCGCGTTCTTCGCGTGGGCGGCGCACATTGCCGAGCCGTGCGCCGCCTGTGTCCGGCGCGTGGTGAGCGCGGTCCGCGCACGGCCCGGCGAGTGGATCCGGCGCGGCCGTGCAAGGGATTTCGGCCCAGCCCCTACCGCAGGTAACCTGCCGTGCCCTACAGTCCCAACAATGCCAGTGATTGATGGCAAGGTGTGCTGCGGTACGGGGACCGGTCGCGGTTCCCGTACCGCAGACGACCCGGCGGAAGGAAGGGCGGTGCCATGGGCGACGACAACCGCGAACACGTGCGGGTGGCGGTGATCGGGTCCGGATTCGGCGGTCTGGGAGCCGCCGTACGGCTCCGGCGCGAGGGGATCACCGACTTCGTGATCCTGGAGCGGGCCGATGCGGTGGGCGGCACCTGGCGCGACAACAGCTATCCGGGCTGCGCCTGCGACGTGCCCTCGCACCTCTACTCGTTCTCGTTCGCACCCAACCCCGACTGGCCGCGTGCCTTCTCCGGCCAGCAGCACATCCGCGCCTACCTGGAGCGCGTCACGGACGTCTTCGGGCTGCGTCCGCATCTGCGTTTCGGCGCAGAGGTGAAGCAGGCGCGCTGGGACGCCGCCGCGCGGCGCTGGGAGGTGACCACGGCGGCCGGCGAGTTGACCGCCGATGTCCTTGTGTCGGCGACCGGCCCGTTGTCCGACCCGAAGATCCCCGACATCCCCGGCATCGAGGACTTCCCCGGGCGGGTCTTCCACTCCTCGCGCTGGGACCACGACTACGACCTCAAGGGCAAGCGCGTCGCCATGGTGGGGACGGGTGCGTCGGCCATCCAGATCGTGCCGTCCATCCAGCCCGAGGTCGGCCGCCTGACCGTCATCCAGCGCACCCCGCCGTGGGTGATGCCGCGGGTCGACCGCCCGGTCAGCGGTGCGGAGCGCTGGCTCCACGGCAAAGTGCCGAGCACCGCCAAGGCCAGGCGCGGCCTGCTGTGGCTGATCAGGGAGTTCCAGGTCGGCGCGTTCGTCAAGCGGCCGAAGCTGATGAAGGCCGCGGAGCGCATCGCCCGCAGCCATTTGCGGCGGTCGGTCAAGGACCCGGCGCTGCGCGCCCGCCTCACCCCGGACTACACGATCGGCTGCAAGCGGATCCTGTTGTCCAACACCTATTACCCGGCGCTTGCGCAGCCCAACACCGAGGTCGTCACCGCCGCCCTTGCCGAGGTCCGGGGTTCCTCCGTGGTCACCGCCGACGGCACCGAGCGCGAGGTCGACGCGATTATCTTCGGCACCGGCTTCCACGTCACCGACATGCCGATCGGCGACCGCGTCATCGGCGCGGACGGGCGCACGCTGGCCGAGCACTGGAAGGGCGGAATGGCGGCGCTGCGGGGCTGCACGGTCGACGGATTCCCCAACCTGCTGTTCATTATCGGCCCCAACACCGGCCTCGGTAACAGCTCGATGATCCTGATGATCGAATCATCGCTCAATTACGTCGCCGACTACATGCGCACCCTGGCGCGCACCGGTGCCGCGGCCATGGACGCCAAACCCGCGGCAGTGGCCGCGTGGAACGAGGAGACGCAGCGCCGCGCCGCCCGTACGGTCTGGAACACCGGCGGCTGCAAGAGCTGGTATCTGGACGCGAACGGGCGCAACACCACGGCATGGCCCGGCACCACAGCGGAATTCCGGCGCGCGACCAGGCAGTTGAAAGTCTCCGAATACGATCTGATCAGCCCCGCCGAGGGTGATGCTCCGCCGGTGGGCGACGATCGTACGAACCGGGCGGAGGTCGCGTCATGACGCTCCCTTACGAAGCGGTGCCGGCGCGTCGCACGCTGCAGGTGGTGTCGGCGGACGGAACCCGCATCCATGTCGAGGAGTTCGGCCGCGCCGACGGTCCTGCCGTCGTCCTCGCGCACGGCTGGACGTGCTCGATCCTCTTCTGGGCGCCGGTGGTGCGCCTGCTCTCGTCGGATTTCCGGGTGATCGCCTACGACCAGCGGGGCCACGGCCGCAGTGCGGCGCCGACCACCCGCGCGGGTTACGGAACCGGCGTACTGGCCGATGATCTGGAAGCCGTACTGCAGGCGGTTCTGCCGGAGGGCGAGCGGGCCGTGCTGGCCGGGCACTCCATGGGCGGTATGACGATCATGGCGGCGTCCGGGCGGGCTGCCGTGCGCAGCCGTACGGCAGCCGCGCTGCTGGCGAGCACCGGCAGCGGGCGGCTGCTCGGGAAGACCGAGGTACTGCCGCCGCGGTTCTCCTCCCGGTGGCTTCGGCGGGTCTTCCACCGCCAGCTGCTGACCTCGCGGCTGCCGCTCGGGCCGGTCACCCCGATGTCGCGGGCCGCCTTCGCCTACGGCGTCCTGGGGACCGCGCCGACACGGGAGCAGGCGGCCTTCACCGCGCGGATCGTGCACGCCTGCAAGGCGAAGCAGCGCGCCGCGTGGGGGCGGGTGCTCGCAGTCCTCGACCTCGACGCGGAGATCGCCGCGCTGGAGGCGCCGACCGCCGTCCTGGTGGGCACCCACGACAAGCTCACGCCGAAGGTGCACGCACGCGGTATGGCGGAGGTGCTTCCGCACTGTGTCGGTCTCACCGAACTGCCCGGGCTCGGCCATATGACGCCGATCGAAGACCCGGCGGCCGTGGAGTCCGCCATTCGTGCGCTGGTTGCGGCACATGCAGTGCCGGCCGCCGTAGTTGACGGCGATGTCGACGCCGCCACTGAACAGGGTGACCCCGCAGTCGAGGAGAAGAGCGCATGAGCCGATCATCGGTAGAGGGTCAGGTCGTGGTGGTGACCGGCGCCGCACGCGGGGTGGGTGAGTTGCTGGCCCG
Organism: Actinacidiphila cocklensis; assembly: GCF_907177275.1. GTDB lineage: Bacteria > Actinomycetota > Actinomycetes > Streptomycetales > Streptomycetaceae > Actinacidiphila > Actinacidiphila cocklensis. The sequence goes on from NZ_CAJSLV010000125.1 coordinate 103,003, forward strand.
CAAGCTTGCCGCGCAAGGCGCCCGGCTGGCGCTGGTCGGCCTGGAGCCGGACGAACTCAAGCGTGTCACCGCGTCGCTGGGCGGCGACGCGGCCTGCTGGACCGCGGACGTCACGGACCGGGCCGCCATGGCGCAGGTCGCCGGGGAAGTGATTGCTCACTTCGGACGGATCGACGTCGTCGTCGCCAACGCCGGCGTGGCGACCGGCGGTCCCTTCCTCGACTCCGACCCCGACGCCTTCGACCGCGTCATCCACGTCAACCTGCTGGGCAGTATCGCCACCGCCCGCGCGTTCCTGCCGGCGCTGCTCGAATCCCGCGGCTATCTGCTGCAGATCGCCTCGCTCGCCGCGATCACTCCGGCGCCCATGATGGCGGCGTACTGCGCGAGCAAGTCGGGAGTCGAGGCCTTCGCGCACAGCCTGCGGGCGGAAATGGGCCACCGCGGCGTGACAGTTGGCGTCGGATATCTCAGCTGGACCGACACCGACATGGTGCGCGGGGCCGACGAGGACGACGTGCTGCGGGAGTTGCGCGCAAGACTGCCGTGGCCGGCCAACCGCACCTATCCGCTGGAGCCGGCGGTGGACCGTATCGTCGCCGGTATTGCCCGCCGTTCGCCGCATGTCTATGCGCAGTGGTGGCTGCGCGGCATGCAGCCGATGCGGGGCGCGTTGCCGTCGGTCCTCGGCGGGGCGCTCGGGCGGCGCGAAATGCGGCGGGCGGCACCAGCGCTGGCCCGCAACGCGGGTGTGCGCCGGGGTCTTGTGGGTCGGGGAGGAGCCGCGGACGAGTCGGCCCGCACCGCCGACCATCACGTTCCGTAACGACAAAGTGCCGCTGACCTGGGGCGATTGGCAGTTGATTGTCCCGGGATGCGCTGGTTGTCCCCCCATGTAAGTCTGGTCGAGGCCGCATCCCCACACACTCCAGGAGGAGTAATCATGGGCGGTATGGACGACATCAGGAACAAGGCGAGCGAGTACGCCGAGAAGGCCAAGGGAGCCCGCCGTCAGGGTTCCGGGCAGGCCGACGAGGGCATGCAGCGCGCAGGGCAGGAAGCCTCGGAGCGCTCCGGCGGTCGCCTCGACGAGCAGGCCCAGCGTGGCCAGGAGCAGGCTCGTCGGCGTATGGGCGAGGACTCCAACGACGAGCCCCAGGACGACTGGAGCTGACGTCGCGCCTTGAGATGGTCGCGCGAATACCGTGACACAGGGAAGGGGTGCCCCTCGGGGCGCCCCTTCTCCCATGCGGGGCCACGGCGCTCAGCGGGTGATCGCGCGCAGGCGCTCCCGGCTGAGGTGGTCGGCTCTGCGGGTGGTTTCCGGAAGGCGGTACCGGAAGGCGAGTTGCAGGGTATGGGCACAGGCGTGGTCCAGGCTGATCGCGTGGCCCACTGACACGAACACCGGTTTGACGCCCCGCTGCGTCCGCAGCGCCCGGCCCACCACCTCGCCGTCGTCCGACGTCAACGGGGCGGCGGCGCCGCGCTCTTCACCGACGTTGTCGTGACCGAAGACGAACGGGGTCTTCGCGACGCCGAAGCACGGCAGTGCGGTCAGCACCCCCAGATGCACCGCGAGCCCCGCGCGGCGGGGATGTGCGATGCCGTAGCCGTCGCACACCAGGAGATCCGGGCTGCAGGTCAGCTTCTCCAGCGCCGTTATGACCGAGGGCAGTTCGCGGAACGCCAGCAGGCCCGGTACGTACGGGAAGGTCACCGTCCCCTCCACCACGGAGACCTCGACGGTTTCCAGCGTCGCCGCGTCCAGGACCACGGCGGCCGCGACAAGGGCGTCGCCTTGCGTGGCATAGGAGACGTCCACGCCCGCAACCAGCCGTACATTGCCGGGCGCAGGCCCCGGCGAGGTCAGGTCCGCGAGGGCGCGCAGCCGCTCCTGCTCGGCCAGCGCCTCGTCGGCAGATCGCGGCCAGGCCGCCCGCTCGCCGCCACCGCTGCTGTGAGTGTCCATTGCGGGGAGGCTGCCATGCCGGCGGTGCGGGCGGCCAGCCGGGGGACCCGAGGGCCGTCAGCGGGGCGCCGGAGGCGTTCGCGGGGGCAGTGGCGGGCGGGCGCGGTCCGGGCGTGAGGACAGGTCGGGAGGGGTGGCCGCGGGGTGCTGCGAGAGCAGCGTCAGGGCGGTGCGTACGGCGACGTCGAGCTGGCCGTGGCGGCCCTCCGCCCAGTCCAGGGGTGTGCGCAGGCATTCGATGTCCGGCGGCACGCCCTGGTTCTCCACCGACCAGCCGTAGGCGTCGAACCAGGCGGCGTTCATCGGCACGGTGATCACCGTGCCGTCGCCCAGGCGGTGCCGGCCGGTCATGCCGACCACGCCGCCCCAGGTGCGCAGGCCCACCACCGGGCCGAGGCCGAGGAGTTTGAAAGCCGCGGTGATCATGTCCCCGTCGGAGGAGGTTGCTTCGTCGGCAATGGCCACGACCGGGCCGCGCGGTGCATTGCCGGCGTAGGAGACGGGCTGGGCATTGCGGGTGAGGTCCCAGCCGAGGACCGTGCGGGTGAGTTTCTCGATGACCAGTTCGCTGATGTTGCCGCCCGCATTGCCGCGGACGTCGACCAGCAGGGCGTCATAGGCGACCTCCTTGCGCAGGTCGCGGTTGAACTGCGCCCAGCCGGAGCCGCCCAGGTCCGGGATGTGCAGGTAACCGCACCGGCCGCCGCTGAGCCGGCGTACGACCTTGCGACGTTTGGCGACCCAGTGCTGGTAGCGCAGCGGGCGGTCGTCGATGAGCGGGACGATGGCCACACGGCGGGGTGCACCGCGGCCGCCCGGCGGGCGGAAGGTCAGCTCCACGGTGGTGCCGCCGGCGCCCGCGAGCAGCGGGAAGGGGCCTGCGTGCGGGTCCACGGCGCGGCCGTCGACGTGGGTGAGGACGGCGCCCTCGCGGATGCCGGTGCCCGCCAGCGGGGAACGGGCCTTGGAATCCGACGACTCGCCCGGCAGGATGCGGATCACCGTCCAGGTGCCGTCCTTGTTGTGCTGGAAGTCGGCGCCGAGCAGGCCGATGGGGCGCTGGTAGTGCGGCGGCCCTTCGTTCCGGCGGGCGGCGGCGACATAGGCGTGGGACGTGCCCAGTTCGCCGAGGACCTCGCGGAGCAGGTCGGCGAACTCGTCAGGCGTGGCGATCCGGTCCACCAGCGGGCGGTACTGGTCGAGGATGGCCCGCCAGTCGACGCCGCACATGTCGGGCGCCCAGAAGTAGTCGCGGATCAGGCGGCCCGCCTCGGCATAGGACTGCTGCCATTCGGCGCCCGGGTCCACCTCGTGCAGGATGCGGCGCATGTCGACGTAGACGGTGGTGTCGTCGTCGCCGCGCTCGGTGGCGGGCAGCACCGCCAGTTCGCCCTCGTCGTACACCGCGAGGCGGCGGCCGTCGCCGCTGACGGCGTACCAGTCCATGTGGTGGACCAGTTCGGTCTTCTTGGACTTGCCGAGGTTGAAGAACTCCAGGCTCGGGCGGGGGGACGGGTCGGTGGGGTTGACGAAGGTCTCGCCCAGGGCGCCGGAGATCGGCCAGCGCATCCAGACCAGGCCGCCCTGCACCGGTTCGAGTGACGAGTACTTCGACGCGGGCACGGGGAAGGGCGTCACCCGGCTGGGCAGGCCCTCCGCCTCGACGACGACCGGGCCGTCGCTGTCGCCGCCGCTCTCGCCCGGGTCGAGGCCGCTGCCGGTCGCGCTGCCGACTGGTCCGCCGTCGACAGGCAGGGCGAAGGGGGACGGCGTCGCCGAGTTGAGCGGCACAAGGTACGGGCGGCAGCCCAGCGGGAAGGACAGGTCGCCGGTATGGACGTCGTACACCGGGTCGAAACCGCGCCAGGACAGGAACGCCAGATAGCGGCCGTCGCGGGTGAAGACCGGCTGCTCGTCCTCGAACCGGCCGTTGGTGACGTCGATGATCGTCTGGTCGGACAGCCGGGCGATCTTGACCGAGCGCAGGGAGCGGCCGACGCCGGGGTGCGACCAGGTCAGCCATGCCGAGTCGGGGGAGAAGGCCATGTCGCGGACCGGACCGTTGGTGGAGCGGATCAGCTCCTTCACCGTGCCGGGTGGGTTCTGCTCGCCGGGGTTGACGTCGGCGTCTTCGTCGGTGTCGTCGTAGCGGGTCGCCCCGCCGTCCACGGCCATGTCGGTGGCCACACCGGTGGTCACCAGCAGCAGGCGGCCGTCGTTCGAGGCCACCGCCAGGGTGCCGCCGTCGGGCGACGACACCAGTTCCAGGACGCGGCCGAGCCGGCCCACGGCCAGACGGGTGACCGAGTCGGAGGTGTCGCCGGGCGGCGGTCCCGCGTCACCGCCGCCGTCACCGACGCCGGCGGTGACGGCGCCGTCGACGTAGGCCACGCGGGTGGAGCCGGTTCTGCCGGTACGACCATCGCCCGCCGGGGTGTGATCATCGCCCTCCGGAATGCGATTGTCGCCCGGCGGAATACGATCACCGCCCGCCGCCGTACGCGACCGTCCGGCCCCCACCGGCTCCGTGTCCGGCGCCGCGTCCGCCGGGGCCGCAGGCGGCTCGGCCGCCGGCTCGGCAGCCTCCTGGCCTGCGCCCAGGGCGACGGCCGTCTCGGCCGCCTCGGCGGCCGATTCCGGGCCGCGGCTCAGCGCGCGCGAGGCGCGGCCGGGCAGGTGGGCCAGTTCCAGGCCGTCCTCGCCCTCCGCGTCGGTGACGTAGCCGACCAGGCCGGTGTCGCCCAGCATCTCGGGCAGCCGGACGCGGGCGCCCGCTGCGTCGGCGATGGTGCGGGCCGGGCCGTCGCGGTGAGTGAGCCAGTACAGACTTCCGCGGACGCATACGGCGCTGGCGCGACCGGTGGGGTCGATGGCCAGGCCGTCGACGTTGGCGGCGGCCGGCACCTGGTACGGGCGGCGGCCGCTGCGGGCGCCGCCCAGGCGCATGTCGAGGCGGCGCGGGACGGCGTCGGCTGCGGCCAGGTCCTCGACCAGCCACAGATCGCCCGCGCACTGGTAGACGACGCGCTCGCCGTCGGTGGCGGCGTTGCGGGCGTAGAAGTCGGCGTGGTCGGTGTGGCGGCGCAGGTCGGTGCCGTCGGGGAGGCAGGAGTAGAGGTTGCCGACGCCCTCGTGGTCGGACAGGAAGGCGATCCGGCCGGCCACGAACATCGGCGACGCGAGGTGCCCGTCGATGTCGGGCACCAGTCGCTCGCCGTGCAGCCACAGCCGTCCCGTCGCGCCGCCGCGGTAGCGCTTCCAGGCGTGCGGCTCGTGCGGCGGGGTTCCTGTCAGCAGCAGGGTGCGGCGCTCACCGTCGCCGTCGTCGCGCACCGCGATGTCCGACACCGGCCCCCAGGGCAGCGGGCCGCCCGGGCCGCACTCGACGGGCACGCTGTGCGCCCAGGTGAAGTAGGAGAACGGCTGCCCGTGCGAGGAAACCGCCAGTACATGGCCGTCGGGAGCCCAGGAGCACACCCGGGTGTCGGCGCTGCCCCAGTACGTCAGCCGGCGTGAGGTGCCGCCCTCGGACGGCACCAGGTACACCTCGGGGTCCAGGCTGCGCCAGTTCGTGAAGGCGATCGTCGCCCCGTCGGGCGACAGCCGCGGCGGCCCCACCCGCGTGCGGTCCGCCGTCACCCGCCAGGCGCGGCCCGGTGAGCCGCCCGGTGGCCCCAGCGGGGCCACCCAGACGTCGTCCTCCGCGGTGAAGCAGAGCATGTCGCCGTGCAGATGCGGAAACCGTAGGTACGCGCCGTCGCTCACCCCACCCATGGTTCGGGGCGCCCGGACCGCCAGCAACTTTTCACCCCTGTGCGCCCCCGGACTGCCCCCGTGTCCCCACCGGCCGCCGGGCCGACCAGAGGCGGCGGTGAGCGGGGGCGTACGGTCCGGTGCAGGCCCGGGCGGCGGGCGACGGGGACGGGGCCGGGAGGCGCGGTGCGGGGAGTGGAAGCGGAGGTCATCGCCACGGAGCGGCTGACGCTGCTGCCGTTGGCGGCGCAATATGCCGAGGAAATGGCCGAGGTACTGGGGGACTCGAGGCTGCACGACTTCATCGGCGGCACCCCGCAGACCCCGCAGGGGCTGCGGGCGCGGTACGAGCGGTTGGTCGCCGGGTCGGGGGACGCCGCGGTGTCGTGGTGCAACTGGGTGGTGCGGCTGGAATCCGCGGATTGTCTGACCGGGACGGTGCAGGCGACGGTGGTCGGAGGGCGGGCCGAGATCGCCTGGGTGGTGGGAACGCCGTGGCAAGGGCAGGGGATTGCCACCGAGGCCGCGCGCGGGCTGGTCGGATGGCTCTGCGCGCAGGGGGTGACGACGCTGGTCGCGCACATCCACCCCGACCACCTGGCATCCGCGGCGGTGGCGGCCGGGGCCGGGCTCACCGCCACGGACGAGTGGGACGACGGTGAGAGGAGATGGCGGCTGATCGCCGGATGAGCCGGGAATGTACCGGTGCACGGCGGCGGGGAGTCGCTGCGGGGGGCGTGCAGGGGCGCTGACCTGGCGGGGTCGGCTCGCGTAACGTGCATTACCACTCAGTAGGTCGGGCACGTGGAGCTGGAGGCGGGCGGATGGCGCTGGACGCGGACGTCGTCGTGGTGGGTGCGGGTCTAGCGGGGCTGGTGGCCACCGCCGAGCTGGCGGATGCCGGGCGGAAGGTGATCCTGGTCGACCAGGAGCCGGAGGCGTCGCTGGGCGGGCAGGCGTTCTGGTCGTTCGGCGGGCTGTTCTTCGTCGACTCGCCCGAGCAGCGCCGGATGCGGATCAAGGACAGTACGGAGCTGGCGCTCCAGGACTGGCTGGGAACCGCCGGCTTCGACCGGCCCGAGGACCACTGGCCGCGGCAATGGGCGCAGGCTTACGTCGACTTCGCCTCGGGCGAGAAGCGGGCGTGGCTGCGCGAGCAGGGGCTGCGGCTCTTCCCCGTGGTGGGCTGGGCCGAGCGCGGCGGCTTCCTGGCGACCGGCCCCGGCAATTCCGTGCCGCGCTTCCACATCACGTGGGGTACGGGTCCCGGGGTGGTGGAGCCGTTCGAACGGCGGGTGCGGGAGGCGGTCGCCCGGGGCCGGGTCGAGCTGCGCTTCCGGCACCGGGTGACCGGGCTGAGCACGGCCGGCGGCGCCGTCGACGGGGTGACCGGCGAGGTGCTGGTGGCAAGTGACGCGGCCCGCGGCAAGGCCAGTTCGCGTGAGGTCGCGGGCGAGTTCGCCCTCAAGGCGCAGGCCGTCATCGTGACCAGCGGCGGCATCGGCGGCAACCACGACCTGGTGCGCGCGGCCTGGCCGGAACGGCTCGGCAAGGCGCCGAAGAAGCTGCTCTCCGGCGTCCCCGCCCATGTCGACGGGCTGATGCTGGGCATAGCGGAGTCGGCCGGCGCCTCCGGTATCAACGGCGACCGTATGTGGCACTACACCGAGGGCATCGAGAACTGGAACCCGATCTGGGCCAGGCATGGAATCCGCATTCTGCCCGGCCCCTCGTCGCTGTGGCTCGACGCGACCGGAAAACGGCTGCCCGTACCCTATTTTCCCGGATTCGACACGCTCGGTACCCTCGAACACATCATGCGTACCGGGCACGAATACACGTGGTTCGTCCTCACGCAGAAGATCATCGAGAAGGAGTTCGCGCTTTCCGGCTCCGAGCAGAATCCGGACCTCACCGGGCGGAGCGTGCGCGAGGTTCTCAAACGCGCGCTGCCCGGCGCTCCCGGCCCCGTCGAGGCCTTCAAGCGGAACGGGGCCGACTTCGTCGTGGAGAGCGAACTCGGCGCGCTCGTGCGCGGAATGAACGCGCTCACCGGGGAGGACCTGGTCGACGAGGGCGCGCTGCGGCGCGAGATCGAGGCGAGGGACCGGGAGATCGCGAATACGTACACGAAGGATCTGCAGGTCACGGCGATTCGCGGGGCGCGGAACTATATCGGCGACAAGCTGATCCGTACGGCGTCGCCGCACCGGCTGCTCGACCCGAAGGCCGGGCCGCTGATCGCTGTGCGGCTGAACATCCTGACGCGGAAGTCCCTGGGCGGGCTGGAGACGGATCTTGCCGGGCGGGTCCTTGCGCCGCCGTCGCCCGATGCGCCGGCGGATGCGGCGGGAGCCGGGCGCGGGGAGCCGCTGGGCGGGCTGTACGCGGCCGGTGAGGCGGCGGGATTCGGCGGCGGTGGAATGCACGGCTACCGGTCGCTGGAGGGGACGTTCCTGGGCGGATGCATATTCTCCGGGCGGGCCGCGGGAAGGGCCGCGGCCGCGGCCACCGCGTAGCTCTTGGACGCGTCCCGCCCTCCTGGGGCTCGGGGGGTTCGGGGTGCGAAGCCGGGGCAGGGCGCGGCCGGGTGGAGGGGCGGTCGGCCGGAGCGACCTGCCGGGCGCGGACGGCCGTGACCTGCGGAGATGGTGCAGGGCGGGGGTAACTCGGCCTGGCGCGTAGCGCCTTGTCGTGCTTCAAGCATTGACAGGAGCAGGACGGCTCCGCAGTATGGGAGCGCTCCCACGTTAAGAGCGTGTAACCGAACAATGAATCACCGCACCACCTCCCATGACCTCTCGAAGCCCTTTCGAAGGCCCATCCCCCCTATGGAGGTTGTTCGCACATGGCAGTCCCGATAGTCCGACGCAGAACAGCGGCATTGGCCGCGGGCCTGATGGTCGTCGCGTCAGGCGGTGTGGCCGCTGCTCTCAGCACCACGTCCGCCTCCGCGGCCTCGGCCGGCTGCTCGGTCGCCTACAACGTGAGCCAGTGGGACACCGGCTTCACCACGCAGGTGACGATCACCAACACCGGCCCCGCGCTGACCAGCTGGAACCTCGGCTGGAGCTTCGCAGGCAACCAGCAGATCACCCAGAGCTGGAGCGCCACAGTCACCCAGAGCGGGAAGGCCGTCAACGCGGCCAGCCTTTCGTACAACGGTGCGGTGGCGACCGGCGGGACGGCGACCTTCGGCTTCAACGGGTCGTACAGCGGTACCAACACCTCGCCGACGGCGTTCACCCTGAACGGTGTCGCCTGCGGTGGCGGCACCGGCACCACGCCTCCGACCACTCCTCCCACGACGCCGCCGACCACGCCGCCGACGACGCCGCCCACCACCCCGCCCACCACGCCGCCGACCACTCCGCCTCCGGGCCAGAAGGTCGACAACCCGTACGTCGGGGCGAAGGGCTACGTCAACTCCGACTGGTCCGCGCTGGCAGCCGGTGACGGCGGTCAGGCGATCGCGAACCAGTCCACCGCCGTGTGGCTGGACCGGATCGCCGCGATCAGCGGTGTGAACGGTGCGAAGGGTCTCAAGGCCCACCTGGACGCCGCGGTGCAGCAGGCCGCGGGGCAGCCGCTCACCATCGAGCTGGTCATCTACGACCTGCCCGGCCGGGACTGCTCGGCCCTCGCCTCCAACGGTGAACTGGGCCCGACGGACATCGGCCGCTACCAGAGCGAGTACATCGACCCGATCGCCGCGCTCGAGGGCAACTCGGCCTACTCGGGTCTGCGGATCGTCAACATCATCGAGCCCGACTCGCTGCCCAACCTGGTCACCAACGCGGGCGGCACTGCCGGTTCCACCGACGCGTGCGCGACGATGAAGGCGAACGGCAACTACGAGAAGGGCGTCAGCTACGCCCTCGCGAAGCTGGGTGCGCTCGGCAACACGTACAACTACCTCGACGCCGGCCACCACGCCTGGCTCGGCTGGGACAGCAACCTCGCCCCCTCCGCGCAGGAGTTCTACAAGGTCGCGACGTCGAACGGCGCCAGCGTGGCCGACGTGCAGGGCTTCATCGTCAACACGGCCAACTACAGCGCCACCGTGGAGCCCAACTTCAAGGTGACCGACAACGTCAACGGCACCACGGTGCGCCAGTCGAAGTGGGTCGACTGGAACAACTACGTGGACGAGCAGTCCTACGCGGTCGGCCTGCGCAACCAGCTGGTCTCCGACGGCTTCTCGTCCAGCATCGGCATGCTGATCGACACCAGCCGCAACGGCTGGGGCGGCACCGCGCGTCCCACCGGTCCGGGCGCCACGACCAGCGTGGACACCTACGTGAACGGCGGCCGCATCGACCGTCGCATCCACGCGGGCAACTGGTGCAACCAGTCGGGTGCGGGCATCGGCGCACGGCCGACCGCAGCTCCCGCGACGAGCATCGACGCCTACGTCTGGGTCAAGCCTCCGGGCGAGTCCGACGGTGCGAGCCAGGCCGTCAGCAACGACGAGGGCAAGGGCTTCGACCAGATGTGCGACCCGACCTACGGCGGCAACGCACGCAACGGCAACAACCCGACGGGCGCTCTGCCCAACGCCCCGCTGGCGGGCCACTGGTTCTCGGCCCAGTTCCACCAGCTGATCGCCAACGCATACCCGCCGCTGTCGTAGCACGTAGACAGCGGATCCCCCCACCGGGCCCGTACGGGACCGCACCTGGCCGCAAGGCCAGGACCGCGGTCCCGTCACGGGTCCGCCGCACGTCGCGGCCCCGGCGCACCTCACGCGCCGGGGCCGCAGGCCGTTGCCCGGCTGTCACACCCCTCGTGCACCATGGAGGGGAGAGGCCGCAGGGTCAGGGACGAAGGGAAGGGGGGCGGGTCATGGACGCCACCGAGGTGCACGGGTCGGTGGAACCGGGGTACGAGCCGGTCCGCGCCGCCTTCGCGGGGAATTTCGCGCGCCGCGGGGACCGGGGCGCGGCGGTCGCGGTCTACCGGCAGGGGCGGAAGGTCGTCGACCTGTGGGGAGGTACGGCGGCGCCCGACGGGGGAGGGCCGTGGCGGCAGGACACCGCGCAGACCGTGCGGTCGGCGACGAAGGGCGTGGCCGCCGCCTGCCTGCTGCTGCTCCACCAGCGCGGGCAGCTGGACCTCGACGCGCCGGTGGGGACGTACTGGCCGGAGTTCAAGGCGCGCGGCAAGGAGCGGGTGACGGTACGCGACGTGCTCGCGCACCGGGCAGGGGTGCCCGCGCTCGATGTGCCGCTCACTCCCGGGCAGGCGCTCGACGGGGTGTCCGGGCCGCGGGCGGTGGCCGCGCAGCAGCCGCTCTTCCCGCCGGGCGCGGAACACGGCTACCACGCGCAGACCTTCAGCTGGCTGGCCGGTGAGCTGGTGCTGCGCGCCTCGGGGCGGTCGATCGGGCGCTTCGTGGCCGAGGAGATCAGCCGGCCGCTCGGCCTCGACCTGTGGATAGGCCTGCCGGAGGACCGGGTGGGACAGGTCGGCAGGATCGCCGACGTCGAGGTGCCCGAACCCGCGGTGTCCGGCGGGCTGCGCACCCGGGCCAAGCAGTCCGTCAACGACGCCTACGCCGACCCGGACTCGCTCACCCGGCGGGCCTTCGCCGCGATCACCCCGCTGCCCGACGAGAACGACCCTGCGTATCGGGCCGGCGAGCTGGCGGCGTCCGGCGGTGTCGCCACCGCCCGGTCGATGGCCCGCTTCTACGCCTCGCTGGTCGGCGAGCCGGCGGACGGGCCGCGGCTGTTCGCGCCCGCGACGGTGACCGCGGCCAGGACGGCGGAGTCGGACGGCCCCGACCGGGTGCTGGTGGTCAACACCCGCTTCGGGCTCGGCTACATGCTGCACGGACCGTCGTCCCCGCTGCTGGCCCCCGGGTCGTTCGGCCACCCGGGCCGCGGCGGCAGCCTGGCCTTCGCCGACCCCGGCACGGAGATCGGGTTCGGCTACGTCACCAACGGCATGCAGCGCAACGTCACGGCGGACCCCCGCGCGCAGGCCCTGGTCAGGGCGCTTCGGGAGTGCATACGCTGACCCGATGAGAGGACGCTTCGAGGACTTCGGTGTGATCGTCACGGGCGGGGCACGCGGCATCGGTGAGGCGACCGCCCGGCGGTTCGCCGCCGAGGGCGCCGGGGTGCTGATCGCGGACGTCGACCAGGAGGGGGCCGAGCTGACAGCGGCCTCGATCCGGGCCGCCGGCGGGAAGGCCGAGGCATGCGGCTGCGACGTCGCCGACCGCACCTCGGTGGACGCGGCCGTGGCGCGGGCGGTGGAGGCCTTCGGGACGCTCGACGTGCTGGTCAACAACGCCTACCGGTGCGGCGAGCACAAACCCGACTTCGCCGACGAGGACGACGACGAGTGGCGGCTCGACCTCGACGTCACGCTGATCGGCGCGGTGCGCTGCACCCGGGCCGCGCTGCCGCACCTGGCGGCCGCGCCCGGCCGGCGCGGTGCGGTGGTCAACATCGGCTCGGTCAACGGCATCTCCTACTTCGGCAACCACTCCTACAGCGCGGCCAAGGCGGGCCTGATGTCGCTGACCCGCACGCTGGCGGTGCACGCGGCGCCCAGCGGGGTGCGGGTCAACCTGGTCGCGCCCGGCACCATCCGCACCCCGGCCTGGGAGGGCAAGGAGGCGGTGCTCGCCGCGGCGGCGCCGCTCTACCCGCTCGGCCGGATCGGCGAGCCGGCCGACATCGCGGGCGCCGTCACCTTCCTCGCGTCGTCCGACGCGGCCTGGATCACCGGGGTGACGCTGCCGGTGGACGGCGGCATCCTGCTCAGCAACCCCGGATTCGCCGACGCGGTCGAGGCGGCCGTCGAGCCGTAAACCCGCTGTACATTGCCGCGTCCGGCGGCACTCTGCCCTGTCCCACCGCTCCCACGTGGACCTTTCCCATGCTTGCTGTTCGTACTACGAACTATTATGGTTCGTAGTACGAATGACAATGCCACATCACATCGTGGGGTGAAACCATGGGCCGAACTGTTGCGGTCGTCGGCGGCGGGTACGGCGGTGCCGCCGTCGCCAAGGCGCTGGACGCGGACGCCGACGCCGGGATCGAGGTCGTCCTCGTCGAGCCGAAGGACGCGTTCGTGCACGCGGCGGGGTCGCTGCGGGCGCTGGTGCAGCCGGAGTGGGCCGAGAACATCTTCTTCCCGTACGACAGGCTGCTGGCACGCGGCCGGGTGGTGCGCGGGCGGGCGGCCGGCGTCGACGCCGGGGGAGTGACCCTCGCGGACGGCCGGCGGGTCGAGGCGGACTACGTGGTGCTGGCGACCGGTTCCGACTACCCCTTCCCGGCGAAGGCCGACACCGACGACGCGGCCGACGCGCTCGACCAGCTGCGGGCCGCGCACAAGGAGCTGTCGGGCGCGGCCCGCGTGCTGATCACCGGGGCCGGGCCGGTCGGCCTCGAACTGGCCGGGGAGATCGCAGCGGTCTGGCCCGGCAAGCGGATCACCGTCGTGGACCCGGCGGAGGAGATCATGCCGTCCTTCACGCCTGAGCTGCGCGCCGAGCTGCATCGCCAGCTCGACGGCCTGGGCGTCGAGCTGCGGCTCGGCACCGCACTGGCCGACCCGCCGCCGGTCCCCGCGGGGCGGGCGGACGCCTTCACCGTGGCCACGACCGGCGGCGGCGAGATCGGCGCCGACATCTGGTTCCGCTGCCATGGCGTCCGCGTCAACGGCGGCTTCCTCGCGGGCAGTCTCACCCCCGACGCGATGACGCGGCAGGGCCAGGTGCGGGTGACCGGGACGCTCCAGGTCCGCGGATACGACAACCTGTACGCGCTCGGCGACCTGACCGACCTGGCCGAGGCGAAGATGGCCGGCTACGCGATGAAGCACGCGGCCGTCGTCGCGGAGAACGTCCTCGCGCAGGTGCGGGGCGACCGGCCCGGTGCCGTCTACCGGCCCTCGCCCGTCCCCTCGATCCTGCTCCCGCTCGGCCCCGGCGGCGGTGTCGGCCAGTTCCCGCCGGAGTCGCCGGGCGCCGCCCCCGCGCTGCTGCCCGCCTCGACCGTCGCCGCGTACAAGGGGGCCGACCTCTTCGTCGGGCGGTTCGCCGAGCTGTTCGGAACCGGCACCGCGACCGCGACCGCGACTGAAGCCGGCGCCGCGACCGAGGCCGGTACCGAGACCGAAGCCGGTACCGCCTGAGGGGGCCGCAGCGAGGACGCCGGGTCAGCGTCGCGGCGGCTCGTCCGCGTCCATGAAGACGACGGGCACCTGGTTGTCGGTCACCACCCGGCTCAGCAGTTCGGCCAGGCCGTCCCGGTCGGCCTCCGGCAGGCTCGCGGGCAGCAGTTCGACCCGGCGGCAGGTCTCGGCGTAGAAGGCCTCGACCACCTCGCTGCCCTCGTCGGTGAGGGCGACCCTGACCGCCCGCCGGTCCTCGGGGTCCGGCTCGCGCCGCACCAGGCCGCGTTGCGCGGTCCGGTCGACCAGGCCCGTCAGGCTGGACTTGGCGAGCCCCAGCATGTCGACCAGCTCGCCCATCCCGTACGGCTGCGGCATCAGCACGCACATCAACTGCCCCTGCTGGGCGGTCAGCCCGTACTCCCTGGCGGTCTCCGCGTACACCGCGTTGACCAGGAAGGACGCTCGCACCAGCGCGGTGACGACGTTCATCCGCCCATCCACGGTCCTGCCCATGCGGCCAGGGTACGGCAGCCGGACCGCTCCCCAGGGCCGGACCGCTCCCCCGAGCCGGTCCGGCCCCGAACCGTTCCCCCCGGAACCGTCCGCCCCCCTGAGCCGGACCGCCTGCCGAACCAGGAGGCCTGCCGAACCAGGCCGCCCGCCGCATGTGGCTCACGCGGCGGGCGGCCGCCCTGGGGGGCCTTCGGCAGCGGCGGGCTCAGTTAACCGTTGCAGGGGTTGAGCGTGCCGCTGACCTTGACGATGCTCGGCGCGTAGACCCAGCCGGCCTTGCCGGTCGAGGAGTTCAGGCCGTAGATCCACTCCTGGCCCGCCGCGTTCCCGTGCCAGCAGTAGGCGTCGAAGATGTTGCCCGGGTTCAGGTACCCGGTCACCCCGCAGGAGCTCTCCGCCCCCGAGTACATGTTCTTCGTCCCGGTGTTGGTGAGGTAGGTCGCGCTGGAGTTGTTCGGGTGCGTGAAGTTCTCGCAGGCGTTCGGGGTGACGACGGAGGTGGTGGCTGCCTGGGCGCTCACCGTGCCCAGGCCGGCGATCAACGCGGCGGCACCGAGGGTGGCGGCGGTCGCTGCAAGTCTCATGGCGTGGCTCATTTCGTTTTGCGGGATGACAGGCCGCTTTTCCGGATCCCTTTCCTGGGGTGATGGCGGACATCAATCATGTTGATTTCCCCACATCCCCTCCTCCGGCTCGCCGCGCACCTGTTCCGAGGGGCGACTGCACATTCCCCGAATGCCTGCGGAGGCTCGTTCTCCGCTTTACTGTGGCGCTTCAGTGTGCTTGCGACCTGGGCCAAAGGGTTGCTCTGGCCAGCTGTCGCGCCAATCGTAGCGACGCCGGTGTGAGGGATCAACGGTTCGCAGGATGTTGCATCCAGTCGGTCGCACAAGTCGTCAGAATTCGGAAGAGCAAAAACATGAAGTTTGAGCTTCGTATGATCTCTGCCTCGCTGCACCCCCGGCTCGTCGCTACGTCCCCGCCCTGCCGGTCGTGCGGGTGCCTGCCGCGGGCACATCGAGGAGAGGGCCGACCGGGCGGGCGGCTTCACCCGTCGACGTCGATGACCTGGGGCGATGTCGTCGACCGCGGGGCGAAGGCGCGGGTCTTCCATGAGTGGTGCCGCCGCGGTGGCGGGGCCGGGTCTGCCGCCGCGGCGGGGGCGGGGACGAGGCCCTGGCTGACGAGAAGTCACAACTCCCTCACCAGACGGCCCTTGTCCCCCAGGCTCATGACTAGGATGATCAGGCAGTCCCTTCCCACGGCGGGTGTGCGCGTCGGGTATTGACCACGCCCACCGCCGTGCGCGTCCCGGTGTGTGCCCCATACGCACCGGGATCCGATGGGCTGCCCCGGTCTGATCGGCCTCCCCGAATCCTGAGGATCTGATGACTAGTCACATATCGGGAGTGGTGTTCTGGCCTGTCGCCGTCGTCGCAGTCGTGGCCCTCGTGATGTGGGTCCGGCAGGCGGCCGCCGCGGCCCGGCTCGGCAAACGGCTCGCCACCGCCGAGCAGGAGGTGCGCAGCCGCGAGGCCGACATACGGGTCCGTGAGGCGGAGCTCGCTCATCTGGTCGACGTCAGGCTGCCCGCGGTGGAGCTGGGCGGACGGCGGCCCCAGCAGGGGCTGCGGGACGACCGGCTGGCCGGTGCGGCCTACGGCCAGCGCATGGACCAGGTCGTGAACCGCTTCGTCGGCGCCGTCGAGAAGGCCAGGGTGCGGGCCGACCAGTCGGCCAAGGCCACCCTCAAGGCGGCGATGCGCTCGGTCCAGGCGCTGGCGAACGAGCAGCAGCTGTCCATCTCCGACATGCAGGACCGGCACGACAGCCCGTACGTGCTGCAGGACCTGATGGAGATCGACCACGCCAACTCCCAGTTCGCACGGCGCGCCCAGGCCATCGCGGTGCTCTGCGGCTCCTGGCCGGGACGGCAGCGCGCGGCCTCGCCGCTGATCGACGTGCTGCGCGGCGCCAAGTCCCGCATCCGCGACTACCAGCGGGTCGAGATCGGCCCCGGCCCGGACATCGACGTGATCAGCCGGGCGGTGGAACCGGTGGTGCTCGCGGTCGCGGAGCTGCTGGACAACGCCACCCGGCACTCGCAGCCGAACACCTCGGTCGAGGTCACCCTGCGCCCCGCGCACAACGGCACCACGGTCGTCATCGACGACGCCGGTGTCGGCATGGACGAGCTGGAGGTCTCGCTCGCCGTCGAGCGGCTGGGCGGCGGCGAGAACCTGGACATCAACCGGCTCGGCGACCCGCCGCAGTTCGGCTTCGCGGTGATCGGCGTGCTGGCCGCCCGCTACGGCTTCTCGGTGTCGGTGGACACCAGGTCGCCCTACGGCGGGGTGCGGGCCGTCCTCTTCCTGCCCAAGGCGCTGCTGGTGACCGCCGGCACCGCCGCGGCCCCCGTGGTCGCCCGCGCCGCGCACCACCGGGCGGCCGCACAGGACGACCTGCCGGTGCGTACGCCGGCCGTGCGGGCGGTCGCCGCGGAGCCGGCGGTCGCCGCCCCCGCGGCGGCGGAACCGGTGCACGAGCGGGCGCCCGGTGACGACGAGGTGCCCCAGACCCCCATCACCGGTGCCACCGTGGGCGGCCTGCCCAAGCGCCGCCGGCGGGAGGCCAGCGGGGAGCAGGTCGCGGCCCGGCACGCCCGTACCGCGGAGCCCCTGCCCGACGAGGACACCGGGCCGATCCGCACCCCGTACGAGACCGCATCCCGTATGGGTGCGTTCGCCCGCGGCACCCGCTCCGGGCGCGCGGAATCGGCCGATGACGAAGGGACGACTCAGGAATGAACGACCATATGGCCAACGAGCTGGGCTGGATGCTCGACGAGGTCCTGAAGGTCCCCGAGGCGCGGCACGCGATCCTGCTGTCCGCGGACGGGATGCTCAGGGCGCACTCGCAGGGCATCGCCCGCGACGAGGCCGAGCGCCAGGCCGCGGCCCTGTCGGGGCTGCAGTCCATCAGCCGCAGCACCGCGGAGTTCTGCGGCAAGGACGGCTCGCCCTGGCAGCAGACGCTGGTCGAGTTCGCGGGCGGCTACGTCTTCCTGGTCGCGGCCGGCGCGGGCGCGTATCTGGCGGTCTCCTCCACGCAGGACGTGGACATGGAGATGGTCACCTACCGCATGCAGAAGCTCGTCGACAGGCTCGGCAAGGAGCTGACCAGCCCGCCCCGCCAGGACGCGGCCGCCACCCGACCGGGCACCACCGTCCCGTCATGACCCCGCCGCGCAGGCGGGAGCAGGGGCTCGTGCGGGCGTACGTCGTCACCGACGGCCGCGCCCACCCGACGCGCAACACCCTGGACATCGTCTCGCTGGTGAACGCCGTGACCGGCCGTCCGATGGCCGGGCTGACACCCGAGCGGCGCGCGGTGATGGAGCTGTGCCGGGGCGGAGCCCTGTCCGTCGCCGAGGTCGCGGGCTATCTCGCGCTGCCGCTCAGCGTCACCAAGGTGCTGATCAGCGACCTCATCGACAGCGGCCACATCATCGCGCGGGCCGCCATCCCCAAGGCGCAACTCCCCGACGTCCAGCTCCTGCAGGAGGTGCTCAATGGGCTCCGCGCCCGCCTCTGACCGCGCCCTCGTCCTCCCGGACGGCGACACACCCTCCTACGTGGCCGACTCGGTCAGGACCGCCGCCAAGATCCTCATCGTGGGGCACTTCGCGGTCGGCAAGACCACCTTCGTCGGGACCCTGTCCGAGATCAGGCCGCTGCGGACCGAGGAGCCGCTGTCCCAGGCCGGCGCGCACGTCGACGACCTGGCCGGCGTACCCGACAAGACCGCCACCACGGTGGCCATGGACTTCGGGCGGCTCACCCTCAGCGAGAGCCTGGTGCTCTACCTCTTCGGAGCGCCGGGCCAGAAGCGCTTCACGCGGCTGTGGACCGACATGCTCCAGGGCGCGCTCGGCGCCCTGGTGCTGGCCGACACCCGGCGGCTCGACCAGTCCTTCGACGTGATGGGGCTGCTGGAGGAGCACGGCATGCCGTACGCCGTCGCCGTCAACCAGTTCGACGGCTCGCCGGACTTCCCCGAGGACGAGATACGCGAGGCGCTGGACCTGCTGCCGGAAACCCCGCTGGTCAGCTGTGACGCCCGCGACGCCACCTCCTCCACCAAGGCGCTGATCGCCCTGGTGGAACACCTGCAGACCCGCCCCGTCCCCGCCGACCAGGAGTCCTGAACCGGATGACGTCCCCCAGCGCGCCAGAGCCCGCCCCCGTACCGCAGCCGGCACCGGCCGCCGTCCCGCCGCCGGGCTGCCCGGCCCACGCCGGCGGCGCCCTGCGCCTCTACGGGCCCGAGCACGCCGCCGACCCCAAGGCGACCTTCGCGGCGCTGCGCGCCCAGGGCAGCGTCGCGCCCGTGGAGATCGCGCCCGGCGTCGACGCCAACCTCGTGCTCGGCTACCAGAGCGCCCTCGAAGTGCTGCGCAGCCCCGAGCGCTTCTCCAAGGACCCGCGCAACTGGCGGGCGCTGGCGGACGGTTCCGTGCCGGCCGACAGCCCGGTGGTGCCGATGATGATGTACCGGCCCAACGCCCTGTGGACCGACGGCGAGGCGCACGCCCGCTACCGCGGGGTGATCACCGACAGCCTCGGCCAGGTCGACCCCAACGCGCTGCGCGGCTACGTCGAGGAGAGCGCCGACATCCTCATCGACCGGATCGGCGCCCGCGGCACCGCCGACCTGCTCGGCGAGTACGGCGCGCTGCTGCCGCTGCTGGTCTTCAACCGGATGTTCGGCTGCCCCGCCGACATCGGCGACAAGCTGGTCGTCGGCATGTCCGGCATCTTCGACGCCGACGCGGACTCCGAGAAGGCCAACCAGATCCTCACCGAGGGCCTGGCGGAACTCGTCGCCCTCAAGCGACGCGAGCCCGGCGCGGACGTCACGTCCTGGATGATGGCGCACCCGGCGCAGCTCGGCGACGAGGAGATGCTGCACCAGCTCGCCCTGCTGATGGGCGCGGGCACCGAGCCCGAGCAGAACCTGATCTGCAACGCGCTGCTCCTGCTGCTGTCCGACGACCGCTTCGCCGGCGACCTGGCGGGCGGCAGCCTGCCGGTCGACGAGGCGCTCGACGAGGTGCTGTGGGCCGACC
This sequence comes from Actinacidiphila cocklensis, assembly GCF_907177275.1. GTDB lineage: Bacteria > Actinomycetota > Actinomycetes > Streptomycetales > Streptomycetaceae > Actinacidiphila > Actinacidiphila cocklensis. The sequence continues at coordinate 122,508 of NZ_CAJSLV010000125.1, forward strand.
CGCCGCTGGCCAACTACGCGGTGCACTACGCCCTGCAGGACACCGAGGTCGACGGGGTCGAACTGGTCTCCGGCCGGCCGATCCTGGTCAGCTTCACCGCCGCCAACACCGACCCGGCGCTCAGCGGCGAGCGGCGCGGCGGCAACCGCGCGCACCTGTCGTGGAGCGCGGGACCGCACACCTGCCCCGCCAAGAGCCCGGCCCGGCTGATCGCGGCGGTCGCGGTGGAGAAGCTGCTGGACCGCATCCCCGACATCGAACTCGACTGCGAGGTCGGCCAGCTGGAGTGGCGCCAGGGTCCCTTCCACCGGGCGCTGGTCGCCCTGCCCGTCGTATACCCGCCGATCACCGTCACCGCGCCGGCCGCCGCGGACGAGACCCCTGGAGCCATCGCATGGAAAACCGAGACCGCCCCGCCGTCCCCGGGTCCGACGACGCCGGCCCCCTCGTCATCGACCCCGCAGGGCGGGATATCCACGGTGAGGGAGCCCGTATCCGTGAACGCGGCCCCGCGGCGCTGGTGGAACTTCCTGGCGGGGTCAAGGCGTGGGCGGTAAGCGACCAGGCGCTGCTGAAGGAGCTGCTGACCGACCCGCGGGTCTCCAAGGACCCGCGGCAGCACTGGGCGGCCTGGGCCAACGGCGAGATCACCCCTGACTGGCCGCTGTTCACCTGGGTCGCGGTCACCAACATGTTCACCGCGTACGGGGGCGACCACCGGCGGCTGCGCAAGCTGGTGTCGATGGCCTTCACCGCCCGCCGCACCGAGGCGATGCGCCCCTGGATCACGCAGCTGACCGCCGACCTGCTCGACGGCCTCGCCAAGACGCCGGCCGGCGAGCCGGTCGACCTGCGGGAGGCGTACTGCTACCCGATCCCGATCCAGGTCATCAGCCAGCTCTTCGGCGTCGAGGACGAGGCGATGAGCACGGAGCTGCGGCGGCTGGTCGACAACATCTTCAACACCGCCATCAGCGCGGAGGACGCCGTCGCGACCTTCGCCGGCATCCACCAGGTGCTCACCGACCTGGTCGCGCTCAAGCGGGAGACGCCGGGCGACGACCTGACCAGCGTGCTCATCTCCGCCCGCGAGGAGGACGGCTCCCGGCTGACCGAGGGCGAGCTCGTGGACACCCTGATCCTGATGATCAGCGCGGGCCACGAGACCACCGTCAACCTGCTCGACAACGCTGTCCACGCCCTGCTCACCCACCCCGGCCAGCTCGCCCTGGTGCGGGAGGGCAAGGCCAACTGGAGCGACGTCATCGACGAGACGCTGCGGGTGGAGGCGCCGGTCGCCAGCCTGCCGCTGCGGTACGCGGTGGACGACATCACCTCCGGCGACGTCCACATCGCCAAGGGCGAGGCGATCCTCGCGGCCTACGCCGCCGCCGGCCGCCACCCGGACTACCACGGGCCGACCGCCGACCAGTTCGACGTGCTGCGGATCAACAAGGAGCACATGGCCTTCGGTTACGGAGTCCACCGCTGCCTGGGCGCACCGCTGGCCCAGCTGGAGGCGGAGATCGCGCTGCCCGCGCTCTTCGAGCGCTTCCCCGGCCTGGCGCTCGCGGTGCCGCAGGAGGAGCTGGAGCCGGTCGGGTCCTTCATCTCGCACGGCCACCTGCGGCTGCCGGTGGTACTGGGCTGAGCCCCCCCGCACGTACGTGCCCCCGTCCGCGGTCCTGCCGCGGGCGGGGGCACCTTGCGTGGTACGGCGGGCGGCTACGGGGCGGCGCGCAGGACGTCCCCGACGATCGGTCCCGCGGACTTGTTGCCGTGGTCGCCCTGCATGACCATCGCGGCCGCCGCGACATCGTCGCTGTAGGCGGTGAACCAGCCGGTCGGCACGCCGTCGCTGCTCTCCTCCGCCGAGCCGGTCTTGGCGCCGCAGGGGCAGTTCACACCGTTCAGGAGGCCGGCGGCGGTGCCGCTGTCGGCGGTCTGCCTCATCATCGACATCAGGTTCTGCCGGACCTGCGGCGGCAGCGGTGTGGCGTTCCAGGTCTGCCGGTTCTCGATGAGCTTCGTGTCGTCGAGGATCGACGGCTGGTGGAAGCGCCCGCCGCGGACGGTCGCGGCGACCGACGCCATGTTCAGGGTGTTCATCAGGACCCGGCCCTGGCCGATCATCTCCGAGGTCAACTCGTCGCCGGTGCCGCCGGGGATGCTGCCGTCGGTGGTACCGGTGCCGGTGTACCAGGGGCGGCTGTCGCCGACCAGCCCGAAGTACTTCTCGCCGACCTTCGTCAGCGAGTCCGGGGCCAGGTACTTCGAGAGCCGGATGAAGCCGGTGTTGCAGGACCGGGAGAAGTCCCAGGCCAGTGTGGCGTTCTGCTTGTCCGGCGTGACGTTGTGGTACGGCTTGCCGCCCAGGGCCGCGTATCCGTCGACGCACTGCGACACCGAGCCCGGCGTCAGGCGCGGGGTGTCCTTCGTGACGGGGGCCGTCATCAGTGCCGTCGCGGTCACGATCTTGAAGGTGGAGCCGGGCGGCTGGAGCGACAGGGCGTAGTTCGTACCGCCGGGCGGGTTGGCCGCCATGGCCAGGACCGTGCCGTCGTGGGTGTCCAGCGCGGTCACGCCGGACTGCGCGTGCTTCTGCACCGCCTTCTCGGCCGCGGCCTGGATTCCGGCGTCCAGGGTGGTCTTGAGCTTGGCGTTCTTGCCCGGCTTGACCACGTACAGCGTCTTGAGCAGCTCGCCGCCCGCGTTGGTCACGTACGTCTCGATGCCCGGGGTGCCGCCGAGGTCCGCGTCCGCGTACCGCTTGCGCAGGTCGGTGAACACGTCGGTCAGGCCCGGATACTGCGCTGCCGTCATCGTCTTGCCGTGCCGGTCGACCAGGTCCAGGTCCGGCGAGGTCGCGAGTCCCGTGACCAGGGACAACCCGTCCTTGAGGTCGGGCTCCAGGACGGCGGGCGCCCATTTGACGGCCGGGTCGCCGACGGTGTTGCGGCCGACGGTCAAGGTCGAGACGTACGACCAGATCTTCGGGGCGATGCCCTGGTAGGAGATGGTCGCCTTGACCGTGAAGGACACGATGGCGCCGGTCGGACCCGCGGTGGCGGTCGAGCCGGTCGCGCCGTCCGACGGGTCCAGCGTGGCCGCGACCTTGCTGACGCTCGTCTTCTGGCGGTAGTCGGCCAGCGCCGCCTTCGCCGTCTCGACGGAGTCGGTCAGCGCGGCGGCCTTCGTGTCGTCGCCCGCCGACCAGGCGGCCAGGAAGTCGGTCGCGGTGTTGTTGACGTCCTTCGCGGTGAGCGGTTCGTCCCTGTCGGCCGTGGCGGCCGGCTTGGTGCCGGTGCTCTTGCCGTCGAGCCCTGAGTAGATGTTGTAGGCGCCGTAACCTGCGACGCCGACCATGCCGATGAAGACCGCACCGATGATGCCGGCCTTGACCCCCCGTGCCACAGGCACCGAGAACCCCCTTCTTCCCACCCCCTGAACGCGTTCAAATGAGCGCGCTCACAAGAGCACTGTACCCGCTCTCCCTAGGGGCGCCCGGGGGGTTGCGCCGACTCACACCCAGGAGTCGAACCACATCCGGGCCTGCCAGCCGCTGTAAGGGATGGTCATGCCGGTGTAGATGGGGAAGAAGTAGATGAAATTCCAGATGATCAGCAGCACCAGCGTGCCCGCGCCGACCGCACCCCACATCCGGCGTCCCTCGCCCGCCCCGGGTGGGCCGAGGAAGGCGCCCACCATCATCGCCACCGCGAGGCAGAGGTAGGGCACGAAGGAGACGGCGTAGAAGTAGAAGATCGTGCGGTCCTGGTAGTGGAGCCACGGCAGCAGGCCCGCGCCCACCGCGCACAGGATGGCGCCGGCCCGCCAGTCGCGGCGCAGCACCCAGCGGTAGAGCAGGTACAGCAGCGCGAAGCACGCCGACCACCACAGCAGCGGGGTGCCCAGCGCCAGGATCTCCTTGGAGCAGCCGCCGGTGCTGTGGCAGCCGTCCTGGCCGAGCTTGGGCGACTCGAAGTAGTACGACACCGGACGTCCCAGGACCAGCCAGCTCCACGGGTTGGACTGGTACGGGTGGGGCGTGTGCAGCGTCACGTTGAACTGGTAGACCTCGTACTCGTAGTGCCACAGGCTGCGCAGGGGTGCCGGGATCCACGACCAGGTGCCGCCGCGGTTGTCGGCCCAGTGCCGGTTGTAGGCGTTGCTGGACATGAACCAGCCGGTCCAGGTCGCCAGGTAGGTGACCACCGTGACCGGGATCATGGTCAGCACCGACCAGCCGAAGTCCTTGCGCAGCACCGCGCGCAGCGGGTGCCTGGCGCCTGCCAGGCGGCGCGAGCCGAGGTCCCAGGCCAGCGTCATGACGGTGAAGAACGCCAGGAAGTACAGGCCGTTCCACTTGCTCGCCGCGGCCAGGCCGAGGCAGACCGCGGCGGCGATACGCCACGGGCGCCAGCCCATGCCGACGCGGTCGCCGACCTTCCGGTCAGGACCCGCCCAGCCTGACTCGTCCACCGGCAGCGCCCGGGCCAGCCGGGCTCTGGACCAGTCGCGGTCCACCAGCAGGCAGCCGAAGGCGGCCAGCGCGAAGAACATGATCACCAGGTCGAGCAGGGCGATCCGGCTCATCACGAACTGCAGGCCGTCCACCGCCATCAGCAGCCCGGCCAGGCAGCCCAGCGCGGTGGAGCGGAAGAGCCGGCGCCCGATCCGGCACAGCATCAGCACCGACAGGGTGCCGAGCACCGCCATCATGAAGCGCCAGCCGAACGGGTTCATGCCGAACATCCACTCGCCGAGCGCGATCACCCACTTGCCGGCCGGGGGGTGCACCACGTAGCCGGGCGCGTCGGACAGCGGGATCGTCTGCGGGTGCCCCAGCAGGTCCGGGTTGGTGATCTTGGCGTCCGGCCAGGTGCCCTCGTAGCCGAGCTGGAGCAGCGACCAGGCGTCCTTGGCGTAGTACGTCTCGTCGAAGACGACCTCGCGGGGCGTGCCCAGGTGCCAGAAGCGCAGCCCGCCGGCGAGCACGGCCACCAGGATCGGGCCGAGCCAGCCGGAGAAGCGGGCCAGCAGGTGCGAGAGCCGTTCGCTCGCGCCCAGCGTCCGCCACAACCTGGTCCCCGGTTCGGGGAAGGGTGGCACCAGGCGCTCGCGGGTGTCGGTCCGCGGCCTCTCCGCATAGCCGAACCTGCGCAGCCGCTGCGCCCAGGGGCTCTGTTGCGGCTGTGCCGGAACAGCCTCGGCGGCCCGGTCCTGCGTCGCGGTCTCACTCGTCACCGGCCCATCGTAGGGAACGCCTCTGAAAATGTGATGAGGTCGGTGCCCGGCGCCCCTGTTTGTCCCGCAAAGCCGGTCGGCGTCCGGCCCCCGCGTCCGGTGGCCGGGGGTCGGCCCGGCAGGCCGCGGGGAGTGGGAAGCTTGGCGGGTGACCACGCAAGCCGCAGGCGTCCTCGTACTGGCCGGAACCCCCATCGGCGACCCCGCGGACGCCCCGCCGCGGCTCGCCACCGAACTGGCCGGCGCCGACGTCGTCGCCGCCGAGGACACCCGGCGGCTGCGGCGGCTCACCCAGGCGCTCGGCATCGAGCCCGGCGGGCGCATCGTGTCCTACTTCGAGGGCAACGAGGCCGGCCGGACGCCGGAGCTGGTCGAGGCGCTGGCCGGCGGCGCCCGGGTGGTCCTGGTCACCGACGCCGGGATGCCGTCGGTGTCCGACCCCGGCTACCGGCTGGTCGCCGCGGCCGTCGAGCGCGGCATCACCGTCACCGCGGTGCCCGGGCCTTCCGCGGTCCTGACCGCGCTGGCCGTCTCGGGGCTGCCGGTGGACCGCTTCTGCTTCGAGGGCTTCCTGCCGCGCAAGCCGGGCGAGCGGCTGGCCCGGCTGCGCGAGGTCGCCGCGGACCGCAGGACGCTGGTCTACTTCGAGGCCACGCACCGCATCGACGCCACCCTCGCGGCCATGGCCGAGGTCTTCGGCGCCGAGCGGCGGGGCGCGGTGTGCCGCGAGCTGACCAAGACCTACGAGGAGGTCAGGCGCGGGCCGCTGGCGGAGCTGGCGCGCTGGGCGGCGGAGGACGGCGTACGCGGTGAGATCACCGTCGTGGTGGAGGGCGCACCGGCGCCTGGTCCCGCCGACCTCGACCCCGCCGAGATCGTCCGCCGGGTCGCGGCGCGCGAGGCGGCGGGGGAGCGGCGCAAGGAGGCCATCGCGGCGGTCGCGGCGGACGCCGGGCTGCCCAAGCGGGAGGTCTTCGACGCGGTCGTCGCCGCCAAGCACGGCGGGGCGTGACGCGCGCGCCTGCCGCGTGCGGGTCCTGCCGTACGGCCTGCGGCCGGCGGTAGTGCGCCGGCCCGGCCGGCGGGGGTGCGCGGACTAAACTGTGGGTGTGGCAAAGCAAATCCACGCCATCTCTCCCATAGACCCCAAATCTGGTCCAAGCTTCGGACACGGCCCGTGCGGCGGCCGGAAACGGGGCGTTCGCTGGGGAGTGGAAGTCCCGTTCCGGGCGCGGTGCCCGGAGGGCGCGCAGGAGCTGCACATGAGCGACACCATAGGAAGCGGACCCAGGCCCCAGGCCGCCGACGCCGGCGCGAACGTCGTGCACGAGGCGTACTCCTTCGCCTGCATGAACTGCGGCCACGGCTGGGAGCAGGCCTACGAGATCGAGCACCACGTCGACACCTTCGGGCGCTCCTACGTCACCTACCTCGCCGACGGCACCCAGGTGCCGTCCCCGCTGACCCACCCCACCTGTGACAACTGCGACGGGCACCGGGTGCGCATCATGTGCGCCGGGCGGGTCGCGGGCGTGGCGGCCGCCCAGCCCGTGGCGCACCGGGCGGCCGCGGTGCCGCCGGGCGCGGCAAGGACGCCGCGCCACTGGCCGTCCCTGCACTTCCTGCACCGCGGGCACGACAGGGGCCAGGCGGGGGAGTGAGCGGTGGGCTCGGCACATTGCCGAGCCTGCGCACATAGCGGCGGGGCTGGGGACATTGCCGCGCCCACGGGCCGCCGCCGCGGGCACTCGGGGCGGGTCCCTAGGATCGGGGGCATGCCAGACAGGGACAGCAAGAAGCCGACCGCACCGCCGGCGCCCGAGCCGCTGCGGGTCGCGGTCGCCGACTCCCACACCCACCTCGACATGCAGTCCGGCAGCGTCGCGGACGCCGTGGCCCAGGCCGCCGCTGTCGGCGTCGACACGCTCGTCCAGGTCGGCTGCGACCTCGCAGGGTCGCGCTGGGCCGCGGAGACCGCGGCCGCCTGGGACAGGATCTGGGCCTCCGTGGCGCTGCACCCGAACGAGGCGCCGCGCGTCGCGGACCGCGCGTCCGGCGGCGGCCGGGCCGGGCTCGACGCCGAGATCGACGCCATCGACGCGCTCGCCGCGCTGCCGCAGGTCCTCGGGGTCGGCGAGACCGGCCTTGACTACTTCCGCACAGGACCCGAGGGCGTCGCGGACCAGCAGCACTCCTTCCGGCGGCACATCGACATCGCCAAACGCCGCGGCAAGGCGCTGGTCATCCACGACCGGGACGCGCACGCGGACGTGCTGCGCATCCTGGCGGAGGAGGGCGCACCCTCCACCGTGGTCTTCCACTGCTACTCGGGCGACGCCGAGATGGCCAAGGTGTGCGCCGAGCACGGCTACTACATGTCCTTCGCCGGGACCGTCAGCTACAAGACCGCGCAGAACCTGCGGGACGCGGTCGCCGTCGCCCCGCGCGAGCTGCTGCTGGTCGAGACCGACGCGCCCTTCCTGACCCCCGTGCCCTACCGCGGTCGGCCGAACGCGCCCTACCTCATTCCGGTCACGCTGCGCGCGATGGCCGCGGCCAGGGGAGACGACGAGGACCAGCTCGCGGCCGCGATCGCCGCCAATACCGCACGGGCGTTCGGCTACGACACGTGAGGTGAATGCGGCACTTTGCGGCTTTTAGGCTTTAAGGTCCGGCGTCGTGGGCAATCAACTCGCCGGACACGCGCGCAGGCTCGTACCGCAGACACTCGTCGTGGCGGTGCTCGCCGGCGGCGCCGGGGCGTATGTCGTGGCCGACAAGACCGTCCGGCTCACCGTCGACGGGCGGGTGCGGACCGTGCACACCCTCGCCGCGGACGTCGACGGCGTCCTGCGGCAGCAGCACATCGCGGTCGGCGGGCACGACATCGTGGCGCCCGCGCCCGGGCATCCCCTGCACGACGGCGACACCGTGGCCGTACGCTACGGCCGCCCGCTGACACTCACGCTCGACGGGCGGCAGCAGCGGGTCTGGACGACGGGGACCACCGTCGCCGCGGCCCTGCGGCAGCTCGGCGTCCGGGCGGACGGCGCCTTCCTCGACGCCTCGCGCGGCGCCGCCATCGGGCGGCACGGGCTGGTGCTGTCGGTCCGCACGCAGCGGAGGGTCACCGTGGTCGCGGACGGGCGCGCGCACATCGTGCGCACGCACGCGATGACCGTCCGCGGGGCCGTCGCGGACGCCGGGCTCCTCCTCGGCCCCCAGGACACGGTGTCGCCGGGCGCGGGCGCCTTCCCGCAGGACGGGCTCGCCGTGACGGTCGCCCGGGTGCGGACCGCGCAGGCGACCCGCCGGGAGCCGGTGCCCTACCGGGTCGTGCGGCACCGCGACCCGTCCCTGCCCCGCGGGACCACCGTCGTGGACGTGGCCGGGCGGGCCGGGCTGCGCGAGCTCCGCTACGACGTCCGTACCGTCGACGGTGTGGCGAGCGCCACCCGCGTCGTGAGGTCCCGGGTCACCCGGGCGCCCGTCGCCGAGGTCCGCCGGGTCGGGACGGGCCGCCCTGCCCGGTCTCCCCGGCCCCGAGTGACCTCCGGGACCTCCCGGGCCTCCGCGGCATCTCCGGGGCTGGACTGGCATGCGCTCGCCCTCTGCGAGTCGGGTGGGCGGCCCCACGTGGTGGACCCGTCCGGGCGCTACGGCGGCCTCTACCAGTTCGACGTCAGGACCTGGCGCGGCCTGGGCGGCCGGGGCCTCCCCCAGAACGCCGGCCCCGCGGAACAGACGGTCCGCGCGCAACGGCTCTACGCCACGCGCGGCACCGCCCCCTGGCCGGTGTGCGGCCGCCACCTCCTGCGCTAGCGCGCGAGCCGCCACCTCCTGCGCCAGCGCGCGCCTGGGCAGGCCGCGGGGAGAAGGTCCCGGGGCCGCGTGGACCGGGGGGAGGGAGGGAACGATTAGCCTAGGGCGCGTGAGTGGCACTGAGAGCGACGCCCTTCTGGGACCCGCGGACGTCAGGGAGCTGGCCGCGGCGCTCGGCGTACGGCCGACGAAGCAGCGCGGGCAGAATTTCGTGATCGACGCGAACACCGTACGGAGGATCGTGCGGACCGCGGGGGTCAGGCCCGACGACACGGTCGTCGAGGTCGGACCGGGCCTCGGCTCGCTCACCCTGGCCCTGCTGGAAGCCGCCGCACATGTCACGGCGATCGAGATCGACGACGTCCTGGCCGCGGCGCTGCCCGCGACCGTGGCGGCGCGGCTGCCCGCAAGGGCCGAACGCTTCGACCTGGTCCACAGCGACGCCATGGCGGTGACGGAGCTCCCCGGCCCGCCGCCCACGGCCCTCGTGGCGAACCTGCCGTACAACGTCGCCGTGCCCGTACTGCTGCACATGCTCGCGACCTTCCCCGGCATCGAGCGCACCCTCGTCATGGTGCAGTCCGAGGTCGCCGACCGGCTCGCCGCGGGGCCGGGCAACAAGGTCTACGGCGTGCCGTCCGTGAAGGCCAACTGGTACGCCGACGTCAAGCGGGCCGGCGCCATCGGGCGCAGCGTCTTCTGGCCCGCGCCCAACGTGGACTCCGGGCTGGTGGCCCTGGTGCGGCGCGACCCGCCGCGTACGACGGCGAGCCGCCAGGAGGTCTTCGCGGTGGTCGACGCCGCGTTCGCACAGCGCCGCAAGACGCTGCGGGCCGCACTCGCCGGGTGGGCGGGGTCCGCAGCGGCCGCGGAGGCCGCGCTGGTCGCCGCCGGGGTGTCCCCGCAGGCCCGCGGGGAAGCACTGACGGTCGAGGAGTTCGCGGCCGTCGCCGAGCACAAGCCGTAGCTGTTCGCCGTAGCCGTAGCTGAGGAGCCCATGCCCGTGAGCACCGTCACCGTCCGTGTGCCCGCCAAGGTCAACGTCCAGCTCTCCGTCGGCGGCCGGCGCCCCGACGGCTTCCACGACCTGGCCACAGTCTTCCTCGCCGTCGGCCTCTACGACCACGTCACCGCGACGCCCGCGGACGGCCTGCGGATCACCGCGGCCGGGCGGGACGTGGGCCGGGTCCCGCTCGACGCGACGAACCTCGCCGCCAGGGCGGCGGTGGCGCTCGCCAAGCGGTACGGCGTCGAGCCGGATGTGCACCTGCACATCGACAAGGACATCCCCGTGGCCGGGGGCATGGCCGGCGGGTCCGCCGACGCGGCCGGCGCGCTGGTCGCGTGCGACGCGCTGTGGGGCCTCGGGGCGCCCCGCGAGGAGCTGCTCGCGCTGTGCGCGGAACTGGGCAGCGACGTGCCCTTCTCCCTGGTGGGGGGTGCCGCGCTCGGGACCGGGCGCGGGGAGATCCTGACGCCGCTGGAAGTCGGCGGGGAATTCCACTGGGTCTTCGCCGTCGCGGAGGGCGGCCTGTCGACGCCGGACGTCTACCGCGAGTGCGACCGCCTGCGGCTGGCCGGCGGGGGGAGCGACCTCGCCGCGGACCTTCCCGCGCCCGGCGCGGACGCGGCGCTCGTCGCCGCGCTGCGGGAGGGGTCGGCCGCCGCGCTGGCCGCGGCGCTGTCCAACGACCTGCAGGCCGCGTCCGTCGCGCTGCGGCCCGCGCTCGCCGACACGCTTGGCGCCGGCCTTGCCGCCGGCGCCCTTGCCGCACTTGTCTCGGGCTCAGGGCCTACGTGTGCCTTCCTCGCGCCTTCCGCGGCCGCGGCCGCGGAGCTGGCCGGCGCCTTCCCGGGCGGGGCCTACCCCGCGCTGTCACCTGCGGCGGGCGCGACGATCGTCTGACCCGGGGTCCCCCCGGGGTGCCCTTCCGGGTAGTCCCGGGACCTTCCCGCGGTGGGGGTTCCCCTTGCGGTGCCATGACGCCTTGCGCCCGGCGGGGGCGGGCGCGCAGTTCCGCCCCCAGAGCTTCGCCCGGGGATACCCCAGTGCCGCTGAGGTCCTGCCCCTTGCCCTGGCCGGTCGCCTTTCCCGCCGTGTCGGCCGGGCCCGCAGTTTCCCGCGCCCTTTTGGCCAGCCTGCGTCCTCCGCCGCACAGTGTTCGCCCCTGGCAGGGAGGGTGCACGCAAGGGGCAGGACCGCAGGGCCGCCGGGGGCGGGCGGGCGGGTGGGGGCGACTAGGGTGAGAGGGGAGTTGTTTTCTGGCGCTGGGAGAAGTCAAGAGTGGCCGTCAACCTGGTCAACGTCGAAGCCGTCGGCAAGACGTACGGCACGAGGGCGTTGCTGGACGCCGTCTCCCTGGGCGTGTCGGAGGGCGACCGCATCGGCGTCGTAGGGCGCAACGGGGACGGCAAGACGACCCTCGTGCGGATGCTCGCGAAGCTGGAGGAGCCCGACACGGGGCGCGTGACGCACCAGGGCGGGCTGCGCCTGGGCGTGCTGACGCAGCACGACAGCCTCGACCCGGCCGCGACCGTGCGGCACGAGGTCGTCGGCGACCGGGCCGACCACCAGTGGGCGGGGGACGCCCGGATCAGGGACGTGCTGACGGGGCTGTTCGGCGGTCTCGACCTGCCGGGCTTCCCCGCGGGCCTGGACACCGTGATCGGGCCGCTGTCGGGCGGTGAGCGGCGCCGTATCGCGCTGGCGAAGCTGCTGATCGACGAGCAGGACCTGATCGTGCTGGACGAGCCGACCAACCACCTCGACGTGGAGGGCATCGCCTGGCTCGCGGAGCACCTGCGCTCCCGCAGGTCCGCGCTGGTGGTGGTGACGCACGACCGCTGGTTCCTCGACCAGGTGTGCACCCGGATGTGGGACGTGCAGCGCGGCTCGGTCTACGAGTACGAGGGCGGCTACAGCGACTACGTCTTCGCCCGCGCCGAGCGCGAGCGCATCGCGGCGACGGAGGAGACCAAGCGGCAGAACCTGGTCCGCAAGGAGCTGGCGTGGCTGCGCAGGGGCGCCCCGGCGCGGACGTCGAAGCCGCGGTTCAGGATCGAGGCGGCGAACGCCCTGATCGAGGACGTGCCGCCGCCGCGGGACACCGCGGAGCTGATGAAGTTCGCGAACTCCCGGCTGGGCAAGACCGTCTTCGAGCTGGAGGACGTGACCGTCACGGCGGGGCCGAAGCAGTTGCTGCGGCACATCACCTGGCAGCTCGGCCCCGGTGACCGGGTCGGCCTGGTGGGGGTGAACGGCGCGGGCAAGACCTCGCTGCTCAAGGCCCTGGCCGACGCGGCGGTGAGCGACGGCGACCGGCAGCCGGCCGCGGGACGGATCGTGGTCGGCAAGACGGTGCGGCTGGCGTACCTGTCGCAGGAGGTCGCGGAGCTGGACCCGACCTGGCGGGTGCTCCAGGCGGTGGAGGCGGTACGGCAGCGGGTCGACCTCGGCAAGGGCCGGGAGATGACCGCAGGCCAGCTGTGCGAGAAGTTCGGCTTCACCAAGGAGAAGCAGTGGACGCCGGTCGGCGACCTGTCCGGCGGCGAGCGGCGCCGGCTGCAGGTGCTGCGGCTGCTGATGGACGAGCCGAACGTGCTGTTCCTCGACGAGCCGACCAACGACCTGGACATCGAGACGCTGACCCAGCTGGAGGACCTGCTGGACGGCTGGCCGGGCTCGATGGCCGTGATCAGCCACGACCGGTACTTCCTGGAGCGCACCACCGACCGGGTCTTCGCGCTGCTCGGCGACCAGACCCTGCGGATGCTGCCGCGCGGGGTGGACGAGTACCTGGAGCGCCGCCGGGCGATCGAGCAGGCCGCCGTGCCGCCGGCGCCGCCTGCCAAGGAGCGGCCGGCCGGCGACACCCGGGCGGCGAAGAAGGAACTGCAGCGCATCGAGCGGCAGTTGGACAAGCTCGGCGACAAGGAGAAGACGCTGCACACGCGGATCGCCGAGCACGCAACGGACTTCGCGAAGGTCGCGGAAATCGACGCGGAGCTGCGGGCGTTGCGCGAGGAGCGCGAGGACCTGGAGATGCGCTGGCTGGAACTCGCCGACGACAGCGGGCAGTAGGCGGCAACGGAGGCGGCGGTGCGGGGTCGGGGAGAACGTGTAGCAGGCCGGTAACGGAACAGCGGCGGCCTGCGGGGGCAACCCTGGCGGAGTGATAGAAAGAATTTCCGCCAACCCGACCCCCAGCATGAGTTCGAAGAGGTCCCGCTGATGTCGCAGCCGCCCCCGCCGCCAGGCAACCCGCCCGAGTTCGGGAAGCCGTCCGACGGCGCTGTGCCGCCCCCACCGGGTCCTCCGCCGCCTCCGCAGACGCAGCAGCCGCAGATGCAGCAGCCGCAGACCCCGCCCCCGCCGCCCGGCTACGGCTATCCGGCGCAGACCCCGCCGCCGCCCCCGGGCGGCGGTTACGGCTACCCGGCCCCTGGCCAGCCGCAGCCCGGCGAGAACCCGTACGCGCAGCCGGTGCCGCCGGCGCAGAACCCGTACGCGCAGGCGCCCACCCAGGCGGCCTTCCAGCCGCAGGGTCCGCCGCCCCCGCCGTACGCGAGCGGTGCCCCGCAGTACCCGGGCCAGCCGCAGTACGGCCAGGTGCCGCCGCAGGGGCCGTACGGCTACCCGCAGCAGCCGTATCCGGGCGGTCCTGGCGGCGGGCGCTCGAACAACAAGCTGGTGATCATCATCGCCGCCGTGGTGGCGGTGGTGCTGCTGGCCGCCGGCGGTGTCTACCTCGCGACCAAGAGCGGCGGCAACGACCCCGACCCCAAGCCGACCGCGAAGCCCACCGGCAGCGGCGGCCCGGCCCCGACCTCCGCACCGCACTCCACGGAGCTGCAGTTCGGCTGGAACAAGCCGGCCGACAAGGTCGCCGAGAAGGACAACCTCAAGACGGTCTTCGGGATCTGGTTCACCGACAAGTACGTGGTGAAGGGCGAGATCGACAAGGTCGTCGCCTATGACGAGGCCACCGGCAACCAGGCCTGGACGCTGCCCGCGCCCTCCCGCGGCGACTGCGCGGCGGCCAGGGACACTTACCAGAACCTGGCGGCGATCCAGTACGGCCCCAGCTGCAACAAGGTGATGGTCTTCGACCTGACCACCGGCGCGCAGAAGTGGTCGGTGGACCTGCCGGGCGCCACCGGCAGCAAGACGGACTTCGACTACTCGCAGATGGCGATCAGCGGCGACACGGTCGGCGTCGACTGGCTCAGCGGCTCCATCGGCTACCGGCTGTCCAGCCACGCCATCCTGTGGCAGGGCGGCAACGGCAACTGCGAGGACGACGGCTACGGCGGCGGAAGCCAGTTCGTGGTGATCGTCAACTGCGACTACCAGACCTACAAGGTCCAGGTCATCGACCCGGACAACCACGGCAAGGCGAAGTGGACCTGGACCGCCCCCGGCGGCACCGAGGTCAACGCGATCGTCTCCACCGACCCGGTCGTGGTGGTGCTCGGCACCGACAACAGCAGCGCGACCGACGTCGTCACCCTCGCCGGCGGCCGGATGCAGTCCAGGATCTCGCTGGGCACCGACAAGTACGACGTCTCCCTCGGCGACAACGGGGCGCAGGACGTGCACAACGTGCTGGTCAGCAAGGACACCGTCTACCTGACGCTGCGCAGCCAGGGCGACAGCAAGGGCCAGGTGCTGAGCGGCATCGTCGCGTTCAACACCAGCGACGGCAAGCAGAAGTGGGTCGCCAAGCCGGCCGACAAGCAGGACATCCTCGCGGTGGACTTCGTGGACGGCCAGGTGCTCGCCCTCGAACCGCCGGACTACGACGTGCCGGGCCAGCTGGTCACCGTCGACCCGGCGACCGGTGCGATGAAGAAGTTCGCCGGCTTCACGGACGGTTCGAAGGACCACGTCGACCTGTCCGACCTGGAGAACTACCCCTACTGGCACAACGGGCACTTCTACCAGGTGACCCACACCGTCTACGAGGGCAACGACGACGAGATGTACCTGGTCGAGTTCCACTGACGGTCCGCCGGGCGCTCAGCCGTCCCGGCGACCGCCCGATCCGCGCGCCCCCTGCCGGCAGGCAGTCCGGAATTCCCGGAGATTCTGCCCGGTTGGGGGCGCGCGGGTCTGGGGCAAGCGTGTAACTTCGCGGCCTGGACCCATACCGTGCGCGGCGGCGGTTGGGACCGGCTCGGGCGCGGTATGGACAGGGAACGGGGGCGGCGGCGGAGCGGACCCCCGGGGGGATGGGGGATGGCCGACATGGGCGTACGCCTCGTCGTGGTCGACGACCACCGGCTGCTCGCCGAGGCGCTGGCCTCGGCGCTCAAGCTGCGCGGGCACCGCGTGCTGGCCGCGTCCGCGCCCTCGGGCGGCGCGGCGGAGCTGGTGCTGACCCGGCTGCCCGAGGTGTGCCTGTTCGGTACGGCGGCGCCCGCGGAGCCCGGCGCCTTCGACGCGGTCGCCAGGATCAAGCGCGAGCGGCCGGGCATCGCGGTGGTCGTCCTCGGCCCGGTGTCCGACCCGCGCGGCATCGCGGCGGCCTTCGCGGCCGGCGCGTCGGGCTACGTGCGGCACGACGAGCGCATAGAGGGCGTGGAGCGGGCTCTGGCCAAGGCCAGGGCCGGTGAGGTGGCGGTGGCCCAGCCGCTGCTCCAGGGCGCCTTCGCCGAGCTGCTCAACCCGGCGCAGCAGCCGGACGACGAGGGCATGCGGCTGCTGGAAATGCTGACCCCGCGGGAGATCGAGGTTCTGGTCCGGGTCGCCGAGGGCGAGGACACCCGGCTGATCGCCGCCGGGATGCGGATAGCGCCCAGCACCGCGCGGACGCACGTGCAGCGCGTGCTGATGAAGCTGGGGGTCGGCTCCCGGCTGGAGGCGGCCGCGCTGGCCGCACGCACCGGCCTGCTCGACCGTGCGGCGGCTCCGGGGCCGCGCTGACCCGGGCGGCTTTCCACCGCCCTGCGTGGGGTACGGCCAGGTCCGGTCACGCTTCTGTTCGGCTTTGTTTGGTTGTGCCCGAAACCGACAGCACCCTTCGTACAGCTTATTAACTCAACTTCACCTGCCCTCGCGCATTGACTGCGCTGTTCTGTCATGATTCATTGTGTGCGGTTATGTTGAGTGATTGTGGTGTGAGGGGTCTGCAGGGTGAAGAAGACGACGACCCGGCTCGCGGATGGCCGCGAACTGATCTACTACGACGCTGAGGACACGGCCGACGCCGTGGTCCGCGACGCCGTCGACCGCCGTCCGCTGGAGCCCGTCGCCACCCACTCCGAGCTGCGCCAGGACCGGCTGCTCGGCGACACCGTGGCCATCGCCTCGCACCGCCAGGGCCGCACCTACCACCCCCCGGCCGACGAGTGCCCGCTGTGCCCGTCGACGCAGGACCGGCTCAGCGAGATACCCGACACCGACTACGAGGTCGTGGTCTTCGAGAACCGCTTCCCCTCGCTGGCCGGCGACGCGGGACGCTGCGAGGTGGTCTGCTTCACCTCCGACCACGACGCCTCCTTCGCCGACCTCACCGAGGCCCGCGCCCGGCTGGTGCTCGACGCCTGGATCGACCGCACCCGGGAGCTGTCCCAACTGCCCGGCGTCGTCCAGGTCTTCCCGTTCGAGAACCGCGGCAAGGAGATCGGCGTCACCCTCGGCCACCCGCACGGCCAGATCTACGGCTACCCCTTCGTCACCCCGCGCACCTCGCTGATGCTGCGCACCCTGGCCGAGCACCGCGAGCGCACCGGGCGCAACCTCTTCGACGACGTGCTCGCCGACGAGATCGCCGACGGCCGGCGGATCGTGCTCTCCAGCGAGCACTGGACCGCCTTCGTCCCGCACGCCGCCCACTGGCCGTACGAGGTGCACCTCTTCCCGAACCGCCGGGTGCCCGACCTGCTGGCCCTCGGCGAGGACGCGCGCGCGGAGTTCCCGCGCGTCTACCTGGAGCTGCTGCGCCGCTTCGACCGGATCTTCGGTCCCGACCAGCCGCCCACGCCGTACATCTCCGGCTGGCACCAGGCGCCCTTCGGCGAACCCGCGCGACGCGACTTCGGACTGCACCTGGAACTTTTCACGATTCGCCGCACATCGGGCAAGCTGAAGTACCTTGCGGGGTCCGAATCGGGCATGGGCGCGTTCATCAACGACGTGCCGCCGGAGGCCGCCGCGCTGCGACTGCGAGAGGTAGCGAGCCAGTGAGTAAGAGCCCCAGGAAGCTGCTGGTCACCGGTGGAGCCGGCTACGTCGGGTCGGTGGTCGGCGCCCATCTGCTGGCCGCAGGGCACCGGGTGACCGTGCTCGACGACCTGTCCACCGGCTTCCGCGCAGGGGTGCCCGACGGCGCCGACTTCGTCGAGGGCCGGATCCAGGACGCCGCCAAGGTGCTCGACGGCTCCTACGACGCGGTGCTGCACTTCGCCGCGTCCTCGCAGGTCGGCGAGTCGGTCGCCGACCCGGCCAAGTACTGGCGCAACAACGTCGGCGGGACCCTCGAACTGCTCGACGCCATGCGCGCGTCCGGGGTCCGCACCCTGGTCTTCTCCTCCACCGCCGCCACCTACGGCGAGCCGGCGTCCGTCCCCATCACCGAGGACGCGGTCACCGCCCCCACCAACCCCTACGGCGCCACCAAGCTCGCCGTCGACCACATGATCAGCGGCGAGTGCGCGGCCCACGGCCTGGCCGCGGTGTCCCTGCGGTACTTCAACGTGGCGGGCGCGTACGGGAAGTACGGCGAGCGGCACCACCCCGAGTCGCACCTGATCCCGCTGGTGCTGCAGGTCGCCCAGGGCCGCAGGGACGCCATCGCCGTCTACGGCGACGACTACCCGACGCCCGACGGCACCTGCCTGCGCGACTACATCCACGTCGCCGACCTGGCAGAGGCGCACCTGCTCGCGCTCGATCATGCGGCGGCCGGCGAGCACCTGATCTGCAACCTCGGCAACGGCAGCGGATTCTCCGTCCGCGAGGTCATCGACACCGTCCGCCGGGTCACCGGGCACCCCATCCCCGAGTCCGCGCAGCCGCGCCGGGCCGGCGACCCCGCCGTGCTGGTCGCCTCCGCGCAGCGCGCCAGGGACCGGCTCGGCTGGCAGCCCACCCGCACCGACCTCGCGGAGATCGTCCGCGACGCCTGGAACTTCGCCCAATCCCTCGGGGAGGACGCACGATGACGGACCTCGGCATAGCCTTCAAGGACGTCTTCGGGCGCGCGCCCGAAGGCTGCTGGGAGGCGCCAGGACGGGTCAACCTGATCGGCGAGCACACCGACTACAACGACGGCCACGTGCTGCCCTTCGCGCTCCCGCAGACCACCAGGGCCGCGGTCGCCCGCCGCGACGACGGCCTGCTGCGGGTGCACTCCGCCGACATGGACGGCGGCGTCGTCGAGCTGCGGATCGACGACCTCGCCCCCGGTACCGGCGCCGGCTGGGCCACCTACCCGGCCGCGGTGCTGTGGACGCTGCGCGAGGCGGGACACCCCGTCGGCGGCGCCGACATCCACTACGACAGCACGGTGCCGGTCGGCGGCGGCCTGTCCTCCTCCGCCGCCCTGCAGGTCGTCACCGCGCTCGCGCTCGGCGACCTGCACGGGGTGGAGATCGGCCGGCAGGAGCTGGCGCTGCTGTGCCAGCGCTCGGAGAACGTCTACGTCGGTGCGCCGGTCGGCGTCATGGACCAGACCGCGTCCGCGTGCTGCACCGAGGGACACGCGCTGCACCTCGACGTCCGCGGCCTCGAACAGCGGCAGGTGCCGCTGGACCTGGCGGGGAACGGCCTCACGCTGCTGGTGGCCGACACGCGTGTCAAGCACGCCCACGCCGACGGGGCGTACGCCTCGCTGCGGTCCGGCTGCGAGGCGGCCGCCGCGGCGCTGGGCCTGTCCGCGCTGCGGGACGTGCCCTACGAGGGCCTGGGCGCCGCCCTCGACGCCCTGCCCGACGAGCGGCTGCGGCGGCTCACCCGGCACGTCGTCACCGAGAACCGGCGCGTCGAGGACGTCATCGCGCTGCTGGACGCGGGGCGCATCCGGGACATCGGCCCCGTCCTCACCGCCGGCCACGTGTCCCTGCGGGACGACTTCCAGGTTTCCTGCCCGGAGCTCGACCTGGTCGTCGACACGGCGCTCGCCTGCGGCGCGCTGGGCGCGCGCATGACCGGCGGCGGCTTCGGCGGCTCCGCGATCGCCCTGGTCCCCGCCGAGTCCGTCCCGGTGGTCACCGCCGCCGTCCAGGCCGCCCTCCCGGCGTCCCGCATCTTCTCCTCCACCCCCGCGCAGGGTGCCCACCGCCTGTCCTGACTCCCGGCCCCCTTCGGCAGGGCTCCCCCTGCCGAAGGGGGCGAAGTTGCCCGGATGGGCAAGTTCCGTCAAGACGGCGCCAATGTCCGGGGAAACCCCTACGCTTTTCCCACAACGCCGGTGGGGGCCGGCGTTCATCAGGGGGCGAGACGCACGGGATTCGGCACCCGTGCCCGGGGCGGCGGTCCCGCCACGGGTGCCGGATCCCACGCGAACAGGCCCTGCCACTGGGGGAGTGCCGTACAGCGGGAGTGGTGTCCGTGGGACGAATCCGCGTGCTCGTCGTCGATGACCATCGCATCTTCGCCGAGTCGCTCGCCGCCGCACTCGCGGCGGAATCCGACGTCGACGTCTCGGCGGCCGGCAGCGGGCCCGCCGCCCAGCGCTGCCTGGACCGCGCGGCGGTCGACGGCCGGCGCTACGACGTCCTGCTGGTCGACGCCGACCTGGGCACAGGTCCGCGGGACCACAGGCCGCAACTGGCCGCCGTGCCGCCGCTGTCCGAGCAGCGGCGGGCGGAGCCGCGCGACCCCGTCATCGACGGCCTCGCGCTGGTCGAGAGGGTCCGCGCGGAACACCCGGGCACCCGCACGGTGGTGCTGGCCGAGCGGGACGACCCGCATCGTGCGGCCGTCGCACTGCAGGCCGGCGCGTCCGGCTGGGTCGCCAAGGACTGCTCGCTGTCCCGGCTGCTCGCCGTGGTGCGCGGGGTTCTGCGGGACGAGACGCATCTGCCGCCCGCCCTGCTGACCGGTGTGCTGCGGGAGCTGACCGCGGCCCGCAGGCACCGCACCGAGAGCGAGCAGCTGGTCGAGTCGCTGACGCCGCGCGAGCAGGAGGTGCTGCGCTGCATGGTCGCGGGCCTGGGCCGCAAGGCGGTCGCCGAGCGGCTGTTCCTGTCCCCGCACACGGTCCGCACGCACATGCAGAACGTGCTGGGCAAGCTCGGTGTGCACTCGACGCTCGCGGCCGTGGCGCTGGCCCGGCGGGCGGGCGTGGGACCGGTGGAACTGGTCCCCTCAGCCGGGGACGTTGTCGAACGGCGCGGTCAGCTGTCGTAGCAGCGCCGCCAGTTCGGCCCGCTGGGCCTGGCTCAGCTCGCCCAGGATGGCACGTTCCTGGGCGAGCAGGCCGGCCAGCGCCCGGTCGGCGCGGTCCTGCCCGGCCGGGGTGAGCCTGACCAGGACCCCGCGGCGGTCCGAGGGGTCGGGGAGCCGCTCGACCAGCCGCTTCTCCGCGAGCCTGTCGATCCGGTTGGTCATCGTGCCCGACGTGACCAGCGTCTGGGTGAGCAGCTGCCCCGGTGAGAGCTGATACGGGGTGCCCGCGCGCCGCAGCGCGGTGAGCACGTCGAACTCCCACGGCTCCAGGCTGTGCTCGGCGAAGGCCAGCCGCCTGGCCCGGTCCAGGTGCCGCGCGAGCCTGCTGACCCGGCTGAGCACCTCCAGCGGTTCGACGTCGAGGTCGGGGCGCTCACGGCGCCATGCAGCGACCAGACGGTCGACCTCGTCCTCCATGGAGATCAGTGTAATAGGTCTGTCGATATGAAGTCTCTTGACATCAAGATAACCGGGGGAGGACTCTGGAAGCGAAGGGCAGAACCTGGCCTTCCGCTTTCGGCAGCGGTTCCGTACCACCCAGGGAGTACGAACGATGCACGCAGCACCGACGTGGGACCCACACCAGTATCTCCGGCACGCCACCCACCGCACCCGCCCTTTCCTCGACCTTCTCGCCCGGGTCGCCGAACCGCCCGGCGGTGACACCCCCCGGATAGCCGACGTCGGCTGCGGCCCCGGCAACGTCACCGCACTGCTCGCCGACCGCTGGCCGGCCGCCCGTGTCACCGGCCTCGACAGCTCCCGCGAGATGCTCGCCTCGGCCGCGGAGCACGCCGGACCCACCCCGGGCGGCGGCACCCTGGACTTCCGCCGCGCCGACGCCGCCGAATGGACGCCGGACGAGCCGTACGACCTGATCGTCTCCAACGCCGCGCTCCAGTGGGTGCCGGGCCACGCCGACCGCTTCGGCGACTGGCTCGACCACCTCACCCCCGGCGGCACCCTCGCCTTCCAGGTGCCCGGCAACTTCACCGCGCCCAGCCACGCCCTGCTCGCCGAGCTGTGCGACACCCCGCAGTGGCGCGGGCGGCTCGACGGCCACGGCAGGCGGTACGTCCACATCCTCAGCCCCGCCGAGTACCTGGAACGCCTCACCGAGCTCGGCTGCGCGGAGGTGGACGTCTGGGAGTCCACCTACGTGCAGCTGCTGCAGGGCGAGGACCCGGTCCTGGAGTGGACCAAGGGCACCGCCCTGCGCCCGGTCCTGACCGCGCTGGACGGCGACCCGGAGGCGGCGCGCGAGTTCGTCGGCCAGTACCGCGACCTGCTGCGCAAGGCGTATCCGCCGGGGCCGCACGGCACGGTCTTCCCCTTCCGGCGGATCTTCGCCGTCGCCCGCACGGCCGCCGGCTCCGCCGGCACCGCCCGGTGAACCGTCCGCCCCCGTGCCCACCCGGGCCGGGGGCGGACCCGCCTACAGGGTCAGGAAGGCGCCGGCCAGCAGCGCCGCGCCGCAGCCGGCCGTGGCCCAGGCGGTGCGGTGCATCCGCAGGCCGCCGGCCAGGACGACGGCGGCCAGCAGCAGGGCGCCGCCGAAGGGCACCCAGGCGAACAGCACGCCGCCCCAGCCGGCCCTGACGGCCTTGTCCGTACCCGGCTCGATGGCGACGGGTATCTTCGCGCCGGTGGTGTGCCTGATCGGCAGGCTGATCGTGACCTTGGCGCGGGCGGTGGCGGTGCCCTTGGGCGCGAAGGGGCCGGTGCAGACCGAGTCGCCGCAGCTCACCAGCGTCATCGTGCCGCGCTCGCGGCCCTTGGTGAGCATCACGTGCTGCGCGGTCCGCCACGAGTCCCAGGCGCCCGACACCAGCAGCAGCACCACCACCGCGGTCACGCCGGCGACCCGGGCCAGCAGCACCAGTCCCCAAGCGCCTTCCGCCACCCGGCGGGAACGGCTCCGTTTGACCATGCGGGCGATCTTTGGCCATGGCATGCCGTCCGGTCAAACCTGGTGGCCCGCTGCCGCCGCGGTCAGCTGTTGTACGTGCTCTGCGCGCGCTCCAGGCCGTCCGCGATCAGCGCCTCGACGGCGTCGGCGGCCCGGTCCACGAACCAGTCCAGCTCCTTGCGCTCGGTCGCGGAGAAGTCCTTGAGCACGAAGGCGGCCACGTCCATCCGCCCGGGCGGCCGGCCGATGCCGGCCCGCACCCGCAGGTAGTCCGGACCCAGCGACTTGGTGATCGACTTCAGCCCGTTGTGGCCGTTGTCGCCGCCGCCGAGCTTGAGCCGCAGCGTGGCGTAGGGGATGTCCAGCTCGTCGTGGACGGCGATGATCCGCTCGGTCGGCACCTTGTAGAAGTCCTTGAGCGCGGTGACCGGGCCGCCGGACAGGTTCATGAACGTCATCGGCTTGGCCAGCACCACCCGCCGGCTCGCGGGTCCCGGCGGGCCGATCCGGCCCTCCACGACCTGGGCCTGCGCCTTGCCCGAGCGCTTGAATCTCCCGCCGATCCGCTCGGCCAGCAGGTCGGCCACCATGAAGCCGATGTTGTGCCGGTTCGCCGCGTACTCCGGTCCCGGATTGCCCAGCCCGGCCACCAGCCAGGGCGCTGTGCTGTCGCTCATCCACGTCTCCAGGTCTCGGGGCGGGTGCGGGTGCGGGCGCGGTGCGGTGCCGCGGAAGGTGCGTCGTGCGGGGAGCGGAACGCGAATCCGCCGCCGCACCCCGAAGGGTACGGCGGCGGCCGGGAGTCACCGGACGGTGACGCCGGATCAGGCCTCTTCTGCGGCGGCTTCCTCGGCGGGAGCGGCCTCCTCGGCGGCCTCGCCCTCTTCCTCGGCCTCCTCGGTGACCTCGGCCTGCGCGGCCACGACCTGGATCACGACGGCGTCCTCGTCGACGGCCAGCGTGGTGCCCTTCGGCAGCGCGATGTCCTTGGCGAGGATGGAGGCACCGGCCTCCAGGCCCTCGACGTTAACCGTGACGCCCTCGGGGATGTGGGTGGCCTCGGCCTCGACCGGCAGGGTGTTGAGCACGTGCTCCAGCAGGTTGCCGCCGGGGGCCAGCTCGCCCTCGGTGCTGACCGGGATCTCGACGGTGACCTTCTCGCCGCGCTTGACCGACAGCAGGTCGACGTGCTCCAGGAAGCCCTTCAGCGGGTCGCGCTGCACGGCCTTGGGGATGACCAGCTCGGACTTGCCGTCGATGTCCAGCGAGATCAGGACGTTCGCGGTGCGCAGCGCGAGCAGCAGCTCGTGGCCGGGGACGGAGACGTGCTTGGGGTCGGCGCCGTGGCCGTAGACGACGGCGGGAACCTGGGCGGACCGGCGGATGCGGCGGGCGGCGCCCTTGCCGAACTCGGTGCGCAGCTGGGCGACGATCTTGACCTCGGACATGAGGTTCACTCCTCGTGGTGGCAGACGGTACGGTCGCCCGGCCCCGACGGGCCGATCCACGAATCCACAAGGATGAGGAGCGCGTCGATAACGGAGCCGGGTCCGGACGCAGACGTCCGGGGCCTCCCTCGCCGAGCAACGCGCACAGCGTAACCGGCGGGGAGGCCCCGGACGAAATCGATCTCTAGTGGCTGTCCTCGAACAGGCTGGTCACCGAGCCGTCCTCGAAGACCTCGCGCACCGCGTTGGCGATGGTCGGCGCCATCGACAGCACGGTGATCTTGTCGAGGTTCAGCTCGCCGGGGGTGGGCAGCGTGTCGGTCAGGATGAACTCGCTGACCTTGGAGTTCTTCAGCCGGTCGGCCGCCGGGCCGGACAGCACGCCGTGCGTCGCGGTGACGATGACGTCCTCGGCGCCGTTGGCGAACAGCGCGTCGGCCGCGGCGCAGATCGTGCCGCCGGTGTCGATCATGTCGTCGACCAGCACGCAGACCCGGCCCTTGACGTCGCCGACGACCTCGTGGACCTTCACCTGGTTGGCGACGTCGGGGTCGCGGCGCTTGTGCACGATGGCCAGCGGGGCGCCCAGCCGGTCGCACCAGCGGTCGGCGACCCGGACCCGGCCGGCGTCCGGCGAGACCACGGTCAGCTTGTCGCGGTCGACCTTGGAGCCGACGTAGTCCGCCAGGATCGGCAGCGCGAACAGGTGGTCGACCGGGCCGTCGAAGAAGCCCTGGATCTGGTCGGTGTGCAGGTCGACGGTCAGGATGCGGTCGGCGCCCGCGGTCTTGAACAGGTCGGCCATCAGGCGGGCCGAGATCGGCTCGCGGCCGCGGTGCTTCTTGTCCTGCCGGGCGTACCCGTAGAAGGGGACGATCACGGTGATGCTGCGCGCCGAGGCCCTCTTCAGGGCGTCCAGCATGATCAGCTGCTCCATGATCCACTGGTTGATGGGGCGGGTGTGGCTCTGGATCAAGAAGCAGTCGGCGCCGCGCGCCGACTCCTGGAACCGCACGTAGATCTCGCCGTTGGCGAAGTCGAAAGCCTTGGTCGGCACCAGCTCGACCTCGAGTTCCCGTGCCACCGCCTCCGCCAGATCGGGGTGGGCGCGGCCGGAGAAGAGCATCAGCTTCTTCTCACCGGTCGTCTTGATCCCGGTCACTGCACCGTCTCCTTGGTGTTCGACTGGTGTTCGACACAGCGACGCCCCGAAGTGGGCGTGCTGGCGGAATTGTGTGCACCCCACACGGTACGCCCCCTCCGGCGCATCTGTGCACCTCGGAGGGGCCGATGAGACGGCCCTCACTCACCCGTTCGACGACGCGCGCGGGGCCTGCGGAAAGGCGCGGCTCACCCGTTCGAAGACGCGCCGCGCCACCCTCCCGCAAGGGTCACTCGGACTCCTTGGCCCGCTCCGCCGCCTGCGCGGCCGCGCTGCCCGGGCGCTTGCGGGCGACCCAGCCCTCGATGTTGCGCTGCTGCCCGCGGGCCACCGCGAGCGACCCGGCGGGCACGTCCTTGGTGATCACCGAGCCGGCCGCCGTGTAGGCGCCGTCGCCGATCACCACCGGGGCGACGAACATGTTGTCGGAGCCGGTCTTGCAGTAACTGCCGACCGTGGTGTGGTGCTTGGCCTCGCCGTCGTAGTTGACGAAGACGCTGGCCGCGCCGATGTTGGTGTGGTCGCCGATGGTGGCGTCGCCCACGTAGCTCAGGTGCGGCACCTTGGTGCCGTCGCCGATCGAGGCGTTCTTCATCTCGACGTACGTCCCCGCCTTGGCGCCCCTGCCGAGCCTGGCGCCGGGCCGCAGGTACGCGTACGGCCCCACGTTCGCCTCCGGGCCGATCTCGGCCTCCTGCGCGACCGTGTTCGACACCCGGGCGTCCGCGCCGACCACCGTGTCGGTGAGCGTGCAGTTCGGGCCGACCTCGGCGCCCTGGGCCACCCTGGTGCTGCCGAGCAGCTGGGTGTTGGGGTGGATCAGGGTGTCGCGCTCCAGCACCACGCCGGCGTCCAGCCAGGTGGAGCCCGGGTCGACGATCGTGGCGCCGTCCAGCATGGCGCGCTGCAGCAGCCGGTCGTTGAGGACCCGGCGGGCCTCGGCGAGCTGCACCCGGTTGTTCACCCCGGCGATCTCGCGGTGGTCGGCCGCCGTGTAGGCGCCCACCCGGTGGCCCGCCTGGCGCAGGATCGCCAGGGTGTCGGTCAGGTACTCCTCGGCCTGCGAGTTGTCGGTGGTGACCTTGGTCAGCGCCTCCGCGAGCAGGGCGGCGTCGTAGGCGTAGACGCCGGAGTTGATCTCGCTGATGGCCTGCTGGTCGGGCGAGGCGTCCTTCTGCTCGACGATCGCGCTGACCTGGCCGTCGGTCAGGTCGCGCACGATCCGCCCGTAGCCGGTCGGGTCGGGGACCCTCGCGGTCAGCACGGTCACCGCGTTGGCGTCGGCGCGGTGCGCGGCCACCAGGGTGGCCAGCGTCTCGGCGGTCAGCAGCGGGGTGTCGCCGTAGGTCACCACGACCGTGCCGTCCGGGGTGAAGCCCTGCCGGGCCAGCTCCTCCAGGCCGACGCGGACCGCGTGCCCGGTGCCGTTCTGCTCCTCCTGCACGGCGGTCAGCGCGGCCGGGTCGGCCGCCGACAGGTGCTCGACGACCTGCTCGCGCCCGTGTCCGACGACGACGACCAGCTGCTCGGGTTCCAGCTCGCGGGCCGCGGCGACCACGTGGCCGAGCAGCGTGCGGCCGCAGATCGGGTGCAGGACCTTGGGGGTGGCCGACTTCATGCGAGTGCCCTCACCCGCGGCGAGGACGACGACGGCAGCCGGGCGTGTGGCGCTCACAGGGGAGACTCCTGGGCTTCGAGTGCAGGACACCCGCAGGATACCGAGGGCTTCCCGGCTACGACCACGTACTGCTCCGCCGCCAGGACTCGAACCCGGACTTAAGGCACCAAAAGCCCCAGTGCTGCCATTACACCACGGCGGATCAACTCGACCTTCCCCGTGTCGCGTCGGGAACGGCCGACCAGTCGGTCCCATCATGCCGTACCCGGCGGGGTGGACGCGACGGAGATCCGGGTAGGGATCGTTCGGCGGACGCCCGACACGGTCCTGTCGCCCGCCGTGCGCCGCTGCAATACTTACGGCGGCGTAGGTTACGGACGTAACCGCAGATAACCGCCCCCCACTTCCACATCCGCGAGGGACAGACATGACCACACAGCCGGACGTGATCACCGAGTCCCGGGATCCGGACCCCGGGACGTCAGGACAGGAAGCGCAGTCCAGCGCCACGCTCGGAGGTGAGAGCAAGCGCTCCATCGAGCAGATCGCACTGCTGATCTTCATCTGCATCCCCTTCGTGGCTCTGGCCGCCGCGGTGCCGCTGGCGTGGGGCCGCGGCATGAGCTGGCTCGACCTCGGCCTGATGGTGGGGATGTACTTCCTGGGCTGCCACGGCATCACCATCGGCTTCCACCGGCACTTCACCCACGGCTCGTTCAAGGCCAACAGGCCGCTGAAGATCGCGCTGGCCATCGCCGGTTCGATGGCCGTCGAGGGGCCGATCGTGCGCTGGGTCGCGGACCACCGCAGGCACCACAAGTTCAGCGACGCGGAAGGCGACCCGCACAGCCCGTGGCGGTACGGCGAGACGCTGCCCGCGCTGATGAAGGGCCTGTGGTGGGCGCACATGGGCTGGCTCTTCGACGAGGAGCAGACCTCGCAGGAGAAGTTCGCCCCCGACCTGATCAGGGACCCCGCGATCCGCCGCATCTCCCGCGACTTCTGGCTGTGGACGGCGATCTCCCTGCTGCTGCCGCCGGTGGTGGGCGGCCTGGCCACCATGTCGTGGTATGGCGCCTTCACCGCCTTCTTCTGGGGGTCGCTCGTTCGGGTGGCTCTGCTGCACCACGTGACCTGGTCGATCAACTCCATCTGCCACGCGGTGGGCAAGCGCCCGTTCAAGTCGCGCGACCGCTCGGGCAACGTGTGGTGGCTCGCGGTGCTCTCCTGCGGCGAGTCGTGGCACAACCTCCACCACGCCGACCCCACCAGCGCCAGGCACGGCGTGCTGCGCGGCCAGATCGACTCCAGCGCGCGCGCCATCCGCTGGTTCGAGATGGCGGGCTGGGCCACCGACGTCCGCTGGCCGACCCCGGAGCGGATTGCCGCCCGACGCCAAGAAGACGTCAAAGAAGCGGCATGATTGATCTGTGAGCGACGGCAGAGACGACAGGGCGACGACGAGCTCCGCAACCTCCCCGGGATCCGCCGCGCGCCGCACGCGCCGGGTCCGTATGACCGGCAAGGAGCGCCGCGAGCAGCTGCTCGACATCGGTCGGACGCTGTTCGCGGAACGCGGCTTCGAGGGGACGTCCGTCGAGGAGATCGCCCACAAGGCCGGCGTCTCCAAGCCCGTGGTCTACGAGCACTTCGGCGGCAAGGAGGGCCTCTACGCCGTCGTCGTCGACCGGGAGATGCGCCGGCTGCTCGACATGGTCACCGGCGCCCTCACCGGCGGCCACCCGCGCGAGCTGCTCGAACAGGCCGCCTTCGCGCTGGTCGACTACATCGAGCGGTACACCGACGGCTTCCGCATCCTGGTGCGCGACTCGCCGGTCACCCAGACCACCGGCACCTTCGCCTCGCTGATCAGCGACATCGCCACCCAGGTCGAGGACATCCTCGGCCATGAGTTCAAGCAGCGCGGCTTCGACCCCAAGCTCGCCCCGATGTACGCCCAGGCGCTGGTCGGCATGGTCGCGCTGACCGGCCAGTGGTGGCTGGACGCCCAGCGCCCCGACAAGGCCGAGGTCGTCGCCCACCTGGTGAACCTCTCCTGGAACGGCCTGTCAGGCCTGGAGCCCAGGCCCCGGCTGATCGGCCACCGCAAGAACTGACCGCGTACGAGTAGAGCCGCCCCCGAGCCCTGACGGGTTCGGGGGCGGCTCTGTCTCCTGTCGGGGGGAGCCGCGTCCGGATCAGCCGGTGTTGCGCAGGCCCGCCGCCACGCCGTTGACCGTCAGCAGCAGGGCGCGGGACAGCAGCGGGTCGGGCTCGTCGCCGCGGGCGGCCGCCTCGCGCTGCCGGGCCAGCAGCGTCACCTGGAGGTAGGAGATCGGGTCCAGGTACTGGTCGCGGATGTGGAAGGTCTGCGCCAGCACCGGGCTCGCGGCGAGCAGTTCCGACTCGCCGGTCAGCCGCAGCACCTCGCGCACGGTCAGCTCGTGCTCGGCCTCGATCGCGTCGAAGACGTGCTTCAGCTCGTCCGGCACCAGGGAGTCGACGTAGTGGCGGGCGATCCGCAGGTCGGTCTTGGCCAGCGTCATCTCGACGTTGGACAGGAAGTTGCGGAAGAAGTGCCACTGGCCGTGCGCCTCTTCGAGCACCGAGTCCAGACCGGCCTCGCGGGCCGCCTTCAGGCCCGTACCGACGCCGAACCAGCCGGGGACGATCTGCCGGGACTGCGTCCAGCCGAAGACCCACGGGATGGCCCGCAGCCCGTCGAGCCCCGCACCGGAGTCGGGGCGGCGGGACGGGCGGGAGCCCAGGTGCAGCTCGCCGAGCTGGTCGACCGGCGTGGAGGCGAAGAAGTACGGCGGCAGGTCGGGGTCCTCGACCAGCCTGCGGTACGCGCCGTGGGCGGCCTCGGACACGATGTCCATGGCCGCGTCCCAGCGCGCCAGCGCCTCGTCCGACTGCCGGGGCGCGGTGTGCAGGGCCGACGCCTGCAGCGTGGCGGCGACCGTCAGCTCCAGGTTCTCCCGCGCCAGCGAGGGGATCAGGTACTTGTCGGAGATGACCTCGCCCTGCTCGGTCACCTTGATCTCGCCCTCCAGGGTGCCCCAGGGCTGGGCCAGGATCGCGGTGTGCGAGGGGCCGCCGCCGCGGCCGACGGTGCCGCCACGGCCGTGGAAGAGCCGCAGCCGCACCCCGTGCCGGTGCGCCACGTCGCGCAGCCGGCGCTGGGCGCGGTGGATCTCCCACTGCGAGGTGGTGATGCCGCCGAACTTCGAGGAGTCGGAGTAGCCGAGCATCACCTCCTGCACGTCGCCGCGCAGCGACACCAGCCGCCGGTAGGACGGGTCGGACAGCATCTCGTCCAGCAGCTTGTCGGCGATCTTCAGCTCGTCGGTGGTCTCCAGCAGCGGCACGATGCCGATCCTGGCGACCCCGGTGTGCAGGTCGATCAGGCCGGCCTCGCGGGCCAGCACCGCGGCGGCGAAGACGTCGTCGGAGCCCAGGCACATCGAGATGATGTACGACTCCACGACCTCGGGGCCGAAGCGCTCGAAGGCCTCCCTGATGGTGTGGAAGACGCCGAGCGTCTTGGCGCCCGCCTCGTCCAGCGGCGCCGGGGTCGGCGCCAGCGGGCGGCGCGAGCGCAGCTCCTTGGCGAGCAGCTTGCGGCGGTAGTCGCGCGGCATGTCGGCGTACCGCCAGGACTCCTCGCCGAGCCGGTCGAAGAGCTGGCCGAGCGCGTGGTGGTGGGCCTCGGCGTGCTCGCGCACGTCCATCGTCGCCAGCTGCAGGCCGAACGCCGACAGGGTGCGGATCGTCCGGTCCATCCGGCCGTCGGCGATCAGGCCGCCGCGGTGGGCGCGCAGCGAGTCCTGGATCTGCTGGAGGTCCTGGAGCAGCCCCGCGGTGCCCAGGTAGTCGCGTCCCGGCACGTGCGGGGTGCCGGCGGCCAGCCGCTCCCGGGTGTTGATCAGCTTCTGCCGGATGCAGGTGGCCTTGAGCCGGTAGGGCTCCTCGGCGTTGAGCCGCTTGTAGCGCGGGCTGATCTCGGGCAGCGCCACCAGGTCGGTGGCCAGCGAGTCCAGCAGCTCGCTGCTCGCGCCGGAGTTGCGGATCGAGTTGGACAGCGCGCCGCGCAGGAAGTCGACCAGTTCCAGCGCGTCGGTGATGCCGTGCTCGTGCTGCAGGATCAGCACGTCCCAGGTGACCTCGGGCGTCACGTTCGGGTTGCCGTCCCGGTCGCCGCCGATCCAGGTGCCGAAGGTCAGCGGGCGGGTCTGCGCCGGCAGCGGCACACCGACCCGCTCCAGCTCGGCGGCCAGGTCCTCCAGGACGTCGCCGACCGCGCCCGCGTGCAGCTCGTCGAGGTAGTAGATCGCGTTGCGCGCCTCGTCCGCGGGCTCGGGCCGCACCACCCGCAGCTCGTCGGTCTGCCACAGCAGGTCGATGTTCTCGGCCAGCCGCAGGTCGGCGCGGCGCCGGTCGCCGGTGCTGCCCTCGCCGTTGCCGTGGCCGTCCTCCATCAGCTCGGCGATCCGCCGCAGCTTGTTCAGCACCGAGCGGCGGGCCGCCTCGGTGGGGTGCGCGGTGAAGACCGGCCGCACGTTGAGGTTGCGGACGGACTCGCGTACGTGCTCGGGGTCGCCGTCCTTGAGCAGGTCGGCGGTCTGGGCGAGCAGCCCGCCCTCGACGGCCCGGCGGGAGCGCAGCTCGCGGCCGCGGTGCACCTGCTCGGTGACGTTCGCCAGGTGGAAGTAGGTGGAGAAGGCACGGACCAGCTTCGCGGCGGTCTCCAGGTCGGTGTCGCCCAGCAGTGCGGCGGCTGCCTCGCCGTCGCTGCGGGTCAGTGCACGGACCTTCTCGACCAGGTCGAGCAGTTCCTGGCCCTCCTGCCGCACCAGGGTGCCGCCGAGCAGCTCTCCCAGGCGTCGGATGTCGGCACGCAGGGCGGTACTGCTGGCGGTACTGCTGTCCGGGGCGGTGTCGGCGCTGCTCACAGGTGCGGCTCCTTGTGCAGGGGAAGTGGACGGCGTACTCGCGGACCGCGCTGTCCGGCCGTTCAAGGATAGGTCGCGGCCCGTCCGGCGAGACGGCCAGCCCACCAGGCGGACAGCTCGTGCCGCCCCGGGCAGCGCCGACGCGTACGGCGGAAGACCTGCCGGTGACGCCCCGGTGCCCGGCCGGTATGCGCCCGGTGCACCGGTACCTGCACCGCCTACGCTGGACGCCATGAGTACGACGGGGGCGCACGTACCGGACGACGGCGCCGGAGGAGGTGCGGCGGTCGCCATCGCGTTGGCCCGGCCGCGCCGCCCCGGCTGGTGGTGGTGGCAGCGGCGGCGCAGTTTCGTGCTGGACGTCACGCTGGCCGCGGTCTCCGCGATCGAGTGCTCCTTCGAGGGCGCGACCTTCGCCGACCGCACCGGCATCCTCACCGGCGCGGGGGCGCTGCTCGGCGTGCTCGTCGGCGCGGTCCTGGTGCTGCGGCGGCGCTGGCCGGTCGCGGTGGTGCTGGTCAGCATCGCCATGACGCCGGCCCAGATGGGCTTCATGCTCTCCCTGGTCGGCCTCTACACCCTGGCCGCCTCCGAGGTGCCGCGGCGGATCACCGCCGCACTGGCCGGGATGAACGGCTTCGGCACGATGCTCGTCGCCTTCCTCCAGTTCCAGGACAACCTGCGCGACCCCGACAGCAGCACCTCGCTGCGGATGCCGCTGGCGCTGAGCGTCGCGGCCCTGATGGCCCTGGGCCTGACCGGGCCGCCGGTGCTGCTCGGCCTCTACGTACGCGCCAGGCGCCGCCTCGTGGAGAGCCTGCGGGAGCGGGCGGACGGCCTGGAGCGCGAGCTGGAACTGCTCGCGGAGAAGGCCGCCGAGCGCGCCGAACGGGCCAGGGCCGAGGAGCGCACCCGGATCGCCCGCGACATGCACGACGTCGTCGCGCACCGGGTGAGCCTGATGGTCGTGCACGCCGCCGCGCTCAAGGCGGTCGCGCTCAAGGACCCGCAGAAGGCGTCGGCCAGCGCGGAACTGCTCGGCGACATGGGGCGGCAGGCGCTCACCGAACTGCGCCAGATGCTGGGGGTGCTGCGGACGGCCGCGGTGCCCGTACCGGCACCGGCCGCAGCCACCGCCGCAGCCGCTGCCGCCGTCGTCCGCCTCGACACCGAGGCGGAAGGGCCGAGCCTTGCGCTGCTCGCCGCACTGGTCGAGGAGTCGCAGGCCGCGGGAATGTGCGTCGAACTGGCCGTCGAGGGGGCGGAGCGCCCGTGCGGCGCCCGGATCGAGGCCACCGTCTACCGCGTCGTGCAGGAGGCCCTCACCAACGTCCACAAGCACGCGGCGGGCGCCAAGGCGGTCGTACTCCTGGCCTACCGCGAGGCCGAGGTCGCCGTCCTCGTCACCAACGGCCCCTCCGACGGCTCCCCCCAGACCCCGCTGCCCAGCGGCGGCCACGGCCTGATGGGCATGCGGGAGCGCGTCATGTCCCACGGCGGCGGTTTCGCCGCGGGGCCGACGGCCGACGGCGGCTTCCGCGTCTCGGCGATGGTGCCCTTGCGCGGCGGTGCCTGAACGCGCGCACCGCGCGGAACCGCACGACCTGCCACGGCCGGCCCGAGATCCCGGGACACGGCAGCGACCGGCAGGGCGGGGCGTCGCGAGGGCGGGGCGTCGCGAGGGCGAGGGGTTGCGAGGACGGGGCGTTGCGAGGGCGAGGGGTTACGAGGGCGAGCCCTCGCGCCCGGTCAGCGAGGCCAGCGTGGCCCGCACATGCGCGAGATGCGCGCGGATCTCGTCGCGGTGCTCCTCGTGCGCGCGCAGCGACCGCTCGCTGTCCCGGCGCACCCGCTCCTCGTGCAGCCGCGCCTGCGAGAGCATCGCGGCGGCCCGCTCCTCGGCCTCCTCCTGCTGCGTGCGCAGCGCCTCCTCGGCGGCGGCCCGCTCCCTGTGCGCCGCGTCGAGCCGCCGTTCGGCGTCGGCGAGGAGGCCGGCGAGCCGGCTGTCGATCCCGGCGTCGCGCTCCGCGAGTTCGTGCTTCAGGGCGTCCAAACGCCCCTGCCGCTCCTGCTCGGCCTCCGCGACGCCGCGGTCGACGTCCTGCCGCATCGCGTCCAGCGTCTGGCCGGCCTCGCCCCGTACGACGTCGGCCTCGGCGCGGGCCTGGCCGAGGATCTCGGCGGCGCGGCTGCATGCCTCGTCGAGCATCCGCTCGGCCTGGTCCTCGGCCGCGGCCAGCCGGGCCGAGGCGGCGGCGCGCGCCTCGTCCTGGAGGGTGCGGCGGGCGGTCTCCGCGGCGTCCCTGGCGTACTGCGCCTCGACCTCGGCGCGTTCGCGCACCGCCGCGGCCTCCTCCTCGACCAGCCGCATCAGCTCCTGGGCGCCGGGGCCGAGGGTCTCGAAGTTCTCCGGGGGCAGGGCGCCGACCTGCTCGCGCAGGGCGGCGCACTCGGCGTCCATCTCGTTGGCGAGGACGGTGAGTCTGGCGGCCCGCTCCCATGCGGCGTCGCGGTCCTCCGACAGCTCTTCGAGGAAGCGGTCGACCTGGTCGGGGCGGTAGCCGTGGCCGCGCCCGCGCGCCTGCTCGAAGCCTGTTGACGATGCGGTCGTGTTGCTGCTCATCCGTCTGCCCCTTTTACCGCTGGCGTACCGCTGACTCCTCGCCGTTCCCTCGTATCTATTTATGGCTTATGACCGAATTGTACGAGCTACGACACTCCGGCTGTTCTCCTACCCGGAAAACGCCGCAGGGCCGGGCGGAAGGGTGCACACCCTTCCGCCCGGCCCTGCGCCATGTACCGCGGCGAACCTGTCAGGCCGCCGCCGCCTCCGGCGAGGCGGCTACAGCAGTCCGTCCCACATCTGCTCGATCAGCACCGACCACCAGTTGTCGGGCGACGCGATCGCCGCCGGGTCCTGCGCGGCCAGCTGCGCCTGGAAGTCCACCGTCCAGTGCCCCGCCTGCTCGGGCGTGAGCCCGATCCGCAGCCGCCACATCCGGCCGAGCAGCGCCAGGCTGCGGGCGAACTCGGGCAGGCTGGAGTTGACGAACTGCGGCGCCGCGGGCGGCGAACCGGCCGGCCCCGCCTCCAGCGGCAGCGCCACGATGTGCGCGGTGCCGTACTGCACGCACAGCTGGCGGCCGAAGTCGTTGCCCATCACCAGGTACGAGCCCGCGTCCGCGGCCGGCTGCACACCGCGGGAGGCGGCCAGCTCCGCCAGCGTCGGCACCGGCTGGCCGGGCTGGGCCTGCGCCCAGAAGAACGGCCCGAAGTCCACCGGCAGCCCGGCCCACATCAGGGTCTGCGCCACGATGTCCGGCACCCCCTGCCGCGAGACCGCCCGCTGGTCGAAGCGGAAGACCCCGGGCGGCCCGAAGGCACCCGCGAGCTCCTGCCCGATCACGTCGAGCCCGACCGGCGGCACCCGCAGCACGGTGTGCGGGTCGGGCATCGGCACCCGCTGCGGCTGCGGGCGGGCGGGGGCGCCCGCCACCTGGTGCAGCTCGCCCTGGTGCGTCAGCAGGTGCTGCACGCCCTGCCGGCGGCTCGCGTGGTCCCGACCGTAAGGCGCGGTGTGGCTGATCCGCACCTGCGGCCAGGTCTCCCTGATCATCCGGGTGCAGTAACCGCCCGGCAGGTCGCAGGACTCCAGCTCCGTGTGCAGTTCGAGCACCTGCTCGGGGCGCACCCCGGCCGACCGCAGCTCGTGCAGGATCTGCCACTCCGGATGCGGGGTGCCGGGGGCGGAGCGCCGGATGATCTGCTGCTCGCTGCCGTCCTGGCCGCGGTAGCGCAGCACCGCCATGTAGCCAGGCCCCACCGTCGGCACACCGGCCGGCGGCTGCGGGTAGCCGTACGCGGGCGCGGGCGGCGGAGCCGCGGGACCCGCCCCGCCCGCATAGGGCGGCGGCGGGGGCGTACCGCCGCCGGGCACGCCGGCGAACGGCCCGGGCGCCGGAGGCGGCGGCGAACCGCCCAGCGCGGGTCCGGTGACCGAGGGCCCCGCGAGCATGGTGGCCGCGTAGTGCGGGTCGTTGCTCGCCGGGGGAGGGGGTGCGGCCTGGCCGCTGCCCGCGTGGGGCGGCGGGGGCGGGGTGCCCTGGGCGCCGGCAAAGGGTGCCGGCGGGGGCGTACCGCCGCCTTGTGCGCCCGCGAAGGGTGCGGGGGGCGGTGTGCCGGGTCCGGCGAGCATGGTGGCCGCGTAGTGCGGGTCGTTGCTCGCCGGGGGAGGGGGTGCGGCCTGGCCGCTGCCGGCGTAGGGCGGCGGGGGCGGGGTGCCCTGCGCGCCGGCGTACGGCGGCGGGGTGCCCTGGGCGGCGGCAAAGGGTGCCGGCGGGGGCGTACCGCCGCCTTGTGCACCGGCGAAGGGTGCGGGGGGCGGTGTGCCGGGTCCGGCGAGCATGGTGGCCGCGTAGTGCGGGTCGTTGCTCGCCGGGGGAGGCGGCGGGGGCGTACCGCCCTGCGGGGACGGGGGAGCCGGCGGCACATTGCCGCGTACCGCCTTCGCCGTCTCCATGGCCGCGATGTCCGCGGCGCCGCTCGGTACATTGCCGGCGCCACTGCTTGCCGGAGCGCCCGCGGACGGCGGCGGCAGGGGGACGCCGGGGCCGCTCGGCGGGGGATAGGCGGAGCCGCCCACCGTGTGCGGCACCCCGCCCTGGGCCGGAGGCGGCGTGGGGCCGGCCGGCTGCTCGGGCTGCCCGCCGCCGCCGGGCAGCAGCTTGGTCCGCGCCTCGGAGGAGACGGGCCGCGCCGGGTCCTGCGGGAGGTCGGCGCCGCTGATCGGCGGCGCGAAGACGGTGGCGGGCACCGGCACCGACTGGCCCTCGCCGGTGTCGCTGACCGTCTTGCCCGCCCAACTGCCGCCGTCCTGCGGGCCGCTCTGCTCGGGCACGGCGGAGCGGCGCACGTAGTCCACGCCGCCGGAAGCCGCGGACGCGGCCGCGGGCCGCTCGGACTCCTGCGGCGTGCTCTCCGCGACGGCGGGCCTGCGGTAGTCGATACGGCCCGCGGACTCACCGGACCCGGACGCACTGTCCGCGCTGCCGGAGCCGGAGCCGGAGCTGGAGCCGCTCCCGCTGTCCGGCCTGCGGTCCGGGATGCCCATGCGGTCCGCCGCGTCCTGGAGCCACTGCGGCGGGCTCAGCAGGAAGGACGTCGCCTCCAGGTCGATGCGCTGCGGCGGCTCGGGCGCCGCGTCGTTCGGCACCGCGCCGTACTCCTCCTCGTAGCGGCGTATCAACTCGCCGATGGGCAGGGCCGGCCACAAGGTGGCCTCCCCGCTGTCACGGGCGATGACCACCCGTACGTCGCCGCCGTCGTCCGCCGAGGGGCCGCCCTCGCGCGGCTCCGACCAGATGACGAAGCCGAGGTCGAACTCGCGGACCTGGATCTCGCGGTGCTCGTAGGGCAGCACGTCGCCGTTGATCCAGTGCTCCGCGCGTTCCTGCGCCTGAGCGAATGTCACCATGTCCGGCTCACCCCTCCACCGCGACGGCGGTGGCGAAACCGCCGTCGACCATCAGGTTCGCGACCGTCTCCAGCTCCGGCGGATTGCCGGCCAGCCGCAGCAGGAAGGCGTCGATCGAGTCGCCGCACGGCAGCAGCAGTTCCGCGACCCGGTCGGCCGGGGTGTCCCAGCGGTCGCCGTCGCGCGCGTCGTCGTAGGCGCAGAACCACACGGAGCCCGCGTTCCCGCCCTTCACCTTCACCGTGAGCAGCCCGCCCTGGATGTACCCGATCGCCAGGTAGTCCTTGGTGAGGTGGTCCCGCAGGCACTTGTTGACGTAGACCAGGTCGTTGGCCGCCGCGGTGTCCCGGACGGTGAAGAACGGCTGGTCGATCAGGAGCCCCAGCTCGGGGTCGAGCGCCACCCCGCGGGGGGCGCAGCCGCCGGCCGCCTTCAGGAAGGCCCGGTAGGACCCCGGCAGCCGGTAGCCGAGCTCCTCCTCGACGTCCCGCACCTGCGCCTCGCTGACCGCCACCGGATCCTTCGGCAGCGCGAAGTGCACCGGCCGGGTCTCCTGCAGCGGGCGGGTGCCGCGCTTGGCGTGGTCGGCGACGGACTCCGCGAGCCCGCTGTGGTGCCGCAGCAGCGCCTTGACCTCGGCCGGGACCAGTTCGAGCCGGCGGCTGCCAGCCACGTGGTGCCAGGTCCAGCCGTGCGGGGTGGCCACCGGGGGCAGGCTGCCCCACAGCTCGTGGCCCGCGGCGTGCAGTGCGGCGTTCGCCGAGACGTAGTCGGTCAGCCGCAGCTCGTCGATGCCGAAGCCCTCGGGAGGCTCGGCTATGTCGGCCGCGGCGCGGGCGTACGGCGAGAAGTCGGGGTGCCCCGCGTCGTCGATCCAGACGCCCTGCGGGTAGCGGCCGGCCCGTAGCGGGTCGGGGAAGTGCACGACCTGCCCGGCATAGGCCGCGTTCGGCGGCGCGGTCCGACCCCCCGCTCCGGGGCCGGGAGGCGCCGCCCCCAGCCCTTGCCGACCTGTCGTCATGACTGCTGCCCCCTGGTGCGTACGGGTGATGACGACAGCCTAGGGCCTGTTGTCCTGGCCTGTCGCAGGTGCGCTGACCGGCGCGTGCGCCGGTCAGCGCACGGGCACTTGCACCGGCGTGCCCGGCCGCGTCACCCGTCCTTGGCGGCGGTGCGCAGTTTGGCGACCTGCTTCACCGGGATCGTGCTGCGCAGGGACGCCGGCTGGTGGTCGGCGCGCACCGTCTCGAAGGCCGCCGTCGTGTCGCCGGCCCTGACCACGGTGACCAGCACCTGGCCCGCGGCGCCCTTGGCGGTGTCGCCGATCGTGTAGGAGACCTGCTGGTCGCCGAGCCCCGCCGCGGCGGTCGCGGGCTTCACCACGAAGTGGCTGGTCACGCCGCCGCGCACCACCGCGTAGCCGTGGCACGCGGCGACCGCCGCGGCCAGCTCGTCCAGGACCGCCTTCGCGTCGCCCGCCCTGTACGAGGCGATGACGGTCAGCGAGATCGTCTTGGCGCCCTTGTCCTTGTCCGTGGTGTCGGTGACCATCGCGCCGGTGTAGACCTGCCGCGGGTGCTTGGGCTGGCTGCTCCACTGGTCGACCACCGGCTGGCAGGCCGCCACGTCGGCCTTCTGCGCGGCGCCGAGCAGCTGCTCCTTGCTGCCGGCCGGCAGCACCTGAACGTGCGGCACGTCCGAGGAGGTCAGCAGCGCCGACGTCAGCTTGGCGATGGGCACCGCGCCGGACGCCTTGACCTGCCCCGGGGTGTCCTTGCCGCCGCCGCCGCAGGCGGTCGCGAGCGCGAGGGCGGGCAGCAGCGCGGCGGCGGCCACGGCCCGCCTACCGGTCAGTAGGCGATGGTCTGCGCGTATCGGCATCGATGCGATCCCCTGTGTCGTTTCCGTCCCCGGCGTCCCACGGGCGACGGCGATCCCCCGGGCGGCGGCCCGTTGCCGCGCGACTTTACGGCAACGGGGCCGCCCCCTCCGCTGTGGGTCTGCTCACAGCAGGGTGCCCGCGCGGGCTACTTCCTGGCCGCCAGCGCGGTCTTGAGCTTCTCGCTCTGCTTGCGCGCCACGTCGATGGGCAGCGGTCCCGCGCCGCCGCTGGACTTCACCGACACGTACGCCGTCACCGTGTCGCCGGTCTGCACGACGGCCACCAGCGCGGCGCCGGTCTTCTTGTCCGCCGAGTCGTTCATCACGTACGACACCGACTCGTCGCCGGTCGGCACCGCGGGTCCCTTGCTGACGGTGAAGGGCGTCTTCGTCCCCGAGCTGTCGGTGGCGGTGAAGCCCGTGCAGCCGGCGAGCGCGGTCTTCACCGACTCGATCACCTTCTTCGCGTCGCCCGGCGCATGGCTGGCCACCAGCATCTGGTTGATCACGTCGGGAGTCGCGCCGCTGGTCTTCGTGGTCTTGGCGAAGGCCGCGCCGACGAACGCCATCCGGTGGATCTTCGGACTGCTGCTGGTGACGTCGGCGAGCGGCTGGCAGACCGCCTTGTCCGCGGTGAGCGTGGAGGTGTCGGAGGAGTCGGCGGTCTGCGACGGCTGGACGGTCCAGCCGGGCAGGTCGGAGTCCGTGACCAGTGCCCTGCTGAGCTGGTCGGTGGTCAGCGGCGCCTTGCCGCTGAGGATGTTCGCCGTGCCGTCCGGGACCTTGGGGGAGTCCTTGGAGTCGGCGGACGAGCAGGCGGCGGCGAGCAGCAGCGCGGGCAGCGCTGCCGCGGCCAGACGGAGCCGGGTCTTGTGCATCGAGGTCACATTCCCTGGTTCGGCGGTGTGGGGGGACCCGCAGGCGCGGGCCGACTGCCGATACTCCCTGCTCGCGGTGGCTCGCGTCCATGCCGGACCGGACGCTGTGTCCCTGCTGTGCGGCGCACATGACGGAGCGTTCGGTCGGCGGGTTCGGCGGGCTCGGCGGCTCGGCGGCTCGGCGGCGGGTTCGGGCGGCGGGCTCGGCCATATGTGCGGCCGCCCGGCGGCCGCGCATGTGTCACGCCGCCGCTATGTACGCCGCCGGTGGCTTTCATGCCGTCCGGATGTGACGTTCATGTGTTCGGTGTGTACGCACTGTGCCTGCCGTGTCGGCTTTCGGTCACCCGATGGTGACATGGCCCACACACAATGGGCGCGCAGACGTGTTCCGCTTCCCCATCTCGCGGCGCGTTTGGCACTCTGATCAACGTACGGGGGATCGCCCGCCCGGCGGGCGGACGGAGGGACGCACGTAAAACATGACAACTCACTTTCCGCCGGCAGGGGCCGCCGACCCCAGGCTGACCTGGAGCGCGCCCCGGCACCGGGAGGGACCGCCGTCGCTGCGGCACCGCAGGGACGGCATCCTGCCCGCGGTCGCCGCCGCGCTGTCCATCCGCGACGAGGTGCTCAGCTGCACCGGCGCCAAGGGCGACCAGCCGCCCGTACTGCACCCGATCGTGCAGGAGTTCCTGGACGCGCTGCCCGCTGCGCAGCGTGAGCGCTTCACCGGCCGGTGCGCGGAGCCGGTGCTCATTTCACGGCATCTGGCCGCGGTCGAGGCGCAGCGCAGCAAGCGGGCCTCGCGCCGCCCGCTGACCCAGGGCGAGGCGCGCAAGGCGCTGCGCGGGGCGAAGCTGACGGCCCGCCGGATACGCGAGGACGGCGACCCCGCGCACGGCGCATACGCCGCGCCCTGCCGCTCCTGCGCCCCGCTGCTGGCCCACTTCGGGGTACGGGCGGTCGACCCGTCGGCAGAAGCAGAAGGGGAATGAACGCCCCGATGACAGCCAGTGTGCGATTCCCCGTCGGCGTCGACGCCGCGCTGCGGGCCGGCGGCTGGGAGCCCGGCCGCTGGGACATCAAGCAGGCCGAGGACTGGGCCGACCTGCTGCGCGACCACGTGTCGCCCGGCGGCCACCGGCACGCCGTCTTCCCGGCCGCCGTCGAGGCGTGGGCCGAGTTCGGCGGGCTCGCCTACCCGCCCGCCTCAGGACCCGGCCGGCAGGTCGCGCCCAGCGCGGTCACCGTGGACCCGCTCGTGGGCCTGCACATGGCGCGTACGTTCTCCGACCTCGGCCGGGCGCTGGAGACCGAGGTCAGCCCGCTCGGCGAGGAGCCCGGCTCCGGCGCCCTGCTGGCCATCGACGCCGAGGGCCGGGTCTACGCCATCGACCACGCGGGGGACTGGTACGCCGGCCCCGACATCGACCTCGCCCTGGCCACGCTGATCGGCGGCGGCCGCACCGTACGCCTCACCCTCGCAGCCCACTGACCTGCGCCCGAGCGGCTCGCCGAGGCGTGGCCCTTACCCCGGTACGAGCCGGGTCCTGCCGTCCCCTAGGGGGAGGCACCTACTTTGGGGCACCCCAGGTTCGTACCGGCGGATGACGTTCGCGCCTTAGGCGTTCCTTACGGTCATAGGGCGGGGTGGGGATACCCCCACCAGCAAGACGGAGACCTTCCCCATCGTGCGGCACGGCGGGCTCCAGCAGGCTGATGTACACACAGCAGCCCGATCCACACGACGACACAGGAGACACAGTGACAACGGCAGTGACGATTCCCAAGGCCGGGGGCAACGGAGGACGTTCAGCTGTTGCCGCTGCGGGGCGCTCGGTGACGAAGTCGTACGGCGCGGGCGAGACCCGCGTCGTCGCGCTGGACGCGGTGGACGTGGACATCATGCGCGGCCGCTTCACCGCGATCATGGGTCCCTCGGGCTCCGGCAAGTCCACCCTCATGCACTGCCTCGCCGGACTCGACACGGTCACCGAGGGCCGCATCTGGGTCGGCGAGAGCGAGATCACCGGCATGAAGGACAAGAAGCTCACCCAGCTGCGCCGGGACAAGATCGGCTTCATCTTCCAGTCCTTCAACCTGCTCCCGACCCTCAACGCGGCGGAGAACATCACGCTGCCGATGGACATCGCGGGCCGCAAGGTCGACCGCGAGTGGTTCGACCGGGTCGTGGAGACCGTCGGCCTGGCCGGCCGGCTCAAGCACCGCCCGACCCAGCTGTCCGGCGGCCAGCAGCAGCGCGTCGCCGTGGCCCGCGCCCTGGCCGCCCGCCCCGAGATCATCTTCGGCGACGAGCCGACCGGAAACCTCGACTCGCGGGCCGGCGCCGAGGTCCTGGGCTTCCTGCGCCGCTCGGTCGACGAACTCGGCCAGACCATCGTCATGGTCACCCACGACCCGGTCGCCGCCTCCTACGCCGACCGCGTCCTCTACCTGGCCGACGGCCGGATCGTGGACGAGATGGCCAACCCGACGGCCGAGTCCGTCCTGGAGCGCATGAAGTCCTTCGACGGTCGCGGGAGGACCTCATGACCGTCCTCAAGACCTCGGTGCGCAACTTCTTCGCGCACAAGGGCAGAATGGCCCTCTCGGCGATCGCCGTCCTGCTCTCGGTGGCCTTCGTCTGCGGCACCCTGGTGTTCACCGACACCATGACCGCCACCTTCGACAAGCTCTTCGGCTCCACCGCCTCCGACGTCACCATCAGCGCCAAGAAGGTCGACGACCGGCAGGCCACCGGGATGCCGGACGCCGTCCCCGCCTCGCTCCAGCAGAAGCTGGTGCACGTGGCCGGCGTCGCCACGTCCGACCCCGACGTGACCAGCCAGGACGTCACCGTCGCGGACGCCGAGAACGACAAGATCAGCCCGTCGTCCGGCGCCCCGACCATCGTCAGCAACTGGGACCCCACCGAGACCAAGGCCGTGGAGATCTCCTCCGGCCACATCCCGCAGGGCGCGGACCAGGCGGTACTGGACGCCGACACCGCCAAGAAGCACCACCTGGGGATCGGCGACACGCTGCGGGTCATCGCGGCCCCCGGCGACTTCAAGGTCACCATCTCCGGCATCGCCACCTTCAAGACCACCAACCCGGGCGCGGCGGTCGTCTACATCGACACCGCCACCGCGCAGGCCAAGCTGCTCGGCAGCACCTCGGAGTACACCGGCTTCGGCCTGACCGCCGCCGCCGGCACCACCGACGACCAGCTCAAGCAGAACGTCAAGGCGGCCATCGGCAGCGGCTACACCAT
Source organism: Actinacidiphila cocklensis (assembly GCF_907177275.1). Taxonomy (GTDB): domain Bacteria; phylum Actinomycetota; class Actinomycetes; order Streptomycetales; family Streptomycetaceae; genus Actinacidiphila; species Actinacidiphila cocklensis. Next base: position 165,570 of record NZ_CAJSLV010000125.1, read on the forward strand.
CGACACCGCGGCCGAGACCAAGAAGAAGGACCAGGACGACCTCGGCGGCTTCCTGAACTTCATGAAGTACGCGATGCTCGGCTTCGCCGGTATCGCCGTCCTGGTCGGCATCTTCCTGATCGTCAACACCTTCTCCATGCTGGTCGCCCAGCGCACCCGGGAGATCGGGCTGATGCGGGCGCTCGGCTCCAGCCGCCGGCAGGTCAACAGGTCGGTGCTGATCGAGGCGGTGCTGCTCGGCGTCACCGGCTCGGTGCTCGGCATCGGCGGCGGCATCGGCCTGGCCATCGGGCTGATGAACCTGATGGGCAAGGTCGGGATGAAGCTCGACACCTCCGAGCTGACCATCAAGGCCACCACGCCGGTCATCGGCCTGGCCATCGGCGTCATCGTCACCGTGGTCTCCGCCTACATCCCGGCCCGCCGGGCGGGCAAGATCTCCCCGATGGCCGCGCTGCGGGACGCCGGCACCCCGGCCGACGGCAGGGCGGGACGCATCCGCGCCGCGATCGGCATCCTGGTCTGCGCGGCCGGCGCGCTGGCCCTGGTCGGTGCGGGACAGGCCGACAAGGCCTCCTCCGGCGGCGGTCTGCTGGGCCTGGGCGTGCTGCTCACCCTGGTCGGCTTCGTCATCGTCGGCCCGCTGCTGGCCGGTGTGATCGTACGGGCGGTGAGCGCGGTCGTCCTGCGCTTCTTCGGCCCGATGGGACGCCTCGCCGAGCGCAACGCGCTGCGGAACCCGCGGCGTACCGGCGCCACCGCCTCCGCGCTGATGATCGGCCTGGCCCTGGTGGCCGGCATGTCGGTGGTCGGCTCGTCCATGGTGGCCTCCGCCAACGACCAGCTCGACAAGTCGGTCGGCGCGGACTTCATCGTCCAGGTCGGCAACAACGGCAACCAGACGCTCACCCCGGCCGCGGAGAAGGCGCTCACCTCGACGAAGGACATCGAGCACTTCACCCACTACACGGTCGTCAACGCCAAGCTCACGCTGCCGTCCGGCAGCACCGTCAAGACGGACCTGAGTGCGGCCGACCCGACCTACCCGCAGGACCTGCAGCTCAAGACCGTCCAGGGCAAGCTCGCCGACGCCTACGGCAAGGACGCGATGTCGCTGCCCGAGGGCTTCGCCAAGGACCACCACCTCAAGCTCGGCGACGAGCTGACCGTGCTGATGACCGGCGGCCGGCCCGCGCACCTGAAGGTCGCCGCGATCACCAGCGACGACACCACCATCGAGCACGGGTCGATGTTCACCAACATCGCCACCGCCCGCAGCTACCTGCCCGCGGACAAGATGCCCGGCGACTTCATGATGTTCGCCAAGGCGGTGGACGGCAAGGAGAAGGAGGCCTACGCCTCGCTCAAGGCCTCCGTGAAGTCCTACCCGCAGATCGACGTCCGCGACCAGGCCGACTACAAGGACCTCATCCAGAGCCAGGTCAACCAGCTGCTCTACATGATCTACGCGCTGCTCGGCCTCGCGATCATCGTCGCCATCCTCGGCGTGGTGAACACCCTGGCGCTGTCGGTGGTGGAGCGCACCCGGGAGATCGGCCTTATGCGGGCCATCGGCACCTCGCGGCGCCAGCTGCGCCGGATGATCCGCCTGGAGTCGGTCGTCATCGCGCTCTTCGGCGCCCTGGTGGGCCTGGGCCTCGGCCTCGGCTGGGGCGCCACCGGGCAGCGGGTGCTCGCCTCCCAGGGCCTGGGCATCCTGCAGATCCCCTGGGCGACGATCGTGATCGTCTTCATCGGCTCCGCGGTGGTGGGCCTGCTCGCCGCCCTCCTCCCGGCCTTCCGGGCGGGCCGCATGAACGTCCTCAACGCCATCGCCACGGACTAGCGCCCGTACGCGACCCGCGCACCCCCGTGCCCGCCAGGGCGCGGGGGTGCCGTGCGTTCCGGGGGCGCCCCGCAGCGCCCGGGGGGAGGCGTACCGGGAGTGAACCCCGGCCGGAGGCCGTACGCTGGAGTGACCCCCGGCCCGTGACACGTGTCGGGCGGTTCGCGTTGCCCGTGGAAGCAGGGCGTGGCGGCGCCCCCCTGACCCACCCCCCGGGACGGAACCTGTATGAGTCTCAACGGTCTGGTCGACGCCGTCGTCGCCGACAGCGCGCTGGCTGAGGCGGTCCAGGCCGCGGTCTCCGGATCGCGGCCGCACGTGGACCTGGTCGGCCCGCCCGCCGCCCGCCCGCTCGCCGTCGCGGCACTCGCCGCCAAGGCGCACCGCACCGTCCTCGCCGTCACCGCCACGGGGCGGGAGACCGAGGACCTGGCCGCGGCACTGCGCTCGATGCTGCCGCCCGACGCCGTCGTGGAGTACCCGGCGTGGGAGACGCTGCCGCACGAGCGGCTCTCCCCGCGCAGCGACACCGTCGGCCGCCGGCTCGCGGTGCTGCGCCGCCTCGCGCACCCGCGGGCCGACGACCCGTCGGCCGGTCCCGTACAGGTCGTGGTCGCCCCGATCCGCTCGGTGCTGCAGCCGCAGGTCAAGGGCCTCGGCGACCTGGAGCCCGTGGCGCTGAGCAGCGGGAGCAGCGCCGATTTGGGCGCAATCGTCGACGGCCTGGCGGCCGCCGCGTACGCCCGGGTGGAGCTGGTCGAGAAGCGCGGCGAGTTCGCGGTGCGCGGCGGCATCCTCGACGTCTTCCCGCCGACCGAGGAGCACCCGCTGCGGGTGGAGTTCTGGGGCGACGAGGTCGAGGAGATCCGCTACTTCAAGGTCGCCGACCAGCGCTCGCTCGAGGTCGCCGAGCACGGCCTGTGGGCGCCGCCGTGCCGCGAGCTGCTGCTCACCGACGACGTCAGGGCGCGGGCCGCCGAGCTGGCCGGCCGGCACCCCGAGCTGCGCGAGCTGCTGGACAAGATCGCCGAGGGCATCGCGGTCGAGGGCATGGAGTCGCTGGCCCCGGTGCTGGTCGACTCCATGGAGCTGCTGCTCGACGTGCTGCCCGCCGGTGCGATGACCGTGGTGTGCGACCCGGAGCGGGTACGGACCAGGGCCGCGGACCTGGTGGCGACCTCGCGGGAGTTCCTGGAGGCGTCCTGGGCGGCGTCGGCCGGCGGCGGCGAGGCGCCGATCGACCTGGGCGCCGCGTCGCTGTGGCCGATCGCCGAGGTCCGCGAGCGGGCGCGCGAGCTGGGCGTGCCGTGGTGGTCGGTGAGCCCCTTCGCCGCCGGCGAGGCGGACGAGCTGGACGGCGACACCCTCGCGCTGGGCATGCGCGCCCCCGAGCTGTACCGCGGCGACACCGCACGGGCGCTGGCCGACACCAAGGGCTGGATCGCCGACGGCTGGCGGACGGTCTACGTCACCGAGGGCCACGGCCCGGCCGCCCGGGTCGCCGAGGTGCTGGCGGGCGAGGGCATCGCCGCCCGGCTCGACGTGGAGCTGACCGGCCTGGCCACCTCCGTGGTGCACGTCGCCACCGGCTCGATCGAGCACGGCTTCATCGACCCGGGGCTGCGGCTCGCCGTGCTGACCGAGACCGACCTGTCGGGGCAGCGGTCCTCCACCAAGGACATGGGGCGCATGCCGTCCCGGCGCCGCAAGACCATCGACCCGCTCACCCTGGCCGGCGGCGACTACATCGTGCACGAGCAGCACGGCGTCGGCCGCTACGTGGAGATGGTGCAGCGCACCGTCCAGGGCGCCACCCGCGAGTACCTGGTCGTCGAGTACGCCCCCGCCAAGCGCGGCCAGCCCGGCGACCGGCTCTTCGTACCCACCGACCAGCTGGAGCAGATCACCAAGTACGTCGGCGGCGAGGCCCCCACCCTGCACCGGCTGGGCGGCGCGGACTGGACGAAGACCAAGGCGCGGGCGAAGAAGGCGGTCAAGGAGATCGCGGCCGACCTGATCAGGCTGTACTCCGCCCGGATGGCCGCCCCCGGCCACACCTTCGCGCCCGACACCCCCTGGCAGCGCGAGCTGGAGGACGCCTTCCCCTACGTGGAGACCCCCGACCAGCTCACCACCATCGCCGAGGTCAAGGAGGACATGGAGAAGTCCGTCCCGATGGACCGGCTGATCTGCGGCGACGTCGGCTACGGCAAGACCGAGATCGCGGTGCGGGCGGCCTTCAAGGCGGTGCAGGACGGCAAGCAGGTCGCCGTGCTCGTCCCGACGACGCTGCTGGTGCAGCAGCACTTCGGCACCTTCTCCGAGCGGTACGCGCAGTTCCCGGTCAACGTGCGGGCGCTGTCCCGCTTCCAGAGCGACTCCGAGGCCAAGGCGGTGCTGGAGGGCCTGCTCGACGGGTCGGTGGACATCGTCATCGGCACCCACCGGCTGTTCTCCTCCGAGACCCGCTTCAAGGACCTCGGCCTGGTGATCGTGGACGAGGAGCAGCGCTTCGGCGTCGAGCACAAGGAGCAGCTCAAGAAGCTGCGGGCCAACGTCGACGTCCTGACCATGTCCGCCACCCCCATCCCGCGCACCCTGGAGATGGCGGTCACCGGCATCCGAGAGATGTCCACCATCACCACCCCGCCCGAGGAGCGGCACCCCGTGCTGACCTTCGTCGGGCCGTACGAGGAGAAGCAGATCGGCGCCGCCATCCGGCGTGAACTGCTGCGCGAGGGCCAGGTCTTCTACATCCACAACCGGGTCGAGTCCATCGACCGGGCGGCGGCCCGGCTGCGGGAGATCGTGCCGGAGGCGCGTATCGCCACCGCCCACGGGCAGATGGGGGAGGCGGCCCTGGAGTCGGTCGTGGTCGACTTCTGGGAGAAGCGCTTCGACGTGCTGGTCTCCACCACGATCGTCGAGTCCGGGATCGACATCGCCAACGCCAACACCCTGATCGTGGAGCGCGGCGACACCTTCGGCCTGTCCCAGCTGCACCAGCTGCGGGGCCGGGTCGGCCGCTCCCGCGAGCGCGGCTACGCCTACTTCCTCTACCCGCCGGAGAAGCCGCTCACCGAGACCGCGCACGAACGGCTCGCCACCATCGCCCAGCACACCGAGATGGGCGCGGGCATGTACGTCGCCATGAAGGACCTGGAGATCCGCGGCGCGGGCAACCTCCTCGGCGGCGAGCAGTCCGGCCACATCGCGGGCGTCGGCTTCGACCTCTACGTGCGGATGGTGGGCGAGGCCGTCGCCGACTACCGGTCGGCCCTGGAGTCGGGCGGCGAGCCGGAGGAGACGCTGCTCGAGGTCAAGATCGAACTGCCGGTCGACGCCCACGTCCCGCACGACTACGCCCCCGGCGAGCGCCTGCGGCTGCAGGCCTACCGCGCCATCGCCGCCGCCAACTCCGCCGAGGACGTCACCGCCGTCCGGGAGGAGCTCGTCGACCGCTACGGCCCGCTGCCGGAACCGGTGGAGAACCTGCTGCTGGTCGCCGGCCTGCGCATGCTGGCCCGCAAGGTGGGTGTCACCGACATCACCCTGCAGGGCAGCAACATCCGCTTCGGCCCGGTCGAACTGCGCGAGTCGCAGGAGCTGCGGCTGACCCGGCTGCACCCGCGCGCCGTCCTCAAGCCCGCCACCCACCAGGTCCTGGTGCCCCGGCCGTCCACCGCCCGCATCGGCGGCAAACCGGTCGTGGGCCGGGAACTGCTCCAGTGGACCGCGGACTTTCTGACCACCGTCCTCGACACGTAACCCCCGCACCTCCACCCTCCTGTCCTCAGTCCCCTCCCGATCGCCCCCGGCCGGCGACCGCCGCCCCGCCCGCGGTTACAGTGCGGGCGTGACGATCACCGGTGCGGGGACGAACGTAAGGCCGCTGGCCCCCGGGCAGCGCGCCCGGCTGCTGGTCGGCGACATCGAGGGCGGCCTTCCGCGGCTCGTCCACGAGACCGCGGACAGCGCCCTGGAGGCGCCCAACTGGTCCCCCGACGGCCGCTGGCTGGTCTTCAACCAGGACGGCCTGCTGCTGCGCATCCCCGCCGACGCCGCACCCGGTGACGGAGTGCTGCCCGAGGTCATCGACACCGGCGGCATCACCGACGCCAACAACGACCACGTGCTGTCGCCGGACGGCGCCACCGTCTACCTGTCCGCGGGCGACGGGCACATCCACGCGGTCCCCTTCACCGGCGGTCCGGCCCGCCGGGTCACCAACGACCGCGGCCCCGGCCCCTTCCGGCACTTCCTGCACGGCGTCTCACCGGACGGGCTGACCCTGTCCTACGTCGGTGTGGAGCCGTACGGCGGCGACGAATGGGGCTACCGCAACATCTTCACCGTCCCCGCGGCAGGCGGCCCCGACACCCGGCTGACCGACACCCCGGCGCCTGCCGACGGCCCGGAGTTCACCCCCGACGGCGACTGGATCCTCTTCAACTCCGAGCACGGCGCCACCGTCCCGGGTCACGCCCAGCTCTTCCGTATGCGCCCCGACGGCTCCGACCTGACCCGGCTGACCTCGGACGAACGCGTCAACTGGTTCCCCCATCCCTCCCCCGACGGGCGGCACGTCCTCTACATCAGCTTCCCGCCCGGCACCGAGGGCCATCCCGCCGACCGCGACGTCGTGCTGCGCCTGCTGGACCCCGCCGGCGGCGCCCCGCGCGACCTGCTCGCCTTCTTCGGCGGCCAGGGCAGCCTCAACGTCAACAGCTGGTCCCCCGACAGCCGCCACTTCGCCTACGTCGACTACCCGGTCGAGCCGGGGTCATAGGGCCTGTCCTAGTTGCGGCGCAGGATCACGTAGCCGTCCTGGTTGGCTATCTGCGTGTACGTTGCTCCCGGGTGCAGCTGGGTGCCGTACGTCAGCGGGTCCGGCACCCACCCGCTGGAGTTGTCCAGCGCGATGTACTGCGGCACCACGCCGTTGGTGCCGCCGACCCAGTAGACGGTGGTGCGGTGCACCAGCCGGCTGATCGGCCCGACATTGGCCTCCACGGTGGCGCCGTCGGGTATCAGGTCGAGCACCTTCTCGACCGCCTTGGTGCGCGCGTCGACCTTGTAGGTGTCGGTATGGCCGAGTGACGCCAGGGGCAGCGACAAGGTCAGCGCCATCGCCGCGCCGACCGCCGCGGCCGGTACTCCGGACGCGTACGAGCGCAGCCACGGCCGCGGGCTCTGCCTGGACCGGGCCGCCGCGTCCACCATGGCCAGGAAGACCACCGGCATCAGCACCGCGCTGTAGTGCCAGGCCGTGCCCCAGTTCTCCGGGTAGTGCGACAGGAAGCGCCAGCCGATGGTCGGCATCGCCGCGACGATCAGCGGCGACCGCAGCGCCAGCAGCCCGCTGGTCGGCAGCAGTATCCACAGCAGGGTGCGCACCGCGGTGCCGAACGGGATGTGCCCGGTCATCGTGCCGTCGCCGTTGATGTGGTTGAACGCGTCGTAGCCGGGGCCGTGGAAGGCGGGGATCAGCACGTAGAGGGCCAGCGCGGACGCCGCCACTCCGAAGCCGATCAGCCCGATCGCCCACGGTCCGTACCGCTCCGCGTCGCTCAGCGGCCCTTCCACCTGGTCACCCCCTTCCGCTGTGCCGGCCTGCCCGGCCCCGTCCGGCCCGGCCGCGTCGCCCGCGGCCGCGCCGTCCTGCTGCTCCTCGTCCGGCGCCGTCGCCTGCGCCGGGACGGACGCCCCCTGCGCCCCGCTCTCCCGGGTGCGCCACCAGACGATGGCGCCGATCGTCGCCGCCGTGACGCCCAGGTCCTCCTTGACCAGCACCAGCGGCAGCGCCCACCACATCGCCGCGGCCCAGCGCTTGCGGACCACCGCCTCCAGCGAGAAGGCCAGCAGCGGCATGGCGAAGGCGATCTCGTGGAAGTCGAAGTCGACCGCCCGCTGCAGGCCCCACGACAGCCCGTAGGCCGCGCCGACCGCCAGCCCGCGCCCCCGTCCCAGCAGCAACCCGGCGCCCCGGGTGACCGGTACCACCGACAGCGCGAACAGCAGCGCCTGCGCCACCAGCAGCGTCGCGGGTGTCGGGAAGACCCGGTAGAAGGGTGCTATCAGCGCGGTGACCGGGCTGAAGTGGTCGCCGAGCGCGTTGAAGCCGGGACCCTTCAACTGGGTTGTCGGCGCGTGCAGGTGCGCGTAGCCCTTCACGGCCTGCTCGAAGATGCCCAGGTCCCACGACATCGTCAGCATCCGCCGGTAGCGGACCATCGACAGCAGGACGTAGGCGACGAAGAAGGCCACCGCCAGCAGATAGGGGTCCAGTCGTGCCGCCGCGAACCGCTCCCGCACCCCCGCGAGGCCGGAGGGGCCCGGCGAGGCGGTGCCTGGCGCGGCCTCGCCGCTCTTGTGCGGTATGACGGCCTCGGCCCTGTCCATCGTCGTCCTCCCGAGGAAGCGGGGTCGGGGTCTGCGGGAAAAGATACGGGACGACGCTGTCCGCGCGGGACCCATGGGACGGACGAGCCTGCTCGCATGCTCGCCCGCCCGGCCCTTTCCGCCGCCCGCTCAGCCGGTCTTGGTCCACGTGCCGCAGTCGCCCGTCTTGAAGTAGGCGTCCTTGGCGGTGATGGTGACCACGGCCTGGCCGGTGACGTTGTCGTTCGCCAGGATCGAGTCCAGGTCGTGCAGCGCGTCCTTGGTGCGCTCCCAGTAGCAGGCCTCCCCGCCCTTGGCCTTGTACGTGCCGGCGGCTATGTCCGTGCCCACCTTGTACATGCCGTCGCCCATCGACGTCTTCGGTGCGGCGGGCTTGTCCGCCCCGGCCGGATACCAGTCCTTGCAGTCCGTCGAGGTGAAGATCTTGTCCGTCGGCTTGATCGTCACGTAGCTGCTGCCGGCGACCGTGTCGTTGGCCAGGATCGAGTCGGTGTCGTCCTTGGCGTCCTTGGCCCGCTCCCAGTAGCACATGCCGTCGTCGTTCCCGCTGGTCTTGTAGGTGCCGGGCTGGACGTCGGTGCCGACCTGGAAGGTGCCGTCCCCCTTGAAGGCCGCCTTGACCGCCGGCTTGTCCTCCTTCTTCTTTGCGGGCGCGGAGGCGGGCGCGGATGCGGACGGTGCGGTGCTGCCGGCGGCCGTGCCGGAGGAGCCGGACGAGGAGGCGGAGTCGTCCGCGGGACCGCAGGCCGCCGTGCCGATCGCGAGGACGGCGGCGACGGTGCCGGCGGCGGCGAGCCGGACGAGAGACATCGTGGACATGGGAATTCCCCCCAGTGGTCGGCGGGCCTCGATGGCCCTGTGAACCGTTGTCACCATGACAGCATCCAACTGTGAACCGAGTCAACAGCAAAACTCGAACGAGTGATGTTCACGTCGTGAAGGGGTCCGCGCACCGGGTCTGGGTATGCTCGCCAGCACGCGCACAGGCGCCGCGGACGAACCCGGGGAAGGAGAGGACCGTGCCCGAGCACGCGAGTGAGGTGACAGCGGCGGGAATCGCCAGGCTGGCCGGTGTCGGCAGGGCCGCCGTCAGCAACTGGCGCCGGCGCCACGACGACTTCCCCAAGCCCGTCGGCGGGTCCGACACCAGTCCCACCTACGAGCTGACCGCTGTCGAGCGCTGGCTCCAGCAGCAGGGCAAGCTCCCCTCCGTGCCGCTGCGCGAAAGGCTGTGGCAGCGGGCCGACAGCCATCCCGACGGCGTGCCCGCCGCCCTGCGCGTCGCGGGCTCCCTGCTGATGCTCATGCAGGGCGACCCCGCCATATCCGTTAGCTACAGCGCGGCCACCGACGAGGAGTTCGCCGCCCGGCTGCCGGCCGAGATGGAGACGGCCCTGGCCGCACGATTCGGCCCCGAGCACCCGGTGCGGCTCCCCGACAGCCTCGACGACGCCGTACCGCTGCTGCGCACGACCGCGAAGTTCGCCGAGGACACCGGCCCCGCCCAGACCTACGAGTTCCTCTTCGGCCGTTATCTGGACGCCAACCCGCGGCAGTTCACCCTCACTCCGCAGGGGCCGGCCGAGCTGATGGCCGCGCTCGCCGGCGAACGGCCCGGCCGCGTGCTAGACCCCGCCTGCGGCAGCGGGGCACTGCTGCGTGCCTCCTCGGCCACCGGGTCCCTGCACGCGCAGGAGATCGACCCCGAGCTGGCGGCGCTCACCGCGCTGCGGCTCGCGATGGCCACCGACCCGGCCGTCCGGGTCAGGGTCAGGTCGGGGGACAGCCTGCGCGAGGACGCCTACCGCGAGCTGGTCGTCGACACCGTGCTCTGCCACCCGCCCTTCAACGACCGCAACTGGGGCCACGACGAGCTGGGCTACGACCCGCGCTGGGAGTACGGCTTCCCGGCACGCACCGAATCGGAACTGGCCTGGCTGCAGCACTCGCTGGCCCATGTGCGCGACGGCGGCACCGTCGTGATGCTCATGCCGCCCGCAGCCGCGTCCCGGCGCTCCGGCCGCCGGGTCCGCGCCGACCTGCTGCGCCGCGGAGCGCTGCGCGCGGTCGTGGCGCTGCCCGCGGGCGCGGCGCCGCCGCACGGACTTCCGCTCCATCTGTGGGTGCTGCGCAAGCCGGACCCCGACGGGCGGCCCCCGGGCGAACTGCTGGTCTTCGACGCGGCCGGAATACCGGGGCACGGCGCGGAGAGGGCGCCCTGGTACGCCGTCAGCGCGGCGGTCCTCGACGTGTGGGCCGCCTTCGACCGGCACGGGTCGGTGCCCGACCGCCCGGGGGTCAACCGCACGCTGCCGGTCATCGAACTGCTCGACGACGACGTGGACGTGACGCCCGCGCGGCACCTTCCGCCGCCGGCCGCGGAAGGCGGCGCCGCCGCGCTGGAGTCCGTACGGGACCGGCTGGCGATGACCCTGCGGCGCACCGCGGAGACAGCCCCCGCCCCGCCGGCGGCCGGTGAGCCCGCACGCTGGCCCACCACGACGGTGGGCGAACTCGCCAGGGCCGGCGCCCTGCTGATGCGGGCGGGCGGCGGTGGCACCGCCCGGGCCGACGGCTCGGCGGCCGCCCACGCCGTGCTGACCGAGCACGACGTGGTCGTCGGCGGCGAGCCGACGGGACTGCTGCCGCCCGGGCGGCCGGACGGCGGCGTCGAGGAGCCGGTGCTCGTCGAGGAGGGCGACGTGGTGGTGCCGGTCCTCGGCGGCGGCGCGGTGGCCCGGGTGGTGGACGGCGCCTCGGCGGGTGCGGCGCTGGGCCGCAACGTGTACCTGCTGCGGCCGGACACCACCGCACTCGACCCGTGGTTCCTGGCCGGCTTCCTGCGCGGCACCGCCAACAACCGCCAGGCCAGCAGCTTCGCCTCGACGTCCACCCGGCTCGACGTGCGCCGCCTCCAGGTGCCGCGGCTGCCGCTGGCCGACCAGCGGCGGTACGGCGAGCGCTTCCGTACCCTGGCCGCCTTCGAGGAGACGCTGCGTCAGGCGACCCAGCTCGGCGACCAGCTCGTGCAGGGCCTCTACGACGGGCTGACCGACGGCACGGTGCGGCCCGGGTAGTTATCCACAGGCCGTCGCGGAAGCGGCGCCGCCTGTCTGTTGCGGCCGATACGCTCTCGACTAGCCATCCGCTTCGACGACCAGGAGCACCAGATGTACGGCCCCGGCATCGCCCCGCCGCAGCCCCGCCCCGCCGGTCGCGCGGGCGTGATCTGGCTGCGCGTGCTCTTCACCGCCCTGCCGGTGCTGTCGCTCGGCTTCCTCGCCTGGGGTTCACTGCTGCGGCTGGCCATCGTGCGGCGGAACCCGCTGGACTGGGCGCTGATGGTCCTGGACATCGTCACGATCATCGTCGGCTACACCCTGGTCGGGATGGCCCACGACAACACCGACAGCTGGCAGTCCAACGCGGGAACGCTGACCGTGCTGGTGTGCATGTTCGGGACCCCCGCCTACTACCTGGTCATGGACATCAGGCGCAAGGACACCCCGCCGGCCGGGTACGCGATGCCGACCGGCTACCCGCCGAATCCGTACGCGACGGGCTACGGCCCGATGCCCGGGCCGGTGCACCCGGGCCCTGCGCACGGCGGGATACCCCGGCCCGCGCCCATGCAGACCCGGCCGCCGATGCCCTCGCAGACCCCGATGCCGACACCCGTACCCACGCCCATGCCCGCGCAGACCTCGGCGCCGGCCCAGCCGCCGGTGCAGCGGATGGACCAGGTGCGGGCGGAGCTGGACGAGTTGAGCGACTACCTCCGCAAGGAGGAGGGCCGGTGATCGGTCGGCTCATCGCCGGCCGGTACGAACTGGCCACCGTCATCGGCCAGGGCGGCATGGGTCAGGTGTGGACGGCGTACGACCGGCGGCTGGACCGTCGGGTCGCGGTGAAGCTGCTGCGGCCCGACAAGGTCGCCGGCGGGGACGAGGCCGGCGAGCTGCGCCAGCGGTTCGAGCGGGAGTGCCGGGTGACCGCCCAGGTCGACCACCCGGGCCTGGTGACCGTCCATGACGCGGGGGCGGACGGCGACGAGCTCTATCTGGTGATGCAGTACGTGGAGGGCGCCGACCTCGGCGACCATCTCGCCGAGCACGAGCCGTATCCGTGGACGTGGGCCGTGGCGGTGGCCGCGCAGCTGTGCGCGGTGCTGTCCGCGGTCCACGCGGTGCCGATCGTCCACCGCGACCTCAAGCCGCGCAATGTGATGATCCGTCCGGACGGCACGCTCACCGTGCTCGACCTCGGGGTCGCGTCCGTGATGGACACCGACACGACCCGGCTGACCCACACCGGTTCGCCGATCGGCAGCCCGGCGTACATGGCGCCGGAGCAGGCGATGGGCGGCGCGGTCGGCCCCCGCACGGACCTGTACGCGCTCGGGATACTGCTGCACGAACTGCTCAGCGGCAACGTGCCGTTCGCGGGCACCACCGCGCTGGGGGTGCTGCACCGTCATCTGTACGAGGCCCCCGTGCCACTGCGCCAACTGCGTCCCGAGGTGCCGGAGCCGTTGGAGTCCCTGGTGCTGCGGCTGCTCGCCAAGGACCCGCAGCACCGTCCCGCCGGCGCGCAGGACGTCTACCGCGAACTGGCCGCGCTGCTGCCGCCGCCGGGGTCCGCCCACCGGGCGCCAGGACCGCTCGACCCGACGCGGCCCTTCCTGCGGCCGCAGGCGCCCTGGCCCGACCAGGCCGCGGCACCGGCCCCCGCCGTGCCCGCGCCGCCGCCTCCGCCGCCGGCGCACGCGCCGAAGGGGGCAGACCTGGCGATGGCCGTCGACGAGGTCAAGCGGCTGCTCGACGCGGGCCGGATCACCCAGGCCGTCGACCTGCTCGGCGGCATCATCCCGGCCGCGGCCGAGAAGCACGGCGAGCACTCCCCGGTCCTGCGCGCCCTGCGCAAGCAGTATGCGGCGACGCTGATGGAGGACGGGCAGTACCGCAGGGCGCTACCCGAACTGCGGCGGCTGTCGGACGAGTTCGCCTCGCAGTACGGCGGCGCCGACCGCCAGGCGCTGCAGTTCCGCTACGAGGCGGCGCAGTGCCTGGAGCACCTCGGCGAGCCCAGGGCCGCGCTTGCCGAATACCGGGTCCTGCTCCCGTACTTCGAGCAGTACGCCGTCACCAGCCCCGGCACACCGCTGGACATCCGCCGCAGGACCGCCCATCTGCTGCTGTCCATCGGCGACCGGGCCGCAGCGCGCGACGTCCTGACCCGGCTCCTCTACGACGCGGGCCGTGTGCACGGCCCGCACCACCCCTTCCCCGCCGAGATCCGCAGGACGCTCGCCTGGCTCGGCCAGGTCCAGGGGTAGCCGCGGGCGGCGGGGTCACTCGCGGCGCAGCACCAGGTAGCCGCCGGCGTCGGCGACCAGCGAGTAGCGGGCCTCGGGGTGCAGTTGCAGGGCGTAGCCGGCCGGGTCCTGCAGCCACCCGGAGCGGTTCTCGAAGGCCAGGTAGTCCGGCGCCAGGCCGCCGGTCTGGCCGACCCAGTAGACGGTGGTCCGCCGCACGAGGCGGCTGAGCGGGCCGACGTTCGCCTCCACCGTCGCCCCGTCGGGGATCTCGGCGAGCGCCTTCTTGGCCGCCCGGGTGGGACCGTCGACCCGGTAGGCGTCCCGGTGGGTCAGCCCGGCCACCGGAAGCTGGGTGCACAGGGCGAGGGCGGCGCCCAGCATCATGGCCGGCAGCGCGCGGACCCACGAGCGCAGCCACGCCGGCCCCCGGCGGCCGCGTCCCGGGGCGCCGATCACGGCGGCGCAGTCCACCGCCGCGAGGAAGACCACCGGCATCAGGACGGCGTTGTAGTGCCAGGCGGTGCCCCAGTTCTCCGGGTAGTACGACAGGAAGCGCCAGCCCAGCGTCGGCAGCACGACGAGCAGCAGCGGCGAGCGCAGCGCGAGCAGCCCGCCGGCCGGCAGCAGGATCCACAGCACCGTGCGCAGCGCGGTGGCCGGCGGGACGTGGGAGGTGAGCGTTCCGTCGCCGTTGATGTGGTTCAGCGCGTCGTAGCCGGGGCCGTGGAAGGCCGGGATGAGCCAGCTGACCTCCCAGGCCGACGCGACGGCGCCGAAGGCGGCGAGGCCGAGCGCCCAGGTGCGTACGTAGCCGCCGCCTTTCGTGCCGCGCACCGTGTCGTGCCCGGCCCGCAGCCACACCACCGCGCCGATCATCACGATCGCCGCGCCCATGTCCTCCTTGACCAGCACCAGGGAAACCGCCCACCCCATCGCCGTCCGCCAGCGCCGCCGCAGTACCGCGGCCAGCGAGAACGCCAGCAGCGGCACGGCGAAGGCGATCTCGTGGAAGTCGAAGTCGACCGCGCGCTGCACACCCCAGGACAGCCCGTACGCGGCCCCGACCGCCAGCCCGCGGCCGCGGCCGAGCAGCCGCGCCGCGGCGCCCGTCACGGGCACGACCGAGAGCGCGAACAGCAGTGCCTGCGCCACCAGCAGCGTCGCGGACGTGGGGAAGAGCCGGTAGAGGGGCGCGATCAGCGCGATGATCGGGCTGAAGTGGTCGCCGAGCACGTCGAAGCCCGGCCCCTTCAGATCGGCGACGGGGGCGTGCAGATGGGCGTAGCCGCGTACGGCCTGCTCGAAGATGCCCAGGTCCCAGGACATCGTCTCCATCCGGCGGTAACGCGACAGCGAAAGCGCCGCGTAGAGGGCGAGGAAGCCCGTGGCGAGCAGCCACGGGTCGAGGCGGGCCGGCAGGCGCCACCGCCGGCCGGCCGCCGCAACGGGTGCCGTGGTGGCCGCCGCCGGGTGGACCCGCACGGGCGGGGCAATGTCCCGCGGCCCGGACTCCTGGGCCGGCAGTACGGCCTCCGCACTGTCCCTGTCACCGTCCATGCGCGGGTCCTCCCTTCGCGTCGGCCGCCCCGCGATACGCCACGGACCGACCGTTTCGCCCCGGTTCGGGGCGTTAACAGCTTGACGACGACTCAGGCGGGTCCCGACCGCGGCACGCCGGGATTGGTCCGGTCGCCGCAGCCGGCGGCAGGCGTGCCGAGGTGGGGGCCGTAGTCTCCGCCGTTGGGGGAAGGAAACTGACGAACCGTTCTTCCGCTCGTCGTACCGGTCGCCGCACCCGGCCGGCCCGACCCGCACCAGTACCGACCCGGCCAGGACCCGGGACACCCGTACGACCCTTGAGAGGCACAGATGGCGCAGTTGGCGCACAAGAACACCGGGACCGCCCGCACCCTGGTCTGCGCGGCGGCCCTCGCCGTCGCCCTGGGCGGCTCCCTGGCGGGCTGCAAGGACCCGACAGTCGGCGCGGGCACCAGCAGCGCCACGCCCCCCGGCGCGGGCGCTCCCAGCGGCAAGGTCGGCGCAAAGGGCAGCGCCCTTGCCGCGGTCGACGCACTGACGGTGAAGGGCCGGGCGCCGAAGACCGGTTACTCGCGGGACCGCTTCGGCCCCGCATGGGCGGACACCGACCACAACCACTGCGACACGCGCGACGACATACTCAAGCGCGACCTGCGCAAGACGTCCTACCGCGACGGCGCCAAGAAGTGCATCGTCACCTCGGGCGTCCTCGCCGACCCATACACCGGCACGCAGATCACTTACACCCGCGGCGCCAGCAAGGTCGACATCGACCACGCCGTCGCCCTGTCCGACGCCTGGCAGAAGGGCGCGGCGCAGTGGACTGACGACAAGCGCGAGGACTTCGCGAACGACCCGCTCAACCTGCTCGCCGTCGACTCCTCCACCAACCGCCGCAAGAGCGACGGCGACACCTCGACCTGGCTGCCGCCGAACTCCGCCTTCCGCTGCCACTATGTGGCGCGACAGGTGGCGGTGAAGAAGAAGTACAGCGTGTGGGTGACCTCGGCGGAGCGCGACGCGATGCGCAAGGTGCTCAACGGCTGCCCCTCGGAGCCGCTGCCGGCCGGCTGATCCCCCGTCCGCAGAACCCCCGGTACATCGCGCCGGGACGCAGCCGCGCGGCAGCTGTGCGGATCCTGTTGGCCGTAGTGCTGGATATCGGCGGCCCTGGATCAATATCCTCGTGCTCGATCATCACATCAGCATCGTGAGGCTTGTTCCCTGCCGGGAGGCACCCATGGTCCGCCGCCGCACCGCCGTCTCGATCGCCGCAGCCGCGCTGCTGCTGGCATCGCCCGCCCTCACCGCGTGCGGGTCGGGACCGGCGCAGCCAGGTGCCGCGGCCGTGGTCGGAGGCCAGCGGATCACCGTGTCCTCGCTCCAGGACAAGGTCAACGAGGTACGGGCGGCGCAGGCCGCCTCCCCGCAGGCCGCCCAACTGGTCTCGGCGAGCGGCAAGCTGTCGGCCCAGACGCTGAGCATGCTGGTGCAGAACACCGTCATCGAACGGGCCGCCTCCGACGCCGGGGTGACGGTCAGCGACAGCGAGGTGGAGCAGCAGAAGGCGGCCGCGCTGCAGCAGTTCGGCGGTAGCGAGCAGGCGCTGGACGCGGCCCTGCTGCAGCAGTACGACATCGTGCCGTCCGGCGCCGACAGCTTCTTCCGCACCAACGCGCTTGTCGGCAAGCTGATCATGAGCCTGGGCTTCCAGCCGGGCAGCGACGGCGGGCAGACCGCGATCGTCAACGCGATCTCCAAGACCGCGGACAAGCTGGGCGTGAAGATCAACCCGCGCTACGGCGTCTGGGACTCGAAGAAGGCGATCATCGGCGCCGCCACCGACCCGTGGGTTGTCACCAGGACCCCGAGCGCGGTCGCGCCGGCGGCGTGACGCGCCTGTCGGACCCTCGCGGTACGTTCGAGGTGTGAACGATCTCGACGACACCGCGGACGGCCCCGGCCGGCTGATCCTGCTCACCACCAGCCACCGGGTCGCGCCCGGCCAGCTGTCCTGGCCGGCCTGGCAGACGCTGCGCGAAGCCGACCTGGTGCTGTGCGCGGACCCCGGCCACCCGCAGCTTTCGTTCCTGCGGGAGGCCGGCGTCGCCGTCGACGTGGCGGCGCCCACCGGCCGGGAGCTGGCCGAGGCGACGGCCGGCGGCCGCACGGTGGTGTATCTGCCCGCGGGCGGCGGCGAGGGCGACCGGGCGGTCACCGACGAGCTGGCCAGGCTCGGCGGCTCGGGGCGGGTCGCGATGCCCGACCTGGAACTGCTGCCGGGGTCGTACGACCTGCCGGGCGCGCGGCTGCTCGACCTGGTGCAGGTGATGGACCGGATCAGGGCCGAGTGCCCGTGGAGCAGCCTGCGCACCCACGAGGACCTGGCGAAGTACGGCATCGAGGAGATGTACGAGCTGGTCGAGGCGATCGAGGAGGGCGACCGGGAGGCGGTGCGCGAGGAGTTGGGGGACGTCCTGCTCCAGGTGGTCTTCCACGCGGTGATCGCCGAGGACGACCCGGACGAGCCGTTCGGGATCGACGACGTGGCCGCGGGGCTGGTCGCCAAGCTGGTCCACCGGCACCCGCACATCTTCGGCGACGAGGTGGCGGAGACCCCCGAGCAGGTGCGGGCGAACTGGATACGGCTCAAGGGCGTCGAGAAGTCCCGCGACTCGGTCACCGACGGCATCCCGATGGCGTCCCCCGCGCTGGCGCTCGCCGCCAAGCTGGCCGGCCGCGCGAGAGACGCGGGGCTGCCGCTGCCGGTCACCCCGCCCGCCCCGCTCTACGACGACGAGGCGGCGCTGGGCGACCACCTGCTGGCCGAGGCCGCCGCGGCCCAGTCGGCGGGCATCGACCCCGAGGCGGCGCTGCGGCACGCGGCACGCCGCTACCGCGCGGCCATACGCGAGGCGGAGGTCGGGGCCGGGGAGGCGGACGGGCACGACGAGCCGGAGCGGTAGGCCGGTTCACGTACCGTCGGGGGATGACCGACCGCGCCGCCATGCCCGAGCTGTTCACCTGGGAGTTCGCCACCGACCCCTACCCGGCCTACGCCTGGCTGCGCGAGCACGCCCCGGTGCACCGCACGACGCTGCCCAGTGGCGTCGAGGCCTGGCTCGTCACCCGGTACGCGGACGCCCGGGAGGCGCTGGCGGACCCGCGGCTGAGCAAGAATCCGGTGCATCACGCGGAGTCGCCCGGCGCGCGGGGGAAGACCGGCATCCCGGGGGAGCGCAGCGCCGACCTGATGACGCATCTGCTCAACATCGACCCGCCCGACCACACCAGGCTGCGCCGCCTGGTGTCCAAGGCGTTCACCCCGCGCCGGGTCGCCCTCTTCGGGCCGCGGGTGCAGCAGCTGACGGACCGTTTCGTGGACGGCTTCGCGGCCCGCGGCGAGGCGGACCTGATCCACGAGTTCGCCTTCCCGCTGCCGATCTACGCGATCTGCGACCTGCTGGGGGTGCCGGCCGAGGACCAGGACGACTTCAGGGACTGGGCCGGGATGATGATCCGGCACGGCGGCGGTCCGCGCGGCGGCGTGGCGCGCTCGGTCAAGCGGATGCGCGCGTATCTGGTCGAGCTGATCCACCGCAAGCGCGCGGAACTGGCCGCGAGCCCCGCCGGGGATGCGGACGACGGCGCGCCCGACGACCTGATCTCCGGCCTGATCAGGGCGAGCGACCACGGCGAGCACCTGACCGAGAACGAGGCCGCCGCCATGGCCTTCATCCTGCTCTTCGCCGGCTTCGAGACGACGGTCAACCTGATCGGCAACGGCATGCACACCCTGCTGACCCATCCAGGACCGCGTGCCGAACTGCAGGCCTCCCTGGCCCGCGGCGAGAGCGCCCTGCTGGAGACCGCCGTCGAGGAACTGCTCCGCCACGACGGCCCGGTGGAGCTGGCGACCTGGCGCTACGCGACGACGCAGCTGGCCATCGGCGGGCAGCCGATCACGGCGGGCGACCCGGTCCTGGTGGTTCTTGCCGCCGCCGACCGCGATCCCGCGCGTTTCACCGCGCCCGACGCCGTATACCTCGCAAGGGCCGACAATCCGCATCTGGGATACGGACACGGCATCCACTACTGCCTCGGCGCCCCGCTGGCCCGGCTGGAGGCCAGGACCGCGCTGGCGACACTGCTCACCCGGCTGCCGGACCTGCGGCTCGCCGCCGATCCCGCCGACCTGCGCTGGCGCGGCGGCCTGATCATGCGCGGGCTGCGGACCCTGCCGGTGGCCTTCACGCCCGAGGCGGCGCACCTGAACTGACGAGACGTCAGGGCCGTGACCCCGACGTGACGAGCGCTACATCGACTTGTGATCCCCAGGCCAACACCGCTACGTTCTGCGGTCAACGCGAGGCACGCACGGCTCGCGGGACGCGCCGCTCCCCACGGTGCGCGGCACTTGCCGGTGACGGCGGGCCGCGCGGGCGCGTAAGGCTGTGAAGAAAGGCGACCGCATGCTCTCGTCAGGGAACGGCAGGCACCGACGCCCCCGCCAGGCCCCCGCGGCCATGGTGACGGTCGCGGCGACCGGCGCAGGCCTCGCGCTGCCACTGCTGGGCGCGGGTGCCGCGCACGCCGGGGACGCCGGCCCCTGGGACAAGGTCGCGATGTGCGAGACCGGCGGCCTGTGGAACGCGAACACCCACAACGGCTTCTTCGGCGGACTCGCCATCACCGAGGACACCTGGCGCCAGTACGGCGGCACGGTCTACGCACCGCTGCCCGACCTGGCCTCCAGGGCGCAGCAGATAGCCGTGGCCGAGAAGATCCTCGCCGACCTCGGACCCGACGCCTGGCCGGGCTGCGAGCCGGGCAGGGCGGTGGCGAAGGACACCGGGAAGCCGGACGCGGACCCCGGCAGTACCGCCACCGCCACACCGGCGCCGACCACTCCTGCGGACACCGGCGCACCCGCAGCCACCCCGACGCCCACGCCCACCGACCCCACGGCCACGCCCGCCCCCACCGACCCCACGGCGCCGACGACCGCGCCGCCGGCTTCCGGTACGCCGACCGCCCCCCCGACGGGCACGGCGACGCCCACCCCTGCCGACCCCGGCACGCCCACTGGCAGCACCGCTCCCGCCATCCCGGCGGCCCCGACGACCCCCAGCACCCCCGCCGAGGGCAGCGGCCGCCACGCACGCCCGTACAGCCCCACCGACGAGGCGCTGGCGGCGGCCGACCGGGCGACCCGTACCGAAACCACCGGGCTCACCGCGAAAGCCCCGGATGCCAACGACCAAGGCAACACCGGCAATACGGACACGAGCGCCGTTACGGACCCGGGTACGTACAAGGTGGACTCGGGTGACTCGCTGTCCGGGATCGCGGCCGATCTTGACGTCACGGGCGGCTGGCACCGCCTCTACGACGCCAACCAGCAAGTGATCGGCGACAATCCAAACCTCATCAAACCTGGACAGATCCTCGACCTCGGCTGAGCCGCGGCCGCCGGAACGGCGAACAGCCGTGCCACGCACGCCCGGTGACAAATCGGGCGTAGGGTATTTCCCGGCCGCGCGGCGATGTGACAAGGCTCTCCCCGAAGCTGTGACCGGCCGCTCGCTCCCTGCTGAAATGCGGCCGTCCGACCTGCGGGTTCTCCCACTCCCCGAATCGCGGACGGCAGTTGGCGCCCGAAACGCGAGTGTTTGTTCAACGGGGTCCGGTGTGCTTAACGTCTAAGCGCTCGCCACAGCGGGCCCCGCCGGAGCGGAACGCCGAGTCCTGCCGCCGCGCCCGACGGGCACAGTCGACGCGAAAGCGCCGCAGGCAGGAGCGGGGGACCCACGGTCTTCCGCCGGACCAGAGGCATTACGCCGCGCAGCACGGACAGCACGCCGCTGCGAGGAGTACGCCACCGGTCCGGCTCGGGGTGAAGCCGGGCATCCGCGTCCGTATCGCGGTGCCGGCCGGGCAACTCACGTCCGAACCCGACAGCTGACCTCGTAGGCGTCGGTGAGGGACACACATATGGGTAAGCACCGTCGTGCCTCGAAGATGGTCCGATTCGCCACGTTTGCCGGTGTTGCCGGTACCGCCATCGCCGTACCGCTGATCGGCGCCACGTCCTCCTCGGCCGCTTCCGTGGCCACCTGGGACGCCGTCGCCCAGTGCGAGTCCGGTGGCAACTGGTCGATCAACACCGGCAACGGCTACTACGGCGGCCTGCAGTTCTCGCAGTCCAGCTGGGAAGCGGCCGGCGGCCTGCAGTACGCCTCCCGCGCCGACCTGGCCACCAAGGACCAGCAGATCGCGATAGCCGAGAAGCTGCTCGCCCTGCAGGGTCCGGGCGCCTGGTCCTGCGCGGCGGCCGGCGGCCTGACCGCGGGCGGCCCGGCTCCCGAAATCAACCCGGGCGGCTCCTCCTCGGCAAGCACCTCCACGCCGGCCAAGGCCGCCACCCCGGCGAAGAGCACCCCGGCCAAGAGCACCGCCAAGCCGGCCAAGCACTCCGCCTCCGACTGGCAGCGGCACACCGGCCGCAAGGGCGACTACACCGTCGTCTCCGGCGACACCCTGTCGGGCATCGCCAAGAGCCACCACGTGGCGGGCGGCTGGCACAAGCTCTTCGAGCTCAACAAGGACAGCGTCAAGGACGCCAACCTGATCTACCCGGGCCAGCACCTGCACCTCGGCTGACCGCCCGGCGGAAACCTCACCGACCGGTCGGATACGCGGCACGCCCCCGGGCGCCGCGTGCCCGGCCGGTTTTCCGTCTCAGGGGCCGGGCCGGGAACCGGTACGGGCGCCCGAGGCGGTTAGGCTCGTCCCGGAAAAGACGAGAAGACATCATCTGAAGGAGACAACGTGCCGTCCATCGACGTCGTCGTAGCCCGGGAAATCCTCGACTCGCGAGGCAACCCCACCGTCGAGGTCGAGGTCGGCCTCGATGACGGCAGCACGGGCCGCGCCGCAGTTCCGTCCGGCGCTTCCACCGGCGCCTTCGAGGCCCTCGAACTCCGCGACGGCGACAAGAACCGCTACCAGGGCAAGGGCGTCGAGAAGGCCGTCCTCGCCGTCATCGAGCAGATCGGCCCGGAGCTGGTCGGCTACGACGCCACCGAGCAGCGGCTGATCGACCAGGCGATGTTCGACCTGGACGCCACCCCCGACAAGTCCTCGCTCGGCGCCAACGCCATCCTCGGCGTGTCGCTCGCGGTCGCGCACGCCGCCTCCGAGGCCTCCGACCTCCCGCTGTTCCGCTACCTCGGCGGCCCGAACGCGCACGTGCTGCCGGTCCCGATGATGAACATCCTCAACGGCGGGTCGCACGCCGACTCCAACGTCGACATCCAGGAGTTCATGATCGCGCCGATCGGTGCGGAGTCCTTCTCCGAGGCGCTGCGCTGGGGCGCCGAGGTCTACCACACCCTCAAGGGCGTGCTCAAGACCCGCGGCCTGTCCACGGGTCTGGGCGACGAGGGTGGTTTCGCGCCGAATCTCGGCTCCAACCGCGACGCGCTCGACCTGATCATCGAGGCGATCAAGCAGGCCGGCTACACCCCCGGCCAGGACATCGCGCTCGCCCTGGACGTGGCCGCCTCCGAGTTCTACAAGGACGGCAAGTACGAGTTCGAGGGCAAGCAGCGTTCGGCCGCGGAGATGACCGAGTACTACGAGGAACTGGTCGGCGCCTACCCGCTGGTCTCCATCGAGGACCCGCTGTTCGAGGACGACTGGTCCGGCTGGAAGGTGCTGACCGACAAGCTCGGCGGCAAGGTGCAGATCGTCGGCGACGACCTCTTCGTCACCAACCCGGAGCGCCTGCAGAAGGGCATCGACAACGCCACGGCCAACGCGCTGCTGGTGAAGGTCAACCAGATCGGCTCGCTGACCGAGACCCTGGACGCGGTCGAGCTGGCCCAGCGCAACGGCTACAAGTGCATGATGTCGCACCGCTCCGGCGAGACCGAGGACGTCACCATCGCCGACCTGGCCGTCGCCACCAACTGCGGCCAGATCAAGACCGGCGCCCCGGCCCGCTCCGAGCGTGTCGCCAAGTACAACCAGCTGCTGCGCATCGAGGAGATCCTCGACGACGCGGCCGTTTACGCCGGCCGCAGCGCCTTCCCGCGCTTCAAGGGCTGACACAGCAGGGCGGTCCGCGGCACCGCCGGCAACCGCAGGGGGCCGCCTGCGCGTCCGTACGTCCCCGCACCCGGTTCTGTACCGCGGGCGGGGACGTACCGGCGTACGGACAGGCGGGGCAGTATGTTCGTTCCGTGGGACGCACGTATGTCCCGTGGAACGTACGAGGGGAGCGACGGCGTGGGGTCCGACCGGTTCTCCACCGCGGCCAGGCTCAAGGCCATTGGGCAGGAGGCGCACGCACGGGTCTACCGTGCCGCCGCCTCCCGGCGCCCGGCCCGCCGCAACAAGCTCACCGGGCGGGCCGCGCTGCTCGCGCTGGTGCTCTGCTCGCTGGTGATCGCCCTCGCCTATCCGATGCGGCAGTACATTGCGCAGCGCGCCGACATCGCCGACCAGCGCCGCGAGGCGCAGCAGGCCCGGCAGAAGGTCGACGAGCTGCGCGAGCAGAAGGCCCGCTGGCAGGACCCCGAGTACGTCCGTACCCAGGCCCGCCGGCAGCTGCACTACGTGATGCCCGGTGAGGACGGCTACTCAGTGGCACGTGCCACGCCGACCGCCGGCACGTCGGGCGCGGCGCACAAGAGCGCGGGCAGCCCGGGGGACAGCAGCGGGCAGGCGGAGGCGGCAGCCCACCGCCCCTGGTACGCGAACCTGTGGGACGGCCTGGACCATGCCGACGCCGCCGCACCGCCACGGCGCTGACGCCCGGGCCGGCCATGAGACGGCCGGAGACGGCCACGAGACACAGAACGGCACATGAACCCCTCCCAGCACCCTTCCGCCCCCGCCACCCCCGCGGACGCCGCCGCCGTCAAGGCGCAGCTCGGCCGCCCGCCGCGGGGCCTGCGCGCGGTCGCGCACCGCTGCCCCTGCGGCAATCCCGACGTGGTCGAGACCCAGCCCCGGCTGGAGGACGGCACGCCCTTCCCGACGCTGTACTACCTGACGTGTCCGCGGGCCGCCTCGGCGATCGGCACGCTGGAGGCCGACGGGGTGATGAAGGACATGACCGCGCGCCTGGCCGAGGACCCGGAACTGGCCGTGGCCTACCGCGCCGCCCACGAGGACTACATCGCCCGCCGGGACGCCATCGACGTGCTCGACGGCTTCCCCAGCGCGGGCGGCATGCCCGACCGGGTGAAGTGCCTGCACGTGCTGGTCGGCCACGCCCTGGCCGCCGGTCCCGGCGTCAACCCGCTGGGCGACGAGGCGCTGGCGATGCTGCCCGACTGGTGGGCCAAGGGGCCGTGCGTGCCGCTGCAGCAGGACGCCGCGGGCGCCGGCGGGAGCGCAGGGTCCGGCCCGGCGGAGGAGACCTCATGACGACCCGGGTCGCCGCGATCGACTGCGGCACCAACTCGATCAGGCTGCTGGTCGCCGACGTTGACCCGGCGACCGGCAGCCTGAAGGACCTGGACCGGCGGATGCGGATCGTCCGGCTCGGCCAGGGCGTGGACCGCACCGGACGGCTGGCGCCCGAGGCGTTGGAGCGCACCTTCGCGGCCTGCCGCGAATACGCCGAGGTGATCAGGGAGTACGGCGTCCCGGCGTCCCGGGTCCGCTTCGTGGCCACGTCCGCGTCGCGCGACGCGGAGAACCGCGACGACTTCGTGCGCGGCGTGGTGGACCTGCTGGGCGTCGAGCCGGTGGTGATCACCGGCGACCAGGAGGCGGCGCTGTCCTTCACCGGCGCCACCCGTGAACTGACCGGCGAGCACGGTCTGCTGACGCCGTATCTGGTGGTCGACATCGGCGGCGGGTCCACCGAGTTCGTGCTCGGCTCCGACACGGTGACGGCGGCGCGGTCGGTCGACGTCGGCTGCGTCAGGATGACGGAGCGTCACATCGTGCGGGACGACGGGCCGGTGGACCCGCCGACGCCGGAGATCGTCGCCGCGATGACCGCCGACATCGACGCGGCCCTTGCCGAGGCGTCGGAAACCGTGGCGATGGACCGCGCCCGCACACTCGTCGGCCTGGCCGGCTCGGTCACCACGGTCGCCGCCGTCGCGCTGGGCCTGACCGCGTACGACCCCGTGGCAATTCACCACGCCCGGATCAGCCTCGCCCAGGTCAGAGCCGTCACCGAGCGGCTTTTGGCGGCCACCCATGCCGAGCGCGCGGCCGTCCCGGTCATCCACGAGGGGCGGGTCGACGTGATCGGCGCGGGCGCCCTGGTGCTGCTGCGGATCATGGAGCGGACCGGTGCGGAGGAGGTCGTGGTGAGCGAGCACGACATCCTCGACGGCATCGCCTTCGCTGCGGCCGACGGGTCCGCGGAAAAAGCTTTGTGAAACTCTTCACATGAAGTTCCCGCTCTGCGGCCCATTTTTCCCAGGCTTGGTCCCGACGGGACCCGCAGAATCCTTGGCCGTGCTGTGTTTCAGCGGTGTGACGGGGACCCCGCCGCCCGTTGAACGCCGTACGATCCGCGCTGCTCAGCGCCCGGTGCAAGGGTGCCGGGCGCTGCGTGACGGATACGGTTCACGTCGTGCCTGGTCGCGAAACCGCGCAGGGTAGCACAGGGTGTCCAGACCCTTGTGAAGGGGCTCACGAGGTACCCCCCTGAGGGTGCTGGATACTCGATGCATGAGCACCACGGAGCGTCCACGGATCCTCGTAGTAGGCGGCGGTTACGTCGGCCTGTACGCGGCGCGTCGCATCATGAAGAAGATGCGGTACGGCGAGGCGACCGTCACGGTCGTCGACCCGCGCTCGTACATGACGTACCAGCCCTTCCTTCCCGAGACGGCAGCAGGCAGCATCTCCCCGCGTCACGTCGTCGTCCCGCTGCGGCGTGTGCTGCCCGGGGCCGAGGTGCTGACCGGGCGGGTCGTCGACATCGACCAGGACCGCAAGGTCGCCACGGTCGAGCCGCTGGTCGGCGAGTCCTATCAGCTTCCCTTCGACTACCTGGTGATGGCGCTCGGCGCGGTCTCCCGGACCTTCCCGATCCCCGGCCTGGCCGAGAACGGCATCGGCATGAAGGGTGTCGAGGAGGCGATCGGCCTGCGCAACCACGTGCTGGAGCAGCTGGACAAGGCCGACTCCACGACCGACGAGGACATCCGCCGCAAGGCGCTGACCTTCGTCTTCGTCGGCGGTGGCTTCGCGGGTGCGGAGACCATCGGCGAGGTCGAGGACATGGCGCGGGACGCCGCCAAGTACTACCCGAACGTGAAGCGCGAGGACATGCGCTTCATCCTGGTCGACGCCGCGGACAAGATCCTTCCCGAGGTCGGCCCGCAGCTGGGCAAGTGGGGCCTGGAGCACCTCCAGGAGCGCGGTATCGAGGTCTACCTCAGCACCTCGATGAAGTCCTGCGTGGACAAGCACGTGGTGCTCGCCAACGGCCTGGAGGTCGACGCCTCCACCATCGTGTGGACCGCGGGCGTCAAGCCGAACCCGGCGCTGGCGAAGTTCGGCCTGCCGCTCGGCCCGCGCGGCCACGTGGACACCGCCCCGACGCTGCAGGTGCGCGGCACCGACTACATCTGGGCCGCGGGCGACAACGCCCAGATCCCCGACCTCGCCGCGGGCGAGGGCGCCTGGTGCCCGCCGAACGCCCAGCACGCGCTGCGCCAGGCCAAGGTGCTCGGCGACAACGTGATCTCCGGGCTCCGCGGCTTCCCGCAGCAGGAGTACAAGCACGCGAACAAGGGCGCGGTCGCCGGGCTCGGCCTGCACAAGGGCGTCGCGATGATCGTGGTCGGCAAGGCCAGGATCAAGGTCAAGGGCCGGCTCGCCTGGTACATGCACCGCGGCTACCACGGTATGGCGGTGCCGACCTGGAACCGCAAGATCCGGGTCTTCGCGGACTGGACCCTGGGGATGTTCCTCAAGCGCGAGGTCGTCTCGCTCGGCGCCATCGAGAACCCCCGCGAGGAGTTCTACGAGGCCGCCCGCCCGGCGCCGGCTCCGGCCGTCGTCCAGCAGCCGAAGGCCGCCGAGACCGAGAAGGCCGGCGCGGCCTGATGCCGCGGGCGGCACGCGCCGCCCCCTGTACGACGCCGTAAGGGCGCCCGCCATCCGTGGTGCGGGCGCCCTTACGGCGTTCCGGCGCCGGGAGGCAACCGCCGTCCGGGCGAAGTGCGTGTATCCGCAACGTAGATGTGCGGGTCAACGACGGTTTTCGGTCGTACGCTCAGAAACATGGCTGACGCGGCTCATCGCATCTTCGAACTCGCCGAACACGCCCTCTCCAGACCGTTCCCGCTGCGGGTGCGCGCCTGGGACGGCAGTGAGGCCGGGCCGTCCGGCGCACCTGTCCTGGTCTTCCACCGGCGCCGCGCCCTGCGCCGGCTCCTGTGGCGGCCCGGTGAACTGGGCCTGACCCGCGGTTGGGTGGCCGGCGACCTCGCCGTGGACGGCGACCTCTACGACGCGCTCGACCGGCTGTCCGGGGTGCTGTGGGAGCGGGGCGAGCCGGAACCCGCGACCGCGGGCGGCGCGGTGCGGTTCGTCCGCCGCCTCGCGGACCTGCTGCGCGACCCCGGCAGCTACCGCCTCGCCCGCGAGGCCCTGGTGCTGGCAGGCCCCGGGCTGCCGCCCGCCCCGCCGCCGGAGGAAGTGCGCAGACGCAGCGGCATCGCCCACACCAAGCGCCGTGACAAGGCGGCCATCGCCCATCACTACGACGTGGGCAACGACTTCTACGCGCTGGTGCTCGGCCCGAGCATGGTGTACTCCTGCGCCGTGTGGCCCGAGAAGGACAGCACGCTCGAGGCGGCGCAATATGCCAAGCTCGACCTGGTCTGCCGCAAGCTGAGCCTGCACGAGGGGCAGCGACTGCTGGACGTCGGCTGCGGCTGGGGCTCGATGGTGCTGCACGCCGCCGAGCACTACGGCGTCCAGGCCACCGGGATCACCCTGTCCGTCGAGCAGGCCGCCTTCGCCCGCAGGCGCGTCGCGGAGGCCGGGCTGACCGGCAAGGTGGACATCAGGGTGCAGGACTACCGCGACGTCCCCGACGGCCCGTATGACGCGATCTCGTCCATCGGCATGGCCGAGCACGTCGGCAGCGAGCGGTATCTGGAGTACGCACGTACGCTGCACACCCTGCTGCGGCCCGGTGGCCGGCTGCTCAACCACCAGATCGCCCGGCGGCCGATGCGCGACGAGGAGGCGTACCGCGTCGACGAGTTCATCGACCGCTACGTCTTCCCGGACGGCGAGCTCGCCCCGGTCGGCGCGACCGTCGCCCGGCTGGAGGAGGCCGGCTTCGAGGTGCGGGACGTGGAGGCGCTGCGCGAGCACTACGCGCGCACCCTGCGGGCCTGGGTGGGCAACCTGGAGGCGCACTGGGACGAGGCCGCGCGGGCGACCACCGCCGGCAGGGCCAGGG
This sequence comes from Actinacidiphila cocklensis, assembly GCF_907177275.1. Classification (GTDB taxonomy): domain Bacteria; phylum Actinomycetota; class Actinomycetes; order Streptomycetales; family Streptomycetaceae; genus Actinacidiphila; species Actinacidiphila cocklensis. The sequence goes on from NZ_CAJSLV010000125.1 coordinate 194,133, forward strand.
TCTGGCAGCTGTACATGGCCGCGTCGGCGCTGTCCTTCGAGCGCAACCGGATCGGCGTCAACCAGGTGCTCGCCGTACGCACGGACACGGACGGGGCATCCGGCATGCCGCCGACCCGCAGCGGCTGGCTTTCCTAGGACAGGTCCAGGACGCGCCACCGCACCGGCCGCCTCGGTGCGTTTGTCGTGGTTGGGGGAGCGATTTCGCGTCACTTGTGCGGGGCAACTGTGGACGCGGTGTTGACGTCCTGGGCAGCCGGACTTGTCCAAAGGGGCCGCTGATGTGACGTCAGCGACCCCTAAAATAAGACAACATGACAACAGAGGCGCCCTGTTCGGACGCGCCGTCCCCGATACGCTTTTCTCTGCGCCCCGCCGGCCCGGATGGTGGAACGCAGACACGGCGAGCTTAAACCTCGCTGCCCCATAGCGGGCGTGCCGGTTCAAGTCCGGCTCCGGGCACTCACCCCAGGGTGGCTGGTCCGCGAGAAGGGCGGGAAAGGGCGCAAAGCGCCCCCGAACGCCGGGTGACGCGGGCACACCGTGGCAGTACCGGCTTTGCCGCACCACACGCTCCACACCGCTCCACACCGCACGGCGTCGAATGACGCGTGGTGTCCCGGCATGGCGGCCGGCCGTTCGCGGCCGGCCGCGCGGCCCCCGACGCGGGGGCTGCCGAGCCCGGTAGCGGGTGCTGGGCGGAGGTTCCCCTTACCTCGGCGTCATGTGGCGAACGATCATGCGTAACGCCGCGCTGCGAAAGTCCCCTCCGCCAGTAGCGAAAGGGGACATGACAGATGACCCAGTTCAATCGACGTGCCTTCCTGCGTGCCGTCGGCGCGACGGGCGGGGCGGGCGCCATGCTCGCCACGATGGGGGCGCTCGGCCTCACCCCCACGGCGGCGGCCGCGTCCCGCGACGCGGCCTTCCGCGCCCCGCGCAAGGGCGACTTCACCCTCACCGGGAGGGCCGCCGCGAAGGTGGTCGTGCTCGGCGGCGGTATCGCCGGCCTGACCACCGCCTACGAACTCGGCAAGGCGGGCTACGACTGCACCATTCTGGAGGCGCGCGACCGTCCCGGCGGCCGCAACTTCACCGTCAGGGGCGGCGACAGCACCACCGACCTGTACGGCAACCACCAGACCGCGCGGTTCTCCGACGGCCAGTACATGAATGCGGGACCCGCGCGGATCGCCCAGTGGATGATCACCCTGGACTACTGCCGCGAACTCGGCGTACCCATCGAGGTCTTCACCAACGTCAACGCGGACACCTACCTCTACAACGAGTCGGCCGGCATGACCGCGCCGATGCGCTACCGCGCGGCCAAGGCCGACGTCTTCGGCTACGTGACCGAACTCCTGGCCAAGGCCTCCGACCAGGGCGCGCTGGACCAGGCACTCACCGCGGCCGACCGGGAACGCCTGATGGAATTCCTCAAGGACTACGGGGACCTCGGCAATACCCTCGATTACACCGGCAGTTCACGACGCGGCTATTCGGTCTGGCCGGCCGCCGCCGGCGCTCCCGGCGTCGTGAACGGCGACGTGCCGAGCGCGTCGGACATCTTCGCCTCCGGAGTCGGCCGGTATTTCTCCTTCGAGTTCGAATTCGACCAGGCCATGCTGATGTTCCAGCCGGTCGGCGGCATGGACCGCATACCGCACGCGCTCGCCGGGGCGATCGGGACGCACAAGGTGCGCACCGGCTGCGCCGTCACCCGGATCACCGACCAGGCGCACGGCGTCAGCGTGACCTACACCCAGGGCGGGCGTACGAGGGTCCTCGACGCGGACTACTGCGTGGCCGCCATGCCGCCGAACATCCTCGCCAAGGTCCCGCACAACCTCGGCTCCGACGTCCAGTCGGCACTGCAGGCGATCACCCCCTCCTCGGCCGCCAAGATCGGCCTGGAATACCGCTCCCGCTGGTGGGAGACCGACCACCGGATCTACGGCGGCATCACCGAGACCGACCTCGACGTCACCCACATCTGGCACCCCTCCTACGGCTTCCACGGCGAGCGCGGTCTGCTCATCGGCTACTACAACACCGGCTCCCGCGCGGACTCCTACGCCCCGCTCACCCCCCAGGAGCGCGAGGCGCGTGCCGTGGCGGCGGGCGTCAAGATCTACGGGGAGAAGTACCGCAGCGAACTGGCCACGTCCTTCTCCCACCACTGGCGCCAGTTCCCCTACCAGGAGGCCGCGTGGCACAGCACGCCCGGCGGCCCCGACCACGCCAGGTACAAGCCGCTCAACGAGCCGACCGGCCGCGTCTACTTCGCCGGCGACTGGCTCAGCTACATGGACGCCTGGCAGCACGGGGCGTTCAGCTCTGCGCGCAAGGCGGTCACCGCGCTGCACCAGCGCGTGCTCGCCTGACGGCGCCCGGCGGCGCCTGAGGGCGTCGCACGGGCCGGTGCCTGCCGCCCCGCATCACGTGTGCGGGGCGGCCCGCAGCCGTCCTGCCGACGCCACGGTGGCGGCGGCCTCGCGCTCGCTCAGCCCGGTGTGCACCGCGGCCGTGACCAGGGCCGGTGCGAGCGCGTCGCCCAGGCCGGCGTCGTAGGCCCGGCAGGCGGCCCAGAACAGCCGCCCGTTGCGCTCTCCTTCGTGCGAGTCCAGGACGAACCGCACCAGGGCCGCGGCCCGCTTCTCGGCGGGATGGCGCGGCCCTGCCGCATGCCGGGGCTGCCGCTCGTACGGCGACGGCGGGGGAGCGGCGAGCCGCAGCAGTTCCGGGGGTGCCGCGGCAAGCGGGCGGTCGGCGGTGCCGGGGGCGAGCAGGTAGCGGCCGGCCACCGTGCGCGAGCCCGGGCCGACCACGTAACCGCCCTCGCCGCGTACGTCGATGCCGGGGGCGAGCCTGCCCGCCGAGTTGGGCACCGGGCCGGGCGCCGTCAGCCACAGGTGGCGGCCGCCGCTGGGAGTGAGCACGGTGACCGTGTCGGGCAGGGTGAAGCGGCGCACCTCGGCCAGTGCGTGCAGCGCGCCGATCCCGTCGGTGCCGTGCTTGACGTCGAGGTCGATGCCGATCAGATGCAGCGGCCCGCGCCCGCAGGCGACCCCGTAGCCGGTGGCCCAAGGGGCGATGGCGAAGAGTGCGCGGATGCGGGCCGGGTCGGTGGTCGCGTCGTACACGCCGTGCCCCGGGCTGCCGCACTCGCCGCGGCACATTGCCGCGGACCGCGGCTCGTCGCGGTGCGGGGAGCGGACGGCGGGCAGCTTCGTACGGGACAGCGGGATGACGGGCAGACCGCGGGCCGCGGTCAGCAGGGCCGCGTGCAGGGCGCGGGTGTGGTCGGGGCGTGGCATGGCCTGCTCCCTGGTGTTCGAACGCGTGTTCGTCTGCACTCTTCAGTGATACCGCGCCGGAGCTCCGCCGTCCACCGTCTATTGCGCCGGGCGTGGCGCGGGGGCAGGGGTGCACATGAGGGCATATCGCCACGGGGTGCGTGCCGGCCGGCATCCGGGGAAGATCGATTTCTGGAGGTCAGGCGGCTTTTTGCCAACCCATTACCCTTGACGGAGAGCTGCAGGACGCGGCCATGGAGGAGTGACATGAGGAGCAGCAACCCCGTCCTCTCCGGGCGGGGCTTCGCCCCGGCCAACGACTACGCGGGCTTCGAGGCGCAGGGTGCCCGCGGCGCCCGGGGCGGCACCCCGTACGCCCAGCCCCCGCGCAACCCGTACGACCGGCTGCAGCCCCTCACCGCCGAGGGTGTGGAGCAGGCGTACACGGCGCCCGCCGGAGCCGCGCAGACCGGCCTGATGACGATCGACAGTGTCGTCTCGCGCACCGCGATGACACAAAGTCCAGGGACAGGAAGAAGGCACCCAGCGCGATCCCGAGCAGGCAGAAGACGATGCCGAGCGGACCGGTGCGCAGTCCCAGGCCGTCGGCGCTGCCGAAGGCGGCGAAGAGCAGGTTGACCAGCAGCGCCAGCACGAAGCCGACGGCGACCGCCAGGCCGATCCGCTGGTAGCGGGCGGTGACCCTGATGATCCGCGCCCGGTAGGCGATCAGCATGCCGGCGAAGATCGCCATGGTGCCCAGGACCGCCTGGACCGGGGCTCCTTGCCACGCCTGGTTGTACAGCCGGCTGAGCACCCCGAGGAAGACACCCTCGAAGAGCGCGTAACCGAGGATCAGCGCGGGTACGGGCCGGCTCTTGACGGTCTGGATCATGGCGAGCACGAACGCGATCAGCGCAGCGCCGACTGCCCAGCCGTAGTTGTCGGGCAGCGCGACCCAGCCGAGGACCGCGCCGACCACAAGCAGGTCGAGGACGGCATCAGGGTCGGCGCCCCGCGCCAGGAGTCCTGGGTGGCGGCCTTCGGGCTGACCCTGTCCCTGGTGTGGATCTATCTGGAGCTGTTGCGGCTGATCGCGATCCTGCGCGACTGACCGGGTGCGCCGCCCGGCGGGCGGCGCGGCTCGGCGGGCTGCCGGGAAGCGCCGCTTCCCGGCAGCCCGCCGGCGTGGTGTGGTGTGGGGTCGGGGTCAGAGCAGATTGCGCGCGGCCCGCCGCAGGTCGTACTCGTGGACGAGGGCTTTCGCGTGGCCGTAGGAGAGGTCGTGCTCCGAACGGAGCCAGCTGACCTTCTCGTCGAAGCGGAAGAACGACGGCCCGTCGGCGAGGGCGGACAGCCAGTCGCTGACCTCGCGGCCTGTGCAGTGCGGGATGCGGTCGATCAGATTCCGGTGGGTTTCCTCGGAGAAATGCGTTTGGGACATCGGCGCCTCCGGTATGTGGTCCGGTCACCCCACCGTGCCCGAGAGGTCGTTGCTTGGCAACCATCTCGGACGTGCGGATATGGGTGCGAGGCTGACTCCCGTACCCCGATAGGGTCGCGTCATGCCGGAGCGCACCGACCAGAACGCCCAGCCGCAGCAGGACCCGCGCGGCGATCTGAACGCCGCCGTGGAGCGGCTCGCGGGGCGGCTGCGGGCACTTCCGCAGCGCAGGCTCCAGGCGGGCGCCGCGGCGACGGGCCGTGAACTGGCGCGCTGGCTCGACCGCGAGGCGCAGCTGCTGGAATTCCCCGGGCGTGAGCCGTTCGTGATGCCCGACGACGGTGTCTTCGTGGTGGGCGACCAGCTCGCCCTGGCCGGGCGGGAGCTGATCGCCGCAGCGGCGCTCCCCGAGCACCGCGAGCTGCTGGCCGAGGCGCGCGAGCGGGTGGCCCGGGCGGCCAGAGCCGTCGACTAGCGGCGGCGGCAGGGCACTACAGCGAGGCGACGACGCGGTCGGCGAGCACGTAGACGCTCTCCTCGCCGAAGGCGAACGTCAGCGCATAGGCGCCGGCTATTGCGGAGCCGCCGCGCAGCACCGGTACATCGCCGCGATCCAGGGCGTCGCACAGCCGCAGCGCGGTCTCCCGGTGCCCCGGGGTCATGCACAGCGTGGTGCCGTCGGCGAAGACGTAGACGTCGAGCGTGCCGAGCGGACCCGGGCGGACGTCGGACAGCGGCACCCTGGCGTCGGCGAGGTCGGCCAGCCGCTCCGCGGTCTGGTCCTGCGAGGCCACGACCGGGGAGGGCGCGTAGTCCGGTCCCGACGGGTGCGGGATCATGCCGGGCGCGGGCAGCGTCGCCTCGGGGGCGTCCGCGGCGTCGGCTTCGAGCGCGGCGTCGTAGGCGGCGTCGAGCCCGGCGAAGTCGGCCTGCCGGGGCAGGAAGGGGAGCACGGGCGGGACCTCGTAGTCGGCGCCGGTCATCGCGGAGTCCGCGCCGGTGCCGTAGAGCCCGCCACGGAAGAGCGGGGTGTCGCCCGCGGTCTCGCGGGCCTCCTGCTCGGCCCAGAAGGCGCGGGCCTCGGCGAGTTCACGCTCCCGCTCGTCGGCGAGGGCGTCGGCCACCGCGGCCCTGATGTCGCCGGCCGACGCGCGCTGCTCCGGCAGGCACAGGCCGGCCAGATCCTGGCGCAGCGCCGACAGCTCGCGGCGCACGCCACGGGCGGAGAGCAGAGCGGCGGAACCCGCCGCCACGGCGAAACCCGCGGCGACCAGCAGGACGGTGAAGTTGGCACTCACTGACGTTCTCCCGACTGACGCGACCCGAGCAATGCCCACCTGAACGGCGGGCGAAACTTCCCCCTCACATCACTGTGCCGGTAAACCCGTGGCCTCCGCAGTGCGGAAAGTCATGAGTTGGGTAGGTCTGGGATGCTGTCCTGTTTTTGTGTGGAGGGTCTGACCTGCAACAATGCGCCGCCCCCGGGAAAAATCACATCCCGGGGGCGATTTGGTTGCGACTTACGTCACAACTCTGCGTTACGGAGTCGGCCGGCGGCGGAGTGTCACGAAAGCCGCTCGATCACCATGGCCATGCCCTGGCCGCCGCCGACGCACATGGTCTCCAGCCCGAACTGCTTGTCGTGGAACTGCAGGCTGTTGACGAGGGTCCCGGTGATGCGCGCGCCGGTCATGCCGAACGGGTGGCCGACCGCGATGGCGCCGCCGTTGACGTTCAGCCGGTCCAGGTCGATGCCCAGGTCGCGGTAGGACGGGATGACCTGTGCCGCGAAGGCCTCGTTGATCTCGACCAGGTCGATGTCGCCGATCGACATCCCGGCCCGGCGCAGCGCCTGCTGCGAGGCCTCGACCGGTCCGTAGCCCATGATCTCGGGGGACAGCCCGGACACGCCGGTGGAGACCACCCGGGCCAGCGGGGTGATGCCCAGCTCCCGCGCCTTGGTGTCGGACATGATCACCAGCGCGGCCGCCCCGTCGTTGAGGGGGCAGCAGTTGCCCGCGGTCACGGTGCCGTCGGGCCTGAAGACCGGCTTGAGGCCCTGGACGCCCTCCAGGGTCACTCCTGGCCGCGGGCCGTCGTCCGTGGCCACCACGGTGCCGTCAGGCAGCGTCACGGGCGTGATCTCGCGCTCCCAGAAGCCGTTCCCGAGCGCCTTCTCGGCCAGGTTCTGCGACCGCACGCCGAACTCGTCCTGCTCCTGGCGGGTGATGCCCTTGAACGCTGCCAGGTTCTCAGCCGTCTGCCCCATCGCGATGTACGCGTCGGGCAGCAGGCCGTCCTCGCGCGGGTCGTGCCAGTCGGCCCCGCTCTGCTCGGCCCGCGCCGCCGTGCGCGCGATGGCGTCGCCGAAAACCGGGTTCATCGTGTCGGGCAGGCTGTCGGAGTTGCCCTTGACGAAGCGCGACACCATCTCGACGCCCGCCGAGACGAAGACGTCGCCCTCGCCCGCCTTGATGGCGTGCAGCGCCATCCGCGTGGTCTGCAGGGACGAGGAGCAGTAGCGGGTGACGGTACAGCCGGGCAGGTGGTCCATGCCCATCTGCACCGCGACGATCCGGCCCAGGTTGAAGCCCTGCTCGCCGCCCGGCAGGCCGCAGCCCAGCATCAGGTCGTCGATGTCGTGCGGGTCGAGCTGCGGCACCTTGGCGAGCGCCGTGCTGATGATCGTGGCGGCCAGGTCGTCCGGTCGCAGGTCCTTGAGCGACCCCTTGAAGGCGCGACCGATGGGCGAACGGGCGGCTGAGACGATGACGGCTTCGGGCATCGCGACACTCCTCGGCGAGCTGCGTGCGGGCGTGGTGCTTGGTGCGTGGTGCTCGAGTCCTGCGGCGGTCCCCCGGCGCTGCGGCTGCGCCGGCAGCCGGCACGCCTGGTGTCCGACCGCGGACCCTCTGGAAAGTTACCCGCACGTATCGCAGCGAGTCACCAGCCGGACGCTGTGATGCGGGCTACTTTCTGAGCGCTTGCTTACCCGCCGATGCTACGCCCGTACCCCGCGTGGGCGGGAGCTACGCGGACCGGTCCGCTGCGCTCTCCTCGTCGGAGGCGGTGCCCCCGGTGTCCCCGGCGTCCTGCTCGGGCTGCTCCTCCTCCACCAGCCGCCTCCTGCGCCGCTTGATGAGCACCCAGCGCCCGCGCGGCCCCGACGCCGCGTCCCGCGCCGCGGTGACCTCGGTGCCGCCTTCCGCGGCCGCCTCGGCCGCCGCCTGGGCGACCGGCAGGAAGCCCTCGCCGCGCCGTACGTCGGGCCGCTCGTCGGACAGCGGCCACACGCCCATCGCGGCGCACAGTGTCGGCAGGACGGCCATGGCGGCCGTCGCGTAGCCCTCGGTGGAGGGGTGGTAGTTGTCCGGGCCGAACAGCTCGCGCGGCCTGGCCTCGAACTCGGGACCCAGCAGGTCGCCGAGCGAGACCGTACGGCCGCCCACGCCCACCACCGCGATGGTCTGCGCCGCGGCCAGCTGCCGGCTCATCCGGCGGGCCAGCCAGCGCAGCGGCTGGTAGACCGGCTCGACCGAGCCCAGATCCGGGCAGGTGCCGACGATCACCTCCACCCCGGCCGCGCGCAGCCGGCGTACCGCGTCGGACAGCAGCCGCACCGAGGTCGCGGGCGGCATCCGGTGGGTGACGTCGTTGGCGCCGATCATGATCACCGCCACGTCGGGCGGCGGCGCCGCCGGGTCGAGCACCAGGGCCACCTGGCGGGGCAGGTCGTCGGACTGGGCGCCCGGCAGCGCGACGTTGACCAGCTTCACCGGCCGCTCCGCGACCGCCGCCAGGCCCGAGGCGAGCAGGGCGCCGGGGGTCTCCCTGGCCCGGTGCACGCCCTGTCCCGCGGCGATGGAGTCCCCGATGAAGGCCAGCCGCAGCGGCGGTTCCCCCGTGCGGTGCGCGAACGCCGACCCGTACCGCCCGTCGGCTCGCGGCGGTACGTCGGCCGAGCCGCCGACCACCCGCTTGGCCAGCCGTACCTCCGCCAGCACCAGGCCGACCGCGGCCCCGCTCAGCAGGCTGATCCCGCCCCCGCCGAACGCCGCCGCGGTCGCGATCCGCCGTGCCACCCTCGCCCTCGACATCGAGCCCGCTCACCTCCGTGTACTAGCCGGTACTAGAACCTGTTGCCCCGAAGAACACCCTGGGCAACGTCAACGGTGTCCGCAACGTCCACGTTTCGCTCCGCTTCGTGTGCAGCACCTAGGCTGGTCCCACCATCACGGAGAACCCGGAGACACTACGGTGCAGTTTCACGACTCGATGATCAGCCTCGTCGGCAACACCCCGCTGGTGAGGCTCAACAGTGTGACCGCGGGCATCCAGGCGACCGTCCTGGCCAAGGTCGAATACTTCAATCCCGGCGGTTCGGTGAAGGACCGGATCGCCCTGCGGATGATCGAGGCCGCGGAACGCAGCGGGGAGCTGAAGCCGGGCGGCACCATTGTCGAGCCCACCTCGGGCAACACCGGCGTGGGCCTGGCCATGGTCGCCCAGCGCAAGGGCTACCACTGCATCTTCGTCTGCCCCGACAAGGTCTCCACGGACAAGATCAACGTCCTGCGGGCGTACGGCGCCGAGGTCGTCGTCTGCCCGACGGCCGTCGACCCCGAGCACCCGGACTCGTACTACAACGTGTCCGACCGCCTGGTGCACGAGACGCCGAACGCCTGGAAGCCCGACCAGTACAGCAACCCCAACAACCCCCAGTCGCACTACGAGTCCACCGGACCCGAGTTGTGGCAGCAGACCGACGGGCGGATCACCCACTTCGTGGCGGGCGTCGGCACCGGCGGCACCATCTCCGGCACCGGCCGCTACCTCAAGGACGTCAGCGAGGGCCGGGTGCAGGTCGTCGGCGCCGACCCGGAGGGCTCGGTCTACAGCGGCGGCTCCGGCCGGCCGTATCTGGTCGAGGGCGTCGGCGAGGACTTCTGGCCGACCGCCTACGACCGGGACGTCGCCGACGAGATCGTGGCGGTCTCCGACAAGGACTCCTTCCAGATGACCCGGCGGCTGGCGCGCGAGGAGGGCCTGCTGGTCGGCGGCTCGTGCGGGATGGCGGTCGTGGCGGCCCTGAAGGTCGCGGAACGGCTCGGCCCCGACGACGTGGTCGTCGTCCTGCTGCCGGACAGCGGCCGCGGCTACCTGTCGAAGATCTTCAGCGACGTGTGGATGAGCTCGCACGGCTTCCTCGACGACGGCGAGGGCGAGGCGCGCGTCGCCGACGTCCTGGCGCACAAGGACGGCGGCATGCCGAACCTGGTCCACATGCACCCGGACGAGACGGTCGGGCAGGCCATCGAGGTGCTGCGCGAGTACGGCGTGTCGCAGATGCCGGTGGTCAAGCCGGGCGCGGGGCACCCCGACGTGATGGCGGCCGAGGTGATCGGCTCGATCGTCGAGCGGGACCTGCTGCACGCGCTGTTCTCCAAGCGCGCCACCCTGGACGACCCGCTGGACAAGCACCTGTGCCCGCCGCTGCCGCAGGTCGGCTCCGGCGAGCCGGTCGCCGACCTGATGACCGTCCTGGAGGGTGCCGACGCGGCGGTCGTGCTCGTCGAGGGCAAGCCGACCGGTGTCGTCAGCCGCCAGGACCTGCTGGCCTTCCTGGCCACCCACAGCGGGTCCTGAGGCGGGCCGCTCGGCAGCCCCCTGCCGTTCCGGCCTGCGCCGGAGCGGCGGGGATTCGCGGAACTGGTACACCCGCGACACGTACGCGCAGCACGGGCTTAACACGCGTCCGGCAGATTGGGTGATGTCGAAAGGGCAGGTGATCACCGGCCCGGACGGCACGCACACGGCGCCAAGGACCTCCGGAGCGGCTCCCGGACTCCATGGTGACCCGGACGCGCAAGCCAGGTCCTGAACCGGCCCGCGTCCCTCGCGGGGACCGCCGTCGTCCCGCCCTCCGGACTCGCTCCGGGGGTGCGGCGGTCCCCGCGATCAACTTCTGCGCGCTGCCGCGTCAGTCCTCGTCCTGCCGGGACTTCGACCAGGCGTTGGTGAGCCCCTGGGCGAGATTCACCCCGACGATGCCCGCCCAGCTGATGAACAGCCCCGCAGTGCCGGCGTTCGCCGCGCCGATGGCCGACAGCGGGATCGCCAGGACCATCGTGAAGCCGGCGAAACCGTAGCGGGCGAAACGGGCACTGGGCTGCGGCGGGCCGATCGGGCGGCGGTCGGCGCGGGCGAACGACGTCTGCTGCTGCGCGAGTTCGCGGCGCACCCGCTGCTCGACACGGCTGTCCACGCGGTCTGTCACCTTCTCGATGAACGAGTCGATGAGTTCAGACTCGTACTCCGCTCCGAGATCCTTGCGGGCCTGCAAGGTGGCGGAGAGTTCTTTGCTGAGTTCCGGGTCGCGGGCGTCCATACGCCCACCGTAGAGACCGGGCACCGTGGGCGACACTGGGGTTAGCCCCCGACTTCCCCGGGGGTCAGCCGTCCCGGAGGAGGACCCCGCCATGGCCGACGTACCGCTGCTGACCGCCCTCCACGGAGCGGCCGACCGGGCGGACGCGGTGACCGTCGACGGGCGGACCTGCAGCTACGAGGACCTGCTGGGCGCGGCAGGTGCGGTCGCCCGGCGGGTGGCGGGGGCCGAGGCCTTCGCGGTCAGGGCGACGGCGTCGCTGGAGACGGTGGCCGCCGTGGTCGGCGGGCTGCTCGCCGGGGTGCCGGTGGTGCCGCTGGCGCCGGACGCGGGACCCGCGGAGAACGAGCACATCCTGCGGGACTCCGGCGCACAGGTCGTGCCGGTGGACTTCGCCGAGCGCGCGGACTTCCCGGCGTCCGCGCACATTGCCGCGCCGAACGAGGAGGCGGCGCAGGGGCGTACGGACGGGACGCCGTACAGGGATGCGGCGCTGGTCCTCTACACGTCGGGCACCACCGGGCCACCCAAGGGCGTGCTGATCTCGCGTGCGGCGATCGCGGCCGACCTCGACGCACTGGCGCAGGCGTGGCAATGGACCGCGGACGACACCCTGGTCCACGGACTTCCGCTCTTCCATGTGCACGGCCTGGTGCTGGGCGTCCTGGGCGCGCTGCGCACCGGCAGCCGCCTGGTGCACACCGGCAGGCCCTCCCCGCAGGCATACGCGGCGGCGGGCGGCAGCCTCTACTTCGGGGTGCCCACGGTCTGGCACCGGGTGGCGCGCGACGAGGTGGCGGCAAGGGCGCTGTCCGGCGCCAGGCTGCTGGTGTCGGGCAGCGCGCCGCTGCCCGCGCCGGTCTTCCGCGACCTGCGCGCGCTGACCGGCCACGAGCCGGTGGAGCGCTACGGCATGACGGAGACACTGATCACGGTGAGCGCGCGGGCCGCTGGCGAGCGCAGGCCGGGTGCGGTCGGCAGCGCGCTGCCCGGGATCGCCACCCGGATCGCCGACCCCGTCGACGGCGTCGGCGAGCTCCAGGTCCAAGGCCCCACCCTCTTCGGCGGCTATCTGGGGCGGCCGGAGGCGACAGCGGCGTCGTACACCGCGGACGGCTGGTTCCGTACCGGCGACATCGCGTCGGTCGAGCCGGACGGCACCCACCGGATCGTCGGCCGGGCGTCGACCGACTTGATCAAGTCGGGCGGATACCGCATCGGCGCGGGAGAGGTGGAGAACGCCCTGCTCGGCCATCCGGCGGTACGAGAGGCGGCCGTCGTCGGCGCACCGCATCCCGACCTGGGGCAGGAGATCGTCGCCTATGTGGTCGCCGACGGTGTCACCGCCGCCGAGTTGACGGACTTCGTGGCCGCCCAGCTGTCCGTGCACAAGCGGCCGCGCACCGTCCGATTCCTCGCTGAGCTGCCGCGCAATGCCATGGGCAAGCCGCAAAAGCGGTTGCTGCCGCCCGTCTGACCGGGATAGGGGTAGGGGAACGGGCCTGCGCGGACGGGCCGCTCCGGATGGCCGCAGCCGCCCGACCCTGTGGTTGCCGCTAGCCGGGCGGCAAGTAAGCTGTTGCCCCAGACAACGATGCCCGCACCAACCGGGCGGCCTACCCAGGCCGCCCGGGTCGCCGATACCCCGGTCCCGCTCCGAAGGGTGGCGGTGATACGTCCTGCCATGGAGGCAGCACCGCATGTTCCACCGCATCGGACGCACAGTCGTCCGCCATCCCGTATGGACCATCGTCGCGTGGGTGATCGCGGCCGTCGCGATCATCGCGACGGCGCCCAGCCTGCCGTCCAACAGTGACGAGAGCAGCTTCCTGCCCAGCAGCTATGAGTCGATCAAGGCCATGAACCTGCAGGAGAAGGCCTTCCCTTCGGCCTTCACCCCGTCGGCGATCGTGCTCTACCAGCGCGCCGACCAGGGCAAGCTGACGGCGACCGACAAGGCCGACATCACCAGGATCACCCAGGAACTCGGCCAGAAGAAGATCGAAGAGGTCCAGAAGGTCGTCGACGGCTCGCTGTCCAAGGACGGCAAGTTCGAGACCGCGCTGGTCCAGATGGACAAGAAGTCGCAGGGCCAGCCGAAGCAGGCCGACGCCGCCAAGGCGCTGCGCGACGACTCCACCGCACTGGCCAAGGGCACCGCACTGAAGGTGCAGGTCGGCGGCCAGGCCGCGCAGAACCTGGACCAGCAGGACGCGGGCAAGACCTCGGACGCCGTCGCGCTCATCGGCTCACTGCTGATCATCATCATCACGCTGTCGATCATCTTCAGGTCCCCGCTGATCGCCGTGATGCCGCTGATCCTGCTGCTCGGCGTGGTCTTCACGGTCTCCAACGCGCTGATCGCCGACGCGACCAAGGTCTTCGGACTCCAGGCCAACAGCTCGATCTCCGCGCTGCTGATCGTGGTGGTGCTCGGTGTCGGCACCGACTACTTCCTCTTCCTGATGTTCCGCTACCGAGAACGGCTGCGGGCGGGCGACGAGCCCAAGGAAGCGATGATCAACAGCGTCACCCGGGTGGGCGAGGCCATCGCCTCGGCAGCCGGCGCGGTCATCATCGCCTTCTGCGCGCTGGCACTGTCCACCCTCGGCTTCCTCACCCAGCTCGGCCCGGCGCTGGCCATCCTGGTCGCCGTCACCCTGGTGGCCGGTCTGACGCTCTTCCCGGCGATCTGCTCGGTGATCCCGCCGCGCGCCCTGTTCTGGCCCGGCAAGAAGTGGCACCAGGAGCCCAGCGGCACCCGCTTCGCCGCCATCGGCAAGCTCGTCGGCCGCAGGTCCGGCATGGTCGCGATCGTCTCCGGCCTGGTGATGGTGCTGCTCGCCCTGGGCACCCTCGGCTACAAGGCGTCCTACGACCTGGCGTCCGGCTCGATCCCCAAGACCAAGGAGTCGATGGTCGTCCAGGACACCCTGGCCAAGGCGTACTCCGCGGGAGCCGCTGAGCCGACCAACGTCTACCTCACCAGCACCGGCGGCAAGCCGCTGACCGCCGACTTCACCGCGTACGCCGACAAGTTGCGCGGGGCGGACGGCGTCGCGGACGTCAGCTTCGACAAGAAGACGGACCTGAACAAGGCGGGCACCACCGCCAACTTCACCGTGACGCTCAAGTACGAGTCCGCCAGCGACCAGGCCATCAAGGCGGTCGGCGGCGTCAGGACGGTCGCGCACGAGAACGCGCCGCCCGGCAGCGAGGCCTTCGTCGGCGGTGCCTCGTCGGTCTTCAAGGACATCAACGCCGCCGTCAACCACGACTACCGCACCGTCTTCCCGGTGGCCGCGGTGCTCATCATGCTCATCCTGGGCCTGCTGCTGCGCAGCGTGGTGGCGCCCTGGTACCTGATCGCGTCGGTCGGCCTCGGCTTCGGCGCGACCCTCGGCACGACCGTGCTGATCTTCGGCCGCGGCGACGGGCTGATCTTCCTGCTGCCGATCATCATGTATCTGTTCGTGGTCGCGATCGGCACGGACTACAACATCCTGATGATCGCGCGGCTCAGGGAAGAGGCCCAGGAGGGCCGCAGCCCGCGGGAGGCGGCCAACATGGCGCTGCGGCACGCGGGTCCGACGATCGGCGCCGCGGGTCTGATCCTGGCGGCGACCTTCGGCACGCTGATGCTGTCGGGCAACGCCTTCCTGACCCAGATGGGCTTCGCGGTCGCCTTCGGCATCGTGATGGCGGCCTTCGTGATGGCGATGTTCTTCACGCCGAGCCTCACCGCCCTGATCGGTCACGCAGCGTGGTGGCCCGGACATGCCGACCGGGCCGCCGAGCCCGCGGTGGCCGGGGCGGGGGTCCCGGGCGGTGCCGGCGGGCCGGGCGGAACCGATGGTGTGCGCGACCCGGAGCTGGACAAGTCCCGGTAGCGCTGAGCTGCGGGTTCTTCGGCGGTAGCCGAGTTATCCACAGGGCCGGACAGGTGTCGATCACCTGTCCGGTCCTTTCGGTTACGCTGAGACAGCAGTGAGTGACCGGCGGCCCGGGTGGCGGGCCGGTCGACGGGGGAACCGGGGAGAGTGGGGGCGGGCATGAGCGAGGTGGCGGGGCGGACGCGGGCGGGGCGGACGCGGGCGGGGCGGACGCGGGCGGGGAAGCAGGGGGAGCGGCGGTGCGGGTGTGGCGGCCGCCGCCGGCGCCCGAGTGGCGCCGGCGGGTGCTGGCGGTGCCGGGCCTGGTGCTGCTGGGCGTGCTGCTGCTGGTCGGCGCGGCGCTGCTGGAGGACCGGCGGGGCAATCGCGCGGATGAGCTGTGCCATCAACTGGCTGTGCCCTGGCCGCTGTTCGCCCTCGCGTATGCGGCACTGGTGTGCGGTGCGGCCGGACTGGGGGTGTGCGGGCTGCTGTTCAGGACGGCGCGGCGGGAGGGCCGGCGAGGCGTGGACTGCTGGCAGGGCAGCCTCGCCCTGGTCATATCCGTGCCCGGCGCGCTCGCGGTGCTGCTCGAGGCGACGGCGGTGTACGGGGTGCACGCCCAGGCCGGCCAGCCCTACTGGCAGTGCGCGGGTGCGCGGGTGCTGCCCGGGGTGCAGGGCCTGGCAGCGCTGCTGCTGTGACGCCGACGGGCGCGGTCCCGGCTCTTGCCGAACTGCATACGGTCATGCAGAGTCTTGGGCGAGTGAATAAGTGCCGGTGGACGGGGTCAGGGATGGACGGCGATGAGTAACGCGGCCGGGGGCGAGCACGGGACCGCGGGGGCGGCCGGCGGCGCCGCGGGCCGGCTGCTGAAGCTCTTCGAGGCGCACCGGCTGACCCCCACCCAGCGCAGGATCGCGCACTGCCTGGTGCGCAGGGCCGCCGACGCGCCCTTCCTGTCCAGCGTGGAGGTGGCCGAACTCGCGGGCGTCAGCCAGCCGTCCGTGACCCGCTTCGCGGTGGCGCTCGGCTTCGACGGCTATCCGGCGCTGCGCAGGCATCTGCGCGAGGTGGCGCCGGTGTCGGCGGCGCCGGACGTGGCGGGCTGCAACGAGTACCAGCAAGCGGTGCACGCCGAGATCGAGAACCTGCGGCATCTCGCGGCGCTGCTCGCCGATCCGGGGCCGGTCGCCCGGGCCGGTGCGGTGCTCGCCGGCTCGGTGCCGCTGCCGGTGCTCGGGCTGCGGGCGGCCGGGGCGCAGGCCCGCGGCTTCGCGTACTTCGCGGCCAAGGTGCACCCGGACGTGCGGCTGCTGGACGAGGGCGGCACGATGCTCGCCGACCGGATCGACGCGGCGGCACGGGCGGGGGCGAGCGCGCTGCTGTGCTTCGCACTGCCCCGGCATCCGCGGGAGGTGATCGACGCGCTGGTCCTCGCGCGGGAGGCGGGGCTGACCGTGGTCACCGTGGCTGACAGCGCGTTCGCGCCGGTCGCCGCGCACAGCGACCTGCTGCTGCAGGCCGCGGTCGGGACGGGCCTGGCGTTCGACACCGCGTGCGCGCCGATGCTGCTCGGGCGGGTGCTGCTGGAGTCGATGTGCGACGAACTGCCCGAGGCGCAGGCGCGGCTGGAGGAGTTCGACGCGCAGGCCGCGGCGCGCGGGGTCTTCGTGGAGTAACGGCGGCTCACGGCGGCTGACCGCAGCTCACGACCGGCGCCGGCTGACGGCGGGCGCCGGCAGCTGAACGGGGGCCGGCGGATTGCGTACGTCTTAACGAAAATCTGAGAATTCCGAAGTAACCTCCCGAGCACCTGTCAGGCGATGCCGTGCGCGTGGACACGGCGGCGGAGGAGGAGGCGCGATGGTGCGCGAGGCCTACACATTGGCGCGGGTGGCGGTGGCGGTACGGACGGCGGGGACCTGGCTGTGGTGGCTGGGCGTCGTCGCGGCGGTGCCGGGGACGGCGGTGACCTTCAGCCCGACCGGGCGGCGGATCGGTGTCATGGCCGGTGCCGCGCTCTTCGTCATCGCGGCGGTGGCCGCCTTCCTGATACGCGGCGGCCGGCACACCGCCCGGGCCGAGGCGGCGACCAGGGCGGCGAAGTCGGTCTTCCTGCAGGACCGCAAGGTGACCGCCCGGGCCTGGGCGCAGCGGCGGCGGTGGTGGCTGGCCGCGGCCTTCGTCGTCGCGGCCGCGTCCTCGGCGGCGCTGCCCTGCGCGGGCGGCATGCTCCTGGGCGGTATCGGCGCAGGGCTGCTCGCCAGGTCGCTGCGGCTGGCCCGGATAGAGCGCGGCAAGGACGCACTGCTGTGGGTGCGCCCCGACGGCGACCCCGCCGCCTACCAGCTCACCGGCATAGCCGCCGGCGACGCGGCGCCCGGCGGCGCCCGCCGCAGGGGCTGAGCCGCCGGCCCGGGATGCGCGACCCGGGGGCCTACGGGGTGAGCGGGGGCAGGCCCGCGCCGCTCTCGGCCAGCAGGTCGGCCGTGGACTGGGCCGGGCGGACCGGGGCGAAGACGGGGGCCGCGCCGGGCACGGCGGTGTAGGCCCAGACGGCCGGGCGGGGCAGCGAGTTGTAGGCGAAGTGCGTCGAGAAGTAGTAGGCGCCGGTGTCCAGCAGCGCGACATGGTCGCCGGAGTCCAGCCGCGGCAGTTCGCGGCCGCGGGCCACGAGGTCGCCGGCGAAGCAGCAGGGTCCCGCGACGTCCTGGACCACCGGGTCGCCTCCCTTGGGCCGGCCCGCGGGGTCCAGGGCGAGGACCCGCAGCGGCCAGGCCTCAGGGGCGAAGACGGTGCGGGTGGCGACCTGCGCACCGGCGTGGGTGACGGCGATCGCCCGCCCGCCGGCGGACTTGGCGTACTCGACCCGGGCCAGGATCGTGCCGTGCTTGGCGAGCAGGGCGCGGCCGAACTCGGTGACGATGCCGTAGCGCCCGTCGAAGAGGCCGGGGACCTCGGCGCGCAGCAGGTCGGCGTAGTCGCCGAAGGTCGGGGTGATGGCGTCCGAGCCGAAGTTGACGGGCAGGCCGCCGCCGATGTCCAGGACGGTGACCTGGCGGCGCCCCGCGGCTGCGTTGATGCGTTCCGCCAGGTCATAGGCGGCCCGGACGCCGGCGGCCATCAGCGGTAGCGGTACACCCTGGGAGCCGGTGTGGGTGTGCAGGCGGTTCAGCCAGGGCCGCTCGGCGTAGGTGCGCAGCACCCATTCCTCGGCGCCCGGGTCGCGCAGCGCCACACCGAACTTCGAGGTGGCGGTCGCGGTGCTCATCGCGTCGATGCTGCCGCCGCCGACCTGCGGGTTGACCCGCAGCCCGATCGGGGAGGCGGAGGGTCCCGCGGCCAGCAGGGCGTCGATCCTGGCGATCTCCTGCGGGTTGTCGGCGTTGACCGCGATACCGAGGGCCAGCGCCTCGCGCAGCTCCGCGGTGGTCTTGGCGGGGGAGTCGAGCACGGTGCGTTCCGGCGGGATGCCGGCGGCGCGGGCCAGGGCCAGTTCACCGGGGCTGGCCACCTCGGCGCCGAGCCCGTACTGCCCGAGCAGCGCGAGGACGGGCACCAGGGAGGCGGCCTTCACAGCGAAGGTGTGCTCGACGGCGACCCCGGGGGTGGCGAAGGCCGCGCGCAGGGAGGTCGCCGCCTGCCGGATGCCGGCGACGTCCAGCAGTCCCACGACCGGTTCTGCCTCGCTGACCAGGCCGATGTCCACTGCTGAGCGCAGCGCGTCCTGCCGGCGTACCGCCGCCTCGTCCGTCATGGACGCCATCCCACCATCCCGCCCCGCCGCACCGCTACCGCAGTCGCCCCGTACCGCCCCGGCGGCAGGGGCGCGGGCCTTGTTGACTAGAGCTATTCATCTAGTCAGGATGTGAATATTCAATGCCATGACGAGGAGGCCGCACCGATGACGGGACCGAGGCCGGTACGCGCGCCGCGCGGTACGGAACTGAGCACCCTGGGCTGGCAGCAGGAAGCCGCGCTGCGCATGCTGCAGAACAACCTCGACCCCGAGGTGGCCGAGCACCCCGACAAACTCGTCGTCTACGGCGGCACCGGCAAGGCCGCCCGCGACTGGAACTCCTTCGACGCGATGGTCCGCACCCTGCGCGGCCTGAAGCAGGACGAGACGATGCTGGTCCAGTCCGGCCGCCCGGTCGGCGTCATGCAGACCCACGAGTGGGCGCCCCGCGTGCTGATCGCCAACTCCAACCTGGTCGGCGACTGGGCCACCTGGGAGGAGTTCCGCCGCCTCGAAGCACTCGGCCTGACGATGTACGGCCAGATGACCGCGGGTTCCTGGATCTACATCGGCACCCAGGGCATCCTGCAGGGCACCTACGAGACCTTCGCCGCGGTCGCCGCCAAGCGTTTCGGCGGCTCCCTCGCCGGCACCATCACCCTCACCGCGGGCCTGGGCGGCATGGGCGGCGCCCAGCCGCTCGCCGTCACCATGAACGGCGGCGTGGCGCTGTGCGTCGACGTCGACCCGCGGGCCATCGAGCGCCGGATCGAGCACCGCTACCTCGATGTGCGCGCCGACTCCCTCGACCACGCGCTGCAGCTGGCGACCGAGGCCCGCGACGCCCGCCGCCCGCTGTCCATCGGCATCCTCGGCAACGCAGCCGAGCTGGTCCCGCAGCTGCTGGCCATGCAGGCCCCCATCGACATCGTCACCGACCAGACGTCGGCCCACGACCCGCTGGCGTACCTCCCGCTCGGCGTCGAGCACGCCGACATGGCCGACTACGCCGCTGCCAAGCCCGCCGAGTTCACCCAGCGCGCCCGCGAGTCGATGGCCCGCCACGTCGAGGCGATGGTCGGCTTCCAGGACGCGGGCGCCGAGGTCTTCGACTACGGCAACTCCATCCGCGGCGAGGCCCAGCTCGCCGGCTACGAGCGCGCCTTCGCCTTCCCCGGCTTCGTCCCCGCCTACATCCGCCCGCTGTTCTGCGAGGGCAAGGGCCCCTTCCGCTGGGCCGCGCTGTCCGGCGACCCCGCCGACATCCACCGCACCGACCGGGCCATCCTCGACCTCTTCCCGGAGAACGAGTCGCTGGCCCGCTGGATCAGGCTGGCCGGCGAGCGCGTCCACTTCCAGGGCCTGCCGGCCCGTATCTGCTGGCTCGGCTACGGGGAGCGCGATCGGGCGGGCGAGCGCTTCAACGAGATGGTCGCCGACGGCACGCTCAAGGCGCCCCTCGTGATCGGCCGCGACCACCTCGACTGCGGCTCGGTCGCCTCCCCGTACCGCGAGACCGAGGCCATGCTCGACGGCTCCGACGCCATCGCCGACTGGCCGCTGCTCAACGCCATGGTCAACGTCGCCTCCGGCGCGTCCTGGGTGTCGATCCACCACGGCGGTGGCGTCGGCATCGGCCGCAGCATCCACGCCGGGCAGGTCACCGTCGCCGACGGCACCGCCCTCGCGGCCGAGAAGATCCGCCGGGTGCTCACCAACGACCCGGGCATGGGTGTGATCCGCCATGTCGACGCCGGATACGACCGGGCCGCCGAGATCGCCGCCGAGCGCGACGTCCGGGTCCCGATGCGGGAGTCCTCGTGACGTCCACCGCCGCGGGCGCCGAGTTCACCGCGATGTGGCGGGAGCTGGCCGTGATCGGCCGGCACACCGGCTCCGGCGGTTACCGGCGCTACGCCTGGACGCCGGCGGACGCGGACTGCCGGGCGTGGTTCCGCGCCCAGGCAGAGGACCGCGGACTGGCCTACGAGACGGACCGCAACGGCAACCAGTGGGCCTGGCTGGGCGATCCCGCGGCGGGCGACGCCGTCGTCACCGGCTCCCACCTGGACTCCGTCCCCGACGGCGGCGCCTTCGACGGGCCGCTCGGCGTCGTGTCGTCCTTCGCCGCCCTCGACGACCTGCGCGCCCGCGGCGCCCGGCCGCGGCGGCCGCTGGCCGTCGTCAACTTCGTGGACGAGGAGGGCGCCCGCTTCGGACTGGCCTGCGTCGGGTCCCGGCTGACCGCGGGCGGCCTCGCCCCGCAGGACGCCAGGAAGCTGGTCGACGCCGACGGCGTCAGCCTCGCGCAGGCCATGGAGAAGGCCGGGCAGGACCCGGACGCGATCGGCCCCGACCCCGAACGGCTGGCCCGCGTCGGCGCCTTCGTCGAGCTGCACGTCGAGCAGGGCCGTGCGCTCGACCTGCTGGACCGGCCGGTGGGCGTCGCCTCGGCGATCTGGCCGCACGGCCGCTGGCGCTTCGACTTCCGCGGTGAGGCCAACCACGCGGGCACCACCCGCATCGAGGACCGCCGCGACCCGATGCTGACCTACGCCACCACGGTCCTCGCCGCCAGGAAGAAGGCCCGCCTGGCCGGCGCGCTGGCGACCTTCGGCAAGGTCGCGGTGGAGCCGAACGGCGTCAACGCCATCGCCTCGCAGGTCCGCGGCTGGCTGGACTCGCGGGCCGCGGACGAGGAGACGCTCGACGGCGTCGTGGCCGCGATCGAGCAGGCGGCCAGGGAGCGCGGCGCCCGGGACGGCGTCGAGGTGAGCGTGGTGCGCGAGTCGTTCACCCCGGTGGTGGAGTTCGCCCACGACCTGCGTGACCGGCTTGCGGCCCTGCTCGGAGCGGGTGTGCCGGTCCCCGTGCTGCCGACCGGCGCGGGACACGACGCCGGAATCCTCTCCGCGGCCGTCCCGACCGCCATGCTGTTCGTACGCAACCCGACCGGCGTCTCGCACTCCCCGGCTGAAAGCGCGGCCGAGGAGGACTGTCTCGCCGGAGTGTCCGCGCTCGCCGACGTATTGGAAGGTCTCGCGTGCAGGTGACGTACTGGCTGGAACACGCCTGGCTCGGCACACACCCCGAGCCCGGCATCGCCCTGACCGTGGTCGACGACCGGATCGCCGAGGTCCGCACCGGAGTCGAACGCCCGCCCGCCGGCGCGGAGGTGCTGCGCGGCCTGACCCTGCCCGGCCTGGCCAACGCCCACAGCCACGCATTCCACCGGGCGCTGCGCGGCACCGCGCAGATCGGCGCAGGAGCCGGAGCCGGCGCCGGTTCGCGCGCCGGAGCCGGGCGGGCGCCAGGCGCCCTGTCGGCGCCGACGTCCTTCTGGAGCTGGCGCGACGTCATGTACGACGTGGCGCGGGCGCTGGAGCCCGACAGCTACTTCACTCTCGCCCGCGCCGTCTACGCCGAGATGGCGCTGGCCGGCATCACCTGCGTCGGCGAATTCCACTACCTGCACCACCAGGGCGACGGCACGCCCTACGACAATCCCAACGCCATGGGCGAGGCCCTGATCGCCGCCGCCGGCGAGGCGGGCATCCGGATCACGCTGCTGGACACCGCCTATCTGCACGGCGGCTTCACCCGCACCGGCTACCGCCCGCTGGAGGGGCCGCAGCTGCGCTTCGGCGACGGCACCGCCGACCGCTGGTACGACCGCTGGTCCAAGCTCAAGGGCGAGGGCCACGCGAAGGTCGGCGCGGCCGTGCACTCGGTACGGGCCTTCTCCGACCGCGACGGCTTCCGGGCCTTCGCCGAGCGCACCGCCGAGGTGCCCACCCACGTCCACCTGTCGGAGCAGACCGCGGAGAACGACGCCTGCCTCGCGCTGCACGGCCGCACCCCGACCCGGCTGCTGGCCGACTCCGGCTTCTGGCGGCGCAACACGACAGCCGTGCACGCCACCCACCTCACCGCGGGCGACATCGCCCTGCTCGGCGCCGGCGGCAGCACCGTGTGCATGTGCCCCACCACCGAACGGGACCTGGCCGACGGCATCGGCCCCGCGCCGCAACTGCGCCGCGCCGGCAGCCCGATGAGCCTGGGCAGCGACAGCCACGCCGTGATCGACCTCTTCGAGGAGGCGCGCGCGGTGGAGCTGAACGAGCGGCTGCGGGCCAGGACCCGCGGCCACTGGACCGCGGCCCAGCTGCTGCGTGCGGCCACCGAGGACGGCCACGCGAGCCTCGGGTGGCCCGACGCGGGCCGGCTGGAGGCGGGCGCGCTCGCCGACTTCACCACGGTCGCGCTGGACTCCGTAAGGACCGCGGGGCCGCCGCCCCGGCTGGCCGGCGAGACCGCGGTATTCGCGGCGACCGCGGCCGACGTACGGCACACCGTGGTGGCGGGCCGGCACATCGTCCGCGACGGGCGGCACCAGCTGGTCCAGGACGTGCCGGCCGCGCTGGCCGAGGCGATCGGCGCCCTCCGCGGCTGACCCGCACCCCCGACCCGTCCCCGCGGCCGGCCACGGCCGCGGGATCCCGCCAGGACCGCACCTCCCCCCAGCGGTCCTCCCCGTACCGGCCAGTGAAAGCACGAGCGATGACGACGACCGCCAAGGCGACCGGCAAGGCGACCAGCACGGTCATCACCAACATCGGCAGCCTGGTCACCAACGACCCCTCCCTCTCCGCAACCGGCGGCGGCAGCCGCGACCCCCTCGGGCTGATCCCCGGCGCCGCGGCCGTCGTCATCGACGGCGACCGCGTCGCCTGGGTCGGTGATGCCAGGAAAGCACCCGCCACTGACAACCGCCTCGACGCCGGCGGCCGCGCGCTGCTGCCCGGCTTCGTCGACTCCCACTCCCACCTGCTCTTCGCCGGCGACCGCGGCGCCGAGTTCGCCGCCAGGATGTCCGGCCGTCCGTACACCGCGGGCGGCATCCGCACCACGGTCGCCGCCACCCGCGCCGCCACCGACGCGGACATCGCCGCCACCCTCACCCGCTTCCTCGGCGAGGCGCTCCGGCAGGGCACCACCACCCAGGAGACCAAGTCGGGTTACGGCCTCACCGTGCACGACGAGGCCCGCGCCCTGGAGATCGCCGCCCGGCACACCGACGAGGTCACCTACCTCGGCGCCCACGTCGTCGCCCCCGAGTTCGCCGGCGACCCGGCGGGATACGTCGCCCTGGTCACCGGCGCGATGCTGGACGCCTGCGCCCCGCACGCGCGCTGGGTCGACGTCTTCTGCGAACGCGGCGCCTTCGACGGCGACCAGGCCCGCGCCGTCCTCACCGCGGGCATGTCCCGCGGCCTGACCCCGCGGGTGCACGCCAACCAGCTCGGCCACGGCCCCGGCGTCCAGCTCGCCGTCGAGCTGGGCGCCGCATCGGCCGACCACTGCACCCACCTGACCGACGCCGACGTCGACGCGCTCGCGAGCGCCGCGGACACCACCGTGGCGACGCTGCTGCCCGGCGCGGAGTTCTCCACCCGCGCCCGCTACCCCGACGCCCGCAGGCTGCTCGACGCGGGTGCCGCGGTCGCGCTGTCCACCGACTGCAACCCCGGCTCGTCCTTCACCACGTCCATGCCGTTCTGCGTCGCCGTCGCCGTCCGCGACATGGGCATGACCCCCGACGAAGCGGTGCACGCCGCCACCCACGGCGGTGCGCGCGCCCTGCGCCGCCAGGACATCGGCCGGATCGCCCCCGGCGCCCGCGCCGACCTGCTGCTGCTCGACGCGCCCAGCCACGTTCACCTGGCCTACCGCCCTGGTGTGCCCCTGGCGGCGGCGGTGTGGAAGGACGGCGTACTGCGCGAGTGGCGCAGGGACAGCGGCCTACTCCTCGACCAGCAGCCCGCGGCGCAGCCGTGACAGCGTCCTGGTGAGCAGCCGCGACACGTGCATCTGCGAGATGCCCAGCTCGTCGCCGATCTCGGCCTGCGTCAGGTTGCCGACGAAGCGCAGCGACAGGATGGCCCGGTCGCGCTGCGGCAGCCCGGCGATCAGGGGCTTGAGCGACTCGACGTACTCGACGCCTTCGAGGTCGTGGTCCTCGTAGCCGATCCGGTCCGCGAGGGCGCCCTCCGGGTCGTCCTCGGCGGGCTGGGCGTCCAGCGAGCTGGCCGTGTAGGCGTTGCTCGCCGCCATGCCCTCGATGACCTCGTCCTCCGGCAGGTCCAGCCGCGCGGCCAGCTCGCGCACGGTCGGCGTGCGGTCCAGCTGCTGCGCCAGCTCGTCGCCGGCCTTCGCCAGGTCCAGCCGCAGCTCCTGCAGCCGCCGCGGCACCCGCACCGACCAGCTGGTGTCGCGGAAGAAGCGCTTGATCTCACCGACGATCGTCGGCATCGCGAAGGTCGGGAACTCGACCCCGCGGCTCAGCTCGAACCGGTCGATCGCCTTGATCAGGCCGATCGTGCCGACCTGGATGATGTCCTCCATCGGCTCGCTGCGGGTGCGGAACCGGGACGCGGCGAACTTCACCAGGGCCAGGTTGAGCTCGACCAGCGTGTTGCGGACGTATGCGTACTCCCCGGTGCCCTCCTCGAGCCCGTGCAGGCGGGCGAAGAGGGTCTTGGACAGGGCACGTGCGTCGACCGGCCCGATCTCGTCGTAGGGGGGAATCTCCGGAAGCCCCTCAAGCGCCTCGAACTGCTCCAGCACATGGTTGTCGTGATCCAGGCCGAGCCGGGGTGCCATATGGTCCTCCCTCTCATTGCGGCGGTCGGCTGTGCCTATGCCGTATCTCCACCCCTACGCCTGTTGGCGGGGGCGTCGCAAGTTCTGAGGACGGCATGGGAGTTTTGCCGCGAATGCTCGTTCACACACCGCGTATATGTCGTCATCGTGTGTGAGAACGCCCCTGTCCGCCCGCATTCTCCTGCCGCAGGTACGACTACCGCCGCACCTGCGAAACGGTTAGGGTCGTGAATCGCGTCGTCACGAAGGGCGAAGGAGTGCGAATGGACCGCGAAGCGGTCGACACCGCCGGTCTGGGCCGGTTGCATGTCGAGGTCGAGCAGCATGGCCGGACCGCGGTTTTCACTCCGGCGGGAGAGCTCGACCATCACACCGCGGATCTGTTGAGCGAGCCGCTCGGCGAGGCGATGGACGCCGGCGCGACCCGGCTCGTGATCGACTGCTCGCGGCTGGAGTTCTGCGACTCGACGGGTCTCAACGTCCTTCTGAGCGCGCGGCTGCGTGCCGAGGCGGAGGGCGGCGCCGTCCACCTCGCCGCCATGCGGCCGACCGTCGCCCGGGTGCTGGAGATCACCGGCGCGGAGGCGGTCTTCACCGTGCACGACTCACTTGACCAGGCACTCCGGGAGTAGCTGGATGTGGACGGGGGCAGAAGGTGCGGAAGGTGCCGTGCGGCACCCGGGGTTTCGTGGTCGCCCGGACGTGTTCCGGGAGATCCTTCGGGCAGAAGTAGGTCGGACGCAGTCGTACATCCGTGAGGTGAGGCCTAGATGAGCACCACCCGGCCCTCCGCCGCGGATGACCGTGGCCCGGGAACAGGCGGTTCCGCCGGTGCGCCGGAGGCGGAATCCCGTGAGGCGGAGTTCACGCGACGGCTCCGGCTCACCGGCGAGAGCGGCATAGTGCCGCGGGCCAGGGACTTCACCCGCCAAGCGCTGCACGACTGGGGCTGGTTGCCGGCTGCGACCGACGACCGCAGGGCCGCAGCGGAGGACGTACTGCTCGTGGTGTCGGAACTGGTCACCAACGCCTGCCTGCACGCCGGTGGCCCCGAGGAACTGCTGCTGCGCCGCAGCCCCAAGTCGCTGCGCCTGGAAGTGGTCGACGGCGGCGGCGGTGAACCCGCACCCCGCACCCCGCACCGCGCCGGGCGCCCCGGCGGCCACGGCATGTTCATAGTCCAGCGCCTGTGCCTGGATTGGGGCGTCATCCGCAGCGGCGACCAGCCGGGCAAGACGGTCTGGGCAGAGCTGGCGGCACCCTCCTGATCAGCGGTACGCCCCCGGGCACGCGGCAATGCACGGAGCCTTTCCCGGTACGCACGCGTGTCCGCTGCAATATGCCGCGCCTTCGCCCGTCCGCTGGCCGGTCCGCTCACGGGCGCAGCACCCGACCCAGCGCGGCGAGGGCCGCGGGGTAGGCGCCCTCGCCCGGGGTGCCGTAGCCGACGATCAGGCCCTGGGGACGGCCGGTGGCGTCCGCGGTGTGCCAGTGCGCGCCCAGGGTGCCGACGGCGAGGTCCTCGGCGGCCGCCCGGCGCAGCACCGCCGCCTCGTCCGGGCCGCCCTGCGGCAGGCCCACCAGTGCGTGCAGCCCGGCCGCGATGCCCCGCACCCGCACGCCGGTGCCCACCGCGGCGCCGGCCAGCCGGTCGACCAGCAGGTCGCGGCGCCGCCGATAGCGCAGCCGGGCGGCGCGCACGTGCCGGTCGTAGGCGTGGTCGGCGATCAGCCCGGCGAGCGTCAACTGGCCCACGGTGCCGGTGTGGTGGTCGCTGTAGAGCTTCGCCTCGGCGATCGGTCGCACCAGGTGCGGCGGCAGCACCATCCAGCCGAGCCGCAGCGCGGGACCCAGCGTCTTGGACGCGGTGCCGAGGTAGACGACATGGTCGGGCGCGGTGCCCTGCAGGGCACCCACCGGCTGCCTGTCGTAGCGGAACTCGCCGTCGTAGTCGTCCTCGACCACCAGGCCGCCGCTCGCCCGCGCCCAGGCGGTCAGCGCGTGGCGGCGGGCCGGGTGGAGGGTGACGCCGGTCGGGTACTGGTGGGCCGGGGTGACCACCACCGCGTCCATCCGCGGCAGGTCCGCGCCCGCGCCCCGCTCGTCGACCGGTACGGGCACGACCCGGCCGCCGGCCCGCCGCACCACCTCGCGGTGGAAGGGCAGCCCCGGGTCCTCCATGCCGACCACGGGTCCGCCGCGCCCGTCAGGACCGGCTCCCGAGCCGCCCAGCACCCCCGTCAGCAGCGCCAGGCCCTGCACGTAGCCGGACACGACCACGATCCGGTCCGGCTCCGCGACCACCCCGCGGGTCCTGCCGAGGTATTCGGCCAGCGCCGACCGCAGTTCCACGCTGCCGCGCGGGTCGCCGTAGTCGTAGGCCGCCGACGGGACGGCGGCCAGCGCGCGGCGGGTGGCGCGCAGCCAGGCGGAGGTGGGGAAAGACGTGACGTCGGGGCTGCCGGGCCGCAGGTCGTGGCGTGGCGGCCGGGTACCGGCAGGCTTGCCGGGTACCGCGGACGACGGCCCCTGCGGGCGGGCGGCGACCACCGTGCCCGAGCCCTGGCGGGCGGTCAGGTAGCCCTCGGCGGTGAGCTGGTCGTAGGCGGCCTTGACCGTGCCGCGGGACAGCCCGGTCTCGGCGGCCAGCCTGCGGCTGGACGGCAGCCGGCTGCCCGGGGCGAGCCGGCCGTCGCGCACGGCGTCCCGCAGCGCCCGCTCAAGGCCTGCCCTGCGGCCGTGGGAGCTGCCGGGCGGCAGGTCGAGATGCAGGTCCACACCGGTCTCCCGGTGCTCGCCGTCCGCGGAAGTGGGCCAGGAATCATCCATGAAAGTGGACCTTACCCACGATCCACCCGGCCCGTAGATTCACTGGCATGAGCACTGAGACCAGCACTGAGACCACCGCCGTCACCACCCCCGCAGCCCCCGCCCAGGACCTCGTCGTCCCCGCCGTCCGCCTCGCCGTGGACACCCTCGTCCCGCACGTCAACCGCGCCATGAACGCGCTGGACGCCGCCGCCCGGGACGTCAGCCTCGAAGCCCCGCTGCTCGAACTGGTCCGCGCCCGCGCCTCGCAGCTGAACGGCTGCGCCTACTGCGTCGACACCCACGCGCGGGACGCCCGCGATGGCGGCGAGAGCGAACGCCGCCTCTACGCCCTGCCGGTGTGGCGCGAGACGCCGTTCTTCACCGCACGCGAGCGGGCGGCGCTCGAACTGACCGAGGCCGTCACCCGGCTCACCGACGGGCACGTCGGCGACGACGTCTTCGCCCGCGCCGCCGCGCAGTTCGACGACAGGGAACTGGCCGAGCTGATCTGGGCGATCACCGTGATCAACGCCTGGAACAGGCTGGGCGCCACCGCCCGCCCGTGGCCGCTGTCCTGACCGCCGGCGGCCGGTGCGGCGGCCGCCGCACCGGTGCCACGGGGCTGCGGCGGGGCCGCCGCGGGGGGCGTGAACGGACAGCGGTGTACCACCACCTCGCACCCCGGGGGTCCGGACTACCATCAAGCCCATGACCCGCGTACTTCTGGCCGAGGACGACGCATCCATCTCGGAACCGCTCGCGCGCGCACTGCGCCGCGAGGGCTACGAGGTCGAGGTGCGCGAGGACGGACCCACCGCGCTGGAGGCGGCGCTGCTGGGTTCCGTCGACCTGGTGGTGCTCGACCTGGGCCTGCCCGGGATGGACGGCCTCGACGTGTGCCGGCGTATCCGCACCGAGGGCCACACCTTCCCCGTGCTGGTGCTGACCGCCCGCGCGGACGAGGTCGACACGGTCGTCGGCCTGGACGCCGGCGCGGACGACTACGTGACCAAGCCCTTCCGGCTGGCCGAACTGCTGGCCCGGGTCCGCGCCCTGCTGCGGCGCGGCACCACGGAGCCCGCGCAGCCGTCCACCCACGGGGTGCGGATCGACGTCGAGTCGCACCGCGCCTGGATGGGCGACGACGAACTGCAGCTCACCGCGAAGGAGTTCGACCTCCTGCGGGTGCTGGTACGGGACGCCGGCCGGGTCGTCACCCGCGAGCAGCTGATGCGCGAGGTGTGGGACACCACCTGGTGGTCGTCCACCAAGACCCTGGACATGCACATCTCCTGGCTGCGCAAGAAGCTGGGCGACGACGCGGCCAACCCGCGGTACATCTCCACGGTGCGCGGAGTCGGTTTCCGGTTCGAGAAGAACTGACCCGCCACCGCCGTGCGCCGCCGTC
This sequence comes from Actinacidiphila cocklensis, assembly GCF_907177275.1. Taxonomy (GTDB): domain Bacteria; phylum Actinomycetota; class Actinomycetes; order Streptomycetales; family Streptomycetaceae; genus Actinacidiphila; species Actinacidiphila cocklensis. Next base: position 223,756 of record NZ_CAJSLV010000125.1, read on the forward strand.
TGATCTCCTCCACGCTGGCCGTGGTGCTCGTCGTCATCGCCGTCTTCGGGCTGTCCCTGGTCTTCGTGGAGACCAGGACCATCGAGAGCAGCGCGCGCGACGGCGTCGAGTCCGAGGCGGTGCGGCTGGTCGGGATCGTGGAGAACCGCATCCTGGCCGGTGAGAGCATCGACGCCAAGGGGCTCGACCGGCAGATCGCCGCCGACCGCTACGCCGTGGTGCGGGTGCCGGGCCGTCCGCAGGTCACCCTCGGCAGCCCTCCCAAGGGCAAGGTCATCACCTCCACCCAGCGCGGCGACCACGGCGAGTCCGTCACCGTGGAGCAGCCGCGCTCCACGGTCAGCGAGGAGATCGGCCGCAATCTGCTGGTGATCCTCGCCGTCGCGCTGCTCGCCGTGCTGGCCGCGGTCGGCCTCGCCGTACGCCAGGCCAAGCGGCTGGCCAGCCCGCTCAGCGACCTCGCCGCGACCGCCGAGCGCCTCGGCTCCGGCGACCCGCGCCCCCGGCACCGCCGCTACGGGGTGCCCGAGCTGGACCGGATCGCCGACGTTCTGGACGCCAGCGCCGAGCGGATCGGGCGGATGCTCACCGCGGAGCGCAGGCTCGCCTCCGACGCCTCGCACCAGCTGCGGACCCCGCTGACCGCGCTGTCGATGCGGCTGGAGGAGATCGTGGCCACCGACGACCAGGAGACGGTCAAGGAGGAGGCGACGATCGCGCTCGGCCAGGTCGAGCGGCTGACCGACGTGGTGCAGCGGCTGCTGACCAACGCGCGCGACCCGCGGACCGGCTCCGCGGTCTACTTCGACCTCGACGAGGTGATCAAGCAGCAGGTCGAGGAGTGGCGCCCGGCGTATCAGAACGAGAAGCGGGCCATCGTGCGCTCCGGGACCCCCGCGCTGCGGGCGGTGGGCACCCCGGGCGCGGTCGCCCAAGTGCTGGCCACGCTGATCGAGAACTCGCTGATGCACGGCTCTGGCACCGTCGGCCTGCGCACCCGGGTGACCGGCAACCAGGCGGTGGTCGAGGTGACGGACGAGGGCCGCGGGGTGCCGCCCGACCTGGGTGCGCGGGTCTTCGAGCGGACGGTCAGCGGCCGCAACTCCACCGGCCTGGGCCTGGCGCTCGCCCGCGACCTCGCCGAGGCCGACGGCGGGCGGCTGGAACTGCTCCAGCAGCACCCGCCGGTCTTCGCGCTCTTCCTCGCCCGCGAGATGCAGCCGCCGCCGCCCCGCGAGGACATCGTCAGCTGAGCGAGCGGAGTGAGCTGAGCGAGCTGGTGGTCAGCCGCGCCGGTCGGCGTCGGCCGTCCGCCGCCTGCGACGGTCCTCGGCAGAGCCGGCGGCGTCCGCGTCCGCGCCGTCGTCGGCGGCCAGGAACGACTCGGCCTGCTCCACCGCGTCCCGCGCGGGGATCGCCCGGAAGACCCAGGTGCGGTAGGACCAGAAGCGGAAAAGCGTCGCGATGCCGATGCCGAGGAACTTGAAGACGTTGCTCTGCAGCTGGCTGTCCCAGTCGAAGCCGTACGTGGCCACGAACAGCACGCCGTTCTCGATCACCAGGCCGATGCAGCTGAAGAGCAGGAAGAGCCCCAGCTCCTTGGTGCGGCCGGCCTTGTCGCGGTCCCGGTAGGTGAAGTAGCGGAACCCCACGTAGTTGAACGCGATGGACACCAGCGTCGCCAGCACGCTGGCGCGTACCGTCTGCAGCCCGGTGTTGTGCCGGACCAGGTTGAAGACACCGATGTTGACCAGGACCCCGGCGCCGCCCACCGCACCGAACTTCGCGATCTCGCGGTACATCAGGGCCAGCTTGCCGCGCAGGGCGGTGAATCCGGTCATCGTGGCCCTGTCTGTGGGGGGTCGTGGATCGTGGGTCGGTGGCGCGGGGCGCCGGCGAGGGTTTGGTGTCCCTCATGCTAACCGCCCCCGGGAGATCACCGTGGAGACGTCCGGCGTTCGGGCGGTCGTGCGGCCTATACCCTGGTAGGGCCATCAGCGGGGGACCCGCCCCCGTGCACCACCGGCAGGAAACAACGTGACATTCCCTGTAGTCGGCATGGTCGGCGGCGGCCAGCTCGCCCGTATGACCCACGAGGCCGGCATCCCGCTCGGCATCAGGTTCAGGATTCTCAGCGACACCGCACAGGACTCGGCCGCGCAGGTCGCCGCGGACGTCACCGTCGGCGACTACCGCGATCTCGACACCCTGCGGGCCTTCGCACAGGGCTGCGACGTGATCACCTTCGACCACGAGCATGTGCCGACCGAGCACCTGCGCGCCCTGGAGGCGGACGGCGTCGCGGTGCGCCCGGGCCCCGACGCCCTGGTGCACGCGCAGGACAAGGGCGTCATGCGGGCCAAGCTCGCCGAGATCGGCGTCCCCTGCCCGCGCAACCGGATCGTCGCCGACCCGGCGGACGTCACCCGGTTCGCCGCGGAGACCGCGGGGTACCCGCTGGTCCTGAAGACCGTGCGCGGCGGCTACGACGGCAAGGGCGTGTGGTTCGTCAGGGCCGAGGCGGACGCGGCCGACGCCTTCCGCGCCGGCGTGCCTGTGCTCGCCGAGGAGAAGGTCGACTTCGTGCGGGAGCTGGCGGCCAACGTCGTGCGCTCGCCGCACGGCCAGGCGGTGGCCTATCCGGTGGTGGAGTCCGTGCAGGTCGACGGGGTGTGCGACACGATGATCGCGCCCGCGCCCGGACTGTCCGAGGCGCTCTCCGCGCAGGCGCAGCGCCTCGCGCTGACGGTGGCCGCCGAGCTGGGCGTGGTCGGCCACCTCGCCGTCGAGCTGTTCGAGACCGCCGACGGCCGCATCCTGGTCAACGAGCTGGCGATGCGCCCGCACAACAGCGGCCACTGGACGATGGACGGCGCCGCCACCTCGCAGTTCGCCAACCACCTGCGCGCGGTCCTCGACCTGCCGCTCGGCGACCCGCGGCCACGCGCCCCCTGGACGGTGATGGCCAACGTGCTCGGCGGCGACTACCCCGACATGTACGCCGGCTACCTGCACTGCATGGCCCGCGACCCCGGGCTGAAGATCCACATGTACGGCAAGGACGTGAAGCCCGGCCGCAAGGTCGGCCATGTCACCACCTACGGCGACGACCTGCCCGACGTGCGCGAGCGCGCCCGTCACGCGGCCGACTATCTGCGAGGGACGATCGATGAGTGAAGCGCGGGAGCCGACCGCAGCCGTGGTCGGCATCGTCATGGGCTCCGACTCCGACTGGCCGGTGATGGAGGCCGCGGCCCACGCGCTGCAGGAGTTCGACGTCCCCTTCGAGGTCGACGTCGTCTCCGCGCACCGCATGGCGCACGAGATGATCGCCTACGGCGAGCAGGCCGCCGACCGCGGGCTCAAGGCGATCATCGCGGGCGCGGGCGGCGCCGCGCATCTGCCGGGCATGCTCGCCTCCGTCACCCCGCTGCCGGTCATCGGGGTACCGGTGCCGCTGAAGTACCTCGACGGGATGGACTCGCTGCTGTCCATCGTGCAGATGCCGGCCGGTGTGCCGGTCGCCACCGTCTCGGTGGCGGGGGCGCGCAACGCGGGGCTGCTCGCGGTCCGCATCCTGGCCGCGCACGACGTGGAGCTGCAGGCGCGGATGCGGGACTTCCAGGCGTCGCTGAACGAGCAGGCCACGGAGAAGGGCCGGCGGCTGCGCGCCAAGGTCACCGGCGCGGCGGGCTTCGGCTTCGCCCAGTAGGCCCCGCGCTGCTCGGCAATGTACGGCGGCGTCGCAATGTACTGCGGCGTCGCCGTCCGCACCTCTGCGGTGCACGCCGCCGCATAGGCTGGCCTGCATGGACTTCCTCGCGCGCGCCCGTGACCTGCTCGCCGCCCACCCCGTCGTCGACGGGCACAACGACCTGCCGTGGGCGCTGCGCGAGCAGGTCTCCTACGACCTCGACCGGCTCGACATCGCGGCCGACCAGAGCGACCGCCTGCACACCGACATCCCGCGGCTGCGGTCCGGCGGCGTCGGCGGGCAGTTCTGGTCGGTCTACGTGTCGGTGGAGCTGTCCGGCGCCGACGCGGTCACCGCGACCCTGGAGCAGATCGACGTCGTCCACCGGATGACCGAGCGCTACCCGGACGACCTCGCGCTGGCGCTGACCGCCGACGACCTCGAGGAAGCCCGCGGCAGAGGCCGTATCGCCTCGCTGATGGGCGCCGAGGGCGGCCACAGCATCGACGGATCGCTGGCCGTCCTGCGGGCCTTCCACGCCCTCGGTGTGCGCTACATGACGCTCACCCACAACACCAACACCCCGTGGGCGGACTCGGCCACCGACGAGCCCGCCGCGGGCGGCCTGACCGCCTTCGGCGAGGAGGTCGTCAGGGAGATGAACCGGCTCGGCATGCTGGTGGACCTCTCGCACGTCTCCGCCGACACCATGCGCGCCGCCCTGCGGGTGGCCGAGGCGCCGGTGCTCTTCTCGCACTCCTCGGCCCGCGCGGTCTGCGACCACGTGCGCAACATCCCCGACGACGTGCTCGCCCAGCTGCCCGCCAACGGCGGCGTGGCCATGGCCACCTTCGTCCCGAAGTTCATCCTGCCGGCGGCCATCGAGTGGACCGCCGCGGCCGACGCCAACATGCGCGCGCACGGCCTGCACCCGCTGGACACCACGCCCGCGGGGATGGCCGTGCAGCGCGCGTACGAGGCGGAGCACCCGCGCCCGGCCGCCACCGCGGCGACCGTCGCCGACCATCTCGACCACATGCGGGAGGTGGCCGGCGTCGACCACGTCGGTATCGGCGGCGACTACGACGGCACGGCCTTCACGCCCGACGGCCTGACCGACGTGGCCGGCTACCCGAACCTGATCGCCGAGCTGCTGCGCCGCGGCTGGTCGGATGCCGACCTCGCCAAGCTGACCTGGCACAACGCGGTGCGGGTGCTGCGCGACGCGGAGTCCGCGGCGGTCGTGCTCCGGGTGAAGCGGGGTCCTTCGGTCATGGTGCAGCCCGCCGGCTGACCGGTCTCAGCAGGCGCAGAGGCAGAAGGGGTGCCCGGCCGGGTCCGCGTAGACCCGCCAGTTGCGGCTGCCGCCGAGGTCGTCCTCCAGCAGGGTCGCGCCCAGCGCGAGTACCTGCTTGTCCGCGTCCTCCATCTCGGCGCGCGGTACCGCGATGTCCAGGTGGAACTGCTGCGGGCGCTCCGGGTCGGGCCAGGAGGGCGCCTGGTGCCGGGGGGCGAGCTGGAAGGACAGCCGCTGGCCCCCCTCGCGGTTGAGGTCCACCCACTCCTCGTCCTCGACCTCGACGGTGCCGCCGACCAGCTCGGCGTAGAAGGCGGCGAGGGCTGCGGGGTCGGGACAGTCGAGGACGACGGCGCTGAGCCGGCCGATCATGGCGGGTCCTTTCGTCGGAAGTGTTACCGGCTTACGGGTAGGTAGCGGTAACCGTTACTTCATGATGGCGGAGCAGCGGTAACGTGACAAGGGTGGAGCAGCCCGGAGTACGCAGTCCCGCGCCCGAAGCGCTGCAGCTCGTACAGGACCTGGTCAACACCGTGGACCTGGAGGGCGGCGCCGAGGAGTTGCGGACCACGGAGGACGCCGCCCGCTGGGCGCGCGGGCGCGGCCTGTCCGGGCTCGGCTACGACGCGGGCGCGCTCGCCGACGTCCTGACGCTGCGGGAGGCCCTGCGGGACGTCTGCACGGCCCATACGGGCACCGACGTCCCCGCGGCCGCCGCGGCGGACCTGGAGCGGCTGCTGGCGCGCGCGCCGCTGCGGCTGGCCGTCGACGCCGAGGGCCGCGCCGCCGTCCGCCCCGCCGACGGGCTCGGCGG
>NZ_CAJSLV010000126.1 GCF_907177275.1 Actinacidiphila cocklensis
ACTCCGGCGAGTACTTGCTGGGTGGTGCCACGTCGTGCCTCTCGTTTCCTTACACAGGGATCCTATTGGATCCCTGTCCGGAGACCTCGGGGCACCTCATATGAACTTCCACCGCCTCAACGCCTGGTGGACCGGCACCCCAAGGGCCTGCACCCGCACTTCCCATCTGGCAGCCCTGCGGCCGGCTGGGTAGAGCTCGTGCGCTGAGCACTCCCCTACGTTGTTCTGCGGGAAGCGGCCCAGAGATTTCTCACTCAGGTCGTCCGGCGAAGAAGTCCGCAAGGGAAGATGCGAGCGCCTGTGGAGCCTCTTCGGCCACGTGATGCCCGGAGTCGATGCCGTGGCCGCGTACGTCCGGTGCCCACTGACGCCAGATCTTCACCGGGTCCCCGTACAGGTCCTCGAGGTCGTCCCGGAGCGACCACAGGATCAGCGCCGGGCACTGGATCTGTGTCCCGGCCGCACGGTCGTCCTCCTCGTGCCGCCGGTCGATGGTGAGGCCGGCCCGGTAGTCCTCCAGCATCGCCCGCACCACGTCGGGGTTTCTCGTGGCCGCGCGCCACTCGTCATAGTTCTCCTGCCCCATGCTCTGGGGGTCACCGCGGTACCAACTGTCCGGATCGGCGTTGATGACCCGCTCGGGGATGTCCAGCTGGGCGAAGAAGAACCAGTGCCACCACTGCGTGGCGAACTCGGTCGTGATGCGGGACAGGTGCTCGGTGAGGGGCAGACCGTCGATCAGCGCCACCCGCGAGACCGCGTCGGGATGATCGAGTGCGAGACGCAGCGCGACACTGCTTCCGCGGTCGTGCCCGGCGAGCGCGAACCGGGCATGGCCGAGGGAGCGCATCACCTCGACCACGTCACCAGCGACGGCCCGCTTGGAGTATCCCGCGTGGTCTGCGGTAGGCGCCGGACCGGTGGACCGGCCGTACCCCCGGAGATCGGGACAGACCACGGTGAAACCGCGTCGGATGAGGAACGGGGCGACGCGATGCCAGGTCGCAGATGTCCGGGGGTGGCCGTGCAGCAGCACCACCGGCGGCCCTTCCCCGCCGTAGCGAAGGAGAATCGATGCTTCATCGACCTGAACCCGCCTGGTCTCAAAGTCCTCGAACAAGGCCCGAACCTCCCGCCCTCGTTGACACACCGCCACGGCACCTATCGGCCCAGGACAACTCCGTACTTGCACACGCGGACCACCGGGCCAACAGGCTGCGCAAGCTGGCCCCCTTTGCCGACGAGTGCTGAACCGACACAGCCTTCCTCATGCCCCGCAGATCCCGTGGACACAACTGCCTGATTCGTCAACGGTGTCTCCAATCTGCCGGGAGGGGGCACTGCTTTGCAGGGACGACGGGTCGATGTCCGGCATCGCCCAGCGTCAGCCCGGCAAGCAGGACCGCGAACCTCTTGCCGCTCAGTTAGGGCCAGTGCGATGGAGCCTCTTGAGCTTCTCGCGCTTCACTTCGGAGCGGCCCGGCGCCCGTCGTGCGCGGCCGGGCAGTCTGCGGCGATGCTAATGTCGATCCGGTTTTCACCCGTCGTCCGGGCACCCTCGGATCACGGGTGGAACGCGACGGAGTACGCACGATGACTGCCGAGAAACAGACCGCGGCGCAGGCGACATCAACGGCTGCCGACCCGGTCCAGGGCGGCTCGACCACATCAGAGCAGCCGGGCAGGGTGGGGAACACCGGGCGGTGGCCAGCCACAGCCGTCTTCTTTCTCAACGGGCTCACGCTGTCGACGTATGTCGTCCGGCTCGGATCGCTGAAGGGCAAGCACCATCTGAGCAACGGGCAACTCGGGCTCATCGGTATGGCCTTTGCCCTGGCGGCCCTCGCCTGTATGCAGGGCGTGGGACCGCTGACGGCGCGGGTCGGGACGCGGCCGGTGCTGCGCGCCTCGCTCGTTGTCATGCCCGTGCTGCTGGCGCTGGTCGGCCTGGTCGGCGGAGTCATCGAACTCGTGGTGGTCGTCACGGCGCTCGGTGCTGTGCACGGCACCACCGACGCAGCGATGAACGCCCATGCCGTCGTCATCGAACGACGCCTCGGACATCCCATGCTCAACGGCTGCCACGCCGCCTGGAGCGTCAGCGCGGTCGTGGCCTCACTCGCCACGGCCGTCCTGGAGCGTGCGGGTATCTCGTTCGCCACGCACCTTGTGGCAGTCGCCGCCGCGCTCCTGGCCGGGGGCCTGCTGCTGGGGCGGCTCCTGGTGGAGAGCGGCACGCGGGACCGCGACCGCACGTCCCCGCCCGCACAACGCCGCCGGGGCCGGCGCGGCGGCTGGAGCCGCCAGGTCGTGGCACTCGGCCTGACCGGCACGGCCCTGATGGTCTGCGAGGGCGCCGCCCTCGGCTGGAGCGCGATCTTCCTACACGACTCCCGGGGCGCGTCGCTCGGTCTCGCGGCAACGGCGGTGACCGCGTACACCGGCGCTCAGGCGGTCGGCCGGGTGAGCGGCGACCGCCTGACCCTGCGCTACGGCGCCCCGGCCCTTTTCCGCACCGGCGGCCTCGTCGCGGCCTGCGGCCTGGCGATGGCGCTGCTTTCGCCGGACCCGGTCGCGTCTATCGGCGGGTTCGCCGTCGCGGGCGCGGGCGCCTCGGTCCTGATCCCACTGGCCTACAGCGCGGTCGGGCAGGCGAAGGCGAACAGCCCGGAAGCCGCGACGCTGATCTCCCGGTTCACCACCTTCACCTACGCGGGGATCCTGCTCGGTCCCGCCGCCATCGGCTGGGCCGCCGAGTTCGCCGGCCTGACCTGGACGCTCGCCGCACTGATCCCCGTGCTATGCGCTGTCGCACTCCTGAGCCCACTGCCCAGCCGCCCACAGCACTAGGCCGCCGCCGGAGCCCGTCTCCGCCCACCTCGCGCCGGACGCCAGACCATAATGCACAGGAAGCTGGTGAAGACGGCGCTGGCGACGCACGGACAGGCCGCGCCGACCGGCGCCGTGGTGTTCGACCAGGACGCGCTGCTGCCGATCGCGCTGCTGTCGGGCTGCGCGGTTTACCCGGCCGCCGGCCCCTCCCCGCTGGACGTCCTGCCGTACGGCACGGCGGGGAAGCCGGCGCCGGGCACGTTCCGGCTCGGGGTCTCGCCCGGCATGGTCAAGCACGAAGGCACACAGCCTCTGTTCTGGGCTGTGGAGCTGATGGAGCAGCAGCACAACCCGGCCCGGCACACCAAGGGCGACGACACACCGGACGACGGGGAGTAGAGCGTGGGCGAGATCGACGACGCACTCCACCGCGCGGCCGCAGGCACCGCCACGCGCCCGATCCCAAGTCCGCGCAGGCGCGGATGCGGTTCCTGCTGAAGGCGGAGAAGCAGGCCGCCACGGCCACCGGCATGGTGATCGAGACGAGGGCGCGGTTCGGGTTCACTGCCGCGCCCGGGTCGACGGACGACGGGCGGATCCGCCGGATCACCCAGCACCTGCCGCCCGTCTACGCGAGCCGGCTGTTCGACGCGCAGGCCGCCGGCGCCACCGAGCAGCAGCTGCAGAACATCGCCGCTGAGGGCCTGCAGGAGATCTACTCAAGGACCGCGGCCGCCGCGCGGCCGACCTCGAGGTGGAGTTCACCGGCATCGACTACATCGAGTTCGACTTCTGAGGAGGACCGACGCGGGCCTAGACGTGGAAGCGGTGGAGGTCGCGGCGGCGGGCGTCAGCTACAGGCGACCCGCCGCCGCTTATGGACTCAGTTCTTCTTGTTCAGCATCACGCCGGCGCTGAGCGCAGCGGCGCCGGCGCTCAGCCAGTCAGCGCTCATCCCGGCGCACGCGAGCACGATCACGGTGACAATCACCGCGATGACGACCACGTGCCACCCCTTCGCCCCGTGTACCGGTTCCCCGCCGGGGGCAATCACACAGTGAGGTACTTCCACGTACTTCTCCTCTCGGGCTCTGCCTGGGAGTACCGGCCCTTGGTGCGCTTCAGGTTGGGAAGCCAGGAACGCGCACCGAGGGCCGAACCATTCGGTCATCTGGTCTCTACCCACTGGCCACAGCCGCAGGACGTGACCTAACCGCCAGTGAGGTGCACGCGGGGGCGCACGCCATCACAATCGCGTCCGAACCCCATGAGAGATGCGACCGATTGCCGGTTACCGGTCGGCTTTCCACGTTTTTCGTACATCGCTACCCGGAATGCGAACACTGAGGCTGTTCGGCATTCTCCGACGCCTCGGGGAACGGGATTGGACACAGAAGCGCACCGCCGAGTAGCTGAGTCTTCACCGCCAGCCGCGTACATGCCGTGGGTGCATTCCGTGACTACGCAGCCTTCTTGAGGCGTCGCCAGCAGATCAGAGAGCAGGCGAGCGAGACGGGTCCGTCGTGGAGGTCCAGCCATCGTTCCCAGCGGACGGCGAGGCGCCTGAACTGGTGCAGCAGGGCGAAGGTCTGCTCTACGACATAGCGCAGTTTGCCCAGGCCGTGGATATCGGGTGCGCCGCGTCGGGAGATGACGGGCAGGATGCCGCGGCGGCGCAGTTCGCGGCGGTTGGTGTTGCTGTCGTAGCCCTTGTCGGGGGTCGATACTGGTGGGCTCTCGTATTCAACTGTCGCCGTTTCCCCGAGGAACCCTGCCCATGGGTGACTGTGTGTGAACTACAGACGCTTATCGGCTCCATGCGCTGTCGGTCTCGTCAGGCACCCGGGTGGTGACCTTGTCGTAGTACCCGAGGGCATCCGCGATGACGAGCAGGGGCTTCTGGCGTGCGGAACGCTCCCGCCGAACCGGCTCGCAGTAGGCCTTGCCGGGGGCGCCGGGGCTGTTGGAAGGCCACTACTCGGCTGCCGTCTTCGCCAGCTCGGAGAGTCGGACGAGGATCCGCCTTGGAAGTTCAGCAGCTGTGAGTCGGAACGGGGTCCAGCGGTCTTTGGAGTCTGACTTCATCGATGCCGAGAACCGGAAGCGGCCAACGCTGTTGGGCTCGGTCACCATCTCTCTGAACGTTCCGCTCGGTATCAGCCAGGCCGTCATGATCGCCCCTCGCTCGACGTCTACGGCGACAAATAGCATGTCGAGGCCGGTCCGTGGCTGGAACGTCTGCGACCGGACGAAGGCCATCAGCCTGCCCTGCTGTACTTGAGTCCCGGTGGACATCCTCGCCTTCACCTGCACCGCTAGCGTCGCGGAGCTCCCGCGCCGATGGAAGACGAGGTCCACGCCCTCGTCGTCCACGAGCGACGTGGACACGTTCAACTCGCCACGGGTGGCGAGGATGGACGAGGCCGCTACAAGGTACTCGGCGGCCTTTCCCATCCGTGCAGCTGCTGGGCTCTTGTCCAGGTAGTCCTCGTCGTAGCTCATGACGAGAATCTACCGATCACTGACTTGCGGTAACCATCCGTTCGGATAGAGGCGGTTTACTGGTGGACGCCCCTGTTCAACCGTCGCTGGTTCCCCGAGGAACCCAGCCCGCTGGTGACCTTGTGTGATCCCCTGGGGCGTATCGGCTCCAGGTTCGGCCGGTCTCGTTGCGGAGTCGGCTGGTGGTTTTGTCGTGGTAGCCGAGAGCGTCTGCGACGACGGGTGTGGGGAGTTCGAGGAGTTGCTGCCGGATGGCGGCGCCGCGGGCGGCCGCGGTCGGGACTCCGACTTCGTTCAAGAGCGCGGACAGGTGGTCGGGGCGGGCCGGCTGCCCCGCCCGGCGGCCAGGGAACAGCCGGCGGGACGTGGGGTTGGTGGCGGTGTTCATGTTGTCGCGGTTCGCGGTGTGCTCCAGCAGCAGGGCGGCGACCGGATCAGGGACAGGTGAGGCCGGCTCCCCGAGCCGTAGCAGCACGGTGTCGCCGTCGCGGATGACGTCGTCGACGCTGAGCCGGACGATGCGGCTCACGGGCTGGGCGTAGAGGAGCACGATGACTCCGGCGACGCGGAGACGCATCGGTATCGCCGGATCGGTCCAGCAGCCGGCCAAGGGCATCGAGGCGCTCGTCTTCGCTCAGTGCGGCCCGGCGGGAGATCTTCATCGTGGGGATGGAGAGGGAGCCTCGGCAGCGGCGGCTCTGCATGGCCCAGTTGAGGAAGGCTCTCAAGCAGGTGCGGGCATGTTCGGTGTTCTCGGCGAACCAGGCGTCGACGTCGATCCCCTCTCTGACAGTCTCGGCTGAGACACCTGGTTTGCCGGGGCAGTCTGGATGGGCGAGACAGGAAATTCCTTCAGCATGGCCAGCACTACCCCGATACCCGCCGCCGGTGACGAGCTGGCGCCGAAGCCGAAGCGGCGGACGTTTTCCGCGGAGTACAAGCTGCGGATCGTTGCCGAGTACGACGCCGCCCCGGCCGGGGAGAAGGGCGCGATCCTGCGGCGCGAGCGGCTGTGCCACTCGCATGTCATCGAGTGGCGCCAGGCCCGGGAGGCCGGCGCGCTGGATGCCCTGGTCGACCGGCGGACCTCGGCGGTGCGGCCGAAGTAGGCGGCCGAGCAGGCCGAGCTGGAGCGGCTGCGCAAGAAGGTCGCCCGGCTGGAGAAGGACCTGGCCCGCCGGGACGCGGCTCTGGAAGTCATGGGAAAAGCCAACGCGCTCTTGGAACTGCTCTCCGAGAGCGCGGACTGAAGCACGCCGTCGCACCGGTGGTCGATGAGGCGTTCGCAGGTGTTCAAAGCCAGTTGGGGACTGCGGCGGCCTGCCGGCTGACCGGGCGCTCGCGCGCGACCCACTACCGCCACCTCAACCCGAAGCCGAAGGCCCAACCGTCCCCAAGACCCACGCCCGTCTCGGCCCTCTCACCGGCCGAGCGGGCACAGGTTCTGGCACTGCTGAACCGGCCGGAGTACTCCGACCTGCCACCTGCCCAGGTCTGGGCGCGTGAGCTGGACGCCGGGAACTACTGGTGCTCGCAGCGCACGATGTACCGGATCCTGTCCGCGGCCGGGCAGAACGGCGAACGCCGCCGCCAGGCCACCCACCCGCCCAGGACGATCCCCGAACTCGTCGCGACCGGCCCCTCGCAGGTGTTCATCTGGGACATCACCCGACTGCCCGGCCCGGCCAAGCGCATCTGGTTCCACGCATACGTGATCATCGACATCTTCAGCCGCTACATCGTCGGGCACACAGTCGAACGGGCCGAAACGGGCGAGCGGGCTGAGGAGTTGATCCGCGAGGCCATCGAGCGCAACGGCATTGTGCCCGAGACGGTGCACGCGGACCGCGGCACCTCGATGACCAGCAAGAAAGTGTCCCAGCTGCTGATCGACCTCGGTATCACCAGGAGCCACTCACGCCCCAGGGTCAGCAACGACAACCCTTACAGCGAAAGCCAGTTCAGGACCACGAAGTACGCCGCACTACCCCGAGCGGTTCGATTCACTGACCCACGCCCGGGAGTGGATGGACGCTTTCATCACCTACTACAACCACGACCACAGACACTCCGGGATCGGCCTGCACACCCCCGCCTCCGTCCACTTCGGCACGGCCGAGGAGGTCCGAGACCAGCGGGCTATCGCTCTCGCCGAGGCATACGAACGCCACCCCGAACGCTTCGCCCGCCGCCCGAAACCGCCCGAGATACCCGGCCAGGTCTGGATCAACGACCCCGCCAGACGAGCACAACCCGAGCCACAAAGCTCATAGTGACATAAACGTCTCATTTGACTTGACAACTACCGGCCCGGGCCGTCTTCCACCAGGAGTGGAAGAAAGCCGAGGCGGACGAGAAAATGCGTCGGACCGTTGAAGCATTCCGCCAGTTCCAGGACGGCCAGTTGCCAGCCGGCCCCGGTGCGGACGCTCTGATGGCCGCCTTCCGCGCGGCCGAGGACGAACTCCAAGGACACGAGGCAAGCCCGGCCAAGGTGGTCACCGACCGGCAGGTCGAACTGCTGCTCAAGAAGAAGGCCGCAGTCCTGCACCTATCCGCCGCGAACTACTGCTGGTTCGAGGACCCGACCAAAGCCCTGTGTCTCAAGCTCGCCGGCGCCAAGTCAGCGACCGCTCCGCTGACGGGACTGTGTGACAGCTCCCGCTGCCCGCAGGCCACCCACCATCTCCTCCACCGGCCCGTCTGGCAGACCACAGCGGACAACAGCACCGTCCTGCTGGCCAGCCCGCGCATCCCGGCCGGCGAGAAGAACCGGCTGCGGGCCGAACACGAACGCTCCATGCGAGCCCTCGAAGAAATCGACAAAGCTGCCGGAAAGGCGGGATGACGTGGCAATCCGTCCCGAACAGCGCGATCAGATCGAACGACGGATCCGCGCGGCCATCGACCGACTCCTGGCCGGGCAGATCCCGCCCGGCGGAGCCTGCGACGTGAAGACCCTCGCCCGCGAGGCCGACATCTCCCGCGCCGCCCTCTACCGCACCTGGGGCCACCTCAAAGACGAGTTCGAGCGACGGCGGTCCGCCGCCCAGGCTGCCGGCCAGCAGCCCGACCCGCGTGAGGCTCGGATCACCCTGCTACGGGAGCAGAATCAGCGGCTCACCCACAAGCTCGCCCGCACTCACGCCGAGTTTCGTCAGCTCAAGGAACGCCACCAGCTGGCCCTGTCGTCTTGGCGGCCAAGGACGATGAGGTCCAGCGCCTCCGCCGCCAGCTGAGCACGATCAGCCCCACCGACGCTGCAGGCGTCGTCCCTCTACCCCGGCGATGAACTCCTCTTGCTGAGAGGGCGTTAAGTCCCGTTCCTGGTGATATGGTGTCGCCCGTTCGTGGGTGATGGGACGGTTTCGTCCTCGTGTCATGTCGTGTGCATGATGGGGTTGGCCGACATGGAACGGATGCCGTACGCAACTGACTTGACCGACGAGCAGTGGGCGTTGATCGAGCCGCTGGTCATCGGGTGGAAGCAGGAGCGGGTAGCGCGGTCGGCGACCGGGGACCCGGGCTCCTGCGACCTGCGTGAGGTCGTGAACGCGCTGCTCTACCAGAACCGGACCGGCTGTCAGCGGCGGCTCCTGCCGCACGACCTCCCGGCCGGGTCGGCAGTGTTCTACTACTTCACCTTGTGGCGCCAGGACGGCCTTGACCAGCGGATCCAGGAGATTCTGCGCTGCCAGGTCCGGGAGCGGTCCAGACGATTAGAGGACCCGTCCCTGGTGATCATCGACACCCAGTCCGTCCGCGTGGCGGCCGGGGTGCCGAAGGAGACGACGGGACTGGATGCGAACAAGAAGACGCCCGGCAGGAAGCGGGGACTGGCCGTCGACGTGCTGGGCCTGGTCATCGGCGTGGTGGTCCTCGCCGCGAGCGCGCACGACAACGAGGCCGGCATCGCCCTACTGGACCAGGCGGCCGAGCGGTGCGGGATGCGCCTGGAAAAGGTCCTGGTCGACCAGGGCTTCAAGGACGCCGTGATCATCCACGGAGCGGTGAAGGACATCACCGTCGAGGTGGTCCGCCGCAACCCCGCCGACAAAGGCAAGGGCTTCGTCCCGCAATCGAAACGGTGGGTGGTCGAGCAGGTCAACGGCACTCTTATGCTCCACCGCCGTCTCGCCCGCGACTACGACCACCGGCCCGACAACGCGGCCTCCCGCGTCTACTGGGCCTCCACCGCCGGCATGCTCCGCCGCCTCACCACCCCTACCCCCACCTGGCGGGACGCCATGGAACTGGCCGCGTGAACGTCCACGAACTCCTGCGGCTGCTTCAGACCGAGCACGATGAGACCGTCGCACGCGCCGACCACCTGCGCGAGCAGATCGAGCGGCTCGCCACCACCCTCGCCGAGACCGAAGCCCGCCTGGCCGAGCTCGCCGCCACCCGCAAGGTCATCGACCACCTCACCGCACCCGACGACGGAACGGCTCCCGCGGAGACCGCCACCGCGACCGTCTACCAGCGCATCGTGACCACGTTCAACGAGCACCCCGGGAAGGTGTTCCGCGTCCGTGATCTGCACGAACACCTCGACCTGCCCACCGACGAGCCCTCGATCAACGTCACCCGCTCCCGCCTGGGACGACTCGTCCGCCAGGGACTCCTCGAACAGCCCGGACGCGGCCGCTACCAGAAACGGACTTAACGCCCTCTGGAGACGGTAGAGAGGTGGTTGCCGTTGAGTGAGAGGACAAGAAGACGTGGATGTGTATGAAGCCGTGGACAGTCGCCGGGCGGTACGGGCGTTCAGCGATGAGCCGGTATCCAGGGAAGCACTCGAACGAGTGCTGGCGGCAGCAACGCGGGCTCCGTCGAGCGGGAACCTCCAGCCGTGGCATGTCTATGTCGTGACCGGCGAGCCCTTGGCCGAACTGAAGAAGCGCGCGACGGCCAGGGCACTGGCGGGAGACCCGGGTGATGACCGGGAGTATCCGATGTATCCGGCCGAGCTGACCTCGCCTTATCTAGACCGTTTTTCCGCGGCAGCCGCTCAGCGGTACGAAGCGCTGGGAATCGAGCGCGCAGACCCCGACAGGCCCATGAAAATCGCCGCCCTGAACTCGGAGGCGTTCGGGGCGCCGGTCGTGTTGTTCTGCTATCTCGGCCGGCCGATGGGGCCCGGTCAGTGGGGGGACGCGGGGATGTACTTGCAGACGGTCATGCTGCTGCTGAGGGCGGAAGGGTTGCACAGCTGTCCCCAAGTGATGTGGACGATGTATCGCAAGACCGTCAGCCGCATAGTCGGAGCCGATGACAGGCTCACACTGTTCTGCGGTGTCGCGGTGGGATTCGAGAAGGAAGGCGTGCCACGCCTGCGTACCGGACGGGCGGACATGACAGAAACAGTGAGCTTCATCGGAGTGTGACCGGTCAGACGGTCAAGATCCACGAGGGTGTTCACTGAAGTGTGTAGGAGTTGATCTTGCTGGGTGGTGGGCGGGCCCCGGCTCGACATGAAGGACGCTACGCACAGTGAGTATCGAGAAGT
>NZ_CAJSLV010000127.1 GCF_907177275.1 Actinacidiphila cocklensis
GCCCGGCAGCCCCCGCCGCCGGGCCGCGGACCGGGCGGCGGCCGCGGCTGCCGCGCCGCTTCCCGCGACCGCGCCGCGACCGCGTCACCGAGGCGCTGTGGGGCTTCGCCTTCATCGCGCCGACCGGCCTCGGACTCGCCGTCTTCTACCTGTGGCCGGTCGCGCAGACCGCCTACTTCTCCTTCACCCGCTGGGGCGCCTTCGGCGGCCACACCTGGAGCGGGCTGGACAACTACCACCGCATGCTGCACGACAGCGAGTTCGGCCGGTCGCTGGTCAACACCCTCGCCTACACCGGGCTCGGACTGCTGTCCATTCCGCTGGCGATCGTCTTCGCGGCTCTGCTCAACCGCCGCGGCCTGCGCGGCATCGGCGTCTACCGCACCTTCTTCTTCCTGCCGGTGGTCACCATGCCGGTGGCCGTCGGCATGGTGTGGCGCTGGCTGTACAACGGCGACTACGGGCTGATCAACTACGTGCTGTCGCTGGTCGGCATCGACGGCCCGAACTGGGTGGCCGATCCGCGGCTGGCGCTGTACGCGCTGGTCGTGGTGGGCGTGTGGAGCAGCATCGGCTACAACCTGGTGATCTTCCTGGCCGGGATGCAGGCGATCCCGCGCGAATACTACGAGGCCGCGGAGATCGACGGCGCAGGCCCGCTGCGGCAGTTCCGCTCGGTCACCCTTCCGCTCCTGTCGCCGACCGCCTTCTTCGTCTCGGTGATCTCGGTCATCGGCTCGCTCCAACTCTTCGACCTGGTCTACGTGATGGCCGGATCGGGGGCCGCCGCCCGGTCCAACCCGGCATTCCCACGCCTGGAGACGGTCGTGCAGCTCTTCTACGACCGCGCCTTCGTCACCAACGACCGCGGCTACGCGGCAGCGATAGTGATGGTCCTGCTGCTGATCATCATCGTGCTGACGGCCCTTCAGTTCCAGCTGCAGAAGAGGTGGGTGCACTATGGCTGAGGTCCGCGCGGCGGGCCGTGCCGCGGACCGGCCGGCACGCCGCTCCCGGCACGGGCGCCATCCGCTCGTCCACACCGTGCTGATCGCGGCGTCGCTGGCGATGGTCGCGCCGTTCGTCTGGCAGATCATCACCTCGCTGAAGTCGCTGAGCGACGCGACCCACGTGCCACCGTCGCCGCTGCCCGGCGGGCAGTGGGACAACTACGGCAAGGTCTTCGACCTTCTGCCCTTCGGCCGGCAGTTCCTCAACACGCTGCTCATGTCGCTGGGCCGCACGCTGGGCCAGGTGGTGCTGTGCCCGATGGCCGCCTACGCCTTCGCGCGACTGCGCTTTCCCGGGCGCGGGTTCCTCTTCGGGCTGTTCCTGGCGGTGCTGATGGTGCCGCCGCAGCTGTTCATCATCCCGCAGTACCAGATCATGTCCGACCTGGGCTGGCTCAACAGCCTTCAGGCGCTGATCCTGCCCGGCATGTTCAGCGCCTTCGGCGTCTTCCTGCTGCGGCAGTCGTTCCTGGCGCTGCCGAAGGAGCTGGAGGAGGCGGCGCGCATCGACGGCGCCGGGCCCTGGCGGATCTACTGGTCGGTGATGCTGCCGCTGGTGCGCCCAGGACTCGTCGCACTGGCGGTGCTCGCACTGCTGTGGTCGTGGAACGACCTCTTCTGGCCGCTGGTGGTCAACACCGACCCGGACAAGATGACGCTGTCCGCCGGACTCGCCTCGCTCCAGGGCCAGTTCCAGACCGACTACCCCGTGCTGATGGCCGGATCGCTGCTCGCCTCGCTCCCGGTCATCGCCGTCTTCGCCCTCCTGCAACGGCAGTTCGTGCAGGGAATCGCCCACACCGGGGTCAAGGGCTGACGCCCTCCGTCACCTCGCCTCCCCACCTTTCACGCAAGCCCCCACCGTCCACGTACCCCGCACTGTTCACGCACCCCCCCACCGTCGAAAGGGGATCAGATGTCCTCCATCCGACCGTTCGCGCGCCTACGGTTGCGGCACCGCGGCACCGCCGCGTGCCGGACCAGGGTCGCCGTGGGCGCGGCGGCCGCCGCTCTCGCGCTGACCGCGTTCGGCTCGTTCCCGGGTCAGGCGAGCGCGGCAGCCGGCGTGCAGCATCTGGCCGTGCCCGCGTACTTCAACCCCTCGGACGCCGCGGGCAGCGGCTTCTGGACCCAGATCGACCAGGCCGGATCCGGTGTCGGTGTCGCCGTCGCCAACCCCTCCAACGGCCCCGGCAGCGCCGTCGACAGCGGCTACGCCTCGGCCGTGGACGCGGCATCCGGCGCCGGTGTGAAGGTGCTCGGCTACGTCGACACCGGCTACTTCGGCACCACCGGCCGCACCACCCGCGACGGTCGGACCAGCGTCGCCGCGTGGACCGCACAGATCGACGCCGACGTGGCCACCTGGTATTCCTGGTACGGCTCCTCGGGTCTGGCGGGCATCTTCTTCGACGACGCCCTGGGCGACTGCGGCACCGGCAACGCGCACGTCAACCTGTACACCGGCATCAACTCCACGACCAAGCAGGCCCACCCGGGCGCCTTCACCGTGGACAACCCCGGCTCGCCCGCCGAGTCGTGCTACGCGTCGGCGGCCGACGTCCTGGTGATGTTCGAGAACACCTACAGCGTCTACGCCTCGTGGACCGCGCCCGACTGGGAACTGAACTACGCCAACCCCGACAAGTTCTGGCACCTGGTCTACGACACCCCCGCCCAGGCCGACATGGACAACGCGGTCGCGTTGAGCAAGCAGCGCAACGCCGGCTACCTGTACGTCACTCCTGACAACCTGCCCAACCCGTGGGACACCCTGCCCACCGGTGCGTACTGGTCAGACGAGCTGGCGAAGGCCGGAGCCGCCGGATCGGGCGGACCCGGCGGCGGGGGCAGCGGGTGCACCACCACTGCGGGCTCCGGCGCCATCACGTCGTACTCGGCGTGCGCGTCAGCGGACACAGCCGTCTTCAAGGCGACCTTCAACAGCTCCGAGAGCTTCCACCACGTCTTCGTCAACACCGACGGCAACACCGCCACCGGTTACCAGCTGCCCGCGCCGTCGGCCTCTCCGCTCGGCGCGGACTACATGATCGAGAACGGCTCGCTGTACCGCAGCACGACGACCGGCTGGGCGTGGGCCGCCGCCACGCCGGCCCCGACCACCACGGTCAGCGGCTCGACGTACACCTGGACACTGCCGCTGAGCGCCCTCGGCTCGCCGAGCGGCACCCAGCAGGTGGAGTTCAACGCCGGCTCCGCGTACACGCCGGTGGTCTCCTTCAGCGCGAGCTAGGAACCACCGAAGACCGCAGCTCCCGGCCCGCGCCTTCACGCGGACCGGGAGCTGCGGGCCGAGCGGGCCGGCTGGTGAGTCGACTGGCGTGTTCAGATGCCGAGTTCGGTACGCAGGCCCGGCTGGAGGAGGTCGCTGTGGGCGCGGACCATGTCGTCGCACAGCTGCCAGATGCGTTCGACGGGGAGCGCGGCGGCCGTGGCCGGGTCGGTCATGAGCGCGTGCCTGATGTGGCGCGGGTCGTCCTCCAGGGCGGCCCTGACCACGAGGTCGTTCATGCTCAGGTAGGTGCGGTTGAGCGCGGCGCACTGCGGCGGGAGGGCGCCGACCGCGGTCGGCTGGACACCCGACGCGTCGACCAGGCACGGCACTTCGACGGTGCCACCGGTCGGCAGGTTGGCGATCAGGCCGCGGTTGGGCACATTGCCGTAGATCGTGCGGGGCGTGCCGGTGACGATGCTGTGGACGACCTGCGGCGCGTACTCCATCGTGCCGGCGACGTCCAGCGGAGTGCCGGCGAGCAGTGCCTCGCGGGTCTTCTCGTACTGCGCCACGTTGTCGTCGACGATGCCGAGGTACGCGCCGACCGGCAGCCGCAACCGCTCGACCTCGCTGGCGTGGTGGAGGTACCAGGGCACGTACTCCGAGCTGTGCTCACTGGTCTCGGTCGGGTAGCGGCCGAGCCTGCGGTACATGTCGATCCGCACCCGGCGGCGCAGTTCGGCGTCCTGCTCGATCAGTGCGTCGAGCTTCGGGTACAGGCTCTCGCCCTGGTGCTCGAAACGCAGCACCCATGCCTGGTGGTTGACGCCCGCAGCAAGGTAGTTGACCTCCTCGTAGGGGACGTCCACGAGCTCGCTGAGGTCGCGCATGGTCCAGTAGACCGAGTGGCACAGGCCCACCACGCGGGAGAGGCCGGTGGCCTGCGAGAGGTACTGGACGTTCATCGCCATCGGATTGGTGTAGTTGAGCAGCCAGGCGTCCGGGCACAGCTCGGCGATGTCCTCGCCGAGGGACTTCAGCAGCGGGAAGGTGCGCAGGGCGCGGAAGACGCCGCCGACGCCGAGGGTGTCGCCGATGGTCTGGCGCACACCGTAGCGGGCTGGGATCTCGAAGTCGGTGCGGGTGGAGTCGCGCATGCCGACCTGGACGATGTTGATCACGAAGTGCGCGCCGTCCAGGGCGGATCGGCGGTCGGCGTGGGCGGTGATCCGCGGCGCGGCCCCGAGGTGCGCGGCGATGTGCCGGGCGGCGCCTTCGGCGGTGGCCAGCCGCTCCGCGTCGATGTCGTGCAGTGCGATGTGCACGCCGCCCTTCAGCTCCTCGAAGGCGAACAGGTCCGCCAGCAGCCCCTGCGTGAAGACGACGCTGCCTGCGCCGATGAACGCGATCTTCGTGGTGGTCATGACGGGCTCTTTCCGTGGTTCTCGTCGGTGCGGGACGTGGCGGCCGGCGCCTCGTCCCAGGTGGGCTGGGCCGGAGTGCCGCCGTGCGCCCGGGTGGACAGGGCGCAGCCGGCGGCGAGGGCGTCGGCCGGCCGCAGTCCGGCCGGCAGGTCGAGTTGCGGCATCGCGTGGTCTTTCGTGTGGGCGGCGAGACATGCGGGCGGTCAACGGAAGGTGCCGGAGGGTGGCAGGACGCGGGACGGGCCGGCTCAGCCCTTGAGCCCGCTCGACGTGATCGACTGGATGAAGGACTTCTGCGCCGCGAGGAAGGCCAGCAGCACCGGCAGGACGGTGACCACGTTGCCCGCCATCACCGCCGACCACTTGGTGTGGTGCAGGCCCTGGAAGGTCGTCAGGCCCAACTGGAGCGTGTAGTGAGTGTCGTGGTTGATCGCGATCAGCGGCCAGGTGAGGTCGTTCCAGGTGGTGAGGAAGGTCAGCACGGCCACCGTGCTGAGCGCCGGGCGGGACAGCGGCAGCACCACCGACCACAGCACCCGCAGCCGCGAGCAGCCGTCGATCCAGGCGGCCTCCTCCAACTCCCTGGGAAGCGAGAGGAAGAACTGCCGCAGCAGGAACACCGCGAACGGCGTGACCAGGGACGGCACGATCAGCGCGCCGAGCGTGTCGATCAGCCCGAGCCTCTTCATCACCAGGAACGTCGGGATCATCGTCAGCTGGAAGGGGATCGCCATCGTGGCGAGCATCGTCACCAGCAGCAGCCGCGAACCGGCGAACCGCATCCGCGCGAAGGCGTAGCCGCCCAGCGTCCCGAAGACGAGGTTGGAGACGACCGTCGCGACCGACACGATCAGGGAGTTGGCGAACCAGCGCGGGAACATCGCGTTGCCCAGCACGTACCGGTAGCCGCCGAGGTCGATGTGCGAGGGCCACAGCGCCGGCGGGAACCGGTTGATCTGCGCGTCGCTCATCACCGAGCTGAGCAGCACCCACAACAGCGGCAGCGCGAAGAGCAGCGCGAGCGGGGCCAGCGCGAGGTGCCAGGGGCTGAACGGCAGCCGGCGGCGTGCCCGGGGCGCGGCGGCGGGCCGGGAGTCCTTGCCGGGTACGGGCCGCGGGGTCGCCGGGGCTGCGGTCATCGCACTGCTCCTTCCGGGCCGGCGGGCCCGCGGCGGCGCAGTGCCCTTGAGCCGGCCGCGATCACGAAGAGGACCACCGCGAGCACGTACGCGGCGGCGGCCCCGTACCCGGCGGTGAAGTTCTGGAACGCCTGCTGCCAGATGAAGTAGACGACCACCGTGGTGGAGCCGAGTGGGCCGCCCTTGGTGGTGACGTAGACGAGGTCGAAGACCTGCAGGGACTCGATGAGCTGCCACAGCACCAGGAAGACGTTGACCGGGGTGAGAGCGGGCAGCACGACGTGCCGCAGCAGGTGGAAGCGACCGGCGCCGTCGAGCTTGGCGGCCTCGATCAACGACGGCGGCACGTCCTGGAGCGCGGCGAGGTAGACCACCAGGCAGAAGCCGGTGCCGCTCCACAGCGATATCGCCACCAGGACGTAGAGCGCCTGACCGGGGTCGGTGAGGAAGCCCTGGGCGGGTATGCCGAGCTTGTGCAGCAGTGAGTTGGCGGCGCCGAACTGCGGGTCGAGAATGAAGGAGAAGAGCACGCCCTGTGCGGTGGCCGAGATGACGAACGGCACGAAGATGAGCGTGCGGTAGAGGCCGACCAGCTTGATCCTGCGGTTGAGGGCGAGGGCGAGGGCGAGGCCGAGCACCATGCTCAGCGGCACGTAGAGGGCGGTGTACTTCAGGGTGTTGCCGACCGCCTGGCTGAAGTGCGGGTCCTTGGACAGGGCGCGGTAGTTGTCGAGTCCGACCCAGCGGCTGGGGGTGACCAGGTCGTCGGCTTGGAAGGACAGCAGCAGGGACCAGACGACCGGCAGCACGGACAGGCCGAGGATGACCGCGACCGAGGGCGCGACGAACGCCCAGGCGGTGGCGGTCTCCGCGCGCCGGCGGCGGCGCAGCGCGCGGCGCGGGTCGGCGGTCTTGTGCGCGTCGGCGCCCTCGGCGGACGACGGGGAGGGGCGGGGGTGCGGCTCGGGCAGGGTGAGCGGGGTGGGAAGTCGCGACATGGGTCCTCCTCAGCGCGGGATGAGCAGGGCGGCGTCGGCCTGGCGGGCGCAGTCGTGCAGTGCCTGCGCGGGGGTGCGGCGGCCGAGCAGCACTCCGGTGATCGCCTGGCCGAGCGCTTCGGAGATCTGCGGGTAGGCGGCGTGGTTGGGGCGGACCCGCGCGGTCTCCAGCGCCTGGGTGAAGACCGTGAGGCCGTCGGTCGCGCGGGTCTGCCGGGTCCACTCGGGCAGCGCCTGGGTCGCGCGGCTCAGTGGGAGGCTGCCGGCCTGGATGTCCCACTGCACGTCCTGCGCGGGCTCCATAAGCCAGGTCAGGAACGTGCGGGTGGCGGCGACGCGGGCGGAGCCGTTGTCGAACGCCGTCCAGGTGTCGGGCCCGGAGATGGTGAGGGGACGGCCGCTGTAGCTGGGCAGCGGCACCACGTGGTGGTCGACCTTCGCCTGGACGATGTCGGGCAGCTGCCACGGGCCGGTGGGGACCATGCCCATCCGGCCGGACAGGAACACCTGGTACATCTGCTCGCTGCCGGGCTTGGGGTCGATGTAGACGCTGTGGTCCCTGGCGAGCGCGGCAACGGTCTCCAGGGCCTTGACGCCGCTCTCCTTGAAGCCGATGCCCTTGCCGTCCGCGGAGACCACCTCGCCGCCGAGGTCCCAGATCATCGGCCACAATCGCCACACGGTGTCCTCGTCGCCCGTGCCGGGCCAGCCGGTGCCGAACACGGTTCCGCCCGGGTCGGTGAGCGCGCGGGCGGTGTCGACGAAGTCCTGCCAGGTCCAGCCGGGTTGCGGCAGGTCGACGCCCTTGGCGGCGAAAAGCTTCTTGTTGCAGACCACCGCGAGCGAGTCCAGCAGCGCGGGGGCGGCACGGACCCGGCCGTTGACGGTGACGGCGGCGCGGGCGGGTGCCCAGAAGCGGTTCCAGGGCGTGGGCCCCGTGTGCACGGTGTCGGTGAGGTCGACGACCTTCGGGCTGCGGGCGATGCTCGCCAGGTCGGAGCCGAAGATGTATGCGATGTCGGGGTACGAGCCGGAGGCCAGGGCCGCGGTGACCTTCTGCAGCATCGCGTCGGACAGGACACCGCCACCGGTGTCGACGCGGATGTCGGGATGGGTGCGGTGGAACTCCGCGACCAGGCCCTCGATCGCGGCCCTGCCGGTGTCGGTCTGCCCGTGCCACATCTCGATGGTGACCGGGCCGCCGCTGCCGCTCCCCCCGCTCTGCCCGCCGCACGCGGACAGCAGCGGCGCAGCGGCGGCGGCCGCGGAGCCCGCGGCGCCGACCCGCAGCACGGTACGGCGCGATGTCCCGCCGGGCGGACAGGAACAGGGGGAGGAGCAACGATGCATGGGATCACCACCGGGCGACGGGGGAAGTGGAACAGGGCGCGGGTCAGCCTCGGGTCAGCACGTCTTGCGTACGTAGCCGGAGCTGCCCGCGGGCGATACGTCGACGTCGCGGCGGACGATGCTCAGCGCGCTGCCCCAGCCGGCGCAGGCCTTGCTGAGTCCCTTGGCGGTGTACTCGATCACGATCACGTGGTTGCCGAACGCGGCGGTGTAGTCGTTGCACTCGCCGTACGTCCCGCACTCCTCGGCAACAGCGAAGTCCAGCCCGGTGGAGGCGCGGTCGCCGGCCAGCTCCGAGGTGTTCTTCTGCGCGATGGCCAGGCCCTCGGAGTGAGCGTGCGCGGACAGCAGGGTGATGTACGCCTCCGCCCCGCCCGAGGTCAGCAGCTTCTTGGAGCGGCTGTAGCTGTCGTAGTTGTCCGGTTCGATGGCCTGGTACCCCTTGGACGCGCACTGGTCGATCCAGCCGTCGACCTTGGCGGCGATCCGGGTGCGCTTGTCCGCGGTGCGGGTGTCGAGCAGCGCCTCGCCCCAGTCCGTGTCGTAGACGACCTTCCCCGAGCTGTCGCGCAGCAGCAGGTCGGAGTCCCAGCTGCTCTCGGCGCCGGGCTGGACCTGGAACGCGTTGATGTAGCAGATGTTGTACAGGCCGGCCGCGGGCGAGTCCTCGTGGTCACGGCTGACCACCTGCACACCGGCCGGCGGGGTGTACGCGCCGCCGATCTGGTAGTCGAAGCCGGCGTGTGCGGGCGGCAGCGCAACGGCGGCGGGCGCGGCGCCCGCCTGGTCGTCGGCAATGAGCGGAACGGCGACAACAGCGGCTGCCAGAGCGGCCAGTGCGCTGAGGCGGCGAGCGGAACGGACGCGAATGCGCATCATCGAGCTCCTGTGAGGGGAGGGCACGTCCCCGCCTCGGACTGTGGGAGCTGTCCTGGCGACATTGTCCGGGCTTGCGGCGCAGCGGCCGTCCACCGGTTAGGCGTACCTCTGACGCCGGTGCTCACCTCCGGCGTTGGAGGGAGTTAATCGCTCAGTTTTCTTCATGTCAACCGATCGAACCTGAGCAGTTGGTGCGCAAGACTGACACCGCGCGCTTCTCGGCGCGTGCCGTTACGGGGGTTATGCTCAGCTCCATGCTGAGAAGTGAGCGTCATGCGCGCATACTTGAGCACGTCTCGGAGCGGGGCAGCGCCGACGTGCGCGTGCTGACCGGGCTGCTGGACGTGTCGGGCGCGACGATCCGGCGCGATCTGCAGCATCTGAGCGACCAGAACCTCCTGCGGAGGACCCGCGGCGGGGCCGAGGTCGGCGCGGTCGGCCTCGAAGTGCCGTTGCAGCACCGCACCGAGCGGCTGCGTCCGGAGAAGCAGGCGATTGCGCGCGCGGCCGCGGCTCTGGTGCCGGACGGCGCGGTGGTCGGCATGAACGGCGGCACCACCGTCACCGAGATCGCCCGACTGCTCGCCGCCCGCGGCCCGTTCACCGTCGTCACCAACGCGGTGAACATCGCGGCCGAGCTGATTCTGCACCGCAACATCACCCTGGTCGTCGTGGGCGGCAACGCGCGTACAGCGAGCTACGAACTGGTGGGTCCGATCGCCGAGCACACGCTCGCCGGGGTCCACACCGACATCGCCTTCCTCGGCGTGGACGGCGTCAGCGCGGCCCACGGCTGCACCACCCACGACCAGTTGGAGGCAGCCACCGACCGCGCCTTCGCCGACGCCAGCGACCGTACGGTCGTGGTCGCCGACCGCACCAAGGTCGGCCGGGCCACCTTCGCCAAGATCTGCCCGCTGGCCGCCGTCGCCCACCTGGTCACCGACCCCGACGCCGACCCCGCGGAACTCGCCCGCATCACCCAGGCAGGCACCCAGGTCACCATCGGCTCGACGGCACACTGAGGGTTGGTCGGGCTCCGGTCGCGAAAGCCCGTCGGGACTGTCCCGAATTCCGTGTATGCCCTGGTGTGCGACCTCATCAGGAACCGCCCGCTCGCGCCGCAGACTTTCCTGGGCCAGAACGAAATCCCCCGGTCGGAGTCCTGGCGAACCCTCGGCACCTGGCCTCGACCGTCAAGATCACCGGCAGAGTCGAGCTAGAGCAGTTCGCGCAGCGGGATGCCGGCCAGGGAGCGGACCTCGCGGGACAGGTGCGGCTGGTCGGCGTAGCCCGCGTCCGCGGCGACGCGGGCGAAAGGGGTGCCGGTTCTGGCCATCGCCAGGGCGCGCTGCAACCGCAGCACCCGGGACAGCGTGCGCGGGCCGTAGCCGAAAGCGGCCTCGCAGCGGCGGCGCAGCTGGCGTTCGCCGAGGCCGCAGGCGGCCGCGACGGCGGGGAGCGGGCGGCCCGCGGACAGGGCGGCGGCGACCGCGGCGGGCAGCGGGTCGGCGGGACCGGCCGTGCGGGTC
>NZ_CAJSLV010000128.1 GCF_907177275.1 Actinacidiphila cocklensis
TACTGCAGGGGGGACCCTGTGGGAGAGTAGGACGCCGCCGAACAATTATTAGAAGAAGCCCCGCCCCGAGATTTTCTCGGGGCGGGGCTTCTTTGCGTTGTGCGGCCACTTTTCGGGGCGGGCGGTGTCTGTACCCGTGAGGATGGACGTGGTGCGGGCGTGAGGAGGGCCGACATGGCGGATGCCGCGGACGGGACGGGTGCGGCGGACGTACTGGAGCTGGCGCGGGCGGGGGACGGGGAGGCGTTCCGGGCGTTGACCGAGCCGTACCGGCGGGAGTTGCAGGTGCACTGCTACCGCATCGTCGGGTCGTTGCAGGACGCCGAGGACCTTCTGCAGGAGACACTGCTGGCCGCGTGGCGCGGGCTCGACGGCTTCGAGGGCCGGGCGTCCATGCGGACCTGGCTGTACCGGATCGCGACCAACCGCTGTCTCAACGCGCTGCGGGCCGGCGACCGTCGCCGCCGGCACGAGCCCGCGTCCGTACCGCTGGAGGTTGTGTTGCCCGAACCGAGCCGGCACCGTGCGGAGCCGAGGTGGCTCGAGCCCTACCCCGACGCACTGCTGGCCGACCTGCCCGACCGGTCGCCGGGACCCGAGGCGCGCTACGAGACCAGGGAGTCGGTGTCGCTGGCGTTCCTTTCCGGGCTGCAGCAGTTGCCGCCGCGGCAGCGGGTCGTGCTGGTGCTGCGTGACGTGATGGGGTTCAGGGCCGCGGAGGTGGCCGGGATGCTCGGCGCCACGGAGAACGCGGTGACCAACGCGCTGAAGCGGGGGCGTGCCACGCTTGCGGCCGCGCTGCCGGGGCTGGACCGGGAGCGGGCGCCGCTGCCGGGGTCGGCACGGGAGCGGCGGGTGGTGGAGGCCTTCACGCGTGCCTTCCAGGCGGGGGACGTGGACGCGATCGTGGCCCTGCTCGCGGACGACGTGTGGCTGACGATGCCGCCGCTCGACATGGAGTACGAGGGCCAGGAGGCGGTCGGGCACTTCCTGCGGACCGTCGTGATGTCCGGCGGGCGCAGCTACGTCCTGCGGCCTGTCCGGGCGAACGGGCAGCCGGCGTTCGGCATCTACCGGCGCGACCCGGGGTCGGCGATCGTGCACGCGCACGGGGTGATGGTGCTGACGCTGTCGGGGGACCGTGTTGCGGCGATGACCAGGTTCATCGACAACGGGCTGCTGTCGGGGTTCGGGCTGTCGAGGTCGCTGCGCGAGTCGTAGCCGCCGGCGGTTGCAGCGGTGTTCACGGGCGGCGGGTCTGGTCGACCAGGGTCGCGGTGGCCCGGTCGAGCAGGTCGCACAGGGCCGCGTGCTCGGCCGGGCTGAAGGCGTCGGACAGCTGCCGCTCCAGGACGTTGACCTCCTGGTAGGCGTGGTCGAGCAGGGTGGTGCCCGCGGGGGTGAGGCGGGCGATCAGCACCTTGGCGTGCACCGGGGAGGGAGTGCGGCGGATCAGGTCCTTGCCCTGGAGGGTGGTCAGGACGGTGGCCATGCTCTGCTGGGTGACGCCGCAGGCGCGGGCGAGTTGGGCGCCGGACAGGCCGTCCTCGCGGGAGAGGGCGAGCAGCACGGTGTACTGCGTCATCGTCAGGCCGTAGCCGCGCAGGACGCCTTCGTGATGGGCCATCAGGGCCTGTTCCGCGCGGCGGATGCGGGTGCAGAGGTACTCCTCGACGGGGGCGTCGGCCATAACGGCGGGCCTTTCACATCTCGCTGAGTTGACTCAGCTATCTGATACTGCTTGGATCGGCCGCAGCCGAGGAGTCTCAGGATACTGAGTCAACGCAAGGAGCTGTGGGCATGAAGGCTGTCGTGCTGGACGGGGTCGGGCAGTACCGCGTCGAGGATGTGCCGGAACCCGTGCCGGGAGCGGGCGAGGTGGCCGTACGCGTCGCCTACGCGGGGGTGCAGTGGGGGGACGTCCTGGTGCGGGACGGGCACATACCGCTGGCGCGGCCCTTCGTGCCCGGTTTCGAGGCCGCGGGGCGGATCGTCGCAGTCGGGGAGGGGGTCGCGCCGGAGCGGGTCGGGGAGGAGGTCGTCGCCCTCGTCGAGGGCGGGGCCTGCGCGGAAGTCGTCGTCGCGCCCGCCGTGCTGGCGCTCGGCGTCGGGGCGGCACCGCTGCGGGACGCCGCAGGGCTGGGGTGGGCGGGGCCGGCCGCGTACGACCTGGTCGAGCGGGTGGGGCGGGTGCGGGAGGGGGAGCGGGTGCTCATCCACGCGGCCGCGGGCGGTGTCGGTACGCTCGCCGCGCAGTTCGCCCGCGCGGCGGGCGCCGCGACGGTGGTGGGGGTGGTGGGCAGCGCCGTGCGGGCGGCGTACGCGGAGGGGTTCGGCTACGACCGGGTCGTCACCCGGGACGTGTTCCCCGGCGCGCTCGGGGACGACCGCTTCGACGTCGTCCTCGATCCCGTCGGGGGTGCGACGCGGACCGCGAACGTGGCGCTGCTCGCGCCGCACGGGCGGCTGGCCGTCTACGGGAACCTGGCGGGGCACGCATCCGTCGACGTCTCGGTGGACGAGCTGCTCATGCGGGGGGTTTCCGTGCTGGGGTACAACAGCGCGCTGCTGTCCCGTACGCATCCCGGGCGGCTTGCCGCGAGCGGGGTTCACGTTCTCGGCCTCGTGGCGGCCGGGGCCGTCCGGGTCGGGCTCGGTCCCGAGCTGCCGCTCGACGGGGTGGCCGCTGCGGTGGCCCGCCTCGCGGCCGGGGCCGCTGCTCCCGGCAAGACCCTGCTCCGGGTGTCCTGAGGCCGGCCCCTCCGGGGCGGGAGGTCGCCTGGTTCCGGGACCTTCCCCGGGCGGGTGGCTTGTCGCGCAGTTCCGCCCCCAGCTCCCCCGGGCGGGTTTCACTTGCTGTG
Organism: Actinacidiphila cocklensis; assembly: GCF_907177275.1. GTDB lineage: Bacteria > Actinomycetota > Actinomycetes > Streptomycetales > Streptomycetaceae > Actinacidiphila > Actinacidiphila cocklensis. The sequence goes on from NZ_CAJSLV010000128.1 coordinate 2,862, forward strand.
GCGTTGCCTTCCTTCCCGCCTCTTCGGCGAAGCTCCGGGGGCGGAACTGCGCGACCGGCCACTATGCGGCCGCAGGCGGGCAACGCACCGCAAGGGGCACTTTCACGGCAGGCGGCGGACGCTTTCGCGGAGGACCGTGTGGGTGCCGAGGAGGTGGCGGGACTGGGTGGTGGGGCGGGGGGTGGCCTCGGCCAGGGCGAGGCGGACGGCTTCGCGGCCCAGTTCGTAGGCCGGGATGTTGACCGTGGTCAGCGGGGGGTTGAGGTCCTGGGCGAGGCCGTCGTTGTTGTAGCCGACGACGGAGATGTCGTCCGGCGTGCGCAGCCCGTACTCGCGCATCGCGGCCATCGCCCCGGCGGCGACCTGGTCGTCGCCGGCGAAGACCGCGGTGAACTCGGGCCGTCCGTCGCAGTCGGCGAGGATCTGGCGCATGGCGGCGTAGCCGTGGACGCGGCCGAGGCCGACGCCGGCGATGCGTTCGGCGGCGGGCGGCAGGCCGTGGTCGGCGAGGGCGCGGCGGTAGCCGGCGATGCGCGGTTCCACGGTGGTGTGGCCCGGCATGGTGCCGAGGTAGAGGATGTCGCGGTGGCCCGCGGACAGCAGGTGGCTGACGACGGCGTACGCGCCGGCCTCGTTGTCGTACTCGACGACCAGGACGGGCATGTCGGGGCTGGGTGCGGGCCGCCCGCACAGGACGAGGCGGGAGCCGGCGGCGGCCAGCCCGTGGGCGTACTCGTTGAGGCGGGCCTGGTAGCGCTCGTCCTCGACGGCGCCGCCGACCAGGACGACGAACTCGGAGCGCTGCTCGCGCATCATCTGGACCAGGGCCAGCTCGCGGGCCTCGTCGCCGCCGTGGCTGCAGACCATGCACAGCCGGCCGCGGGCGGCGGCCTCCTGCTCGACGCCCTGCGCGACGCTGGCGTAGAAGGCGCTGTCCACCGACGAGACGATGACCGCGATCGTCTTGGGGCCGGTGCCGGCGAGGGCTCGGGCGCGGCCGTCGATGACGTAGTCGAGGTCCTTGACGGCCCGCAGCACCTTGGCGCGGGCGGCGGCGGACGTGGGGTAGTTGCCGGCCAGCACCCGCGAGACGGTGGCGACCGACACGCCCGCCCGGTCCGCGACGTCGCGGATGGTGGCGCGGCGGGTGACGCCGCCGGTCGTGTCCGGCCCGATCGTGTCAGGCCCGGTGGTGCCAGGCCCAGGTGAAGTCTCCGCCATCCCCGCCATCCGATATCCCCGGCGCGCCGGTGTCCGATGCGACCGCGTGCCGCCGACCAGCGTAATGGCCCTGGTGCGGCGGCGCGGTCCGGTACATGTCAGTGGTTGGAGGCGTAGTCCTTGGCGTAGTCCTCGGCGATCCGGTCCAGGCCCATGGACCGCATCTTCTTCACCGTGTCGTCCCAGGCGCTCAGCGGCTTGCGGCCGGCGATGATGGAGCCGACGGTGTCGGTGCGCAGGGTGTCGATGGAGGCGCCGACCTTGCTGTTGTTCTCGGACTGCAGGCCCCAGGCGGGGTTGCGGACCAGCATCGGGGCGACCTTGAGCTGCCAGGCGTGGTTGCGCTGGACGACGTCGGGGCGGCCGGGCACGTAGAGGACCTGCGGGGCGTCGCACAGGTACTTGACGGGCAACTGCACCGGGTTCTCGACCAGGCCCAGGTCGGTGGCGATGGGCGAGCCGTTCTTGTCGCGGGTGAAGTGCGTGCCCTCGACGCCGAAGTGGTTCAGCTCGTACTCCTTGGTGCCGAACGGCGACGCCAGGTAGTCCAGCACCCGCAGGATGAGCTTGATGCGGTCCGGGGTGGTCTTCTTCAGCACGGTGTAGCCCCAGGCGCCCTTCGCGCGCTGCATGCCGGGCTTGGCGCCGTTGCCGGGCGTGTAGGGGACGGCCGCGTCGAGGACGAAGGCGTCCTTGATGCTGGGGACGGAGGTGCTGAGCGCCCCGAAGCCGTCGACCATCGAGGCGACGGTGCCGTTGTAGAAGTAGGTCTTCGTGTCGACGGTGGAGGTGCCGAGCACGTTGGGGTTGTACACGCCCGCCTGCCGCAGCTTGGACATGAACTCGATGCCGGCCCGATACTCGTCGGTGGTGTACGCGCTGACGAAGGCGCTGCCGTCGAGCTTCCAGCCCTGGGGGGCGCCGAAGGCCATGGTGTGCATGGTCTCGCCGAACAGCAGCGGTGCGGACGAGCCGAGGCCGTACTTCTTGCCGTGGGTGGCGTTCTTGGCGACCTCCATGAAGTCGTCGGAGGTCCAGCCGTCCTTCATGCCGGCCGCGGTGAAGACGTCGTTGTTGATCCACAGGCAGTTGCCCGGCGCGGAGCGCTGGACGGGGATGCCGTAGAGGCGGCCGCCGATGTGGCCCATGTCCTGCCAGACGTACGTCGGCAGGTTCGCCAGGTTCGGGTACGCCTTGATCGCGTCGCCCGAGAGGTACTCGGACAGGTCGGCGCACTTGGCCGCGACGAAGTCGGCCTCGCGGGGCAGGGTGTGGCCGCCGCCGAAGTTGATCAGGTCGGGCAGGTCGTTGCCGGCCATCATCGTGGCCATCTTGGTCATGTAGTCGGCGTCGGGTACGACGGTGAACTCGATGTTCACGCCCAGCGCCTCGTTGATCGCCGCCCAGAACCTGTTCTGCCCGGCCGGCTTGGGCGGCGTGCCGTAGGTGATGGACATGACCTTGATCGTCTCGCCCTTGCCCGGCTTGTCGTGGACGGCGCTGACCAGGCTCTTCGGGTACGACAGGTAGCCGGGCTGTATGCCGTCCGCGGTGCCCGGCAGATCGGGTGCGGGGCCGGCGAAGGGGACGTACGCGGGCCAGGGGGCGAGCTTCTTTCCGGCGTTGCCCACGTCGTGCCTGGCCGACGACGTGGAGCAGGCGGTGAGGACGGACGGTGCTGCCATGGCGGCGCCACCTGCGGCGATCGAGCGCAGCAGCGTACGCCGCGAGAACGACGAGGTACTCACGGTGGGTCCTTTCTGAGGGGTGTCAGCTCTTGATGGCGCCGGTGAGCACGCCCTTGGTGAAGTACTTCTGGAGGAAGGGGTAGACGAGCAGGATCGGTACGGTGGCGACCACGAGTACGGCCATCTGGATCGTCTGCGGCGCGGCCACCGCGCCGGCGTCGCCCGCCGCGGAGTCGGCGAGTTGCGAGCCGCCGACGACGTAGGTGCGCAGCACCTGCTGGAGCGGCCAGTGGCCGGAGTCGAGGTAGATCGAGGCGTAGAACCAGGCGTTCCAGTACGAGACCGCGTAGAACAGGCCCACGACGGCGAGTGCAGCCTTGGACAGCGGCAGCACTATGCGGCGCAGGATCAGCCACTCGCCGGCGCCGTCCAGCCTGGCGGCCTCGTACAGCTCCTCGGGGACCGACTGGAAGAAGCCGCGCAGCACGATCAGGTTGAAGACGTTGATCAGGACCGGGGCGACCAGCGCGCCGTAGCTGTCGAGCAGGTGCAGGCCCTTGATCAGCAGGAAGCCGGGGATCATGCCGGGCGGGAAGAGGAAGGTGAACAGGATCAGCAGCAGGATCGGCTTGCCGCCGAAGACGTCGCGCCGGCTGAGGGCGTAGGCCAGGCCGATGGTGCAGGCCAGGCTCGCCGCGGTGCCGATGACCGTGACGCCGGCGCTGACCCACAGGGCGTGGGTGACGATGCCGCCGGCGAACAGCTCCCGGTAGGCGCGCAGCGTCGGGTGCTGCGGCCACAGCACCCAGCCGCCGTTGGCGACGACCTCGGCGTTGGACGCGAAGCTGGTCGAGACGATGATCAGGAAGGGCACGGTGACCAGCAGCACGACTGCGGCCAGCGCGATCGCCTTGGCCACCGTGGTCGCGGCCTTCGGCTGCTCCACCCATGCCGGTCGTACGGGGCCGCGCCGCCGGGCGGGCCGGCCGCGGCGGAGGCTCTGCGTGGCGCTGCTCATCGGTAGACCCCCTGCTCGCCGAGGCGGTGTGCGATCTTGTTGGCGGCGAAGACGAGTGCGGCGCCCACGACGCCCTTGAACAGGCCGGCCGCGGCGGCGTATCCGTAGTCGCCGCCGACCAGGCCCTTGTAGTAGACGAAGGTGTCGATGACCTCGGCGGCGTCGGCTCCGACCGAGGCGCGCTGCAGCAGCATCTGCTCGAAGCCGACGGACAGGATGTCGCCGAGCCGCATGATCAGCAGCAGCACGATGATCGGCCGCACCGACGGCAGGGTGATGTGCCAGAACCGCCGCCATGGTCCGGCGCCGTCTATTGCCGCGGCTTCGTACTGCTGCTCGTCCACCTGGGTGAGCGCGGCCAGGAAGATGATCGTGCCCCAGCCGCAGTCCTTCCAGATCACCTCGGCGATGACCAGCGGCTTGAACGCCGTGGGATTGCCGATGATGTTCACGGTGTGCAGATGGGCGTCGCCCAGCACGTTGTTGAGCAGGCCGGTCTCGCCGAGCACCTGCTGGAAGACCGCGACCACGATCACCCAGGACAGGAAGTGCGGCAGGTACGCCACCGACTGGACGAACCTGCGGACGCTGTCCCGGGTCAGGCTGTGCAGCAGCATCGCCAGCGCGATCGGCACGGGGAAGAAGAACACCAGCTGGAGCAGGGCGATCCACACGGTGTTGAGGACCGCGGACCAGAAGTCCGGGTCGCCGAACATCGTCCGGAAGTTGTCCAGGCCCACCCACTGACTGGCCCACAGGCCGTCGAAGGGGACGTAGTCCTTGAACGCGATGACGTTGCCCGCCAGCGCGCCGTAGTGGAAGACCAGGAAGTACGCCACGCCGGGAGCCATGAGTGCCAGCAGCACCCAGTCCCTGCGCAGCCGTTTGAGGCGCGTCCCGCGCCCCGTCCGTCCGGCCCGTCCGTCTGCACCGGACGCACCCGCCGCCCCTGCGCGGCCGGTGGCGTCCCGTTCGGCAATCGCCATCGCGTCCTCCTCGACGCCTAAGGTGGGGGGAAACTAAACCGGTTACTACGACGTGGTCAACCCCTCTCGCACCAGATGACGTTGACCCGGTGGCGGGCCGCACCTAACCTGAGGGCGTCACGAAGTAACCGATTACACGCAAGGGGCAGACATGGCGGAGCGGCCGAAGCTGGTGCTGGCGATGCGGCAGGACATCCTCGACCTGGTCCTTCCGGCCCCGCTGCGCGCCCGGCTCGGCACGTCGGCCGACGTCCATCCGCTGCTCGTCACCGACGTGCGGGACCCCGCGGCCGGGGCGGCGCTCGCCACCGCGGAGATCCTGCTGACCGGGTGGGGGGCGCCGGAGATCGACGCCGGGCTGCTGGCCCGCGCGCCGCGGCTCGGCGCGGTCATCCACGCGGCGGGCACCGTCAAGCACCATGTGCACGCGGTGGTGTGGGAGCGGGGGATCGCCGTATCGTCGGCCGCCGACGCCAACGCCGGGCCGGTCGTGGACTTCACCATGGCCACGGTGGTCCTCGCGGCCCGCCGCGCCCTCGGCGTCGCCGCGGAGTACCGCAGGGGCCGGCTGCCCGGCTACCCCGAGCGGCGCGGCGCCGACGGCGCCGTCGTCGGCGTCATCGGGGCGTCACGCATCGGGCGCGGCGTCATCGCGCGGCTGCTCGCCGCGGACGCCGGCTTCCAGGTGCTGCTGGCCGACCCGTACGTCTCGGCGTCCGACGCCGCCGCGCTGGGGGTGCGGCTGGTCGACCTCGACGAGCTGTGCGCGGCCTCCGACATCGTCACCGTCCACGCGCCCGACCTGCCGGAGACCAGGCACCTGCTCGACGCCCGGCGCATCGGGCTGATGCGGGACGGGGCGGCCGTCATCAACACGGCGAGGGGGCGGCTGGTCGACACCGAAGCGCTGGCGCTGGCCTGCGCCGAGGGGCGGCTCGACGCGTACCTCGACGTGACGGACCCCGAGCCGCTGCCGGTGGGCCACGTGCTGCACACCCTGCCGAACGTGCTGCTCACCCCGCACATCGCCGGGTGCCAGGGGGCGGAGGTCCAGCGCCTCGGCGCCTACGCGGTCTCCGAGGTCGAGCGCTACGCCGCAGGCGAGCCGCTCCTCGGCGCCGTCCACGCCGCCGACCTCGCCCGTATCGCGTAGCGACCCTCCCCCGCCGGGGGAGGGCGGGGAGGTCAGCGCAGCAGGACCGCGTCGGGGACGCCCGGGGTTGCCTCGGCCAGGGTCACGCGGAGGTCGGCGTGCGGCCACAGGGCGCTCGGCCAGCGGGCCAGCGCCTGTTCGGGGGAGCGGAGGACCGCAAGGGTGGGGAGGCCGGCGGCGGTGCCCGTGGCGAGCAGGTCGGCGAGGTCGGGGACCGGGGCCAGGGCGGCGACGTCGTCCAGCACGAAGGTCAGTGGTGGGTCGAGCCGGCCGGCGGATGACCCTGCGGCCATGCGCCGGCCGTGCTCGACCACGCTGGAGACGAGTGCGGTGAGCAGCGGCATCGCACCCAGGTGGGTGCGCGGGTCCTCGATCCGCTCGCCCACCACGTAGAGCGTTCCCCTTTCCGCGCCCCATGACTCCAGGTCGAGCCCTCCGGTCCGCGCCGGATTGCACGCGTCGCGGATGTGCACGGAATTCAGCGGCTCCAGCGTCTGCCGGATCAACGCCTGGGCGGCGTCCCGCCGTTCGTGGTGGGCGTGCAGCACCGACTCCAGTTCGCCGCTCCAGCCGGAGGCCGCACCGGTGTCGGTGCGCAGGATGCGCACCGCTTCGGCCGCGGCGGCGCCGCCCGCCGCCCAGCGGTGCACCTGCCGGAAGGGGAGGCCGTCCACCGCGGCGGCGTGCAGCCAGCAGCGCAGCAAGGTGACGGCGGTGGCGTGCACGATGGCCTCGTCGGCACGTGCGGTACGCAGCGGCGCCAGCAGCGCCGCGGCCCGTGTCCCGGCGGTGCCGGGGCGCTCGCAGCCGCCGTGCGGTGCCCAGCGCAACCTCCCCGGCACGTCGAGCAGATGCGCCGGGTCGTAGACGTGCACCGGGCCGAGCTTGCTGCGGTTGCCGACCGTCTGGTGGTAGGTGTCCGGGTCGGCGGTGGTGACCAGCACCGGTCCCGCCGCGGCCAGCACCGCGGGTTGCACGACCCGCTTGGCCTGGTCGCCGCGCGGGCCGGCGAAGAGCGCGTAGGTGCGGGTGACCTCGCCGCCGTCGAGGACCGCGGGCCGCGGTTCGCGGGCCGCAGGGCGCGGGTCGCCCGCGACCGCGGGCAGCTCGGCGGTGACCGGGTCCGCGGGCCGCGGCGGCACGGCCTGCGGCACCGTACGGAACCAGGCGTCGAGCCCGTCCCCGTCCCCGTGGCCCTTGCCGCGGGCGCTGTCGCCGCTGCCCTGGACCGCAGCGGCGCGG
>NZ_CAJSLV010000129.1 GCF_907177275.1 Actinacidiphila cocklensis
TTACCGACCCCCTGGCGAAGTCCACGCCGAGTTCGAAGAATTGCGACTCGCCGCATAATTGATCGGCAGAGCCCTGTCCGGGAAACGCGAGGCCCCTCAATAGCGGTAGCGGTGAGCTGATGCTGTAGCCGGACCTTGGCCAGGCCGCGATACCGGCATCGCCGCAGGCCGAAGGCTCGGACACCCTGGGAGATGGTGCCCTCGACACCGGCCCGGTGTGCGTACTGCTCCTTCCACTCGTGAGTGTCTTCCTGGGCCCGTGCCTGCTGAATCGCCTCATACTCCGCTTGCGGGCGGAGGGTGATCTGACGGCCCATGCCCGACTTGTTGTTGGAGCGGGTGCACTGCTCTCGGGTCTTGCAGGGACGGCAGGCAGCTGCGGGGAACTGTCCCCGGACCACGGCAGCCCCCTCCTGGGAGTGGCTGTCCCACCAGCTGCTGGTGGTGACGCCGTTGGGGCAGGTCACCTGTCGGTTGTCCCAGTCGATGGTGAAGTCTGCCTGGGAGAATCCGCCGCCGTCCTTGGTCTGCCAGCTGGTGGAGGCGAGGATTGTGCCCACCAGGTTCACTCTGTGATTTTCGCGGGCGGCAACCACCTCTCTGGCCGTTGCGTAGCCCGCGTCGACCAGGTGCCGGTCGGGCAGAAGGTCGCGCTCGGCGAGGTGGGCGTGGATCGGGGCGACCAGCCGCACGTCCTGGACGGTGGAATCGCTCGTGGCGACGTGTGTGATCAGATTCGGGCTGTCCGGCTCGCAGGTCTCGGTGAGGTGAACCTTGTAGCCGTCCCAGAACATGCCGCGCTTCACGCTGCCCCGCGCGTCAGTGTCGTAGGGCGTGACCAACCGCTCCGCGCCCGGCGGGCGGTCCTTGAGATCCCGGCGATGGACTTGTCCGTTGTCGACGAAGTACTGCTGGATCCACATCTGCCGAAGGGTCTGGACCCGGCCGAGTGACCATAGGGATGCAGGGGCGTCGGGCGCATGCACGGCTTCAAGAAGTCTCAGACCGTCGGCGCCGATCTGCTCGATCAGCTCAATCTGCTTGGCCTTCCCCTTGGGCAGCCGGGTGTCCTCGAACCGGATCGCGTACCGGTCGAACCATTCAGGCGGAGCCCAGCCGGCCAGCCACTCCGGCTCACAGGCCGCCACGCTGTTCAACGCGGCACGTAAGGTCTCACCGAGCCGCACCAGTCCGTTGATCTGCCGCGCGGCGGACAGCACGATCGTGGAGTCCGTGCGAGCACGGCCGCCGGCCTTGAGCAAGCCGTGCTCCGCAGCGGCCTGAAGGACCCGGTCCAGAAGCTCGATTCCGGCGTTCCCAGCGATCAGCCGGTCTCTGAACTCGGTGAGCACCGAGTGATCGAACCCTGGATCGGACAGCTCCAAACCCAGCAGGTACTTCCAGTCCAGCCGCCCGCGCACCGCGTCCGCGGCCTGCCGGTCAGAGAGACCCTCGGCGAACTGCATGACCGAGACGAGGGCCAGCCTGCGGGGCGACCACGCTGGCTTCCCCCTGCTCGGGTACAGCCCGGCGAAGTCTTCGTCCAGGAACAGCTCACCCAGCTCGTCACGGATCCGCATGGCCAGGCTGCCCTTCGGAAACGCAGCCCGTGCCACCCGGGCCGTCTCCTCCGGAACTCCGTCGGTCTTTCTGGCGTGCAACGACACCGACACCCTCCCCAAACACAACGTCGGCTCTCACGACCACAACGGGTCATAAGAACCGACGTCACATTCAGCCCGAGATTCGCCAACAGTGTCGATTGGACGTCGGGAAGGGACACTGCCGTACGGCCGGCCCGGCATGGCCAGAAGCCGAGTTCGATGTAGTCGATGTCGGTGAACTCGACCTCCAGGTCGTGGGCGCGGCGGCCGCGGTCCTTGAAGTAGATCTCCTGGAGGCCTTCGGCTGCGATGGCCTGGAGCTGCTGTTCGGTGGCGCCGGCGGCCTGCGCGTCGAACAGGCGGGCGGCGTAGGTCGGGGGCAGGTGCTGGGTGATCCGGCGGATCCGCCCGTCGTCCGTCGACCCGGGCGCGGCGGTGAACCCGAACCGCGCCCTCGTCTCGATCACGATGCCGCCGCGCGAGGCGGCGTGCTTCTTCGCCCGCTGCTGTACCCGGGGCTGCCAGTCGCGGCGGACCTCGCGCTCCAGGCGGGCCGCCAGCTCCGCGCGGGGGCGGCGCAGCGTGCCCTTGAGGTAGGCGCTCCACCGTGCGCTGGGTGACCCCGAGGCGGGCCGCCAGGGCGCGGGTGGAGCCCTTCTCCGCCTTGAGTAGGAGTGGCTTTGTCCACGAGAACGAACAGCAGATGTTCATGACTTGGGGAGGCAGGAGAGTCTGGCGCTGTTCGATTGCCAGGCGATCAGAACAGGCTGGCCGATCCGCCCTGGGCGAGCTTCTTGAGGATCGTGCGCATCCACGGGCTGCGAACGGCTGGCAGCCGGACCAAGGTGCGCTGAACGGTTTTCCGGTCGGCCCGGAACAGGTAATTGGGGGTGTGGCGGGAGCGGGTCGTCGGCGAGGACGCCTTGAGGCATGCCGCCCGACGCCGGAATCGGCAAGGAGGGCTGGTGAGAAACCAGCCGCCGCCACACCTCCAGTGGCATGGGACTGGGGTCTGTTGCGAAAGTGGATCTTGGGTTGCGATGATCACGGTGTAGCGCGAGAGGATCTGACAGACCGACAGTGGACCCAGTTGGAGCCGTTAGCCGTCTCCGTTGCCCGCCAGCGGCGGCGGGGCGCACCGCGGTGCGCCCTGACCGCCTATGTCGTACGGCGGTCAGGGCGCACGGATCCGCGTATGGATTCGCGGCCGCGTCACCCGGGCTGCTCGTTGTCCTTCAGCGCGCCCCATCCGTGCCAGCGGTCGATCTCGATCCACGCGCTGTAGCGGCGCCGGTCGCGCTGCCCGTAGTCCTTGCCCAGATACTGGCGGGACAGCCGGTCAATGCCGGACAGGTCGGTGTCCTCCTGCAGGTCGACGACGCGGCCGATGATGGTCACATGGGTGTACCAGCCGCCCTCGTCGAGCACGGTGAGCGAGACCCTGGGGTCGTTGCGCACGTGCTGGAGCCGGACGCGCCCCTCGTCCATGTTGATGAGCACACGCCCGTCGTCCCACAGGTACCACGTGGCCGCGGACACCGGCTGGCCGTCCCGGCGCAGCGTGGAGATTACGGCGGGGTTGGCTTTCTCCAGCATGGCGACGGCGGCTTCGGGCAGGGGCGGCTTCGACACGGGTCATCCTCCACAACGTAAGGCGGGACGCTTCTCGATCACCAGCATGATCGCCCGGGGCAGCGCCGCGCGCACGCACCGCCCCGCGCGCAGCCGGGTCTGGTGCTGCGAACTCCGGACCTCGAACTCCGCGAGCTGACCGGCCGGCAAGCCGCTGTTGGCCGTGACCGTCAGCCGGAACCAGCGCTGGACGGTGGCGGGCAAGGTGAGGGAGACGGTGCTGTGGCTCAGTCAGCGTTCGAATGCTCGGTGTGCTGTGGTGCCTCCCAAGTCATGAACATCCGCTGTCCACTCTCATGAACAAAGCCAGTAGGAGCGGCTGACCGAGGACATGGTGCTGCTGGTGACCATCGTGCCCGACGACGAAGACCCGGCTGCGGACGCGTTCGGCCTGGAAGAGGTGGGGACGTCCTGCTGTCCGCGCTGCGCGAGGCAGTGGGACTCCCCCGCCACCGCGTGCGTCGGCCTCGCCCGACCGCGGCGACATCGCCGCCGCCTTGGAGCGGCTGCGAGACGAGCACCCGGCACTGCCCCGCGCCGCTGATTGCTCGTCAGGAGACGGGGAGCGGGCGCAGACCTGCTGGCAGGCGGTTGGCGTCGGGCTGCACGGCCGCGCCGATCAGCGCGGTGAAGCCCGCTGCCTCCGGCCGACCAGCGAGATGGGCAGTCCAGCCCACCAGGTCCCGCCAGGTCCGCAAGTCGGCCACGGCAATGTCGTAGACACCCACCCGCGCCTGCGGGACACAGGCGTAGTGCTGCACACGCCAACGTGCCGGGCCCGGCTGGTGCACGGCCTCACCCAGAGGCACCGCCGGCGGGAGGCCGTCCTCGGACGGGGTGGGCTGGTCGGCGAGGGCTTCACGGGCCCGGCGGGCCTCGCGGGCTTCACGTCCCGCGCGTACTGTCGCCCGGGCGGCGACGCCACCAACCCAGGCCGACCCTTCCCCATCGGCGATCGGGAAACGGCATTCCTCACATACGGCTTCGAGTTCCTGCACGCCCGCAGGGGCGGAATGCATAGTCACGGGTTTCCTCCGGTCAAGACAGGACGTTGATGTCGGTGATGTCAACTTCCAGAACATGGACTCGGACACCGTTGCCGTCGATATAGACCTCCTGTAGTCCCTCGAACGTTTCCCGCGAGGTGCTTTGCCGACCGTGCCTTGCTGTTGCTTGTCGAAGAGTCGGTTCGTCTGCCCGGCGAGATGGCCGGGCGCCGTAGGGGCGAGTTCTGTGGTTTCGACCGCGGTGTGCGGGCCACGAGTCATCGCCCGGCAGTGGGCCGTTCCGTCCCTGAGGGTCGTGAGGCGTCCGTGAGGTCGGCGCCGGTGCCGGCGTCACGCTGGGAGCGGCCGGTGCCGTGCCAGTCCAGGCACATGACGGTCGCGTCGTCCTTCAGGTGGCCACGGGCGGCGTCGACGATTGCCCCGATGAGGGTGCGGGCGGCTTCGCGGGGATGCAGCGCGCGGGTTGCGACGATCAGGTCCGTCAGGTCGAGACTCGTGACGTTGCGCTCCAGCATGCCGTCCGTCAGCATCACCAACCGATCCCCCGGCTGCAGGTCCAGCCTCTGCACCCGGTAGGTATGCGGGGCCTGGAGGCCGAACGGCCGATCAACCTCCCGGGCGATCTCCCGCACTTCCCCGTCACGCATCCGCAGCGGCCAGGGGTGCCCGGCGTTGATGAACTCGGTTCCGCCGTCGAGCAGGCTGATACGCAGCAGCTGGCCGGTGACGTAGCCCTGGCCGCTGTGGTCCCGCACGGCTTGGTCGGTCTGGCGGGCCTGTTCGCCGAGGCCGGCGCCCGCCCGCCGCGCCCGGCGGAGGGCACCCACCGCGAGGGTGGCCAGCAGCGCGGCGTCGGCGTCGTGACCCATGGCGTCGGTGACGGAGAGCTGGACGCTGTCCCGGTCGATCACGTAGTCGAAGGTGTCCCCCGCGACGAGGTCGGCAGGCTCCAACACCCCAGCAACGGCGAACTGTGCCGCCTCGCACACCAGCGACGCCGGCAGCAGCCGATGCTGGATCTCCGCGGCCAGGCTCAGCGGAGTGGTCCGGCGGCCCCACTGGTACACGTCGGTAAAGGACCGGTTCGCGATGACGATGTATGCCAGTGCGTGCGCGGTCTCGCCGATCTCCCGCATCACCTCCGCGTCCGGCGACGCGGGCAGGAACAGCTCCAGGAGCCCGATGGCGTCCCCACGGTTGGTCACCGGGGCGACGATCCGCACCAGTTTCCCTGCGCCCCTGTCCTCCGTCCGCGGCCGCTGGCTGCGGATCACGTCGTCGTACAGGGTGCCCCGCAGCGAGATGCGCTGGGCCGGCTCACTGGTCTCGACACTGCCCGCAGCACCGAGCCGCACGACAGAACTGCCGGTGAAGTCGGTGATCAGGAACGACACCGATGCGGCCCCGAGGCGCTCCTTGAGCAGGCGCGCGACCACGTCGAGCGATTCCACGGGCGGCGCGGCCTCCGCCGCCTGCAACGTCCCCGCCAGAGTCATCGCCCTGCCTCGGCGGCTCCCGTCGCCGTCCGGCCCCGCTGCGGTCACGGCGACTCCCTCACTGCTCGATGGCCGTCAGGACTCCGTCCCGGATGCGCGAAAGTCCGGTGCCAGGCCCGGCGCCGGACAGGTGATATTGCACCACGGGACCCTGGCCTGCACCGCGCAGCCACCCGGTCCACCGGCCCTCTCGGACAATGTGGGTCAGTGCATGCCCCTGTGCGCCGCGCGTTTCAGCAGATCCCGAACGACAGTCAGGTGGCCGCCAGGACGATGGCGGTGTAGTGCGCGGTGAAGGCGGCGATGGTCAGGGCGTGGAAGACCTCGTGGAAGCCGAACCAGTGCGGCCAGGGGTCAGGGCGCTTCCGGCCGTACACCACGGCGCCGGCGGTGTAGAGCAGGCCGCCGGCGAGGACGAGGACGACGACCGGGGTGCCGCCGGTGCGCGCGAAGTCGGGCAGGTAGAAGACCGCTGCCCAGCCCAGGGCGATGTAGCACAGGGTGTAGAGCCAGCGCGGTGCCCTGATCCACCAGACACGGAAGGCGATGCCGGCCGCGGCTCCGGCCCACACGAGGGACAGCAGGACCACCTGCTGGCTGGCGGGCAGAAGCAGCACCGCCAGGGGCGTGTACGTGCCGGCGATGATCAGGAAGATGTTCGCGTGGTCCAGCCGGCGCAGGACCGCCTCCCCGCGCGGGCCCCAGGTGCCGCGGTGGTACACCGCGCTCGTGCCGAACAGCAGGCAGGCCGACAGTGCGTACACCGAGCAGGCCGCCACTGCCGGCGCCGAGTGCGAAAGCGCGATCAGCACGATGCCGCCGGCCAGTGCGAGGGGGAACATCCCGGCGTGCAGCCAGCCGCGCATCCTCGGCTTCAGCGCAGCCGCCGCGCGCTCCACCCCGCCTTCCAGGCCGGCGGCTGCCTGCCCGGCGATCAGCCGGCCGGTCGTGCCGGCAGGCGAATCTACCGCCGGTGCGCGGAAGGTGTCGGGTGTGGCGCCGGACAGGTGCCGGGGCTCCCGTCCGTGTGCCGGCGGCTGGGCATCGTCAGCGATCATGCGCTCATCTTACGAAATCGGTGGAAAGGTGCGGCATCGGCGCGTTGCCGCGAGCTGCGGGTCAGTTGCCTACCGTGTGCTGGGATGCGCTGCGGTGGTGTTCGGCGTTGATGCGCTGGGCTTCTTCGAGCTGGTCTTCGAGGATGACGATGCGGCAGGCGGCCTCGATCGGGGTGCCCTGGTCGACGAGTTCCCGGGCGCGGGCGGCGATGCGCAGCTGGTAGCGGGAGTAGCGGCGGTGTCCGCCGGCGGAGCGCAGCGGGGTGATCAGGCGGGCTTCGCCGATGGCGCGCAGGAAGCCCTGGGTGGTGCCGAGTATCTCGGCGGCCCGGCCCATGGTGTAGGCGGGGTAGTCGTCGTCATCGAGCCGGTTGAACGAGTCGTCTGCTGTCATCTTGCCTCTCTGCGGAACACGCTGGAGGGGCCTTGGTGCCGTATTGGCACCAAGGCCCCGAAGGAACTGCAACACCATCTGCCGGTCCTAGTACTGCGCCGGCCTACTGTGTCCGCACCGCCGCAAGGGGGATGGCGGCGTGTGCGGGGATCGCGGTTGCTTGACCGGAGACCACCTCACTATCGATGTCCTGCGGTACCCGGGCTCAAGACGTCCGCCCGGGCGATCCTGATGGCGCTCGGCTCCTCCGTTCTTCCCTCTGAATGAACTACCTACCAATCGGGCACTGCGCACTGCTGGTGACCTTAAGTAAGCGTCACTCTTCGGCAGCCAGCCCCGTCGCCCGTCCTGCATCTGCTCTGGCTTAGAACCCCACTGCCGAACCTCCCGGTACGCGCGCCCGCAGCCGACGCCTTTACTGAGGTGCTGCTCACTTGACTTTCACTGCCGGGTACTGCGATCTGCACTCACTGAACTGCGACTGCGTTACTGCTCATGGCGGCCCCTGATCACTGCGGGCCACCCGGTCCGGTCGTCAGTCCCGTCGCCGTCAGGCAACCAATCTGGCTTCGGAACTCCACCACCGCACCGTCCTGCACTTGCGGGTACTGCTGCCCGGCAGTTCGTCTCTGCCGGGCCTTGCTGATCTCGGCTACGAGAGAAACCATAACCACGTCGCCGCCCAATGTCTACTCCCGCCGTCACAGATTTTCGCGTGCCCGGTGGTGAGGTAATCGGGCCTCCCTGCCGGGTTAAGGAGCGCGGCGCGGGGCACAAGGGTCGGGTAGGCAGGACCGGGCATTGCCGGGCCGTACCAGGGGGAACCTGATGGACACGATGCGCGTCGACGCCACGACCATCCCCTCCGCGACCGCCGCCGCCCACGCGCGCGAGACCACCCGGGCCTTCCTCAAAGCCCTCCGACAGCCGGCCGTCGACTCGGAAACGGCCGACACCGCCGTCCTGGTCGTCTCCGAACTCGTCACCAACGCCCTACGCCACGGCGGCGGCACCTACACCCTCCGGCTGACCGCCCACCCCGACCTCATCGAGGTGGCCGTCGACGACCCCAGCCCGCAGGCGCCGCGCCTGCGCACCCCCGACCTGAACGGCGGCACCGGAGGCTTCGGCTGGCCCATGGTCAACCACCTCGCCCGCGCCACCTCCGTCACCAGCCACGCGGCCGGCGGCAAGACCATCAGCGCCCTTCTTGCCCGGTAGCGCCAGGGCAGCGACAGCCAACTGCACTCACCCGTCCGGGGCACCCTGCTGATCGCCCTCACCCGACAGTCGGATCGCGTCAGCGGAAGCGATCCCCGATCTCGAATTCACTGTCGCAACTCGTTTTCATCACCGCGCCGCCGTGGGCGTAGACCCGGCCGCTACCACGCCCAGCGCCCCTTCCAACAGCTCGAATACCGGGAAAGGGGCGCTGTCGTACGGCCCTTGCCGGCCGGCTCGCCGGGGCTGTCAGTCAACGCCGCAGTCGATGATGTCGTCGTTGGTGTAGCCCTCCAGGATCTCTTCGACGGCGTCCCACAGTCCGCCCAGCGAACCGGCCGCCGACAGCAGCACCACAACGGCGCCGGTGACGGCGGCCGGTGCCCTGGTCGAACTCCTCAGCGCGCTGGCCCGTCGGCAGCACGAACACCGCTCCCACACCGCCGACCGGCTCACAGCCGTCATCAACGCCGGCCAGCTCCCACCGGACCTGACCGACCTGGCCCTGTACTACCTCGCCAAAGCCCAAGGCCGTGAAGTTATGGCTGCGTGGTTGCTTGCACGCGTGCTCTGGTCTGCGGGAACGCCGGACGTAGGAAGCGGAGCCCCGGTAGAACGACTTGT
>NZ_CAJSLV010000130.1 GCF_907177275.1 Actinacidiphila cocklensis
GAGCCCGCCGTGGCAGCCGCGGCGCCTCCCGCGGCCCCCGCGCCTCCCGCGGCGGCCGCGCCGCCCGCCACGACCGCGACGCCCGCGGTCTTGGCGGCGTAGACGGCGGCGAACCAGCCGATGTACGCGACCGGCAGCAGTCCCTTGAGCGCCGAGTTGAGGTCGGCCAGTTCGAGCGAGGCGGCCGTGCAGCGCTCGCAGCCCTTCAGGTGCCGGTTCAGCTCGCGGTCCGCGCGCATCCGCAGTCCGCCGCGGGCGTGCGCGCCCAGCCGGTCGGCGTAGCGGGCGCACTCGCCCTCGGCGGTGAGCGTGGAGCTGACGTGCGCCTGAAGATACGCCTGGCGCAGGCCCTCCCTGGCGCGGTGGGCGAGCACGGCGGTGGCGTTGGCGGTCAGGCCCAGCAGCGGAGCGATGGCGCTGGGCGGCTCCTCCTCGACCGCGGTGTGCCACAGCACGGTCTGCCAGCGCTCGGGCAGCGTGCGGAAGGCCTGGACGGCCAGCGACTGCTCGGCCTCCTCCATGGCCCGCACGTCGGCGGCCGGTGCGCTGGTCGCGGCCTCCGCGCCCGCGCCGGCCGCGGTGACGGCGAAGACCGCGAAGTCCTCGACCAGCTCCTCGCGGCGGGCGGTGTTGCCCCAGGTGGCGGCAGCCCGGCGGACCGTGGTCAGCAGATAGGCGCGGACCGCGGACTGCGGGCCGCTGCCACCGCGGATCGCCTGCAATGTACGGGCGAAAACCTCGCCGGTCAGGTCCTCCGCAGTGTGCGCGTCCCGGCAGCAGGTGCGGGCGTAGCGGCGTACCGCCTCGGCATGGCGGCGGTAGATCTCCTCGTACGCGCTGTCCCGGCCGGCCCTGACCTGGTCGACCAGTTCCTCGTCCGACAGCACGGAGCCGGCGGGCTCGGGGTGCCCCGCGGGCAGCAGGTCGTCGTCCGCGGGCGCGTCGCCGGCCCCGCCGTCCGACGCATCGTCAGACGACGTGGCGCCGGGCAGCGGGCCGCCGCGCCCCTGAGCGGGGACCGACGGTTCCGGGCGTGCCACAGGGTCGCGCTGTCCCGGCACCCTGCGCGACGGCAGCCCGGTGCCGTCTTCCGGCTCGGCCCCTGCGGCGGAGGCGGCGCCGGATTCGCCGTTCGGCTCATCCACGGGGCCAAGCCTGGCACAGCGCGGGCACCCTGAGTCACCGCCTTGGGCGGAACCACCCTTCCGTGGAGGGGACGTTCACCGATCCTCCACGTTCATCCCCTTGGCCTATGCCCGGCCGCGGGGTTTCAGTCCCTGGCGGCGGGGCGTTCCGAGGGGCGGGAGCGGAGTCCCTCCAGCAGGATGTCGAGCAACCTGGCCGAGGCCGCCGCCTGTTGCGCGGCGTCCGGCAGCGAGGGGGCCGCGGTGGCGATGACCAGCAGGACGTCGGCGACCGAGACGTCGGCGCGCAACTCGCCCGCCTCCCGCGCTCTTTCCACCAGCTGGCCGACGACGTCGAGCAGGGTGCGTATTCCCTCCGGCTCCTCGCCCCGGGCACCGCGGCTGCCGGCCGGTCCCGCGCCGGCGAGGTCGTCGCGGCCCGTGTGGTCGCCGGGGGCCGAGCGCGCGCCCTCGGCGGGGTCGGCGCCGAACCTGGCCCGCTGCTGCGGCACCCGGGCGGACCCTTCGCCGGCCGCGTCCGCCTCGTGCGGCTCGCTGCCGGGGGCGCCCTGCACCCGCAGCACCTGCGGCGGCAGCAGCCGCCCGGCGCCGGAGGCGACCGAGGTGCGCAGGAAGCGCGCCAGCGCGGACCACGCCTCGTTCTCCTGGCCCAGTGCGGTGCGCGCCTGTTCCGTCAGCCGCGCGGTCTCCTCCTCGGCGATGCGCCTGACCAGCACGTCCTTGCTGGGGAAGCGGCGGTAGACGGTGCCCACGCCGACCCGTGCGCGGCGCGCCACGTCCTCCATGGGTGCGCCGTAGCCCAGTTCGCCGAAGACCTCACGTGCGGCCCTGAGGACGTGCTCCAGATTCCGCTGGGCGTCGACCCTCAACGGGGCCGCCCTGCCCGTACCCCCGTCCGCCCCTGCGGAAGCCGACCACGTCGTGTCCTGAATGTGCATATATGTATCCCCCCGGACAATTGATTGTCTCCCCCCGGAGACTCCCCGCCCTTAACGATCGGTTGCGCTGGGCCGTGTACTACTACGAGATACGAACATAGTTGAGGGCGCGTCAAGAATGAAGGGGGTGTGATCCCTGGGGCGCGCGGCTCTTCCGGAGCACCGCAGGGCAGGTTCCCGCCCTGGGGCGTTTGCCCGGTGATCGCCCGATGCGGAGGGGGCCGGCGGACCTGCACGGCGGCCGATTCCCGCGAATGGTGGTGTCCGCCCTGTGGACAAACGGCGCCCGACCATTGCGTCATGGAGCAATGACGACGGAGTCGGCGGGCATGGCCAAGGCAAGCACACCGCGCATTCTTGTGGTCGGTGGTGGTTATGTCGGCATGTACGCGGCGTTGCAGCTGCAGCGAAAGCTGCGGCTGAAACGCGGCGAGGCCGAGATCGTCGTCGTCGAACCGCAGCCCTACATGACCTACCAGCCGTTTCTGCCCGAGGCCGCCGCGGGATCGATCTCCCCGCGGCACGTCGTCGTACCGCTGCGCCGGGTCCTGGACCAGTGCCGGATCATCGTCGGCGAGGTGCGCTCGGTCGACCACGACAAGCGGGTCGCCAGCGTGGTCACCCCGGCCACCGAGGAGGAGGGCGGCGGCGCCACCGAGATCCGGTACGACCAGCTGATCGTCGCCCCCGGCTCGATCTCCCGGATCCTGCCGGTGCCGGGCCTGGCCGAGTACGGCATCGGCTTCAAGACCGTCGAGGAGGCGATCGGGCTGCGCAACCACGTGCTGGAGCAGCTCGACATCGCCTCGTCCACCCGCGACGCCGACGTCCGCGAGGCGGCCCTGACCTTCGTCTTCGTCGGCGGCGGCTACGCGGGCGTCGAAGCGCTCGGCGAGCTGGAGAACATGGCCCGCTACGCCCTGCGGTACTACCACAACGTCCGCGCCGAGGACATGAAGTGGGTGCTGGTCGAGGCCACCGGGCGGATCCTGCCCGAGGTCGGCGAGGAGCTGGGCCGCTACGCCGTTCGCGAGCTGCGCGGGCGCAACATCGACATCCGGCTGGAGACCCGGCTGGAGTCGTGCGAGCACCGCATCGCCGTACTGTCCGACGGGTCGCGGCTGCCCACCAGGACCGTGGTGTGGACCGCAGGCGTCAAGCCCGCGCCCGTCCTGGCGTCGACCGGTCTGCCGCTCAACGGCCGCGGACGGCTGCACACCGACGCCACCTTGCGGGTCATCGGCCGGGACGGCGTGTGGGCGGCAGGCGACGCGGCGGCCGTCCCGGACCTCACCTCGGACCAGGAGGGCGCCCTGTGCGCCCCCAACGCCCAGCACGCGGTGCGACAGGCCAAGGTGCTGGCCGCCAACGTCGTGGCACAGCTGCGCTGCGAGCCGCTCACCGAATACCGCCACAAGTACGTCGGCTCCGTCGCCTCGCTCGGCCTGCACGAGGGCGTCGCCCTGCTCTACGGGCGCAAGTTCAAGGGCTACCCGGCGTGGTTCGTGCACCGCGTCTACCACCTCAGCCGGATGCCCACCGCGAACCGCAAGTCCAGGGTGCTCGCGGAGTGGATCCTGTCCGGGTTGTTCAAGCGGGAGATCGTCTCGCTCGGCTCCCTGGAGCACCCGCGGGCCGAATTCGAACAGGCCGCGGGAAGCGGCGGTGACCCCGGTCGGCCGCGGCCGTGAGCGCCCCCCGGCACGCCGGGCGCGCTCCGGTGCGATTCCCCCGCAGGCCCCTGGTCGGCCACACTGGACGGGTGACCACCCGTGCGGCAGCACCTGCAAAGAGTGACAAATACGAGGAATCGGACGTTTGAACCTCACGCGTTGGAGCGCCCGGCTCCCCGGAACACAGCGACGCGGTGCCGTCCCGGCGGCCCGCGGCAAAACCGTCGGCGCCGCCGCACCGGCCGGCGGCACCAAAGGCGGCAGCGCCGCCCCAGCGGACCCGCCCCCGCCGCCCCGCGCGGGCGGAGCCGACCGCACCGACACGCTCGCGCAGGCCCAGGACCAGGCACTTTGCGCTGCCGGCGGCGCTTCTGGCACCCTCGCGGGCGTCCTGAGCCAGCTGCCCGCCCTGATCGCCGTCACCACCGGCCCCGCGCACCGCGTCAGCTACGTCAACGACGCCTACGCCGACGTCTTCGGCCCCCGCGTCACCGGCGCCCCGGCCCGCGAGGCGCTCCCCGAACTCGACGAGCTGGGCCTGCTGCCGCTGATGGACCAGGTCCACCGCAGCGGCCGCCCGCGCACCGTCAAGGCCCGCAGGGTCAGCAGGTCCGACGCCACCTCACTCACTCGTCAGGGTTACTTCACCTTCACCTGCACACCGGTCCACCCGGACGACCCCGACCCCGAACGCCGCGGCGTCCTGGTCTTCGCCGCCGACGTCACCGACCAGGTGCAGTCCGCGGAAAGGCTCAGGGAAAGCGAGCGCCGCCTCCACGAGACCGCCGTCACCCTCCAGCGCAGCCTGCTGCCGCAGCAGCTGGAACAGCCCGACGACCTCCGGCTCGCCGCCACCTACCAGCCCGGCGGCACCGACGCGGCGGTCGGCGGCGACTGGTACGACGTCATCACCCTCGGCGGCGGCCGCACCGCCCTGGTCATCGGCGACGTCATGGGCCGCGGGGTGCGCGCCGCCGCCGTCATGGGGCAGCTCCGCACGGCCGTACGCGCCTACGCCCGGCTCGACCTCCCCCCGCACGAGGTCATCCAGCTGCTCGACGGGCTCGCCTCGGAGATCGACGCCACCCAGATCGCCACCTGCGTCTACGCCGTCCACGACCCCAGCGAGGGCCGGCTGTCCTACGCCAGCGCCGGCCACCTGCCGATCCTCATCCGCGACCCCGACGGCACCGTGCAGCGCACCGACGAGCCCACCGGGCCGCCGCTGGGCACCGGCGGCTGGACCCACACCTCCGCCACCGTCCCGTTCGGCCCCGGCTGCACCGCCGTGCTCTACACCGACGGCCTCATCGAGCGCCGCGGCGAGGACATCGAGGAGGGCGTCTCCACCCTGATGCGGGCGCTCTCCGGCGCCACCGGGGCGCCCCAGGTCATCTGCGACCGCCTGATGCGCGCGCTCGGCGTCACCGCGCAGCACGACGACGACGTGGCGGTCCTGGTCCTGCAGTACCCCGACCACACCGGCCACCCCGACGGCGAGGTCTTCCGCAACGCCTCGCTCGAACTGCTCGGCGGGATCGAGGCGGCACCGCGCGCCCGCGCCTTCGCCTCCGGCGTGCTGGCGTCCTGGCGCTTCCCTGTCGAGCTCCGCGACCTCGGGGTGCTCGCGGCGAGCGAGCTGGTCGCCAACTCGCTCAAGCACGGCACACCGCCCATGCGGCTGCGCCTCCGGCGCACGGATCGGCGGCTGGTCATCGAGGTCACGGACGGTGACGAGCATCTGCCGCGGCGGCAGCGCGCGGAGCCGGCGGACGAGGCGGGGCGCGGGATCTCGATCATCGCGACGATCGCCTCGTCCTGGGGCTCCCGGCGCACTCCTGGCGGAGGCAAGGCCGTCTGGTGCGAGTTCACCCTCCCGGGCTGAGGACTCCCGAGGGTGCCTCGCCCTCCCGGTTCCTTCTCCCCGCCGGGCGGCGCGCGTCCGCCGGCCGCGACGGTGATGGGGTGCCCCTTGCGCAGGGGGTGCGCTTCCGCTGGGCGCGGCGACCTCGGGGGTTCCCCCAGCGCCGCCTGGACGTGGCGGCGGTCCGTCGTCACGAGACAGTGGACGGTGGGCGCTCCGTACCCCGGAGCTTCGCCTGAGGCCACACCCCCAGCGCAGGCGGGAGGTGTGGCGGCGTGCCGCGCCGCAGCGCCCCGCGGGGAGCGGGCACGGGGGTCACCCCGGGGCGGTCAGTGGGCGGCCGCTTCCGGGGCGAGGGTGGGGCGGTCGGGGGAGTGTGCGACGACGCGGGTGGCGTGCTGGGGGGTGTCCTGGGACGGAGTCAGGTGGCGGCCCAGGCGCAGGGCGATCACCGAGACGCCCAGGGAGCACGCCACCAGCATCACGACGTACGCGTCGTACGCCCCGGCCGCGGCGATGACGCCGCCGACCGCCGGCCCGATCGCCAGAGCCAGCTGCTTCACCAGCGCAAACGCGGCGTTGTAACGCCCCACCATGCGCTCGGGCGCAAGATCGGCGACGAGCGGCGACACCGTCGGCGCGAGCATCGCCTCACCCAGCCCGAACAGCGCGTAGGTCGAGATGATCGCGACCACCGCGACCGCGTGGTGCGCGTGCGCCAGCCCCGACACTCCCGCCGCGAGCCACGCGACCGTCCAGACCAGGCCGACCGCCGCGATCACCCGGCTGCGCCGCCGGTACTCGACCAGCCGCAGCACCACGAACTGCGCCAGCACGATCGCCGCCGTGTTGGCCGCCAGGGCGACGCCCAGCATCGCGGGGGAGATGTGCGTGACGGTCACCGCGAACGCGGAGAGCCCCGACTCGAACTGCCCGTAGCAGGCGAAGAACAGCACGAAGCCGAGCACGCACAGCATCACCATCGCCCGGTTACGGAGCAGGAGCCGCCAGCCGCCGGCCGCGTCGGGGGCCGTGACGGACCCTTCCAGCCGTGCCGTACGCGGCAGCCGCACCGTGGCGATCACCGCACCCAGCACCAGGAACATCGCCGCCTCGATGGCGAACAGCCGGATGAAGGACGACGGGTGCGCGGTGTCCACGATCAGGCCGCCCATGAGGCCGCCGACCCCGAGGCCGAGATTGGCCAGGAAGAACTGGGTCGCGAAGGCCCTGGACCGCGTCACCGTGGTCGAGCACCACACGATCATCGTCGCCAGCGCCGGCTGGACGACGGATATCCCCGCGCCCAGCGCCCCGGCCGCGGCGATGACCACCGGCTCGCTGCCGGACAGCCCGAGCCCCAGGGACCCGGACGCCGCGAGCACCGTGCCGGCGACGGCGACGGGTACGGGTCCGCGCCGGTCGATGATCCGCCCGGTGAAGGGCAGCACGAAGAGCGCGGCGACGGCGAACGTCGCCAGCACCACGCCCGCGGTCCCGGCCCCGAGCCCCCGCACCTCCGAGACGTACACGAAGGTGAAGGGCACGGTGAAGCCGTTCCCGAACGCGCTCAGGGCGTTCCCCAGCTGGATTCGGCGCAGCGCAGCGCCCATGGCGGTGGTGTTCACGGCTCCCCCCTCGGGGTGGCAGGACCAGGCAAGGCTTCGGATCGAAGACTTCATCAGTAAACTTCGAAGCTAAAGAATACATTCCGAAGGGCTTTAGAGCAAAGCACTACCGTGCGATACTCGGAGCATGACCGCAGCCGCAGGCTCCGCCGGTGCCCCCCAGGAACTGGACCTCGACGCCCAGATCGCCGCCTACCAGCGTGAGTTTCCCGAGGTCGACCCCCAGGTCGAGAAGGTCGTCACGGCACTCGGCCGGCTCAACCGCCGGATGAACGTCGCGTACGGCCGCCAGCTCGTCGACCTGGGCATCAGCAACGCCGAGTGGGAGGTGCTGAAGGCCCTCGTGGTCGTCGGCCGCCCCTACCGCCTCGGCCCCGGCGACCTTGCCAAGCGCCTCGGCCTCACCCCGGCCGCCATGACCCACCGCATCGACCGTCTGGTGACCGAGGGACTGGTCACCAGGGAACGCGACGAGGCGAACCGCGTCCGGGTCATCGTCGAGCTGACCGACGAGGGCCGGGAAAAGTGGCTCCAGACCATGCGCCTGGCGGCGGCCTTCGAGGACGACCTGCTGCAGGACCTGAACACCTCGGAACGCGCCGCCCTCGGCGAGATCCTGATCCGCCTGCTCCGGCGCGTGGAGGACAGCCAGCCCGACGCCGGCGGCCGGCTCGAAGACCTGGACTGACGGGCGCCACGGCCGGGGTTGACACTCCCCGCCGAGCTGCGTAATGTACTCCGAGTTGTCCGACGTGAGCGCCGACCCTGGTCGGTCCCCGGGCAGCCATCCCGCAAGACCATTCGACTCTCGACTGATCGACGGCCGCGTGCCGTCGTCTTCCTGTCGTCCTGTCGTGTGTTTTTTCGGAATGCGTGCAGAGTTTCGATCGACCGGGCCGATTTGGCCGGAGCGAACGAAGTCCGCTAAAGTCTCACTCGTCGGAACGGCCCAACGGCCGGAAAGACAAACCCCGCTGACTGGGGGTCAGGCACTGAAAAGAGTCTGATAGAGTCGGAAA
>NZ_CAJSLV010000131.1 GCF_907177275.1 Actinacidiphila cocklensis
CCCGCCGGCCTGCCGGCGCCCCCGCCGGCCCCCGCCGGCCAGCCGGCAACCGTCTACCTCCCGGCGCAGGCGCAGAGCCCGGACGAGATCCACGGCTACGCCCCGCCGTCGGACCCGCCCCCGGCCGCGCCCGTACCCGCCGCGCCCCAGGCGTTCGTACCGGAACCCGCCCTGCTGCCGACCCCGGTGCCCGCCGCGGCGCTCGCGCCGGCCCCGCTGCCGCCCGCCGTTCCCGTACCGGAGCCCGGAGCGGTGGCCGTGCCCGCCGCGCCTGCCGTGCCCGCAGTGGAGCCGATATCCCCCGCCGCCGGGCGGAGCCTGCCGCAGCGGGTGCGCGGGGCGACCGGGACCCGGCGGGCCGCGCCGCCCGCACCGGTGCCGCCGGTGGACGCCGCCGAACTGCGGCGCAGGCTCGACGGGTTGCAGCGCGGCCTGGCCGCCGGCCGCGCCGAGGCCTTACGCGAACGTGACGAACCGCCCGCGGGGCCGGGCGAGCCCGCAGATCCGGCAGGAACCGTTGAGGAGGCGACCCGTTGAACGCGGTCGACACGCAGACCGGGGTACTCAGCAGTGAGGCCCGCAGTTTCCAGTGGCTGCTGCACAATTTCGTGGCGGAGGTGTACGGCATCCACTCGGTCGCCGTGGTCTCCTCCGACGGCCTGCTGCTGCTCGGTTCCGAACCTGACGACGGTTCGGACGGGCAGGGCGGGCAGAATAGGCCCCAGGCGCCCGCGCATCCGGGTCTGGCCGGCCAGAGCCGGATGGACCTCGCAGCGGTCGTGTCGGGTCTGGCCTCGCTCACCGTGGGCGCGGCCCGGCTGATGGACGGCGGACGGGTCAGGCAGACCACCGTCGCGATGACGGACGGAGTGCTCGTGGTGATGTCGATCAGCGACGGCTCGCTGCTCGGCGTGCACGCGGCCGCCGACGCCGACATGAGCGCGATCGCCTACCACATGGCCCTGTTCGTGGGCCGTGCGGGACACGTACTGACCCCCGCACTCCGCAGCGAGTTGCGCCAGGCCAACGGGAGCGCCGACTGATGTCGTCGATGTCCGCACTGCCCAGACGCGGGGCACCGCAACGAGGTGCCGACCGCAGGACGGACCGGGTCCGCCCGTACTCCCTGACGGGCGGTCGGACCCGGGTCGGCCACGTGCTGCTGGTCGAGACGTTCGTGGCCACCGTGGAGGGCCCGGAGCAGCCGTACGCCGCCGGCCGGGGCGGCTGGGCCGAACGCGTCCTGCCCGAAAGGCGGGCGATCGTCGAACTGTGCAGGAGAATGCGGTCGGTGGCCGAGATCTCCGCACTGCTCAGGATGCCGCTCGGTGTCGTGAGGGTGCTGCTCAGCGATCTCGCCGACCAGGGAAGAATTCGCGTGTACGGCACCGGGCACGGGTCCGGCAGCCCCGACCGCGCGCTGCTCGAAAGGGTGCTCAGTGGACTTCGCAGCCTCTGACCGGCCGGACGGCCTGCAGGACTGGCAGGACGACCGCGACCGCGCGCCGGTCTCCACGAAGATCGTGGTGGCCGGCGGCTTCGGTGTGGGCAAGACCACTTTCGTGGGCGCGGTGTCCGAGATCACCCCGCTGACCACCGAGGCGGTGATGACCCAGGCCAGCGAGGCGTTCGACGACCTGGCCGCCACCCCCGACAAGGTCACCACCACGGTGGCCATGGACTTCGGCCGGATCACCCTGGAGAAGGACCTCGTCCTCTACGTCTTCGGCACCCCGGGGCAGCAGCGGTTCTGGTTCATGTGGGACGACCTGGTGCGCGGCGCGATAGGCGCGGTCGTGCTCGCCGACACCCGCCGGCTCGCGGACTGCTTCCCCGCCCTCGACTACTTCGAGGGCACCGGGCTGCCGTACACGGTCGCGGTCAACCAGTTCGAGGGCACCGCCGCGTACACCGGCGAGGACGTGCGCGAGGCGCTGGCGGTGCCGTCGCACATCCCGGTGCACATCATCGACGCGCGGAAACGGTCCTCCGTCGTCGACGCGCTGCTCGCGCTGGTCACCCACGCACTCGCGGAACAGCCCTTCTAGCATGAGCCGTTCCCACCACAAGCGACCTGATCCGACCCGAAGCGGGGGCGCCGTGCGCAAGATTCTCATCGTCGGAGCCGGGCAGGCCGGCCTCCAGCTGGCCCTCGGCCTGCAAGCCCGTGACTACGACGTCACGGTGATGTCCAACCGCACCGCCGACGAGATCCGCACCGGCCGGGTCACCTCCACCCAGTGCATGTTCGGCGCCGCCCTGGCCCACGAGCGGGCGGCGGGCCTGGACTTCTGGCCCGACATGGCACCGCGAATAACCGGCCTGGGCATATCCGTCGCCGGCACGGCCGGCGCGGGCCGCGCGGTCGACTGGCTCGGCCGCCTCACCGCCCCAGCGCGTTCGGTGGACCAGCGGGTGAAGATGTCCGGCTGGCTGGAGACCTTCGCGGAGCGCGGCGGCAAGGTCGTCATCCATGCCGCGACGGCCGCCGACCTCGACTACTTCTCGCTCGCCTACGACCTGGTCCTGGTCGCGGCGGGCAAGGGCGAGACCGTCTCGATGTTCCGCCCGGACGCGGCCCGTTCGCCCTACGCCGCCCCGCAGCGCACGCTGGCCGTCGCCTACGTCCACGGCCTGGCCCCGCGTCCCGAGCACCCTGACGTCCCCGCGGTCCGCTGCAACCTGGTGCCCGGCGTCGGCGAACTCATCGTCATCCCCGCGCTGACCACCTCCGGAGCCTGCGACATCCTGTTCTGGGAGGGCGTGCCCGGCGGCCCGGTGGACGTCTTCGGGACGGTCACGGACCCCGCGGAGCACCTGCGCCTGACGCTGGACCTGATGCGCCGCTTCACCCCGTGGGAGTACGAGCGCGCGTCCGCCGTCGAGTTGACCGACGGCAACGCCACGCTGGTGGGCGGCTTCACCCCGACCGTGCGCGAACCGGTCGCGGAACTGCCCGGCGGCGGTGTGGTGCTGGGCGTCGCCGACGTGGTCGTCGCCAACGACCCGCTCACCGGTCAGGGCTCCAACAACGCGGCCAGGTGCGCGGCCAGTTACGCGGCCAGCATCGTCGAGCACGGGGAAGAGCCCTTCGACCGCTGGTGGATGCAGGAGGCCTTCGACCGCTTCTGGTCGCAGGCGGGCCCGTCCACCCGCTGGACCAACGCGATGCTCGGCGAGCAGCCCGAGCACGTCCTCACACTGCTCGCCGCGGCCGAGAAGCACCCGCGGATCGCCGACCGCATCGCCAACGGCTTCGACGAGCCGGCCGACTTCGCCGAGTGGTTCTACGACGCCGGCGCCGCCGCGGACTATCTCGCGGACGTCGAACGCTAGGCCCCAGGGGTCAGCCCAGCGGCTCGGGCTGCCCGTCGCCCTGCGGGATCTGCCGCGGCCGGTAGTCCGCGAGCGGCTGGGCGCCCAGGTCGGGGCGGACCGCGCCGAGGATCGGGTTGGCGGCGATCGGGGAGACCTTCACCACCGCGCCGGTGTGCGGGGCCTGGACGACCAGGCCGTCGCCGATGTAGAGGGCCACATGGGTGGCGCCGGGGAAGTAGACCACCAGGTCGCCCGGGCGCAGCAGGGACAGCGGCACGTGCGGCAGCCGCGCCCACTGCTCCTCCGCGGTGCGCGGGACGGTGACGCCGGCGTGCGACCAGGCCTGCGAGGTCAGGCCCGAGCAGTCGAAGGACCCCGGTCCCTCGGCGCCCCACACGTACGGCTTGCCGAGCTGCTCGAAGGCGTAACCGATGGCCCGGTCGCCGCTCGTCGAGGGCGCCCGCAGGGCCTGGTCCTTGCCGAGCGCCTTGGAGTCCATGAACTCCTGCTGCGCCTTGTCCGCGCCCTGCTGCTCCAGCGCCTGCAGGTCGCTGACCTGCACCCCGCTGAGCCCGGCGAGCAGCGCCTCGACCTGCCGCAGGTGCCCCTCGATCTGCGTCTTCTGCGCGGCCTGCTTGTTCTGCGCGACCTGGGCGGCGTCCAGCGCGCGCTGGGCCTGGGCGTTCAGCGCCGCCAGCCGGCTCTCGCCGGCGGCCAGCCCGGCCACCGCGTCCTGCTGGCGCCCGACGGCGCGCTGGGCGACGTGCAGCGTCCCGAAGAAGTCCTGCGGGCTCTCGCCGTCCAGCATCGACAGGTACGGCGACATCCCGCCGGTGCGGTAGAGCTGGCGGGCCATCAGCCCGACCTGGTCGCGGGCCGCCGCGACCTGGGTGCGCTGCGCGGCGAGCTGGGTGTCCAGCGCCCGGGCCTTGGTGCGCTGCTGGTCGGCGGTCTCCTTGGCCTTGTTGTACGACTCGGTGGCCGCCTCCGTCTGCTGGTGCAGGGACTGGAGCCGGGTCAGCAGGTCGGGCAGCGAGGCCGGGTCGGCGGTACCGGTCGGAGCCGGCACCGCGGGCTGCTGCCCGGGGGCGGTGGCCGCCGGATCGGCGCCGCCGGGGTCCGCCGCGGGCGTGCCGGTCGCCGAGGGCGCCGGGACCGGCGGGTCGTACGGGCGTGCCGCGGCC
>NZ_CAJSLV010000132.1 GCF_907177275.1 Actinacidiphila cocklensis
GCGCCCGCCGGAACGTGCTGCCAGGGGTTCGGCGGCCCGCCGGGCACCGCGCAGTGCACGCCCGCGCCCCGCCCCGCGGCCGTCCGCGCCACCGCCCGCGCGGCAGCGGCGCCGGGCACGCCGTAGACCAGGTGGCAGAAGCGGCCCGGGGGATGGGCGGCCGTCCAGCGGGGAACGGCCGCCGCGGCGTAGTCCGCCCAGCTGCCCTCGTACGTCACCAGCAGGTCGGCCACCGACGCGTAGCCAGGGTCGGGGTGCACCCCCGGGTTCAGCACCGCGGTCGGCGCCCCGCCGCGCCGGGCGGCCGCCACCAGCCGCCGGTAGTACGGCAGCCGGTCGCGCCCCGCGGCGACCCGGTCGAGGAACACCCCGCTCACCCCGTACCACTCCCGGTGCCGGCGCACGTCCCGCACGACCTCCTGGGCGGGGCGGGTCGCGTAGTCGGTGTCCACGTACCCGAACAGCCGCGCCCCTGCCGCCCTCAGCCGCCCGGCGGCCGCCGCGACCACACCGTCGGGCCGCCCGGTCCCCGGCCCGTCCGCCACGTTCACCACCACCCCGTACAACCGGCCCGCCATCCCCTCCAACGCCCGCCACGCGCCCGGGTCGACGGCGGGATGGACGTACATCGGCACGAGCAGCGCCTGCGCGGTCGCGGGCGCTGCCGGTTGTGCGGTCGCGGGCAACCGGACCTGCCGCGGACCGGGTTGCGGCGCCTGACCGGGCCTCACGCCGGGGTGGCCGCGGTCGGGGCCGTGGCGGGGCACAGGGCCGCCAGGGCGTCGTGCAGGGTGCGGACCGGCTGCCAGCCCAGGGCCGCCCCGGCCAGCGAGACGTCCGCACGGACCCAGGACACCGCGGCCGAGCGCTCAGAGCCCGTGCCCGACTCCTCGATCCGCCCGGCGAAGCCGCACAGCCCGGCCAGCTCCGCCGCCAGGTCGCGCACCAGGGTGGCCCGGCCCGAGCCGACGTTCAGGACCGGGGGGAGCGTGCCGGGGGCGGTCGCGGCCAGTGCGACTGCCTCTGCCACGTCGTTCACGTCCACGAAGTCACGGTACGCGCCCAGGTCACCGGTCATGACCGTCCCCGCGGGCGCGGCGCGGCGGAAGGCGGCGGCGAGCCGGCCCGGCAGCCCGGACTCGGGGGCGCCAGGGCCGACCGGGTTGAAGACCCGCAGCACCACCGCGTCGAGCCCCGAGGCGGCCACGGCGAGGGTGCCCGCCAGCTTCGTGGCGCCGTAGACCCCGGCGGGCCGCGCCGCGGCGGACTCGGAGAGCGCTGTCCCGGGCACTCCCGGCCCGTACTCGGCCGCGGAGCCCAGCTGCACCAGCCGGGCCGCGGGCACGGCTGCCGCCATCGCCTCGCACAGCGCCGCCGCGCCCCGCGCGTTGACCGCGGCCAGCGCGCTGGCGGGACCGACCGCGAGGCCCGCGCAGTTGACCACCACGTCGGGGGCCAGCGCCGTGAGGCCGCCGGCCAGCACGTCGACCGGCACCGTGCCGAGGTCCACCGCCAGGTCGGGCGCGTACCGCGCCCCGCCGCGGGCCGCCGCGTGCGCCGCCGCCCGCCCGGCGTACAGCACGGTCGCCCCCGGCAGTTCGCCGAGCCGTGCGCTGACCGGCCTGCCGAGGAAGCCCGTGCCGCCGAGCACCACGATCCTGCTCATGCGCCGCTCACGCCCCCTTCAGCAGCAGCCCGCGCAGGCTGCTGAACTCCGCGTTCGCCCGGTCGTAGTCGTCGGGCCTGCCGATGTCCAGCCAGTAGCCGTCGAAGTCGTGGGCGCGCGGCGGCCGGTTGGCGGCGAGCAGGTCGAGCACCACCTCGTCGAAGCCCAGCGGCAGCCCCGGGGTGTAGCCGGAGAGCGTTTTCCTGGAGACCCCGTAGACCCCCATCGACACCCGGTAGTCCATGCTCGGCTTCTCGGTGAAGCCCACCACCTGCCCCTCGTCGGTGGTGAGCACCCCGAAGTCGATGCGGACGGTGCGCTGGTAGGTGGCGATCGTCAGCGGCGAGCCGGAACCCCGGTGCCCGTGCAGCAGTTCGCCGAAGTCCAGGTCGGTGAGCACGTCGCCGTTCATCACCAGGAAGTCCTCGGGCAGCTGGTCGCGCATGGTGAGCAGCGGCCCCATGGTGCCCAGCGGGTTGTCCTCGGTCACGTAGTCGACGTCGAGCCCCCACTGCGAGCCGTCGCCCACGTAGGCGCGGATGATGTTGCCGAGATGCCCGATGGCGACGGTGACGCGGTGGAAGCCGGCGGTGGCCAGCTGTCTGAGCACGATCTCCAGGATCGCGTGGCTGTCGCCGATCGGCACCAGCGGCTTGGGCAGTGCGGTGGTGTACGGCCGCAGGCGTACGCCCTTGCCACCCGCGAGAATGACAGCGTGCATGGTGGGTCCCCCCAGAGGTCGTGCGGTCATGGTGGTGTGACGTCCTGATCTCTGACGGGTCGTCAGACGTTGTAGGCGGAGGTCTTGTAGCGGGCGAGGTGCGCCGGGTCGCGGAAGAAGTCGATGGTGCGGGCGAGGCCGTCCTCAAGGCGGTGGGCCGGCGCCCAGCCGGTCGCCTCGCGCAGCCGCCCCGCGTCGCACACCAGCCGCATCACCTCGGAGCCGGCCGGGCGCAGCCGCCGCGCGTCCTCCAGGACGGCAAGGTCGGTGTCCATCAGGCGGCCGATCAGCCGCACCAGGTCGCCGACCGAGATCTCGCCGCCCGTACCGGCGTTGAAGGTCCTGCCCACCACCCGTTCGGCCGGCGCGGTCCCCACCGCGAGGAAGGCGGCCGCGGTGTCCTCGACGTACGTGAAGTCCCTGGTGGGCCGCAGGTCGCCCAGCGTCACCTTGGTCTCTCCCGCGGCGACCTGCCCGATCACGGTCGGGATCACCGCCCGCATCGACTGCCGCGGCCCGAAGGTGTTGAAGGGCCGCAGCGTCACCACCGGGGTGCCGAAACTGGCGTGGTAGCTGTCGGCGAGCCGGTCCCCGCCGGCCTTGGACGCCGCGTACGGGGACTGCGTGACGATCGGGTGGTCCTCGGTGATGGGTACGGTCTGCGCGGTGCCGTACGTCTCGCTGGTGGAGGTGTGCACCAGGCGCGGGATGCCGTACTCGCGCACCGCTTCGAGGACGTTGAGGGTGCCGGTCACGTTGGTGTCGACGTAGCTGCGCGGCGCGCGGTAGGAGTACGGGATCGCGATCAGCGCGGCCAGGTGGTAGACGGTGTCGCAGTCCGCGACCAGTTCGCGCACCGAGCCGGGGTCGCGGACGTCGCCCAGGACGACGTCCACGCAGTCCGCCACGTCGGGCGACAGCAGTTCCAGCCAGCCGTGCGAGGCGAAGGAGTTGTACTGCACCATCGCGCGCACCGGGCGGCCCGAGGCGACCAGCGCCTCGACCAGGTGCGAGCCGATGAAGCCCTCGGCGCCGGTGACGGCGACGGGAGTTGCGGTGGACATGGAGGAGTCTCCTTGCGGTGAAGGTGGGTTGGGTTCCTGCGCCTGGCGGCGGGGTTCAGCGGTGGGTCGTGACCCGGGCGGTGGCGGCGGTGGCCGCGGCGAGCAGGACGGCGGCGGCGCAGGACCCGGTCAGGCCGATGACGGTGCCGGGCGTACCGGTGCGTGCGGCCAGCAGCGGGAGGGCGGTGGCCGTCGCCGCCGACAGGACGGCGGCGGCCGTCCAGGACCGCTCGCAGGACTGGAGCAGCAGCGCGAGCCACAGCGTGCAGCCGAGCGCCAGCAGGACCCCCAGATGCGGTGCGTCCCACGCCGCCGCGCCCGGCAGCACCGCCGACTCGACGCCGGCCAGCGCGACCAGCGCGGCGGCGTAACCGCCGAGGCAGCGCGCCAGCACCCGCCACGACCTGGCGAGCAGCCGCTCGGCCACCCCGGTCCTGCGCAGCGCCACCAGGCAGCGGCTGCGCAGCCGGAACAGCAGCCACTCGGCCACCCCCATGCTGACGGTGAGCGAGGCGACGAACTCCCCGGCCAGCGCGGCCGCCACCACCAGCCCGCCGGCGGCGAACCCGGCGACGGCCACCGGCACCGACCGCCCGACGGCCACCTGCCCCGCGGCCGGCTGTCCCTGGC
>NZ_CAJSLV010000133.1 GCF_907177275.1 Actinacidiphila cocklensis
ACCCCGACGTACGCGGCCCCGCCGCCGGCGTACGCGCCCACCGCGAGCTACCCGGCCGCGCCGCCGCCCCAGGGGCCGCCGCAGCCGGCGCAGCCGTCGCCCGCCGGGCTGTTCCTGCGCCGGGTCCTCGCCGGGCGCTGGGACGGCGCCGTGCTGGCGGCGCTGGTGCCCGCGCTGGTGCTGCTGGTGGTGTCCGGCGCTCTCGGCTCCTGGTCGCAGCACGCCTTCAGGGGCTCGGCGATCGGCTGGTTCAAGCGCAGCCGGCTCGCCCTGACACTGGCCGTCCAGGGCCTCGGCGGGCATGTCAGCGTCGGCAAGGACGACGTCAACCGGTTGATCGGCTCGAACGACTCCGACTGCTCCGACTACTACGACGACGACGGCTACAGCGACGACGACTACGGCACGGACTACGACTCCGGCTCGGACTACAGCGGCGACATGTGCGGCTCCGGCGCGGGCTCGGCGTCGCTGTCGGTCGTCCCGCTGACCTTCACGCTGCTGTGGATCGTCGCCCTGGTCCTGGTGCTGCGCTCGGTGCGCCGGCGTCCGGGCGGGACGGGACCCGAGGCGGCGGTCCGGGTCGCGCTGCTCAGCGCGGCGGCCGCGACCGTGCTGGCCTTCGTCGCGCAGCCCAGCATCGAGGGCGTGACGCTGCACAGCGGACCGTTCCGGGTGCTGCTGTGGTCGTTCCTGATCAGCCTGGTGACCGCGATGGTGGTGCTCAACGGCCCCGCGCTGCGGGCGCGTTTCGCCGCCGCCGCGCGGGTGGTCGGCGCCGCGACGACGGCGCTGGTGGTGACGGTGCTGTTCGCCGGCGTCGTCGTCTTCGTGATCGCGCTGGCCAACGTGGACAACGGCGTCACCGGCGACACCCTGGTCATGTTCGGAACCGTGTTGCCCAACCTGGGGCTCTCCGGGCTCGCGCTGGGCTGGGGCGCGCCCCTGCGGGCGAAGGAGACAGGCACGGGCAGCCACGCGTACGACGTCTCCTTCGGACTCTCCGAGCTGAGCCACATCTGGAACGGCTGGGCCACCGTGCTCGCCGTCCTCGGCGGGGTCGTGTGCGCGCTGGCCATCGGCCTGCTGGCGAGCGCCCGCGCCCGCGACCGGGCGGAACAGTTCGCCGTGGCGGGCGTGTTCACGGTGATGTTCACCGTGCTGGTCTCGATCGGCGGCATCGCGAGCGGCGGTACGGGCGTGGCGACCGTCGTCGGCGGCGCCCTCGGCCCGGCCGGGTCCAAAGTCGGCTCGGCCATGCCGGAGTCGCTGCTCTTCGCCCTGCTGTGGTCCGTCGGCGGCGTCCTGGCGGCGCCGTACGTCCGCCGTGTCCTCGGCATGGCGCCGGCCCCGGCCGGCGACGCGGCGGCACGTCCTTCGCCGTACGCCCCGCCGCCCTTCCCCTACGTCCCGCAGCAGCAGCGGCAACAGTCCCCGCAGCCGCAGCAGTCGGCGCCCGAGGAGGTCCACGACCTCGGCATCGTCCAGCCGGACCGGCTGAGCAAGGACGACAGCACCCGCCGTGACGAGGGCGGCGGCCGCCACCAGTAGGACGCGCGGGCCGCCCCACCCGAGTCGCGAGGCCCGGGCTGCTCATAGACTCAGGGAGCAGCCCGGGCCGCGGCCCGGGTGCCGCATAGCCGTCCTCGCCCCGAACGGGAGTGCCACCGTGCCCGACACCGCCCTGTCCGAGCGCACCGCCGACGTCATCGTCGTCGGCGCGGGCCCCGCCGGTTCGACGACCGCGTACTACCTGGCGAAGGCGGGTCTCGACGTCCTGCTGCTGGAGAAGACCGCCTTCCCGCGCGAGAAGGTCTGCGGGGACGGGCTGACGCCCCGGGCCACCAAGCAGCTGGTGTCGATGGGTATCGACATCTCGGAGGAGGCGGGCTGGCTGCGCAACAAGGGCCTGCGCATCATCAGCGGCGGGCTGCGCCTGGAGATGGACTGGCCGGAGCTGGCCGCGTACCCGAACTACGGACTGGTGCGCAAGCGCGAGGACTTCGACGACCTGCTCGCGCAGCAGGCGGTCAAGGCGGGCGCCCGGCTGTACGAGCGGTGCAACGTCGGCGCCCCGATCACCGACGAGCGCACCGGCCGGATCACCGGCGTGCAGGCCAAACTCGGCGAGGAGAAGACCCCGGTGGTCTTCCACGCCCCGCTGGTCGTCGCCGCCGACGGCAACTCCACCCGGCTGTCGCTCGCGATGGGCCTGCACCGGCGCGAGGACCGCCCGATGGGCGTCGCGGTGCGGACGTACTTCACCTCGCCGCGGCACGACGACGACTACCTGGAGTCCTGGCTCGAACTGTGGGACCGGCGCGGCCCCCAGGCACGCCAACTGCCCGGCTACGGCTGGATCTTCGGCCTCGGCGACGGTACGTCCAACGTGGGCCTGGGCATCCTCAACTCCTCGGCGTCCTTCCGCGAGCTGGACTGGCGCGAGGTGCTCAAGGCGTGGGTCGCCGGCATGCCGGAGGACTGGGGCTACACCCCGGAGAACATGACGCAGCCGATCCGCGGCGCCGCCCTGCCGATGGCCTTCAACCGCCAACCGCACTACACCCGCGGACTGCTGCTGGTCGGCGACGCGGGCGGGCTGGTCAACCCGTTCAACGGCGAGGGCATCGCCTATGCGATGGAATCCGGCCAGCTCGCCGCCGACGTCATTGTCCAGGCCCACGCCCGCGCCACCCCGGCGCAGCGCGAACTGGCCCTGCAGCGCTACCCGAAGGTCCTCAAGGACACCTACGGCGGCTACTACACGCTCGGCCGCGCCTTCGTGAAGCTGATCGGCAACCCGAAGGTGCTCCAGCTGTGCACCGAACGCGGCCTGACGCACCCGATGCTGATGCGCTTCGCCCTCAAGCTCCTGGCCAACCTCACCGACCCGACCGGCGGTGACGCGATGGACCGTGTGATCAACGGCCTGACCAAGATCACTCCCCGCGCCTGAGCCGCTGCGGGCCGGGGGGCACGACGGTCCCCCCGGCCGCTGCGGTCACTGGTCGTCGGTGGGCGGGATGGCGTTGCGCCAGACGGTGACGTCGATGACGGCGTAGGTGCTGGCCTCGGTGCTCTTCGAGGCGTGCTGGAAGGTGATCAGGGCGACCGTGCTGTCGGTGGTGGCGCAGAACTGCGAACCGGCCGACAGGCGGGCCACCTCGATCTCCCGGGTGTAGCGGGTGTCCTTCAGGCAGGTGTCCAGCGAGCCCTTCTCGCCCTGGTCGAGCAGCACGAACTTGGTCACGTCCGCGCCGAAGTGGCACTCGCTCGCCATGGAGCTGCAGTAGTAGTACATGTCCTCGTCGAGGCCCTCGGTCGGCTTGAGATCGGGGTCGCCGATCACCACGTGGTAGCCGTCGGCCAGCTGGATGCCCGGGTGGGACTCGGGTGAAGGCGGGGGAGCGCTGGTGGTGGGGGCCGGCGTCGTGGGCGTGTCGGCGGTGGGGCCGTCGGTCGGATTGTCGACCGGTGCCGCCGTCGTCGACGTGGACACCGACGGGCCGGACTTGCCCACGTCGTCCTTCCCGTCCTTGCCGCCGGTCAGCGCCAGCGTGGCGCCCACCGCGCCGGCGATCACGACCAGGGCCGCCAGCGTGGCCAGCAGGACGTTGCGCTTGGTCTTGCGCTTGGGCTGCTGCGGGCCGGGCGGGGGCTGCGGGGCGGCGTAGGAGTGCTGCTGCTGTTGCTGCGGGTACCCGTACGCCGGGTGCTGGGCGGGCTGTTGATGGGGCGCGGGCTGCTGGTGCTGGGCCGGCGGCTGCTGCATGTACGCCGGCTGCACCGGCTGGACCTGCGGCTGCGGCGCCGCGGGCTGCACGGAGGGCTGCGTCGGCGGGTGCACCGCAGGGCCGGACGGCGCGGGCGGCGTCGGGCTCTGGGCCGCGGGCTGCGTCGCCGGCTGGGCGGGCGGCTGCGCTGCGGGCGGCTGGGACGGCCTCTGCAC
>NZ_CAJSLV010000134.1 GCF_907177275.1 Actinacidiphila cocklensis
ACCTCAGCCCCAACGAATACGAACACCGACACCACACCGCTAAACTCACACTCGCCGCGTGATCAATAACCGCGTGCCCACCTTCATGGGGGAAGGCCCGCCCGCCCCGGAGGTTGCTGCCCGCGCTGGCCATTCGGTGGACGTGCTGCTGAAGATCTACGCCAAGTGCATCGACGGCCAGGAAGCCGAGATTAATCAGAGGATCATGCAGGGCCTTGGCGAGGCGGAAACTAGCACTTGGTGAGGCAGCATGTCGATGAGGGCACCTGGGCGACCGGGTGCCCTCTCGTTTCTCCAGCACGTCTCCACTCGGGGATCATTCGAAGTGCAGTATGGCGAACATCGAGTAGACCACCCCGCCGTGGTGAGAGCACGCTCCCTGCTTCCCTATAGATGTGGATGGCCAATTGTCCGCGCAGTGTGGTGGAGATGGCATCTGTACCGACGTTATGGTTTCGGGCGTCGCTAATACGTTGTGCGCCATCGCGACGACGTCGGAGCCGAAACACCCAGCATGTTTGAGAACAACGCCTGCTACCGTCCCAAAGAGCTGACGTCGCTCACTGTAGGCCGCCATGATCTGGCCTTCGTCGGTAGCCTCGGGAACGTAGCTGTCGTTGGGAAGCCGCGCCAAGATCGGGTCTCCGACAAGGGGGACCCGCACAAGATCGGCCCGATGCCGCGCGGCTTGATACGAGTGCTGGGGCGCTTCGCACGCCGCGTCGGCCTGCGAACCCCTCCAGCGTGACCACCCCTGCAAGGCGATGACCGCAAGTACGACAACCAAGGCGGCTGCCATCCCCCAGCGTGTCCGCTTGGCGAGTTGATCTTGGTGTTGCCGCATGGCAGCCCACTGTTTCTGCTTCTGCTCGATGACCCTGCTGCGGTCTGCTGCGGTCGTGTGGTGTCGGCAGGCGCCATACTCCGTCGACTGCAATTTGCACGGTGCGCCTTTGGCTGTCGGCCGTCCACAGCGTCTGCCGGAAGTTGCTTGCTTCTGCGGGCGATAGGGACGCCGACGGAGTGGGCGCCCGGGTCTTCGTGGCATGAATGGTTTATACCGGGCTGTCAGTTGCTGCGTAGGGCGAACGCAGATGACGCTTACGGCCTCAGGCCGTGCTGTGGGGTGCCCCGGCCGCTTGGGTAGCCGGACCTCAGATAACCCTGGAGATGCGCTCAAGATCATTACGTCGTCATTACGTGATCACTGGCAAACGGCTGCCGCAAGCCGCATCTGCCTGCGCACAGACAAAAACCCCGCACCCAGCAACATGGCTGGTGGCGGGGTCTGTCGGCACCTTCTGCAAGGTGCCCCCGGCAGGATTCGAACCTGCGCACACGGCTCCGGAGGACGCGGTCTTTGGAAAAGTCGTCGCAGGTCAGCGCTTTATCTGACGGCTTGTCAACCGTCGCGGCCCACAAATAGCCCACACCGCGCCAATGTCCCTGTTTGCACGCTTTGGTCCCTGTCCTTCGGCTCGGGCCGCCTGTCGTTGCCGTTGTCGCGCTTGGTTCTGCTCGATGGCCAGCTCCGGCCAGTCCTTGCCAGACAAGCATCTCCGCTCGCTCCGTGGTGGCGTTCGGATGCCGCATCACCCGTTCGGGTGGCGGAAGGGAGCAAAGGAGCGAGAAGGGCGCGGGAAGGGGCGTAGGTGAGTGGTGTGCCGTCCGGGCCGAGGAGTCGGTGGGCTGAGCGTCCTCCTGCCGATGCACGTGATGCATGGGCGGAGTGTGGTCGGTTGTGATTCTCGGGATGGGGAGGGGCTGGTCGCGTGGTGCAGGGCGGGCTGGTGGAGTCGGGTGGGGTCGTCGGGGTGGGCCGGTGTCGGGGGCGGGTGGTTCGGCACGCCGGCCCGGTGGGGCGGGGTCCGGGGCTGGTGGAGGTGGCGGGGGAGTTCGGGGCGGAGCTGGCGCGTGCGTTGCGGGCGAGTCTGCTGCCGGCCGGGCAGGGCGCGTATGGGCCGCGTGGCCCGTCGGAGCTGTCCTGGTACGCGTTCGCGACCGGGTATGCCCGGGATCATTGGGTGGGGCGTGCGGCGACGACGCGGAACGGGACGAGCGAGGCGCTGACGCTGGTGACGCGGGCGATGCTGTGGGAGATGCCCGGCCGGCCCGCGGAGGCGGTGTTGCACCGGGTGCTGCGGTCGTGGGCGTTCGTGGTGCCGGGGCCGGAAGCGCGGGAGATACCCCCGCAGGACCGGCTGGTGCTGGCGTGGGTGGCCAAGGCGTCCCGGCCGCTGATCGACCTGCACGACCCGGCCGTGGCCCGGGCGGTGCTGGAGGCGCTGTCGGTGAAGCGTGACGGGAAGCCGGCGGCTCCGTACACGTCCGGGCGCAAACGCCGGATCCTGGTCAACGCCCTCTTCTACGCGATGGAGCAGGGGGAGCTGGGCAGCAATCCGCTGGACCGGGTCCGGTGGCGGGTGCCGAAGCAGGCCCGGGCGGTCGACCCGCGGGTGGTGGTCAACCCCCTCCAGGCCCAGAACCTGCTGGGCGCACTGTCCTACGTCGGTGGCTTCAAACGCGCCCGGGGACGGCGTCTGGTGGGCCTGTTCGCCGGCATGTACTACGCCGGGCTGCGTCCGGAGGAAGCCGTCGCCGTGACCCTCCCGGACTGCACCCTGCCCACCAGCGGGTGGGGCCGACTGGTCCTGCACCGCGCCCGCCCCCAGGCGGGCAAGAAGTGGACCGACAGCGGTGAGATGCACGACGACCGCGGCCTGAAGTCCCGGCCGCCCGGCGATGTCCGCATCGTCCCCCTCCCCCCATCCCTGGTGAGCATCTGGCGCGACAGCGTCCAGACCTTCGGCACCGCACCCGACGGGCGGCTGTTCTTCACCGAACGCGGCACCCTCCTCGGCTACACCACCTGCCACAGAGCCTGGAACGAAGCCCGCGAACTCGCCCTGCCACCCGAACTCGCCGCGACCCCGCTCGGCAAACGCCCCTACGACTTGCGCCACTCCGCCCTGTCCACGTGGCTCGCAGCCGGCGCCGACCCCGCCGAAGTCGCCCAACGCGCCGGCAACAGCGTCGAAGTCCTCCTCACCCGCTACGCCAAATGCCTCTACGATCGCCAGTCCCTCACCAACCAACGCATCGAGCACCTCCTCGACGCCTATGACTCCCCTTCGACCTCCTGCGATGGGTGAGTGTCGGGCCGTTCTCGTCTGGTTGCACACCGTGTTCTGGTGACGGCGGGACTTCCACCGACAGCCGCAGACCGAGGTGCAAGGGGTCCGTACCTGCAACAGAGGGTGCCTTCGCGATCCGTGTATGCCGTAGTCAGCAACAGGCAGCCTCGTGTGTCAGTGGCTGTTGTCGTTCCGAACTTGAGGGCAGCGTTTTCGCTGGTCGGGCATAGGGTCGGTGATTCGGTGGGAGTTGTGGCCTGTCGGGTTGTCGCTCG
>NZ_CAJSLV010000135.1 GCF_907177275.1 Actinacidiphila cocklensis
GAATAGTGCCCCCCTTTTTTTTGAAGAAGAAGAAGAACCGATACCAAACATAGAGAAACGAAACAATGTCATTTAAAGCGCTGAAGAAGGGGGATCCTCTAGAGTCCAGCAGCGCACTGAGATCCAGCTGCCAGCGGGAAATACTGATGCGCAGCGCCGCCAGCGCATAAACGAAGCAGTCGAGTGCCTCATTGCGTCGCTTTTTGCTGTCCCACAGTATTTTTTTCCTGCCATCCACCCATTTTTCGACCTGCTCTTCAGCAGTCAGCTGCTGCGCTTCGGTCAGATCAAAAATATCCGGGTTATTCGGGAAGTGAACGGCACCGGGAAGCGGTTCATCCCCTTCCGGCGTCAGTGTGAAGCGGTTATAAATCTGCTCTTTCGCGGTATCCGTACCGATTTCGGTAAGGTAAACGACCTGCAGGCATGCAAGCTTGGCACTGGCCGTCGTTTTACAACGTCGTGACTGGGAAAACCCTGGCGTTACCCAACTTAATCGCCTTGCAGCACATCCCCCTTTCGCCAGCTGGCGTAATAGCGAAGAGGCCCGCACCGATCGCCCTTCCCAACAGTTGCGCAGCCTGAATGGCGAATGGCGCCTGATGCGGTATTTTCTCCTTACGCATCTGTGCGGTATTTCACACCGCATATGGTGCACTCTCAGTACAATCTGCTCTGATGCCGCATAGTTAAGCCAGCCCCGACACCCGCCAACACCCGCTGACGCGCCCTGACGGGCTTGTCTGCTCCCGGCATCCGCTTACAGACAAGCTGTGACCGTCTCCGGGAGCTGCATGTGTCAGAGGTTTTCACCGTCATCACCGAAACGCGCGAGACGAAAGGGCCTCGTGATACGCCTATTTTTATAGGTTAATGTCATGATAATAATGGTTTCTTAGACGTCAGGTGGCACTTTTCGGGGAAATGTGCGCGGAACCCCTATTTGTTTATTTTTCTAAATACATTCAAATATGTATCCGCTCATGAGACAATAACCCTGATAAATGCTTCAATAATATTGAAAAAGGAAGAGTATGAGTATTCAACATTTCCGTGTCGCCCTTATTCCCTTTTTTGCGGCATTTTGCCTTCCTGTTTTTGCTCACCCAGAAACGCTGGTGAAAGTAAAAGATGCTGAAGATCAGTTGGGTGCACGAGTGGGTTACATCGAACTGGATCTCAACAGCGGTAAGATCCTTGAGAGTTTTCGCCCCGAAGAACGTTTTCCAATGATGAGCACTTTTAAAGTTCTGCTATGTGGCGCGGTATTATCCCGTATTGACGCCGGGCAAGAGCAACTCGGTCGCCGCATACACTATTCTCAGAATGACTTGGTTGAGTACTCACCAGTCACAGAAAAGCATCTTACGGATGGCATGACAGTAAGAGAATTATGCAGTGCTGCCATAACCATGAGTGATAACACTGCGGCCAACTTACTTCTGACAACGATCGGAGGACCGAAGGAGCTAACCGCTTTTTTGCACAACATGGGGGATCATGTAACTCGCCTTGATCGTTGGGAACCGGAGCTGAATGAAGCCATACCAAACGACGAGCGTGACACCACGATGCCTGTAGCAATGGCAACAACGTTGCGCAAACTATTAACTGGCGAACTACTTACTCTAGCTTCCCGGCAACAATTAATAGACTGGATGGAGGCGGATAAAGTTGCAGGACCACTTCTGCGCTCGGCCCTTCCGGCTGGCTGGTTTATTGCTGATAAATCTGGAGCCGGTGAGCGTGGGTCTCGCGGTATCATTGCAGCACTGGGGCCAGATGGTAAGCCCTCCCGTATCGTAGTTATCTACACGACGGGGAGTCAGGCAACTATGGATGAACGAAATAGACAGATCGCTGAGATAGGTGCCTCACTGATTAAGCATTGGTAACTGTCAGACCAAGTTTACTCATATATACTTTAGATTGATTTAAAACTTCATTTTTAATTTAAAAGGATCTAGGTGAAGATCCTTTTTGATAATCTCATGACCAAAATCCCTTAACGTGAGTTTTCGTTCCACTGAGCGTCAGACCCCGTAGAAAAGATCAAAGGATCTTCTTGAGATCCTTTTTTTCTGCGCGTAATCTGCTGCTTGCAAACAAAAAAACCACCGCTACCAGCGGTGGTTTGTTTGCCGGATCAAGAGCTACCAACTCTTTTTCCGAAGGTAACTGGCTTCAGCAGAGCGCAGATACCAAATACTGTTCTTCTAGTGTAGCCGTAGTTAGGCCACCACTTCAAGAACTCTGTAGCACCGCCTACATACCTCGCTCTGCTAATCCTGTTACCAGTGGCTGCTGCCAGTGGCGATAAGTCGTGTCTTACCGGGTTGGACTCAAGACGATAGTTACCGGATAAGGCGCAGCGGTCGGGCTGAACGGGGGGTTCGTGCACACAGCCCAGCTTGGAGCGAACGACCTACACCGAACTGAGATACCTACAGCGTGAGCTATGAGAAAGCGCCACGCTTCCCGAAGGGAGAAAGGCGGACAGGTATCCGGTAAGCGGCAGGGTCGGAACAGGAGAGCGCACGAGGGAGCTTCCAGGGGGAAACGCCTGGTATCTTTATAGTCCTGTCGGGTTTCGCCACCTCTGACTTGAGCGTCGATTTTTGTGATGCTCGTCAGGGGGGCGGAGCCTATGGAAAAACGCCAGCAACGCGGCCTTTTTACGGTTCCTGGCCTTTTGC
The DNA here is from genome assembly GCF_907177275.1 of Actinacidiphila cocklensis. Taxonomy (GTDB): domain Bacteria; phylum Actinomycetota; class Actinomycetes; order Streptomycetales; family Streptomycetaceae; genus Actinacidiphila; species Actinacidiphila cocklensis. The sequence continues at coordinate 2,697 of NZ_CAJSLV010000135.1, forward strand.
TGGCCTTTTGCTCACATGTTCTTTCCTGCGTTATCCCCTGATTCTGTGGATAACCGTATTACCGCCTTTGAGTGAGCTGATACCGCTCGCCGCAGCCGAACGACCGAGCGCAGCGAGTCAGTGAGCGAGGAAGCGGAAGAGCGCCCAATACGCAAACCGCCTCTCCCCGCGCGTTGGCCGATTCATTAATGCAGCTGGCACGACAGGTTTCCCGACTGGAAAGCGGGCAGTGAGCGCAACGCAATTAATGTGAGTTAGCTCACTCATTAGGCACCCCAGGCTTTACACTTTATGCTTCCGGCTCGTATGTTGTGTGGAATTGTGAGCGGATAACAATTTCACACAGGAAACAGCTATGACATGATTACGAATTTTAAGCACGGCAGAAACTGCCTGCATCTCTTCGACCTGAGCAATGGCCAGCTCTTCGTCACGCATGTTCTGCATGATGATGCGACGGCGGCGGTAAGCCGGGTCCGCCAGATTCTGCGGATCTTCATCCGGCAGGCGACGCAGGGTCATCTGCGGATTCACTTCATGCTTCGGCTTGACATATCCCGGCGTAAATTCAGAGGTGGAGCCGCCACGGGAACGGATAACCTCACCGGAAACAATCGGCGAAACGTACAGCGCCATGTTTACCAG